>NZ_CP085234.1:0-1200000 GCF_044807075.1 Brevundimonas vesicularis
CTGACGGATCCGGACCGTATCTGGAGCGAGGCGTCCGTACGCCTGCGCGCTGAAATCGGCGATGGTCCCTTCTCGTCCTACATCGCCCCGTCGGCCGTCCGCCTGGACAACGCCGGTCATCTGATCCTGGTCACCCCGACCGCCTATGCCCGCGACTGGGTGCGCAAGAACGCCCTGCGTCGCATGAACGAGCTGTGGCTGGGCCTGGACGGCCTGTCACGCCGTCTCGAGGTGCGCTGCCGCGCCGAAGTGGGTTCGGCCCCGCCGGCCTCGGCCGTGATGCCGGGCACTGTGGTGGACGCCGCCCCGCGCCTGGCCGCCTTCGCCGCCTCGCCGCAGATGGCGCCCGCCGCCCCAATCAGCGCTGACGGCGCCCGCGCCGTGCGCGCCGCCGGTCTGCAGGATCGCCTGACGTTCGACAGCTTCGTTGAGGGTCAGGGCAACGCCTTCGCCCTGGCCATCGCCAAACAGGTGGCCAGCTGGGCCGACGGTCACTTCAACCCCGTCTTCTTCTGCGGCCCCTATGGCTACGGCAAGACCCACCTGCTGAACGCCATCGCCTGGGAGGCCCAGCGTCTGCGGCCCGAAGCCAAGGTCGTCTATCTGACCGCCGAACGTTTCCTGTCGACCTTCGTCAAGGCGATGCAGGACCGCTCGACCGCCGCCTTCAAGGAAAGCCTGCGCTCGGCCGACATGCTGCTGCTGGACGACGTCCAGTTCGTGGGCGGCAAGACCAGCACTCAGGAAGAGTTGCTCTCGACCCTGACCGCCCTGATCGAGGACGGCAAACGCATCGTCTTCTCGGCCGACCGTGCGCCCATGGCCCTGACCGAGGTCGAGCCGCGCCTGCGCAGCCACCTCGCCGCCGGCCTGACCTGCCCGGTCGAGGCGGGCGACCGCGAACTAAAGATCGCCGTGGCCCAGAACCGTCTGAAGGCCCTGTCGGCCCTGGGCGTCGTCCAGGGCGAGGCCAACCCGGAAGTCCTGGCCCAACTGGTGGACCGCACCCCCGGCTCTATGCGCGAGCTTGAGGGCGCCGTGAACACTTTGGCCGCCGCCGCGGGGGCGCGCCTGTCGTCGGTGTCGGTCGACGAAGCCTCGACCCTGCTGGGCATGGCCATGCGTGGCGGGCCCGAGCGCCGCATCACCGTGGACGAGATTCAGAAGACGGTCGCCGACCACTTCAACATGAAACAGGCCGACCTGCTCAGCGAGCGCCGCACCCGTTCGGTCGCCCGCCCGCGCCAGATCGCCATGTATCTGTGCAAGCAGCACACGACCCGCTCCTACCCCGACATCGGTCGCCGTTTCGGCGGGCGCGACCACACCACGGTCCTGCACGGCGTGCGCAAGATCGAGGAGCTGATGCCGCAGGACGATCAGATCGCCCGCGACGTCGAGGCGCTGACGCGCAAGCTGCGGGGCTGATTTCGAGCGGCGAGTGACGCGTGGCGAGTGACGAGGGATGAGAAACCGTATCCTCCTACCGAGTTGCCCCCAATATCCACTCGCCACTCGCCACTAACCACTCGCCACTTCCTTGCAGCCCGCGCCCAATCCGCTAGTGTCCCAGGTCACTTAACCGCAGCCGCCTTGCGAGTCGGCCGCGCCGGGCGAGACGACATGCAGCTGACCATCGAACGATCCGCGCTCCTGAAGGCCCTGGGCCACGTGCAGAGCGTCGTCGAACGTCGAAACACCATTCCGATCCTGTCCAACGTCCTGCTGAGCGCAGGCCGCGACCGGCTGGCCTTCGCCGCCACCGATCTGGACATGGAGATGGTGGACGAGGCCGAGGCCCAGGTTCAGGTCGAGGGTCAGATCACGGCCCCCGCCCACACCCTGTACGAGATCGTGCGCAAGCTGCCGGAAGGCGCCGAGGTTTCGCTGCTCTATTCCGGCGAGGATCCGCGCCTGGTCGTCTCGGCCGGCCGGTCGCGCTTCAACCTGCCGGTCCTGCCGGCGGGCGACTTCCCCGTCATGTCCACTGACAGCGCCGGCGCCTCCTATGTCCTGCCCAAGGAGGATCTGGCCCGCCTGATCGACAAGACCCGGTTCGCGGTCTCGACCGAGGAAACGCGCTACTATCTGAACGGCCTCTATCTTCACACGGTCGCCGAACAGGGCATCCCCCTGCTGCGCGCCGTCGCCACCGACGGCCACCGCCTGGCCCTGGCCGAGACCCCGGCGCCCGAGGGCGCGGCCGGCGGCCCCGGCGTCATCGTGCCGCGCAAGACGGTGGACCAGGTCCGCCGCCTGCTGGACGACGCCGGCGGCGCGGTCGAGGTCACCGTCTCGGCCCAGAAAATCCGCTTCCAGATGGGCGAGGCGTCCCTGACGTCCAAGGTCATCGACGGCGCCTTCCCCGACTATCTGCGTGTGATTCCGCGCGGCAACGACAAACAGGCCGACATCGACAACGCCCTGTTCGCCAAGGCCGTCGACCGGGTCGCCACCATCTCGGCCGAGAAGAGCCGTTCGGTGAAACTGGCGTTCGACAACGACCGCGTGAAGCTGACCGTGCGCAACATGGAAGCCGGCCAGGCCGAGGAAGAGGTCGAGATCGGCTATTCCGACGAACCGTTCGAGATCGGCTTCAACGCCCGCTATCTGCTGGACGTCGCCGGCCAGATCACCGGCGAAAACGCCGCCTTCCGCTTCGCCGACCCGGCCTCCCCGACCCTTGTGCTCGATCCGGGCGATCCGGGCGTGCAGTATGTGCTGATGCCGCTGCGGGTGTAATCCTGCCTCACGCGCGTTAGAGAGCGAGCGTGATCCGCTCCCTCACCCTCACCGACTTCCGCTCCTATGCAGGGGCGCGGCTGGAGATGACCTCCGGGCCTGTGGTGCTTCATGGCCTGAACGGGGCGGGAAAGACCAATCTGCTAGAGGCGATCAGCCTGCTGACCCCCGGCAAGGGGCTGCGCGGCGCGACTGCCGCCGAGATGGGCCGGCGCGAGCCGGGCGAGGCGACCGGACGCGCCTGGGCCGTCATGGTCGAACTGGACGACGAGACGCGGCTGGGCACTGGCGTTCAAGCGGCGGGCGCCGCGCGGCGCATCGTGCGGATCGACGGCGAGACAGCCCAGCCGGGGCGGCTGCTCGACTATCTGCGTCCCGTCTGGGCGACGCCGGAACAGGACCGGCTGTTCTCGGACGCGCGCGCCGAGCGGCTGAAGTTCTTCGACCGGCTGGTGTTCGCCGCCGATCCCGATCACGCCGCCAGCGTCTCCGCCTACGAAAAGGCTCTTCGCGAGCGGCTGCGCCTGCTGAACGACGCTCAGGACGGGCGTGAAGCCGACCCCGTCTGGCTGGACGCCCTGGAGGTTCGGCTGGGCGAGGCCGGAGCCCGCGCCGCCCTCGCCCGCGTCGCCGCCCTGCATGCGCTTCAGGCCGCCATCGACGCCCGCAGCGATCGGCCCTTCCCCCAGGCCGACCTGGGTCTGGACGGCGCCGCCGAACAGATGGCCGAAGCGAGCGCCGAGGAGGACGAGATCGCCGCCGCCATCCGCGAGGGCTTGGCCAAAGCCCGCGCCCGCGACGGCGCCGCCGGCCGCTCGCTGTTTGGGCCGCACCGCACCGACCTGACCGCGCTTCACCGCGAGAAACAGCGCCCCGCCGCCGAGGGCTCTTCGGGTGAGCAGAAGGCCTTGGTCCTAAACCTAATTTTGGCTCAGATCGCGCGGCTTTCAGATCATGCTGCGCGCCCGATCCTGCTGCTGGACGAAGCCCCCGCCCACCTCGACGAGGCGCGCCGCACGGCTCTGTTCGACGAGATCACGGCGCTAGATCTTCAGGCCTTCATGACCGGCACCGAACGCGACCTCTTCGCCGGTCTGGAAGGCCGCGCCCAGTTCGTCCGCGTGGCCGGCGGCGCGCTGGAAACCGACTAGGTTCCAATCGCGGAATTCCTCGCTTTTTCGCCGGAATTTCCTATATGTTGCGGGCTTCGGCGCGGTGCGATCCCGCCGTCGATTCGAGCGCCGGGTCCGGCGCTCCATCCCCGTCCCGGTCGGGACTTCAGAGCCAATGACTTCATGACCGATCCGATTGCCGACCTGCCCGAATACGGCGCCGATTCCATCAAGGTTCTCAAAGGCCTGGACGCCGTGCGCAAACGCCCCGGCATGTATATCGGCGACACCGACGACGGCTCGGGCCTGCACCACATGGTCTATGAGGTGGTCGACAACGCCATCGACGAGGCCCTGGCCGGCCATGCCGACCTGGTCCAAGTCATCCTGAACAGCGACGGCTCGGTCACCGTGACCGACAACGGCCGCGGCATCCCCACCGACATTCACGCCGAGGAAGGCGTCTCCGCCGCCGAGGTCATCATGACCCAGCTGCACGCAGGCGGTAAGTTCGACCAGAACTCCTACAAGGTGTCGGGCGGTCTGCACGGCGTGGGCGTGTCCGTGGTCAACGCCCTGTCCGACTGGCTGCAGCTCAAGATCTATCGCGACGGCAAGCAGCATGAGATGCGCTTCGAGCGCGGCGACACGGTCAAGTCGCTGGAAGTCACGGGCGTCGCGCCGATCCGCGAGGACACCGGCAAGCCGCTGAGCGGGACCGAGGTCACCTTCTTCCCGTCCGTCACGACCTTCAGCCACATCGACTTCGACCTGAAGACGCTGGAGCACCGCCTGCGCGAACTGGCCTTCCTGAACTCGGGCGTGGTGATCAAGCTGGCCGACCAGCGCCACGCCGAGCCGATCGAGATGATCCTGCACTACGAGGGCGGCGTCGAAGCCTTCGTGCGCCACCTCGACAAGTCCAAGACGCCGATCCTGAAGGACGTCATCGTCATTCGCGGCAAGAAGGAAGGGATCGAACTGGATCTCGCTCTGTGGTGGAACGACAGCTACCACGAGACCATGCTGTGCTTCACCAACAACATCCCCCAGCGGGATGGAGGCACCCACCTGTCGGCCTTCCGCGCCAGCCTGACGCGCGTCATGGGCGGCTATATTGAGAGCTCGGGCGCCGGCAAGAAGGAGAAGGTCTCCGTCACCGGCGAGGATGCGCGCGAGGGTCTGACCTGCGTCCTGTCGGTCAAGGTGCCGGATCCCAAGTTCAGCTCGCAAACCAAGGACAAGCTGGTCTCCTCCGAAGTGCGTCCGGCCGTCGAAAGCCTGTGCTCGGAAGGCCTGTCGACCTGGTTCGAGGAGCATCCGGTCGAGGCCAAGCAGATCGTGGCCAAGATCATCGAGGCCGCTTCCGCCCGTGAAGCCGCCCGCAAGGCCCGCGACCTGACGCGGCGCAAGTCCGCGCTGGAAATCTCGAGCCTGCCGGGCAAGCTGGCCGACTGCCAGGAGCGCGATCCCGCCAAGTCCGAACTGTTCATCGTCGAGGGCGATTCCGCCGGCGGCTCGGCCAAACAGGCGCGCAACCGCGAGAATCAGGCCGTCCTGCCCCTGCGCGGCAAGATCCTGAACGTCGAACGGGCGCGCTTTGACAGGATGCTGTCGTCAGACCTGATCGGCACGCTGATCCTGGCGCTAGGGACCGGCATCGGCCGCGACGACTTCAACGCCGACAAGCTGCGCTATCACAAGATCATCCTGATGGCGGACGCCGACGTCGACGGCGCCCACATCCGCACCCTGCTGCTGACCTTCTTCTATCGTCAGATGCCCGAGCTGATCACGCGCGGCCACGTCTATATCGCCCAGCCGCCCCTCTATAAGGTCTCCAAGGGCAAGCAGTCGCGCTACCTTAAGGATCAGGCCGAGATGGACGCCTATCTGATCGAGGAAGGTTCGTCAGAGGCCGAGTTGGACCTGTCCACGGGCGAGCGTCGCCTGGGCCTGGACCTGCAATCCCTGGTGCGCGAGGCCAAGGCCTTCAGCGCCGGCGTCGATCGCCTCAGCCAACGCGCCCCGGCCTTCGCCATCGAACAGGCGGCGCTCGCCGGTCTGTTCGCCGATAACGCCGACATGACGGCAGCCTCGGCCGCCGCCGCCGTGCGCCTGAACCTCTATGCCGAAGAGGGCGATGGGGAGTGGACGGGCGCGCCGGGCGAACAGGGCGCCGTGGTCTTCAGCCGCACCCGTCGCGCGGTGCAGGAGACCATTGTGCTGGAGGAGACCCTGATCCGTTCGCTGGACGCCCGGCGTTTAGCCGAACGCGCCGGCGCCTTCGACGGTGTCTTCAGCGCCCCGGCCGTCTACCGCCGCAAGGACAAGTCCACGACCATTCGCGGACCGCTGGACCTGCTGACCGCCGTGCTGGACGCGGGCAAGAAGGGCCTCTCGATCCAGCGCTACAAGGGCCTGGGCGAGATGAATCCCGAGCAGTTGTGGGAGACGACGTTGGACGTCAACGCCCGCACCCTGCTGCAGGTCTCAGTCGAACATGAGGAAGACGCCAACGACCTGTTCGCCAAACTGATGGGCGACGTGGTCGAACCCCGACGCGAGTTCATCCAGGACAACGCCCTGGACGCCGCCGTCGACGTCTGACGGCGGCGACGACGACGCGGACGCGCGTCGTCGTCAGAATTCCTCCCACTCGGATTGGACGGCGGCGATGGCGGCCTGTCCACCGCTGCCGCCGGCGGCCATGCGGGCGCGGGCGGGGGCGGCGTGGGCGCGGGCGAAGCTTTCGACGCGCGCCTTCATCTGCTGGACGGCGGGCTGACGGATCGGCGTGGGGGCCTTGGCGGCGACCTGGCTGGTCTCGAAACGACCGACCAGTTCGGCCAGTTCGGCGGCCTCGCGGCTCAGGCTCAGGCTGGCGGCGGTCGACTGCTCGACCATGGCCGCGTTCTGCTGGGTGACCTGATCCATCTGGTTCACCGCCGTATTGACCTCGGCCAGACCCACCGCCTGCTCCTGGGTCGAGGCGCGGATCTCGCTCATCAGGGTGGTGATCTCCTCGATCCGGCCCGCGATGCCCGTCAGGGCCTCGCCCGACTGGCGCACCAGAACCACCCCGTCCTTGACCTGGCTGGAGCTGGCCGAGATCAGCGTCTTGATCTCCTTGGCCGAGTCCGCCGAACGCTGGGCCAGGGCGCGCACTTCCGAGGCGACGACGGCGAACCCGCGACCGGCCTCGCCGGCGCGCGCGGCCTCGACCCCGGCGTTCAGGGCCAGGAGGTTGGTCTGGAAGGCGATCTCGTCGATGACGCCGATGATCTGGCTGATCTGATCCGACGAGCGTTCGATCTCGCCCATGGCGGCGACGGCCTTCTGCACGACCACGCCGCCGGTTTCGGCCTGGCTGCGCCCCTGGGCGACCACCCCGTCCGCCGCCTGGGCGTTCTCGGCGGTCTTGCGCACCGTGGCGGTGATCTGGTCCAGCGCGGCGGCGGTTTCCTCCAGGCTGGCGGCCTGTTGTTCGGTGCGGCGCGACAGGTCCTCGGCGGCGCTGCTGATCTCCTGCGCGCCCGACTGCATCGAGCCGGCGTTGACGCCGATCACCCCGACCGCCTCGTCCAGAGCGCCCATGGCCTGGTTGAAGTTGTCGCGCAGGACGGCGTAGTCGCCGGGGAACTCATCCTGGATGCGATAGGACAGGTCGCCCGCCGCCATGGCCGACAGGCCCTTGGCCGTGCCCGCGACGACGGCGGCCTGGACCTGGGCGGCCTCGCGCTCGATCTCGGCGCGGCGCTCGCGCTCCTGCTCGACCGCGGTCACGTCCATGGCGAACTTGACCACCTTGTAGGGGCGGCCGTCCTTGTCGAGGATCGGGTTGTAGCTCGCCTCGATCACGACCCGCTTGCCGCCCTTGCCGTAGCGCACGAACTTGTCGGCGACGAACTCGCCGGCGTTCAACCGGCGCCAGAACTCGGCATAGGCAGGACTCTGCGCCTCCGCCGGATCGACGAACATCCGGTGATGCCGCCCCACGATCTCGCCGAGCTCATAGCCGATGACCGACAGGAAGTTCGCGTTCGCCTCGCGCACCGTCCCATCCAGGTCGAACTGGATCACCGCCTGAGACCGATCAACCGCGGTCACGAGACTATGAATCTCCGCCTCCACCGCCTGCTGCGCTCTGCGTGTTTTAAAACCAAGGCCGAACATCATCTTCTCCTGTCGGCTCGAGGGATGAGACCGAGCGCCCTCTTCGGTCCGAAAGCTTAACATTGATTATATCAAGCACGATTTATTTATCGTTTATGATGTTAGCGTCTGTGTCTTACTCGCTGGGATTGGGCCAATGACCTCGTCGCAACAGCCGATCGCACCGGACGATCTTGCAGAACTGCACGTCGATCAGCAGCTCTGCCTGGCCCTGCAAACCAGCAGCAGCCTCATCACGCGGCTTTACCGCAGGCTTCTGACCCCGCTTGGCCTCACCCATCCCCAGTATCTGGTTCTCATCGCCCTGTGGGAGTTCGACGGCCCAATGACGATGGGGGATCTCGGCGACCGCATCTCGATGGAGACGGGATCATTGACGCCGCTGGTCAAGCGCATGGAGGCGGCCGGGCTCGTCAAGCGCAAACGCGACGAACGCGATGAGCGACGGGTCTGGGTGGAGACGACAGCGAAGGGGAACGGGCTGCGTCACGACCTCCTGCGCGTTCGACGCGAAGTCGTGCACCAACTCCCGGTCACGTCCGAGCAGATCGCGGCGCTCAGGCGTCTCCTGCAAGACATGAACGAGGCTTTGACATAGTCGAGCCCGCCCTTTCGCATCCGGACGATCCTATCCGCGCTTGAGGGTCTACTGCCCGCGTCCGCCGGCGATGAAGGCCTGGATAGTCGGAAAGGCCGCCGTCTGAGGCCGCATGTCCTCGCAGGCGAAGGATTTGATGGCGTGGTATATGCCGCCGGTCGGCGTCGCTTCCCACGGCGTGTCCTCGGAATAGCGATCGGTTTCCGCCCCGTCCGCGCCATATGTCACGGTCGCCCCGGAACGCGACTGACCGTCCGAACACCGCACCATGACCTCTTCGGTCTCATGGTTGAGACTGGTCGCCTCGCCGCGCGCGGGCACCCGCGCCATCCGCGTCGTCGCCACGCCGTCCACCGGCGCCAGCGCATCGGTATCCACGAGATAAACGGTAGAATCGCTGCGCGAAAAGACGGCCCAGCTTTCGGCTGCCGATGGCGATGCGATCGCCGCCGTCGCCAGGATCGCCGCCATTCCGATTGTTCTGATCATCCTCTTCCCTCCCCAGGCAAGACGATCATTTCATACCCGCGCGAGCGAGAATTCAATCTCTCCCGGAGGCTCCGAAAGCGTCTTCGATCAGGGCCGATCGCGAGACGGCAGGGCCTCGATCTCTGCGGTCGTCAGCTTCCTGTCGATGCGCACGCGACACGGTTGAGGGCGCGTCGCCGGGCTGAGCAAGGCGGCCTGATCGCCAGGACACAGTCGGCTGGATCCGGCGACAGGTCCCAAGGCAATCGACAGGGCGCGGGTCATGTCGCGACAGAAGGGGGTTTCTATCTGGAACACCCCGGCGTCGGCTGTGCGAACATACAAGGTCTGGTCGTTCGGCGCAGTGAAATTGCGCACCAGATTGGGCCGGAAGCACTGGCTGGCGTCAGCCCGGCTGGCCGTCGTCACGCCCGGCGACGGTGCACAGGCCGACAGTACGAGGAGAGCCGCAGACGACAGAATGAGGCGATGCATAGCCAACTCCTGAACAAGCCCCCGCTTCATCCTGCGCGCGTCGGCGAGGATGATGCAAGGGCGTCCGCCAGAACCGAAGACCGACGGGGCGACACGCGCGCCGCCAGATCTCGCGGCAGGGGCGAGGACTGATCAAGGATGAGGGCGGCGATATGCTCGCCCAGCAAGGGCGCGACGCAGAAACCGCGCGACCCCAGCCCGCCGAGCACATAGAGGCCGTCATCGAGAGCGCCCGCCACAGGCAGGCGATCCGGCGTCGTGGCGCGGACTGCCGCCCGTTTCTGCACAGGCCCGGCCGCCGCGATGCGCTTGGCCAACTCTGGCAGGCGCGCTTCCAAGGTCGCCAGATTTCGCGCGCTGTCGACCTGGCGCGGGGCCGTGTCGGTGTCACCCCGATCATGGGTCGCGCCGAACAGTACCCCCTGGCCCGTCGGGACCGCATAGCCGCCCCAGGCCATGGGGTGGACGGTCACGTCTCCGTCGATCCAGTCCGCCTGCCCCCGCACGGGCGACAGGCGCGGCGTCTGGTCGAACCCGTCCAGCAGGGCGGCCGATCCCCAGCCAGCGGCCAGAACCACCGCATCGACCTCGCCCAGCACGACGTCGGCTTCGCCAATCAAGCGCCAGCGGCCGTCGGCGCGCTCCAGCCGCATCACGCGCTCAGAGCGCATCTCAGTGTCCGCAAGCCAGGTCGAGAGCACCGCCGCAGGGCGCAGCGCGAACGCCCCCTTCATCAGCAGACCGCCCTGCCCCGTCGCTTCGCCGGCGACAACTGACGCCGCCCCGTCGTGCAGCACCGCCATGTCATCTTCGTTCCAGATCGGCTGGCGGGCGATCTTATCAAACCGGGCCGCATCGCGCGGCGCCTGGGGCAGTTGCAGCACGTCTTCGCCCGTCACGGAGCCTGGTATTGCAGAATAGAGATCGCCCGCCCGCTCCAGCGCCTGGGCGTGCAGGGTGGCGATGCCGTGGTCACCGGCGTCCAGACGCGGTGTGACCAGGGCCGCCGGAAAGCCCGAGCCGCCCGCGCCGGGGCGCTCGCCTTCGAACACCATCGCCCGGACGCCCTGCGCCTTCAGGGCCCGCACCACCGATGCGCCGGCGATACCCGCGCCGATCACGGCGACGCGGGGCGGCGGCGACGGTTCGAACACTGAGGGGAGACGCGCCTCAAGCCGCTCGCGCTTGCGGCCATGGCCGGGGCGCTTCTCGACGACGAAACCCTGCCCAGCCAGGCCCCGCCGCACGGCTCCGGCGACGGTGAAGGTGGCCAGGCGCGCGCCCGGCGCCGAGCGCTCGGCGATCAAGGCCATCACGTCGGGCGACCACATGCCCGGGTTCAGCGCAGGCGAGAAACCGTCCAGGAACCAGGCGTCCGCCGATCCCGACCACTGCTCCAGCGCCCAGGCCGCATCGCCAACCGCCAGGTCCAGCACGGCGTCGAAGCCCGGCAGGTCCACCCGGTGAAAGCCCGGCGTCGCGGCCGGCCAGTTTGCGATCAAGGCCTCGGTCGCCTCCGTCAGTTCGGGCCAGGCGCCCAGCGCCCGCGCCGCTTCCGCCGCCGTCAGCGGAAACCCCTCGATGGAGAAGATGTTGAGCCGCCCGCCCTCGGGCCGCGTCCGTCGCCACAGGTCCAGCAGGGCGACGATGTTCAGCCCCGTGCCGAACCCCAGCTCGGCCACCGTGAAATGATCCCGACCCGCCCAGGCGTCCGGCAGGCCGCAACCCTCCAGAAACACCGCCCGCGTTTCGGCCAGGCCGTCGTCTCGCGAGAAATAGACGTCGCCGAACCGGCCGGAGCGCGGCTCGCCCTCTTCGGTCCAGGTCAGCAGGGGCGAGGCGTCGTCATCAGGCGTCATCGCGCGGCTCTAGCACCTTCGTCGCCGACATGAAAAAGGCCGCCCCGGTCGGAGCGGCCTCTTTGGGCTTGGTTTCGACGCGGCCTCAGTGGGCGGGCGCCGGACCGTGCGCAGGTTCGGCCGGCGCGACAGGCGCGGGCGCGGCGGCTGAGGCGTCGGCGCCCTGCATCGTCGTGGCGGCCTGGGCGGCGGTGTCTTCCTGAATGGCCTGATTGGCCGCCGCTTCGGCGTCCTTGGCGGCCTGATCGACCGTCAAGGCGGCTTCTTCAGCGCTGCCGGCGGCCTCGACAGCATCGGTGGCCGGCGCTTCGGCCTTTTCTTCCGGGGCCTTGCTGCAGGCGGCCAGGGCCAGGAGCGCGGCGGATGCGGCGACGAGGGCTTTGATACGCATAAGATGTCTCCGAAGCTGGCGAGACCGGAACGTCTCTTGGCGCAAACGATAGGACCGCCGCGCGCGGCAGGGCAAGTTAAGATCAGGAAAGTCGGAATCAGTCGGCGGAGATGCTGTTCAGCGCCTCTTCCATCTCGCCGAACGACGGCTGCGCCGATGACGGGATGTCGCCGCGGCCGATCTCGACCGAGATCTGGGCGGCGTTGCCGTGCAGGTGGGCGACCAGCACCGACTGGATGATCTTATAGTAGGCGGCTTCCTCGTTGATGATCGCCGTCAGGCGCGCCGCGAACGGACCGACCAGACCATAGGCCAAGAACACGCCCATGAAGGTGCCGACCAGGGCGCCGCCGATCATGCCGCCCAGAACCTCGGGCGGCTCGGTGATCGAACCCATGGTCTTGATGACCCCCAGCACGGCCGCGACGATGCCCAGCGCAGGCAGACCGTCGGCTAGGTTCTGAAGCGCGTGGGCGTTTTCCAGATGCTCGTGGTGATGCTTTTCGAGCTGCTTTTCCATCGCATCCTCGACCTGGTGCGGATCCTCCAGGTTCATCGTCATCATCCGCAGGGTGTCGCAGATGAAGTCGACGGCGAAATGGTCCTTCAGCACCTTGGGATACTTCTGGAAGATGGTCGATTCCTTAGGCTTTTCGATATGGCTTTCCAGCGCCACCACGCCCTTGGACTTCATCGTCTTGGTCAGCTGGAACAGCAGCGACAGCAGGTCCTTATAGTCCTGCTTCTTCCACTTCGGCCCAGCGAAGGTCTTGCCCAGCCCCGCCATGGACCCCTTGATCACCGGCAGGGAGTTGGAGATCAGGAAGGCGGCGATGCCCGCCCCGCCGATGGCCATCAGCTCATGCGGCGCGGCGTGCATGATCACTTCGAACTTGCCGCCCGAAATGGCGTAGCTGCCGAAGACGAGGCCGAACAGCAGCACGATGCCGATGATCTGGAACATGGGGGCGAACAATCCTGACGCGAGAGGTCGGGACTATCGCCATTAATCATTAAGACGGCGTTTCGCGAACGCCGCCTTCCCAGTCGTCACAGACGGGTTTCGCCCTTCAGGATGGCGTTGCGTCCGGCCGCCGTCAGCTTCTGATAGCCCGCAGCCCCGCCCCGCACATAGAGGGCGGCACCGGTCTTGGACGGATCGAAACCATCGACCACCAGATCGGCCTTACGGTATTTGAAGGTGCCGGTCGTCTCCGCCGATTTGATCAGCCGCACGAAGACCGGCTGGGCATAGGCGGGCAGCTTGGCCTCGACATGGTCGGAGAAGGCCTGGGCGTCGAACTTGCCCTCGACCACCAGGGCCGCCATGCCGGCCTTGCCGTCCTGGGCCGGCACAGGCACGCCATAGACGATGGCTTCGGTCACGCCCGGCGCGTCCATCAGCACCTGTTCGACCTCGGAGGTCGAGACGTTCTCGCCCTTCCAGCGGAAGGTGTCGCCCATCCGGTCGACGAAGTAGAAATAGCCTTCCTTGTCCTGCTTCATCAGGTCGCCGGTGCGGAACCAGCGGTCGCCCTTCTTGAACACGTCGGTCAGGATCTTCTTCTGCGAGGCGGCCTTGTCGGCATAGCCCGAGAAGTCGTGGCGGATGTCGTTGCCGATCAGGCCGATGGCCTCGCCGACCTCGCCGACGCGCGCCAGGCGGCACAGACCATCCGAGCCGCGGATCGGCTGTTCGGTCTCCACGTCGAACTCGACCAGGCGGATATTGATCTGCGACTTCAGGAAGCTCGGCACCCGACCGATCGCGCCCTGTTTGCCGTCGAAGTTGAACAGCGAGACATTGCCTTCGGTCGAGCCGTAGAACTCCAGGATGTCGGGGATCTTGAACCGGCTCTGGAAGTCGGGCCAGACATCGGCGCGCAGGCCGTTGCCGAACGCCAGACGCAGCTTGTGCTTGGTCTCGTCCTCGTGCGGCGGGCAGTTGACCAGATAGCGGCACAACTCGCCGATATAGACGAACATGGTCGCGCCCGACGAGCGCACGTCGGGCCAGAAGGTGCTGGCCGAGAACTTCTTGCGGATCACCAGCCGCGCGCCGTTCAGCAACGCCGCGCCCACGCCGACCAAGCCGCCGGTCGAGTGATACAGCGGCAGGACGTTGAAGATCCTGTCCTCGGGCGTCGAACGCGTGGCGCCGGCGAAGGCGCGCATATAGGTCCGGGCGCGCGAATGCGGGATGCGCGCCGCCTTGGGCAGGCCGGTCGTACCGGAGGTGTAGATATAAAGGGCGGTATCGCGGTTGGTCAGGCCTTCGCGCGCCGACTTGGACGGCCGCACCGAAGACCCGCCACGCACGGGCTTGTCCAGGCCGCGACGGTCGCTGGTCTCCAGATCGTCGGTCAAGCCCAGAACCCAGAGCGCCAGGTTGTGATCGACCAGAGGCCGCGCCTCCTCGATCTGACGCCAGCAATCCTCGTCAGCGACGACGTTGAACGCCTTGGAGATGGCCAGGCAGTGGGCCAGCCCCTGCCCGTTCAGATTGGTGTTGATCAGGGCCGTCGCGATGCCGACCTTGGAGAAGCCGATCCATGCCGCCAGATACTCGATCCGGTTGGTCATCATCAGGGCGATAGTGTCGCTGCGACGCAGGCCCCGGTTCTTGGCCCAGTGGGCGAAGCGGTTCGCCATGGCGTCCAGGTCGCGATAGGTCAGGGTGCGCTGACCGTCGTCGATGGCGATGTTGTCGGCGAACTTGTCGACCGCTTCTTCGAAGTCGTCGCAGAGCAGGACGTCGCTGTCCAACTCGATCGGCTTGATGCGTTTCAACAGACGGAACAGGCCGCGCGCGAACCGGACATCCCTGCGGATATTGGCTACAAAACCCATGCGCGCCGTACTCCGGTCAATGCGTGTTCTACCCGGTCCGGTGATGGACGAAGGCGGCCGGTCGGGTCAACCGTAGGGTCCGCAATCCGTTGCGAACCAGACGAATTGCCGTCCGGCCGTGATCCATTTGTTCGGTTGACGCGGCGGAAATCCAGAGCGCCGCCCTGCTTTTTATCGCCGCATTGACGGCAAATGCGGCGGCCGCGCGCACGGTCTTCGCCTCATTCCGGGCGGAAACGGTGTTTCTTCGGGGCTTTTGCGCCTCACGCGGAACGGCGTTGCGGGACGGCGGGTTGGTTGATCGACGTTATGGAGGACAGAAACAATGTCTATGACCTATGCCAACGCCAACACCGATGCCCGCGCTGACACGACCTTCGTTCCGCGCTACGCCCGTCCGACCAAGTCCAAAAAGTCGGTGAAGACCTGGATGATCCTGGCCCCGATCGGCGCGGTGGTGCTGCTGGGCAGCGGCGTCGCCGTGATGATGGGCGGCGAACAGACCGCTCCGGCCCAGCCCGCCGAGACTGCCGCACCGGCCATGCAGACTGCGCCCGCCGCGATGACGGCCGCCCAAGCGCCGGTCACGCCCGCCCCGGTCGAGGTCGCCCCCACGTCGGCCGCCGCTTCGACGCCCGCTGCTGCGCCTGCGCCGGTTGCTCGCCGCGCCGAACCCGTGGCCCGTCGCGTCGCCCCCGCTGTAGAACGGCCGGCGGCCGCCCGTGTTGAGACTCCTGCCGCGCCTGCGGGCCCGCAACCCTACACCGCGCCGGCCGCTTCGACGTCGAGCACCAGCCAGTTGAACACCGCGCCCGCGGCTTCAGCCCCGGCTCCGGTCGTGACTATGCGAACTGAGCCGACGATCACGGTCCAACCGCAAAACTGATTGCGGTCAGCAGGAGAAGAGCCCCGGCCTCGGCCGGGGCTTTTTCTATGATCGAGGTTCAGGAGCCGCTGACGCGCCAGATGACATTGCCCACATCATCGGCGACCAGCAGGGCGCCTTCTCGGTCGATCTGCACCCCGACGGGCCGGCCTTGCGCCTGACCCCGGGCGTTCAGAAATCCGGTCAGAACATCCTGCGGCGGCCCGGCGGGACGTCCATCGACGAACGGCACGAAGATCACCTTATAGCCGCTGCGCACGCTGCGGTTCCACGACCCGTGCTGGCCGACGAAGACACCAGAGCGCAAGGCTGGCGGCAACAGGTTCGCGCCTTGTCCGAATGTCAGCCCCAACGACGCCGTGTGCGCGCCGAGAGCGTAATCCGGACGGATCGCGCGCGCGACCAACGCCGGATTGGCGGGTGGGCGCGTATCGATCGTCTGGCCGTAATAGCTCCACGGCCAGCCGTAAAAGGCGCCCGGCGTCACCGAGGTCATATAGTCGGGCACCAGATCGTCGCCGATCTCATCACGCTCGTTGACCGCGACCCACAGCTGGCCGGTCTGCGGGTTCCAGTCCATGCCGACCGGATTGCGCAGGCCCGAGGCATAGACCCGCCGCGCGCTCGTCGCGGGATCGATCTCGAGGATGGCCGCGCGATCGACTTCCTCGTCTAGGCCGTTTTCTCCGACGTTGGAGTTGGATCCGACCCCGACATAAAGCCGCCGGCCGTCCGGGCTGGCGACCAGGCTCTTGGTCCAGTGGTGATTGCGGCCGGCGGGCAGGTCTACGACCTTCGTCGCCGCAGCGTCGATCCGCGTCTGGCCGCTCTGATACGGGAAGGCCACCACCGCATCGGCGTTGGCGACATACAGCCGGTCGCCGACCAGCGCCATGCCGAACGGCGAGGTCAGTCCGGTCAGGAAATCGCTCTTGATCTCCGCTGCGCCGTCGCCGTCCGCGTCCCGCAGCAGGACGATCTTGTTGGGGCTCGGGACGCCTGCGCCGGCCTTGGCCATGACCTTGCCCATCACCCAGCCACGCAGGCCGCCCTTCTTGCCTTCGGGCTTGGGCGGCGCATTCGACTCCGCGACCAGAATATCGCCGTTGGGCAGGCGATAAAGCCAGCGCGGGTGATCCAGGCCTGTCGCGAACGCCTGTACGCGCAATCCCGCCGCCGCGACCGGCGTCGCGCCTTCGGGCCAGCTCGACGCCGGGGCGATATTGACGGTGGGCAGCAAGCCCTGACGCGGCGCTGGCAGTTGCGGGTCTGGACCAAATCCCGCCGAGATGGGCAAGGCTGTCCCACCCGCGCAAGCTCCTAGACCGATCACCGTCGCGAGCAGTGTCGAGGCAAACAAAACCGTCCGTGGCGAGCGCATGGCCTTTGATCCTTACCGCGCGGGTTGGGCCGGGAACTCCAGACGACTGACGTCGTACCCGAGGGCCCGCGCCCGTTCGGTCAAGGCGCGCACCTGCTGCTCGCTGGGCAGGTCGCGCGTGTAGATGAACAGGCGATTGAACGTCGGATCGGCCGAGATGAACCAGCTGTAGTCGTCCGCCCGGTCCAGCACCCAATAGTCCCAGGTCACGAACCCGGCCAGATACTTGACCCTCAGCTTGGCGTTCGTTCCCGGATCCAGGATTTCGCCCCGCCCGCCAATGGCCTTTTCCTTGCCGTCGGGCGTGCCGACCTGACAGGTGTCGCGCACATCGACGCGCGCACCCTCGACCGGCGTATAGATCGACGCGCCGGCGACGCAGCCGTCGGTCAGCCGATCCGGCAGGCGCGCGATCTCGTGCCAGCGCCCCGACCAAAGACGCTGCACATCCACCGGCTTGGCCGGCTGGGGCGCACTATATTCCGAAGGGGACGGCGCGGTCACGCATCCCGCCAGCGCGATCGCGGCGGCGGCGGATGCGGCGAGAAATTTCAGGCTGGACATGGGCGTTTCCGTTTCGAAGCCACAAGCCGCTTTCAGCGACCCTGGTTCCGTTACGCACCGACGGCGAAATCGGACGCTGCGGGACGAAAATCTCACAGCCGAGTGCAGTATCCATCGCTTGTTCCTTGGCGCACATTGACGTTCTCACCTCCGTTCGACGGAGATACCGCTGGTGGACACTGCCATTCTGACCGAAAGCCGAAACGCTCTACCCCCCGCACGCCTGACGCACCTTCAGCGCCTAGAGGCCGAGAGCATCCACATCCTGCGCGAGGTGGCGGCCGAGGCCGAGCGCCCGGTCATGCTCTATTCGATCGGCAAGGATTCGGCCGTCATGCTGCATCTGGCGAAGAAGGCCTTCTATCCGTCCAGGCCGCCCTTCCCGCTTCTGCACGTCGACACGACGTGGAAGTTCCGCGCCATGTACGCCATGCGCGAACAGGCCGCCGCCGATCTGGGCGTCGAGCTGCTGGTCCACCAGAACCCCGACGCCGTCGCGCGCGGCATCAACCCGTTCGATCACGGCTCGGCCCTGCACACGGATATCTGGAAGACCGAAGGGCTGAAACAGGCGCTGTCTCATTACGGCTTCGACGCGGCCTTCGGCGGCGCCCGGCGCGACGAGGAGAAGTCGCGCGCCAAGGAGCGGATATTTTCCTTCCGCACGGCCGAGCATCGCTGGGATCCAAAGAACCAGCGCCCCGAACTTTGGCGGCTTTACAATACGCGCAAACGGCCGGGGGAGAGCATCCGCGTCTTCCCGATCTCCAACTGGACGGAGCTGGATGTCTGGCAATACATCCACCTGGAGCGGATCCCCATCGTGCCGCTGTACCTCGCCGCTGAGCGGCCGGTCGTCGAGCACGACGGCGCCCTGATCATGGTCGATGACGACCGGTTCCGCCTGCGTCCCGGCGAGACGCCGCAGATGAAATCCGTGCGGTTCCGCACCCTGGGCTGCTACCCTCTGACCGGGGCGGTCGAGAGCACGGCCGCGACCCTGCCCGAAGTCATTCAGGAAATGCTTCTGACCACCACCTCGGAGCGTCAGGGCCGGATGATCGACCACGACCAGTCCGCCTCGATGGAGAAGAAGAAGCAGGAGGGCTATTTCTGATGGCCCACCAGTCCGACCTCATCGCGCGCGACATCGACGCCTATCTGGACGCCCACCGGCACAAGAGCCTGCTGCGCTTCATCACCTGCGGCAGTGTGGACGACGGCAAGTCCACCCTGATCGGGCGGCTGCTCTATGACTCCAAGATGATCTTCGAGGATCAGATGGCGGCGCTGGAGGCGGACAGCCGCCGTGTCGGCACACAGGGCGGCGACATCGACTTCGCCCTGCTTGTCGACGGCCTAGCGGCCGAGCGGGAACAGGGCATCACGATCGATGTCGCCTATCGCTTCTTCTCGACCGAGATGCGCAAGTTCATCGTCGCGGACACGCCGGGTCACGAGCAGTACACCCGCAACATGGTCACTGGCGCCTCGACCGCCGACGCCGCCGTCATCCTGATCGACGCCCGGCGCGGGGTTCTGACCCAGACGCGGCGCCACGCCTATCTGGTCAGCCTCTTGGGCATCCGCCACGTCATCCTGGCGGTCAACAAGATGGACCTCATGGGCTGGTCCCAGTCCGTGTTCGAGGCCATCGTCGCCGACTTCCGCGCCTTCGCCGGCCAGATCGGGCTTCAGGCCTTCGACGCCATTCCGATGTCGGCCCTACGCGGCGACAACATCACCGAGCTCAGCAGCCATTCGCCCTGGTACGCCGGCCCGCCGCTGATGAGCCTGCTGGAAACGCTGGAGGTCGGCGACGCTCTTCAGGCCGATCCGTTCCGCTTGCCGGTGCAGTGGGTCAACCGGCCCAACCTCGACTTCCGCGGCTTCTCCGGCCAGATCGCCGCCGGGACCGTGCGCCCCGGCGATCCGGTGCGCGTCCTGCCGTCCGGCAAGACCTCGACCGTGGCCCGCATCGTCACCGCCGACGGCGACTTGAGCTTGGCCGTCGCCGGCCAGTCGGTCACCCTGACCCTGGCCGACGAGATCGATGTCTCCCGAGGCGACGTCCTGGCCGGCGCCGACGTCCCGCCTGAGGCCGCCGACCAGTTCGAAGCCACCGTGGTCTGGATGGACGACGAGCCCCTTCTGCCGGGCCGGCCTTACCTGCTCAAGACCGGCGCCAAGCTGGTCGGCGCCACCATCACCGAGCCCAAGCACAAGGTGAACGTCAACACGCTGGAACAGCAGCCGGCCAAAAGGCTGGAGCTGAACGAGATCGGCGTCTGCAACCTGTCGCTGGACGCCCCCGTCGCCTTTGCGCCCTATGCGCAGAACAAGGATATGGGCGGCTTCATCCTGATCGACCGAATCTCGAACCGGACGGTGGGGGCGGGCCTGCTGCACTTTGCTCTGCGTCGCGCCCACAACATCCACTGGCAGGCCTTGTCGGTGGACAAGGGCTCGCGCGCCGCGATCAAGAACCAGAAGGGGCGGGTGATCTGGCTGACCGGTCTGTCCGGGGCCGGCAAATCGACCATCGCCGATCTGGTGGAAAAGCGGCTGCACGCCGACGGTCGCCACACCTATCTGCTGGATGGCGACAATGTCCGCCACGGCCTGAACCGCGACCTGGGCTTTACGGAGGAGGACCGCGTCGAGAACATCCGCCGCGTCGCCGAGGTGTCGAAACTGATGGTGGACGCGGGCCTGATCGTCCTGGTCAGCTTCATCTCGCCCTTCCGCGCCGAACGCCGTCTGGCCCGCGACCTGTTGGGCGAGGGCGAGTTCGTCGAGGTGCATGTCGATACGCCCCTGGCGGTTGCCGAAGCCCGCGACGTCAAGGGCCTGTACAAGAAGGCCCGCGCGGGAGAGCTCAAGAACTTCACCGGCATCGACAGTCCTTACGAAGCCCCCGAGACGCCCGAAATCGTCGTGGACACCACAACTATGTCGCCCGAGGACGCCGCCGAGCGCATCGTCGCCTGGCTGGATGGGCGCTTCTCGACCGAGGACTTCGCCATCTAGTTCCGGAACCTTGACCGTTAGCCGGACGCTCTAGGACGCGATGACCAATCCGATCCACAAGCTGGGCCTCGACACCATCGAGCAGTCGCAGATCGCCCGCATCGCCGGGATCAATCTGACGCTGGGCGGTCTGGTCAGCGCGGGGGTGATCCTCCTGATCGCCTTCGCCGCCCACTGGCTGGTCACGCGATCGCTGCGCCGGGTGCGCGAGCGGGCCGACCGCAGCCGTCAGGCGATCTATCTGCTGGAGCGTCTGGCCGGCTATGGCATCATCGTCGTGGGCGTCATGTCGGCCCTGTCGGCGGCGGGTCTGAACCTGTCGTCCCTGACCGTCTTCGCCGGCGCGCTGGGCATCGGTGTCGGTCTCGGACTTCAGGGGGTGGTCAAGGAGTTCGTCTCCGGCCTGTTCCTGATCTTCGACCGGATGGTGTCCGTCGGCGACTATATCGAGATCGAGGACATCGGCATCCGCGGCGCCATCATGGAGATCGGCCCGCGCGCGACCCGCGTGCGGACCAACGACAACGTCAATGTCCTGGTGCCCAATTCGCGCTTTATCGAACAGCCCGTCACCAACTGGACCATGAAGGGCGACACCCGCCGCATCCATGTGCCCTTCACCGTCGCCTATGGCTCGGACCGGGGACAGGTGCGCGATGCGGTTCTGGCCGCCGCCCGCGCCAGCCCCTTCACCCTGCCGGAGACGGAGGCTCGCAAGAGCCAGGTCTGGTTGGTGGCCTTCGGCGATCGGGGCCTGTCGTTCGAACTGGTGGTCTGGCCGACGCGCGACGCCGTCAAACGTCCGGCGGCCATGCACGCCGCCTACACCTGGCTGATCGCCGACGCCCTGGACGCGGCGGGCGTCGAGGTGCCGGTGCCCCAGACCGATCTTCGCCTGCGCACCGCCTTCGGCCTGGACGGCGAGGAGGCCTTGAAGCGCCTCGGCTACGGCGTCGGCTCACCGCCGCGACCGACCGGCCCGCAAAGTCCCGCCCGAACCGCCAACGACGCCGCCGACGATGTCATGGCCGACGATGAAGCGGAGACGCCGGAACCGCCCGCTCCGCCCAAGGCCCGTCAGACGGACTGAGCCGCCTTGGCCTTCAACCGCCAGGCATGCAGCAACGGCTCGGTATAGCCGTTCGGCTGCTCGACGCCTTCGAACACCAGCGCCCGCGCCGCCTGATAGGCCAGACTGTTCTCCCGGTCCGCCGCCATCGGCCGATACAGCGGATCGCCCGCATTCTGCCCATCCACCTTGGCCGCCATGCGCTGGAAGGCCGCCTCGACTTGATCGCCCGTGCAGACCCCGTGCAGCAGCCAGTTAGCGATATGCTGCGAACTGATCCGCAGCGTCGCCCGGTCCTCCATCAGGCCGATGTCGTGGATGTCCGGCACCTTGGAACACCCCACCCCCTGATCGATCCAGCGCACGACATAGCCCAGTATGCCCTGGGCGTTGTTGTCCAGTTCGGCCGCCACCTCGTCCTCGGACCAGTTGACGCCATTCGCCAGCGGCGGGGTCAGCAAAGCCTCCAGCCCCGGCGTATCGCGCCCGGCGAAATCCGTCTGAACCGCGAACACATCGACCGCATGATAGTGCAACGCGTGCAGGGTCGCCGCCGTCGGCGAGGGCGTCCAAGCGGTGTTCGCGCCCGTCTTCGGGTGGCCGATCTTCTGCTCCAGCATGTCCGCCATCCGGTCCGGCGCCGCCCACATCCCCTTGCCGATCTGAGCCTTTCCAGACAGGCCGCATTTCAGGCCGATGGCGACGTTTCTCGCCTCATAGGCCGCGATCCAGGCGCTGGACTTGATGTCCGCCTTTCGCACCACCGGCCCGGCCTGCATGGCCGTGTGGATCTCGTCGCCGGTGCGATCCAAAAAGCCGGTGTTGATGAAGACGATCCGGTCCATCACCGCCTGAATGCAGGCGGCCAAGTTCACCGAGGTCCGCCGCTCCTCGTCCATCACCCCGACCTTGATCGCATGGCGCGGCAGGGCCAGCAGATCCTCGACCGCGTCGAACAGCCGGTCGGTGAAGGCGGCCTCTTCCGGCCCGTGCATCTTGGGTTTGACGATATAGACAGAGCCCGTCGCGCTGTTGCCGAACCCGCCCAGACCCTTGATGTCATACAGGGCGATCAGGCTGGTCACGATCGCATCCATGATCCCTTCCGGCGCCTCCGACCCGTCGGCCAAGCGAATGGCCGGGGTCGTCATCAGATGCCCGACATTGCGCACGAACAGCAGGCTGCGCCCCTTCAGGATCACCGGCGACCCGTCCGGCGCCGTCCATTGGCGATCCGGCTCCAGAGCACGGGTCAGGGTCTCGCCGCCCTTCTTGAACGTCGCCGACAGATCGCCGCGCATCAGACCCAGCCAGTTGCGATAGGCCTCGGCCTTGTCCGCCGCATCGACGGCCGCGACGGAATCCTCCAGATCGACGATGGTCGACAGGGCCGATTCCAGGACCACGTCCGCCAGACCCGCCGCATCGCCGCGCCCCACTGGATGGCTGCGGTCGATCACCAGTTCGATGTGCAGCCCGTTGTTGACCAGCAGGATAGAGGCGGGCGCGCTGGCCTCGCCCGTGAAGCCTACGAACTGTCCCGCATCCTTCAGCGCAGGCGACAACGCGCCGTCGACCACCGACCAGCCGTCGACATCCGTATGCGATCCCTCCGCCAGCGGCGCCGCCTCGTCCAGGAAGGCCTTGGCCCGCGCCACCACCCGCGCGCCGCGCGCCGCGTCATAGCCGCCGCCGGCCGGCAGGTCGCCCAGCACGTCGGTGCCATACAGGGCGTCATACAGGCTGCCCCACCGCGCATTGGCGGCGTTCAACAGAAAGCGCGCGTTCAGCACCGGCACGACCAACTGCGGTCCGGCCATACGCGCGATTTCGGTGTCCACCCCTTCGGTGCCGATCGTGAACGGCGCCGGCTCCTCGACCAGATAGCCGATCTCTTTCAGGAAGGCCTGAGACGCCGCCACATCATAGGGCTGGCCCCGCCGCGCCCGGTTCCAATCGTCGATCTGCGCCTGCAAGGCGTCGCGTCGCGCCAGCAGCGCGCGGTTCTCGGGCGAGAACCGCTCGAAGATCGCCGCCGCCCCGCTCCAGAAGGCGGCCGCATCAAGCCCCAATCCCGGCAGTACGTCCTGCTCGATCAGGGCGATCAGTTCGCCCGCGACCTTCAGCCCGGCGCGATCTTCATGGGTCGTCATGACGGCCTCTCTCCGGCGCGACGCCGGCCTGTAACAATGCGTGATCAGGTAAGCTGAGGCCGACCGCCGACGCAAGGGTCACGTCGCGTCATCGCCGTCGCTTTTCGTCCAAGGCGACTGGCGGCTGGTCACAAACGCTTAACCGCGTCCGTGAACGGGACCGCAAGCGACGGCGCCTATTGTGAGCCTACGGACGAACTCGCGTCCGGTCAGTCGAGCGTCTCGCCCATGCTGTTTCTTCTGAACGACGTCGTGTTCGATCTGGACGAGGCCTGCCCGGTCACGCCCGCCGACGCGCGCCGGTTCGAGAAGCTGGGTCTGGACTATCTGCTTGAACTGGGCTGCGAGCTGTTCGCCGAGGACCCGCTGCTTCATCGCAACGATCCCGAACGCGCCCGTCGTCTGGCCTGGCTGATCGCCGAGCGCAGCCCGGACGTGAACGCCGCCCTTTTCGCCGCGCCCGCCGCCGCCTGCAATCCCGACCTGGTCGAGCCGCGTTTCTGCACCCTGCCCGAACAGGTGATGCGCCAGCTTCAGGCCAAGGGCCGTCGCCTCGACGCCGTCTCTGCGGACCGCGCCGTCTGGAACCGTATGGCTGCCTGATCGCGACCTGAAACGCCGTCAGAGGACGGCGTTGAACACCACATGGACCAGCGTCGCCACGGCTACGATAAAGCCGAAGCCGACGACCAGCCCAACCGCCGGATGCAGCGGCGCCCGCTCACGCGGCGCATGGGCGATACGGTCTTGAGGATGGATGACAGCCATCGTCTTTTTCCTTTCCCTATGATCCCGGATCGATCCGGGAGGGGAGCGTCGGACTCTGACGGCCTGATCGTCTCCTCCAGAACCGAGCATGACTCCGATAGCCCCTCCTGACGAGGGGTTATTTACGTGGACCAATCGGCTGGACGTTGGCGCGTGGAAGTTGCACCTTCGCCCTCAAGGGATGTTCGGGACTGATTGTATGAGTTCGAAGTTGGTAACCTGCGCCATTGCGGCGTTGGGATCGATTGTGTTTGCCGTAATGGCTCAGCCGGCGCGGGCCGACTGGCTGCGTGCCGAAAGCGAACGCTTCATCGTCTACAGCGACGGCGGCGAGCGCGCCCTGCGCGACTACGTCCAGAAGTTGGAGATGTTCGACCGCGTGATGCAGTTCAGGTCTGGCGTGGCGATCACGACGGAACCACCCAGAAAGCTGCCGATCTACTTGGTGCGCAGCAGAAGCGGGCTTCAGCGCGTCCATCCGCAGAGCGGAGAAAATGTCGTCGGCACCTACTTTCCGACGGAAGAAGACATTTTCGCTGTCGCCATTCGCGGCGACGGGAACGGAGTTTCGGGCGACGAGGTGCTGATGCATGAATATGCGCATCACTTCATGCTGGGAAATTTCCCCGGTTCCTATCCCGCGTGGTTTGTCGAAGGCTTCGCTGAATATTACGCCACGGCGGACATCGACGTTCGTGACCGCGAGGTCGTGCTCGGCGGCTACAATCAAAATCGCGCCTACTGGATCATGGCGGAGAGCTGGCTCCCGCTAGATGTTCTACTCACGAAACGGCCAGGCGAAGTTCGCACATCAAGCCAGCGCGCAACATATTATCCCGTCGCGTGGCTGCTGACGCATTGGTTCTACGCCACCCCGGAGCGTCAGCAGCAGTTGCAGAACTATTTGACGGCGGTCGCCCAGGGCCAGGATTCTGTCGCCGCGATGCAGCAGGCGACGGGCATGACGCTGGAACAACTGCGCGCAAGTCTCAGGCGCTACACCCGAGAGCGACTGAGCATCACAAAGATAAGCGGTCAGTTCCCAACGGCCGACGTCTCCGTGGAAAGGCTTTCACCGACGGCGGACGATCTGTTGCTGATCAACCAAAGACTCAAGATCGGCGTACCTAATGGCGATCGCGCTGCGCTGGGCGAGGAAGTGGCCAGATTGGCGGCCCGGCATGGCGACGATCCATTGGCCTTGCTCGCCGCCGGCCATGCCGGTCTCCATTTCGGCGATCGCCCCGCCGGCGAACGTGCACTTCAACGCCTGCTGGAAATCGATCCGGACCATATCGAGGCCTTGCAGTTCTTGGCGCAGGAGCGGCTCAAACAGGCCCGCGAAGCCGACGACGACGACCAGGCTCAGGCGATGCGCATCCAGGCGCGTGGCTATCTCTCTCGCGCCTATGCAGCGGGTCAGAACGACTATCGCACTCTGATGCTGCTGTCCGAACTCCGTCGGACTCAGCCCGGCTATCCCAATGACAACGATCTGCTGACCTTGGGCCTGGCGCTGGATCGCGCCCCTCAGCTGGCTGCGGTGCGTTTCCCCTATGCCGGCGCCTTGGTGAAGACCGGCAAGTCGGAAGAGGCGATCGCGGTGTTGAAGCCCGTGGCCAACAACCCCCACGGGGGCCCCGCCTCCATAGTCGCCAGCGGCATGATCGCCGCTATCGAGAAGGGCCAGGCCTTGCCGGAAATCACACAAGACGCCGAAGCGCCACAGATCAGCGAGCCGGAGCCGGAAACCCCTCCGCAAACACAGCCTGAATCCGCCCCATCTCCCGCCAGCGAGTGACTTTCGGCGCGCGGCGGGTTAGTCGCGCGCCATGTCTTCCTTGACCCTGCCTGAAGAAGCGGCACGCCGCCGGACCTTCGCCATCATCGCCCACCCGGATGCGGGCAAGACGACCCTGACCGAGCACATTCTGTTGGCCGGCGGCGCCATTCGCGCGGCCGGCGCGGTGCGGGCGCGCGGCGAGAACCGGCGGACCCGTTCGGACTGGATGAAGATCGAAAAGGAGCGGGGCATCTCGGTCTCGGCCTCGGTCATGACGTTCGAGCACGACGGCAAGATGTTCAACCTGCTCGATACGCCGGGGCACGAGGACTTCTCCGAGGACACCTATCGTACTCTGACCGCCGCCGACTGCGCCATCATGGTGCTGGACGCCGCCAAGGGGATCGAGCCGCAGACGCTGAAGCTGTTCGAGGTCTGCCGCCTGCGCGACATCCCGATCATCACCTTCATCAACAAGCTGGACCGCGAGGCCCAGGACCCGATGGCTCTGCTGGACGACATCGCGTCACGCCTTCAGCTGGACCCCGCCCCGATCTGGTGGCCGGCCGAGAGCGGCAATCGCCTGCGCGGCATGGTCGAGGTCGGGACCGGCCGGTTCCAGCCCTATACCCGCAAGGCCGCCGGGTCGGCCGAGGATCCCGAACACCCCCCCGCCCTGCCGCTGGACCAGGCGGCTCAGTATTTCGAGGCGGGCGAGCAGGCTGACCTCGCCGAGGCCGTCGAACTGGTCGAGGGCGGCTATCCGGCCTTTGACCGTCAGGCCTTCCTTGAGGGTCACATGACGCCGGTGCTGTGGGGATCCGCGCTTCGCCACTTCGGCATCGACGAACTGCTGAAGGCCATCGGCGACTGGGCCCCGGCGCCCAAGGTGATGAAGGCGAAGAAGGAATCTCCACCCGAGACCCGCAACGCCCCCGCCCCCGTCGAGACCGAGGTCGAACCGGGATCCAACGAAGTCACCGGCTTCGTCTTCAAGGTCCAGGCGAACATGGACCCCAACCACCGCGACCGGATCGCCATGTTCCGCATGGCGTCGGGCGCCTTCAAGCGCGGCATGAAGCTGAAGGTGCAGAACACCGGCAAGTCGTTGTCAGTCAATGCGCCGATCATGTTCTTTGCCTCGGACCGCGAACTGGCCGACGACGCCTTCGCCGGCGACGTGATCGGCATTCCGAACCACGGCGTGCTGCGCGTCGGCGACAGCCTGTCGGAGAGCGGCGTGGTCCGTTTCGCCGGCCTGCCGAACTTCGCGCCGGAAATCCTGCAAAGGGTGCGGGTCAAGGATCCGTTGAAGGCCAAACACCTGAAGAAGGCGCTGGAAGGTCTGGCCGAGGAAGGCGTGACCCAGCTGTTCCGTCCCGAAATCGGCTCGGACTTCATCGTCGGCGCCGTGGGCCAACTGCAGTTCGAGGTCATGGCCGACCGTCTGGGCGAGGAGTACGGCCTGGACGTCGTCTTCGAACCGAGCCCCTACGCCGAGGCGCGCTGGATCGCTCCGGGCTCGGACGGCTCCGACGCGGACGTCGAGGACTTCAGCGGCAAATACCGCCCGCAGATGGCGCGCGACATCGACCAGGCCCCGGTCTTCCTGGCCAAGTCGAGCTGGGAAACCGGCTATGTCGGCGAACGCTTCCCCAAGATCGCCTTCACCAAGACGAAGGAACGCGGCTGAGGATCGCGCCAAACGACTTCCTTTGGTCACGCGGCTGAGCCATTCTAGGTCCATGTCACTCGTCGCCCTCGCCAGCACCGTCGTCATGCTGCAGGCCGCCCCTGCTGCGGGGCTGGTCTCCTATGACGAGGCCGTGCGCTGCGCGGGCCTGACGCAGGCGGCGTCGGAGCTGGAAGGCGGCGAGAGCGCGCAGGGGCGTCGGCTGTACGACGCCGCCCTCTACTGGTCGCTGGCGGCGATGCAGGCGGGCACGGCGGCCGGAAAGCGCGCCTCGGTCGCCGAGGCGGATCAGACGCGGGCGCGGATCACTGCGGTGCGGCAGCTGAGCGCCGATGCCGCCCAGGCTCGGGCGGCCCTGCAACGCTGTCAGCAGAAGACGCCGAATCTGGACTGACGATTTTCGCGCCAAGGCCAAGCCGAACCGCATTCCCGGCGCTGCGTTTGCATTGGACGCCGCAGGTGACGCAGTCTGCGTCCCGAAGCGGGATAACCGAGGTCCAGCATGTTCGAATTCGGCCGTGATCTTCGAAAACTCTTCGCCCAGGCGCGAGAGAGCGAAGACCTGGGCTGGGTCGAACTGATCGGCGCGGATCTGCTGCGCGCCGAGGCGAGACGCGAGGCCACGGACGCCGGACGCGTCTCCTGCGCCCGCCCCTTCGAGACCGAAAACCGCGCCTGCGCCCTGTGGCGCGAACACGCCCGGCGCACCGGCGCCGCCGACAGTCTGGACCGCGCCGAACGCTGCGCCGACAGTCTGGCGCGGTCAGCCGTGGGCGAGGATCAGATCGCGAGGGCGGCCATGGCCAAGGCGGCGGTGCTGATGCTGCGCTTTGATCTGTGCGGCGATCCCGCCCGTCTGAGCCGCGCGGCGACGACCCTTGCGGCGGTCGGACAGCCGCGCAGCCGACGCATCGCGGTCGGCATGGCCGCGCTTCACGCCCGGCTGACGGTCCGCACGGCCCGGCTGAGCGGCGACATCGCCCGCCTTCATCAGGCGGCCGCCTTGATGGATGAGGCGGTGCGCAGGGACGACGCCGACGACATGGATCTGCGTATGGATCGCGCGGCCCTGTCGTTGGAAATGGGCGTGGTCCAGCGCGATGTGCATCTGCTGGATCAGGCCGGCCGCGATCTGGGCGCTTTGGTCGAGGCCGCATCTCCCGACCATCGCCCCCTGACACGCGCCCGCGCCCTGGCTCTGTGCGGCGCCGGACTGTCGGCCCTGGCCGCCATCGCGGGGCATGACGAGGCCCACAACCAGGGGCGGATCATGTTCGACGCCGCCGCCGATCAGTTCACGCCGGATCACAGCCCGCTGGACTGGGCCGCGATCCAGGTGCTGCGCGTCGGCGACGACGCCCAGCCGCTGATGCTGCTCAGCCAGGCCGAAGCCCTGACGCAGGGCGGCGAACTGATCATCGGCGCCCTGGCGCGCGAGCGGCGCATCACGCGTGAGGTCGCCTTGGCCGAAGCGGTCAAGAACCTGACCGCCCTGATGACGCTGGAGACCCGGTTGCGGGCTCGCATGGCGACGGCGACGCCGCTCGACTGGGCCGCCGATCAGATCGGCATGGCCGAGATCCTGTTGGCGCGGCATCGGCTGGGCGGCGTCGTCCCGACCGATCTGGGGCTGATCCTGGGCGAGGCGGCGATGACGGCGCGTGAAATGGGCGTCGACGCCCTTGCCGACCGCGCCGAGGCGCTTCTGAGGGCCTAGACCTCAGCCGCCCATGGCGACGAAGGCGCCGTTCAGGAACCGCGTCTTGCCATAGGCCATCCGCTGCCCGTCATCGGCCAGCACCCGGCCTCCGGCGGCTTCCAGCACCGCCTGGCCCGCTGCGGTGTCCCATTCCGAGGTCGGACCCGTGCGCGGATAGGCGTCGAACCGGCCCTCGGCGATCAGGCAGAATTTCAGCGACGAATCCGTGCCCTGCCAGCGCGAACAGCCGTGACGGGCGGCCAGACGCGTCGCCTCTTCGTCGGTGACGCTGTGGCTCAGCAGGGCCATGCCTTCCTGCGGCCGGTCACGCACCCGGATCGGACGCCAGTCCTCGCCCGAATGGGCCTCGCCGGCCTGAAGGGCGCCGAACTGACGCCGCAAGGCGCCGCCCTCGGGCTTGTCGGTGCGCCAGGTCGTCGCCGTCGCCGGCGCCGTCACCACGCCCGCGACCGGATAGCCGTCATGGATCAGGGCGATATTGACGGTGAAGGCCTCACCGCCGCGCACGAAGCCGCGCGTGCCGTCCAATGGATCGATCAGCCAGAACCAGTCCTCGGCCGCCTCGGGCGCGCCATCGGCCGACACGGCTTCCTCCGCCACCGTCTGCACGCCCGGATACAGGGCCGCCAGCCGTTCCAGAATCAGAGCCTCGGCCGCCCTGTCGGCCTGCGTCACCGGGCTGTCGTCGGACTTGGTCTCGACCGCCGTGCCTGCGCGCCAATAGGGCAGGATCAGCCGCGCGGCCTCCTCTGCGATCTCGGCGATGGCCAGGGACAGCGCGCCGGACGTCAGATCGCGCTCAAGAGCAGGTGTGGAGGAGGTCGTCATTGGCGGGTCGATAGACCATCCGGGCGGTTCCATGAACCGGCAAATCACGTCAACTTCGCGCGCGACACGAACTGTGACCTGAGCGCGCCAGACATCATGACCTCCCCCCACGACACAGACGCCGCTCCGCTGGACCTTCCGGTCGATGGGACCGAGTTGGCGACCTATATCGCGGCCAAGCTGTGCCATGACTTCATCAGCCCGTCGGGCGCCATCGTCTCCGGCCTGGACCTGATGCAGGACCCGACGGCTCAGGACATGCGCGACGACGCCCTGGCCCTGATCGAACAGAGCGCCAGGAAGATGGTCGCCCTGGTTCACTTCGCCCGCGTCGCCTTCGGCGCCGCCACCACCAGCGAAAAGTTCACCGCCCGCGAGATCGAAGGCCTGGTGTCCGGCATGGTCCAGGGCGGCCGCGCCTCGCTGGACTGGCGCATCCCCGACGGCGAGTTCACCAAGCCTCAAGCCCGCGCCCTGACCAACCTCGCCTATCTGACGGTCGGCGCCCTGCCGATGGGCGGCGTCGCGACCATTCAGTCGCGGGTGGAAAACGGCCTGCTCTATCTGGAAGGTTTCGCCGAGGGCGCCCGCGCCCGGCTGAAGCCCGAGGCCGTGACGGGTCTGGCCGGCGAACGCCTGGTCGAGGGCCTGGCCGGTCAGTGGATTCAGCCCTACTGGCTGTGGCTGACCGTAAACGAGGCCGGCGGCGCTCTACGCGTCAAGGTTGAAGACGGAAAGGTCGCACTGGTCGTGCGAATGCCTGCCTGAGGCGTTTCCAAACGACTCATTAACTGGCGTTTGAGATAAAAACAGTCCATGCGCCTCGGGCGAAAGCCGTCGTGTCATTGAGGGATCGACCTTGGACTTCCGAACCTGCCTGATCGTCGACGACAGCCGCATCATCCGCAAGGTTGCGCGTCGCATCGTCGAGGGCCTGGGCTATGAGGTCGACGAGGCGGCGGACGGCTCAGAGGCCTTGGCCTATTGCACCGGCGCCATGCCCGACGTCCTGCTGGTGGACTGGAACATGCCCGTGATGGACGGGATCACCTTCCTGCGTCGCCTGCGCGCCATGCCGGGCGGCAAGCAACCCAAGGTGCTGTTCTGCACGATCGAGACCCGCCCCGAGCGGATCGCCGAAGCCCTGGCCGCCGGCGCCGACGACTATGTGATGAAGCCGTTCGACGGCGAAATCCTGCAATCCAAGTTGACGGAGGTCGGAGCGATCGCCGCATGACGCCAGAGGACTTCGACAAGCTGCAGTCGCTCCTCGCCACCCGCGCCGGCTATCGGCTGTCGCGGGATCGCATGCATTTGGCCGAACACCGGCTGGGTCCGATCGCGCGGCGCGAGGGCTACGCCAACGTCGAGGCCCTGCTGACGAACCTGTGGGCCAATCCGGTCGCCTCGCTGGCCTGGTCGGTGATCGAGGCCCTGCTGAACGCCGAGACCTGGTTCCGTCGCGACCGCACCCCTTTCCGCATTCTCGAAACCGAACTGCTGCCGGCCCTGTCCAAGGCGCGGCCCGACGGGCGGATCAAGATCTGGTCGGCCGGCTGCTCGACGGGTCAGGAAGCCTGGTCCATCGCCATGACCGGGCTGGAGCTGGGCGTTTCGGTCGATCTGGTCGCCACGGATCTGTCGCAGCGCGCGATCGAAAAGGCGCGCTCGGGCCTCTACACCGGGTTCGAGATCCAGCGCGGGCTGACGGCCAAGACCATGCTGCGCTGGTTCGAGCCGATGGATGATCAGTGGATGGTCAAGGCGGAGCTGGCCGACGCCGTTCGTTTCGGTCGCGCCAATCTGCTGGACGAACCGACCGACGATGCGCGCTTCGACGTCATCTTCTGCCGCAACGTCCTGTCCGACATGGAGCCGTCACGACGCGCCCGGCTGCTGGACGGACTGGAACGCCGCCTCGTCGATGACGGCTGCCTGTTTCTGGGCGCTGACGAGAACCTGGAGGGCGAAACGGTCGCCTTCCGCGCCGTCAATGGCCGCAAAGGTCTCTATGTGAAGGCCCCCTCGGCCCTTCGCCGCGCCGCCTGACCCCGCCCTTCACGCGGCCGACTCAGCCCGCGTGCAGTTCCTGCTTCACTCGTTCCGCCAGCGTCTTGATGTCCAGCGGCTTGGGTAGGAAGGACACGCCTGTCTCGTCCTGTAGCAGGTCCGAGAAGTCGCTCTCGGCATAGCCCGAGATGAACATGACGGGCGCGTCGCCCAGATATTTGCGCGCCTTCTTCAGCAAGGACGGCCCATCCAGCCCCGGCATGATGACGTCCGAGATCATCATGTCGATCTGGCCGGCGTGTTCCTCGGCCAGCAGCAGAGCCTCCTCGCCGTCGGCGGCCTCTATGACCTCGTAGCCCCGCTGACGCAGCAGCCGGGCGGCAATGCCGCGCACGGCGTCCTCGTCCTCGACGAACAGGATGCGGCCGGCGCCCGACAGGTCGCGCGGCGCCTTGGCCTTGACCTCGACCGGCTGAACCTCGGCCAGCTCCGCCTCGCCCGCCGCCGGCAGGAAGATGCGGAAGGCGGCTCCAGCCCCCTCGATATTGCTGACGGTGATGTGCCCCCCCGCCTGCTGCACGATGCCATAGACGGTGGCCAGGCCCATGCCGGTGCCCTCGTTCACCGCCTTGGTGGTGAAGAAGGGTTCGAAGATCTTGTCCGCCAGTTCGGGCGGCACGCCGGGTCCGGTGTCCGACACCTCGATCAGGGCCACCTCGTCCGTTGTCGCATCGACCCAGCCCAGGGCCCGCGCCTCGTCGCCCGTCAGGCGGCGCGTGGCGATGGTGACGACGCCGGCCCCCGGCTCGACCACGCCGCGCATGGCGTCGCGCGCGTTGACGGCCAGGTTCATCACCGCAGTCTCCAGCTGAGACTTGTCGGCCAGCACGATCGGCAGGTCGCGTCCGTAGTCGGTCTCCAGCCGCACATCCTCGCGCAGCAGCCGCCGCAGCAGGATGGCGAATTCGCCCACCAGTTCGCCAAGGTCCAGCCGCTCGCGCCGCACCGTGGACTTGCGCGAGAAGGCCAGCAGTTTGCGCACCAGATCGGCCGCGCGAATGGCCGTCTGGCGAATCTCGTTCAGCCCCTCGTACGAAGGATCGCCCACCGGGTGCCGTTCCAAAAGACCCGACAGCTGAAGCTGGATCGCCGTCAGCAGATTGTTGAAGTCGTGCGCCACGCCCCCGGCCAGCTGGCCCACGGCCTGCATCTTCTGGGCCTGGTTGAGCTGGAGCTCCATCGACTTCTGGCCCGAGACGTCGAACAGCCAGATGCGTCGCTTGTCGCCCTCGGGCGCCACATACAGATGCAGCATCTTGTCGGGGTGAGCCCGCGCGACCAGTTCGATCGGCCCCGATGATCCGCCCGCCAGCTTCAGCCGCGCCTCGGCGATACCGCCCGGATCGAACAGGTGCCCAAAGGCCGCATCGCGCGCCGCGCCCGGTCCGGTCAGGACCGCCAGCGCCGGATTGGCCTCTTCCGCCCGGCCGGAAAACAGGTCTTCGCCGCCGATCACGGCCGAGCCGAACGGCGCCCCGGCGGCCATGGCCCGCGCCTCGCCGGTCGCCGCGGCGGCTGGCGTGTGGACGGGCGCGGCGGCGATGGGCAGGACGGCGTCCGGCGCCGCGCGCATCAGGAACCTGCCCTCGCCGGTCTTTCCATCGCCGATCTGGCCGATGACGACCTCGACCTCGCGCTGTCCGATCATGACGATGGCGCGGCCCGGCTCGCCTTTGCGCGCCTGGGCGAAGGCCATGTACAGCGCTTGCGCCGACTTGCCGCGCGGCAGGGCGCCGGTCGCGCCATTGGCCTCAGACCAGGCGGCGTTGAAGGCCAGGATCTGCCCTGAATCCCAGACCAGCGCCGCCGGTTCGGCCATGGCGTCCAAGACCTCGATGGCCGCGTCGCTGCTCGGCTTGGCCTCCGCCGCCCGGCGGAAGCCGAACAGACCGATGAGGGCGATCGCGCCCACGGTCAGGATCAGCACCAGTCCCGGCGCCGAGGTCGGGTTGGCGCGAAACGCCGGATAGGCCAGGGCCGCGATCGCCGCCACGACGCCGAACGCCATCACGCCGGACAACAGGTCTAACGAAGGGCGGCGGGTGGACGTCATACAGCCTCGCGAATCAGTGTTGCGATCATACGCCCAAATCCTGACGCCGCCTTACCGGCGCTTGCGGGACTGGAAGACGAAGCCGATGATCTTGGCGGCGGCGTCGAAATGTTCGCGCGGAATGACCTCGTCCACCTCGACGGTGGCGTACAGGGCCCGCGCCAGCGGCACATTCTCGACGATCGGCACGCCGTGCTCGGTCGCCACTTCGCGGATGCGCAGGGCCAGGGCGTCCACGCCTTTGGCGACGCAGACCGGCGCCCCGTCGCCCTGATCCGGCTCATAGCGCAGGGCGACCGAATAGTGGGTCGGGTTGGTCACGATGACGGTGGCCTTGGGCACATTGGCCATCATCCGCTGGCGGCTGCGCTGCATGCGGATCTGCTTCAGCTTGGCCTTGATGTGCGGGTCGCCTTCGGACTGTTTGAAGTCTTCCTTCAGCTCTTCCTTGGTCATGCGCATCCGCTTGGCGAAGCGCATCTTCTGCCAGATGAAGTCGGCCCCGGCCGTCGCCCCCAACAGGATGATCGAGGCCACGAACAGCGAGATGGCCATGTCGCGCGCCAGCGGCAGGATCGCCAGCGGGCTGAGCGAGGCCATGTTCTCGAACTCGCGCAGGTGCGGCTTCAACACCATCCAGCACACCGCGCAGACGGCGATCAGCTTCAGGAAGGTCTTGACGAACTGCGCCAGGCCATCGGGGCCGAAGATGCGCTTGAACCCCTGCATCGGACTGACCGCCGACCATTTGGGCTTCAGCTTTTCGGCGGTGAAGATCAGGCCGGACTGGGCGACATTGCCCCCGACCCCGCCCAGAATGGTCGCCAGCATGACGGCTCCCAGAAAGGGCGCCACGGCCCAGACGGCGCGCACCATGATCTGATTGCCCGCGCCCGAGTTCAGCACCCCCAGCATCTCGTGCGGGGCGGCGATGAAGGGCAGCATCTGTTCGGCGATGGACGAGGCGAACCAGCCGCCCCCCATCAGGATCACCGCCGCCGCCCCCGCCAGCGACAGCACCTGTGCGACGTCGGGCGACTTGGCCGCATCGCCCTTCTTTCGGGCGTCCTCAAGCTTTCGCGGGGTCGCCTCTTCGGTTTTCGACTCGGGATCCGCGCCTTCAGCCACCAGGGCCTCCCAGCACGAAATACTCCGCCAGACGGCGGTAGCGGTCGATGAAGAGGGTGCCGAGCGCACCCAGGCTCAGCGCGAAGATCGACAGGCCCAAGATGACGCTCAGGGGCGCGGCGGCGAAATAGACCTGGAACGACGGCATGACCCGCGCCACCAGGCCGGACGCCAGGTTGAAGATCAAGGCGAAGACCAGCACGGGCGCCGACAACTGCACGCCCAGCAGGAAGCTGTCGCCCAGGGTCCGCACCGCCATCTGGGTGAAGTCGGCCATCATCAGCGGCTGGGCCGGCGAGATCAGCCGATACGATCCCACCATGCCGGCGATGAACAGGTGGTGGGTGTCGGTGGCGAACAGCAGCGTCACCCCCAGCAGGGCCAGGAAGGCGGCGATGGTCGAACCCGGCTGGGCCTGCATCGGATTGGCGGTCTGGGCGAAGCTCAGCGTCGTCTGCAGCGACACGATCTCGCCCGCCGTCGCCAGGGCGCTCATGAACATGCGCAGCAGAAGACCGATCATCAGGCCGACGACCACCTCGCGGATGATCCATCCGACCATCAGCCCCATGCTGTCCGGCAGGCCCGGCAGCGAATCGCGCACCACCGGCCACAGCGCCAGACCGATGACCAGCGCCAGCGACAGTCGCACGCGCGGGGGCACATAGGCCTCGCCAAAGCCGGGGATCAGCATCAGGATCGCCGCGATCCGGGCGAAGATCAGCCCCCCGGCCCAGACCTGATCGGCGGTCGCATAAGCGTCCACTACATCCCCGCGATGCGGGCCGCGATCTGGCGCATGAAGCCGCCCAACAGGGCGCCCATCAGCGGCAGGAACAGGATCAGCGAAACGAAGATGGCGATGATCTTGGGCGCATAGATCAGGGTCTGTTCCTGGATCTGCGTCAGGGCCTGAAACAGGCCGATCACCACGCCCACGACCAGGCCGACCAGAAGCACCGGCAGGCACAGCTGGATCGTCAGCCAGATGGCGTCGCGCCCGACGTCCAGAACTTCCGCGCCGTTCATCGGCCCACTCCAGCAACTACTGGGCAGAAAATGCCGACAGGATGGTTAACAGGCCGCTAACCAGACGCGTCTTCGTCCAGACCTGACCACGGAAAAATCTCGCGTTCGGCCTTGAACGGCGCCGCTTCGATGCCGACGTCCCCGCCTTCGCCTTGGGGAGCGCCATCCATTCGACTTCAGACGAATTAGACGAATTAGACTCTCTTTTTCCGACTTCGCCGTCTGAACGCGCGCCTGCCTCGTAATGTGGCGGCTCGCCCCTCCCCTTCCCTCAAGCGCTCCGCTATCTAGGCCGCCATGACCGACGCCCCCGCCTCCAAAGTCTCCCAGGCCGACGCCGAAGCCGCCGTCCGCACCCTGATCGAATGGGCCGGCGACAATCCGGACCGCGAAGGTCTGCTGGAAACCCCCGCCCGCGTCGCCAAGAGCTACCGCGAGCTTTTCCAAGGCTATGAGGTCGATCCGCTCTCCTATCTGGAGAAGACCTTCGAAGAGACGGGCGGCTACGACCAGCTGGTCGTGCTGAAGGACATCCGCTTCGTCAGCTTCTGCGAGCACCATATGCTGCCGGTCGTAGGCAAGGCGCACGTCGCCTATCTGCCGACGGACCGCGTCGTCGGCATCTCCAAACTGGCCCGGGTCGTGCGCGGCTTCGCGCGGCGCCTTCAGATCCAGGAGAAGATGACCTCCGAGATCGCCGAGGCCATCCAGACTGTCCTGCGCCCCCACGGCGTCGGCGTGGTCATCGAGGCCGAGCACAGCTGCATGACCCTGCGCGGCGTCAATGCGCCCGGCGCCAGCCTGTCGACCAGCCACCTGATCGGCGTGGTCCGCGACGACCCCCGCACCCGCGAGGAATTCCTTCGGCTGGTGCGGGGCTGATCTTCGCCTGACAGGCGAACTGGCCCGCAGCTTGCGGTAGAGGGGTCAAAGGAGGCGTTGACGATGCCCTGGTCCCTGATTTCGACCCGCAATGAGACAGTTCAGATCGCGCGCGGCGGCTGGCTGGACGCGCTGCGTTTCATCGTGGCCTTCCTGATCATCCTACATCATTTCCAGGCCGCCGGTCCCGAACCGCTCGCCCACCTAATCAATCCGATCTTCGAACGCGGCGGCTTCCTGCTGACCAACTTCTTCCTGATCGACAGCGGCTATGTGCTGATGCGCGTCTATGGCGCGGCGGTGGACAAGGGTCGGATGTCGCCGGGCGACTTCTTCCTGAAGCGGTTCCTCCGCGTCGTGCCCGCGCATCTGATCATGGGGCTTTCGCTGGTCGGCTTCGTGCTGCTGGCCACCGCCGCCGGCTCGCCGCCCCGCAATCCCGAATGGTTCGCCTGGGACCAGCTGCCGGCCCAACTGCTGCTGCTTCAGTCCTACGGCGTGTACGGCGGCCTGGGCTGGAACGCCCCGACCTGGTCGATCTCGGCCCTGATCGGCTGCTATCTGGCCTTTCCCTGGATCATTCGCGGCCTGATGCGTCTGGGTCCGTGGTCGGCCCTGGCCGTCGGCGTCGGCGTCTATCTGGTCGCCAACCAGCTGTGCTGGTCGTTCCTCGGCTATCCCGTCTATCAGATGCCGATGCGCTACGGCATCATCCGCGCCCTGCCGCTGTTCTTCCTGGGCATGTGCCTGGCCTGGTTCGCCCAGAAGGTCTGGGTCGCGCCGCGCCTGGCCGGCTGGGCAGGGGTGCTGGCCGCCGTCGGCTTCTTCGCGCTTCAGCTTCACGACAAGTACGCCCTTGTCGCCCTGACCCTGATCTCGATCATCATCCTGGCCGCCGGCGCCTTGCCGGTGACCAAGCCCTCGAAGTGGGTCGAGACCGCCGCCATGGTCTCCTTCTCCATGTTCATCTCCAACGAGGTGGTCCGCATCGTCTGGTTCGGCGTGGTCAACGCCGTCGAGGCGCGCGTCGGCTTGCCCCTCTTCGTTCAATGGGGCCTGTGGGGCCTGGGCGTCATGGCGGCCGTCGCCTTCGCCTTCGCCTTCCACTTCGCGATCGACAATCCGATCCAGACCCGCATCCGCAGCTGGTTAAAGCGTCGCAGCGCCCGTCGCGGCAAGGCGCAACCCAAGCTCGGTCCGGTCATCTCCATCGACGGCTGATTGCCCTGGGCGAGCGGGGATCCTCGACCCCAAGGTCGCCTTGGCGACCGGCGATCCTCGACCAAAGTCGCTCTCTCCACCCGCCCCGCTCTCGGTCAATGTCGGCGTCCACGCATCCTGAAGGATGTGCAGAACGGCCGATAACGGCGACACGGGAGGAAATGGATCATGGCAACCGACGCACCCCTTGCGTCCGGAGGAGAGGAGCACACCGTCGATCGCAGCGATCGCCTGGTCATCCTCGCCTCATCGGTCGGCACCGTCATCGAGTGGTACGACTTCTATCTCTACGGCTCTCTGGCGGCGATCATCACCGTCCAGTTCTTCTCGGGCGTCAACGAGACGACCGGCTACATCTTCGCCCTGATGGCCTTCGCCGCCGGCTTTGCGGTGCGGCCCTTCGGCGCCATCGTCTTCGGGCGGCTGGGCGATCTTTGGGGGCGCAAGAACACCTTCCTCGTCACCATGCTGCTGATGGGTCTGTCGACCTTCGTCGTCGGCCTGTTGCCGCCTTATGCGGTCATCGGCATCGCCGCGCCCATCATCCTGGTGCTGATGCGCCTGATCCAGGGCCTGGCCCTGGGCGGCGAATACGGCGGCGCCGCCACCTACGTCGCCGAGCACGCCCCGCAGGGCAAGCGCGGCTACTACACCTCCTTCATCCAGATCACGGCGACCGCCGGACTGGTGCTCAGCCTGCTGGTCATCCTGAGCGTCCGCTATACGGTCGGCGAAGAGGCCTTCGCCGCCTGGGGCTGGCGCATTCCGTTCCTGGTCTCGATCCTGCTGTTGGGCGTGTCCTTGTGGATCCGCCTGAAACTGGCCGAAAGCCCGTCGTTCAAGCGGATGAAGGCCGAGGGCAAGGGCTCCAAGACCCCGCTGAAGGACAGCTTCGGCAAATGGCCCAACCTGAAGCTGGTGCTGATCGCCCTGCTGGGCCTCACCGCCGGTCAGGCCGTCATCTGGTACACCGGTCAGTTCTACGCCCTGTTCTTCCTGGAACGGGTCATGAAGCTCGACGCCACCCTGGTCTATGTGCTGCTGACCATCGCGCTTCTCGCCGCCTCGCCCTTCTTCATCTTCTGGGGCTGGCTGTCGGACAAGGTGGGGCGCAAGCCGATCATCCTGGCCGGCTGCCTGATCGCGGCCCTGACCTATTTCCCGCTGTTCAACGCCCTGACCCAGGCCGCCAATCCGAAACTGGCCGCCGCCGCCGCCTCGGCGCCGGTCACGGTCTACGCCGATCCGGCCGATTGTAACCTTCAGTTCGATCCGGTGGGCAAGACGGTGTTCAACCACTCCTGCGACGTGGCCAAATCCTATCTGGCCAAGGCGGGCGTGACCTACACCAACGTCGCGGCGCCGGCAGGCACGGTCGCCGAGGTGCGTATCGGCGATCAGGCCGTCATCCCCAGCTTCCGGGGCGACGCCATGGCCCCGGCCGACTTCGCGGCCCAGAAGAAGACCTGGGACAAGAGCCTGGGCGAGGCCCTGACCGCCGCCGGCTATCCGGCCAAGGCCGACAGCGCCCTGGTCAACAAGCCGATGGTGGTGCTGATCCTGTTCATCCTCGGCTTCTATGTGACCATGGTCTACGGACCGATCGCGGCGGCCCTGGTCGAGATGTTCCCGACCAATATCCGCTACACCTCCATGTCCCTGCCCTATCACATCGGCAACGGCTGGTTCGGCGGCTTCCTGCCGACCACCGCCTTCGCCATCGTGGCGGCGACCGGCAATATCTACTCCGGCCTCTGGTACCCGATCGTGGTGGCCCTGGGGACGGTCGTTCTGGGCTTCCTGCTGGTCAAGGAAGGCAAGGACGTCGATCTGAACGCCTGATCCTGCTTTCAGGCGGAATGATGGGCGGGTCGTCGCAAGACGGCCCGCCTTTCGCTTGTGAAACACCCCGTGCCCGGTTCAGATGCCCCGATGTTCAGCCTGACGATCCTCGGCCTGGTCGCAGCCTATATGGCGGTGCTGTTCGCCGTCGCCTGGTCGCAGGAACGGCCGTCGGCGCGCGCGCGCGGCAAGGGGCTGGGGCCGTCGGTCTACGCCCTTTCGTTGGCCATCTACTGCACCTCCTGGACCTATTACGGCGCGGTCGGCACGGCGGCGCGCGACGGGTGGGAGTATCTGCCCATCTACATCGGCCCGGTGATCGGCCTGACGTTGCTGTTTCCGCTGTGGCGCCGGATAGCGGCGGCCGCCCGGCGCGAGAACGTGGGCTCCATGGCCGACTTCGTGGCCTCGCGTTACGGCAAGAGCCAGACCTTAGGCGCCGCCGTCACCGTCGTCGCCATCCTTGGGTCGCTGCCCTATATCGCTCTGCAGCTGAAGTCGCTGTCGATGGCCGGCGCCCTGCTGACCGCCGGCACGCCGGTTGCGGGGTCCGAGGCTCTGACGGTCCTGGTGCTGGCCGGGGTGCTGGCCTTCTTCGCCATCCTGTTCGGCGCCCGTCGTCCCGACCTGACCGAGCACAATCGCGGCCTGATCCAGGCCATCGGTCTGGAGTCGATGGTCAAGCTGGGTGCCCTGCTGTTCGTCGCCGTCTTCGCCCTGGTCCTGCTGCTGAACGAAGGCTCGCCCCCGCGCATCATTGAGGGCCTGGGCGCCCTGGCCGCGCCGCCCGAGGTCACGCCGCGCTTCACCGCCATCACCCTGCTGTCCACCCTGGCCATCTTCTGCCTGCCGCGCCAGTTCCACGTCGCCTTCGTCGAGGGCGCCCAGCCGTCGGACGTGAAGCGGGCGCGCTGGATCTTTCCTCTTTATTTGCTGCTGACCAGTCTGGCGATCCTGCCGCTGGTGGCGGCGGGCGCCCTGTTCGCGCCCTCGGTGAATCCGGACCTGCTGGTGCTGGCCCTTCCGTTTCAGCGCGGCGAGACCCTGCTGACGGCCGTGGTCTTCGTCGGCGGCTTTTCCGCCGCCACCGCCATGGTCATCGTCGAGGCCGTCGCCCTGTCGGCCATGGTGTCCAACAGCCTGATCCTGCCCTTCCTGGCGCGCGAGCGTTGGCGGGTGCGCGGCGACGCCTCGGACATGGCGGGGACCATCCTTCAGGTCAGGCGGGGGGCCATTGTCGCGGTCCTCTTGCTGGCCTGGCTCTATTACCAGGCGACGGATCAGTCGCGCGGCCTGGCGGCCATGGGGCTGGTGTCCTTCGCGGCGATGGCCCAGCTGGCGCCGGCCCTGTTCGGCGCAGTCCTCTGGCGGGGCGGCCATGCGCAGGGGGCGCTGGCGGGCATGACGGTCGGCATGGGCGTCTGGATCGTCATGCTGGCCCTGCCGCAGCTGTCGCCCGGCGCGCCCTGGCACCTGCACGTCATGATGGGTGTCAAGGATCCGCTAGCGCTCGGCGTCTTCGTCAGCCTGGCGCTGAACCTGGCGGTGTATGTCGGCGTATCGCGCTTCGCTCAGCCCCGCTTGATCGACCGGGTTCAGGCGCGCGCCTTCGTGGATCGGCTGGGACCGGACTGGATGGAGGCCCGGCCCGCGCCGTCGGGCGCCTCGGTCGGCGATCTGCGCGCCCTGGTCGCCCGCTTCATCGGCGACGAACGGGCCGAGCGCGCCTTCACCGCCTGGGGCGATGAGACCGACACAAAGCTCCGCGACGCCGACCCGGCCGATGCAGCCCTGGCGCGCGCCGCCGAACGGATGCTGGCCGGCGCCATCGGCGCGGCCTCTGCCCGTCGGGTCATCGCCGCGGCGCTGGCCGGCGTCGGGCGCGCGCCCGAGGACGTGGTGCGGATGCTGGACGAGGCGTCCCAGGCCGTCCAGTTCAACCGCGACCTGTTGCAGACCACGCTCGACAACATCGACCAGGGCGTGATCGTGGTGGACGAGGATCTGCGTGTCACCGCCTGGAACCGGCGCTACGTCGCCATGTTCGACCTGCCGGCCGGCTTCGTCCACGTCGGCCTGCCCATCGCCGTCATCTATCGCCTGAACGCCGAGCGCGGCGAGAGCCCCGATGACATCGAGGCCTGGGTCGAGCGCCGGCTGGAGGCGCTGAGCCGCCGCATCCCCCACGACCACGAACGCCAGCAGCCCGACGGCCGGGTGCTGCGCTCCTCGGGCGCGCCGATCCCCGGCGGCGGCTACGCCACCAGCTACACCGACATCACCGCCCTGCGGCAAGCCGCGCGCGAGCTGGAGGAGGCTAACGAACGGCTGGAGGCGCGCGTTGCGGACCGCACCGCCCGGCTGGATGAGGCCCGGCGCGTCGCCGAAGACGCCACGGCCTCCAAGACCCGGTTCCTGGCCGCCGCCAGCCACGACCTGCTGCAACCGCTGCACGCCGCCCGCCTGTTTATCGCGGCTTTGAAGGAGGAGCCGGCGCTGGAAGACGCGACCAGCCGCACCCTGGCCGTCAACGCGGACCGCGCCATCGACAGCGCCCACCGTCTGCTGACCGCCCTGCTGAATCTGTCCAAGCTGGAGGCCGGCGGCGTGCGGACCAATGTCGCGCGGCTGTCGCTGGGCGGCCTGTTCGACGAACTGCGCCGGGAGTTCGCGCCCGTGGCCGAGGCCAAGGGTCTGGACCTGACCGTGATGTCCAGCGGTTTGTGGGTCGCGTCCGACCGTGACCTCCTGCGTTCCATGCTGCAGAATCTGGTGGCCAACGCCATCCGCTATACGGATGCCGGCCGGGTGCTTGTCGGGGCGCGTCGGCGCGGCGAGACCGTGGAGCTGTTCGTCTGCGACACGGGACGCGGCATTCCCGACACCGAACACGAAACCGTCTTCGGCGAGTTCGTGCGTCTGCCGGGCGCCGTCGACGAACCGGGCGCTGGCCTGGGTCTGGCCATCGTGCGCCGCCTGTCCAGCCTGCTCGATCACCCGCTGGAGCTGAGCTCGCGTGTGGGGCGCGGCACGACCTTCCGGATCACCGTGCCGCGCAGCGCAGCCGATCTGCCCGCCGAGGTTCCGCCAGCGCGCGAGGCGCGCCTGCCGCTGGCGGGCCTGCGCGTGCTGTGCGTGGACAATGAGCCGGTGATCCTGGACGCGCTGAACGCCCTGCTCACCCGCTGGGGCGCGCGGCCTACGCTGGTCGCCAGCGTCGAGGCGGCCAAGGCGGCGCAAGGGCCGTTCGACGCCGCCGTGGTCGATCTGCATCTGGGCGACGGGCCCGAAGGGTTCGCTGTCATCGACTGGCTGCGGCCCCAGGGCGTGCGCCGCATCGCCCTGGTCACCGCCGACACCCGCGACGGGCTGAACGAACAGGCGACGGCGGCCGGCGCTGTCCTTCTGCCCAAGCCGATCAAGCCGGCGGCGCTAAAGGCCTTCCTGTCGAGCTAGGGGTTGGCGCGTTAGGCCGGGTCCAGCGACTTGGCCAGGATCACCGCCTGGGTTCGGTTCTGGACGCCCAACTTGCGGAACACGCTGGTCAGATGCGCCTTGATAGTGGCTTCGGACACGCCCAGGTCGAAGGCGATCTGCTTGTTGAGCCGACCGGCCTTCAACCCTTCCAGGATGCGCAGCTGCGACGGCGTCAGACTGGCCACGCGGCCGGCCAGATCATCGTCGGCCTCGGGCACATCCGGCGCCCAGCTGTCGCCGGCCAGAATGGCGGCGATCGCCTCGACCATCTGCGGCAGCGACGAAGACTTGGGAATGAAGCCGGCGGCGCCCAGACCCAGAGCGTGGCGCACCACCGGCGCATCCTCGCTGGCCGACACCACCGCCACCGGCACAGTCGGCTGCTCGGCCCGCACGGCGGCGAGCCCCGCCATCCCTTCGCTGTCCGACAGCTTCAGATCCAGCAGCAACAGATCGACGGGCCCCGCGACCATCGCGGCCCGGGCCTCGGCCAGGCTGGCGCATTCCACCACCTCCGCGCCCGGCGCCGCCTTGTCGACGGCCGAGCGCAGGGCGGCGCGAAACAGGGGATGGTCGTCGGCGACGACGATGCGATCCATGGGCGTCCTTCCGTGCGCGGCGTCTGACCGGCCGCGTCGTCGCCATCATGGCGCGGTTCGACTTTGGTCGAAATTAGACCAATGGCCAATGGCTCACCGAGGCCTGAGGCGGAAGGGTCGTCAAAGGGACGCCCGCGCGAGACGGGCGCGGGAGGTTCATCATGATCACGAAAAGCCTGATGGCGGGAGTCGCCGCCGTTGCGCTGATGGCGACGCCCAGCCTGGCCTCGGCCCAGGACCAGGCCGCGCTTGAGGCGCGCATCGCTCAGCTCGAAGCCCAGTTGAACGCCCTGAAGTCCGAGGTCGTCGCCGCCCGAACCCAGCAGGCGGCGCAACAGCAGGACATCATCCGCCTGGAGACCCGCCCCGCCGCGCCCGCCCCGACCCAGCAGACGTCGGCGCCGGCCGCACCCGGCGAAGGCTTCCGCATCGGCGACCACACGGTCAAGTTCGGCGGCTTCGTCAAGGTGGACGCCTACGCCACCCGCTACTCGGGCGGCGATCCGGTCAATGGCGACGCGCTGCGTGAATTCCACATTCCCGGCTCCATCCCCATCGGCGGCGCCGATGAGGATACGGCGACCGACTTCAACGCCCGACAGACCCGGTTCTGGCTGACCTCCGACGGCATGGTCGGCGGTCACAAGATCGGCACGCGGATGGAGATGGACTTCCAGACCCTGCCCGGCGCCGGCGATCAGCGCACCACCAGCCCGGCCAACCCGGCCCTGCGTCGCGCCTTCATCACCATCGACAACTGGCTGATCGGCCAGGAGTGGACCAACTTCCAGAACACCGCCGTCCTGCCCGAGTCCGCCGACTTCATCGGCGCGGCCGAAGGCACGGTCTTCGCCCGTCAGGTCCAGGTCCGCTACACGCGCGGTTCCTTCTCGGTCTCGGTCGAGAACCCCGAGACGACGGTGACCCCGTTTGGCGGCGGCGCGCGCATCGTCGCCGACGACAGCACCCTGCCGGACTTCACCGCCCGCTACGCGGTGTCCAAGCCCTGGGGCGACTTCCAGATCGCCGGCCTGCTGCGTCAGCTGAAATACCAGAATCCCTCGACAAACATCGACTCCACCGCGACCGGCTGGGGCCTGTCGGCCTCGACCAAGATCAAGGTCGGCGCCAAGGACGACCTGCGCCTGATGGTGACGGGCGGCGAGGGCATCGGTCGCTATGTCGGTCTGAACTTCTCCAACGACGCGGTGCTGAACGGCTCGGGCGATCTGGATGCGATCGGCGTCGTCGCCGGCTTCGCCGCCTATCGCCACGTCTGGGCGCCCGGCTGGCGTTCCAGCCTGATCTGGTCGGCGCAGAAGGTGGACAACGACCTGGCCTTCACGGGCCTGGCCGCCAACCGTTCGGCCCAGAGCTTCCACGCCAACTTGATCTGGTCGCCGGTTACGGCGTTTGATGTCGGGGCCGAGCTGATGTTCGCAGACCGCGAGATCGAAACCGGCGCCAGCGGCGACATGACCCGACTGATCCTGTTCGCCAAATACGGATTCTGATGTGATGCCGGAGACGTCTCGCGTGCCTGATCCCGCCCTCTATCCCGTCCCCGCCGACTGGGCCAAAAAGGCACACATGGACCAGGAGGCGTACGAGGCGGCGCGGATCGCCGCGCGAGAGACGCCGGACGCCTTCTGGGCCGAACAGGCCAGACGTCTGGACTGGATCACACCGCCGACCCGGATCAAGGACGTCTCCTTCAACAAGGAAGATTTCCGCATCCGCTGGTTCGAGGACGGCGTCCTGAACGTCTCGGCCAACTGCATCGACCGTCACCTGCCCCACCGCAAGGACGAGACGGCGATCATCTGGGAAGGCGACGATCCCGCCGACAGCCGCCACATCACCTTCGGTGAACTGCACGCCGAGGTGTGCCGCATGGCCAATGTGCTGAAGGCGCATGGGGCCAAAAAGGGCGACCGGATCACCCTGTATCTGCCCATGATCCCCGAGGCCGCCTACGCCATGCTGGCCTGTGCGCGGATCGGCGCGGTGCATTCGGTCGTCTTCGGCGGCTTCTCGCCCGACAGCCTGTGCGGCCGGATCGAGGACTGCGGTTCCAACCTGGTTATCACCGCCGACGAAGGTCTGCGCGGCGGCAAGCACATTCCGCTGAAGGCCAATGTCGACGAGGCCCTGACGAAGGTGAAGGTCGACACCGTCCTGGTCATCCGCCGCACCGGCGCCGACGTGCCGATGATCGCGGGCCGCGACTTCGACTATGGGCTGGAAGCCGCCAAGGCCGACGCCGACTGCCCGCCCGAGCCGATGAACGCCGAGGATCCGCTGTTCATCCTCTACACCTCCGGCTCGACGGGTAAGCCCAAGGGCGTGCTGCACACCACGGGCGGCTATCTGTTCTGGGCCGCCTGGACGCACGAGATCGTCTTCGACTATCGCCCCGGCGAGGTCTTCTGGTGCACCGCCGACGTGGGCTGGGTCACGGGCCATTCCTACATGGTCTATGGGCCGCTCGCGAATGCGGCGACGACACTGATGTTCGAGGGCGTGCCCAACTATCCCGACGCCGGCCGCTTCTGGCAGGTGGTGGACAAGCACAAGGTCGAGATCTTCTACACCGCGCCGACGGCCCTGCGCGCTCTGATGCGCGAGGGCGATGCGCCGGTGAAGGCCTCTTCGCGCGCCTCGCTGCGGCTGCTCGGCACGGTGGGAGAGCCGATCAACCCCGAGGCCTGGCGCTGGTATCACGAGGTGGTCGGCGACGGCCGTTGCCCCATCGTGGACACCTGGTGGCAGACCGAGACGGGCGGTCATCTGATCACCCCCCTGCCCGGCGCCACCGACCTGAAGCCCGGATCGGCGACCCTGCCCCTGCCCGGCGTCGAGCTTCAGATCGTGGACGCCGAGGGCCAGCCGCTGGAGGGCGCCGTTTCCGGCAATCTTTGCATCACCGACAGCTGGCCCGGCCAGATGCGCACCGTCTATGGCGACGATCAGCGCTTCTTCGACACCTATTTCTCGACCTATCCCGGCCGCTACTTCACCGGCGACGGCTGCCGTCGTGACGAGGACGGCTACTATTGGATCACCGGCCGGGTGGACGACGTCATCAATGTCTCGGGCCACCGGATGGGTACGGCCGAGGTCGAGAGCGCGCTGGTCCTGCACGACGATGTCGCCGAGGCGGCGGTGGTCGGCTATCCGCACGACATCAAGGGCCAGGGCATCTACGCCTATGTCACCCTGAAAAACGGGGTCGAGGCGACCGAGGATCTGAGGAAGGCCCTGGTCGCTCACGTCCGTCACGAGATCGGCCCTATCGCCGCCCCCGACGTGATCCAGTGGGCGCCGGGCCTGCCCAAGACCCGGTCCGGCAAGATCATGCGCCGAATCCTGCGCAAGATCGCCGAGAACGAGATCGGCGCGCTGGGCGACACCTCGACCCTGGCCGACCCGTCGGTCGTGGACGATCTGGTCAAGAACCGCGCCGGGGCCTGAAGACGCGGGTTCAATGCGGGGGCTGATGCGCCTATCTGTGCGTCAGCCCGCCGCCGCCTGAGCCGTCTATGCCTCGTTTCCTGTCCCGCCTGCCGATCGACGGCTATCTGCTGGCCCTGATCGGCATGGTGATCCTGGCGGCGCTGTTCCCCGCCGGCGGACAGGCGGCCGTGGTCATGGATTGGGTGGTCAAGGCCGCCATCGCCCTGCTGTTCTTTCTGTATGGCGCGCGAATGTCGCCAGCGGCCATCGGGGCCGGCCTGATGCACTGGCGGCTTCAGGGCACGGTCTTCCTGTCGACGTTCCTGCTGTTTCCCCTGCTGGGGCTGGGCCTGGTCTTTCTGATGCGAGGGTCGCTTCAGCCCGATCTGCTGACGGGGATGCTTTATCTGTGCCTGCTGCCGTCCACGGTGCAGTCGTCCATCGCCTTCACTTCTATCGCCGGCGGCAATGTCGCGGGCGCACTGACCAGCGCCAGCCTGTCGAACCTGCTGGGCGTGATCGTAACGCCGTTGCTGGTCGCCCTGCTGATCGGCGGCGCCAACGGCGGCATCCATCTGCAGTCCATTCTCGACATCGGACTGCAGATCCTGGCTCCCTTCGCCGTGGGCCAGCTGTGCCGCCCCCTGCTGAAGGACTGGCTGACCCGCCACGCCAAACTGACCGGCCTGGTCGACCGCGGCTCCATCCTGCTGATCGTCTATGCCGCCTTCAGCGAGGGCGTCGTCGCCGGCGTCTGGTCCCAGGTCGCGCCGCTGGATCTGGCCAAGGTCATCGGCCTGAACATCGCCCTGCTGGCCATCGTCCTGGCCCTGACCCTATTCGCCGGGCGAGCGCTGAAGTTCGATCGGCCCGACCGGATCGTCATCCTGTTCTGCGGCTCCAAGAAGAGCATGGCCACCGGCATCCCGATGGCCGGCATCCTGTTCGCCGGTCACGCCGTGCCGCTGATCGTCCTGCCGATCATGCTGTTCCACCAGATCCAACTGTTCGCCTGCACCATCATCGCCCAGCGCTATGCGCGTGAGAATGAAGCGCGCGCCCAGAGTCCGGTCTTACCTTGAGCGCCGTCCAGCCTTGAGATAGACCGGCCTCAGGCCATCGCGGGCATGATGTAGTGGTAGCCTGAAAGCTTCCCAAGCTTTTCGTGCGGGTTCGATTCCCGCTGCCCGCTCCAGCCTCTCGGCAAAGGCGCGACGTCGCCGCCGCGCCTTCCTTCCGACCTCAGTTCGCCGCTTCGACGGTGACGCCGCGCTTTTGCAGGATGGCCTGGACGCTGTCGTCGCCGGTCAGGTGGGCGGCGCCGACGGCGATGAAGGCGGTGCCCGAGCCTTCGAGCATCGTCTGGATTTGGTTGGCCCAGTCGGTGTTCCGATCCACCAAAACGGACTGATAGAGGGCCGGCGAGGCCTCCTTCATTTCCTTGATCGTCACGCGGTCCAGCGTGGCGACGTCGCCCCGGGCCCAGGCCTCGACCATTTCATCCAGCTTGGTGGCGGCGTTCTCGTAGTCCTTCAGAGTCTCGCGCAGGAAGACCAGTTGCACGTCGTCGGGAAGGCCGGCCAGGATGCCGATCTGCTTGTCGATGGTCTCGAAGCCGTGGATCGGCTTGCCCGCCGCTTCGGCGCGCGCCTTCAGCACCAGTTCGACGCCCGACTTGGGGTCGTAGCCGGCCTTGATCAGCGGCGCGACCGACAGGCTGAGCGCCGCCAGCCAGGGCTTCATCGGCTGAAGCTGGGCGGCCGAGGCGCCCATGGCCTGGGCCGCCGCGTCCAGTTCGGCGTTTTCTTCCGGCGTCAGGCGGCTGGACAGGGGTGTCTCGGGCGACAGGCCGTGCTGCTGGATCAGCGGCATGATGGCGGCCTGGTCGTCGGGATTGCTGATCTCGAACCAGATGTCCGAGGCGCTGTCGAAGGCGGCCTCGACGCGGGGGCTGGCCCAGCCGGTCGTCGGGCGAAGCACATGGACCGAGCCGAACAAATACAGGGTCGAATCCGCATCCTTGACAACCCACAGGGCGGGGCCTTCGCCCTGGATGGGCGCGGGCACCGCCGGTGCGGCGGTCTGGGCCAGGGCGTCGGCCGGGACGCCCGCGATGGCGACGAACAGGGCCAGGCCGCCGGCGACACCGATCGCGCCCCGCAACAGGGTGGACACGGAGGATTTGAGATGGGCTGTAAAGGTCATGAGTTCACGCTTTGTCGTCTGAAAAGATGGATTCGATGGGTTGGCCGAAGACGCGGGCGATCTTGAAGGCCAGCGGCAGGGAGGGGTCGTAACGGCCGGTCTCCAGTGCGTTCACGGTCTGGCGCGATACGCCGAGCTGTTCGGCCAGCTGCGCCTGGCTCCAGTCGCGCTCGGCCCGCAGGACCTTGAGACGATTGTTCATGGCTCAGCCCCGCATCCGCGCCAGCCACCACCAGGCCCAGACGAGGGTGTAGCCGATCAGCATGGGGGCGATCATCAAGGCGGCGCCGGCGGACACATAGTCGATGGGCGAGCCGCCCGATCCGATCTCGCGCGCGATCACCTCGCGCCACGGCCCCGCCGAGGACAGGATCAGGCCGACGCCGCTGACGCACATGCCGGCCGTTCCGCCCCAGTACCAGGCGGCCTTGTGCGCCTCACGTGCGGCTTCGTCGATGACCCGCATCCATTCGGCGCCGACCCACAGCGAGCCGGCCATGATGGTGGCGGCGAAGACGGCGGTGAAGATCATCTCCCCCATCTCCGAACCGATCCAGCCGGCGCGGGCGGCGTATCCCATCGCGATCCCGCCGACCAAGGCTAACAACAGTCCGCCGCCGAAGGTGATTGCAATCGCCTTGATTACCGGCCGCCACTTGCGCATCAGTCAACACCCCTTGTCCTATTGACAAGCTACATTGACATAACGGCGTCGGCGCTGTCAAGCGCCCTTTCCATAGAAAGAGGCCCTACTCCGCCTTGGCGGCGGCGATCAGTTCGGGACGGGCGATGGCGCGGGGTGCGGTTTCGACCGGCGTCAGATCCGGCAAGGCCTTGCCCTCATGGTCGACCTGCAGATCCTCGAACCGGCGTGCGGAGACCATGACCTGGCTCTCGAGCGAGCCGACGAACTGATTGTACTTGCCAACGGCCGTATCCAGAGCCCGCCCGACGGCTGAGGCATGACCGCCCATGACCGACAGCCGCTTGTAGAGTTCGCGGCCCAGGGCGGCGACCTTGTCGGCATTGGCCGCCTGCTCTTCCGCGCGCCAGCCATAGGCGACGGCCTTGCACAGGGCGAACAGGGTCGAAGGGGTGACGATGACGACGCGCGAGGCCATGGCCAGGGTCATCAGGTCCGGCTCATGGTCCAGAGCCGTGACCAGGAAGGCGTCACCGGGCACGAACAGGACGACAAAATCGGGGCTGGGCTTGAACTGGTCCTGATAGGCCTTGGACGACAGCTGGCGCACGTGGGTCTTCAGGCTGGCGGCGGTGCGCAGGCCGACCGAGCGGGCGCGCGCCTCCTCGTCGCCCTCCCCGTCGTCGAAGGCCAGCGGGACCTTGGCGTCGATCACGAACATGCCGCCGCCGGGCAGGCGGACGATGAAGTCGGGCCGGTTCTGGCGGCCCTCGTCGTCGGCGCTAGAAGTCTGTTCGGTGAAATCGAACCGCCCCGCCATGCCGGCGGCCTCCAGGACGTTACGGCACGTCTGTTCGCCCCAGCGGCCGCGACGGCCCGTATTGCCGCGCAGGGCCTCGGTCAGCTTGCGCGCCTCGTCGCGCGTGGCGGACGAGGCCGTCATCAGCTGGGCCAGCTGTTCACGCAGCCCCCCGGTCTCTTCGGACCGCGTCTTCTCCAGCGCGGCGACATGCTCCTGGAACTTGGTCAGGGTGTCGGCGACGGGTTTTAGCTGGGCGGCCATCCGCTCGCGCGCCAGCTGGTCCTGGGCGCGGAAGGTCTCGGTCGCGCGACTGACCATCTGATCCGCCACGAGCTGGGCCGATTGCGCCGCTTGGGCCTTGAGCAGTTCGCCCATGGTCACACGGCTTTCCTCGACCAGATCGATGCGGGCCTCGGCCGCCGCCAGCGCGCCGCTCGCCTTCTGCCAGCCCATATAGGCCCACAGAAAACCGCCCGCGAAGGCGGCGGCCAGCACAGCGAGGATCGGCACAAGCATGTTCATGCTCCGTTCCTAACGGGAGTCGCCTTCAATGAGAAGCGTGGCCCTTCCGGCGCCGCTTGTCCGGAACGTCGCCGTTGCGATGACGTTGGTGTCTCAGCCATTTGCACGAAGGACCCGCCCATGACCCCGGAAAAGCCCCACCGCCACGACACCGCCGCCGATGCGGTGCACGACGGCCGGCCGGTCGACGCCGAACTGGTGCGCAGCGGCCGCAAGAACCCGCGCATCGCCGTCATCCTGGCGATCTCGACCCTGGCGGCCGCCATTCTGCTGCTGGGCCTGTGGTTCGTGACCAACGGCGCGTTCGATTCCAAGAACGCGGAGACCGGGCCCGAGGCGGCCGCCGCCGAAACCCAGGCCTTCGCCGGCGACAGCCAGACGCCGCCGGCCGCCGATGCGCCGACGGATGAAACGGGGCGCGCCGTTCCCACACCGACGGGCGAAGCGCCGAACGTCAACGCCCCGACGGCGCCTTCGAACTAACTCGGTCAGGCCGGCCGGCGGGCGCGCAGGGCCTGGACGATCGTGCCGTCGTCCAGCCAGTCCAGTTCGCCGCCGACCGGCACGCCGCGCGCAAGCGAGGTGATTTCCACATCCGGACCGGCGATCCGCTCGGCGACATAGTGGGCGGTCGTCTGGCCATCGACCGTGGCCGGCAGGGCCAGCACGACCTCGCGCACGCCCCCGCCCCTGACGCGCCCGACCAGTTCGGTGATGCGCAGATGCTCGGGCCCGACACCGTCGAGAGCGGACAGCAGTCCGCCCAGCACATGGTATTTGCCGCGAAAGGCGCCGGATCGCTCCATCGCCCATAGGGCGCCGGCTTCTTCGACCACGCAGATCAAGCCGTTGTCGCGCGATCCGTCCGAGCAGATGGCGCAGGGGTCGCGTGTATCCGGCGCGCCGCAAACCGAGCACGACACGACCTTCTCGGCCGTCTCGGCCAGCGACGCCGCCAGCGGGACCAGCAACTGCTCGCGCCGCTTCAATAGCGCCAGCGCCGCGCGCCGCGCCGAGCGCGGCCCTAGGCCCGGCAGTTTGGCGAGAAGGGAAATCAGCCGTTCGATCTCCGGCCCGGCGGAGGCGGCCATCAGAACAGTTTCGGCATTCCGGGAATGTTCATCCCGGCCATGGGGCCCGCGGCCTCGCGCATCAGGGCGTTGTTCTGCTCATCCAGCTTGCGCTTGGCGTCGGCATGAGCGGCGACGATCAGATCGGCCAGGATCTCGCCCTCGCCCGGGCTCAGCAAGCTGTCGTCGATCTTGATGGCCGTAATCTCGCCAGGGCCCTTGAGGGACACCGAGACGAGGCCGCCGCCGGAAGAACCCTCGGCGACTGTTTCCGCCATCCTGGCCTGGGCGTCCTGCAGCTTTTGCTGCATCGCCTGGGCCTGCTGCATCAGTTGGGTCAGATCTTTCATGCCCTCTAGATAGGGCGAACAAGGCCCGGGCGACAGAGGGCTTGTGCTCGGTGCGCGATATCGAAACCCAGCCTTTCGGGATTGGTGCTTGCAACTGTTGCAAAACACCCTAATTAGCACCCGTAATCGTTGCTATTTAAGTCTGGAACGCATCCCATGGCCTATGACGCTACTTATCAACGCGACGTCCCGCTTTCGGACGCCGCCCTGTCGCAACTTTTCACCGAGGCGCGCACGCGCAACGGCTGGACCGACCGCCCCGTCGCGCCGGAACTGCTGCGCAAGCTGTATGACCTGACCAAGTTCGGGCCGACCGCGGTCAACGGATCGCCCGCCCGCTTCGTCTTCATCACCTCGCCCGAGGCCAAGGCCCGCCTGATCCCGCTGATGAGCGAAGGCAATCGCGACAAGACGCGGCAAGCCCCGGTGACGGTGATCGTGGGTCAGGACATGGACTTCCACGACCATCTCGACGCCCTGTTCCCCCATGCGCCGGGCGCCAAGGCCTGGTTCGCAGACGAGGCCGGCCGGCGCGAGACCGCCTTCCGCAACGCCTCGCTGCAGGGCGGCTATCTGACCATCGCCGCCCGCGCCCTGGGCCTGGATGTCGGGCCGATGTCCGGTTTCGACGCCGCCGGCGTGAAGGCCGAGTTCTTCCCCGACAGCAATGTGGAACCGAACTATATCCTCAACCTCGGCTATGGCTCGGACGAGAACCTGTTTCCACGCTCACCGCGCCTGTCGTTCGACGAGGCCGCGCAGATCCTCTGAGCCGAGCGCTCAGCCCGAAACGAAGAAGGGCGGCCCGTCGGGCCGCCCTTTTGTCGTTCGTCGCCGTGGCGATCAGTGGTTCGGCGGAGCAGACGCCGTCGCGGCGGGCGGGGCCGCCGGGGTCGCCTGAGACGCGGCGGGGGCGCCGGCGGCCGGGGTGGTCCCGGTCGCTTCGGTCGCGGCGGCGCCTTCGGTCACCGGGGCCTCGCCTGTCGCAGGCGCGCCGGCGGCCGGCGCGGCCGCGCCAGGCTGACGGGTGGGATCCGGCGCCGGAATGGCGAAGCCGCCCGAGCCCTGAGTGCGCAGCCAGGCGATCAGATTGATGCGCGTCTGGGTGTCGCGGATGCCGGCGAAGGACATCTTGGTGCCGGGCACATATTTGGCCGGGGCGGTGATGAAGCTGTTGATCTGGTCATAGCCCCAGGTCGGCGCCTCGGCCTTGTGCTTGGCCATGGCGTCGGAATAGGCGAAGCCCGGACGGTGCATGACCGGCCCGCCGACCACGCCCCACAGGTTCGGACCGATCTTGTCGGCGCCGCCCTGGTGCGCGTCGTGACAGGCCTGGCAGCGCGCGAAGGCGGCCTCGCCGGCGGCCAGATCGGCGGTCGGCAGCACCGTGCCCCAGTCGGGCGCCAGTTCGGCGGCTTCACCGCCGGCGGCCTCTTCCGGCGCATCGACGAAATAGCCCATCTTTTCGGGGGCTTCCGAATGATAGACGAGGCCCGAGGCCTGCTGGACGACCAGGATGACGAACGCCGTCCCCAGAGCCGCGCCGAAAATCTTGTTCCACTTAAGATCGCCGCTCATACGCCTGGTCGTTTCCCTCTGCCGGCCGGGCCCCTCGAAAACACGCCCCGGACATAATCTTGCTTTGGCGTCTCTGGCACGGTAGCGCCGCCTTCGCAACCGGCCCAACGCGCGACGGGCCAGACAGGCGTCAGGGAAGTCGATGAATCCGTTGATAATGATACCGGCTCGCATGGCCGCCACCCGCCTGCCGAACAAGCCGCTGGCCCTGATCGGCGACACGCCGATGATCGTGCGCGCCTATCGCCAGGCCGAGGCCTCGGGCCTGCCGGTCGTGGTCGCCGCCGGCGATCCCGAGATCGTCGAGGCGGTGGAAGCCGCAGGCGGCCGCGCCGTCCTGACCGACCCGGCCCTTCCGTCGGGCTCGGACCGCATTCGCGCAGCCGTGGACGCCATCGACCCCGAGGGCGATTTCGACGCCGTCATCAACGTCCAGGGCGACATGCCCTTCGCCAGCCCCGGTCTGGCGGTCGCCTGCGCCGCCATTCTGCACGGCGAGCCGACCTGCGACATCGCCACCCTGGTCGCCGCCGAGGCCGAGGCGTCGGACCGGAGCAATCCCGACGTGGTCAAGGCGGTGCTGGCCCTGGGCGAAGGCGAACGCCAGGCGCGCGCCCTCTATTTCACGCGCTCGACCCTGTACGGCGACGCGCCCGTCTGGCGGCACATCGGCGTCTATGGCTATCGCCGTGAGGCGCTGAACCGCTTCTGCGCCGCGCCGCCGTCGCCGCTGGAAAAACGCGAGAAGCTGGAACAGCTGCGCGCCCTGGAAATGGGCATGCAGATCTGGGCCGCCGTCATCGACGAAGCCCCCCTGTCCGTCGACAATCCCGCCGACCTGGAGGCGGCGCGGGCGCTGGCCTAGACCTCGTCGACCCAGGCCTTGATCAGGCTGTGGGCGATGGCGAAGGGCGGCGGGGCCTGAATGCTCGGATGCTCGCCCGCCAGCACGGCGCGCGCCTCGGCCCGCGTCAGCCAGGCGACGGCTTCCAGTTCGGTCTGGTCCGGTTGCGCCTGATCGTCCGACACCTCCGCGATCAGGCCGATCATCAGTTGCGACGGGAAGGGCCAGGGCTGGCTGGAGTGATAGGCCGTGGCGATCACGGTCAGGCCGGCCTCTTCGTTCACCTCGCGGGCGCAAGCCTCCTCGATGGATTCGCCCGGTTCCAGGAACCCGGCCAGGGCCGACATCCGTCCGACAGGCCAGGCCACCTGACGGCCCAGCAGGCAGATGGGCTCGGCCCCGCCTTTATAGACCGGCAGCATGATGGTGACCGGATCGACGCGCGGAAAATGCTCGGTCCCGCAGGCCGGGCATATCCGCTTCCAGCCGCCCGACGCCGTCTCGCTCAGCGTGCCGCAGTTGGCGCAGAAGCCGTGTTTGCGTCGCCAGTCGAACAGGCTCTTGGCCCCGCCCGCGATCGCCGCATCCGCCGCCGGCAGGATCGCCGCCGCCGCGCGCATCTCTTGAAAGGCGCCCAGCCCGGCCAGCGGTCCGTCGGTCGGATCGATGGAGCCTTCGAACTCGATAGCGAAGACGGGTTCGTCTTTCCACAGGCCCAGAAACGCCTCGCGATCGCGCACCAGGGTGCGCGCATGGTGCATCTGCAGCCACGCCAGCCTCGGCCCCTCGCCCGTCTCCTCAATCAGCGGCCGCCCCTCCCAGAGCGCCAAGGCCTGGGCGTAGGGCTTGGCGGCCTGCTCGGCCAGCCAGTCGGGATCATTCCTCAGGTCCCCGGCCCGATCGAGCGGATTGCCGGCGAAGGTGTTGTAATGGGCCATGCGGGTTTGTAGCTCTTGATTCCAACCGCCGCACCCGTCATATCTCCGCTTGGAGATCGCGGGCGAAGGTTTCGCCAATCTGGTCAGGGCCGGAAGGCAGCAGCCACAACGAATTCCCCTTCGGGTCGCGGTCTCCACCCTTTCATTCTTTTTGCGCTAACGCTCGCGACGCGGTCGCGCGCTGCTTGAGCGCGTTTGGTGCGCTACCGCCATTTTTCCTTTCGTCATTCCGGGCGTAGGGCCTCTTGGCCCGAAGACCCGGAACCCAGCGGCGCGCGTGAGCGCGAACCTGTCGCGCACTCCGCGTTCAAACATATGCCGGCGGAGAGATTTCACCTTCGGCGCCGCTGGGTTCCGGGTCTCCGCTTCGCTGCGCCCGGAATGACGAAAGAGAAGATGAACCTGCGCGTGAACCGACGCTGGAATCGCTTCTTCCCGTCCACTGCCCACTGTAAGACTTCCTCCCATGACGGACAGCGACACGAATCTCGACGGCCCGCCCTGGGAAGAGGACGACGTCGCCCCGCGCGACGAGAACACCGACGACATGTTCGGCGCGCCCGCCTCGGCGGCGCCTGAGCCGGTCGCCGCGCCTGTCGTTAAGCCGGCCCCGGCTGAAGTGGAAGCCCACGCCGATGACGGCGCCGCCTATCAGGTGCTGGCGCGCAAATATCGGCCGCGCACCTTCGAGGATCTGATCGGTCAGGAAGCGATGGTGCGCACCCTGACCAACGCCTTCGCCACGGGCCGGATCGCCCACGCCTTCATGCTGACGGGCGTGCGCGGCGTCGGCAAGACGACCACCGCCCGCCTTCTGGCCCGCGCCCTGAACAACGAGACCGACGTCATCGACAAGCCGTCGCTGACCCTGAGCGCCCACGGCCGGCACGACGCCGCCATCATGGCCGGCCAGCACATGGATGTGATGGAGATGGACGCGGCGTCGCACACCGGCGTCAACGACATCCGCGACATTCTGGAAAGCGTCCGCTATGCACCCGTCGAGGCGCGCTACAAGGTCTATGTGCTGGACGAGGTCCACATGCTGTCGACGCAGGCGTTCAACGCCCTGCTGAAGACGCTGGAAGAGCCGCCGCCCCACGCCAAATTCATCTTCGCCACCACCGAAATCCGCAAGGTTCCGGTGACGATCCTGAGCCGTTGCCAGCGCTTCGACCTGCGTCGGGTCGAGCCGGAAATCCTGGTCGAGCATCTGGGCCGGATCGCAGACCGCGAAGGCATGAAGATCGAGACCGACGCCCTGGCCCTGATCTCGCGCGCGGCCGAGGGGTCGGTGCGTGACGGCCTGTCGCTGTTGGACCAGGCCTTGGTTCAGGCCGAGCGGGGCGAGACGGTCAAGACCGAGACGGTGCGCGACATGCTGGGCCTGGCCGACCGGACCCAGACCATCGCCCTGTTCGAAAGCGTCATGGCCGGCCGCACGCCCGAGGCGCTGGAGAGTTTCCGCACCCTCTACGGCTTCGGCGCCGATCCGGTGCAGGTGACGAACGACCTGCTGGAGCACTGCCACGCCGCCTCGGTCGCCAAGATGCTGGGACCGAACGCGACGCGGTTGCCCAACGATCAGGCGCAGAAGCTGGCGGCCCTGGGCGCGGCCATTCCGGCGGCGACCTTGTCGCGCACCTGGCAGATGCTGCTGAAGGCGCTGGACGAGGTGCGGCGCGCGCCCAATCCGGCCGATGCGGTGGAAATGGCGATCGTGCGCCTGGCCTACGCCGCCGACCTGCCGGGACCGGAGGAGGCACTGAAGCGGCTGCAGTCCGGCGAACCCATTGGCGGCGGCTCGGCCCCGCGTGGCGGCGGCGGAGGCGGCGGCGGCGGAACCTCGGCGCAGCTGGCCGCGCGGCCGGTCATGGCCCCCGCCCTGCCCGATCCTCAGACTTTCGAACAGGTCGTCGCCCTGATCGGCGAGAAGCGCGAGGTGGGGCTTCAGATGGATGTCGAGCGGTATGTGAAGCCGGTCTCGTTCAAGCCCGGCGCCATCGTCTATGAAAGCGTCCAGGGCGCGCCCATCGAACTGGCGCGCAAGCTGTCGGCCCGCCTGCGCGAATGGACCGGCCGCACCTGGCTGATCGCCGCCAACGGCCAGGGCGGGGCCGAGACGGTCATTGAGATCCAGAAAAAGGCCCGCGCCGCCGAACGGGCCGAGGTCGAGGCCAATCCCTTCGTCCAGGCGGTGCTCCAGGCCTTCCCCGGCGCCAAGCTGGGCGAGATCAAGACCATCGCCCCGACCGTGGTCACCCCCGAAATCCCCGACGTGGTCGAGGACGACGACGAGGACTGAGGGTTCGGCCTATCGCGGCGCGCGTTTGGCCAGGATGCGTTGCAGGGTGCGGCGGTGCATGCCCAGGCGGCGCGCCGTCTCCGAGACATTGTGGTCGCACAGCTCATAGACGCGCTGGATATGCTCCCAGCGGACGCGGTCGGCGCTCATGGGATTTTCCGGCGGTTCAGGCGAATCTCCGGTGGCGAGCAGGGCCTTGACCACGTCGTCGGCGTCGGCGGGCTTGGACAGATAATCGACGGCGCCAGCCTTGACCGCCGCGACCGCCGTGGCGATTGCGCCGTAACCGGTCACCATGACGATGCGGGCGTCCTCGCGCTTTTCGCGCACCGCCTCGACGATCTTCAGGCCATTGCCGTCCTCAAGCCGCATGTCCAGCACGGCGAAGGCCGGGGCCTTATCCCGCAGCAGCTGCGTCGCCTCGGCGACGGATTCGGCGGTCGTCACCTGAAAACCACGCGCTTCCAGCGCCCGCCCCATGCGGGTGCGCAGGGCCTGGTCATCATCCAGCAGCAGCAGTGACTTGTCGGGCAGGGCGGCGATGCGGGCTTCGAGTTCTGACATGCGTTTCTCTCTCCTGCCGCTTCAAGTCGGGACGGGTAGCGCGCGGGTCAAGGCCAAGGTTCCGCCTGCGACGCTTCGACCCAATCCGCTCATGCCGCGACCTCCAAGGCAGGCCGCGCCCAGCGCACCGCCACGCGCGCGCCGCGGGGCGCCGCCTTGGCGTCCGATTGCGGCAGGCCCTGGCCCACACTGACCGACCCGCCGGTCCGTTCCAGCAGGGTGCGGGCGATGAAGAAGCCCAGGCCCATGCCGCCCTGGCTGGGGGCGATGGGCGGCTCGACCGTTGTGCGAGGCTTGGACGGGCGGGCGGCGGCGGCGATCTGGGCGGCCAGGGCCTGGCGCGCCTTGCCCTGAGGCCGACTGGTCACATAGGGCTCGCCCAGCCGGGGCAGGATGTCGCCTGCGAAGCCCGGCCCGTCGTCCAGAATCTCGATCTCGATCCAGCCGGCGTCCACCACCGCCTGGACCCGCACCGTCGTCTTGGCGAAATCGGCGGCGTTCTCGACCAGGGTGGACAGGCCGTGGATCACCTCGGGCATCCGGCGCACGCGCGGCGCAGGCTGACCCGGCGGCGTCTTGACCAGCACATCAAAGGCCAGGTCGAAGCCCCGGTGCGGCTCCACCACCTCTTCCAGCAGCGCCTTCAGCGACACGTCGGCATACAGGGCGTCGTCGCCCTCCGGCTGTTGCGACAGCTGGGTCAGGATGCCCCGGCACCGTTCGGCCTGTTGCAGGATCAGGGCCGCATCCTCGGCCGCGTCGCTGTCGGGGGCCGAGGCGCGCTGAAGCTCCTTGGCCACCACCTGAATGGTCGCCAGCGGCGTGCCAAGCTCATGCGCCGCCGCCGCCGCGAGCCCGCCCAGCGCCGCCAGCCTCTGTTCGCGTTGCAGCACGTCCTGGGTGGTCGCCAGGGCCAGCTCCAGCTTCTCCGCATCGGCCGCCACCCGCCAGGCGTAGCCGGCGGTGAAGACCACACCGGTCACCAGGGCCATGGCCATGCCGAGGCGATACAGGGTCGGCAGGTGGAAGTTCTCGTGCGGTCGCCACGGCAGGGGTTCGGACCAGAAGAACAGCACCCCGACCGCGATCAGCGCCAGCACGCCCAGCATCAGGGCCTGACGCGCCGGCAGGGCCGCCGCCGCGATGGTGACGGGCGCGACCAGCAGCAGGCAGAACGGGTTCTCCAGCCCGCCGGTCAGACCCAGCAGCACGCCCAGCTGGAAGATGTCGAAGCCCAGATGGATCGCCGTCGTGCGCCCGTCCGGCAGGCTGGCCTCCAGCCGGCGCACCCGCGCCATGGCCCCCACATTCACCGCCGCGCTGATGGCGATCACGATCAGGCAGGGCCAGAGCGGCAGGGGGAAATGCAGCCCCTGATGCGCCGTCAGGATCGCCGCGCTCTGGCCGATGATCGTCAGCCAGCGCAGAACGATCAGGGTCCGCAGTGAAAACCCCCGACCGCGACGCGGGGCATCGCTCCAGCCGTTCAACGGCTCCGAAGAGGATGCGCCGTGCGGCGCCATGCGGGCTTCTGTCGAGGTCACACGCCTTCTATAGACCGATCACATCCGTTTCGTGAGAGGCCGTCATGCCGCGTCGTTCTATCCTGCTGTTCGCGGGCGCCTGCATCGCCATCGCCGTGGCGCTGGCCATCATCACCGTCGTGGTGGTCAGCGGTCGCGCGCCCACATCGGACGGCGCCGATGTGACGTCGACCGGCCAGCCCCTGGTCGGCGGCGACTTCAAACTGGTCAATCAGGATGGACAACCCGTCGATCAGACGATGCTAAATGGCAAATGGAGCCTGGTCTTCTTCGGCTTCACCTACTGCCCCGAGTTCTGCCCGACCACCCTGGCCGAGCTGGGCGCGGTGCAGCAGCGGCTGGGCGACAAGGCGGACAATCTGCAGATCGTCTTCGTCAGCGTCGACCCCGAACGCGACACGCCCCAGGCGCTGAAGGACTATCTGTCGTCCGACGGCTTTCCCAAGGGGAGTATCGGCCTGACGGGCACGCCCGAACAGGTGGCGACCGCCGCCAAGGCCTACCGCGCCTTCTATCAGAAGGTCGGCGAGGGCGAGAGCTATACGATGAACCACTCCCTGACCGTCTATCTGATGGGCCCGGACGGAAAGTTCCGCACCGCCGTCGCCTATGGAATGGGTCCAGACAAGACGACCAGGATCATCGAACAGGCGATGGCGCGGGGTTAGCAGCGACCCCATAATCCTTTTGCAGGGTGATGCATTATATGTTGCCCTGCACAAACGGCGCTCGGCCGTACCGGATCGTCATGCTCTACGCCTTTCATGAACTCGCCTACCAGTCGGCCCTGCCGTTCCGGGTCGGCGCGCAACTGGCCCGCAGCTTCTGGACCTCGCCGTTCAACCCGGCGGCCGACACCGCCATCGGCCGCACGGCCTACGCCTCGGCCGAACTGTTCGAGAGCGTGACGCGGCGCTACGGCAAGCCGGCCTGGAAGCTGGAAACCATCGACATCGGCGGCAAGCCGGTGCGCACCACCGAACAGGTGATCTGGCAGAGCCCGTGGTGCCGCCTGATACGCTTCGCCCGCAACATCGGTGACCTGAAGCGCGCCAAGAAGCCCGCCTCCGGCCCGGCCGTCCTGATCGTGGCCCCGCTGTCGGGCCACTACGCCACCCTGCTGCGCGGTACGGTCGAAGCCTTCCTTCAGGACCACGACGTCTATGTCACCGACTGGGTCAACGCCCGCCAGGTGCCGATGCTGGAAGGGCGGTTCGATTTCTTCGACTACATCGACCACGTTCGCCTGATGCTGGCCGAGATCGGCGGCCGCGCCCACGTCGTCGGCGTGTGCCAGCCCGGCCCGCCCGTTCTGGCCGCCGGCGCGGTGATGGCCGAGGACGAGGACGAAAACCGTCCCCTGTCGATGACCTTCATGGGGTCGCCCATCGACGCGCGCCTGTCGCCGACCGTCACCAACCAGTTGGCCGAGGAAAAGCCCTTCACCTGGTTCAAGTCGAACATGATCCACACCGTGCCCCTGCCCTATGCGGGCTTCGGGCGGCGCGTTTATCCGGGCTTTGTCCAGCTTTACAGCTTTATGTCGATGAACGAGGATCGCCACCGCGACGCTCATTGGAACTATTTCACCAGCCTGATCGCCGGGGACGGCGATGGGGTGGAGAAGCACGAGGAATTCTACGACGAATATCTGTCGGTGCTGGACCTGACCGAAGAGTTCTATCTCCAGACCATCGACATCGTCTTCCAGCAGCACCTGCTGGCGCGCGGCCTGTTGGAACATCGCGGGCGCAAGGTCGATCTGTCCAGGATCACCGACATCGGCCTGATGACCGTCGAGGGCGAGAAGGACGACATCTCCGGCGTCGGCCAGACCCAGGCCGCGCACGGCCTGTGTCCCAATATCCCTGAAGATCGCCGCGTCCTCTACGTCCAGCCGGGCGTGGGCCATTACGGCGTGTTCAACGGCCGGCGATTCCGTGACGAGATCTATCCCCGCGTGCGCGATTTCATCGCCCAGAACGAGGCCGCCGGTGGCGTATCGCAACGGTCAGCGGCTGCCGCTTGACGAAAGCGGGGCCGGCGGGAGCGAAGGTTCTGGCCCGACCCTGAGACTGTCGGTCAATCCGCGCGCGCGACGCCTGTCGGTACGGATCGACGCGCGCGCCGGCGAGGCCGTGGTCATCGCCCCGACCGAGCGCGGCCTGAGCCAGGCCGTCGCCTTCGCCCGATCCAAGGCCGTCTGGATCAGCGAACGCCTGGCCGTCCGTCCCAAGAGCCGCCCGCTGGAACCGGGCCAGGTCATCTCGCTGCGCGGCAGGCCTGTGCGGCTTGAGGCCGTGCCCGGCGCGGGCGCCGCGCGCCTGGTCGAGGACGGGACCATCATCCGCTCAGGCGGCGAAGGCGAGGCCTATGCCCGCCGGGTCGAAAACCTGTTGAAGCGTGAGGCGCGCGATACGCTGCTGGAACGCACCGACCACCATCTGCGCGCGCTGGGTCAGGGCCCGGTCAAGATGGGCATCGCCGACACCCGGTCGCGCTGGGGCTCGTGCAGCCCGCACAACCGCACCATCCGCTACTCCTGGCGCGTCATCATGGCCCCGCCCCCGGTCATCGACTACCTCGCCGCCCACGAGGTCGCCCATCTGGTCCATGCCGACCACAGCCCGGCCTATTGGTCCGTGGTCGAACGGCTGGTCGGGGATCACAAGCCCTGGCGGAAATGGCTGAAAGACTACGGCGGCGCGCTTCACGCCGTGGGGCGCTAGGCGGAAACCCCGGCGGCCGGGCGCGTTTCAACATGGCCCGTCCACTCAGGAACGCCCCATGAAAACGATGCTCACCCTATCGATCGCGCTCGGCCTCGCCGCTGCCGCCGTCTCGTCCGCCAGCGCCCAGTCGCAGGCCACGATGAACGCCAACGCCGCACAGGAACTGCAGCGCGCCGATCGGGCGCTGAATAGCCAGTACACGACGACGATGGGACGGCTATCGCCCGCAAGCCGCACCCTGCTGCGCACCGCCCAACGCACCTGGATCAGCTTCCGCGATCAGCAATGCCGGTTCGAGGCGTCCGGCGTTCAGGGCGGCTCCGCCTATCCGATGGTGCATTCGACGTGCCTGGCGCGTCTGACGACGGAGCGGACACGACAGTTGCGGACCCTCAGCCAATGTCAGGAAGGCGACCTGTCCTGTCCCCGCTGACCCAGGCCTGAAATGCAAAGGGAGGCGACCGCCGGGTCGCCTCCCTTTTTTTACGCGCCGTAGGCGTCGTGATTAAAAGAACAGGGCATCGCCCTTTCGCTCCGGCGCCGGGCGGCCCTCGGGCTGCTGCGGGTTCGGCGCATCGCGATAGCCGCCCTTGGGCGACGCCGGACTGGACGGCTGCGGCGACGACTGCTGCATCGGCGCCTGGTCGTCCGGGACATAGGGCTCGCCCGCCAGGGGATCGACGGGTTCGATGGGCAGGCCGTTCTGATCCAGACCGCTCATCAGATCGCCGACCGGATCGGGCGCGACCCAGCCTTCGGGCATGGGCGGACCGTTGGGAATGGCGGGCGCGTCCAGGCGCGGCAAGGCCGCCTCCATGAAGCCCTTCCAGATGGCGGCGGGCGACGAGCCGCCGGTCACGCCGCGCATGGCGGTGTTGTCGTCCTTGCCCACCCAGACGGCGGTGACGAAGCCGCCGGTATAGCCGACGAACCAGGCGTCCTTGTAATCCGAGGTCGTGCCGGTCTTGCCCGCCAGGTCGCGGCCCGAGATCGCCGCCGACCGGCCCGAGCCGCTGGTCACCACGCCGCGCAGCATCTGGTTCATGTAGTACAGCGACGGATTGTTGATCGCCTGCCCGCTCTGGCCCGACTGGCGCTGATAGATGACGCGGCCCTGGGGCGTGCGGATGCGGCTGATGCCATAGGCGTCGACGCGGCGGCCGCCATTGGCGAAGGCGTCATAGGCGGTGGCCATCTCGATCGGCGAGACCTCGACCGCGCCCAGCGCCATCGCCGGCTCCAGACCGATGCGGCTTTCGATGCCCAGACGCCGCGCGGCGCGGGCCACGCTGTCGCGCCCGACCTGATCGGCGACATAGGCGGCCACCGTATTGGTCGACTGGGCCACGGCCTGGGCCAGGGTCATGTTACCGCTGAAGGTTCCGGAATAGTTGCGGGGCGACCAGTTGCCGATGGTGATCGGCTGATCGACCACCGGGGTCTGGGGCGTATAGCCGGCCTCGACCGCCGCCAGATAGACGAAGGGTTTGAAGGCCGAACCCGCCTGGCGCTTGGCGTCGACGGCGCGGTTGAACTGGCTGTCGGCATAGGAGGAGCCGCCGATCATCGCCCGCACCCGGCCGTCGCCATCCAGCGCGACCAGGGCCGCCTGCTGCACGCCCTTGCCGGCGTCACGATCCAGGATGCGGCGCACCGACCGCTCGGCCGCCGTCTGCAGCGTCAGGTCCAGCGTGGTCTCGACCACCATGTCCTCGGTCGGTTCGCCGACCAGGCTGCGGATCGACTTGTCCAGCCAGTCGATGAAATACTGGGCGTGCTGGGTCGCGAGCGTCCGCGAGACGATCACCGGCTGGGTCACGGCCTGTTCGCGCTGGGCGGCGGTGATGACGCCGGCCTCTTCCATCTCGTTCAGCACGACGGTGGCGCGGGCGGCCGCGCGCTCGCTCTCGGACACCGGCGAATAGCGCGAGGGGGCCTTCAACAAACCGGCCAGCAGCGCGGCCTCGCCGACCGTCAGATTCTTGGCCGACTTGTCGAAATAGCGCTGCGACGCCGCCTCGATCCCATAGGCCCCGGCGCCGAAATAGACGCGGTTCAGATACAGGGCCAGGATCTCCTTCTTGGAGAATTTCATCTCCAGCCAGACCGCCAGCATCAGCTCCTGCACCTTGCGGCGGAGGTTCTGGTCGGGCGTCAGGAACAGGTTCTTGGCCAGCTGTTGCGTCAGGGTCGAGCCGCCCTGCACCACCCGACCGGCGCGGACGTTGGTCGCCATCGCCCGCATCATGCCGATGGGGTCAAACCCGGGGTGGTGATAGAAGCGCCGGTCCTCGATCGCGATGAAGGCGGCCGGCACATAGTCCGGCAAGGCGTCCAGATCGGCGGGCGGCGCCATCTGGGTGCCTCGCGTCGCGATCAGCGCCCCATTGCGATCCAGATAGGTGATCGAGGGCTGGCGATCGACCTGGTACAGGCTGGAGGTGTCCGGCAGGCCGCGCGCGAAGACGGCGAAGAAGACGACCAGGAAGATCAGCCCCCAGACTGCCAGCACCGCGCTCCAATAGAACAACCGTCCCAAGGCCGACCGGCGGGGCTTGCCCTGCGCCTGTGGTCCGCCCGCATTCACCGGTCCCGCCATGTCCGTCCTTCAGATGCCGCGCTGGGCGAGTTCTCGTTCATCGGCTGTGTATCGCGTATGAACGCCCGCCGAAACGGTCCCGCCGACTTCACGGGATCGTGAGCAGCTATTTCGCCGAAAGAAAGGCGCGCCGGGCCAGCCACACGCCGCTTTCCGCCCCGTCGTATTCTACGCGCAATCCGGCGTCGGCCAGCAGGGCGCGATAGGCCTCTGGATCAAGACTGGCGTGATAGAGCGGCTCTCCCCGCCAGTCGCCGACGGTCTCGCCGTACGCCTGGCCCGAGGTGAACATCAGCCGCCCGCTCTCGGCGACGCACGGGGCCAGCTTCGGTAGCACCTTTTTCTGATCGTCGGGGCTGAGATGAAACAGGCTGTGCCAGGCCAGAACGCCGTCGAACGGACCAAGCGGCAGGGACTGACGCATATCTCCAACCGACCAGACCCCCGCCGGCAGCGTCGCCTGCGCATGGGCGATCAGGCCCGGCGACGCATCCATGCCAGTCACCTGATGTCCCCGCTCCAGCAGGGCGGCCCCGATGGGCCAGCCCGAGCCGCAGCCAACATCCAGGATTTTCGCCGCTGCGGGCAGGCCGGCGACGAACCGGTCCAGCCAGACCGCTTCGTCCACCTCGCCGTCGCCGGAATACAGGGTCTCACCGCGATCGCGGACCCAGTCGTCGGCCTTTTCCTGATAAAGGCCGACGATCCGTTTCGCGGACGGGTGGGTCACGGCGCCTATTTCGCCAGGAAGGCGTCCAGGTCGGCGTAGAAGGCCTGGGGCTGGTCGAACATGATGAAGTGGGCGCTGTCGTCGATCCGCTTCAACTGGGCGTCCTTCAGATTGGCGAAGGACATCCGATAGATGCTGTCGGTGATCTGGGGCGTCATGCGCGGATCGTTGAACTTGACGTAAAGCACCTCGGTCGGGGCGGTGATCCTGGACAGTTCGGGACGCAGATCCGTCGTGATCAGCTCGCGGAAGGCGGCGGCCGAGACCTTCTGGTCGCTTTCGCGCATGTCTTCCAGCGCCTCGGCGCGGCGGCTTTCGGTGTTGATCATGCCGTTGATGCTGGTGGTGGCCTGGGCGACATAGGCCTCGCGCGGGCTGTTGGCCTGGGCGGCCCAGATCTGGTCCGCGACCGGCGTCACGCTTTCTGCCGAGGCGCCCGGCGCGGCGAACATCGCGCCCATGAAAGGCACCATGTCCACGACCATCAGCTTGCCGACCGCATCGGGATGGCGCGCGGCCAGCATCATGCCGATGGTCCCGCCCATCGAATGGCCGACGACGACCGGCTTGGTCAGCCCCTTTTCACGGATATAGCGGGCGATCTCTTCGGCGACCGGCGCGGCGACCGGCGACGGGGTCGCGCCCTGCGCATTGCCCTCGGCCGGCGCGCCGGCGAAGCCCTGGACGTGGATGCGATGTACGCGCCAGCCGGCGCCCAGATGATCCACCGTCCCTTGCCAGACCTCCGGCGACGAGCTGAGTCCGGGGATCAGGATGATGTCACGCCCGCCGGCGTCGCCGTCGACGCGGACGTGGATGCGGTCGGACTGAAAGTCGGCGTGCTGGTGGCCATGAGCGTGACCCGTGTCGGCATGGGCGCCGTGCCCGTCCTGCGCCAGGGCGGCCGGTGCGACACACAGCAGGGCGGCTGCCGCTGCGGCGCCGACGGTGCGGTTCAGAATGGATGCGATGGTCATGATCAAACTCCCCTTTGACGCCCGCTTATGCCGCATCAACTTTGATATGTAAAGTTCTCTGTCAGGTGACATGAGACAGGCGCCGCGCGGCTCTGATAGACAGTCGGCATGAAGCCCGCCGACGCCGCTCCCGTCCAGTCCCCCCAGGTCGAACCCGCCCCTTCAAAAGCCGGCGCGCAGCCGTTCGGCAAGGGGTTCGTCACCGACGCCTGGTATTTCGTGGCCCTGGGCCGCGACGTCGCTCCGGCCAGTCTGAAACGCTACGAGATCATGGGCGAGCCGGTGTTGATCGGCCGCACCCGCGCGGGCCAGGTCTATGCGATGCGCGACATCTGTCCTCACCGCGCGGCGCCCCTGTCGGCCGGCAAGCTGGTCGAAAAGCCTGGCGAGGGCGAAACGGTCGAATGCCCCTATCACGGCTGGCGCTTCCGTCCCGACGGCGTCTGCGCCGCCATTCCTTCGCTGGTCGAGGATCAGGCGTTCGAGGCAAACCGCATCCGCGTGCGGTCCTATCCGGTGCGTGAAAGTCAGGGCATCGTCTTCGTCTGGATGGCGTCGGACGCCCGCAATCCGATGGAGCCGGACCATGAGCCGCCGCTCTTCCCCGGCGTGGTCGGCGGCGAGGCCAAGCTGGTCGAGGCGATGGATTTCGACAGCCACATCGACCACGCCGTCGTCGGCCTGATGGACCCCGCCCACGGCCCCTACGTCCACCAGCAATGGTGGTGGCGGTCCGAGCATTCGATGCACGAAAAGGCCAAGGCCTTCGCCCCGACCGCGTTCGGCTGGGCCATGGTGCGCCACGCGCCTTCGTCGAACAGCCGCCTTTACAAGATCCTGGGCGGCGCGCCCGCGACGGAGATCACCTTCCGCCTGCCGGGCTTCCGCTGGGAGCATATCCAAGTGGGCGAAAAACAGGTTCTGGCCCTGACCTGCCTGACGCCGATCACTGACACGAAGACGCGCATCACCCAGATCTTCTGGTCCGACCATTGGGTGTTCGGCCTGGCCAAACCCTTCTTGCGGATGGGGGTGGTCGCCTTCCTGAAACAGGATGGCGGCATGGTGAACCTCCAGAACGAGGGCCTGCGCTACGATCCCGCCCTGATCTGGATCGACGACGCCGACAAACAGGCCAAGTGGTATCAGCAGCTGAAGCGCGAATGGGCCAGAAGCCGCGCCGAGGCACGCCCCTTCGTCAATCCGATCCAGCCAACGACGCTGAGATGGAAGAGCTGAGGCCGGCGCCTCTTACCCCATCGCCGTGCCGACGCCCGATCCACCGCCGGGCACCTTGGCCACGTCGAGCAGCTTCAGGCGGAAGATCAGCACCGAGTTGGCGGGGATCTTGGGATTGCCCTGCTCGCCATAGCCCAACTCGGGCGGGACATAGAGCAGCCATTCGTCGCCGACGCGCATCTTCTGCAGCGCCTCGGTCCAGCCCTTGACGACCTCCTCGGGGGTGAACACCGCCGGCGCGCCGCGCGCGAAGGAGCTGTCGAACACGCTGTTGTCGACCAGCTTGCCCTCGTAATCGACCTTGACCAGGTCGTTGCGGTCGGGGCTGACACCGCTGGCCGGTCCCGTCTGCACCACCTTGTATTGCAGGCCGCTGGGCAGCGTCTGAACGCCCTCTTCCTTGGCGTTCTTGGCCATGAAGGCGGCCGCCTCGGCCTTGCCCGCGCTCGGATCGACCGGCGCGGCCTGGCCGCAGCCCGCCAGCAAGAAGGCCGCGACGATCGCCGCCTTACCCCATCCGAAGTTCATAGCCGCGTTCCTTCAAGGCCTCGCCGATCTCGTCGGCGTGGGCGCTATCGCGCGTTTCGACCATGATGTCGAACTCGGCGCCCTTGGCCGGCACGTCCAGCGCCAGACGGTTGTGGACCACGTCGATGATGTTGCCGCCCAGGCCGCCGATCACCGCCGCCATGGCCGACAACATGCCCGGCCGGTCGTCGCCCAGGATGCGATAGACGATCAATCTCCGTTCACGGACCATCTCGCGGTTCAACACGACCGCCAGCATCCGTGCATCGATGTTTCCGCCGCACAGCTCCAGCCCGACCTTCATCCCCTTGAACCGCTCGGGATAGGCCAGAAGCGCCGCCAGACCGCCGGCGCCCGCGCCTTCGGACACCGTCTTCTCATAGGTGACATAGGTGGCGACGGCCCGTTCGAAGTCGGCTTCCTGGCAGACGAAGACCTCATCCACCAGCGGGTCGGCCAGGGCGAAGGGGATGTCGCCGACGGCCTTGATGGCGATGCCCTCGGCGATGGTCTGGCCGGTGCAGACCGGCGGCTGGCCCGCCCGTTTGGCGGTGAAGGAGGGATAGCGCGCGGCCTCGACGCCGAAGACCTTGATGTCCGGCTTCATCGCCTTGGCCGCAATGGCGCAGCCCGCGATCAGCCCGCCGCCGCCGATGGGGATGATCAGGGCCTCGACCTCGGGCGCATCCTCCAGAAGCTCGATGGCGCAAACGCCCTGGCCCGCCACGATGCCTTCGTCGTCGAAGGCCGAGACGAAGACATAACCCTTTTCGGCCTCCAGCCGCTTGGCCGCCTCGGTCGAGCCGGTGAAGTCCAGCCCCTCGATCACCACGGTCGCCCCGTGCGAGCGGGTGCCGTTGATCTTGGCGAAGGGCGTGCCCTCCGGCATCACGATGGTCACCGGCACGCCCAGCCGTCCGCCGTGATAGGCCAGGGCCTGGGCGTGGTTGCCGGCGCTGGCGGCCACCACGCCGCGCTTCATCTCCTCGGGGCTCAGCATCAGCAGCCGGTTCAGCGCGCCGCGCTCCTTGAAGCTGCCGGTGAATTGCAGATTGTCGAACTTGACCCAGACCTCGGCCCCGGTCAGCTGCGACAGCTTTCTGGAATAGCGGGTCGGGGTGCGGTCGACCGCGCCGGCGATCCGGGTGCGCGCGGCTTGGATATCGGCGAAGGTGACGGTCATGCGGAGCGTTTCCGAGCTGTCGCGCCTCGACGACTGGGCGCGTTGTCGGGCCTGTTTCGCGCGTTGTCGGGTCCGGGTCCAGAGGGGGAATCTTGAGCGTGGAAGTCGCCTGGCCTGTCGTGCGATAGTGGGCCTCGGTCGTCCGCGCGACCGCAACGAACACCGGAGGAAGCCCTATGTCGAACCGTCCCCTCGCCGCGACCGGCCTCGCCTTGGCGCTCGGCGCCGCCGCCCTTTCGGCCTGTGCGCCCACGATCGGCGGTGGTCTGCCCTACGCCGCCCCGGCCGCCTTCAACGAGCGCGACTTCGGCTGGTCCCAGATGCCCGGCCGCAACAGCATTCAAGGCCAGATCGCCTTCGCCCGCGACGGCAAGGCCTTCGATTGCGTCGGCAATGTCGGCCTGACGCCGGACACCCCCTACACCCGCGCGCGCTTTCGCACCCTGTACGGCTCGACCCAGCGCGCGGCCGTGCCTGCCGCTGTCGTCCGCGCCCGCACCGTCGCCGACGCCAACGCCGACTATCGCACCTTTGTCCGCGACACGCGCTGCGAGAACAGCCGCTTCCGCTTCGACGGCCTGCCCGACGGCGGCTGGTTCCTGATCGTGCCGGTCACCTCGGGCGATGCGCCCCTGGTGCTGATGCAGTCGGTGCAGACGCGCGGCGGCCGGGTCGTCTCCGTCACCCTGTGACCCGCAGACCCGTTCTCACGAAGATGCGACCCCGGTAACGCGGATCGCCATCTTCTGACCACGAGCGCCCCGGACTGATCGCTGCTTCTGTGCGAGAGTTCGGGGAGCTTTTTTCTTGTCCCAACACAATATCATAGGATCCGAGGCCTTTACGCGAGGGCCGTCGGTCATCATCCGCCAATACAAGGCGGGCGGCATGCGGCGTCGCCGGTCCAAGACCATCGCCACCTTCATCGCCGGCGCGGGCGCCATGCTGGTGGTGGGCGCCGTCGCCGTCGCGGCCGTCTATGGTCCCGCCCTGGCGGGCGGCTGACATTGCGGGCTGGCCGTCAGGCCAGCCACACCATCATGCGCGTATCGGCCTCGGCCCGACGCGCCCGGCTCCACGCCCGGCGCGTCTCGCCGGTGTAGAGAAAGCCCGCCTTTTCCAGCACGCGGCCAGAGGCCGGATTGTCGGCGAAATGGCCGGCGACCAGCGCCCGGCGCTTCCACTTGCGGCTGGCCCAGACCAAGGCGGCGTCCAGCGCCTCGGTGGCGAAGCCCCGACCCCAGTAATCCCGCCCAATCCAGTAGCCGACTTCCGGCGCCCGGTCCTCGCCCTCGAACAGGCCGATGACGCCGATGGGCCCCACGTCCTCATGGTCGATGACGAAGGTGTTGGCTCGTCTTGGGTCCTGCGAGGCGACCTGCAGCACGAAGTCGTCGGCGTCGCGCATCTGAAACGGATGCGGCATCCGCTTGGTCATGCGCGCGATGTCCAGATCATTGGCCAGGGCGGCGATGCGCGGCGCATCCTGGGGCGCGGGCGCGCGCAGGATCAGGCGCCGGGTCTCGACGACGGGAGAGGTTTCGATGACGCACATGGGCGTTGCCTCGGATTGTCGACCATCTCCTTGAAGGGCTCGGACGGTCTTCGAGGCGGGGAAACGCAAACGGGGAGCCTGGTGATCCAGACTCCCCGCGGATTATCATCCCTGGTCCGGATCGGCTGCTGGCAGGAGCAACGCGATCCGGGAAGGTCCAGACTGCGTTACTCGGCGGCCATCGCCTGGGCGGCGTCGTCATTGGCCGCGAGGATCGACACGTAACAACGGCCACCACGTTTGGTGGTGAATTTCACAGCGCCGTTCGTCAGGGCGAACAGGGTGTGGTCGCGGCCCATGCCCATATTCTCACCGGCGTGGAAGGTGGTGCCGCGTTGGCGCACGATGATGTTGCCGGCCAGCACGCGCTCGCCGCCATACTTCTTCACGCCAAGGCGCTTCGACTCGGAGTCGCGACCGTTACGCGACGAACCACCGGATTTCTTGTGAGCCATCTTGCCGCTCCGTACTTTCTTGGTGCGCTACCGGCCTTCAGGCCTACTTGAGCGCGTCCGTAACTTAGGTCTGGCGCCGAGGCGCCGGTGAATGTCTTAGGCTTCGTCGCCGGCGGCTTCAGCCTTGGGCGCAGCCTTCTTCTTGGCCGGGGCCTTCTTGGCGGGAGCCGAGCTCTCGACCACGACGCCCTTGACCTCGGCGCCGTCCACGTCGGTCACGACCGTCTCGGTCGAACCCAGCGAGGAGGTGGCGTCACGGGCGGCCAGGTTGCGAGCGCGCAGGTTGATCTCGGCCTTGGTGGTCAGATCGACCTTGCCGTCCCACTTGGCGGTCTCGCCGGCGCCTTCGATGCCAGTGATGCGCAGGACCGATTCCATCTGGCGATGGCCGTTCGTGCGGCGATAGCCCTGGCGACGGGTCTTCTTGAAGATCTTGATCTTCTCACCCTTGCGGGTCTCGACCAGGGTCGCGCCGACGAAGGCGCCGTCGATCAGGGGGGCGCCCAGGGTCACGCCCTTGTCGCCGCCCAGCATCAGGACGCTGTCGAACTTCAGCTCAGCGCCGGCGTCGCCGTCGAGCTTTTCGACGACGATGGTGTCGCCCGGTTGGACCCGGTACTGCTTGCCGCCGGTCTTGATCACCGCGTACATGTTGAAGCCTCAGCGCAAACGCAAAAAAAGATACGCCCCCGGAGAGGGCCCCGGCGGCGAAGAGCGGCGACATATACGGAAGGGAGTCGGAGAGTCAACGCCGAACCGGGCGGAAATTCAGCCCCGGACGGATTATCCCCGCTGTCGCGAACCCGATGTCAGTCCAACGCGCAGATGTCGGGCAAGCCCCGCAGACCGCCCGCATTGTCGAGGCCATAGCCGACCAGGAAGCGGTTCGGCGCCTCCCAGCCGACGAAGTCCGGTTCGGGCGCGCGGGGCTTGGGCCACGGCTTTCTGGCGAAGACGCAGGTCAACACTTCGGACGCGCCTGCGTCCCTGGCGATGCGCACGGCTTCCGCCAGAGACAGGCCGGTGTCGAAGACGTCGTCTAGGATCAGGACCTTTCGTCCGGCGATCGGGCGCTGGAACGGCGCATAGACGTCGATCTTGCCGCGGCTGGTCTTGTCGTCGCCGTACGAAGCCAGCCACAGGGCGTCGAAACGGACGTTGCGGCCGACGCGCGAAAGGGCGCGAGTGAGATCGGCGGCGAACCACAGGCCGCCGGTCAGCAGCACGGCGGCGACCGTATCGTCGTCGACGACGGGCGCGATGCGCTGGGCCAGGTCGGCGACGATGCGCGCCACCTCGGCCTCGGACAGAAGAACGGTCGGCGTCGGGGAAGGATCAGCCATGATGCGAGGCCGATACCGCCTCACCATGCCCCTTGTCCACAGCGCCTACGGGTCGCGCGTCGATCGGCGCGGCCGTGTTCGGCGCCTCGGCGCCCGGCGCCGTCGCCGAGCGCAGTCCCTTGGCGGTCTCGCTCGCCGGCTCTGCTTCGTGAGCGGGCGCGGCCTTGGCATCATGTCCGCCGTGTTCAGCGATAGGCTTGGCGGTCTCAGGGCTGGCCGGCGCGAAGTCGACGCCGATCCCCGCCCCATGGCCACCGGGATCGGGGATCAGGGCGGCGAAGCCCTGGACCTTGCCCGGCAGGACCGGCGCCGCGTCGATCTTTACGATCTTGAACCCGACCTCGGCGCCGGCGGCGTCCAGCAGGGCCACGCGAATCGGCGGCGAGACGATCTCGACGTCGCGCACATTACGGATGGCGCCGGACACCACGACCATGCCGGGATGGTTCGGCGCAGCCTTGGCCGTCAGCGCCTCGAAGTCCAGCCCGACCGGATTGACCGGCGCGCCGAAGAATTTGTAGGCCGAAGCGGCTCGGGGGAAGGCCTGGACGATCTCGACCCGGAACAGGAAGGCCGAAACGATCAGGCCGATGAAGACGCTGGCCAGACTCGCCCAGATCACCCCCTGGGTGGCGGCACGGCGCAGCTTCTTCTGGCGATCGGCGCGGGCGCGGAAGGCGCGAGGCAGTTCCGGCGCCGGCGTTTCGGCCAGGCTGGCTGCGGTCGGCGCGGGGTCGGGTTCGGGCGAGGTTGCAGGCGTGGCGGCGGCGACCGTCGGCTCGGGCGTCAGGGTCAGTTCCAGCGGCTCGTCGGGCGTCGCGCGCCAGACTTCGCCGCACGATTGGCAGCGCACTTTTCGGCCTTCAGGGCCTATGGCTTCGTCACGTATGAAATAGCTGGTGGCGCAGGCGGGGCAGGTCAGTATCATGTGGCTGACTGCGAGGCTGTCGCCCCCTCCCGTAAGGCGCGACGCCGCGCCCTGTTCCTGAAACACATACCATGCCGTCCTCGCCCGCCGAACCCGCCGCTATGACCGAGACCGTTCGCCTGTCTGGCGTCGGCTTCGGCTATGTCGGCGCGCCCGACGTGCTGCGGGACGTTAACCTCATTTTGCCGCGCGGCTCTTTCCACTTTCTTACCGGGCCGTCCGGGGCCGGAAAGTCTTCGCTGCTGCGTCTGCTGACGCTGGCGGACCAACCCCGGACGGGAACCCTCCGCCTGTTTGGATCGGATGTCACGCGCATCGATCGTCGCGACATCCCGGCCTTTCGACGGCGGATGGGCGTGGTGTTCCAGGATTTCCGCCTGCTGAATCATCTGTCGGCCTTCGACAATGTCGCCCTGCCCTTGCGTCTCGCGGGCGGATCCGAGGCCGAGTACGCCGACGACGTGCGTGAGATGCTGAAATGGGTGGGCCTGGGTCGCCGGATGGAGGCCCGTCCCCCCGCCCTGTCCGGCGGTGAGAAGCAGCGACTGGCCATCGCCCGCGCCGTCATCACCCGCCCCGGCCTGATCGTGGCCGACGAACCGACCGGCAGCGTGGACGCCGTCATGGCCGACAAGCTGCTGCGGCTGTTCCAGTCGCTGAACAAACTGGGGACCACCGTCCTGATCGCCAGCCATGACGAGGCCCTGGCCCAGCGGTCGGGCGCGCGCGTCTTGAGGCTGGAGGCCGGACAGCTCAGCGAACCCTCGCGGGCCGCCGCATGATCCGTCTGTCAGACTTCAGCCTCTCCAGCCGTCGGCCCGGCCTGCTGCCGCCCGCCGCGGCCGGCGAGCCGTGGCTGATGACGGTCATCGCCGTTCTGTGCTTTTTGGCCTGCCTCGCCGCGGTCGCCGCCTCCGCGGCCGACCGCGCCGCGCACGGCTGGGCCCGACAGCTGGGCGCCGAGGCCACGGTGCAGGTCCGACCCCGCGTCGGCGAAACCGGCGACACCGCCGCCGCCCGCGCGGCCGAGACCCTGTCCGGCGTCGATGGGGTGGAAGAGGCCGCCGCCCTCAGCCGCAAGGCGGCGGAGGATCTGCTGCGCCCCTGGCTGGGCGACGCGGTCCTGCCCGACCTGCCCCTGCCCCATCTGGTGACGGTGCGGCTGAACGCCCAGGCGCCGGCCAGCGCCGTCACCCTCAGCCGCGCCCTGGCCGAGGCCGGGCTGGACGCCACGGTGGACGATCACAGCCTGTGGCGCGGCGAAGTCGAGCGGTCCGCCGACATGATCACCGTCCTGGCCGGCGCCGCCTTCCTGGCCGTCGCCTTCGCTGCGGCCGCCGCCATCGCCTATGCGACCCGCGCGGGGTTGGCGGCCGGTCAGGGCGTGATCGAGACCCTGAGCCTGAACGGCGCGACCGACGGCGCCATCGCCTGGCTGTTCCAGCGGCGGTTCGGCCTGATGGCGGCTGGCGCGGGCGCGATCGGCGGCGGGCTGGCGGCGGTCCTTCTGATCCTCCTGCGGTTCATCGGCGGATCGGGCGGCCTGACGACGGCCCTGCCGATCAGCTGGAGCGACCTGGCGTTGCTCTCGCCTTGCCCGCTGCTCGCGGCTACGGTTGCCGTTCTCGCGGCGAGATTCGCCGCCATGCGAATGCTGGCTTCAGGACGGCCGACAGAGGGAGGGGGCGCATGAGACTGTTGAGCGTCATCTTCATCGCCGGTCTGATCTGGCTGGTCGGCCTGTTCGCCTTCGCCCACCGGGTGCGCGAGCTGACGCCCGCCGACGACCCCGCCCGCGCCGACGCCATCGTGGCCCTGACCGGTCCGTCGTCCGAACGGGTCAACACCGCCATCCGCCTGCTGGAACAGGGCAAGGGCGAGCGGGTGCTGATCTCCGGCGTCAATCGCGAGGTGCGTCGCCAGGAGCTGCGCGAGCTGACGCCGGGATCCAGCCGTCTGTTCAACTGCTGCGTGGACCTGGGCTTCGAGGCCGAGGACACCGTCGGCAACGCTCAGGAGATCGCCGCCTGGAGCCGCGCCAAGGGCTACCGCAGCCTGATCGTCGTGACCTCCGACTATCATATGCCGCGTTCTCTGGTCGAAATCCGGGGCCAGCTGCCGGGCGTGAAACTGACGCCCTACGCCATCTCCACCCCGTCGCTGGACAATGCGCGTTGGTGGCGGGCGGCGGTGACCGCGCGTCGGATGACGCTGGAATACATGAAATACCTCGCCGTCCTGGGCCGTGAGGGCGTGCGTCGCATCACCCGCGATCGGCCCGCCGCCGTCGCGGCCGAGACCGAAACCGCCCCTGAAGAAAAGGCCGCGCCCTAAGTGAACACCCTGCGTTCCCTGATCTTCACCGCTTGGCTCTATTTGTCGATGCCGATCATCGCCATCGGCCTGTCGCCGGTCCTGCTGGCGCCGCACCGCTATGTGCAGGGCGTGTGCAAGCTGTGGGCGAACATCGTCCTGTTCGGCCTGCGCTGGATCGCGGGGGTCAAGGTCGAGGTGCGCGGGTTGGAGCACGCCCCGTCGGGCGCCGCCCTGATCGCGTCCAAACACCAGGGGATGCTGGACATCGTGGCCCTGCTGGCCGTCCTGCCCGACGCCTGTTTCGTGATGAAGAAGGAACTGATGCCCCTGCCCTTCTTCGGCTGGTTCGCCTGGAAGTCGAAGATGATCGCTGTGGATCGCGCGGGCCACGCCAAGGCGTTGAAGGACATGACGCGACAGGCGCGCGACCGCCTGTCCGAAGGCCGCCAGATCGTCATCTTCCCCGAGGGCACGCGCAACGATCCGGGCGTGCCGGGCGACTACAAGCCCGGCGTCGCCGCCATCTACCGCGATCTGGAAGGCCCCTGCTGGCCCGTCGCCACCAACTCCGGCGTCCACTGGCCGGCGCACGGCTTCCGCCGGTATCCCGGAACGGTCGTGTTCGAATTCCTTGAGCCGATTCCGGCACAGCTGAAGCGCGGCGCCATGATGGCGTTGCTGGAAAGTCGCATAGAGACGGCGTCGTTGGCGCTGCTGGAGCCAAAGGCCCAGCTTGCGCATTCTGGACCGGCCTGACCTCCCCGCTCGGGCGCGTTCAATGGAAATCGTCCGATGCTTCGTTCCCTTCTGCTCTCCGTCGCCTTCGCCGCCGTCGCCGGCTCCGCCCTGGCTCAGTCGCAGCCGTATGAGCAGGTCCGGCCCGCCCCCCAGAACTGGACCGTAGATCTCGGAGCGGGCGCCCTCTATCGCAACGACTCCAACGGCGACACGGGCTCCAAGACGACGGTCGCCCCGTGGGTTTCGGCCAACTATCGCGACCTAGTCTATCTGAACCCGATCGACGGCCTGGGCTGGAACGCGATCAAGACCGACGACTTCCGCGCCGGTCTGCAACTGCGCCCGCGCTTCTCGGCCGATGATATCGAAGGCCTAACGCTGGATCGTCCGGGCTTCGGCGCGGATCTGGCCGCCTACGCCTACAAGCGTCTGCCCGGCAATGTAGTGGTCGGCGGTCGGATCAGCCGCGACGTGTCAGACGTCAGCGAGGGCACGGAATACCACGCCTCCGTCGGTCATCAGCGCGTGACGTCGGTCGGCCTGCTCAACGCCTCGGTCTATGTACGCGGCGGCGATTCCAAACTGGCCGACGCCTACTATGGCGTCAGCACCGCCGAGGCGGCCGCCAACGGCATCAGCGCCTATTCCCCGGGCGGCGGCCTGCAGGGCGCGGGCGCCAGCCTGGTCCTGCTGGTCCCGGTCGGCGACAAATGGGGAGCTGGCGGCCTGATCAACTATGAGCGCCGCCTGGGCGACGTGGCCGACAGCCCCCTGTCGCAAAGCGACGACGCCGTACGGACCGGCGTCTTCATCGCCCGTCGCTTCGGCGGCTGATAGCAAGGCGGCGGCTGCGAATGCGGCCGCCGCTTCTTGCCCTTTGATCAGGTGGCCGCGAACTCGCTCAGCGCGTCGATGACGGCGCGGTTCTGGTCTTCCGTGCCGATGGTGATGCGCAGGGCCTGCGGCAGGCCGTAGCCGCCGACGGGGCGGACGATGATGCCCTTGGTGTTCAGATAGTCGTTGGCGGCGGCGGCGCGGTCGGTGCTATCGAACAGCACCAGCACGAAGTTGCCGGCGCTGGGCAGGACGTTCAGCCCAAAGCCGCGCAGGGCCTGGGTCAGGCGCGGCTTCCAGTTCGAGATCAGATCGCGCGACGCCGTCTGGTGCGCCTCATCCGACAGGGCGGCCGTCGCGGCCTCAAGCCCCGGCACCGAGACATTGAACGGCAGGCGGATACGGTCGATGGCCTCGGCGACCTTCAGCGGCGCATAGCCGAAACCGATGCGCAAACCGCCCAGGCCGTGGATCTTGGAGAAGGTGCGGGTGACGACGATGTTCTCGGCGTCCTTGGCCAGCGGGAAGGCGGTTTCCCAGTCGGCCTCGGTCACATATTCCGCATAGGCCTCGTCCACGACCAGGATGATGTGGGCCGGCAGGGCGGCGTGCAGGCGGCGGATTTCTTCGCCCGTATTGTAGCTGCCGGTCGGGTTTGACGGATTGGAGACGTAGACGATCCTGGTCCGGTCATCGACCTGGGCCAGGAGCGCATCGACCTCGGCCTTGAAGTCGGGCTCGGGCGCCAGCTTGACCTGGGCCTCGCAACCCAGGGCGCTGATGCGGTAGGCGAGGAAACCGTACTGGCCGCAGACGATGTTGTCGCCCGCCGTCAGATAGGTCTGGTTCAACAGGGCGAAGACCTCGTCCGAGCCGTTGCCGAAGATCAGCCGCTCGGGCTCCAGCCCGTGCAGTTCCGACACAGCGTTCCGCAGCTTGGTCGCCCGGCCGTCGGGATAGATGTGGATATTCTTGACCGCTGCCTCATAGGCCGCGCGCGCCTTTTCGCCCGCGCCCAGCATGTTCTCGTTGGAGGACAGCTTCATCGGGTCGGCGACGCCGGCAATGGACGACTTGCCGCCGACATAGGGTGCGATGTCGAGGATGCCGGGCTTGGGGGCAGGGCCGTGTGGCGCGGTCGCGTCGGTCATGGAAAGCCTTGATCTCAGAAGATGGGGGCGGCGCCGATCACGCCGCTCATTCGTCCGGGCGCGCTCTTCAGCCGCCCGTCGTCGACCTGCACATAGCCCGTCAGCATGAACAGCTTCAACCCGCCCGCCGTCGCCAGCGGATCGGCGACCAGTCCCGCGTCGCCCAGGGCGTCCACGATCTTGGTCTCGGACCAGCCGCTGTCGGTGACCCAGAAGCTGCGGTCGTCGCCCGTGGGGCCGGATGTCTCTTTGGATACTACGAAGGCCTGGGGCCGTCCGCGCCGATCGTCCGGCAGGGCGGCGACGATCTTCAGTTCGGGCCGCGCCAGCAGGCGGCCCCACCACGGCCGGTCGGGCGACAGGTCGATCACGGCGCGCGAGCCCGTCTCGGCCGCCTTCAACGCCTCGGCGGCGGACAGGGGCCGCGACCGCAGGCCATAGCGGTCCGTGGCCAGGGCCTGGGCTACGCCGCCACAGACGACCAGCGCGGGTCCGGTCGCCATCTCGATCCGGCCCCACACCGCCTTGACCGCCGCAGCCTCATCGGGCGAGGCGCCGTCCAACAGTTGACGCAAGGCGATGGCCGAGGCGTCGGCTCGGTCGCGCGGACCGGCGGCGATCCGCGCCCGCACCGCCTCGGCCAGGGCGCGATCCAGCGCCAGCAGGGCGTCGTCGGCTTCGGGTTCGTCCAGCAGGGCCATCAGAACAGCTTGGGCGCCGGGGCCAGCGGGAAGGGGCCGAGCCAGGTGCGGCCGTCGCGGAAAACCAGCGTCAGAGGCAACTGCTCCTGGCCCGTGGCCTCGGCCGCGCCCGCTGCTGCAGCGGCCCCGGCCGCGCCGATCCGGTTGACCGGCCCCTGACGCGTCGCCATCAGGCCGGCCAGGGCGGGCAAAGGCTTTTGCGCCTGAAGCTGGACCTGGCCGGTCAGCCGGCCGTTCGCATCGGCTCGCAAGACATCGCTGGAGAGGGTCGCACGGCTGTCGCCGGCCTGAAGATCGCCGCGCACATTGCGGAACGTCCCGCCCGCCTTGGTCCAGGCCGAGAAGACGCCCGCCGCGTCGCCGCCGGTCTTCAGCAGGCTGGCCTGGCCGATCTCCGCCTCCAGCTGGGTCGTCAGGCGGCCATCCTGGGCGAAGCCTTCGACGGGGCCGTCCGCTCGCCCCTGCCCGTCCACCAGCCGGAACATGACATCGACGTCGTCGGTCGGCGCGGTCGAGCCCTCCAGATGCGGCCGGGCGTAGAAATCGATCCGCGCCGCGCGAGCGATGGGGAAGGGTTCCGCGCCGGTCTGGGCCGTGAAGACCGGATTGAACATCTCCAGCGCCAGGTTGGGCCAGCGTTGATCGATGCCGCTGGCGCTCATGCGGATGGCGTCGCCCCTGACTGCGACCTCGCCCTTGCCGGCGCGGGTCAACATCAGGCCTTGCGGGGCCACCACGACCCATTTTGTCGGCTGATAGGCGTTGGCCTCCGCAGTCAGTTCGGTCGCCTTGATCGCATGGCCCGACGGCGCCTGAACGATCAGGTTCGTCAACGCCACATGGGTGCGAAACGGCCAGCCGTTGATGGACTTGTCGGCGAAGCGGATGTCCCAACCGTCCTGACGCAGGGTCTGGACCTGGGCCTCCAGCCGCGTATCGATCTGGCGCGTCAGGAAGATCCACCATCCGGTCCAGGCCGTCAGCGCGATCAGCACGAGGATGAAGGGCGCATACAGGCCCTTGCGGCTGTGTCGCTTGGTCGTCGAGGCGTCGGTCATGCCGGACCTATAGCGCGCCGCACCTGGCGCTTCTAGGCGGTCAGGTCGGCCAGCACCGCCTGCGCCGCGCGACGCGCATCCTCCGGCGCCAGGCCCAGCAGCAACCCCCGCTGACCGCCGTTGATCAAGACCTGATCGAACAGGATGGCGGTTTCGTCCATCGCAGTGGGCACGGCCTTTCGCTGGCCGAACGGGCTGACCCCGCCGACCTTGTAGCCTGTCAGCCGTTCGGCGTCGGCCGGCTTCATCATCTGGGCCGACTTGCCGCCCAGCACCGCCGCCAGCTTCTTCATGCTGACCTCGCAGTCGGACGGCACGATGACGCAAGCCGGAGCGCCGTCGACCAGGACCATAAGAGTCTTGAACACCTGCTCGGGCGCCACGCCCAGCGCCTCGGCGGCCTGCAATCCCACGCGCGGCGCGTCGGGATCATAGTCGTAGGGAAACAGAGCGAAGGCGACGCCGGCCTTGGTCAGGGCGACGGTGGCGGGCGTAGTTTTCGACATCCTAAGTCGTCTCGGGGTTCAGGAAACTGCGGGTCAGTTCGACCGCATCGGCCAGGCCCATGCGCTGGACCTCGGTCCCGGGCGGCAAACTGGCGAACAAGCGGGTGGGGGTGGCGGCGTCCAGCATCAGGAACACCCCCTTGTCGTCGCCGCGCCGGATCAGCCGGCCGAACGCCTGGGCGAGGCGGGCGCGGGCCAGGGCATCGTCATAGCCCTTCCCTCCCAGCCGTTCGCGCCGCGCCTTGTGCAGCAGGTCCGGGCGCGGCCATGGCACACGATCGAAGGCCAGGACCCGCAGCGACCGTCCAGGCACGTCAACCCCGTCGCGCACGGCGTCGGTGCCCAACAGGCAGGAATTTTCCTCGACCCGGAACATATCCACCAGCGCCCCGACCTCCAGCGGATCGACGTGCTGGGCATACAGAGGCACGCCCGACTTCGCCAGATCCGGCCCCAGCCGCTCATAGACTGCCTTCAATCGGCGAATGGCGGTAAACAGGCCCAGCCCCCCGCCGCCCGCCGCCAGGAACAGTTCGCGCATCGCCGCCGCCGTCTGCCGCGGATCGTCCTTGACCAGATCGTTGACGACGATGACCCGGCTGTTGGCCGCATAATCGAACGGGCTTTCAACCTTCAAAGTGCGGGGGGGCTCGATCAGACGTGCCGAGCCGGTCCGCATCCGCGCCAAGTCGAACGGGTCTTCCTGCAAGGGATCGGACAGGGTGGCCGACGTCACCAGCACCCCGTGCGACGGCACGATCACGGCGGCCTCCAGCGGGACGGTCGGGTCGATCCAGTGGCGACGCAGCGCCACGTCGTGGATGCGGCCGAACGCGGTCTCGGCCGACAGCCAATCGACGAAATCGGGATCGGGCTGATCGCCCCCATCCTCCAGCGCCGCCAGCATCGACCGCCATCCCGGCAGGGTCATGCGCGCGCGCCGGTCCAGCCCGCGCAGCGCCCCTTCGATCCGCGAGCGCTGCGACCCATCCAGCTCGGCCGCCTCGTCGTCGAGGATGTCTTCCAGATGTCGCGACAGGGCCAGCAACGGCGCCTCGATGGCGGCAAGGGCCTGGGCCGCCGCGCGCGCCGTCTCGGCGACCGGATCGGTCACCGGCTTCAGCGCGCACTCCATGCCGAACTCGGGCCCGCCATACGTATTGGTCTCCGCCGTGCGGGCGCGCAGCTGGTCCAAGGCGGCGGCCAGGAACGCCTCGATCGGGCCGATGGGGTTGACCTCGCCCGAGGCTGGCGCGACGCGGCCCGACACGCCTTCGCCCGGCAGGGCGGCCGAGGCGCGGATGGCGTCCTGCAGCGCCTTCATCGCCGCCTCATTGTCGTTGACCATGTCGCCCAGCCGCTGCTCCAGCCCGCGACCGCGACGCCCCCGCCCCTCCGGCCCCCGGATCCAGCGCCGCAGTTCGGCCGCCTCCTGGCCCGACAAGCAGGCGGAAAAGGCGCTGTCGGCGGCGTCGAACAGGTGGTGGCCCTCGTCGAAGACGATCCGCTTCAGCGCCGCCGTCTCACCATCCTGCTTCTGGCCCCGCGCCGAGCGCGCCCCATCGAAAGCGGCTTGAGTCAGAACCAGGGCGTGGTTGGCGATGACCAGATCCGCGCGGCGGCTGGCGCGGATCGTCTTTTCGACGAAACAGGTGCGGTAGTGCGGGCAGGCGGCGTGGACGCACTCGCCGCGCCGATCCACCAGATTGGCCGCCCCCGCCGCATGGGCGGCCGGCATGGCGAACAGGCCAGGCAGCCAGCCGGGAAAGTCCCCGCCCGTCATGTCGCCGTCGCGCGTATGCAGCGCCCAACGCCCGGCCAGCGCCAGGCCGATCAGGTCGCCATTCCCCAGCTGGGCCGCCTGCACCATGTCCTGCAGGTTCAGGACGCACAGATAGTTCTCGCGCCCCTTGCGGATCACCGCCTTCTTCTTGCGCTCGGCCGGATCGGGCCACAGCGAATGGCTTTCACGGTCGATCTGGCGTTGCAGCGCGCGGGTATAGGTCGAGATCCACGCCGCTCCCTGGTTCCGCTCGGCCCATAGGGAGGCGGGCGCCAGATAGCCCAGGGTCTTGCCCGTGCCGGTCCCCGCCTCGGCCAGCAGCATGCGGGGCCGCCCCTCTTCATTCCTCGGCGAAAAAGCAAAGGCGGCTTCGGCGGCGTAGTCCGATTGGGTCGGTCGCGTCTCGTCCAGGCCCGAGGCCTGAAGCAGTTTCTCCAGCCGGATGCGCGCGCTCTCGCTGTCGACCGGGGCCGATCCCGCCTCGCCGCGCGGCGCCTCGTCCTCCCATTCGGTCAGCCGCGACCAGACATCCATGCCGGACCCGCGATGCTGGCGAGCCCGCACGCCGCCGGCCTCCAGCGCTTGGACCACCCGCTCGCCCCAGGCCCAGCCCGCCCGCTGCATCGTCAGCGCCAGGACATAGGCCGCCTCGCGCTCCGGATAGGTCGGATCAGCCAGTTCTCGCAGCAGCAGCCCCGCCGCCTCGCGCAGGGCTGCCGCCTGTTCCTCCGCCGATTTCGGCTCGGCCAGACCCAGCGACAGCGCAAGCCCCGTCGGCGACGGCGCACAGAAGCGCGCCGGCCGAACGAAGGCGTAAAGCTCCAGCACGTCCATCAGATCAGTCGATCGCGGCGGCGGCGTCAGCCCCAACCGGCGCGCCGTCAGCGACGCATGCGCTGCCATCACCGGCCCAGTGCTGAAGAATCCCTCGGCCGCCCCGCGCCCGATCTTCCTGGCCCCCGCCTCGTCGCAAACCGCCCCTGCGCCCGGCGGCGTGGCGAGCGCTGGCGGCAAGTCCGCCCACGGCTGGGCGCCGGTCAGGCGGGTTTCGGAGAGTACGGATTCGTCGGACACGTCCGATAGATAGCGAGCCTGGGGCTGAAACGGAACGGGAACATGCTATATCCCGGCCGTGACGACCGCCGCCGCTCCCGCAACGCTGCCTCTCCTGTTCGCCGACTGGTTCGCGTCGCGCGGCTGGGCGCCCCGGCGGCATCAGCTGGAGATGGTCGCGGCGGGGGAGGCCGGCCGCCACGCCCTGCTGGTCGCGCCCACCGGCGGCGGCAAGACGCTGGCGGGCTTTCTGCCCAGTCTGATCGACCTGGCCGAGCGCGGACCGAAGCCGACGACCGGGCCGGGGTCGGGGGTGCATACGCTTTATCTGTCGCCGCTGAAGGCCCTGACGACGGACGTCGAGCGCAATCTGATGACGCCGATCCGCGAGATCGGGCTGAACATCCACGTCGAGACGCGCACCGGCGACACGAAACAATCCAAGCGCCAGCGACAGCGTGATTTTCCGCCCGACATCCTGCTGACCACGCCCGAGCAGTTGGCCCTGTTCTGCGCCTGGGAAGGCGCCCGGTCCTATTTCGCCGACCTGAAATGCGTGGTGCTGGACGAGGTGCACGCGATCTGGAGCGGCAAGCGGGGGGACCTGTTGTCTCTGGGTCTGGGGCGATTGCAGAGCTTTGCCCCCGATATGCGCCGGGTGGGGCTGAGCGCGACCATCGAGGATCCCGATCTGATCCGGGGATGGTTGGCGCCGGGCGATGCGGAGACGAAGAACCCCTCCACCGCTTCGCGGTCCCCCTCCCCGCAAAGCGGGGGGGAGACGCCGGCCGACCTGTCTCCTCCCCATGCCATGGGGAGGGGGACCGCCGAAGGCGGTGGAGTGGCTCTTGACGCGGTGACCCTCGTCCGCGGCGACCCTGGCGCGCCGGCGGTCATCGACGTGCTGATCTCCGAGGGCAAGGTGCCGTGGGCGGGCCATACGGGCCAGCACGCCATCCCGGAGGTCTATGCCGCCATCCAGCGTTCGACCCTGGCGCTGATCTTCGTCAACACCCGCTGGCAGTCGGAGTTCGTTTTCCAGCAGCTGTGGGCCATCAACGACGAGAACCTGCCCATCGGCCTGCACCACGGCTCACTAGCGGCCGAGCAGCGGCGCAAGATCGAGGCGGCCATGGCGCGCGGCGATCTCAGGGCCGTGGTCTGCACTTCGACGCTGGATCTGGGCATCGACTGGGGCGATGTGGACCTGGTGATCCAGATGGCGGCGCCCAAGGGCTCCAGCCGTCTGGTCCAGCGCATCGGTCGCGCCAACCACCGGCTGGACGAGCCGTCGCGCGCGCTCCTGGTGCCCGCCAGCCGGTTCGAGATGCTGGAGTGCCAGGCGGCGCGCGAGGCCGTCGCCGACAACGCCTTCGACTGGGAGCCGGTCCATATCGGCACGCTCGACACCCTGGCCCAGCACGTCATGGGCGTCGCCTGTTCCGAGCCTTTCGACATGCAGGTCCTGTACGACGAGATCACCGGCTGCGGCCCCTATCGCAACCTGACGTGGGAGCAGTTCGAGGAGGTGGTCGATTTCGTCGCCACCGGCGGCTATGCGCTGCGCACCTACGACCGGTTCGCCCGCATCGTGCGCACGCCAAACGGCCGCTGGAAGGTCCGAAACCAGCATATCGCCCAGCGCCACCGCATGAACGTCGGGGCCATCGTCTCAGCCGGCACGCTGAATGTCCGGGTCGCCAGCCGTCGCGGCGGCGCCTCGCGCCAGCTGATCGGCGGCCGCAAGGTGGGCGAGGCCGAGGAATGGTATTTCGAACAGCTGACGCCCGGCGACACCTTCCAGTTCGCCGGCCAGATCTGGGCCTTCCAAGGCATCACGGGCACCGACGCCCTGGTCACCCACGCCAATGACAAGGACCCCAAGATCCCGTCCTGGGGAGGGTCGAAGTTCCCGCTGTCCACCTCCCTGGCCGACCGTGTGCGCGATATGGTGCACGACCGCGACCACTGGCGCGTCCTGCCGCCCGACGTGCAGGAATGGCTGGAGCTGCAGGAGACCCGCTCGGTCATTCCCGACGCCGAATCCATGCTGGTCGAGACCTTCCCGCGCGGCAGTCGGCATTTCCTGGTCGCCTATCCGTTCGAGGGCAATCTGGCCCACACCACCCTGTGCATGCTGCTGACCCGGCGTCTGGATCGGATGGGCGTCGGGCCGCTGGGGTTCGTCGTCACCGACTATTCGCTGGCGATCTGGTCGATCAAGCCGATGGACACGATCGATCTGGACGCCCTGTTCCAGCCGGACATGCTGGGGGACGACCTGGAAGCCTGGCTGGAGGAAAGCTTCATGATGAAGCGATCCTTCCGCAATTGCGCCCTGATCTCGGGCTTGATCGAACGCCGCCAGCCCGGCGCCGAAAAGACCGGCCGGCAGGTGACCTTCTCCACCGACCTGATCTACGACGTGCTGCGCCGCCACCAACCGGACCATCTGCTGCTGAAGACCGCCCGCGCGGACGCCGCATCCGGCCTGCTGGACGTGGCGCGCCTGGGCCAGATGCTGGCGCGCATCGAGGGACGCATCCGCCACCAACCCCTGAGCCGCGCCTCGCCCTTCTGCGTGCCCGTGCTGGTCCAGATCGGACGCGAGCGGGTCAGCGGAGACGCCGCCGAAATGATCCTGGACGAAAGCGCCGACCTGCTGATCGCCGAAGTCATGGATGACGCCGAGCCAGAAGCGGCCGCATGAACGCCGCCCTGCGCCAAACCCTGTCCCCGGCCCGCAAGATCTGCGGTTCGCTGAGCGTGCGGATCGCGGGCGAGGCCTGTGTGCTGCGCTGTTCCGGAGCGATGTGGGTTCCGGCCCACGGCGCGCTGATCGTCGCGGACCTGCATCTGGAAAAGGGCTCGGCCTTTGCCGTGCGCGGCCAGCTTCTGCCGCCCTATGACAGCCGCGCCACGCTGGACAGGCTGGAAGCCGAGATTGTCGAACTGAACCCGGCCGTGGTCGTGCTGTTGGGCGACAGCTTCCATGACACCAAGGCCATTCCCCGCATGGCGGCCGACGACCGGGCGCGGCTGGACGGGCTGGCGGCGGGGCGCGACTGGCTGTGGCTGGAGGGCAATCACGACCGCGAGGCGCTCGCTCGCGATGCGGACACGGCGTCCCGCCTGCCCGGCCGGATCGTCGGCGATATGGCCTTGGGCGCGCTGCGTCTGACCCACGAGCCGGAGGCGCTGACCGCCGACGACGACCGGCGTGGCGAGGTCGCGGGCCACCTTCACCCCGCCGCCAAGGTCGCCGCCTATGGGCGCGGCGTGCGTCGCCCTTGCTTCGTCACGGACGGATCGCGCATCGTCCTGCCGGCCTTCGGCGCCTTCACCGGCGGGCTGAACGTGCGCGACCCCGCCATCGCCGACCTGTTCGCCGCCCCGCCCCTGGCCGCCGCCCTGGGACGCGACCGGGTCCACGCCCTGGATTGGGCGATCCTGCGATAGTCTGTTCGTAAAGCGTTCAGCACGTCGCTTCACCGCATCTTGGCGGACGGCGATGCAGGATGACGGCGGATCAAGGTCACGGACACCCGCCTTCATGCTCACGCCCCGCCGCATCGTCATGGCCGCCCGCCTCTTCTTCGCCCTGGCGGCGCTGGGCATGGCCGTCCTGATGCTGGGACCGTTCCAGGGACTGGAACAGGTCTTCGGCCTGAACGACAAGGCCGCCCACGTCATCGCCTTCTATGGCGTGGCCAGCGGCCTATTCCTGATCGCGCCGAACCAGCGCCGCGACGACCTGGCCCTCTATGTCATCGCCGCCGCCTTCGGTGCCGAACTGCTTCAAGCCTTGACCGGCCGCAGCGTCTCCATCATCGATTTCCTGGCGGGCGCGACCGGCGTCGCCGCCGCCTGGGCGCCCGGACGGATCGAACAGCTGCGCCAAGCCTTCCGCCGCCATCCGAACATGACCCTGGCCGAGATCGATCGGCTGGATCGCCGCCTGCGCCGTCGCCGCGCCGAAACCGCCCGCCCGGGCGTCGCCGTCCTGCGCCCCTAGGGTTCGCAGCTCGATGTCCCAATAAAGGATATTCGATACAGCCTATTCCGGTCCTACCACTTTGCTTCTGTTTAGCTTTTTGCAGCTCTCGAAGATACGCAAGGCGATTGGTCACCATATGGTCACCAGAAGAAAGAAAGAGCCAGCAATCTGGATCAACCCGACTTCGCCATTAGCATACACCCGGTCGGAGATCTTCGGAGCAGTCGCGCGTTAGGTCACTCGGCCGGTAGATGTCCCCGCGTTGCGAGCCAACGGACCACTATGGTTGCGCTCCAGAAGGCTCAAACTAGTTGGGCCGATGCTCAGGCCGCTGACAACGCCAGAAGATCGCGCGCCGACGACCGAGCCGCGCCGTAGAGCCCTTCCGTCTCTGGCAGGATCTGTTCGATGAAGAACCGCGTTGTTGTGAGCTTGGCTTTCAGATGCGTCGAAGCCGTCTCCGCCGATGTCAGGCGCGCGATCGCAACTTCTTTCTGGCGGGCCATCAGATATCCGCAGACCGTCAGAGCGAACAGCTGCAAAAAGGGGGTGGCGCGGGCACCGAGGTCCTCTTAATTCAAGTCGGGATCATCCATCGCCACCGTGGCGAAGACCAGCCGCTGAAGAGCGTTTCGAAGCGGGCCTCTGCTTCGCGCCATGAGCGGACATCCAGCCATCGCCCGCGACCGGACATTTGATGTCTTTGCTCGGCGACGCCCGCTTAGGCCTGCGCGGACAGCGCCACCCACTGGTCCGGGGGAGACGTTTCAGCCTTATCCGCCTTGGAATCTTTCTTGCTGAAGAATAAGCGCGTAATCGTCGACCGAGCGTTCCCTCAACGGATAGGTGTGATGGTGCGGCGAACATGGCTGGCTCTGGCGAGCGTGATCGGGGCGGCTGCGCTCGCGAGCGGCTTCGCCGTCACGCGCAGTCCTGCCGTTGCATCGAAGCAGGCTGTCGTGGAGGGCCGGGCGACAGGCGCATGGCAGGCTCCTGACGGGGCGCGCCAGATTCCGATCTGGCCGAATGGCGCGCCGGACATGGAAGACGTGACACAGCCCTCCGAGAGCGTCCTGACGCGCAATACGCCCGAAGCCGTCGACGGCGACATTTCACAAGCCGTGTTCGACGTGACCGAACCTACGATGACGGTCTTCCCGCCCCTGGGCCGAAACACTGGCGCCGCGATCGTCGTCTTCCCCGGCGGTGGGTTCCGCGCCGTGGTCGTGACGCTCGAAGGGACGGAGATCTGCAACTGGATCGCCGCTCGAGGCGTCACCTGCATCCTGTCCAAGTATCGTGTTCCCCGCAGCAATCACTACTGGGATGACGAGCTCGGCCGGGCCGTGACGCCGCGGGTTCCTCGCGCGCTCCAGGACGCGCAGCGCACCATCAGATTGGTCCGCGCGCAAGCGCGAGCACTTCAGATCGATCCCGCCAAGATCGGGGTCATGGGCTTCTCGGCCGGAGGATATCTTGTCGCACAGACGAGCAACATCCTGGAGCCTGCCTATCCGCCCGTGGATGAAATAGATCGGATCAGCAGCCGACCTGATTTCGCCATCGCTTTTTTCCCGGGCCACATCTGCCGTAGAGATGGCGTCTTTGATCCGGCGCTGAAGGTGACAAACGCCGCCCCGCCGACCTTTCTGATTGCCGCGTGGGACGATCCGACAAATGAAATCTGCAACAGCACACTCTACGCTAGGGCGCTGGATCAGGCAGGAGTCCCAGCCGAGGTGCATCTGTTCTCCACCGGCGGCCATGCCTTCGGCCTACGGAGGGATCACAGCCCCGATACGGTCTGGCCCAGGCTACTGGAGACGTGGTTGAAGGAACGAGGCGTTCTGCCACGAGGCTAAGTCAGCTTCGCGCCGATAGCAGACATCGCGACCAGTCCAGGGACTGGCCCTCAGGATCCTCAGGTTTGCCTTATGATCGGCGCTCTCAGTAGTCGATCCCCAAGCCAGCGTCGCACGGGAACGTCGTAGAACCGGACGCTAGCCCAAGCGATCAGGTTCGTGAGCGCCAGAACTCCCGCAGCCACGAGCGTGCCCACGAGGACGGATGGCTGCTGATCGGCGACCCAGCCGGTGTAGATGTATATCAGCGGATAGTGGGTGATGTGGAGCGGGTAGGACAGGTCACCAAACACCCGGGCGACTTTGACCGACCAACCCGTCGCGCGCGTCTGGCCAGCCCCCATCGCCACGATGAGCGGGAATAGCAGCATCACGCACAGCACCTCGCAAACCCCGTTCATCCAAGGCTCGTCTGCGGTTCCGAAACGCGGCAAGGCGAGCGCGGCGATCAGCGCCAGGCTACACAGACCGAAGGTGTGCCTGACCTCGATCCAGCGGCCGAGCCGGAACAGGAGCACGCCCGCGAGGAACGGGAACGTCACCCGGGTTAGGCCCGTCTGGATCCCGACGGCGTCTATGCCCCACCCGCCGATCAGATCGCCGCGCGGGCCGAAGACCGCAAGGTAGACCAGAGCGACTGCCGCCACAGCGACCAGGCCGCCCAGCCATCGGTTCGAAAGCTTTCGAAGACCGACAGCATAAAGGACGTTGGCGACATACTCGTAGAACAGAGACCAGGCCGGACCATTTAGCGGGTACATTTCGGTCCAGCCGCGAATATCGGCTGACCGGGGCAAAGGGATCATGGTGAAGCCCACCAACATCACCGCCACCACCTGCCACTACGACGCGGCGCCGACCTTCGGAAAGATCGAGAAGTCCTGGAAGGCGAACAGCGCTGCGCCAAGGACGGCGCCGACGATGATCATCGGCTGCAACCGGACCAGCCGGCGCTTGTAGAACTGCCATTGGGACATGCTGCCCCAACGATCGTCATAGGCGTACGCGATCACGAACCCGGACAGCATGAAGAAGAAGTCCACCGCCAGGTCGCCATGGTTGATGATCTGCTGACGGCGGTCGCCATGCGACCAGGCCTCGAACAGGTGGAAGACGACCACCATAATCGAGGCCACTCCGCGAAGGCCGTCGAGGACGACATAGTGCGCCTTGCCCTCGCTGGTGATGTCGGTCGTTGGCTCGGTCGTCATGGTGGCGAAGCTCCCTCGGACGACTTGATGCGTGGTTTAGGGATAAATCACGATTCTGGACCCGAAGCGTCCGTTGATCCGCGCACGATGATCTGATGAGGAACCAGAATTTCGGTGGGATCGGAGATGCCGCGATGGGCGCGGCCAAGCTGATCGAGCGAGCCCCGCCATTTTCGTGATCGGCTGGCGAACCGTGGTCGGGGCGGGCCAGACCCGGGTGGCCAGGAGGGTGTCGTCGAAGCCGGTTACCGCGAGTTCGTCCGGCACGGTCATGCCCCGCTGGTTTGCGACCCACAGCACGCCGGCGGCCATGTCGTCATTGCTCGCGATGATCGCAGACGGCGGCTCCGCCAGATCCAGAAAGTGATTGCCGGCGTCGAGACCGGATCGGAACGTGAAATCTCCAACGTAGATCAGCTCAGACCCGATCGGGCGACCGCCCGAAGCGACGGCGAGGTCAAACGCGGCGCGACGTGCCTGACTATCGGAATGACTGTCGGGCCCGGAGACGAATCCGATGCGCCGATGGCCTTGGGCCAGAAGCCTGTCCGTAAGTTCACGAATGGCAGACGCGTTGTCGACGCGGATAGTCGTAATGCCCTCCAAAGCGGTGGCAGTCGCGAGCAACTCTGCGAACGGCGGGACAAGGATCAGCGCTTCCGCGCCCGCCTTGACAGTCTCCTCGGCCTTGATCCGCGCCGTCTCCGGATCGGTTCCGGAGATCGGCCGAAGAAGAAGTTGTAGTCCCCGGGCCGCCTCTTCGGTCGAGATCGCCGCTACCAGCGTGTTGAGGAAGACGGACTCGATACCCGAATACAGCAGGCCAACCCGCGACAGCTGCGCACCGCAAATCGGGCGGTGGCGACGTTCGGCACATAGTTGAGAGCAGATGTTGAGCGCAGGCCCCGTTTCCGGGTCGCGTCGCCCACCCGGCCGCCATCGTCCAGAACGTTGGAGACGGTCATGGTCGAGACGCCTGCATGGCTTGCGACATCGGCGAGGGTAACGGCTCGGCGGCTTCGCCTCGATATGGCTTTCCCTCTGGCTATCGGCGGGTCGCCGCTCCGATCACGATGGCCGCGCACAGCGGTACGAGAAGCATCAGCCCGCCTATCAGCCAGAAGGCGGTGCGCAAACTGGCGAGGTCGGCGATCAGACCGATCACGGCAGGGCCAAGCAACACGCCCGCGTAACCCGTCGTCGTGATGGCGGCCACAGCCAAGCCGGGCGGCATTGCTTGCTGGGCGCCGGCGCGGCGGAACAGGATGGGCACGAGGTTCGCAGCGCCCAGGCCGATAAGACCAAAACCGACGCCAGCCACGGCGAAAGCCGGTGCGCACAGCAAGGCGACAAAACCGGCGACCGCGACAGCGCCGCCGACCAGCATCACGCGGAAGTCACCGAACCGGTCAACGATCGCGTCGCCCGTGAAGCGGCCGATGCTCATGGCGGTCGCGAAAATCAGATAACCTAGGCCGCCTAGGCTGAGATCGACCGGTCTACCGGTCGTGATCAAGAGAGCGCTCCAGTCAGTGATGGCTCCCTCGGCGAGGACGGTAATCGCCGCCAACATCGCGAGCAGCGGGACGAGGCCGCGGGGCACGGCGAACAGGGGGGAGCCGCTCGCGCTGCTCAGGTCCAGCAATGTGGTTGACACCAGCATGGTGAGCACGCCGATCAGAACAGCCGGGACAAGCGCGGCGACCAGGGGCGACGCGCCCTAGGTCAGCGCGACCGTCACCAGGCCGGCGCCGAACACGCCGCCGACACTGAACAGGCCGTGGAAACCCGACATCAGATTTCGGCCAGCGCGCTTCTCGACCTCTACGGCGTGGATATTCATGGCCACGTCCAACGAGCCCAGTCCTGCGCCAAACGCGAACAACGCCCCTGCGGTCAGGACAAAGGTCGGAGTGATGGCTAGGCAGGGCAGAAGGACGGCCATGACCAGAGCGGTGGCGATGATCACCGGCCGAGGTCCCCATCGCGCGCTCACCGGTCCGGTGGCCAGCATGGCGAGCACGGACCCGATGCCGAGCGAAAGCAAAAGCAGCCCAAGCTGGGCATCATCCACGGCGAGCCGCGCCTTGGCGAACGGCACCAACGGAGCCCAACTCGCCAGTCCGATGCCGGCGGCTGCGAAGGCCAGTCGAGTTGCGAGGGCTGATCGATCGATGACGCGAACTCTTGGAGGAAAGGCCGACCGCGCTCAGGCGGCCGGCTAGTCAGAGACGGAGCTTGGGAGCTCACAAATGCTCGCTGGGTGGTTTATCGATAAATCACAAGCGATCAACTGGTCGGCGCTGTGATGACGGCCTCGCGCCATCAGCGGACATGTCGAACGCAGCCTTACGTAAGTTGAGGCGAGCTGAGCGAATGCGATCCCTTAAGGGCTAATCCAACTCTTCGCCGACAGGCTGGTGCGTGAAGCCCTTTGCCCCGCTCAGCGATTTGGCGTCTCGGCTGATTTCGACGTCGCTTTCGGCATAGGCGATCAGCAGGCGCGACAGGTCCTCCAGCGCGCTCTCGTAAATGCGTTCGTAGCCGTGGCTGGCGTCGATGCCGAAGGTGACCAAGGCGGTCCGGATGTCGGCGCCGGCTTCCAAGGCCGAGGCCGAGTCCGAGCGATAGTATCGGAAGACGTCCTTCTGGTGCGGGATTTCGTGGTCGCGGGCCAGTTGAACCAGTTTGCGTGAGAGGTGCCAGTCGAAGGGGCCTGTCTGGTCGGCCATGGCGATGGTGACGCCGAACTCCGAGGAGTTCTGGCCGGGCGCGGTCGTGCCATTGTCGACCGTCACCATGGCGGCGACATCCGGAATCAGCACGGACGAGGCGCCCAGCCCGACCTCCTCGGCGATCGTGAACAGCCACCAGGTATCGACTGTCGGCGTGCGCCCTTCGCGGATCATGCATTCCAGCGCGGCCAACAGGGTGGCGACGCCCGCCTTGTCGTCCAGATGGCGCGAGACGATGAAGCCAGTATCGATGAACTCGGGCTGCGGATCGATGGCGACGATGTCGCCGACATCCACGCCCAGGGCCAGGGTGTCTTCGCGGCCGTGGGTCACGGCGTCGATGCGCAGCTCGACCTGGCGCCAGTTCACCGGCTGGGTGTCCACCTCTTCGTTGAAGGTATGGCCGGACGCCTTCAACGGCAGGATGGTGCCGCGATAGGCGCCGCTCTCGGAGAAGATCGTCGCCCGCGCGCCCTCGGCGAAACGTGACGACCAGTGACCGATCGCGACCAGTTCCAGTCGGCCGTTCTCCTTCACCTGTTTGACCTGGGCGCCCAGGGTGTCGACGTGAGCGACGATTGCGCGCGCCGGTTTTGGCGTACGGCCCGGCAGGCGGGCGCGAAGGGCGCCGCGACGCGTCATCTCATAGTCGAGGCCCAGCCGCTCGAGTTCGCGGCACAAGAGCCAGACCGCCTCGTCCGTATAGCCGGTCGGGCTGGGCGTGTTCAGCAGGTCGGCCAGGCGGGCCTTCAGGTAGTCGAGGTCTATCGCGGGGCGGGCCAAGGGGCCTCCTTCAGGCTTCGGATCGCGGAAACGTCCGTGCAGCGGCCGGTGCGGACAGTGGAAAGAGCAGATCCACGAAACGCTCGGCGGTCGGTTGGGGTTCGTGGTTGGCCAGGCCGGGGCGCTCGTTCGCCTCGATGAAGGCGTAGTCGGGTTCGCGCGGCGACTTCACCATCAAATCGATGCCGGTGACCGGAATGTCGATGGCGCGTGCGGCGGCGACGGCGGCGCGGATCAGGGCGGGATGCACCTCTTCCGTGACATCGTGGATGGTGCCGCCCAGATGCAGGTTGGCCGCCTTGCGCACCAGAACCTCGGCACCTTCAGGCGCCACGTCGTCGAGACGATAGCCGGCCTCGGCCAGGGTGCGTTCCGTCTCGGCGTCGATCGGGATGGTGGATTCCCCACCGGTGGCGGAAGCGCGACGACGGCTTTGGTGTTCGACGAGGGCGCGCAAAGTCGAGCGCCCGTCGCCGACGACGCGCGGCGGACGACGCAAGGCGCAGGCGACGACGTTGTAGTCGATCACCACCAGCCGAAGGTCCTCGCCCTGAACCTGTTCCTCGACCAAAACCTCGGAACAGATGCGGCGCGCCCGGACCAGAGCCGTCTGGACCTCGCTCATCGTCGTCATGCCGACCGCGACGCCTTGCCCCTGCTCACCCCGCGCCGGCTTGACCACCAGAGCCCCGAACCGGACGAGGGCATCGTCGATGGCCGAGGGGTTCTCGGGATCGATCCGCTCGGGCACGCGCACGCCGGCCGCCTCGACGATGCGGCGCGTCATCCGCTTGTCGTCGCAGATGCTGAGCGCGACGGCCGAAGTCAGTTCCGACAGGCTTTCACGACACCGCACCGACCGACCGCCCCAGTTCAGGCGAAACAGCCCGCCCTCAGCGTCGATGATCTCGGTGTGGATGCCGCGCCGACGCGCCTCGTCGACGATGATCCGGGCATAGGGGTTTAGGTCGTGGTCATCGGTCGGGCCGACGAAAAGGGCCTCGTTGATCGGGTTCTTGCTCTTGACCCCGAAGAAGGAAACCCGCCGAAAGCCCAGCTTCTCATACAGGGCGATGGCCTGGTCATTATCGTGCATGACCGACAGGTCCATGTGCGCCAAGCCTTGGGTCTTGAAGTGCTCGGCCAGACGCCGGACTAGGGCCTCGCCGACGCCCGGCTGGGTCGCCTGGGGATCGACCGCCAGGCACCATAGCGAAGAACCGCATTCCGGATCCTGAAAGGCGCGGGCGTGATTGACGCCTGTCACCGTGCCGATCACAGCCCCCGTCACGGTGTCCTCGGCGACGAAATAAGTCAGGGTCCGGTCGTCCCGATGCGACCAGAAGAAGTCAGGCGGGACCGGCACCATCTTGCGCTTGGCGTAGATGTCGTTGACCGCCTGCGCATCCGTTTCCGACGTCAGCCGGCGCACGGTGAAGCCTCGGGGCTGACGTCGGCTGGTGCGATAGGTCGCCAGTTCCAGCCGATAGGTGTGCGACGGATCCAGGAAAAGCTCCTGCGGCGCCGAGGCCAGCAGGACGTGCGGACTGCGGACATAGAAGGCGATGTCGCGCCGGTCCGGCCCCTCGGCGCGCAGGGCCTCGACCAACGGCTCCGCCGTCTCGAAGGTCTGTGCGAACAGCAGTCGGCCCCAGCCGCAGTCCAGCACGGCATCGGGGGTCGGTCCCTCCCCGGACTGCACCGGGGGCTTCAGGCCCTCGTGCCGCAGACGTTTCAGCCGATGCGCCTTTGATCGCTCGGGGCGGATATCAGACGCCATGCTGCTGCATCCACATTTCCAGGACTGCGACCTGCCAGAGCTCGGAGCCGCGAAGGGGTGTGATGTGCTCGGTGGGATTGGCGAACAGGGTGTCCAGATAGGTCTTGTCGAATAGACCCCGCTCGCGCGCCGCCTGGTTGGTCAGGGCCTCGCGCACCATCTCCAGATACGGACCCTGGATATATTTCAGCGCGGGCACGGGGAAATAGCCTTTCTTGCGGTCGATGACCTCGGAAGGAATCACCAGACGCGCCGCCTCTTTCAGCACGCCCTTGCCGCCTTGCGCCAGCTTGTGCTCGGGCGGGATGCGGCCGGCCAGTTCGACCAGTTCGTGATCCAGGAACGGCACGCGCGCCTCCAGACCCCAGGCCATGGTCATGTTGTCGACCCGCTTCACCGGGTCGTCGACCAGCATCACCTGGCTGTCCAGACGCAGGGCTTGGTCGACCGGCGTAGCCGCGTGGCCTTGCGCGAAATGAGCCTCGACCAGGGCGCGGCTGACGTCGGTGTCGGCCATATAGGCGCCGTTCAGCTGGGTCTTCAGCGCCTCATGACTTCGGTCGAAGAAGGCCTTGGCGTAGGTTTCGACCGGATCGGTCGCGCCCAGCATCGGCGGATACCAGTGATAACCGGCGAACACCTCGTCGGCGCCCTGCCCCGACTGCACCACCTTGATGTGTTTGGAGACTTCCTGGCTCAACAGGTAAAAGCCGACGTTGTCGTAAGAGACCATCGGCTCCGACATGGCGCCGATGGTGCCCGGCAGGGCCTCCATCAGCCGCTGATGCGGCACGAAGATCTGGTGATGCTTGGTCCCGTAATGTTTGGCGATCAGGTCGGAATAGACGAACTCGTCGCCCTTCTCGCCATTGGCTTCCTCGAAACCGACCGAGAAGGTCATCAGGTCCTTCTGACCCAGTTCGGCCAGCAGACCGACGATCAGGCTGGAATCCACTCCGCCCGACAGCAGCACGCCGACCGGCACGTCGGCGACCATGCGGCGCTTCACGGCTTCGCGCAGGCTGTCCAGGACCCGATCGCGCCAATCCTCGGCCGTCAGGGCCGCGTCCTCAGCATGGCGGGTCATGTCGGGATGCCAGTAGAGGCGGTCCTTGGCCCTCCCATCCGCCTCGATCACCCGGATGGTGGCCGGCGGGAACTTCTTTACGCCCTTCAGGATCGTGTGCGGCGGCGGCACGACCGCATGGAAAGTCATGTAGTGGTGCAGGCCGACGGGATCGATGGTCTTGTCCATGTCGCCCGCCGCCAACAGGGCCGGCAAGGTCGAGGCGAATCGCAGACGCTTGCCCTGTTCGGTCAGATACAGCGGCTTGATGCCGAAACGGTCGCGAGCGATCACGGTGCGGCCGGTGTCGCGCTCATGAAGCACGAAGGCGAACATGCCCTTGAATCGCTCGACGCAGGCTTCGCCCCACGCCTTCCAGGCCTTGATGATGACCTCGGTGTCGCCGTGCGAGAAGAAGCGGAACCCCATCCCCTGCAGCTCTTCGCGCAGTTCGGGATAGTTGTAGATGCAGCCGTTGAACGCCAGGGTCACGCCCAGGTCAGGGTCCACCATCGGCTGCTGAGCTTTCTCACTTAGGTCGATGATCTTCAAACGGCGGTGACCCAGCCCCACAGAGCCGCGCATAACAATGCCGGAGCCATCCGGTCCACGCGGCGAGAGCGCATCGGTCATGCGTTGAACGGCGCCGGCATGGGCCGGTCGTCCGTCGAAATTGATCTCGCCGCTAAGACCGCACATGGGTCCTCCTTGAATTGTGGAAGCAGCGGGTACAAATGGTTAGGACACGAAAGAGTTCAACCCCAATGGCCGATATTTCCCATGAGCCAGGCTCTGAAGCGGCGGTTGACGCCACCGCATCCCTTGTCCGTTCGGTCCGACGCATCGCCCAAGCGGTTGATGTTCGGTCTCGAGAAATCTCCCGCCTGACCGGTCTGACGCTGCCGCAGCTCCTCGTGCTGCAATCGATCCGCGCAATGGGTGAAGTCAGCACCAGCGCGATATCGCGGGACGTTTCCATGTCGGCGCCGACCGTCGTCGCCGTGCTGGACAAGCTCGAAGCCAAGGGCATGGCCGCCCGCTATCGCTCCACCGTGGATCGCCGCGTGGTTCATGTGCGTTTGACCCACGCTGGGCAACAGGCGCTGAATACGTCCCCAAGCCTGCTCGGCGACGGCTTTCTCGCCGCCTTGGCGGAACTTCCACACAGCGAACGACTGGCGATGGCTCAAGCTGTCGAACGCCTCGCGGTCTTGATGCAGCCTCGCGACACTTCGGACTCTTCGAAGCCACACTATGAGGCTGTCAGGCCTTCATAATCGGCTCGGGACATCAAGCCGGCGAACAGCCGGTAGCGGTAATCCTGACCTGTCTATTTAACGCCATCTCATGGCCTCGAGCCAATCAAAGAGGCCAAAACAGCAAGATGAGCGATGGCCCCGTGACCAGAACGAGCGCGCTCAAAGGCGCGCCCAGCCTGGGATAATCGGAAAACTTATAGCCGCCAGGCCCCATGACCAACGTGTTGCACTGGTGACCGATGGGCGTCAGGAAGTCGCACGCCGCGCCGACCGCGACCGCCATCAGGAACGGGTCTGGATTGTAGCCAAGCTGCTTGGCCAGCGTCGCTCCGATCGGGGCGACGATCAGAACGGTCGCCGCATTGTTCAGGAAAGGCGTAACCGCCATTGAGGCGAGCATGACGCCGGTAATGGCGACGACGCCCGGCAAGCCTGTGAACACGTGGCGAAGCAGTCCTGCGATCAGGTCGGACCCTCCCGTGGATTGGATCGCGTCTGAGACGGGAATGAGGGCCGCGATCAGAACGAGGAGGGGTCCATCGAGAGCGGCATAGGCCTCACGCATCTTCAAGCCGCCTAACGCGACGATCACGACGGCGGCGCCGAAGAACGCGACGGCGACTGGAACCAGGCCAAGGCCGACGAGCGTCATGGCGCACGCAAGAACAACAGCCGGCATGAAGCGCCTGCGCACGCTTCCGAGTTGAACCTGACGCTCCGCCAGTGGCAGTAAATCCAGCGCCCTCAGCGCGACCGGCAGCGCCTGTTCGGCGCCTTGAAGCAGGATGATATCGCCGGGCGCCAGTTTTGCCGTCCGCAGATGCTGGGTGAGTTGAAAGCCGCTTCGCGACACGCCCAGCAGATTGATCCCGTGTTGGCCGTACAGATCCGAGCTTCGAACAGACTGCCCTTGTAGCGGGGAGTTTCGGCCTATGACCGCCTCTACGATCGCAATCTCCTCGGATGCGGTCGCCATGGGAACCGGGCGATCATCGCGAATGAGATTCATCTGAGCCCGACTGACGAAGCCCTCCAGCGCCTGCTGCTCGCCCTCGATCAGCAGCGCGTCACCCGCCTTGACGACGACATTGCCTCTGGGATTCAGCCGCCGTTTCCCTGATCGGATCAACGCCATGATCTTGACCTCGCCGTCGCCGAGGGCGCCGAGAGCGGACACGGTCATAGATCCCGGAGCCCAGCCTTCAGGCGCCCTGACTTCCGTGGCATAAGCGTTGGCGGCCAAGGCCGCGCTCATGGACGTCGCGCCCTGTCGATCGCGGGGCAACAGACGATAGCCGAACGCCAAAAACGCCAGGGCGATCAGCGTGAGCGCCAGGCCCACGGGTGCGTAGTCAAACATGGCGAAGGGTTCGCCGACGATGCCTTGGCGCACTTCGGCGACGATGATGTTCGGGGCGGTCCCGACCAGGGTGACCATGCCGCCCGCCATGGCGCCGAAAGCCATCGGCATCAGAAGCCGGGCGGGAGACGACTTCGTCTGGCGCGCCACCTGAAGCGCCACCGGCATCATGATCGCCAATGCGCCGACATTCTTCGTCGCCATGGAAAGCAACGTCACAGCGCCGGTCAGAACCGGGACTTGGGAGCGCTCAGTCTTTAGCAGCGGCATCACCCGCCGCATCGCGAGTTCAATGACCCCCGACCGGGCGAAGGCCGCCGAAACGATCAGCGCGCAGGCGATGATGACGGTGACGTCGTTCTTGAAGCCGTCAAACGCAGCCTCGGCGGGGATGATGCCGATCGCCAATCCTGCAACCAACGCGACGACCGCGACTAGGTCGTAACGAAACCGGCCCCAGATGAAGGCGCCGATTGTCAGCCCGACAAGGCCAAAGGCCAGTCCCTGTTGAAGCGTCACTCGCCTAGCGCCCTCGCATAATCAGCACGCAGCGTAGGCTCAATGCTAGAAGGCAGCCAGCTCTCTGGGCCTGCCAACGTCAGAAGAGCATCTGCCGTCAATCCTACATAGCGCATGAATCGACAGGGCGATGCCCTTAGCCGACCGCCACAAATGGCCGACCCTTCCTGTCGCATTAGCGGCCGTGCGAGAAGCGGGCTCTTCGAATGTCTGCAACGAGTCAAAACCCACCCTATCGCCCTCGCGGGCCTTCCGACAGTCCAGTCCAAGCTAGCCCGACTCTCCCCGTCCCGCGCCAGCACCGGCGAACAAGGACGGCGACGCCATTCCGACAGGCCATTTCCAGGGCTGCGTTCCGCTTGCCCGGCGTTCGCCCGCTGTTGGCCGCCCCCGGGTCTATCAAGACGGATTTGCGGTCAGACGGTCGGCACAGTCCCGCCATCGACGACGATTTCCGCCCCATGGATCGAACTCGCCCGGTCGGAGGCTAGGAACGCAATGGCCTCAGCGACTTCCCACGATTCAGCGCCGCGTCCGATGGCGATGCCGCCCAGCCCCGCGAGGACGCGTTGTCGTGCGTCTTCGCGCGTGCCGTTTCGCCGCCCTGAATCTGTCCAGGAATACGTCCGCGCCGTCCGTCATGATCCAGCCCGGCGAGACCGTGTTGACCCGCACGCCCTTCGGACCAAGCTACTTGGAAATGGATTTGCTGTAAGTCCGCAGCGCGGCCCTGGCGGCGGCGTAGGCTGCGGTCGCATCCGGCAGGGGCAAAACCGACTGGATCGAAGTGACGTGCACAACCGCGCCCGCGCCCCGTTGGATCATGTGGGGATCGGCAGACGATCGAGGCGCACGGCCGCTAGAAGGTTCAGACTCAACTCGGAGATCCAGTGCTCGTCTGTCAGGGCAACAAAGCCGCCACCCGGTGTGCTGGAGCCGCCCATCACATGCGCAAGGATGTCGACGCCGCCCAGCCGGTCGAGCGCGGCCTTGGCGAAGGTTCCCCCCACCTTCGGCGGTCGTCAGGCCTGAACGAACGCCACGCCGTCGAGGGGCTCCGGATTGTAGCGCGCTGCGGTGATCACCCGAGCGCCGCCGGCCAGAAACCGTTGGACGGTGGCGCGTCCCAACCCCTTGGTGCCGCCGCTGACGAGGGCGCGCTTGCCCGCGAACGCGTTGGGAGTCGCCGGGACGCTCATGCCGACACGTCCATGGTCTGGATCGCATCGCCGTCCAGTTCGACGTGGTAGGTGAAGCGGGTCGGGCTGCCCGGGAAATTGCCGTGGGCCGGACCCGCCTCTTACAGGGCGATAAGCACAAGATGCTGGGGATGCGTCCGGCCGAGGGAGCGAGACCCCGCGATAAAGGCGCGTCATGGCTCATGCGTGGCCGTCGGCGGCCCGCTCTTGCCGATGCGACCGGCGCCGCGCCGATCGAGATCCGGTTCGTGGACGGGTCAAGGTCGGATCAGCCTGGCGTGGCTCCCGGGGTCCCGGAAAGGCCCGCCGCTATGGCGTCCGCGCCCGGACCGACAATCAGGTGTACGGTGTCAGGGCCTGTGAAAGCGAAGCCCCGAACGCTGCTTCGCTGAAGCGCCGCCTCATCCACCCGCGCGCCGTCACGCACGCCGATGCACAGACGCGAACCCCGGACAGCTACGGACGCCAGATTCGCAGCCCCTCCCAAGGCCGAAGCGACGGCGCGCTGACTGACGGATGAAGACGACGTCGCTTCGGACAGCGCGCCCTTGATCTCGTCGGCCACCGCATCGGCGATCGGCCCCAGGATGACCTGGAGGTCGTCGCCGGAAGGATAGATGACCCCACGGGCTCCAAGCGCCTTGAGCGCCGGCTCGTCGATCCGATCGCGCGCGTTGATCACCAAGCGCAAACGGGTGGTGCAAGCCGCGATCGCCCTCAGATTGTCCGGCCCTCCCAACGCCCTCAAGAAGGCGGACGCGCGGTCGCCAGGCCCTGCTCTCGCCACGGCTGACGCCGCCGACGGGGCCGCGGACGGGGCTCCCGCCAAGCCCTCCGTCGCCGGCTCTCGCCCCGGCGTCTTCAGGTCGAAGCGAACGATGAAGAACCGGAACAGGCCGTAGTAAACCGCCCCATAAGCCAGCCCCACCGGCGCCAGCAGCCACGGCCGGGTCGCCTGACCGTAGTTGATGACATAGTCGAACAGCCCCGCCGAGAAGGTGAAGCCGAGATGCGACTCCAGCAGGCTCATGATCACCATCGCCAGTCCGGTCAGGACCGCGTGGATGGCGTAGAGTACTGGAGCCAGGAACATGAAGGTGAACTCGATCGGCTCGGTCACGCCTGTGAGGAACGCCGTCAAGGCCAGCGACGCCAGCATTCCGCCGACCGCCTTTTTTCGCTCGGGCCTGGCGGTATGGTACATCGCCAGACACGCGGCCGGCAGGCCGAACATCATCACCGGGAAGAAGCCGCTCATGAACGCGCCCGCTGTCGGATCCCCCGCGAAGAACCGGTTGAGGTCGCCGGTCACGCCGCCGTAGTCGCCCACGATGAACCAGGCGACATTGTTCAGGATGTGGTGCAGGCCCGTGATGATCAGGAGCCGATTGAGCACGCCGTAGACGAACAGTCCGATCTCTCCGGAGCCGACGATCGTGCGGCTGAAGACGTCGATCGCGTGGTCCAGCGCCGTGAACCCCAAACCCACCGCCAGAGCCAGGATCAGACCCGCCAGTCCGGAGATGATCGGCACGAACCGCCGCCCGCTGAAGAAGGCGAGATATTCCGGAAACTGCAGCGTGGAAAACCGGTTGTAGAAGCTCCCCGCGATCAGGCCTGAGAGAATCCCGAGCGGCACGCCCAGACGGGCGATCGCGCTGTCCTTGAACGCCGCCGTGGCGAGCTTCGCGGCGGCCTCGGTCATGTCGGCGACGACGTCCGGCGGCGCCGCGATCAAGGCCTTGGCGCCCTCGGTGGCGATCAAGAAACAGACCACCCCCGCCAGTCCGGCCGCGCCGTTGTTGTCCCGGGCGAACCCCACCGCGACGCCTATGGCGAACAACAGGCCGAGATTGGCGAAGATCGCCTGGCCGGCGGCGGCCAGAAAGGCGATGTCCAGCAGGTCCGGCTGTCCGAGGCGCAGCAGCAGGCCCGCCACCGGCAAGACCGCGATGGGCAGCATCAACGCCCGGCCGAGCGGCTGAAGGCTGGACAGACCGATCTTCATGCGGGCGCTCCTGCGGTGTGGGGCGGGGTTCGGCTTCGGTCGAGGGCTTCGGCGGCCAGCTGGCGCACGGCGTCCGCGCTCTCGACCGACAGGGCGGAAGCGGCCAGCGCACGGCATTCGCCCAAGGTCAGGCTGCGCACGGCGGCCTTGATCTCGGCGACCATGGCGGGGGCGGCGGAAAGCTCGGTGACGCCCAGCCCGATCAGGATCGGCGCCGCCAGCGGGTCGGACGCCAGCCCGCCGCAGACGCCGGTCCAGCGGAGGTCTCCGGCGCCCGCCGCGGCGGCGGCGATCAACCGCAGCACGGCCGGATGCAGCCCGTCGAGCTGCGCCGCCAGATGCGGGTTCTGTCGATCCATGGCCAGGGTGTACTGGCTCAGGTCGTTGGTGCCGACGGAGATGAAGTCGATTTCCGGCCGCAGGAGATCGGTCGTCATCGCCGCCGCCGGGGTCTCGATCATCACCCCCAAAAGGGGCGTCGCGGAGCCGGCGTCGGTCGCCGCGCGGTCCAGCAGGGCGCGCGCCTGACGCACCTCGGCGACGGAGGCGATCATCGGCAACATGACGGCCACAGGCCCCGAAGACCGAACCCCGCAGATGGCGCGCATCTGGGTCAGAAGAAGTTCGGGATGCAGCAAGCCGGAGCGGACGCCGCGAAGGCCCAGGGCGGGATTGTCTTCATGCGGCATCGGCAGATAGGGCAAGGGCTTGTCCCCGCCAGCGTCCAGCGTCCGCACGATCAGCGGCCGTCCTTCAAGCCCGTCGGCGATGGCCTGATACTGGGCCCGCTGCTCACCCTCGTCGGCCGGGGTCTGCCGGTCGAGGAACAGAAACTCGGTTCTCAGCAGTCCGCAGCCTTCCGCCCCCCCGGCCACGGCGCCGGCGGCTTCGGACGCCGCGCCCAGATTGGCGAAGACTTCGATCCGGGCGCCGTCCGCCGTGCGGCACGGTTCGTTCGAAGCAGCCCGAGCTTCGGCCTTGCGGCGACGATCGGCGGCGGCACGGCTTTCCGAGGCCGCCAGGGTCTGGGCCGACGGCGAGGCGGTCAGACGGCGTCCGTCCGAATCCAGCACCACCAGGGTCCCGTTTGCGATCCGGTCCAGACCCTCGCCCGCCGCGACCAGGGCGGGCACGCCCATGGCGGCCGCCAGGATGGCGACGTGGGACGTGGGGCCGCCGCGCGCGGTGCAGATCCCGGCCAGGCGCGCGCCGTCCAGGGCGATCAGCTGGGAAGGAAGAAGATCATCGGCCAGCAGAACGTCGCCCGGCCCCAGAGCTGGCGGCGCGGCCGGCGCGTCGCCCGTCAGCTGGACCAGCACCTGCCGCTCGATATCCATCAGATCGTCGGCGCGCTCGGCCATGCGGGGATCGCCGAGCGAGCGCAGCAGCCCGGCGGTCGCCCCGCAGGCGGATCGCCAGGCGAAGGCGGCGCTTTTCCCCTCGGCGACGGCCTGATGCGCGGCGGACACCAGCTCGGGATCGGTCAGGAAGGCGGCGTGGGCCGCCAGTATGCTGCGCCGTTCCACCGGGCCGCCCAAGGCGCCGGCCTCGAGCCGCCCGGCCACGACCTCAAGCGCCGCGTCCAGGGCCGCCGCCTCGTGCGCCGCGCCCTGCCCGGTCTCGCAGACCACGATTTCGCTCAGCCGCAGATGGACCGCCTTGCCGACCACCAGGCCGGGCGCCGCGCAGACGCCCGAGAAGACCAGTTCGCCGTCGTCGCCCTCGACGGGTCCGGCCGAGGCGACCGTCGGCGGCGGCGCGGCGTGGGCCGGTCCGGCCTTCTCACCCATGCCGGACAGGATCAGTTCGGCCAGAGCGGCCACCGCCGCCTCGGCGTCAGGCCCGGAGGCGCTCAGCGTGAGGTTGTCGCCGTCGCGCAGGCCCAGCGCCATCATCCCGACCGGGCTGGACGCGCTGGCGGTGCGTTGACCGGCCATCAGGGTGATCCGGGCCCGATGTGCGGCGGCGACGCCCGCCACCCGGGCGGCCGGCCGGGCGTGCAGACCATGGGGCAACGGCGACCGGATCGTCCGGCTTGCCGATCCCTCCGACGTGGCCTCCGATACCGCCGGAGGTCCGCGCTCGATCCGCAGCACGGGCTGCCCCGCGGTCACCAGCCGGTCTGTCACCCGCTCCGACAGGGCCCAGCCGTCGCCGGTTACGACCACGGGCGTGATCAAACTGGCCGCGTCGCGCGCGACGGTTTCCAGATCGAAGGTCAAAAGACGATCTCCGGCCTTCACCCGGTCACCCTCGGCCACATGCGCCACGAAGCCTCGACCGGCGAGCGCGACGGTTTCCAGTCCGACATGGATCAGCACCTCGATGTCCGTGTCGCTGCGGATACTGACCGCATGGCGCGAGGACGGCAGGACGGTGATGACCCCGTCGAACGGCGCCCGCACCTCACCCTCGGTCGGGTCGATCGCAAGGCCGTCGCCCAGCATCCGCTCCGAGAAGACCTTGTCTGGAACCTCGTCCAGGGGCGCGGCCCAGCCGGTGATCGGCGCCAGAAGCGTCACCACGCCCATTTCAGTTCGCTCCCGTCGGGCTCAGTCTCACCCAGTCCAAAGCCCACATCGGATCGATGCCGTGCTGGGTGAACGTCAGGCACAGATCGTGCGCCCCCGCCCGAGCCGGCAACCGGCCCTCCAGCACCGTCACGCCATGCGAACGCGCCGCCTCGGTCAGAGGCAGGCTGAGCACCGGATCGCCTTCGCAGCCGTCAATCCGCACCTCGAACTCACCGACGGGTCCAGCGGCTGGCCGCACATGGACCTTGGCGAGATCGGCTCCGATCTGGAAGTTGAACGGCGCCTGGCCGACAGCGGCCTCCAGCATGACGCCCTGCGTCAGATCCGCGGCCTGATAGGTCCAGCACGGGTTCATGATGTCCATCGTGAAGGCTGCGCGTTCGCGTTGCACCGGCGCGTCGTCGATCAGGGTCAGGACCAGCCCCTCGGTGCACAGCTTCATCTGGTGATCGTAGCGACGCTCGCCGTCGGCCGGCGGAGCCATCTGGGCGGTGTCCAGCGCGGACGCGGCATAGTCGATGCCCAGCCGGCGATAGCGGGACAGCTGGGGCTGCAGCCGCCGGCGGAAGTCGTCCCAGTTCCTCGTGCCCGGCCGTGACCAGGCCAGCTCCGACAGGGCCGCGATCCGGGGATAGGCCATATATTCCACCCGATCCTCGCTCACCATGTGCTCGGTGAACAGATTGACCTGCACCCCCAGGACGTGGGCGCCCTCTTCCGGCGTCAAGGCCGCGGGGACCGGATCGAAGTCGTAGATGTCCTGCACCGAGACCACCCGGCCGCGACCGGGCGCGCCGTCGTTCGGGCTCTGGCGATTGTCGAGATAGAGGGTCGGCTGGGCGATCAGCACCGTGTCATGGCCCAGGCGGGCGGCCTCGACCGCGCCGGCAATCCCGCGCCAGGACATGACCGCCGCATCGCCTTGCATGCCGCCTTCGAGGATTTCGTCCCAGCCGATCAGTCGGCGGCCGTGCTGGTTCAGATACTGTTCCATTCGCCCCATGAACCAGCTCTGCATGGCGTTCTCGTCGGTGATCCCGAGCGCGCGCATGTGGGCCTGGACGCCTGGCGAGGCCTTCCACTGATCCTTGACCGCCTCGTCGCCGCCCAGATGCACGTACTTTCCGGGGAACAGGTCGATCACCTCGCCCAGCACCTCCTGCAGGAAGACGATGGTCGTTTCATCGGTATTGAACAGGGTGTGATAGACGCCCCAGTCCGACGGCACCGCGGACACGGCGCTATTCGGCGCGTCCTGGACGCCCAACTCGGGATAGGCCGCGACCGCCGCGCTGGCGTGACCCGGCACATCGATCTCGGGAACGACCGTGATGTTTCGGGCGGCGGCGTAGGCGACGATCTCGCGCACCGTGTCCTGACTGTAGAAGCCGCCGTAGAGGCGCGCCCGACCCGTCGCCGGATCGATATCCGCCCGGGCCGCATCGCCTTCCGGCACACGCCAGGCGCCGACCTCGGTCAGTTTCGGGTGGCTGCGGATTTCGAGGCGCCAGGCCTGATCGTCGGTCAGATGCCAATGGAAGACATTCAGCTTGTGCAGGGCCATCCAGTCGAGGAAGCCCTTGATGAACGCCGGCGACTGATAGTGGCGCGCGGAGTCCAGCATCACGCCGCGCCAGACGAAGCGCGGCGCATCTTGGATATGCACGGCCGCGATCGGCGCGGGTCCGGCCTCGGTCTGGGTCGCCAGCTGCCAAAGGCTGATGAGCCCGTATTGCAGCCCCGCGTCGTCGCCCGCGGAAATCGTCGCGCCGCTCGACCGAACGTCGAGGACATAGCTTTCGGCCGCCGCCGTCCCCCCGCGTGTCAGGGCTGCGCGTGTCAGGACGATCTCGCCCCACTCGCCTTCGACCACCGTCACGGACAGACCGCGGGTGCGTTGCATGAGATCGGCGAACCGGTCCGCGGCCGCCTTCGCCTGCCGGTCACCCGCCGGAACGGCGAGGCGGGCGCCGGTCCTGAGGATGAAGACCCCCTCCCCGGGCTCCAGGCGCGCGGGTTCGGGAATGATGGCCGCAACGGGGGCGGACATCCGCTCGGCCGGTAGTCCGGGGCCGGCGCAGGCCCCAACGGAAAAGGCCAGGAAGGTCAGGAGGACGGCAGGCAGTTTCGACATCGTACGCTTCCGATCCGGCGACCTGACGAAGGTCTCTCGAGGAGCCTAGGTCGTCGTACCCGGGAAAAAGAGGCGGAGACCGGTCGCCCGGTCTCCGCCCAGTCGCTCAGGGTCTAGTAGCGATAGCGGACGCCGGCGTAGAGGGCCCGGCCGTTGTCATAGGTGGCGCGCGGACGAACCGCGTCGCCGGCGAACTGGATGATGTCCTCGTCCAGCAGGTTCTGGCCTTCCAGGGTCAGGGCGACCTGCGGCGTGACGTTCCAAGCGAAGGAGGCGTCCAGCGAGCCGATGGCGTCCTGGTTCAGCTGGGTCGACCGGTCGAAGGTCACGAAGAACGCCGAACGGTAGTTGTAGGCCACCCGGACAGAGAAGGTGTCGTCCTCGTAGAAGACCGAGGCGTTGTACGAATGCTCGGAGTTGCCCGGCAGCGGATCGCCGCTTTCGGTCTGCACGTCGGAATAGGTGTAGTTGGCCTGGACGCCGAAACCGCGCCAGATGTTCTTCACCACGGCCAGCTCGATGCCCTGCAGTCGCGCGCCGCCGCCGTTGGCCCGACGGTTGATCGTGAACTGGCAGTTATAGAGCACCGGGTTGGCCGGACCGGCCGCCGTACAGAGCGACAGGTTCGGCGTGGTCGTCTCGATCGCGAAGGTTTCGAGCGACGGCGCATCGGTGATGAAGCTCTCGATGTCCTTGTAGTAGACCGCCGCCGAGACGATCGTGCCCCGCTCCGGATAGTATTCCAACGACAGGTCGAACTGGTTGGCGCGATAGGGATCGATGTTCGGATTTCCGCCGACGCCGGTCAGCGAGCCCGGGTTCAGCGAGGTGCGCGGCGCCACGTCGGTAAAGTCGGGACGGGCCATGGTCCGCGCCGCGGCGAAGCGGAAGACCACGTCGTCCGTCAGGTCAAAGGCGAAGTTGGCGCTAGGCAGGACGTCGGTGTAGCTCCGATCGGCGCTGACCGCCGTGAAGGTCCCGAAGGCGTTGGAGACGTTGGTCGGGGACGCCACCAGGGCGTTGACATAGCCGCTTGAGCTCTGGTCCGTGCGGACCACCCGAACGCCGATGTTGCCGCGCCAGCCCTCGCCTGCGAACTCGCCCATCACATAGCCGCCCGCCGCCTTCTCATTGACCGAGAAGATTTCCGGATAGTTCGACACCCGGGCCCGCACGCTCGCCGGCAGGCCGTAGAGGATCGATTCCAGCTTGCTCCGGTCGACCTGCCAGTAGGAGGCCAGGGTGCCCAGTGCCTTGATGTCCTCGAGATAGTCGTTCGGCGTCAGGCCGCCGGCGAAGCTCGCGGGCGTACAGGCCGCACCGCCGCAGCCCGAAGCCGCCAGCGGCAGGAAGAAGCCGCCGTAGGTGGTCGCCTGGAAGTCGGTGTCGCGGTCGTGATCGGTGTACTTCAGCCCGACCTTGATGGCCTGCAGGGGCCCAAGGTGGACGTCGTACTTGCCGTCGACATAGGCGTAGAGCTCGCTGTCGTCGTTGGTGACCGCGTGCAGGGACGCGAAGTCGAACTGCATGTCGGTCGGATCGGTCGGATCCAGGTTGAGGAAGGTGACCTGGGGCGTCTTGCCACGCAGGTCATAGGTGAAGGCGGCCGGGGCGCCGAACTCGACGAAAGGCTGGTTCGTCGTATCCCCACTCGCCTCGGTGTAGCCCACCTTGAAGTCCAGGCTTAGGCGGTCGCTCGGCGTGAACCGGCCGTCGAGGGCGATGTTGCTCGTCGTCGCCTCGGCGTCGCGGTCGATGGCGTCGAACACCGCGCCACGGCCGCCCGGCGTGGAGGTGATGGTGCCCACGACCGCCGTATTGTCCACCACAGTGGTGTTGGTCAGGGTTCCCCCGCCGCCCAACGCATTGGAGCCCCAGGCCAGGTAGTTCTGGTTGAAGTTGTCTGCGCCGAATCGCGAATAGAGGCCGGTCAGGGTCAGTTCGACCTGATCGGTCGGCCGCCACTGGACCGCGAAGTTGGCGCCTTCTCGCACCCGCTCCTGCTCGAAGAGGGCCGAACCGATCAGGGACGGAACCAGCAAAGTACCCGGGCCCGGATCGTTGTCGAAATAGCCAAGCACCTCAACGCCGTCGCGGCGAATATTGCGCTTCTGATAGATGCCTGCGACCAGGACGCCGAGGGTCTTGTCCGCATTGCGCCAGCTGACCAGGGCCGAGGCGTTCGGGTCCAGATCGCCGGCGTTCTCGTTATAGGCGCCCTGCACCGAGCCGAACGCCTCGAATTCCTTCAGGTCGAGCGGGCGGCGGGTGCGGGTATCGATGGTGCCGCCGATGCCACCCTCCTCCAGATCAGCCGTCGGGCTCTTGTAGACCAGAGTCTGGCCGATGATCTCGGAGGGCAGCATGAGGAAATTGAAGCTGCGGGTCGCCGACAGCTGCTCAAGGATGAACCAGTCGGCGGTGGCCAGGCCGTGGCCGTCGATCAGGGTCCGCGTCAGATTGGGCGAGGTGCCCCGCAGCGAAACCCGCTCGCCTTCGCCGAACTCGCGATTGATGACGACGCCCGGAACCCGCTGGAGCGCTTCAGCGACGTTCTTGTCCGGGAATTTGCCGACATCCTCGGCGGTGACGACATCGACGACGGCGTTGGCGTTTCGTTTGGCGCCGATCGATTCCAGGATCGATGCACGGATCCCCGTGACGACCACATCGTCAACCGTGGTGGCGGACTGGTCGTCCTGCGCCATCGCGGCGCCTGCCGACAGCGCCAGCGCGCTGACGGTTCCGATCATCAAAGCCCGACAATTACGCATGACCAATCCCCTCCAATGTTACAGGCCCGCTCCCCAGCGATCCCCGACAATGCCAATAGAAGACCAATAAAGGCCTTCACCTATCGCTGGCTCTCCGGAAAGCGCCGTGGAGTGGAGCCTGTCATCGAACAATCATGTCTGACAAGCCCAAATCGTCACATTGGACATATCTTTTTTTCATATTGGTTCTTGATTGGTTTGGTCAGATGGGTTGTGATGATTGCAGCGATAGGCCAAGTCTGCTCCATCGCCCGGGGAGCCCATGTCATTCTCTGAACTGATCGGAACGCTGGACGCCCGCCGCCCGGCCCCGCTTTACCAGCAGCTGCAGCAGGCGGTCCGCGAGGCCATCGCCCAACGCGTGCTCAAGGCGGATCAGGCCCTACCCGCTGAGCGCGATCTGGCGGCGGAACTGGATGTGTCACGCATTACGGTCCGCAAAGCGTTCGACGGCCTCGTCGCGGAGGGCCTGCTGTCGCGCCGTCAGGGCGCCGGCACCTTCGTCGCCGCCCGAGTCGAGAAGAGCTTCTCCAAGCTGACGTCCTTCTCCGAGGACATGGCCGCGCGCGGGCGCAAGCCGACCAGTTCCTGGCTCAGCCGGACAGAGGGCGCGGTGACGCCGGAGGAGTCCCTAACCCTCGGCCTCAGCCCCGGCACCGCCGTCTATCGCTATCAACGGATCCGCTATGCTGACGCCATGCCGATGGCGCTGGAATATTCGACCGTGCCGGCATCGTGCCTCCCGTCCCTGGAAGCGGTGGAGCTTTCCCTCTATCAGGCGCTGGACGCCAACGGGCAGCGCCCCACACGCGCCCTGCAACGCCTGCGCGCTGTTCTCTTTAGCGCTGAACAGGCCGAGCTTCTGGGCGTCGCACCGGGCGCTGCGGGCCTCCTGATCGAACGTCGCGCCTTTTCCCGGACCGGTCAGGCGGTCGAGGTCACCCAGTCCTTCTATCGCGGCGACGCCTACGACTTCGTCGCCGAGCTCAACGACGGTCCGGCCTGATGCGGCTTGTCGAAAAGCAGGCTCTCGAGACTCTGATGTTCCGGGAGGCAGCCGATTCCGGACGTGTGGTCGCAGAGCAACTGCGCCTCAACCGCCCGCTCGCTGAAGCCCTGGGTCAGCGTCTGCGGGACGTCGCGCCCACCGCAGCCCTGATCTGCGGGCGCGGCAGTTCCGACCATGCCGGCGTCTTCGCCCGCCACCTGATCGAGACCGGGGCCGGCCTGCTGACCAGTTCGGCCGCCCCCTCCGTGGCCTCGGTCTATGCAACGGCCCAGAACATGCGCGGGGTCGTCTGCATCGCCGTGTCCCAGTCGGGCAAGAGCCCCGACCTTCTGGCCTCGGTCGCCGCTGCCCGGGGCGGCGGCGCCTTCGTGATCGCCGTCGTCAATGTCGAGGATTCGCCGCTGGCCCGCACCGCCGACGCCGTCGTGCCCGTGCGGGCCGGTCCGGAACACTCGGTAGCCGCCACCAAATCCTTCATCGCCAGCCTGACCGCGCTCGCCCAGATGATCGGCCATTGGCTCGAAGACGAGGCGCTGCTCGCCGCGCTGGAGACCTTGCCGGACCGGCTCGAAGAGGCCTGGGCGCTCGACTGGTCCGCGGCCCTGCCCACGCTGAGGGAGGCGCGCAACCTCTATGTCGTCGGGCGCGGTCCCGGATATGGCGCGGCGCGCGAGGCCGCCCTGAAGCTCAAGGAGACCTCCGGTCTTCACGCCGAGGCCTTCAGCGCTGCGGAAATCCGTCACGGCCCCATGGCTTTGGTCAAATCCGGCTTTCCGGTCCTGGTCTTGCCCCAGGACGACGAAAGCCGCGACGACACCCTGTCGCTGGCTGCGGAGTTCGCGGGTCGGGGCGCGAAGGTTCTCCTGGCCGATGTCTCCCCAGCGCCCGGGACCATCGCCCTGCCCGCCCTGTCCGCCCATCCGGCGTTGCAGCCCATTCTGCTGATTCAGAGCTTCTATCGCCTGGCCGCTGAACTCGCCGTCGCACGGGGTTACGATCCCGACCGCCCCCCCTATCTCAACAAGGTCACCGAGACCGTCTGATGACGACCACCTATCGCAACGGCCCCATCCTGATCGACGGCGCCTTCGCCCGGGACGCGGCCGTAACCATCGATGGCGACCGGATCGTCTATGCGGGACCGGCGTCGGACGCTCCCGACGGCGAAACGGTGGATCTGGCCGGACGCATGCTGGTCCCCGGCTTCATCGACACCCAGGTCAATGGCGGCGGAGGCGTGCTGTTCAATGACTGCCCGACCGTCGAGTGCATCGACGCCATTGGACGCGCCCATCGCCGCTTCGGCACGACCGGCTTTCTCCCGACCCTGATCAGCGACGACCTCTCGGTCATCGATACCGCCATCGACGCCGTGGAGGCCGCGATCGCCCAGGGCGTCCCCGGGGTCCTCGGAATCCATATCGAGGGACCCTATCTCAACGAGTCCCGCAAGGGCGTGCACGACGCCTCGAAATTCCGGACCCTCGACGCCGAGGCTGTCGCGCGCCTGACCCGGCTGAAAGGCGGCAAGACCCTCGTCACCCTCGCGCCCGAAATGACCACGCCGGACATGATCTCTCGTCTGGTCGGCGCCGGGGCCGTGGTCGCGGCAGGCCATACCGATGGCACTTACGCCGAAACCCGCGCCGGGATCGAAGCCGGGATGACGGGCTTCACCCACCTGTTCAACGCCATGTCGCCTCTGACCAGCCGCGCGCCGGGCGCTGTCGGGGCCGCGCTGGAAGACATCAACGCCTGGTGCGGCCTGATCGTGGACGGCCATCATGTCGATCCGGTCGTCCTGAAACTGGCGCTGCGCTGCCGCCCGCTCAACCGCTTCATGCTGGTCACCGACGCCATGCCCAGCGTGGGCTCGAAAGACGACCATTTCTACCTCCAAGGCCGGCGCATCACTGTGCGCGACGGCGTCTGCCGTGACGCGGACGGGGTGCTGGCCGGATCGGACCTCGACATGGCGGCCTCCGTGCGCAACGCCCGGGACCTGCTCGGGCTCACACTTGCGGACGCCGTGGCCATGGCGACCCGTTGGCCGGCGCAGTTCCTGAGACTCGACGATCAGGGCGAAATCGCGACGTCGCGTCGAGCCAACCTCGTCATTCTCAACGACGACCTTTCCGTCGCCGCGTCGTTGATCGCCGGCGAGCCCTGTCGACCTGAAGCCCTGGGCTCCATGGCCCTTCTCCCGACGTTCTGAATCCAGGCGAGCGCCGGTCTGAACGCGGCCGCACGAGATCGAGGCCTAGGGATCCCAAGGCGCGCGAGCCCCAAGTTTCGGCCGCGCGCAGTTGACCAGGGGAACCGTGGGTCAGATCGACAGGACCACGATCGTCCCCTCGTTGCGCGTCACGCCGCAAGGGGAAAGTTACAACGTTCGCACCCTGCCTAGAGCCTTTGAAGAGGCGCATCCTGGGGAAAAAGCCCTCTATTCCCACCGCCGCAATGACAGGAACCCGGGACACCACCCGCGAGGCCGCATGAATGCCGCCGCGCGTGTGCGGCGTCGCCTCTCCCCGAATACGACCCGATCCGACGTCGACCATCAGCCGCTCGATGTCCGCTCGGCCGATGTCGGTGACCTTCATCCTGCCCAGGCGAGGCTTGATGTGGCGAGCGATGCGGATGCGGCCGATCCGCAGGGTCGTTGCCTTCTTCATCGTCACGCCCTCCTTCATGTAGAGGTCGCAGCGCTCCGACATCGTCAGTTCTTCCCGCCGTTCGACTTGGTCACCTGGGGGTCACCACCTGACGCGACTTCGGCCAGCACAGCAGCCGCCCTTTCGCGGGCTTCTTCCGCAGTCACGACACCATGGCGAGCGATGTGAAGGAGGCGGTCGGCGCCGCCGAGCGTGCGGTATCGGACGACGAAGGTTTTGGTGTCGCTGACGGCGACGCGCACCCCGAAACCCTTGAGCTGCGTGTCCCAAACGGTGAAGCGCGCCCTTCAGATGTCAGGGCGTCGACCAGACGTTTGGTGATCTTTCCAGACCTGGGGTTCTGAGTCATTGGATCTCTCCTTAGACCCACGCGGGGGCCGGTTTCTGGTCCCGGTTTTGGTCACCACATGGTCACCAGCCTGGAGGATTTCAGAGGATAATCGAGAAATCAGCGGCAAAAGAACCAACCCTGAACCTGCCCACCACAAGGGTGTTTGAGCCATTTCGAGCAACTGAAAAGAGCCCTAAGGTTCGAGCTCTATGTCCCAATAAAGATAGTCCAGCCAGCTCTGGTGCAGATAGTGCGGCGGGAAGCGTCGGCCGGCGTCCTGAAGCTGCCAGGCGTTGGGGCGATAGGGTTCGCGGCGGATCGGCATCATCGCCTGGCGCGGCGTTCGCCCGCCCTTGGCCAGATTGCAGGGGCTGCAGGCTGCGACGATATTGTCCCAGGTCGTACGTCCGCCCTGTGAGCGCGGGATGACGTGGTCGAACGTCAGTTCAGCCGACTGACCGCAGTACTGGCAGGCGAAGCCGTCACGCAGAAAGACGTTGAAGCGGGTGAAGGCGGGGCTGCGGTCCTGATCCACATAGCTGCGCAGCGCGATCACGCTGGGAAGCTGCATCTCCATCGACGGCGAGCGGACAACCTTATCATACAGGGACACCACGTCCACGCGGTCCTGATAGACCGCCTTGACCGCCTCCTCCCACGGCCACAGCGACAGCGGATAATAGGACAGCGGCCGGAAGTCGGCGTTCAACACCAACGCGGGAAAACCGGAGGGCGGTCGATGGAGAACCTGCATCAGGCCCTCCCGCTCAGACGGGGGGATTTTGAGGCGACAAAGGTGAGGACACGTCTCCTTCCCTAGTCTTGGCCTTGGTCTTGTCGACTTAACCTAACCCTGATTCCCGCTCATCGCCATGACCAGTGTGCAGCGTTTTCGTGACGTCCTGCCTCAGACCCCGCGCGCGTGGGTCGGAAACCCCGGCAGGGTCCAGCCCCAGCGCAGCGCCGCCGCGCGCAGCAGGAAGCCGGACAGCGCCGCGACGATAGCGGCGGGCCAGACGCCTACGCCCGGCGCCCGCAGCACCATATAGACCGTCGCCGCCAGGATCGCGGCCGTGACGTTGATCTCTCGCCGCAGCAGGATCGACGGCTGGCCCGCCAGGGTGTCGCGCACCACCCCGCCGAAACAGGCCGTCAGCGTGCCCATGACGATGCAGATCAATGCCGGCGCCCCGGCCGCCTCGGCCTTTGCCGCCCCCATGACGCCATAGGCCGCAAGACCCACGGCATCCAGCCACAGCAGGGCGCGAAACCGCCAGTCGCGCTGCCCCACCAGCCACAGGGCAGTGGAGGCGAAAAGGCAGACCGCCAGATAGCGCCAGTCCTGCACCCAGAAGACCGGCAGGCCAAGCAGCAGGTCGCGCAGCGTCCCGCCGCCCACGCCGGTGATGGCGCCGAAGAAGGCGAAGGTGACCACATCGTGCTTCTCGCGCGCGGCAGCCAAGGCGCCGGTGGCGGCAAAGACCGCCACGCCGGCGAAATCCAGCGCGGTCAGCACGGTCTGCGGATTGCGCAGCGGTTCGGTCAGAGCGGGATCGAGCGGGGTCATGCCGGCCCATCCAGCGCGATCTCGCCGCGCTTCACGCCCGTGTACCAGGCCCACAGCAGGTGGGTGGCGACCGCACGATAGGGCCGCCAGATTTCGGCGCGGGCATAGGCGCCCTTCTGATCGGGCCGCACCTCTGCGCCGTCCGCCCAGCGGATCGCCTCCTGCAAGGCCACGTCCCCGCCGGGGAAGACATCCAGCCGCCCCTCGCACATCATCAGATAGGCCTCGGCCGTCCACAGGCCCACGCCTTTCAGCGCCGTCAGGGAAGCGATCGCCGCCTCGTCATCCAGGTTGGCCAGATGCTCCAGATCGATCTCGCCCGCGATCTGCGCCCGCGCAATCCCCTGACCATAGGTCGCCTTCTGTCTCGACAGGCCCATGCCGCGCAACTGATCCAGATCGTGCGCCAGCAACAGCTCGGGCGTGATGCCGCCCATGCCTTCACGCAGCCGCGCCCACACCGAAGCGGCCGAGGCCACCGACACCTGTTGCTCCACGATCATGCGAAACAAGCCTTCGAACCCGCCCACTCTCAACCGCCACTCCAGCGGCGGCGTCTGGGCGTCCACGCGCCCGAGCGCCGGATCGGCGGCGACCAGCGCCTGGCGCGCGGTGGCGATGTCATCGGGCGTGGGTGCGAACGGCATCGGCTACCTATGGCGCGAGGCGGCCTTCAAGGGAATGGAGGCCTTGGCGGATTTCGGCTGGCGACATCGGGCCCTAATAACTATTATTGGCGCGTAGATTTAGGACATCGCAATGACCATGACCGTCGAACTTGGAGCTTTGGAACAGGTAGTGGACCGTCTGGTCCGCGACGGTCGCTACGGCTCCAAGAGCGAGGTCCTGCGCACCGGCGTCAGACTGGTGCAGGAGCACGAGGCTCGGCTAGCAGCTCTGCTCGGCAAGCTGGAAGAGGGCGTCGCCGACGCTGATGGCGGACGGACGAAGCCGCTTGAAGATGTCCGCGCCGAGTTCGAAGCGCGGTGGGCTGCCGAAGGCGAATGAGAGTTCGGGTCACCCACGCCGCCTTGCGCGATCTGATCGCCATCGAGAGCCATGTGGAGTCGGACAGCCCAAACGCAGCCCGCAAACTGGTCAGGACGCTTCTCGAACGCTGCGAAACCCTCGGTCAAAATCCTCGACGCTATCCAGAGGCCGGGGTCGCCGATCTGCGGAAACGCGCCGAAGGCAGCTATCTGATCTTCTATCGCGTGACCGGCGACGTGGAAGTCGTGCGAATCCTTCATGCGGCGCGCGACTGGACGCATCTGCTGTCGCCGGACGAAGACTGAAGCTGTGTTCACAACCCGCTTCGCCCCCTCGCCTACCGGCCGTCTGCACAAGGGCCACGCTTTTTCGGCCCTGACCGCCTGGACGGCGGCGAAGGCGGCGGGCGGGCGGTTCGTGCTGCGCATCGAGGATATCGATCCGACGCGATGCCGGCCGGAACACGAGGCGGGCATTCTGGAGGACCTTGCCTGGCTAGGCCTGGACTGGGAGACGCCGGTCCGGCGCCAGTCCGATCATCTGGGCGACTACGCCGCCGTGATCGAAATTCTGCGGGCGCGCGGCCTGCTCTATCGGTGTTTCCGCACGCGCAAGGAGATCCTGAGCGCCATCGGCGAGGCGCCGCACGGGACGATGGAGGCAGCGAGGCCCGGTCCGCATTCAGCGGAGGAGGAGGCGCATCTGCTGGCCTCGGGCGCGCCATTCGCCTGGCGGCTGTCGCTGGATCGGGCGCGGGAGGCCTTGGGCGAGGCGACCTGGAACAACCTGAGTTTCGTCGAGGAGGGCGAGGGTCCGAACGGCGAAACCGGCGTCATCGCCGTCGATCCCGAGGCGGCGGGCGATGTCGTTCTGGCGCGCAAGGATACGGGCGTCGCCTATCATCTGGCGGTGACGTATGACGACGCCTTGCAGGGGATCACCCATGTGATCCGGGGTCAGGACCTGTTCGAGGCGACCCATGTGCAGCGGCTGATCCAGACCCTGCTGGGCTGGCCGGCGCCGACCTATCTTCATCACGCCTTGCTGACAGGGCCGGACGGGCGGCGCTACGCCAAGCGCGATCGATCGATCACCCTGGCCGAGCTGAGGGCCGGCGGATTGACGGCCGAGGCCCTGCGCGGCGATCTGGGCTTCAGCTCCGGCGGCTGAAGATGCGCGAGGCGCCGTAGCCGGTCAGGGCGGCCAGCACGACGCACAGCACGCCGTACAGCCACGGTCGACGGTGGGCGAACTCATAGATGTCGCGCTCCAGCCCGACCTTCTCGACCGTCAGGGTCAGGTTCGACACCGACTGCGGCTCGCCGTCCTGAAACAGCCAGACCTCGGCGTAGTATTTGCCGGTGGGCGCCACGGTCGGCAGCTTGACCTCGGCGCGGAACAGGCCCCGGTCGACGAACTCCACCCCTTCGGAATCGGTATCGTAGAGGGCGGCGGCTTCCTTCAGCCGGATCACCGCGCGACGCCAGTCCAGATAGTCGTCGCCCAGACGGCTCACCACCACGTCGCGCACGCCGTAACGGGTGACGGTGCGGCTTTCCTCGGGCGCGTCGATGCGCAGGTGATCGACGCCGACGCCCAGTCGCCGCAGCTGGCCGAAGTCCGCGATGTCGCTGAGCGGGCGGGTCGAGGCGGTCATGTAGAAGCCGGGCGCCCCCTCGAACAGCACGGGCCGGCTGTTCAGCCAGACACCCGAGGTGCGCGTCTTCTTGACCAGGCGGATCGGCGCGTCCGGCCCCCGCACCACGACCACGACGTCCGCAGGTTCAGGCGTCGGATTGAACACCGCGCCGTACAGGACGATGGACGCGCCCCGGAAACTGCTATCGACCCGGACCTGGGCGTCGGTCAGGGCGGCGGCGACGCGCAGGTCGCCGGTCGTCGCTTCGGACCGATCGAGCGGCGGGGCCGCGACAGCGGGCGGAGGGGGAGGAAGCGCCTGCATCAGTCGGCGATTCCCGGCGCGATCATGAAGATGTCGTTGGGCCGCACGAACAGATCCAGCCCCATCTGGATCCCGACCAGCAGCACGATCAGGCCCAGCGCCGCCCGCAGCTCCTCGGCGCGGAACCGCCCAGCGAACCGCGCGCCGATCTGGGCGCCGACGACGCCGCCCAGCAGCAGGATGGTGGACAGGACGATGTCGACCGTCTGGTTACGCCCGGCCTGAAGAATGGTGGTGATGGCGGTGGTGATGATGATCTGAAACAGGCTGGTGCCCACCACCGCGCCCGCCCGCATGCGCAGGATATAGAGCATGGCCGGCACCAGGATGAAGCCGCCGCCCACCCCCATGATGGCCGAGAGGACGCCCGCAAAGACGCCCAGGCCGAACGGCGGCAGGGCGCTGATATAGAGGCCCGACTTCGGGAACTTCATCTTCAGCGGCAGGCCATACAGCCACATCGGCCGCCGACGCTGCTTGTGCGGCGCGGGCAGCCCCCGGCGGCGGCGCAGGATTTCAGTCAGGCTTTCGTTCAGCATCAGAATGCCGATGGCGCCCAGAAAGACGAGATAGGACAGGGCCACGACCAGATCGGCCTGGCCCAGCAAGCGCAGGTAGCGAAACAGCTCGACCCCCGCCAGGGCGCCGGCCGCGCCGCCGGCCGCCATCACTGACCCCATCTTGAAATCGACCGAACCCGCCCCGGCATAGCGGATGACGCCCGACGTCGAGGAAGCCACGACATGGCTGGCCTGGCTGGCGACGGCGACGGTCGGCGGGATGCCCAGGAAGACCAGGATCGGCGCCATCAGGAAGCCGCCGCCGATGCCGAACAGGCCGGACACGAACCCGACCACCGCCCCCAGGATCACCAGGGTCGGCCAGTTCACCGAAACCTCGGCGATCGGCAGATAGATGTCCAAAGGACGCGCCTTCGGCTGGAGCGGACACAAGAATCGCCGTCAGGCGGGCGAGGTCGGGGACGACCGGGCGACCGATAGCCGCCCGGCGCCTGGGAATCTAGCCTGTCGCCTGGGCTTGGGCCTGCGACTGACCCTGCGACTGGGCCACGAAGGCGTCGGCGGCGGTGCGGGCCGCGCGCTGGACCGTGGCGCTGGCCGTCGGGCGTAGACGCGTCACGGCGGCCTGAGCCTCCGCATCCCCGCCGCGCGCGGCGATCATGTACCACTTCAGCGCTTCGGTCGGATTCTTGGCCACGCCGTCGGCGCCGGTCTCATAGATGCGCGCGACATTGTACTGGCTGTCCGGCAGGCCGCGCTCGGCCGCGTTCAGCAGCCAGGTCAGGGCCTCGGCCTGATTGGTCGCGCCGCCGTCGCCTTCATAAAGCTGCATCCCATACAGATGCATCCCGCGCGGATCGCCGCCCTCGGCAGCGCGACGGCCCCACTGACGGCTTTGGACCGGATCGGCAGGCACGCCGTTGGCGCCATCCAGATACAGCTGACCCAGATAGGTCTGGGCGGGGGCGTAACCCAGGTTGGCGGCGCGCTTCATGCCGTCCAGGCCAGAGTTGTCGCCGGCCTCCAGCTTGCCGATCGCCGCCTCATAATCCGCCGCGCCGGGGCCGCCGATGTCGAAGGTCGCTTTCGGGCCGGTCGGCGTCACCGCCGACGCGGCCAGAGGCACGGCGCCGTTTGTCGTCGAGCCGCGGCCGAAGCTGGGCATCTCGAAGTCCGGGGCGCCGCCGTCGGTCAGGGACAGATAGCCATAGACGCCCCCGGTCAGGGCGACCGCCGTGACCGAAGCCAGAAAGGTCTTCTTGACCGTCGATCCGTCTTTGGACGCCTGCCGGTCCAGCCGTTCCTGCAGCTTGGACTTGCCGCCGCGCTTCAGGCCGAAGCCCGACCGGGGCGCAGGTTCTGGCTCGGCCGGCGCGGTGATCGCAGCACGGGCGGCGTCGATGGTGCTGCGGGTCGAGGCGGCGCGGCCGGCGGCGGCGGCGGCTTCCATGCTGGAGCGCAGCCGGCGCGGATCCACGAACTCGGTCTCGCCGCCGAAATCATCGTCGTCCGCATCCAGGACGGCGGCGCTGCGCTTTTCGGTCGGTGCGGTCGAGAAGCCCGGCGACGTCGCCTCCAGCGCGTCCTCGACGTCGGCGCCGCCGAAACCGCTGAAGGGCTGGATGATGGGTTCGACGCCGTCGGGATCGACCTGGCGCATCGGCATGTCGTCAGCCAGCGCCTCGGCGGGCTCGGCCTCGGTCTGGGCGACGGGCGACGACGGGAAGGGCGCAGCGGTCGCGACTTCGGGCGTCACCGGATCGCTGGACCAGGCGTCCTGGTCGGTGAAGGTCTCATCGGGGAAGGCGGCGGCGCGCCAGTCGCCTTCGATGGATGCGGACTGGATCGGCGCCTGTATCGTCGCCGAAGCGGCGCGTTCCAGCACCTGTCGCGCCGGGGTCCACGCCGGCTCATTGTCCAGCGGCTTGTCGCGGATCGGCGTCGGCGCGCGGGCGTCGATGCTTTCGCGGGCCTCGGCCAGCAGACGGGCGGTGCGCTCTTCGCTGAGACGCATCCGCTCGGCCAGTTCGCCGGACGCGCGGTCGTAGCGCTGCTCGATCTTGTCCGAGCTTTCCGACAGGCGTCGGCCGATGTCTTCCAGCGCCTGCTGCGAGCGGCGCTCGGACTGGGCGATGCGATCGCTCAGCTGGTCCGAGATGCGGGTGATCTCGCCGCCAAGCTTCTCCAGGGCGATGGCGTGGCGATCGTCGCTGGCGGTCAGGCGTTGATCGACGCGGTCAACGTGGCGGGCGAACTCCTGGTCCAGACGCGCGGCGCGGCGGGCGACTTCGGTTTCGATGGTCTGGCTGACGACGTCGGCGGCGGCGCGGGCGACGGCGTCGGTGCGACCGTCGTTGTCCGTCTCGACCTTCTTGACCCGCGCATTCAGATTGCGGGCGATGCGCAGGACCTCGCGGCCCATGGCCTCAAGGCCGATGGCGCCCTTCTCTTCGGACGCCTTCAATTGATCGCCGACGGCCTGAACGGCGCGTTCGATGCGGTCGATCCGCGCGCCGGTTTCGGCGGCGTCCAGACGCTGCATCATCTCGGCGCGATTGTTGTCGATCTGACGCGACAGGCTTTCGGCCAGTTTCTCGAAACGGGCCAGGTCGCGCGCGCCTTCCGGCTCGACGCGGCTCTCGGCCGTCCGCATCCGCTGGTCCAGCGCGGCGAACGAGCGTTCCAGCGTCTTCAGGGCTTCGGTCGTGCGGTTCTGGGCCTCGTCCAGACGCGCGCTGACCTGGGCCAGCATGTCCGTGCCGACGCCGGGGCCGGCGGCCTTCTCGACCGCCTCCATCCGCTCGCGCAGATCGCTGACGCCCAGACGTTGGCGTTCCTCGATGTCGTACAGGCGCCCGGTCAGGGCGCCCAGGGAGGTCTCGATCTTGCCGAAGGCTTCCTGGGTCGAAGGGCCGGTGTCGCGCTCAAAGGCGCGCAGGCGGCGATGCCCTTCGCGCAGCTCCTCGGCGATGTCGTCGATGCGGCGGGCGGCTCCTTGCGCCTCGGCCTCCTGGCCGTCCAGCCGGCGCATCAGGCCCGCAACGGCCTGATCCACGCCCTGGATCGCGACGGTCGAGCGGCGTTCGGCGGCTTCCAGCCGCGCGGCGATCACATCGATGGAGGCGCTGATCCGCTGCTGGCTGTCTTCAACCTCATAGGCGTCGTCCAGACGGCGGCTGCGGTTGCGGCGTTCGTATTCGGCGGCCTGGGAGCGACGCGGCAGGGTGGCGTAGCCCTCCTCCTCGTCTTCCATGATCATGGAGTTGAGCCATTCGCCCAGCGTCATGCCGGACCGGCGCGCCAGATCCTTGGCGACCTCGCGTGCTTTGGGATCGATTCCCTTAACGCTCCACGGCGCTGCAGCGCTCACTGATTCGTCTCCCGGCCCATGCGACGAAGGCTATACCGTCAATATCGAGGGTGTAAACTGATGGTTAACCGCAATATCTAGCCGCGATATTCCGAGCCTGTGGACATCGCGCCAGATCGCCGGATTTGTGAATCATCTCGGTTAACGCGGCATGAAGATTAACCTCCCGGCAAGGGTTCGCTTGCCAAGCGGCGCGGCTTTCGCCACCTGCGGCGCATGAGCCTGACCACCACCCTCGTCCTGCTGGGCGTCGCCCTCGCCGTCATGGTCTTTTGCGGATGGCGCGGCGCCCGGCCGCCAGATCCGTTCAAGGGACCGCGCCTGATGCCGTGGCGGTTCCTGATGGTCGGCGCGGCGGCGATCGCCATGCTGCTGCTGATCCACCTGGCGACGATATTCGGCGCCGAGCGTGCGCCCTGGATACCCGGCGCCTAGAGGCGGGAACCCGATTGGGGCCGGTCGGTTGAACCTTGCGAACCACTCAAGGAGAGACCGCGTGTCCGACAAACTGACCCCCGCCGAGGCCGAGAAGGAATTCTGGAAGAGCCTGAAGGAGTCCAACACCGGCATGCTGGGCATCGATCGCCCCGGCTATCACCACCAACCCATGACCGGTTTCGGCGAGGATGAGACGGGGACCATCTGGTTCTTCACCCGCGACGACACCGATTTCGCCCGTGACGTCGCCGGCGGCGGCCAGAACGGCATGTTCTGCTATCAGGCCAAGGACGGCAAGGTTCAGGCCTGCATCCACGGCCGCCTGGCCATCGATCAGGACCGCAGCCGCATCGACAAATACTGGAACCCCGTCGTCGCCGCCTGGTACCCGGACGGCAAGGACGACGCCCATCTGACCCTGATCCGCTTCGACGCCGACGACGGCCGCGTCTGGGTGTCCGACAAGGGCGCGCTCGGCTTCGGCTACGAAGTCCTCAAGGCCAATCTGACCAAATCGACGCCCGACGTCGGCGGCGTGTCGGACGTGAAACTGTAGGCGACTGATCACTGATCCGTGGCGATCTGAAAAGGCCGGGGAGCGATCCCCGGCTTTTGACTGTCAGCAGCCGGCTATACGCTCGACCCCGGATATTCGCGAGCGGTCCACTCCCAACGCATCGAGCCGATCAGCACACTCCAGAAAGACATGATCGTTCGAGGCCAAGCGGACGACCGCGTCTTCGGCTAACGGCCAGAACTTGGCTCTTATAAGTCCGACATTGACCTGCTGGCCTTGGCGCAGCCCTCTGACCAGCGCCAAATCAACGCAGGCCTGGTCACGAGCGTAAGGGTTGCATCGCGACGCATGATTACGGCCCTCTCCGTCGGTGATCACGAGCACCGACAGCGCCTTGTAAGACGATATGCTGACGCGACCTTCAACGGTAACGGCTTCATACGAGAACTTGCCGGGATCAAGCGTCGGCGCCGCCGCGGTGAAGAGCGCGAAGGCGCCAACCGAAACAGCCAGCAGCATTACAACGACAAACCAGAAGCGCGACGCGGTCGACATCGCCTTCCAGTCATCCAACGTCATCCCCCGAAGCACCAGGCCAGAACCGCCTTTTGGGCGTGGATACGGTTTTCGGCTTCGTCCCAGACCAGAGAGCGCGGCCCGTCGATGACGGCGTCGGTGACTTCCTCGCCACGATGGGCGGGAAGGCAATGCAGGAAGACCGCTTCGGGATCGGCGAGATCCATCAGGGCTTCGTCGACGCCGTAATGTTCGAACGCCGAAAGCCGCGCCTCATAGTCCTGATCCCCCATGGACACCCAGGTGTCGGTGACGACGACGTCGGCGCCCTTGACCGCCTCGCGCGGATCGCTGGTCAGGGTGACGGCGTCGCCGCCCTTGGCCAGATCGCGCAGGTCGGGATGGTATTCCGCCGGGCAGGCGACGTTCAGATGGAAGCCGAACTTGGGCGCCGCGTGCATGAAGCTGTGGCAGACGTTGTTGCCGTCGCCGATCCAGGCGATCGTCTTGCCGGCGATCGGCCCGCGATGCTCCTCGATCGTCTGCAGATCGGCCAGGATCTGGCACGGGTGAGACCGATCGGTCAGGCCGTTGATCACCGGCACGGTCGAAACGCGGGCGAACCGCTCGACATCCTCGTGATCGTTGGCGCGGATCATCACGGCATCGACCATGCGCGACAGCACGCGGGCGGTGTCCTCCACCGGCTCGCCGCGCCCCAGCTGCATGTCCGAGGCCGTGGCGATGATGGACGAGCCGCCCAACTGGCGGATCGCCGCGTCGAAGCTGAACCGCGTGCGGGTCGAGTTCTTCTCGAAGATCATCGCCAGAACGCGGTCCTTGCCCGGGGCATCGGCGTCGGCGCGCCCCTGGGGCCAGCCCTTGCGGGCGGCCTTGCGGGCATGGGCGTCGTCCAGGATGGCGCGCAGGTCCGCCGCGTCCAGCCGGTGGATATCGAGGAAGTGCCGGACCATATGTCTAGCTCCGCTCATCCCCGCGAAGGCGGGGATCTAGTGCTGTGGGCGACAGCCGCCCGGTCTATGTTTCATCCGTCGATCCCGCGTTCTCGAAAGAGCTGGGTCCCCGCTTTCGCGGGGAGGAGCGGATGTCAGGATCAGGCCGCCAGCTTTTCGCGGGCGACCTCGCAGGCCGCTTCGAAACGGGCCACGGCTTCGCGGGCCTCGTCCAGCGTCAGGTTCAGCGGCGGCAACAGGCGCACGCAGTTGTCGCCCCCGCCGGCGATCAGCAGCTGCTGCGTGTCGCGCGCCAGGGCCATGAACTCGCGATTGTTGGGCACCATCTTGATGCCGATCAGAAGGCCCTTGCCGCGCACGTCGGCGATCACATCGGGGAAGCGTTCCTGAAGGCCGGCGAACTGCTGCTTCAGATAGCCGGCGACCTCGTTGACGTTGTTCAGCGTCTCGGGGCTGTTGATCAAGCTCAGCGCCTTCTGGCCTACGGCCATGGCCAGGGGGTTGCCGCCGAAGGTCGAGCCGTGGACGCCGACCGTCATCCCCTTGGCCGCCTTGGCCGAGGCCAGGCAGGCGCCGATGGGGAAGCCGCCGCCCAGGGCCTTGGCCACAGCCATGATGTCCGGCGCCATGCCCGCCCATTCGTGGGCCCACAGCTTGCCGGTCCGGCCCATGCCGCACTGGACCTCGTCGAAGATGATCAGGACGCCGTGTTCGTCGCACAGGTCGCGCAGGCCCCGCAGGCATTGTTCGGGCATGGCGCGGCAGCCGCCCTCGCCCTGCACGGGCTCGACGATGATGGCGGCGGTCGTGGGGTTGGCGATGGCGGCCTTGATCGCCTCGTGGTCGCCCCACTTCAGCTGGTGGAAGCCCTGCATCGGCGGGCCGAAGCCCTCGGTATAGCTGGGGTTGGCGGCGGCGTTGATCGCGCCATAGGTCCGACCGTGGAACGAGCCGTCGAAGCCGTAGATGTCGATCCGCTCAGGCGCGCCATTGGCCGAGTGGTATTTGCGCGCCGTCTTCAGCGCGCATTCGACGGCTTCGGTGCCCGAGTTGGTGAAGAACACCACGTCGGCGAAGCTGGATTCGCACAGGGCGTCAGCCAGGGCTTCCTGACCCGGAATGCGGAAGATGTTGGAGACGTGCCACAGCTTCTCGGCCTGATCCTTGACCGCCTGGACAAGTTCGGGGTGGGCGTGGCCCAGGCCGTTGGTCGAGATGCCGGCGACGCAGTCGAGATATTCGGTCCCGTCGGTCGCCCACAGACGCGCGCCTCGGCCGCGTTCCACTTCCAGCGGCGCGCGATTGTAGACACCCATCAGATGTTCAGTGGACACGGGACCAAGACCTCCAAAAGCGAGACGGCCCCGGCGCGAGCGCGACGGAGCCGGATCAATACGGTCAGGCGTTGTCGGACGCGCGAGGGTCTTAGTCAACACCGGCGCCGAGGACGCCCCGCGCTCGCACATCGCCGACCAAGATACGCAGCGCCTGGCGTTGATCCGTCTCCAGCACGCGCAGGGGCAGAATGAAGTTGGTGTTGGGCGAGGCTGCGAAGATCAGGCGATCCTTGTCCTCCACCACCGCGACCAGATTGCGCCAGCCGATGCGGGTGTCGAAATCCGCTCCCGACAGCGCCAGACCCCTGTCATCGATGCGCCAGTCGGTTGGCCTCTGCGCGATCGGCGACCGGCGCGCCGCCGCCATGACCCTGTAATGCGCCACGACCGATAGCCCTATAAAGCCATACAGTCCGACCAGCTGAAGACCAACGATCCAGCCGGTCCGCTCCAGGGGCAGGCCGAAGCAGACAGCGATGGTCGCCAGCATGGCGCCGCCCAGAAACAACACGGGCAGGTTCGCCCAGCGCCGAACGACGGGCCACGCCTTGACGGCCGCCCGACCTTCCTTCGGCGTCGGCTGGACGCCGCGAACCTCGATGACCGCCGTCACTCGCCGCCGGGCGTCGTCGCCGGGGCCGCCGGAGCGGTTTCAGCGGCGACGGCCGCGTCTTTGGCCTGGATTTCGACCAGCTTCTTGTCCAGCGCCAGGCCCAGGTCGGCGATGAACAGGCCGAAACGGGCGACGTCGACGCCCTTCAGATACGACAGCTTGTCCTCGGTCGAGTGGATGCGCTGGAAGACGGGCGGGACGAAGCCCTCCTTCAGGCCGGTGTCCTTGCCGCCGTTGAAGGCCAGCCACATCTGGTGGGCGCCGACCGCATCCTGAGTGCCCATCGACACCACCGGCACGCCCGCGGCCGAGAAGGCGCGGTCGTCGCTGGGCGGATAGGTCGGATAGGGCATGCAGTCGAAGCCGCGTTCGGCGCATAGGCCGCGCAGCGTCTCCAGCACGAAGGCCGATTGCGGGCCATTGTTCTCGCCATACATGACCGTCTGACCATAGGCGGCGACATCGGCGTTGATGACGGCGGCGATCCGGTCCTTGCCGTGTTTCTCAAGGAAGGCCTTGGCGCCCAGAAGGCCCAGCTCTTCCTGGTCGGTGAAGACGAAGACGAAGCGGTGGGGGACCGGCTGGCCTTCCAGCGCCATGTCCAGCGTCTTGGCCGCCTCCATCATCGCCATGACCGAGCCGACGTTGTCGACGATGCCCTGCGACAGCGTCCCATCGCGCAGCTTCACCGCGTCATAGTGGGCGGTCAGGACGATATCCTTGTCGCCCTGCCCCACCGTGACGACGACATTGGCGCCTTCCATCGAGCCGGTGGCCTGGTTGCCGCCCTCGAAGGTCTGGATTTCGGGCGTGAAGCCCAGCGTCGTGAGGAAACTGACCAGAACCTGGGTCCGCTCGGCGTTCGTGGGCTTGATGAACTGGGCGGCGCCGGCGGCGATGTCGGGGCGGTCGCCGGCCTGGGGCGTCGCTTCCTGAGCGAAGGCGGGCCCAAAAGCGGATGTGGCGGCGAACAGGGCCGTGGCGGCGACGAGCGAACGAAACAGCATGAAGCGGACCTCTCGGGGGAGCGATCCGCAACAGGTAGCGATCTAGCTCTTAAGACGCCAGCCCGAGCGGAACACCAGCCAGCAGACCACGCCCATGACGGCCATCAGTACGGCCGACCCTATGACGCCGACCGTCAGATTGCTCTCGGCATGGCCGATGAAGCCGTAGCGGAAACCGTCGATCAGATAGAAGAAGGGGTTGTAGCGGCTCAGCGCCCGGAACGGCTCGGGCAGGTTCTCGACCAGATAGAAGGTCCCCGACAGGAAGGTCATCGGCATGACGATGAAGTTCTGGACCGCCGACAGGTGGTCGAACTTCTCGCTCCACAACCCCGCCAACGCCCCGGTCATGCCCATGATGAAACAGGCGGCGAGGGCGAACCAGACGATGGCGAAGATGTTGGCGACGCCCAGCGGCGCGAACGGCAGCACGCAGATCGCCGTCACCAGACCGACCGCCAGCCCACGCGTCGCGGCGCCCAGCGTAAAGCCCAGCGTCAGCTCAAGCGGGCTGAGCGGCGGGGTCAGGAAGTCGGTCGCGGTACCCATGATCTTGGCTTGGATCAGGCTGGACGAGGCGTTGGCGAAGGCGTTGTTCAACATGGCCATCATGATCAGGCCGGGCGCGACGAACAGGGCGAACGGCGTGCCGTGCAGCGGCGGCCGCGCGTTCTGAAGCGCCACCACGAACACCAGCATATAGAGCAGCGTCGTGACCACCGGCGCCGCCACCGTCTGGGCGCCCACCTTCCAGAAGCGACGCACCTCGCGCAGATACAGAGTCTGCACCCCGATCCAGTTGATCCCCGGATAGCGACGCGGCTGCGGCAGGCCAGCAGGCCGGGTGGAGATCAGATCTGGCGTATCGGTCATGGCCCGCCAGATGCGCTCGACCGCCGCGCTTCGCAAGAGATCAGGCGAGATCGTCCCGAAAACGACGGCGCCGCCTTAACCTTAACGATGATTCAATATCTGGTTTCTGTGGACAGGATGATTCGCACATCTTGCGTCTCTTAACGGCTGGTTTACGATTAGTTGTAGGTCAAGACCCCGGAGGGGGAGCCTGGACCTAGATATTGAATCCAAACTCGCTGGAGGGTGGCATGACCGCAGGCTGGACCGACGACCGCGTAGGCGCGCTAAAGAAGCTCTGGCTTGAGGGCCAGTCCGCGAGCCAGATCGCCAAACAACTGGGCGGCGGGGTCACCCGCAACGCCGTGATCGGCAAGGTGCACCGTCTGGGCCTGTCGGGCCGGGCCGCCCCGTCGCAACCGGCGCGCACCGTCGCCGCGACCTTCCGCACCGCGCGTCCGCGCCCGGCGCCGGCCGCACCGGCGCAGCAACCTTCGGCCCCGCGCCGTCTGGAAGCCGTCCAGCCCAAGCCGGTCGAACCCGCCGCGCCCGTCCCCGCCCCGATCCCGGACCTGCCGGGCACGGCGACCGTGATGACGCTGGGCGCCCACATGTGCAAATGGCCGATCGGCGACCCGTCGTCGCGCGAGTTCAGCTTCTGCGGCCGCCGCTCGTCGGAAGGCGTCTATTGCGTCGAACACGCCCGTGTCGCCTACCAGCCGCAAGTTCGTCGCGGTTCCAAGGAAAGCGGTTCCGACCTGGCCCGCAGCCTGCGTAGGTATATTTAAGGGCGCTATCGCGCTTCGCGCTACTTGAGCGCGGCGCTTCGCGCGGGGTCTCACGATCCTGACACAGATGCTCCTTATGGAGCCGACTCCCCCCTCGCCGGCCTGCGCAAGCGGCCGGCGAGATTTCAGGGGGCGGGGCTGCGGTTCATCCGGGTTGACGCAGCCCCATCCGCTTTCCGTTACGGCTCCGAGATGGCCGCGCGATTTTCTTCGGCCAGCGGCCAATCCGCCAACTCAAGCAAAAGGACGCTGGCAGAACCCACATCGCCATGCGGCAACATCCGCTGAGACCAGAGCCGGTAGGTGTTCGCGTAGCTCAATTCCATAATGATGCTGGAGCTGTCGACGGGACCGTCGCAACCGTAGGACGGAACAAGCGAAAGTGGCTCGATGGCGGCCTTAACCCGCGCCTGTTCCTCTGGCGTCAAGACCTTCTCGATGACGCATCCCTCCGCCTCTGCACACGGGCGTAACCATTTGCCCCACAGATGATACCGGCCATCCCCGGCCTCATAGACCCTGACGGCGGCAATCGACACATCACCCGAGACCAAGACGCGAACCGCCAGTTTCCCGTCGCCAGTCTCCCGAGAGAGCGACGGCTCGTGCAGAGCCAACAGTTGGCTCCCGAACCAAGATGCCTCCTCAGGTCCAAGGATGGGCCGCCGATGAGCGGGATAATACTCGTTTCCGGGACAGGCACCCAGGGTGGTCTGCAACGACGCGGGAAAAAACGACGTCTCAGAGAGGCTCGCGTAAAAGACCGCCACGCCGCCAACCAGCGCCGCAGAGATTAGGGCGAAGACATCTTGTCTGATCATGCCGCTTCCCCGCATCGATCAAGGCGTGGCCGACACGGTAACATCCCTGCGCAGCCTCTCAACCCCTATAGGTTGAGGACACCTCAAACCTGCCGTTAGTTTAACACCCGCCGCGCATCGGGCGTATCCAGCGAAAAGGCCGGGATCTCCGCCTCGAAACTGCGCCCGTCCGCATCCGTCATATAATAGGCGCCGACCATCGAACCGCTGTCGGTGCCCAGCGGACAGCCCGAGGCGTAGGCGTAGCTGCCGCCCGGCTCGATCACCGGCTGTTCGCCGACGACGCCGGGACCGCGCACCTCTTCGACATGGCCGCAGCCGTCGGTGATGGTCCAGCGACGCGCCATCAGCTGCACCGTCGAACCCGTCAGGTTCACGATCTCGATCTGGTAGGCCCAGACCCAGCGGCCTTCGTCTGGATCGGACTGGCCCGCCAGATAGCTGGGGCGCACCCGGATCAGGATGCCGTTCGTCTCGGCGGTATAGGCAGGACCATCGTGCATGGGCTATATGCTCGCCCCGCCGCGCGCGGGCTGCAAGCGCGACTTGGAGACAAGTCGTGAAAACCGTGTGAGACAGACGCCATGAGCTCCTTCCAAGCGCCCCGTCCCGGCATCCTGCCCGCCCAGTCGATCGAGACGTTGATCGCCGCCGGCGCCGTCACGTCCGACACGCCCTTCGACCACGACCAGGTCCAGCCGGCCAGCCTGGACCTGCGGCTGTCGGATCAGGCCTGGCGCGTGCGCGCCTCCTTCCTCCCCGGCCGGCGCAAGGTCGAGGACCGCATCGCCGACGTGGCCATGCACGCCATCGAGATCACCGAGGCGGGCGTCGTGCTGGAAAAGGGCTGCGTCTATATAGTGCGCCTTCAGGAGCGGCTGAAACTGCCCCAGGGCCTGATCGCCCGCGCCAATCCGAAAAGCTCGACCGGCCGCGTTGATGTCTTCGTGCGCCTGCTGACCGATCAGGGCGCCAGCTTCGATGACGTCGCCGAAGGCTATGACGGACCACTCTATATGGAGGTCGCGCCCCAGACCTTCTCCATCCTGGTCCGTCCCGGCACGCGCCTGAACCAGCTGCGGCTGAAGGCCGGCGATCCGCCCAAGCTGGAGACCCGCTCGGTCGGCGTCGATCTGCAGGGCGGCGACATCGTCGGCTTCCGCGGGCGTCGCCATGCGGGCGTGGTCGATCTGGACCACATCGACGGCCACGACCCGCGCGACTTCTGGGAGCCGCTGAGCCTACGCCGTGGCGAACTGCTGCTGGATCCGGGCGAGTTCTACATCCTGGCCTCGTCCGACGACGTCGAAATCCCGGTTGACCAGGCCGCCGAGATGACTCCGATCGATCCGTCGGTCGGCGAGTTTCGCGTCCACTACGCCGGCTTCTTCGACCCCGGCTTCGGCACCGACGAGGCGCACGGCGCAGGCTCGAAAGGCGTGCTGGAAGTCCGCACCCACGACACGCCGTTCCTGCTGGAACACGGCCAAATCGTCGCCCGCCTGGTTTACGAGCCCCTGACCGAACGCCCCAGCCGCCTGTATGGCGAAAGCGGCAGCCACTATCAGAACCAGGGCCTGAAGCTGTCGAAGCACTTCAAGGCGTGGTGATTGCGGTGAGCGAGGGGTGCTAGTGAGCAAGAGGTGAGCGAAGAGCGGTGCGGCGTTCTCGGCCTCGGTTCACTTCTCGCTCACTAGCACCCCTCGCTCACTCCCACTCAGGTCAGCTTGTCCGCCTTCCTCAGCCCCGGGAACATCGTCGCCCAGGCCCCGGTCGCGGCCAGGGCGCCGAACCCGCCGAACACCGCCGCCCCGACCGCGCCCAGCAGCCGGACCATGACGCCGGAATAGGCCTCGCCCAGTTCGTTCGAGGCGCCGATGAACAGCATGGACACCGACGACACCCGCCCACGCATGTGATCGGGCGTCGCCAGCTGGATCAGGGTCTGGCGCACATTGACGCTGATCATGTCCGCCGCCCCGCCGATGAACAGCGCCAGGCCCGACAGCCAGACGATGCGCGACAGGCCGAAGGTGATGGTGCACAGGCCGAACACCGCCACCGCCGCGAACATCCAGCGCCCGCCGTTCTGACGGATCGGATAGCGGCTCAGATAGATGGCCATGACCATGGCCCCCACGCCGAACGACGCCCGCAGCAGGCCGAACCCTTGCGGTCCGACATGCAGGATGTCGCGCGCGAAGATCGGCGTCAGCAGGGCCACGCCCGCCAGCAGCACCACCACCAGATCCAGTGAGATGGCGCCCAGCACGATCTTGGTCTTCCAGACATAGGCCAGCCCCTCCTTGACCGAATCCACCGGCGACAGCGGATTGGCCTGGGGCGCAGGTCTCCCGCTGGTGCGGATCAGGATGAAGGCCGCGACGGCCAGCAGGAACATGCCCAGCGACACCGCATAGGCCAGGGGCACGTTCACCCCCACGATCACCCCGCCCAGGGCCGGGCCGGCGATGGCGCCGGTCTGAAACGCGATGGACTGGGCCGCGATGGCGGGCGGCAGGGCCTTTCGACCCACCACCATCGGCAGGAAGGCCTGGCTGGCCGGCGCCAGAAACGCTCGCGCCGCGCCGAACAGGGCCGCGACCGCCAACAGCCCCCACAGCGGCGGGTTGCCATGCAGGGCCATGGCCAGGAACGATCCCGCGCAGGCCGCCTCGACCAGGATGGAGATCCACACCGTGCGCTTGCGGTCGCGCCGATCCGCCATCGCCCCGGCGGGCAGGGTGAAGGCCAGCAGCGGCAGGAACTGACACAGCCCCACCAGCCCCAGATACAGGCTGGCCTCCGCGATCGGATGATCGCGCCGGGCGATCTCATAGACCTGCCACAACAGGGCCGACGACTGGATCTGGATCGCCAGCACCGCCACCACGCGGCCGAACCACAACAGGCGGAAGTCGCGAATGCCCCACGGGCTGGACGGGCCTTCTGGCCCCCCAGATGACGGAGACGGCGGAACGGGCGGGGCGGCGGGGCCGGTGTCGATGGATTCTGTGGTCACGTTCTTCTTGGGTATGTCGGATAGGGCGAGCCGTCGCGGTGGAAATAGCCGTCGACGCCGGCGTGCAGCACCATGTCGATGTCGGGATAGTCGGCGGGGGTGATCGTCGGGCTGCGCGTCTCGACTTCCAGCAGAACCGCCTCGCGGCCGGATCGGTTCTCCAGCTTATGGCCGTTCGGCACCCCGGCCTTGAACCCGGCGCAGTCGCCGGCGCGCAGAACCGTCTCGCCATCGTCCTCGATCAGCACCACCTCGCCCTCGATCACGATGACGAACTCGTCCTCTTCGGCGTGCCAGTGGCGCTGGCTGGACCAGGCGCCGTCGGGCAGGCGCAGCAGGTTGACGCCGAACTGGCTCAACCCCGCCGCATCGCCCAGCCGCCAGCGGCGACGCGGCTTGCACGGGCCGGCGTATTCCTCGGGATAGGTGGTGCCGTTCGTCGTCGGCGCGCTGTCGATGTCGATCTTGGGCATGGGCCTTCTCGCCTCCGCACGATTTCCGTAAAGCATAGCCGCATGAGCCGCGCATCAACTCCCGTTATCGATCCTGTCGAACTGACTCGCGACCTGATCCGCATTCCCTCCGTCACGCCCGCCGACGAAGGGGCGATGGATGTGCTGGAACGGCATCTGACGGCGCTGGGCTTTACCTGCCGTCGCCTGGCCTTCGAGGGACCAGGCGGGCAAGGCGTCCATGCGCGGATCGAGAACCTGTATGCGCGACGCGGGACCGCCTCGCCCAACCTGTGTTTCGCCGGCCATACGGATGTGGTTCCGACCGGCCCGTCGGATCAGTGGTCGTCGCAACCTTTCAACGCCGAGGTCAAGGACGGCGTCCTGTACGGTCGCGGGGCGGTGGACATGAAGGGCGGGATCGCGGCCTGGGTCGCGGCCGTGTCCCAGGTCATCGCGGACCGCGAGCCCGAGGGCTCCCTCTCCTTCCTGATCACCGGCGACGAGGAAGGCCCCGCCCTGCACGGCACCAAACGGGTGGTCGAGGCCCTGGCCGCCGAGGGCGAGGTCATCGACGCCTGCGTCGTCGGCGAACCCTCGTCGTCGCAACAGCTGGGCGACATGATCAAGGTCGGGCGGCGCGGCTCGCTGAACACCTGGATCACCGTCCACGGCAAACAGGGCCACGTCGCCTATCCGGAACGGGCCGCCAACCCGGCCCCGGTGATCGCACGCCTGATGGCCCGTTTGAACGACCACGTGCTGGATGAAGGCTACGAGAACTTCCCCCCGTCGAACCTCGAAATCACCACCATCGACATCGGCAATCCGGCGACCAACATCATTCCGGCCGAGGCGAAGGCGCGGCTGAACATCCGCTTCAACCCCAGCCATACCGGCGACGCTCTGATCGACTGGCTGAACCGCGAGGCCGGGGCCATGCAGGCCGAGACCGGGCTTCAGATCACCCTGGAGCACCTTTGCTCAGGCGAGGCGTTCCTGACCGAGCCGGGCGCCTTCGTGGAGGCGGTTCAGGACGCGGTCGAGGCCGTGGCGGGCCGCCGCCCCGAGGCCTCCACCACCGGCGGCACTTCCGACGCCCGCTTCATTCGCGCCCTGTGCCCAGTCCTGGAACTGGGCCTGGTCGGCCAGACCATGCACCAGATCGACGAACGGGTGCCTACGGCGGAGCTGGAGACGCTGACGGCCGTCTATCGCCGGGTGATCAAGACGGTCTTCGAGCGGTTGTAGGCTATTCAGAAGTCGAGAGGCCCGCCCTCCGAGAAGAGCGAGCCAAGATGGTCAACCGTAGTGGCTCGTGCAGAAGGTATCCCCGTCGGTGTAGCACTGAGAGCGCTCCTCTCCAGGCGGATACTCAGACCAACATATGGCACGGATTTCGTCCATACATTGCTCGTAGGGGGTTTTCTTGGGGATGGCCTGAGTTGGCGTCGCTGTCGCGGTAAATCCGCCGATCAGTGCTGCGCTCGAAATCGCCGCAATAAATCCAGCGGCAGTCATTTTGAACTTCATCTCGCTTCTCCAGAAAATTGTTTTCGTGTGAGGTCGTGCCAGCCGTCAAGCTCCAGCAGACGCTGTTTCCGAGCTACCAATAACCTCCGGGGCAGGACCCAACGGCTTCGAGAGTATAGTAGGGCGACGTCGTTCCGCTGACGGGCGAAGGCACCACATTGCCGTTGGAGCAACGGTCCAGATAATGACCAACCTGCGTGGTCAATGTCTCGTCGCTGTAGAAGGTGCGGAAATACATTATGCCCGGTGCCTTCGCAGTGGCGGTCGCACCAAGGGCAGTTCCTGCGATGACGGCGGACAAAGCAACAAGTCGGACAGTCGAAAGCGCCTTCATTTCAATTCTCCCGAGGAAGCCTATCTTCCCGTAGGGATTGCACTCACACATCCTCGCAGTATGCAAGGATGTTTCGTGCATGATGCGAAAAATGCCGAAAGCGCTAACCGGAGGGCTAACGGCTTCCGTCGACAATAGGTCTCGCTTCAAGCTCAGTTTGCCGCTGGAGCTGGTACGCCTAACTCCGCTCCAGGAACCGCAGCGCCGTAAGGACGTGCGTCTTCACGCCCAGCGGCAAGACCTTCTCGTTCGGCGAAAACTCGGGCGAATGGTTGGGCGCCGAGGTCGCGGGGTCGACGCCGTCGGGACTGGCGCCGAGATGGTAGAAGACGCCGGGGATGACCTGCTGGAAATAGCTGAAGTCCTCGGCCACCGTGGTCGGGGGCGTGGCGGGGTTGACGTTCCCCTCGCCCGCCGCCTCGGTCAGGACCGGGGCCAGCCAGGCGGACAGGCCGGGGTCGTTGAACACCAGGGCGGCGTTCTGTCTGACGCCGAACTCGGCGGTGGCGCCGTAAGCTTCGGCGACGTGGTCGATGGCGGTCTCGGCGCGGGCGACCAAGGCGTCGCGCTGGGCCGTATCGAAGGTGCGCAGGGTGCCGGACAGAGTCGCGCTGTCAGGGATGATGTTGTAGCGGACGCCGGCGTTGATCGTGGCGATGGTGAAGACGGTCGGGGTCGTGGTCGGATCGACCGTGCGCGCGGTCAGGGTGTTGACCGTCTCGACCACCTGGCCCGCCACCGCGATCACATCGACCCCGCGCCAGGGCCAGGCGCCGTGCGTCTGCTTGCCCTTCAGGCGGATATCCACGCGGTCGGAGGCGGCCATGAAGCCCTCGGGCCGATAGAAGACGCTGCCCGGACGGCCCGGCACGACATGCAGGCCGAAGATGGCCTCGGGCTTGGGATCGTTCAGCGCCCCTTCGGCGATCATCAGGGCCGCCCCGCCCTTGGGCTCTCCTGGAGGCGCGCCCTCCTCGGCCGGCTGGAAGACGAAGACCACCGTGCCGGCGATCCGGTCCTTCATCCCCGCCAGCACCTCGGCCGCGCCCATCAGCATGGCCATATGCATGTCGTGGCCGCAGGCGTGGGCCACCGGAACCGTATTGCCCATATAGGTCCCGGTGGCGGTGGAGGCGAAAGCCAGGCCCGTCGCCTCCTGCACCGGCAGGGCGTCCATATCGGCGCGCAGGGCCACCGTCCGGCCCGGCCGTGCGCCGCGCAGCACGCCGATCACCCCGGTCTTGCCGACCCCGGTGCGGACCTCCAGCCCCAGCGACCGCAGGTGCTCGGCGATCACGCCGGCCGACCGAGTCTCGGCGAAGCCCAGTTCGGGATGCTGGTGGAAGTCGCGCCGCCACGCGACGACCTCTGGCATGACGCGCTGCACGGCGGCGTCCACGCTGGCCGTATCGACCTGAGCCTGAGCGGCGCCGGCGGCGAGCAGCAGCGCCATTGTGGAGGCGGCGAACAATCGGCGCATGTGAAGGTCCCGTGAAATTTTCAGCCCGACGACAGGTGACGGCGCCACACCCGCTTGTGCAAGCCGTCGCGAACGGCGATTTCTGTCCGCATGGGTGAGAAGGCCTTCAAGAGCGCAAAGACCGAATGGCGCGACGTCGTGCTGGTCTGCCGCAAATGTTCGAAAAAGCTGGACGGCGGCTTCGGCCCCGGCGGCGATCTGACGCTGAAGAAGGCGCTGAGAAAATATCTGCATCTGAAGAAGGGCAAACAGGGTCGCAGGGGCGAGCTGACGGTCGTCGGCGCCGACTGTTTCGACATCTGTCCCAAGGGCGCCGTCGTCGCCGTTAACACGGCCCAGCCCAAGAAGCTGCTGATCATTCCGGCCGGCGCCGACCTGTTCGAGGTCAAGACGCGGCTGGGACTGGACGACGGACGGCGGTTGAAGCGGATCGAAGCGGCCGACTGAGCCTCGGCGCCTTTCTTCCGGCGGCCAGCCGTGTCAGAGCGAAACCATGGATGACACTCGCATCGAAAAACGCGTCGGCGTTCAGGCGACCTCGGACCGCATCTGGGATCTGGTCGCGGACCTGTCCGGCTGGGGCGCCTGGAACCCGATCGACAAGGACGTCGAGGGCGCCATCGCCTATGGCGGCCGTCTGACCATGACCGAGGCCTGGCCCGACATGGCCGAACGCCAGTCGGCGGCCCAGGTGGTGGAATGGCAGCCGCGCGCGCGGCTGGTCTGGGCCGAACGGCGCGGCTTCCTGTTCCAGAGCCTGCGCTATATCCAGATCGAGGAGTTGGCGCCCGGCAACTGCATCGTCGCCATCGGCATCCGCTTTTCCGGCATTCGCGGCGAGCTGTTCCACGACAAGCACCGTCCGGCGATCAAGGCCGCGTTCGAAAAGGCCGCCGAGGGTCTGAAGGCGGCGGCCGAGCGCGCCTAACGCCCGTCTTTCATCATGTCGATGACGTTCAGGATCGCTGGCCCCAGGATGACGATGAACAGGACCGGCAGGAAGAACAGGATCATCGGTACGGTCAGTTTGGCCGGCAGGGCCGCCGCCTTCTTCTCGGCGGCGGACATCCGCAGATCGCGGTTCTCCTTGGCCATGACGCGCAGGGCAGTGGCCAGCGGCGTGCCATAGGTTTCGGCCTGGGTCATGGCGGTCGCGACCGACTTGACGCCCGGATGGTTGGTGCGCTTGCCTAGGTTCTCATAGGCCACCCGACGGTCCGGCAGATAGCTGAGTTCGGCCGACAGCAGCGACAGTTCCTCGGCCAGATCGATCGACGACGGCCCCATTTCCTGGCTCACCTTGGTGATCGCCGCCTCGATGGACATGCCCGCTTCGACGCAGATCAGCAGAAGGTCCAGCGCGTCGGGAAAGGCCTGCATAATCGAGGCGCGACGCTTGTCGATACGGTTCTTCAGATACAGGTTCGGCGCATAGAAGCCGGCGACGGCCGCCGCCATCGTCGCGGTCACCTTGTTCATCGTCGGCCAGTCCACGACCTTGAGGACGAACAGATAGAAGGCCGCCACCACCATGAAGATGAAGGGCGAGGCGAAGCGGAAGAAGTAGAAGGTCGTCAGCGGACGCGGCCCACGATAGCCGGCCTGCACCATCTGGCCCGCAACCTTGGGATCTTCCAGCAGCTTGGTCAGGTTCAGCCGATCCACGATCCGCTTCTTGAAGCCGTCGTCGGTGTGACGCAGCGCCCCTTGCCCTGCGGCCATGTTGGCGCGCGAGCGGCGTTTCAGATCGTCGCGGCGTTCGGCGACGGCCTTCATCCGCTTGTCCAGCTTCACACCGCCCGTCATCGACGACAGCAGGGTCATGATGGTCGCAAAGACCAGCACGCCCACGCCGATGCTGAGCAGGTTCTGCGGGTCGGTGACGAAGCGGATAAAACCTTCCATGGTCCCGGCCTCAGAACTTGAACGAGATCATGCGCTTCATGACGAAGATGCCGGTCGCCATCAGGCAGACCGCGATCAACAGCAGGAAGTTGCCGCGGAAGTCGGTGAACAGCGGCATCATATAGGACGGGGTGGTGAACATGACCATCGTCATGACCGCAGGCGGCAGGGAAGCGATGATGCCGGCCGAGGCCAGGGCTTCGGACGACAGAGCCTTGATCTTCTCGCCCATCATCCGCCGAGCGCGCAACACGGCCGACAGGTTGCCCAGCGCCTCGGCCAGGTTGCCGCCCGTCTTTTGCTGGATAGCGATGACGATGGTGAAGAAGCGCAGTTCGGACGTCGGCATCCGGCCGTACATCTTCTCCAGCGCCTGCTCCAAGGTGAGCCCGACCCCCAGACCCTCGACCAGCCTCTGGAACTCCGGCCCCAGCGGCGCCGGGCTTTCTCGGGCGATGATCTTGAAACATTCGTGGACCGGCAGGCCCGACTTGATGCCGCGCACGATGACGTCGACGGCGTTGGGGAACTCCAGCGAGAACTTCTTCATCCGCGACTTTCCGAGGAAACTCACGACCCAGCGCGGCAGCCCCAGACCGAAGATCAGCGCGATCCCCAGCACGATCGGGATCGGCAGGCCGAACACAAGGGCGCCCAACCCGGTCACCACCCCCACCACGGCCGAGATGATGTAGAAGGTGCGCACGCTCAGGCTCAGACCCGCCTGGCTTAGGCGAGACGACAGGGTGGTGCGCGCCTTGCGCTCCCGCCGGTCCGCGTCCTGAAGCTGGAGCAGGATCTGTTTGCGCCGCGCCTCGGGCGTATTGGCGGCTGCAGCCTTGCGTGCGAGCGCAGGGTTCTTCTTACCCTCGCCCAGACTCTGGGCGCGCTTGACGGCCTGGGCCGAGGAGTCGTCACCACCGACAAAGACCCAGCCGAGCCCGCCGATGGTGATGAAGGCCAGAACGGCGGCGAGGATCGGCAGCATCGCGCCCTACTCCGCCGCGTCCAGGGCGTCGGCCAGTTCGCGCTCCAGCCCGTAATAGCGTGCCCGGTCCCAGAAGCGCGGACGGGCGATGCCGGTCGAGCGGTGACGGCCGATGATCTTGCCGTTCTCGTCCTCGCCAGTGATGTCGTAGACGAACAGGTCTTGCGTCACGATCACATCGCCTTCCAGGCCCACGACTTCGGTGATGTGAGTGATGCGGCGCGAACCGTCGCGCAGGCGGGCGGCCTGAATGATCACATCGACCGAACCGACGATCATCTCGCGGATCGTCTTGGACGGCAGGCCGTAGCCGCCCATGGTGATCATGGACTCCATCCGGCTGATGGCTTCACGCGGGGAGTTGGCGTGCAGCGTGCCCATCGAGCCGTCGTGGCCCGTGTTCATGGCCTGCAACAGGTCGAACGCCTCGGGTCCGCGCACCTCGCCGACGATGATCCGCTCGGGACGCATCCGCAGACAGTTCTTGACCAGATCCCGCATCGTGATCGTGCCCTGGCCTTCCAGGTTCGGCGGGCGGGTTTCCAGACGGACCACATGCGGCTGCTGCAGTTGCAGTTCGGCGGCGTCCTCGCAGGTGATGACGCGCTCGGTCGGGTCGATGAAGGCCGTCAGGGTGTTCAGCAGCGTCGTCTTGCCCGAGCCGGTGCCGCCCGAGATGACCAGATTGCATCGCGAGGCGCCGATGACGCCGAGAACGCGCGCGCCCTCGGGACTGATGGAGGCGTACTCCACCAGATTCTTCATCGTCAGCTTGTCCTTCTTGAACTTCCGGATCGTCAGCGTCGGGCCGTCGATGGCCAGCGGCGGGGCGATGACGTTGACGCGCGAACCGTCCGGCAGACGGGCGTCGCAGATGGGGCTCGACTCGTCCACGCGGCGGCCGACCTGGCTCACGATCCGCTGGCAGATGTTCATCAACTGGGTGTTGTCGCGGAAACGGACATTGGTCAGCTGGACCTTGCCCGCGACCTCGATGAAGACCCGGCCCGCGCCATTGACCATGATGTCGGCGATGTCGTCGCGGCTCAGCAGCGGCTCCAGCGGGCCATAGCCCAGGACGTCGTTAACGATGTCCTGAACGAGATGCTCCTGCTCGGCGACCGACATGGAGACGTTCTTGATCGCCACCAGTTCGGCGACGATGTCGCGGATCTCTTCCGACGCCGCCTTCTGCTCCAGATGCGCCAGCTGGGCCAGGTCGATGGTGTTCATCAACGCGTTGAAGATCGTCGTCTTCGTGGCGTGATAGTAGTCGCTCTGTTCCCGGACGATCTCGGCGACCGCCTGAGCCTTCTTCAGCTGCTCAAGACCCGCCGTGGCCTTGGGTCCGGCTCCGGCGACGTTGCCGGTCGGGTGCGGAGCCTCCGGCGCGGGCTTGGGTCGCGAGGCCAGGGCGTCCAGCCGATCCACCGGCGCGGGCTGGGCCGGTGCCGAGGGGCGATCAAAGGCCGTCGCCGCCAGTTCAATGTCTTCGTCTGCGTAAGCATAGGCCGGCGCCTTGGCCGCCTTCGCCATCGCAGGCGCCGCTGCCTCCATCGTGAAGGCCGACACAGGTTCGCCCCCGGCGGGCGGCGGGGTCGGGGCCGGACGCAAAGGCGTGGGCGCGGCGCCGGGCTGACCTGTGCGTTTACCGAACATGCGTCAGCGCTTCCTGAACATATTGGCGAACAGGGACTTCGACGCCCCGTCCGCCGGCTTGGCCTTTTCCGCCTTGCCGGACTTGCCCGGCTTGGCCTTGGGTCCCGCCACCATCGGCAGTTCGCGGCGCGACACGATCTGGGCCAGGGTCTGGAAGGCTTCGGCCGACTTTGTCTTCGCGCCAGCGTCCAGGATCATCTGGCCGTTGTTGGCGGCTGCGCCAAAGGTCTTGGCGTCGAACGGAATGATCAGGCTGGGATGCACGCCGAGCGCGGCGCCGAAGTCCTTGGCCGGAATCTCGGGACGCCCTGGCACCCCGACCTGGTTCAGCACCAGACGCGGCGGCGCGTCATTGGGGCGGCCCTGTCGGATCAGGTCGATCATGTTCTTGGCGTTGCGCAGCGACGCCAGGTCCGGCGTCGCCACGACCACAACCTCATCGGCGCTGATCAGGGTGCGACGCATCCAAGGCGACCACAGATGCGGCAGGTCCAGCACGACGAAGGGCGCCGTGGCGCGGATCTGGTTGGTGACCTCTTCGAACGCCTCGGTCGAGATGTCCCAGTCCGTGTCCAGGCTGGCGGGCGCGGCGAACAGGCTCAGCTTGTCGGTGCAGCGGACCATCATCCGGTCCAGCAGCGTCGAATCCAGCCGCTCGGGCTGACCCAGGGCGTCGGCGACGCCGCTCAGTGGGTCCTGGTTGAAGTCCAGGCCGGCCGTGCCGAACGGCAGGTCGTAATCGACGATCACCGTATTGGCGCCGATCCGTTCGGAGATCGCATAGGCGGTGTTGTGTGCAACGGCCGAGGCCCCCGCCCCGCCCCGCGCGCCGACGAAGGCGATGGTGCGTCCGACGAAAGGCTGGGCCGGATCGTTGAACAGACCGCCGATGGCTGCGATCAGTTGCAACGGCTGCAAGGGCGCGACCAGATATTCGCTGACCCCGCGCCGCATCAGCTCGCGGAACAGGATGATGTCGTTGGTCGCCCCCACCACGATGACCTTGGTGCCCGCGTCGCAGACCTCGGCCAGTTGGTCGACCTCCCACAGCAGGGTCTGGGGGTCTTTCAGGCACTCGACGATGATCAGCGGCGGCGTCGGCTCATGCTGATAGGTCTCGACCGCCGCAGCGACGCCGCCGATGCGGATCTGGGTCGTGGCGCGTGACAGGCGACGATCCTGAGCCGCGCGCTCGGCCGAGGCCAGGGTGTCCTGGCGTTCGGCGAAGACGTGGATGGCGATGCGCGGCACCGACACTTCGCCGATGTTGCTGGCCGGGGCCAGGCCGGTGAAGGCCAGACCCGTCTCCACCAGGCTGGCCTGCGCCTGGGCCACCACGTCGCCGACCGGATTGAAGCCCGCAGCTTCAGGCACATAGGCGGGCGCGGCCGGGACGGGCGCCAGCGGCGCGGGCGATGGGGGCTCCGCCGGCGGTGCGGTGAACTGAAGCGGCGAGCGCGGGGTGGCCATCTCGTCGATCGGCGCAGCGAACTCCATGTCGACATCGAACGCGTCGTCGAAGGTGTCGAAGTCGCGAGGGGCTGGGGCGGTGCTCATGGGTCAGTTCACCGCACGCGACACGGCGGTTTCCCGGATCAGCGTTTCGGCTTCCGCCGATGTCGGCTTGCCGCCGCGATAGAGATCGAGCACCACCGTGCGGCGTCCGGCGTCCGCGGGCGTCATCGGGCGCGGCCTTTGAATGTCGCGCGGGTCCTCGATCTGGGCGGCGAGATTGGCCGTGACCGCGCAACCGAAATTGAAGGCCGACTGGTTGTCGCCGGTGCGGCTCAGATTGCCCCAGGTCGTTCCACACCGCGGCACGGCGGCGCGGATCGTCTGATAGCCGACCACGACCGGCGCGCGCGGGTCCGGCGCCGCATAGCTGACCAAGGTGATGCGCTCCGGCGCGACGCCGTAGGCCGCCAGGGCCGATTTGATGTCATAGGCGGTTTTCACCGCGACGGGGTCGTCTCCGGCCGGGACCTCGATGACCATCGGCACAGCGTCGACATAGCGATAGCGCCCGACCAGCGCCTGCAACGCCCCGTTCTGCGCGGGCGACAGGCCAGTGTCGTGCACGGCCAGCGCGATGCGATCCAGATCGGGCTCGACCTGAAGCTGGTAACGCGATGTCGGCGTCAGCGGCGGCTCCCCGCCCAGGCTGGCGGGGCCGCCGACGCAGGCGCCCAGCGCCAGGGCCGTGGTCGTCAGAAGCGTGGCAATCAGGGTGCGAGTCATGATGCGCTCACTCGATCACATAGCCGACCGAACCCGCCGGGGGCGCATTCGGCAACCCGTAGACCTGGTTCAACTGGCCAAAGAGGATGGTCTGGCTGTCCTCGGCGATCCGCAAGCCATCGGCCGGCGTCTGCATCCGCGACGGCGAGGTCGGGCTGACGATATAGGGCTCGACGATGACAACCAGCTCGGTCTCGCCCATCAGATAGTCGCGTGATCGGAACAGCTGGCCCAGCACCGGAAGATTGGTCACGCCGGGCAGGGAGTCGATCGCCTGACGGCTGTTTTCCTGAAGCAGGCCGGCGATCATCATCGATCCGCCGGAGGGAATTTCGATGGTGTTCTCGCTGCGACGGACCGTCAGACCCGGCAGGGTGATCGACGAAGCCGTTCCCGCGCCGATCGTCAGGCCGCCTTGCGACGACAGTTCGGACACCTCGACCTTGACCTGAAGGCTGATGCGACCGCCCGACAGAACGACCGGACGGAACGACAGACCCACGCCGTAGGGCTTGTACTGGACGGTGATCTGACCCTGCGCGTCACGGCTGGCCGGCACGGGGAACTCACCGCCCGCCAGGAAGCTGGCGGCCTCGCCATTGACGGAGGTCAGGTTCGGCTCGGCCAAGGTCCGTAGCAGGCCGACGCGCTCGAAGGCCTTCAGCATGGCCTCGCCCTTGTTCAACCCATCCGAACCAGGGCCAGTGCCGGGTTGCGCGGTGTCCCAATTCGCGGCGTCCTCTGGCCCGTTCACAGTGACGTTGCAAAGCGTACCGGCCGGGAACCCTCCGCCGCAAGGCGCCTGGAGAACGTAATTCTTGGTCGTATCGATAGATGTTCCGGCGCTGATGCCGCCCAGCAGAGCGCCGTTCACGCCCCAGGTCGCGGCATTGCCCAGCAGCCACTGCGCGTCGCCCAACTGCCCCAGCACCGCCGAGGTGTTGAAACCCAACTGCTTGATGACGTTGCGCTGCACCTCGACCACGCGGACCTTCAGGGTCACCTGATCCGAGCCCGGCACGGTGATCAGGTTCAGAACCTTGTCCGGCGCCGAGACGAAGGCCGCGGCGATGCGGCTGGCCTGGGTTGATTGGGCTGGGTTCTCGGCGACACCGCTCAGGATGATGCTGTCGTTAACGGCCTCGGCCCGAACACCGCCGCCGGGGATCATGCGGTCGAGCGTATCCTGAAGCGCGCTGGTGCCGGCGTCCACCCGAACGCGCAGGCTCAGGATGGTGCGACCGGCGCCGTCCAGAAACACGGCGTCGGTTTCGCCCGGCGCGATGCCGATGACTGTGATGCGGCGCGGGGAATGCAGCATGGCCTCGGCCACCTGCGGATTGGAGACGATGACGTCGCGCGCATCGGCGGGCAGGTCGACGGCGAAGGAGGTGCCGCGCGGCAGATTGATCAGGCGCTGCGCCGCGCCGGTCGACACGGCGGCGCGGGTCTGGGCGACGCCGACGGGGGCGGCTGTAAGGGTGGCGAGCATGGCGCAGGCGGCGGCGACGGCGGCCTTGCGCATCAGGGGTCGACGCATCGATTGGGCTCTCATGGCACGGCCACCACTTCGGGCGCGCCGCCGCGATAGATGCGCACGGCCTTGGGTTGGGATACGGCCGCGACGGGGCGGCGCGTGGCGCCGGACGGCCCGGCGGTATCGGCATAGGAGCGCAGGGACAGGGACAGTTCGCCCTCGGACTTGGCCTGGGCCAGCAAGACGGAGTCCTGCGGCCGGACCTCGAGCGTCGCGGTCGCGCCGACCACGGCCTGGGCGTCGTCGCCGACGCGGGTCGCCTGGTCGATGGCCAGGACCTTGATGTTCTGCAGCACCACGCCCGAGGCGAACTTGGACTTGGTCGCGCCCTCGACGGCGCCGTTGCGGCTGGTTTCGGCGGTCAGCACCACGTCGACCCGATCGCCCGGCAGGATGAACCCGCCGGCGGCGGATTCCACCGTGACGGCGATGGCCATGGCCCGCATGCCCGGCTCCAGATAGGCGGCGAGATAGCCGCTGTCGCCGGCGCGCACGATCTTGCGCGACACGATCGGCTCACCGGCCAGAATGGGTTCGCGGACCACCGAGCCGATATAGTCGGACTTGGCGCCGGTGGTGGCCAGTTCCGTCGCCGCCTTGGCGACACGGGCGACGGCGTCGGTCGCCTTTTCCGTCGCGCTTTCCTCGGCAGGCCTTGCCGGGACGGGCGTCGAGCCGTCGGTGATGAAGATCGGATTGACCTCATCGACGGGCCAATCCTTCCATTCAAGGTCAGCCTCGACCAGACGCTTGCCGGGTTCCAGATCCTTGGCGGCGACCAGCACCTTGGCCATGGGCCGGACTTCGACCGGCGCGGCGGCGGCGGGTGCGGCTGGCTCGTTCGACGACGATCCCATGGCGCGGACCACCAGGGCCAGGCCAATGGCCGAGACGGCGGCGATGCAGATGACAACGATGCGGGCGGGCTTCATCCAGGATGTCTCCAGCGGGCGCTCTGTTTCGGATTCATCCCCCGACGCCTACCGTTAACGATCATGAGCCTTGCGGGTTAACGCTTCCTAAGCGCCCCGAACGTCAGGCAATTCAGCCTCAGCGACCCGACGCGAAGGTCAGCAGCAAGCCGCTCTCTGGCAGCGCCAGCAGGGCGCCGACGGCGATGGCGACGCCATAAGGGATATCCCCCTTGGGCTGCATCAGATTGATGACCCACCCCTGAGACACCGACGGTGCGACCATCGGAAAATACTGACGCGCCGTCATCAGCAGCAGACAGAAGGCGCCCCCAGCCAGGCCCGTCCAGATCAGGAACGGCGCCAGCCCGCTGACGCCCATCCAAAGACAGCTTGCCGCCAGCAGCTTGGCGTCGCCTCCGCCGATCCAGCCGGCGGCGAACATGCCCATCCCGACTAGCAAGGCCGCGAAGCCGACCCCGGAGTGGATGGCGACATCCATCGGCGCCGCCCCGACCAGAAAGGCGATGGGGAAGAAGGCCCCGACCAAGGCCAGAGAGATCCAGTTCGGGATCTTCATGGTGATGAGGTCGTGCAGCCCCCCGACGATCACCAGGGCGGGAAAAATGCCAAGCAGAATGAGCAGCAGAATGTCCATGATCAACATCTTGTCCGACAGGACTTAAGGTTGGGTTGCCGCCATGCGAAAAGGGCCGGGACTTGCGTCCCGGCCCTTCCGACAGATTGGGAGATCTGTCGTGCGTCTTAGGCGTTCGCGGCCTTCAGCGAGTTCTCGACCTTGGTGAAGGTGGCCTTCAGCTGGCCGCTCATGGTGCCGAGCACGGTGATCAGGGCGACGGCGATCAGAGCAGCGATCAGGCCGTATTCGATAGCGGTGGCGCCCGACTCGTCTTTGGCGAAACGCGAAATGAACTTGGTCATGGGTAGGTCCTTTTTCAAATGGTCTAGCGAGCTAGTTGGCGGGGGGAGCCGGTAGCCCGCTTGACCCCCAAACGCAGGATCAAACTGCCAGACCCCCGTTAAATCAGAGCTACGAGGTTTGGTTACGCCTCGATTTACCAAAGAAAATTTCCATTCCCGCGCTTCAGCCTTTGTTGAGGATCACCGCCGCATCATGCGCGCGTCCGCGTTTGCACGCGCCACTCTCAAGAGCCGCCGATGTCTCGCATCCCGTCCTTCCTGATCGCCGCCGCCCTGATCGTAGCCCCTGTCGTCGCCAGCGCCCAGGACGGCGCCCTGAATGTCGAGATCGATCGTTCGGCGCGCGTTCAGCTTCGGGGGGCCGCAGCTTCCATCATCGTCGGCAATCCCCAGATCGCGGACGTCTCGCTGGTTGACGCCAACACCATGTTCATCGTCGGCAAGGGCTATGGCGTGACCGAAGTGGTCGCGGTTGACGGCGTCGGCCGCACCCTGTTTCAGCGCGAAGTGGTGGTGACCGGCGGCTCGACCGGCTCGGTTCGGGTCTGGCGCGGCGCCCAGGCGACCGAAATGGCCTGCGGCGTGTCCTGCACCCCCAGCGTCCGGTCCTCGTCCTCATCGGCGGCCCCCGCGCCTACCGCGCCCTGATCACGGGTGATGGCTTTCTGGAGATCGTCGAAGTCACGGACCGCGCGCTCCAAGCGAAGGCGCGAAGGCGCGGCGGCCGTGGAGTTCGCCATGGTCGCCATTCCCTTCTTCCTGATGATCTTCTCGATACTGGAACTGGGGGTCGTCTTCATCCTGGATTCCGTTCTGGAGACGGCGACCATGGAAAGCGGCCGCCTCATCCGCACGGGGCAGGCGGACGCAAGGCGTTTCGACAAGGCGGCGTTCAAGACGGAACTGTGCAATCGCATGATCCTGTTCAAGAACGACTGCACCAGCCGCGCGACCGTCGATGTGCGGGTGATCCCGGCCTTCTCGCGACCGGACACGACCGACCCGGTCGCAAACGGCGCGATCGACGACACCAAGACCATCTATGATGGCGGAAAGCCCGGAAACATCATCCTGGTGCGCGTCTGGTACGTGCACCCCCTCGCGACGCCGTTCGTCAGCCAGGCCGTGTCGCGCGTCGGCGTTGGAAAGGTGCTGCTGACCACGGCGACGGCCTTCCAGAACGAGCCGTGGAATGCGTCCTAAGCCCCTCGAACGTCACGTCTGGAAGCGGCTGGCGCGCGATACGCGTGGTGTCGCCGCCATCGAATTCGCCTTCCTGGCGCCGGTCCTGATCGTGATGTATTTCGCCATGGTCGAATACTGTCAGGCCTATATGGCCTTGAAGCGCACCGATCACGTCGCGGCCATGGTCGCTGACCTGACCTCTCAGAACGACAAGTTCGTCAAGAGCCAGATCGAGGACGTTTTCGCGATCGGCGACGTCATCATGTCCCCCTTCGCCACCACCACCCTGACGCAGAGGGTCAGCAGCGTCACCCGCGTCAACGCCACCACCTATCGGGTGGACTGGAGCATCGGGAAAGGCATCGCAAGCAAGCTCACGGTAGCGGAAGCCAAGGTGCCCGACGACATGTTGGCCGAAGGGGAGTCGGTCATCATCGCCGAGGCCAACTACGACTTCGACTCGCCCTTCGATCAGATCGCGCCCGCCGCCACGCGGTTCAAACGCATGGCTTATCTTCGTCCTCGCACGACAGATTTGATCGTTTGTTCCGACTGCTAGGCTGACGGGCCAATCAGCGCCTGTCGCAGCGCCGAGATCTTGGCGTCCGTTTCAGCCTCCTCGGCGGCCGGATGGCTGTCCGCGACGATGCCGGCGCCGGCCAAGGTGCGATAGGTCCACACGCCGTCTTTCATCACGAATCCGGCCGTTCGGATCAGCACCGAAGCCGTCATCGCGCCGCCGTCGCCGATGAGGAACAACGACCCGCACCAAGGACCTCGCGGCGGCTCGTGCGCCGCGATCACCTTCATGGCCTGATGTTTGGGCGCGCCGGTGATCGATCCCGGCGGAAAGGTCGCCTCCAGCAGCTCGGCCGGGCCGACGCCTTGCTCGGCCTCGGCGGTCACGGTCGAGACCAAGTGGTGCACCGTCGGGTGGTGTTCGACCTCGAACAGCGTTTGCACCTGAACCGATCCGGGCCGTGACACGCGCGCCAGATCATTGCGCATCAGATCCACGATCATCAGATTTTCCGCCCTATCCTTAAGGCTGGCCCGAAGCTCGCTCGCCAGGGCATGGTCTTGATCGGGGTCGTCCGCACGCGGTCGGGTGCCCTTGATCGGGCGGGCCTCGATGCGGCGGTTGGCGGGATCGAAGGCGAGGAACAGTTCGGGGGAGTTCGACACCAGCGCCCGATCTCCGATGCGCCAATAGGCTCCGAACGGCGACGCCCGCTCCTTTTGCAGCCGCAAAAAAACCTCGAACGGATCGCGGCCGGGGCTCAGCTCCCCGGACCAGGCCCGGGCGATATTGGCCTGAAACAGCTCCCCCGCCCCGATGCGCTGCACCACATCCGCGACCGCGTCGCGATAGGCGCTCGCCGGCGCCTCGGCCTCGAACCGGTCGGCTGGCGCGGAGGGGGTCACGACCCGCGCGGCCGTCGCCAACCAGGTCAGGGCCCGCTCGGCCGCCGCCGTCGCCTGCTCCGCCGTCGCACCTCTTCCCGTGGCGCACACTGAGCGCCTTTGATGATCGAAGCTCAGCATGGCGGGATAGCGGGCCAGCATCAGATCGGGCCAGACCGTCTCGCGCCGTCCGGTGGCCGGCCGAGCCCCTGCGTCATAGGCGGCCAGACCGACGACCCCGGCGGCGAACAGCGGATTTCGCAGCGCCTCGAACGGCGCGGCCTCATCCACCGGGCCGACCTGCACGACGTCCGGCGCCTGGGCGACGTGGGACCAGCGACCGCCCGGCCCGCCGTCCGACAGCAGGGCCAGCGCGCCGTCGCCGCCGCCGAGACCCGCCGCCACCGTAACCGGATCGACCCAGGGCGCGTCGCGCTTGACGGTCTGGCTGAAAACCTCGCTCACGCGGTCAGCCGCTGCACGATCCGATCGCGGCGCGCCGCATCGACGCCAAGCGCCTCCTTCAGATAGGCGTCCACCGATCCATGCCGCGCTTCGACCTCGGCGAAGGCGGCTTCCAGATAGGCGGCCTCGACCCCCAAAAAGGCGACGATCGCGTCGTCCGACGCGACCCGACCCGTCATCTTGTGCAGCTGTCTGGCGATGCCGGGCGCCCGGCCCGCCAGATCGACGGCGGTGTTGGTCAGCAGATAGTCCTCGACCATGTCGTCGCGCGACACGCCCAGCAGATGGTGGGTCAGGGCGGCGAGAAAACCCGTCCGGTCCTTGCCCGCCGCGCAGTGGATCACCAAGGGCCGGTCTTGATCCGCCAGCGCCTGAAAATAGCGGCCGAACACGTCCTGATGCGACGGGTCGAACGGCAGGCTGCGATAGGTCTGGGTCATGAAGCGCCGCCCCGACTCCGGCGTCAGATCGGCGGTCTTCAGAAAGGTGATGTGCGGCGCCTCGGCGCCGTCGTCCACGCCACCTTCGATGATCTGCCCGCTGAAGCCTTCAGGCCGACGCGATGGCTGGTCGCGGCGCTCGCTGGGTCGGCGCAGATCGACCACGGCCCCGATGTCCAGCGCCTTCAGACGCTCCAGGTCCGCCTGGCTCGCCCGCGCGTGATGGGCCGAACGCAGCAGTCGGCCAGGCTTCACGCGCCGCCCTGCCGTCGTGGCGTAATCGCCGTAGTCGCGAAAGTTGTCGATGGCCTCGTAGGCGTGAAGGCGGTCGGTCATGACCGCGCTTCTAGAGCCTGATCGGTTGAGATGAAATCGCTTCGCGATTACGTCGAGGCCGTGAGCCAGGCTCCAGGATGAAAGCGAGAGCATCTTTCATGCTTTCGCCTATGTTCACCGCTCTGGCAGCAGGCCCGCCATTGCATCCAGATAGGCGACGAAGGCGTCGCGTCCCTGATCGGTCAGACTGGCCTCCGTCAGCGGCTTGCGACCGTTGAAACTCTTGGAGACGGCGACAAACCCCGCCTCTTCAAGCTTTCGCAGATGGACCGACAGATTGCCGTCCGTCGTCTGCAACCGCGTCTTCAGCGTGGTGAAGTCCGCCGATCCGGCCCCGGACAGAAAGGCCATGATCCCCAGCCGGATGCGCCCGTGAATGACGTCGTCGATCCGGCTGATGTCGAAGTCGTCGGCCATGCTCAGACCACCTCCGACGGTTCCTGACGCATCAGGACGATGCCCGGGACCAGCGCCACGGCCAACAGGATCACGGCGAATACCGGATAGATCGTGGCGCTGCCCATGAACCAGGCGACGGCGACGGCGCCGACGTAGGAAGCCAAGGCCGTAAAGGACATCCAGCGCGTTTTGGTCATGGCCGCGCCGATCATCCAGGCCGAACCATAGGCGACCAGAACCACCGTCGGCATCACCGCCATCCAGGACCATTGGCCGGTCTTGAAGGACAGAGCGACGAGCGCCAGCCAGGTGACGAAGATCCCGAAGCCCACGCCCTCCCAAGCCGCGCCGACCGCCTTGTTGCCGGCGGAGTTGACGCCGGGCTTTGACTTGATGCGGCCGATCAGGAAAGTCAGGGCGACGGCGAACACCACCGCGGCGACGATCCAAACCCACAGCTGGGACCAGGGATTGAGGCGCACGAGCCCGGACTGGATGGCCCATTGGATCAGACTGGTGGTTCCGAACACGATGCCGGCCGTCACCAGGATCGGGCCGGCCAGAAGAGGCGCATGCCGCCCCTCGTGCGCCAGACCGCGCAGATAGGCGATGTCGTCCTGAATGGCTTGGGTCTCGCGGGTCATGATGCTCTCCTCCTCGAACCGATGAGATAGCATCACCTGCAAACTTTGTGATGTAAAGTTCTTTTTTACTCACGATCGGGCACAAAAAAGGGCGGAACCTGAGCCCCGCCCCTCTCTCGATCTTATGGCCGCAAGCCTATAGTCGCGGCGAACCCCGTCCACGTAGTCCGCCGGCCACCAGAGCGATGACGAACAGGATGATCGCGACGACGGCGACGAACTTGGCGATCTCGAACGAGAAGTTCGCAATGCCGCCGAAGCCCAGCACGGCCGCGACCAAGGCCACGACGAGGAAGATAATTGCCCAGCGCATCATGGGTTTAGCTCTCCTGAGTTGATGTTGCCGTCGGCGACCCAAGAGCCGTTCGTCGGTGTGCTTGATCAACGTCAAGCTGAGCGGACCGTTCCCCGTCTATCGACGGCGACGACGCGAATAGCCGCCTTGGTCCATCTTGCGATCCGCCACCATGCTGGCGACGATCGCCGCCAGAGCCGGATTGCGCAGCAGCAGAAAGGCGGCGCCCAGACCGCCCACCGCGCCGACGATCGGCCGCTCGCGAACAATGTGGATCACCTTGCCCAGCAGGCCTTCCGGCTCGTCTTCCTCTTCGGCGTCATCGTGCTTGCCGCCCTTCAGGAAGACCAGGGTCACGATCAGGGCGACGAGCGCGAACAGGCCGAAGGTCACCGCCGCCGCGCCGAGCGGCGTCAGCGTCAGGCTGAGCGCATAGAAGATGGCCACGCCCAGGAAGACGACGGCCAGGAACGCGCTGGCGGCGACGACAGCCGTCGCCACCAGTTTTTTGACGATGCCCTTGAACATCAGCGACGGCGGCCGGCCAGCAGCATGCCGAGGATGACGCCGACGCCGAGCGCCACGGCGGTCGATTGCAGCGGACGCTCCTGCACGCGCTCGACGACATAGCGTTGCGCCTCGTCGAAGCGTTCGGCCGCGTCGTCATAATATTCGCGACCCTTCACGCGGGCTTCGTCGTAATAGCTGCGGGCCTGCTCGCGGACTTCGTCGCTCTTGGCGCGCAGCTTGGCCTCGGCCTCGGCGGCCTTGTCGCGCAGGCGTTGGGTCTCTTCGCGTGCGCCGGTTTTCAGATCCTCCTTGAGGGTCTTCAGGTCGGCCTTGATGTCTTCTCGAGCCTTGGTGGTGGCCATGGTGCGCGCTCCGTTGAAAGCTTGGCGGTAGAATAGAGAACCCCGTGTTGCAACGCCACATGCGCAACGAGGTTCCTTTAGGTGGGTCGGGCGCGCGCCTCTCGCCACAGGCTTTTCGCCGCACTAGAACGGTCGCCATGACCCAATGGCTGTTCGCGCCCCGCCCCGCCCCGTCCTTGCCGATCGTCGGATCGGACCAGCGGTTCCCCGTTCGCCGCATCCTTTGCGTGGGCCAGAACTACGCCGCCCATGCGCGCGAAATGGGGTCGGACCCCGACAAGCAGACGCCCTTCTTCTTCACCAAGCCGGGCGACGCCGTCGTCTCGGACGGCGCAAACCCATCCTATCCGTCGGCGACCGCGAACCTGCACTACGAGGCCGAACTGGTCGCCGCGATCGGTCCGGGGGAGGACGGCGGGGTCTGTATTGTTGGCTGGGCCGTCGGCTGCGACCTGACCCGTCGTGATCTTCAGGCCGAGGCAAAAAAAGCCGGCCGCCCCTGGGACGCCGCCAAGGGGTTCGATCAGTCCGCGCCCTGCGGCCCCATCACCTTGGGCGACCTGCCTTCGCCCGACGGCGCCATCCGCTTGAGCGTCAATGGCGAAACCAGACAGGACAGCGTCCTGAACGACATGATCCTGAACCCCGACCGGATCGTCGCGGCTGCCGCCGCCCTGTGGTCGCTGCAACCCGGGGACCTGATCTTCACCGGCACCCCGTCCGGCGTCGGCCAGGTCAAGCCGGGCGATCGCGTGGTCGTCACCATCGACGGGCTTGAGACGCTCAGCTTCGAGATCCAGCCATGATACTGCACGGCTATTGGCGCTCGGGCGCCAGCTACCGGGTCCGCATCGCCCTGAACCTGAAAGGCATCACCTACGACAACGCCGCTCACGACCTGCGCAAGGGCGAACAGAAGACGCCCGACTATGTGGCGTTGAACCCGCAGGGCATGGTCCCCGCCCTTCAGGACGGCGACCTGGTCCTGACCCAGAGCCCGGCCATTCTGGAATGGCTGGAGGAAACCCACCCCGAACCGGCCCTGCTGCCGAAGGGGGCGAACGACCGCGCGACCGTGCGCGCCATGGCCGCGCTGATCGGCTGCGACATTCATCCGCTCAACAATCTGCGCGTGTTGAAGGCCATCCGGTCTGAGTTCAACGCCGATCAGGCCGCCGTGGACGCCTGGGCCGCAGGATGGATCGCGCCGGGCTTCGACGCGCTGGAGGCTCTGATCGCCCGTCACGGCGCCGGATGGAGCTTCGGCGACGCCCCGACCCTGATCGATTGTTATTTGATTCCACAGATGTATTCGGCGCGGCGCTTCAACATGGACCTGTCGCCTTGGCCACGTCTGCTGGCGGTCGAACAGACCGCCCTGGCCCACCCCGCCTTCGCCTCGGCCCACCCGGACGTGCAGCCTGACGCCGACGCCTGATTTTCGCCTCAGTGCGCATATCAGCGGTGGATAAGTAGGGTTCGCTTAAGGTCTCGCTCAGCGTCCCTTAAGCATTGGCGATCATAGTGTCGGGCGTGTCGTATTCCCCTGCCACACCTTCGGCGTCGTCGCCCATCCATCGCCTGGCCCTCGCCGTGGTGACTGAACCCGAGCGCGCGCCCGGCGCCTTCATGAGCGCGCCGTCCGGCGCCCGCGAAGACGCCATGCGTTTTCTGCTGCAAACCGGAGCCGACGCCGGGGTCAAGTTGATCGCCACCCGGCCCGAGGGCGACGGCGAACGCCTGCTGGGTCAGGCCTGGCCCTTCCCCTCGCCTTTCCAGGTCACGGTCCGCACCGTTGCGCTCAGCGAAGGTCTGGACAGGGTCGAGGCCCGCGCTCGCCGTTCGCTGGAGCGGATGGGCCTGCCGCGCGGCGATGTTCTGCTGATTTCCAACGCCGCCGATCTGGCCGGCGCCGAGGGCCGCGCCCTGTGGGACCGCGCCCGCAGCCTGAAGGACCGCGGCCTGTTCCGCCGTATTGGTTTCTGCGCCACGATCGAGGACGGCCCCGCGCTCCTGGCCCGCCGTCTGGAAGCCGACGTGGTCCAGGTGCCGTGCAGCCTGCTGGATCAGCGCGCGGCCCAGGACGGGACGCTGGAAGCCATCGCGGACGCCGGCGCCTGCGTTCATCTGTCGTCCGTCTTCGCCGACGGCCTGCTGTTTGCAGGCGGCGACGACCTGCCGCCCGAAATGGCCAGCCACGCCCAGGCCCTGTCGCGCACCCGTCGGCGCCTGGCCGAACAGCGCTGCGACCCCATGCAGGCCGCCCTGGCCTACGCCCTCTCGCTGACGGGCGTGGACAAGGTGGTGGCCAGCGTCGCCTCAGCCGCCGAACTGCGCGCCATCGTCGCCGCCGCCCACGCCCCCTGCCCCAACCTGGACTGGTCGGCGCTTGCGCTTGCGGCGCCGGCGGCCTTCACCGCCGACGCCCGCGCCCGGATCAGTAGCGCAGCCTGATTCCGACATAGCCGGACCGTCCCGGCTCGCCGTATCCGAACACCTGCTGATAGTGTTCGTCGCCCAGGTTCTCGATCCGCGCCGTCAGGGTGACCTGATCGGTCAGTTCATAGGCCGCGTTCAGATTGGCGGTGACGAAACCGTCGCGCGCCACGGTCGAGAAGCCGCCCGAATCGTCCTGATCGCCTTCCGCCCGCACCGTCAGCGCGCCGGACAGACGGTCGCCCGTCCAGCCCAGGGTCGCCGAACCGGCGTGTTCCGGCACGCGCAGCAGGCGCGCGCCCGTCGTGCGGTCCGTCGCGTCGGTCCAGGCATAGGCCAGCGTCAGGTCGAACCCACCACCCAGCAGGGCGCGGCCTTCCAGCTCGAACCCGTCCGAACGCGTCTTGGCGACGTTGATGTAGTGACCGGCCGAATAGGTGATCTGGTCCTCGACGTTCAGGCGATAAAGGGTCGCCCGCCCGTCGAACCGACCGTCGGCCGAGGCCCAGCCCAGGGCGATCTCGACGCTGTCGGCCGTTTCCGGCTTCAGCTCGGGATAGGGCCGCGGCGCAAAGCAGAAGTCACAGACAGCCTGGCTGACCGTCGGCGACTTGAAGCCCGTGCCGTAGGCGCCCGACAGGATGAAGCCCCCTGCCAGATCATAGGCCGCCGACACCCGCCCCGTCGTCTTGGAGCCGAAATCGTCGGTGTCGTCGTAACGCAGCCCGCCGGTCAGGTTCAGCGCGCCGACATCGTATTGGGCCACGCCGAACACCGAGGTGATCGACAGGTCGCGCGACAGGCCCGACGACAGGGCCGCCGAGGCCTCGTTCCGCTCCACGCCGAACGCATAGTCGATGTCCTCCGCTTGCCCATTCGCCTGCCAGCGATAGGCCTGACGGTCGCCGGTGAAGGTCGAGCCGAAGCCGCCGCTGACCGAGCTGCGATCCAGGTCCGACGCCGAGACGCTGAACTGATGCGTCAGGCCGAACGCCTTGGCCGCCACCCGGCCAAAGCCCGACCATTGCTCGCTTTCCTGGGTGTCGTCGGTGTCGGCCAGCGCATAGTTCGGCGGCGGGAAGCCGTCGATGTCGGCCTTGGACTTGTTCCAGCGCACCGACCCATCGACCTTGACCGCATCGGACAGGACATAGCGACCCTTGGCGCCGAGCGTCGTGCTGCGGAAGCCGTCGGCCTCGGTGTTGCCGTCCGCCTCGTCCGCCGCCGAAATCCCGTCAGTGTCGAACCGCGAGGCATAGGCGCTGAAGGCGTAGGTCTCGTTGGCGACGCCCGCCGACACCCGACCGCGCACGGTGTCGAAGCTGCCGGCTTCGGCCTCGGCGCGCAGGCCGTCGATCTCTTGCGTCGTGAAGGAAATTACCCCGCCGATTGCGTCGGATCCCCACAGCGACGACTGCGGGCCGCTCAGCACTTCGATCCGCGCGATATCGGCCAGTTCGAAGCTGGAGAAGTCATAGGCGCCGTTCGGCTCGGCCGCATCGTTGACCGGCGCGCCGTCGACCAAGACCAGAGTCTTGCCGGGCGTCGCGCCGCGCATCCGCACCTGAGCCACGCCGCCGAAAGCGCCCGAGCGCGTCACCGACAGGCCCGGCACATCGGCCAGGATGTCGGCGGCGAAGATCGCGCCGCGCTGCTCGATGGTCTTGGCGTCGATGACCCGTGCGCCCGGCGTGTCGGCGACGATGGCCGGGATGCGGGTCGCGGTGACGATCACCTCGTCCAGCTGGGTGGCGTCCTCGGCAAAGGCAGGTGCGGCGAAGGCGACCGCGCCAATCGTTACAGAAAAGGCGGCCGTCGAAAGAAGAATGGAACGCTTCATTGAGCGATACCCCCGTGTTCGGTCCCGCGAATGCGCGCGAGAGACCGTCATGAGCGAACCGACCCGCCAGACCGCTTTAGGGTCTGGACGGCGCAAGGTCGGGTCGCTTCCACGGAGAAACCGCGCTGCTGTCTGGTCCCGGACAGGAGCGAGCGACGTCGGCGGCCAGGTCTCCTGGCTTGCGGGTCGTAAACCGCCGTCCTCGCCTTCCCAGTTGCCCAGTGGCGCCGGGATCGAAACCCCGGTCGGACGACGCTCTCGCCGCCTACAGTTGCGGGCACAGCCACGGCGTCACACCGTGTTCCCTTAACCGCCTGACGCGGCCTATCGCAGGGCCGACAAGCCTGTGCAAGAGCCGGTCAACGGCCTTGAGCCGCCGGGCGCGATCCGTCACCCTGTGGCCACATGAACGCGCCTGCCAAATTCCCCGAAAATGGGCATCCCCCTGAAATCGCCGCCTCGCTGGAAGGCGCGACGCCGTTCATGGCGCAATATCTGACGGCCAAGGCGGGCCAGCCGGACGCCATCCTGTTCTTCCGCATGGGCGACTTCTACGAGCTGTTCTTCAAGGACGCCGAGGTCGCGGCCGCCGCGCTCGGCATCACCCTGACCAAGCGGGGCAAGCATCAGGGCGAGGACATTCCGATGGCCGGCGTCCCGGTCCATGCGATGGAGGGCTATCTCGCCCGCCTGATCCGCATCGGCCACAAGGTCGCCATCTGCGAACAGCTGGAAGACCCCGCCGAGGCCAAGAAGCGCGGCGGCAAGGCCGTGGTGCAGCGCGGCGTGGTCCGGGTCGTCACCCCCGGCACCCTGACCGAGGACAGCCTCTTGGACGCGCGCGGCGCCAATCGTCTGGCGGCGGTCGCGGTGCGTAAGGGTCGGACGGCCGTCGCCGTAGTCGAACTGTCGTCCGGCGCGGTCGACAGCGTCGCCTGCGCCATCGAAGACCTGGGCGCGGCCCTGGCCGCCTTCCGCCCGTCCGAAGTCCTGGTTACGGACCGGATGTACTCGGACGAGACCACCCGCGACGCTCTGGACGGCTCGGGCGGGGTGGTTCAGGCGCTGGCGTCGGCCATCGCCGAACCCCAGGCCGCGCGCGCCCGCGTCGAACGCCTGTACGGCGTCTCGGCGCTCGACGGTTTCGGCGCCTTCGAGGAGGCCGAGGTCTCGGCCTTGGGTCTGATCGCCGCCTATCTGGAGACGACCCAGGCCGGCAAGGTCCCCGCCCTGGCCCCGCCGCGGCGTCTTGGCGAAAGCGGCTTTCTGGCCATCGACCCGGCGACCCGCGCCAGCCTTGAGATCGACCGCACCCAGCGCGGCGAGCGCGAGGGCAGCCTGCTGGCCTGCATCGACCGCACCGTCACCTCGGGCGGCGCCCGGGCCCTGGCCGAACGCATCGCCCGGCCCTTGCGCGATCCCCTGGCCATCAACGAACAGCTCGACGCCGTCGAATGGCTCTTGGAGCGCCGCGATCTGCGCCGCGACCTTCGCGACGCGCTGAAGGCCTCCTCCGACATCGCCCGCGCCGTTGGAAGATTGGCGCTGGGGCGCGGCGGACCGCGCGACCTGGCCGCCGTGCGCACCGGCCTGTCGATCGCCGAGGGCGTCGCCGGCCTGTTCGTGGGTCAGGTCGATCCCCTGACCGGCCAGCCGCGCCGCATCGCCTCGGCGCTGGACCGCCTGACCCTGTCGCCCGACGTTTCGCGGCTGAAGGCCGACCTGATCGACGGCCTTGTGGACGAGCCGTCCCATCTGGCGCGCGACGGCGGCTATGTGCGCCCCGACTATCGCCCCGAACTGGACGCCGCCCGCACCCTGCGCGACGACAGCCGCCGCGTCGTCGCCGATCTGGAGGCCCGCGCCGTCGCCGAGTCCGGCGTGCCGTTCAAGATCAAGCACAATGCTGTCCTGGGCTATTTCCTCGAAACCAGCGCCAAGGCCGCCGAAGCCTTGCTGCGCGCCGGTCCCGACAGCCCCTTCATCCATCGCCAGACCCTTGCGAACCAAGTCCGTTTCACCACCGTCGAACTGTCGGAGCTGGACGCCAAGATCAGCCAGGCTGGGCATCGCGCCCTGGCCATCGAAGGCGAGACGTTCGAGGGCTGGCGACGTGAGGCCGCCCGCCTGGCCCAGCCGCTGCAGGCCGTCGCCGAGGCGCTCGCCGAACTGGACGCCCACGCCGCCCTCGCCGAATGGGCCCAGGAAGTCGGCGCGACCCGCCCCATCGTGGACGACACCCTGACCTTCTGCGTCGAGGCCGGCCGCCACCCCGTCGTGGAGGCGGCGGTCAAGGCGGGCGGCGATCCCTACACCCCCAACAACGCCCGGCTGGACGGGTCGGGTCAGGACGGATCGCGCCTCGCCATCGTCACCGGGCCGAACATGGCGGGTAAATCGACCTTCCTGCGCCAGAACGCGCTTCTGGTGATCCTGGCCCAGGCCGGCGCCTTCGTGCCTGCCCGTTCGATGCGGCTGGGCGTGGTGGACCGGCTGTTCAGCCGCGTCGGCGCCGGCGACGACCTGGCGCGCGGCCGCTCCACCTTCATGATGGAGATGGTCGAGACCGCCGCCATCCTGACCCAGGCCACGCCGCACAGCTTCGTCGTTCTGGACGAGATCGGGCGCGGCACCGCCACCTATGATGGTCTGGCCATCGCCTGGGCCACGGCCGAGGCCCTGCACGAGACCAACCGCGCCCGCACACTGTTCGCCACTCACTATCACGAGCTGGCCCAGCTTGAGACGCGGCTGGACCACGTCTGCAACCTGTCCATGGTCGCGCGCGAATGGAACGGCGAACTGGTCTTCCTGCACGAGGCGGCGCCCGGCGCGGCCGACCGATCCTATGGCGTCCAAGTCGCGAAACTGGCCGGCGTCCCCGCCTCCGTCGTCGCCCGCGCCCGCTCGGTGCTGAACCGGCTGGAAGGCGAAAAGGCCGCCGCCGCCCGCCTGGACGACCTGCCCCTGTTCGCCGTCGCCGAGCCGGAACCTGTGCGTGGACCCTCGCCGCTGGAAACGGCCATGCAGGACGTCGATCCGGACGCCCTCAGCCCGCGCGAGGCGCTGGAAATCCTGTATCGGCTCAAGGGACTGACCTAAGCCGAATACGCAAAAACCCTTATAGATTGAAAATCTTAACCTCGTTCGACCAGTCTGGAGGCTCGCCCTCCCGTCCGCTCTAACCGAACGAGACCATGAAGATCAGCGCCCTTTCCCTGTCCGCCAAGACAGCCCTGATGGTCATCGCCGCGCTCGGCGCCCTGACCTTGACCCTGCTGACGGTCGCCGCCGTCCTTCTGACCCGGGACGCCGAGGCTCGCGCGGCCGAGCGTCAGGAGACCAATATGCGGGTCGCCTGGGACGTGCTGGCCGACTATGGCGACGGCTTCTCGACCCGCGACGGCAAGCTGTATGTCGGCTCGACGCCGATGAACGACTTCACCGCCCCGGTCGATCGGATCAAGACGCTGGTCGGCGGCACGGCGACCGTCTTCATGGGCGACCTGCGTGTGACGACGAACGTGGTCAAGGACGACGGTTCGCGCGCGGTCGGCACCAAGCTCAAGCCCGGTCCGGTCTTCGACGCCGTGCTGAAGAACGGCAAACCCTATCGCGGCCAGGCGGACATCCTGGGTAAGCCGTATTTCGTCGCCTACGACCCGATCAAGACCGCCGCCGGCCAGACCATCGGCGTGCTCTACGTCGGCATCCCCAAGGCCGACTTCATGGCCTCGGTGAACCAGATGATGCTCGCCCTGTTTGTCTGCGGCCTGGTTGTCGCCCTGCTGACGGTCGGCGCCTGCCTGTATGTGTCGCGCCGGATGTTCTCGCCTCTCAAGGGGCTGTGCGACCGGATGGAGGCCCTGCGTCAGGGCCGCACCGACTTCGACGCCCCCTGGATTTCGCGCGGCGACGACATCGGCCAGATCGCGCGCGCCGTCATCGCCTTCCGCGACGCCGCCGTGCGCCAGAAGGAAATCGAGACCGAGGCCGAAACCATGCGCGAGACCGCGCGCGCCACCCGCATCGCCGGCGAGGCCGACCGTGAACGCCTCGCCGCCGAAGACGCCGTGGTGGTCCAGGCGCTCGGCGACGGCCTGGCGGCCCTGGCCGGCGGCGACCTGACCTACCGCATCACCACGCCCTTTGCCGAGCGAAGCCGGAAGTTGAAGGACGACTATAACGCCGCCGCCGACACCCTGACGGCGACGATGGGCGAAATCATCGCACTGGTGGGCGCCATGCGTTCCGGCACGACCGAGGTCACCACCGCGACCAACGATCTGTCGCGCCGCACCGAGCAGCAGGCCGCCGCCCTGGAAGAGACCGCCGCCGCCCTGGATCAGATCACCGTCACGGTGAAAAAGACCGCCGAGGGCGCCCAGTCCGCCGCCGGCATCACCGCCAAGGCCCGTGACGGCGCCGAGGAACGGGAGCGGATCATCGCCGACACCACCGCCGCCATGGCCCAGATCGAAAGCACCTCGGGCCGCATCGGCGAGATCATCGGCGTCATCGACGAGATCGCCTTCCAGACCAACCTACTGGCCTTGAACGCCGGGGTGGAGGCCGCTCGCGCGGGCGAGGCGGGTCGCGGCTTCGCCGTCGTGGCGTCCGAGGTGCGCGCCCTGGCCCAGCGGTCGGCCGACGCCGCGCGCGAGATCAAGGCCCTGATCGCCGCCTCCAGCGCCAGCGTCGGCGACGGCGCCCGCCTGGTGGCCCAGACCGGCGGCGCCCTGACCGCCCTGATCGGCCAGGTGGCGGAGATCAACCTTCTGGCCGCCGAGATCGCCGCCTCCGCCCGCGAACAGGCCGTGGGGCTGGCCGAGGTCAATGTCGCGGTGAACCAGATGGACCAGACCACTCAACAAAATGCTGCGATGGTTGAACAGACCACCGCCGCCAACCAGGCCCTCAGCCACGAGGCCGAGACGTTGGCCGAACTGGTGTCGCGCTTCCGCATCGAGGCGGGGCGCCGAACCACCGGCAGCGTGGCTCAAGGCGGCGAGACCGCCTGGGCCGCCTGACGCCTTACCGCCGACCGACAAAAGGCCCGGCCGCTGCGAAGCGACCGGGCCTTTTTTTCTTGTCCTGAAAGCCCGCGCCTTTCGACGCGGCGTCGGATCAGGCCTGCATCATCCAGCCTTCGACATCCATGGCCGCCTGGCGGACCGCTTCCGAACGGGTCGGGTGGGCGTGGCAGGTGCGGGCGATGTCTTCCGACGCGCCGCCGAAGCTCATGGTGATGGCGGCTTCGTGGATCATCTCGCCGGCCTGCGGACCCATGATGTGGACGCCGAGCACCTTGTCGGTCGCGGCGTCGGCCAGAACCTTCACGAAGCCGTCGGTCTCGTGATTGATCTTGGCGCGGCTGTTGGCGGTGAAGGGGAATTTGCCCTTCTTGTACTGAACGCCGGCCGCCTTCAGCTGGTCCTCGGTCTGACCGACCCAGGCCACTTCGGGGAAGGTGTAGACGACGCTGGGCACCAGGGCATAGTCGACATGGCCATACTTCCCGGCGATGGTGTCGATCACGGCGACCGCGTCTTCTTCCGCCTTGTGCGCCAGCATCGGACCGTGGGTCACGTCGCCGATCACCCAGACGCCGTCCGCGACCTTGAAGTGGTCATGATCGATGAAGCCGCGCTTGTCCGGCATCACGCCGACGCTCTCCAGCCCCAGACCATCCGTGTACGGACGACGTCCGATGGCGACCAGCACCACGTCGCCCTTGATCGTCTCGGCGGCGCCGCCGGCCGACGGCTCTACGGTCAGTTCCACGCCGTCCTTGCCCGACTTGGCGCCGGTGACCTTGGCGCCCAGTTTGAAGCTCATGCCCTGTTTGGTCAGGGTGCGCTGGAAGGCGGTGGCGACCTCGGTGTCCATGCCGGGCGTGATCCGGTCCAGGAACTCGACCACCGTGACCTCGGCGCCCAGACGGCGCCAGACCGAACCCAGCTCCAGGCCGATGATGCCGGCGCCGACCACGATCAGCTTCTTGGGCACGGCCGGCAGCGACAGGGCGCCGGTGGAATCGATGACCTTGCCGTCTTCAAAGGCGACGCCCGGCAGCGGCGTCGGCTCCGAGCCGGTGGCGATGACGATGTTCTTGGCGTCCAGCGTCTGGACCGAGCCGTCGGCGGCGGTGACTTCCACCTTGCCCTTGCCGACGATCTTGCCCTTGCCCTTGATCCAGTCGGCCTTGTTCTTCTTGAACAGGAACTCGATCCCCTTGGTCAGGGCGGTGACGCTGTCGTCCTTGGCCTTGTGCATCTGGTCCAGATGCAGCTTAGGCTGGACCTCGATGCCGATCTTGGCGAACTCGGTGTTGGCGGCGTTCCACAGTTCCGACGCATGCAGCAGGGCCTTGGACGGCATGCAGCCGACGTTCAGGCAGGTGCCGCCCAGCGTCGAACGCATCTCCACGCAGGCGACCTTCAGGCCCAGCTGGCCCGCCCGGATCGCGGCGTTATAGCCGCCAGGGCCTCCGCCGATGATGACGACGTCGTAGGCGGCGGTGGCTTCGGCCATGGTATCCTCTGGTCTTCTGGCGCGCGGGGAAAGGCGCGCGGACACTAGCGCCGACCCCGCACGGGTCAACCGCTGGAGCCCATATGGGGCCGCGTTTCGACCAATTGGAGAGGCGGAAACCACGAAAAAGGGCCGGACGTCGCCGCCCGGCCCCTTCGATCATGTCTGACCGCCGCGCTCAGAGTTTGAAGCGCACGCCCAAGAAGACGTTGTAGCCGAACTTCTCGTACTCGTAGGTCCGCTCCTTGACGCCGTAGTAGCGCACGCCCGCGCTGTCGGTCAGGTTCTTGGCCTCGCCGAACACTTCCACCCCATTGCCGAAGTCGTAGCTGGCGGTGAAGTCCAGCTGGCCGCGACCCTCGACGTAGAGGTCCTTGCCGGGGTTGCTCGCGTCGATCGCCTCCAGGAAGTCGCTGCGGTGTGTGTAGGAGACGCGCGCGCTGAAGCCGTACCGTTCGTAGAACAGGGCGGCGTTATAGGTCTCGTCCGACTGACCCGGCAGCACGAAAGTGTCGCGACCGGCGAAGGCGCGGCTGGTTTTGATCTCCGCATCCGTCAGCGTGTAGTTGGCGAAGACGCCGAAGCCCGACGCCCAGCCCGGCAGGAAGTCGAACGTCTGCTGCCAGTTGAACTCGATGCCTGCGATATGGCCGTCACGGGCGTTGCGGGCCTCGGTGACCTGGGCGACCGTGGTGGTCGGGGTGACATAGGGTACGCCGTCCGTCACCAGGGTGAAGCGATAGTTCGAAAGGTCCTTGTAGAAGGCGTTGGCCGAAATCACGCCCAGCGGACGCAGATAGTATTCCAGGCCCAGATCGACATTGTTCGACAGGGTCGGCTTCAGATCGGGATTGCCGCGCGTCACCGTCGTGCGGCCGCTGTCGGTGGTTTCCAGAACGCGCGGAACGATGTCGGTATAGTCCGGGCGCGAAATGGCGCGGGTCAGGGCGAAACGACCGACCAGCTGATCGCTGAAGCTGTGGCGCAGCGTCAGGTTGGGGAAGAAATCGGTCTGGTCGCGATCGACCTTGACCGGGCTCTGGGAGCCGGACAGCGCCACGCTGGTCGCCGCCCCTTCAAAGTCGGTCTTCTCGACACGCAGGCCGACCAGCACATTGGTCGCGCCGAGATCGAACCGAGCCTGGCCGTAACCCGCCAGAATATCTTCCTGCGCGGTATAGTCGGCGGTGATCGACTGCGGAATGCGGCGCACGCCGGCGGCCGGGTCGGGATTGGTCGAGCCCGCGCGGACGCGGTCGAAATAGTCCGTCACCAGACCCGCATCGAACTTGAAGCCCAGATTGTAGTCATAGTTCCGCGACGGACGATCGCTCAGCAGCGGCGCCAGGGCGCCGGCGCTGGCGGCCGCGCTCCGGTCGCGGAACCGCTCCTCGTCCGCCGTCACGTCGCGGGTGCTGTATTTGGCGCCGAACTTCAGCTCGACTTCGCGTCCGCCGATGACGGTGGGCAGCGACAGATTGGTCGTGAACGCCACATCGTCCTGCTCGGTCGTGTTCGAGCGGAAGGTGCTTTCGCGGAAGCTGTAGTTGTTGGCGTTCAGATAGAAGCCGGTCGGCTCGCTGAAGACCGAATAGGTCGGCTGATAATGATCGGCCGTGTTGTAGGACATGGTCGGCACTGCGCTGGAGCGATAGACCAGCTCGTCGCGGTGCGGATAGGTCTGTTTGCTGTTGGCGAACGACAGGGCGCCGTCCCAGACCGCCCTATTGCCGAACGTCTGCTCGCCGCCCAGCACCAGGGTGGAGATGTCGTTCTCTTGTGTGCGGTGACGCAGCTGCTTGTAGATGCGGGCGTTGGTGAAGGTCGCGCTTGTGTCGGTCGAACCCGGCTGCAGCGTTCCGTCGCTATAGGTGAAGTTCAGCGTGTTGCGGAACTCGTCGTCGCGGAACTGGGCGTAGGAGCCCTTGACCCACAGACGGATCGCATCGCTGGGGCGCCATTCCAAGGCGCCGGTCACGGCCTTGCGGGTCCGTTCGGTCTCGTAGTCCTTGAACAGGGTGTTCTCCAGACCCCAGACCTGGCCGCCGCCCTGCGCGGCGTTGCGGTTGATCAAAACCCAGCCGTTCTCGACGTTGTCCGGCCGGCGGTTGGTTTCGGAGAAGCTGACCGACACCAGGGCGCCGAAGGTCTGGTCCGGGCCGAAGACGTTGGAGACGTTCGCGCCCGCACGATAGTCCTGGCCGCCGTAGTCGTTGTAGCTGCCGCCGGCGTAACCGCTCAGCGCCAGGCGGCGCTTGTCGAAGGGCGAGCGGGTCTTGATGTCCACGGCCCCGGCGATGGAATCGGCGTCCTGGGCCGGCGTCAGGGTCTTGGACACCTCGACGCTGGAGACGATGTCCGAAGGCAGGGTGTCCAGATCGACCGCGCGGGTCGTGGGCGACACGGCCGGGATGGCGACCCCGTCCACCGACACGGCGGTGAAGGCGGCCGGCGCGCCGCGCACATTGATGTAGCGGCCTTCGCCCTGATCGCGCTGGATGGCGATGCCCTGAACGCGTTGCAGCGATTCCGCCACATTGGGGTCGGGGTAGCGGCCGATGGCGTCGGCCGACAGGACGTTGACCGTGCCGTCGGCGTTCTTCTGCTGGTTCAGCGAACGCGCCACGCCGTCGGTGATGACGCCGGTCACGATCACATCGGCCACGTCCGTCGCAGACTGGGCGCCCAGGACGATGGCGACATTGGCGTCTTCACCCGGCGTCGTCACGACCGTCTGGCTGGTCGAGGGCAGGCCCAGATAGTTGACCTCCAGCACCATGGCGCCGCTGGCGGTCGGCAGGGTGAACTCGCCCTGGGTGTTGGTCACGGCCCGCTGGCTGGTCCCGCGCACCAGAACCTCGGCGCCCGGCAGGGGCGCGCCGGCGGCGTTGGTCACCCGGCCGTAGATCACGTCGCCGGCGACCGCAGCTGATGCCGAGGCCACGGCGTCGACATCGGCATGGGCGGGCATGGCCAGCGGCGCCAGGATCATCGGCGCGATCGCGGCGCCCATCAGCAGGTGCAGTTTCATGTCAGGTCCCCTTCGGCGAGCGACGTTTCGCTTCAGCCGATGGAGGGGCCGCTTAACCTTGGGCGGCGACGCGACCGCGACGATTCCACGACGTCCAGTTCGCGGTTTTTCGACGAAACGGCGACGCTTGATCCCTTGACGGAACATCAGTCATCGAACCGACGCCGAACCGTCACGCCCGCGCCGTTGACCCACACGCGGCTTGGCCACAGGACGCGTCCAGATCGTCCGGAGACCGACATGCGCCCTCCCCTCGCCCGCTCGCTGACCGCCTGCGCCGCCCTGGCCCTGCTCGCCGCCTGCGCCACGCATGAGGTCGATTATCAGGGCGAGGGCGCAGGCTTCGTCGGTCCGGGCGCCCCGGTTATGGCCGTGCTGGAAACCCCGTCGGTCGGCACGGCGGGTCAGGACGCCGCCGACGACCCCGCCGTATGGGCCAGCGCTTCGCCGGTCACGATCATGGGTCAACAAACCTCCGGCTTCGTCGCCGGCACGGACAAGAAGTCCGGCCTCTACATCTACGGCTTGGACGGCCAGATTCTGCAGTTCCTGCCCGAGGGTCTGCTGAACAATGTCGATGTGGTCGAGGGCCTGTCGGTCGGCGGCCGTCCGCAGGTGGTGCTGGGCGCCAGCGACCGCACGCCGGGCAAGACTGGCATCTCCCTCTACACCTTCGACCCGGCCGGGACGGGCCAGAACGGCGTGCGCTATTGGGGCGCCGTCGCCACCGACGTGGTCGAACCCTACGGCTTCTGCTTTGCGCGGCGCGGGGCCGAGGTTCACGCCATCCTGGTCGGACACGAGGGCGAGCTTCGCCAGTTCGTCCTGGGCGTGGACGCCGCCGGCCAGCCCACGGCGCGCCTGGTCCGCACCGCCGAGATCGGAACCATCTCCGAAGGCTGCGCCGCCGACGAAGCCACCGACGCCCTCTATATCAACGAGGAGAACGTCGGCCTGTGGCGCTATGACCTGAACCCGGCCTCGGGCGCGGTCCGCACCCTGATCCAGCCCATCGCCAAGGACATCCTGGTCGCCGACGCCGAAGGCCTGACCACCATCACCGACGGCTCAGGCCGCTACCTGATCGCCTCCAGCCAGGGCGATTCCACCTTCCCCGTCTGGCGCATCGACGGCGCGGCCCCCGAGTACAAGGGCCGCTTCAAGGTCGTCGACGGCGCAGTCGACGGCGTCACCGGCACCGACGGCCTGGCGGCCGCCAGCGGTCAGGTCGGCCCCTTCCCCGACGGCCTCGTCGTCATCCAGGACGACGTCAACGACGTCGGCACCCAGAACTTCAAATACGTCGACTGGCGCGACATCCGCCGGGCGTTGGGCCTGTAGGCGTCTGACGCGACGAACGCGCCGGAGGTCAAAGCGGGCGAACCTCGCCGGGAGGGTCATCAACCATCCTATCGGCGGCGATTAACACCCTGATTTTCCGGCGTTTCTAATTTTGTTTGGTCAATCGACCTGACACGCCCGAACCCGGCGCTACACTGCGACAGACCGGCACATTCGAGGGGCGTGCACTCCCTGCACGCCATCTTCTGCGCCTGGAGGGGTCTGATGCTGCGCGCCGCCTGTTCCGGACTGATTGCACTCTTTGCACTGTGTTTTTCCTCGGCCCACGCCCGGGTCGAGGCACAGGACGCCGCGCCGCAGTGGTCGCTGGCGATCCACGGCGGGGCGGGTGTGATCGAGCGGTCCAGCCTGACGCCCGAGCAGGACGCGGCCTATCGCGCGGCGCTGCAAGGCGCGCTGGACGCCGGTTCGGCCGTGCTGAAAAGCGGCGGATCGGCGCTGGATGCGGTCCAGGCCGCCGTTCAGCTCATGGAGGACGATCCCCTGTTCAACGCCGGGCGCGGGGCGGTCTTCACCGCCGCCGGCCGTAACGAGCTAGACGCCGCCGTCATGGACGGATCGGACCTGACCGCCGGGTCCGTCGCCGGCCTGACCACCACCCGTCATCCCGTCGCCGCCGCCCGCGCGGTGATGGAGCGGTCGCCCCACGTCATGCTGATCGGCCCCGGCGCCGACGCCTTCGCCGCCTCGGTCGGGCTGGAGCAGGTCGAACCGGCCTTCTTCTTCACCGAGCGCCGCTGGCAGGGGCTGGTCAAGGCCCTGACCGAGGCCGGACAGCCGATCCCCGAACGCCCCGTCGGTGCGCCTCTACCGGGCGCCCAGGTCCAAATCGCCCCGCCCCTGAACGAGAAGAAGTTCGGCACGGTCGGCGCCGTGGCGCTGGACAGCCAGGGCCGTCTCGCCGCCGCCACCTCGACCGGCGGCATGACCGCCAAACGCTGGGGACGGGTCGGGGACGTGCCGATCATCGGCGCCGGCACCTACGCCTCCAACGCCGACGGCTGCGCGGTGTCCGCCACCGGCGACGGCGAATATTTCATCCGCGCCACCGTCGCCCGCGACATCTGCGCGCGGATTGCAGGAGGGGCGGCGACTCAGGCCGCCGGTCAGGCGGAGATCGCTGACGCCGATCGTCTGGGCGGCAAGGGCGGCGTCATCGTCATGGGACTGGATGGCCGCCCCGCCTTCGCCATGTCCACCTCGGGCATGTATCGCGGCGCGGTCTCCTCGACCGGCCCCGCCCGCGTCGCCATCTACGCCGACGAACCCTGAGCGCCCGTTCAGACCAATCAGACGAATTAGACTCTCTTTTTCCCAGACCGAGACCCATGCCTGCATCCGATGACGAACTGACCGCGATGGCCAACGAGGAGCTGGACGCCGCCTGCGCCATGCCCTTCGTCGAGGTCAGGAAGATCACTCCTTGGGGCGACAGTTACGAAGGCTTCGCCCCGTCCGGCCGCACGGTCGAGGTCGAGCGTCGCTATCTGTGGGCCGTGGAGCCCGAAGGCGGCGTCATCGTCGAGGTCGAGGTCCGCGACCGCGCCGCCCGCACGGGCGCCGAGGCCCGCGCCCTGCTGACGGCCGCCGACTGATTCCGCCGTTCCCAACATCGCAAATCCGGTCTAGGCCTTGGTCATGAAACTCGCCTCGCTCAAGCACGGCCGCGACGGCCGCCTCGTTGTCGTCTCTCAGGACCTGAACTGGTTCACCGACGCCTTCCTGATCGCCCCGACGCTGCAGGCGGCGCTGGATGACTGGGACCGCTGCGGTCCTCGCCTCGAGGCCTTGGCCGAAAGCCTGGAGCATGAGGCCGTGCCGCGCGGCCGCTTCCACGAACGCGACGCCGCCTCGCCCCTGCCCCGCGCCTATCAATGGGCGGACGGCTCGGCCTATGTGAACCACGTCGAGCTTGTGCGCCGCGCGCGCGGCGCCGAAATGCCCGAGAGCTTCTGGACCGACCCGCTGATGTATCAGGGCGGGTCCGACAGCTTCCTGTCGCCGCGCGACCCGATCCCGCTGGCCGACGAGGCCTGGGGCTGCGACCTGGAGGCCGAGATCGTGGTGGTCATCGGCGACGTGCCTCAGGGCGCGACGCGCCAACAGGCGCTCGACGCCATTCGCTTGGTCGGCCTGGTCAACGACGTGTCCCTGCGCAACCTGATCCCCGCCGAACTGGCCAAGGGCTTCGGCTTCGTCCAGTCCAAGCCCGCCAGCGCCCTGTCGCCCGTTCTGGTTACGCCCGAGGCGCTCGGCGACCGCTGGAAGGACGGCAAGCTGCATGGCGCGCTGAACGTTCAGCTGAATGGCCAGGACTTCGGCAAGGCCGACGCCGGGGTCGACATGACCTTCGATTTCGGAACCTTGATCGCCCACCTGGCCAAGACACGCTCGCTGGGCGCCGGGACCATCATCGGTTCGGGCACGGTGTCGAACAAGGACGCCGACGGCGGCCCCGGCAAGCCGGTCAAGGAAGGCGGCCTGGGCTACTCCTGCATCGCCGAGGTCCGCACGGTCGAGACCATCCTGCGCGGCGCGGCCGAGACGCCCTTCCTGAAACACGGCGACACGGTGCGGATCGAAATGCTGGACGCGCGTCATCATTCGATCTTCGGCGCGATCGAACAGACCGTCTCGCCGCTATCCAGCGCGGATTGACGCCGCTAGGGTGCTGACAACGGCCTCGGGGGAGGCCGCATCCGGTCTTTGGGGAGAGACGACGTGCCGCCTGAAAAACTGATCCCGCTGCTCATGATTCCGATCATGCTGGTGGTGGTGCTGTTGAAGAATCGTCGGAAGCGGGTGCTGAAGCCGCACCTGCTGTGGGTCATGCCGGCCATCGTCCTGCCGCTGATCGGCCTGGGCATCTGGGGAACGGCCCAGAACGCCGACCTGCCCCATTCGCCCTTCGGCCCCGACGCCTGGGCGGTGCTGGCCATCGGCGGGATCCTGGGCGGTGTCGCCGGCTGGTATCGCGGCAAGACCGTCACGATCGAGAAGGAGCCGGACGGCTCCCTGATGGCCCAGGCCTCGCCTCTGGGTCTGATCCTGCTGGTCGTGCTGTTCGCCGGCCGGTCCCTGCTGCGCGATCTGATCGAAAGCCATGCCGCCGCCTGGCATCTGAACGCCCTGGCCGTCACCGACGCCTTCCTGGTCTTCGCCATGGGCCTGATCGTGATGCAGCGCGTCGAAATGTACATCCGCGCCCGCCGCATCCAGTCCGGCGGCACGGATAGCCATGTAGAGGTCGCGGCCTGACGCTTCGGGCTGGACGCGGCCTTCGCCTCTGTGGCATGAGGCGGTCCTTCCGCTGCGGGCGTGGTGGAATTGGTAGACGCGCTGGACTCAAAATTCAGTTCCGAAAGGAGTGCCGGTTCGACCCCGGCCGCCCGCACCACCGGACCGGCTAGTCCTTACGCAGGCAAAGCGACGCCGAGGTCCAGATGAAGCCGTGGTTCTGAAGAGCGATCGACCGCGACCGCGTCCCTGATTCGATCGCTTCCGAAATCGGATAGGCCGACGCCACCGTCGCCACGCTGACATCGGCCTGGAAATCATCGACCGGCGTCAGGCCGCTGGGCATGATGACGTGCTCCATCAGCATGTCGGGCGTGAAAATCAGCGTGCCGGGATAGCCGAAGGTGTCGGGTCCGCTGATCCGGAACTCGGTGGACAGGGTCAATATCCCGCCGGGCTTCAGCACCCGCGCCATCTCCGACACTGCGCGCGCGACGTTCTGAAGCGTGCCGAAATGCTCCAGCGACCCGCAGGAGAAGATGCCGTTGAACGTGCTGTCGTCGTAGCGGAGGTTCAACGCGTCCATATGTTGCACGACCAGTCGCTTGGGATTCCAAACCATCCCAGGAATGGCGAAATTCTCGGGCGACACCAACATCGCCGTCTTGGCCTCGTTCCAGTCTTCGTTGCCGAAATACAGATCGGTCGCGAAGACGCGGGCGACGTAGTTGGTCAGGTAAAAGACTGTGTGTTCATGACCGGCCGCGACGCCCAGCACATCGGAACTGCGTGTCAGTGCGCCGAAATCCCTCAGACCGCGCACCGCCTGGACCACCTCCCAGACCTTGGCCACCTCGTTGCCCGAAGGATAGTCGGCGTAGTTCAGCGCCAGATGATGAAAGATTTCTCGCATCGACGCCATGAAGGCAGGGTCGCTGAAATGTTCCAGGTTGAGCGCCGTATTGTAGGCGATGCGCTGCTTGGGCCGATCCACCGGCTTGAGGGAGGCGTGAGGGGTCATGACCTTGGCCGGCGCATTCATCGACAGAACCTCCATTGAGATGGAAGTTGTGAAGAAAAACACGGTCTTGGCAAGGCAGATAATCGGGTTCGCCTTGGCAAACTCAGCCCAGCTGCCGGTGGAAGAAGTCCGTCACATCGGCCAGCACCGTCGCCTTCTTGCGGAACAGGGGCGAGAAGGTCGCGATCAGGTCGGCGTGGTCCAGACCCGGATAGAGCTTGGCTTGCGAGCGCCCGCCCGCCGCGCGCATCCGCTGATCTAGAATGACCGTGTCCTCGTCGTGGACCACTGTGTCGGCCGTCCCGTGGCCCAGCCAGATCGGCGGGGCGTCGGCGCGGACGAAGGTCACGGGCTGGGTCAGGGTCGGGTCCGGCGCACGGCCGAAGGCGTTCTGCGACGCCGCGACGTCGAACGGCAGGAAGTCGTAGGGGCCCGCGAGACCTGCCGCCGCCTTGATCAGATCGGGACGGCCGACGGCGGCCATATAGCGTCGGTCCAAGGCGATCATCATCGCCAGATGCGCGCCCGCCGAATGGCCCAGCACGCCAAGCCGCGCCGGATCTCCGCCATATTGACCGACCATCTCGGCCGCCTTGGCCGTGGCGGCCGCCGCGTCCTCGATGAAGGCCGGGAAGACGACCTGGGGCACGATGCGGTAGTCCGGCAGGGCGACCACGAACCCCCGCGCCGCCAAGGCTTGCGCCGCCCAGCCATACTGGCTGCGCGAGCCCGAATCCCAGCCGCCGCCATAGAAGAAGACCAGGGTCGGATAGGGGCCAGGCGCGGTCGGCGCATAGAGATCCATCTGCTGGCGCGGATCGTCGCCATAGGGGACGTCGCGCGCGACGCGTCGCACGCCGCCGTCCCTCGGCCCCAGGGTGTTCAGCAGGCTCAGCGGCGAGCAGGCGGCGGCGAGAAGCCCAAGGGCAGGCGCGAACAGTCCACGGCGGGTCATGCAGAAGGCTCCATCACCCACAATACGCTTGGATCGCCGGATCGGTCGTCGTTATCAACGATCAGCGGGCGTTGGCGATCAACTGGCCGCAGTCTGCGTCGTCGGCCAGACCGGGATCGACGAAGGCGAACAGGGCTGTGACCGGCGCCACCACCGCACCCAGCAGGCCCGCCAGACCGCCCTGTGACACGACCGAACCGACATCGACCCCGACCTTGGGCGCGGTGAGCGGGCCGGACACGGTGATCGGCGCCCACAGGCGCAGCAGCCGCGGCTTCTTGGACTCGCCGTCGATCCTCAGGTTCAGCGTCTCGGCGCCCAGGTTGATGCTACCCTTGCCCTGGGCCAGCACCACATCGGTGTCGATGACGAAGGTTCGGGCGGTCGCCGTGCCGCCGCTGACATTGAAGTCGGCGACGGCGCAGCGGATTTGACTGCTCGACTGGTCGCCGCTCAGCAGCTTCAACAGGCCCGCGCTGGCGTTGATGCCCAGCAGTTCGGCGAAGGCCGCCCGCATCTTGCCGTTCGGCACCACCAGACTGAGCGAGCCCTTCGACGCGGCGGCGAAGTCGTGGATCGAGGCCCCCGGCCCCTCCAGCTTGGCCCGACCGAGCGCCCGACCGCTGAGCGGGACCGAACCATTGCGCGCAGGAATGATGGATTCCAGCGGATAGCCCGCCAGCCGCATATCCACGCTGCTGTAGGGCGTCGCCTTGGTCGCGTCGATCCGCGCCGTCCCGTTCAGCGCGCCCCTGTTGAAGTCGAAGCTGATCGGATCCAGCTTCAGAATGCCGTCCTTCAGATCGGCGCCCAGGTTCACCTGCCGCACATCGAAGGCGTTCGCCTTCACCGATCCGGCGCGGTAGGACAGGGTCCCGTCCATGGTCTGCAGCCGTCCGGTCTGCAGCTTGGCGTCCGGCAGCAGCTTGCCGCCCACCACGACCGGCGCCTCGGTGTCGGTGCCCGCCGCATTGGTCCGGGTCCGCGCGCCCAGGACAGCGGCGAGATCGTCGATGTCCAGACGACGCGAGGTCAGGTCGGCGTCGACGCGCAGCCGCTGGGCGGCGTCGACCCGCACCTGGCCCGACAGATCGGAGGCGCCGACGCGTCCATCGAAATCCTTGAAGGTCCAGACCCGCTCATTGCGGTTCAGCGCCCCAGACAGCCGATAAGGCGGCGTATTGGGCAGGGTCACGCCCGTCAGCAGATACAGATCCGACAGATCGCGCCCCTGCATGGTCAGGGTCGCATCGAACCGCCCCAGATCGAACGGCCGCGTGATTTCGCCCTTGGCGATCAGTGATGACCCTGCCCCATTGACGGCGGCCTCGAAGCGATAAGGTCGGTTGCGACGAATGTTGACGAAGGGGCCGCCCTCGACCTTCAGCGTCAGTGGCGATCCGTTCACGGCGCCGCGCCCTTCCAGCAGGAAACCCGCTGCGCCCCCTGCCGCCTCGCGCGCATTGACCGCCGCCTCCAAGGTCAAACCGCGCCGCTGTTCATCGAATGACAGCTGGCCGTCCTTGATGACCAGTTGCTGGATCACCGGCAGCTTCAGCCCCTCGCCCGTATCCGGCTTGTCGGGATTCAGCACCCAGCTCTTGCGACCGTCCTTGGTCGAGATCAGGACGACGCGGGGTCGGGTGAAGCTGAGAAGGGGCATCTCCACCTGACCGGCGAGCAGTTTTCTCAGTCGCACCGAAGCGCGGATTTCATCAACGGCGGCCGTGTCCCGATCCGACGCCCAGTCGGGCCCGCCGATCTTCAGCCCGCGCACCACGGCGGACGGGGTCCAGCTGAACAGGTTGACGTCCAGATCGCCGGTCAGGGCGATCTGGCGATCGTATTTGACCGAGGCCCAGCGGCCGATGGGCCCGCGAAGCATGTTCCAGTCGAACAGAACTAGGAACAGAAAGACGGCCGCCACGAGGGCCAGAACTACGCCCGCCGCCCATTTTTCCGCCAGTCCGGGCCGTCGAGCCGCCGCATAGACGGGATCGTTGTCGCGCACCCAGTCGCGCCACGTCAGCAGGCGCGCACCCGCCGGCGCCCACGCCCGCTCTTGAAGGGTGGTCTGAAAAGTCCGCCAATTCCGTAGGTTCGACAAGCGCTCGTCTCCGTCAGCCAGATGAAACGCGCCAGAACCGGTTTGGCGCCGCAGGGTCAGCTTGTCGTCGATTTGACGTGAAGTTGTCGCATAATCTTTACAAATGCGCAGATCATCGCATAATTCGTCAGAGTCCTGATCTTAATTCAGGCCGTGGAGGATTGTTGATGACCCGTTTTCTGACCCCCGCCCTGATCGCCGCCGCCCTGGCGGCTGCAACGACGCCGGCGCTGGCCCAAAGTCCGCGCGCCGCCGAGCGCGCAGCCGTGCTGCAAACCGTCAGGGTGTGCGGAACCGATGTGGCCGCACGCACGGCCTATCAGCGCGACCACGGCGCGACGCCCAGCTTCGTCACCGCGCAACAGGCGGTCGCCGCCTATCAGTCGGGCCAGCGCTGGGCCGCGCCGCGCTGCATGACGGCGCATCAGTATGACCGCCTGGCCGGCGCGCCGATGCAGCGCGCCGCGCTCTGATCCCGACCAAACGCGCATGAAGAAGGGGCGCGGTCGTCGGACCGCGCCCCTTTTTGTCGTCTGGACGGACGCCTCTTACTGCGTCGGCGTCAGATATTTGTTCAGCCAGCCGAACACCTCATTGTGCCATTGCAGGCTGTTGGCCGGTTTCAGCACCCAGTGGTTCTCGTTGGGGAAGACGATCAGGCGGCTGTCGATGCCGCGGCGTTGCAGGGCCGTGAAGGTCGACAAGCCTTGGGCGGTCGGGATGCGGAAGTCACGGTCGCCCTGAACCACCAGCATCGGGGTCTTCCAGTTGTCGACATGGTTGGCCGGGTTGAACTTCTGATAGCCCTCCGGCTTGTCCCACGGCGTGCCGCCGTATTCCCACTCGGTGAACCACAGCTCCTCGGTCGAATAGCCCATGCCGAAGGTGTCGAAGACGCCGTCGTGGTTGACCAAGCACTTGAACTCATTGGACCAGTTGCCGGCGATCCAGTTGATCATATAGCCGCCGTAGGAGGCGCCCAGCGCACAGGCGTTGTCGCCGTCCAGGAAGCTGTATTTCGCCTGAGCCGCCGCCCAGCCCTTCTGCAGGTCTTCCAGCGGGCGGTCGCCCCAGTGTTGGCTGATCGCATCGGTGAAGGCCTGGCCGTAGCCGGTCGAGCCGTGGAAATCGATCATCACCACCGCATATCCCGCGCCCGCATAGGTCTCGGGGTTCCAGCGATAGGACCAGCCGTCCCCGAACGAGCCCTGCGGCCCGCCGTGGATCAGGAAGGCGACCGGATATTTGCGGCCCTCGACGTATCCGGCCGGCTTGATGACATAGCCGTGGACCGTCTCGTTGTTCCAGCCGGCGAAGCTGAACTGCTCATACTCGCCGAACTGTTTGGCGGCGAAGGCGGGGTTGGACTGCGTCAGACGACGCGGCATTTCGCGACCCAGATAGGTCTTGAAATACAGGTCGCCCGGCTCGCGCAGGCTGTCCTGGGCGAAGACGAAGCCCGAGGGCGTCTGTTGGAAGGCCGAGACGTGGCCCGCGCCCGTGATCGGCGTCACCACCCCGTTGCGCGTATCCACCGAAAACAGCTTGGTCGTGCCGACGTCGCCCGCCGTCGTGTACAGCGTCTGGCCGTCGCGCGACCATTGCAGCGTGTCCGCCGACCGGTCCCAGTTCGAGGCGATCTCGCGCTTCTGGCCCGTTTCGACGTCCATCAACACGATCTGGTAGCGATCGGCCTCGAAGCCCGGCCGCGCCATGGCGCGATAGGCCAGGGTCCGTCCGTCCGGCGAGAAGACCGGGCCGGTGTCCCAGGCGTCGTTGCCGTCGGTCAGGTTGGTGAAGGTGCCGTCCCCCGACAGGCCGTTGGTCTTCCACAGGTCGAAGTTGGTGCTCCACGGCTCGGTCTGACCGGCGAGACGCGCAGAGAAGACCACGGCGTCACCCGCCGGCGTGAAGACGAACTCGCTCTCGTCGCCGAAGGGCTTGGAGGGCGTGTCGCCGTCAAAGCCCTTGGTGATCCAGACCGGTGTGCCCGTAGCCTTGCCGTCGCGGCCGATCGACTGGACGAACAGGTGGTTCTGGGTGTGGTCGTTCCACGCATCCCAGTGACGCACGAACATGCGGTCATAGACCTGGCCCGTCGTTTTCTGCTCGGCGATGGCCTTGCCCTGTTGGACCGAGGCGTTAAGGTCGGCCGCGTTCGGATAAACAGCCAGCGACACCGCCACCTTGTCGCCCGACGGGCTGATCCGATAGGCGTTCACGTCGGTCGGCAGGTTCGTCACCTGAACCGGCGCCGACGTGGGCGAGGCCACGCGCCAGACCTGGCTCGCGCCCGACTTGCTCGACAGGAAATACAGATTGCCGTCCCCGCCCCAGCGCGCGGTGTTGGCGCCCTGATCAGAGATGGCCAGGCGGCGCGGCGCCGTGTCCGGTGCGTTCAGGTCCAGCATCCACAGACTGCCCGTGCGGCGGTTGGCCTCCACGTCCGTGGTCGTGACCGAATAGACGACGTAGCGGCCGTCCGGCGACACCTGCGGATCGCCCAGCCGGTTGGCCGAGATCATATCCTTGTAGGTGAAGGCGTCCGGCGTCGCGGGCGCGGCCGGAACCGGCGCGGACGGCGTCTGGGCCAGGGCAGGCGCAGCGCTCATCAGCGCAACAGCCGCGCAGGCGGCGGACAGAAGGGAACGGTGACGCATCAAGATCTTCCTCGCGAAGCTTTCTGGCCGCGAGGCGTAGCACCCTGCCAAGGCGCGTCAATGGGTCGCTCAGCCCGCCGGCGCCGTATAGCGGCCCACCCAATCCAGGATTTCCTGCTGCCAGTCGACCCAGGTCCGGGGTTTCAGCACCCAGTGGTTCTCGTCCGGCACATGGACGAAGCGGCTGGGCACGCCTTGACGCTGAAGCGCCGAGAAGGTCGCCAACCCCTGCTCCATCGGCACGCGGAAGTCCTTGGAGCCATGCAGCACCAGCATCGGCTTCTTCCAGTCGCCGGCATAGGTTTCCGGATTGAAGACGTCATAGACGGCCTTGCGCTCCCAGCTCGGACCGCCGAACTCCCAGATGAAGTTGCCGATATCCATGGCGTTCATCAGCTGCGGCACGTCGAACACTCCGGCGTGGTTGACCAGGCAGCGCCACGGCCCATTCCACTTTCCGGCGATCATATTGACCATATAGCCGCCGTAGGAGGCGCCCAGCGCACAGGCCCGGTCGCCGTCGATCCACGGGTTGTTCGACAGCGCCGCCGCCCAACCCTTCTCCAGATCTTCCAGCGGCCGGTCGCCCCAATGGTCGTTGATGGCGTCGGTGAAGGCCTGTCCGTAACCGGGCGAACCGTGGAAGTTGATCATCACCACCGCATAGCCCGCCGCCGTGTAGACCTGCGGATTCCAGCGGTAGGACCAGTTTTCTGCCCAGGGCGATTTCGGCCCGCCGTGGATCAGATAGACCGCCGGATAGCGCCGCCCCTCGACCGCGCCCGCCGGCTTGAACACCCAGCCCTGCACCGGCTCATTGTTCCAGCCGGCGAAGGTGAAGGCCTCGCCTTTCGGCAGGTCCAGCTGCGCCAGCACCTCGGCGTTCTGGCGGCTGATCTGGCGGGGTTCGCCGCGCGTCTGAACGAAGATCTGGGTTGGGGCGACGAAGCTTTCGTGGGCGTAGGCCAGAACACCGGCCCTCTCCTCATAGGCGCCGACCGTACCGTTGCCGGTCAGGGGCTTAATCCGGCCGGTGCGGGCGTCGACCGAGAACAGCCGGTTCTGGCCCTCGTCCGCCGCCGAGACCAGCAGCGACCGGCCGTCGGTGCGCCATTGCAGGCCGCCCGCGCCGCGGTCCCAGTCGGTCAGCTTCCTCGCGCCGGAGCCGTCGGCGTCAGCCACCCAGACCGCCGCCTGATCCCCGCCGACGTTCTCGCGCGGCGCCGACAGCCAGGCCAGTTGGCGACCGTTCGGAGAGAAGACCGGATTGCCGTCCGACCCCTTGTTCGTCTCGGTCAGATTGACCGGCGTCCCGCCGTCGAGCGCCACGCGGAAGACGTCGCTGTTGCTGGTGAAGGCTTCGCCCGCGCCTTGCGTCTGCGTGCCGTAAACAAGGGTCCGTCCGTCCGGCGAAATGTCGAAACTGGAATCGCCGGCCGAGACATCGGCGTCCAGACCCGCCATCAGATCGCGCGGGTCGCCGCCACTCAAACCCGACCCATTCAGCGGCTGGACGAACAGATGGGTGCGGCGCGTATCGACCCAATGGTCGAAGTCGCGCAGCGGCAGTCGGTCATAGGCCTGGAGCGTCGACTTGCCCCGGGCATCCAGCCGCGTCTTGGTGCAGGCCAGGGTGTCGCAATCGACGAAGACTGAGATGGCCAGGACCAGCGACTTGCCGTCCGGCGCGATGCGGAAGCCCGACACGTCGAAAGGCAGGGTCGTCACCTGGGCCGCCGCCATCCCGGCCGCGTCCGTGCGCCAGACCTGGTTCGATCCGCCCCGCGACGACAGGAAATAGATGGCCCCGCCGTCCGGCGCCCAGCGCGCGCCCGAGACGCCGCCTTCCGAGATCGCCAACTTGCGCGGCTCGCCACCCGACACGTCCGCCAGCCACAGGCTGTTGACGCCTTTGTTGCCGTCCCAGTCGGTGGTGCGCACGGCGTAGAGGATCTGGCGGCCGTCTGGCGAGACGCGCGGCTCGCTGACACGCTCCATCATCGCCAGATCTTTCAGCGACAGGCCGCGCGATGCGGGCGCCTGGGCGGCGGGGGCGGGGGCGGCGGCCGGCGCCGGCGCCGGCGAGGCCTGCTGCGCCAGGCTGGGCGCAGCGGCCAGGATCAGGCTTCCAAAGGCGACCGCCGCCATCCAGCGTGTACGCGTCATGTCTTCATTCCCCACAGCTTTTCGACAGTGATAGGGGCCGCCCGTCCGATCGCCAAGCGTCCAGGACGCCGCGCATCTTGCCCCCTCCGACCGAACCGGCGACAAGCGGTCTTTCATGACCGCCGCCACCCTTCCCGCCCGCCGTCAGCCCCACATCGTCGATGTGCTGATCGCCGAACGCGCGCCGCGCCTGACCGCCTCGCCGCTGTGGCCGGTCGTGCGCCCGGCCCTTTACGGCGTGCTGGGCTATGGGGCGGCGGTGCGGATGGCCGACGCCATCCGCGACCGGTCGGGGACCGAGACCTTCGACTACGTCTCGGACCTGCTGCGGCTGAAGGTGACGACGACGAACCTGGAGCGCCTGCCCGCGACCGGGCGCTGCGTCGTCGTCTGCAACCACCCCACCGGCATCGCCGACGGGGTGGCGGTGTTCGACGCGATCAAGCAACGGCGCAGCGACATGATCTTCTTCGCCAACGCCGACGCCATCCGCGTCTCGCCCAGGCTGGACGAGACGATCATCCCCGTCGAATGGGTCCACGACAAACGCACCCGCGAAAAGACCCGCGCCACCCTGAACGCCGCCAGGGAGGCGTTCGAGGCCGAACGCTGCGTTGTCATGTTCCCCGCCGGTCGTCTGGCGCGCGAGAAGAACGGCGTCCTGACCGATCCCGAATGGGCCCCGACCGCCGCCTCCATGGCGCGCAAATACGATGCGCCGGTGATCCCCATGCACGTCACAGGCCCGTACAGCCGCCTGTTTCACCTGTTCGACAAGGTCTCGCAGGAGCTGCGCGACGTGACCCTGTTCCACGAGTTGCTGAACAAGGAAGGCAAGCCGTTCGGCGTCGACGTCGGTCTGCCCATTCCCGCCGACCGGCTGGACGTGGACGCAGCCAAGGCCACCGAGGCGCTGAAGACCTTCACCGAGCGCACCCTGGCCGCCGACCGCGACGCGGTGTTTCCATGAAGATCGCCCTGCCCGACGCCGAGGCCACCACCGCCCTGGGCCAGGCCATCGCCCCCCGGCTGGCGGCGGGCGACAGTCTGCTGCTCTACGGTCCGCTGGGCATGGGCAAGTCGACCCTGGCGCGCGGCCTGATCCGCGCCCTGACCACGCCGGACGAGGACGTGCCCAGCCCGACCTTCACCCTGGTCCAGTTCTACGAGTCCGACCCGCCCGTCGCCCATTTCGACCTCTACCGCCTGACCCGTCCGGAAGAGGCGTTCGAGATCGGTCTGGACGAAGCGTTGGATGAGGGGTGCGCCGTCATCGAATGGCCCCAGCGTCTGGGCGACGATCCCGGCCGGTTCTTAGGAGCGGATCAGTTGATCGTCGAAATCTCCGAACAGGGCGACGGCCGCCTTGCGACCGTTTCCGGCGTAGGCCGATGGGAGACGAGGCTGAAGGAACTGCATGTCTGACCGCGAAACCCTCCGTCTCGACTTCCTGAAGGCCGCCGGTCTCGCCGACGCCGTGCGCGCCCCCCTGCCCGGCGACGCCTCGACGCGGCGGTATGAGCGGCTGACGCCGACGACCGGTCCGACCTTGATGCTGATGGATCAGGCGCCCGCCGCCGAAAGCCGGTCGTGCGATCCGCTCTGGACGCCCGAGCAGCGTCACGCCGCCGGCTGGAACGCCGTCGCCCGCCTGTCCGCCGGCCGGATCGAGGCCTTCGCCGCCGTCGCCGCCCATCTGAAGTCTCTGGGCCTGTCCGCCCCCGAGATCCCGTCGCTGGACGCCGCCAATGGGTTAGCCGTGCTTGAGGATTTCGGCGACACCCTGTTCGCCCGCGTGATCGAAGACGGCGCCGACGAGACGCCGCTTTATCTGGCCGCCATCGAGGCCCTGGCCGTTCTGCACGAGGCCGTCGCTCCGCCCGAAACCCTGCACGGCCCCGGCGGCGACTGGCCGCTGCTGACCTATGATGAGACGGCGCTTCAGGGCGGGGCCGACCTGTTCGTCGAATGGCTGCCGAAGCTCGACGACCGCGTCCGCTTCGACGCCGCCGCCGTCGCCGACTGGCGCGCGGCCTGGGCGCCGATCGTCGCCTCGGGCGCAGCCGGGGCTTCGGTCATGGCCCACCGCGACTATCATGCGGAAAACCTGATCTGGCTGCCAGAGCGCGACGGCCCGGCCCGCGTCGGCATGATCGATTTCCAGGACGCGGTGCGCGCCCACCCGTCGTGGGACCTGCACTCCCTGCTGCAGGACGCCCGCCGCGACGTGTCGCCCGCGCTGGAGGCCGAGGCCCTGGACCGCTATTTCGCCCTGCGCCCCGGCGTGGACCGCGCCGCCTTCATGGCCGACTACGCCGGCCTGGCCGCCCTCAACGAGGCGCGGATCATCGGCATCTTCGCCCGCCTGATCGCGCGCGACGGCAAACCGCGATACCGCCAGTTCCTGCCGCGCATGTGGCGGCATCTGAACGCCAATCTGGACCAGCCGGCCCTGGCGCCCGTCGCGCGCTGGTTCGACCGCCATGTCCCTGCTGAGGTCCGCGCATGACCGCTCCGAAGACGGCGCCCAAGACGGCAATGGTCCTCGCCGCCGGCCTGGGCACCCGGATGCGCCCCCTGACCGACGACCGCCCCAAGGCCCTTGTCGAGGTGCAGGGCCGCGCCCTGATCGACCATGTGCTGGACCGTCTGGCGGACGCCGGCGTCGAAAAGGCCGTGGTCAATGTCCACTGGTTCGCCGACCGGCTGGAAGCCCATCTGGCGGCGCGAGGATGCGGCCCCGAGATCGTCATTTCCGACGAACGCGCCGAACTGCTGGAGACCGGCGGCGGGCTGAAGAAGGCCCGCGCCCTGCTGGGCGACGATCCCGTGTTCGTCGCGAACATCGACAGCGTTTGGATCGACCGAGGCGACGCCCTCACTGATCTGATCCGCCTGTGGAACCCCGAGACGATGGACGCCGCCCTGCTGCTGGCCCGCCGCGAAGGCTCCATCGGCTTTGAGGGCGATGGCGATTTCTTCATGGCCGACGACGGGACGCTGACCTTCCGGGGCGACGCCCCTGCCGCGCCGTTCGCCTATATGGGCGTCCACATCACCCGGCCCGGATACGCCGACCACGGCCCCGACGGTCCCTTCTCCCTCAGCCCCCTTTGGCGCAAGTCCGCCGCCGAGGGACGTCTGTTCGGCTGCGTCCTGGACGGCGCCTGGATGCACGTCGGCGACCCGCAGGCGCGGGACGAAGCCGAGACGAAGCTGGCGGGAGACGCGTGAGCGGCTTCGATCCCTTCCTGGGCGACACGCCGCGCTGGTACGCCATCCCCGCGTACCGGCCGTTCCTTGAGGATCTGGCCGCCGGCGTCCTGGCCTGGCTGGGCGATCTGCCGCCCGAAACCCTGTCGGACGCCACCATCCTGTTGCCCAACCGCCGGGCCGCGCGCGCCTTCACCGGCGCCCTGTCCAAGCTGTCTCAGGGTCGCCCCATCCTGCTGCCCCAGGTGCGGCCGCTGGGCGATCTGGAGGAGGACGAGCCGCCCTTCACGCCCGGCGCCCTGGGCCTGGACCTGCCGCCCCCCATCCCCGCCCTGACCCGCCGTTTCGAGATGGCGCGGATGATCGTCGAACGGTTCGATGCGTCCTTGAGCCCGATGCGCGCGCTGGATCTGGCCGATGCGCTGGGCGGCTTCCTCGATTCCTGCCAACTGGAAGAGATTCAGAACCCCGAGCGGATCACGACCCTGGTCGACGGCGAAATGGCCGAACACTGGGAACGGTCAGCTGAGTTTCTGGGTCTGGCGGTCGAGGCCTGGCCGAAGCGTTTGGCCGAACTGGGTCTGGTCGATCCGGCCTGGCGTCGCGCGACCCTGCTGCGCCGCCTCGCCGACCTGTGGGACCGCGAACCGCCGCGCCAGCCCGTCATCGCCGCCGGCTCGACCGGCACCGTCCCCGCCGCCGGCGACGTGCTGAAGGCCGTGGCGAGGGCGCCGCTGGGCTGCGTCGTTCTGCCTGGCCTCGACCTGGATCTGGACGCGGGCGTCTGGGACCGGCTGGACGAACAGCATCCGCAAAGCGCGATGAAGCGACTGCTGGACCGCTGCGAGATCGCGCGCGAGAGCGTTCGCCCCTGGTTCCGTCCCGCGGTTCCCCCGGCCGTCGAGGCGCGCGGACTGGCGCGCCAGCGGCTGGTCAATGAGGCCCTGCGTCCGGCCGAGGCTACCGACGACTGGCGCCGCGCGATCCGCGACATCCGCTCGGCCGCCGCCGCGCGCAGCGAGGCGCGCGACCCCATCGCCGAAGGGCTTCAGGGCCTGTCCCTGTTGACCGTTCGCGCTGAGGAGGAGGCCGCCGCCGCCATCGCCCTGATGATGCGCGAGACGTTAGAAACGCCCGGCAAGACGTGCGCCCTGGTCACGCCGGATCAGGCCCTGGGCCGCCGCGTCGCCGCCCGGCTGGAACGCTGGGGCGTCATCCCCGATTCGTCCGCTGGCGCCCCCCTTTCGCGGCTGCCCGCCGGCGCCCTGGTCGATCTGTGCGCCCGCTGGATCGCCGATCCGGTCCAGCCCCATCTACTGCTCGCCGTCGTCAAACATCCGCTGGTCCGGTTCGACCTGGGCGACGCTTCTCAAGCCGCCGCCGTCGCCGCGCTGGAGGAACACGCCCTGCGCGGTCCCCGCCCGCGCGACTTCGCCGCCATCCACCGCCGCCTGCTGGAGGCGGTGCAGCCCGACCGGCGCGGCAAGGCGCCGCCGGAATGGAAGCAGGCCAGGCTGTCGGCCGCGACCCGCCTGGTCGATCAGCTTCAGGCCGCCGTCGAAGCCGCGACCGCCGTTTTCACCCCCGACGCGGATCTGAACGTCGCCGCCTCGGCCCTGACCCGGCTGATCGAAACCCTGGCCGGCCAGAACGCCTGGGCCGGTCCTGACGGCGAGGCCGCCGCCGCCCTGTTGTCTGGCTTGATCGAGGGCGGGGCGTCGCTCGGCCGCATCCGCCGCGCGGAACTGGCCGAACTGGTCACGTCCCTTGTCAAGGAAAACGTCGTGCGGACCGGCGGGGCGACCCATCCTTCGCTGCGCATTCTGGGAGCCATCGAGGCGCGTCTGGTCAGGGCGGACCGGATGATCCTGGCCGGGCTGGAGGAAGGCGTCTGGCCTCAGGCGGCGCCGACCGACCCCTTCCTGTCGCGCCCGATGCGAAAGGCGCTGGGCTTGCCGCCGCCAGAGCGCCGCCTGGGCCAGACGGCGCAGGATTTCGTCCAGGCCGCCTGCGCCGACGACGTTATCCTGATCCACAGCGAGCGGCGCGGCGGCCAGCCCGCCGTCCGCTCGCGCTGGCTGTGGCGGCTGGAGATGCTGACGCGCGGCGCGAACGCTGTCGAAACGCCCGTCGCAATCGCCCGCCCGGCGGCCGTCATCGACTGGGCCCGCGCCCTGGACGCACCCCCACCCGGCCCGCCCCTGTTCGCCAAACGGCCGGAGCCGCGCCCGCCGGTGCATCGCCGTCCGCGCAGCCTGTATGTCACCCGCATCGAACGCTGGGTGCGCGATCCCTACGCCATCTACGCCCTGTGGGTGTTGGGGCTGGAGGCGATGGAGCGGCCCGGCGCGTCCGCCGAAGCGCTGGCGCGGGGCAACGCCGTCCACGCGGCCATCGAGCGGCTGACGCTGGACTGGCCCGACGACCTGCCCGACGACTGCGAGGCCATCCTTCACGACCATCTGCTGCGCGAACTGGGCGCGCGCGGGTTTGAGGATGCCGCTATGGCCCGCGAGGCGCCGCTGGCCCGCAACTGCGCCCGCTGGCTGACCGAGTTCGAGCGCCGGCGTCGCGCGCGCGGCGTCGATATCCTGGTCGAGCAGCAGGGGACGATGACCTTCGACGCCCCCGCCGGCCCCTTCACGGTCAAGGCCTTCGCCGACCGGATCGAGCTGGCGTTCGACGGGGCGGCGGTCATGGACTTCAAGACCGGGGCGGCGCCGTCCGCCAAACAGGTCAAGTCCGGCTTCGCCCCGCAGCTGACCCTGACCGCCGCCATCCTGGCCGACGGTGGGTTCGCGGACACCAACGGCCCGGTCACGCCCGACGAACTGACCTATGTCCGCGTGGTCGGGCGAAAAACGGCGGGCGAAGTCGTCACCCGCGCCTCGGGCTCTGAGGCAGCCGACCTGGCGCAGGCTGCGCTGGACGGGCTGAAGCGCCGCGTGGCCCGGTTCGACGACGAGAATACGCCTTACGTTTCCTGGGCCGCGCCACAGTTCATGGGCAACCAGGGCGGCAACTACGATCATCTAGCCCGCGTCTGGGAATGGTCGGTGATCGGCGACGGGGACGAAGAATGAGCATCGCCCCTCAGATCGTCGCCGCTGACCCCCGCCTGACCGTCTTCGTCACCGCCAACGCCGGTTCGGGCAAGACCACCACCCTGGTCAACCGGGTGGCGCGGCTGCTGCTGGATCAGGTCGATCCCGGCGCCATCCTGTGCGTCACCTACACCAAGGCCGCCGCCGCCGAGATGCAGGCCCGGCTGTTCGACCAGCTGGGCGGCTGGGCCGTGCTGGACGACGCCGCACTGTCGCGCGAACTGGCCCGGCTGGACGACGGCGACCCGCAGGCGATGGATCACGCCGCGCTGTCCCGCGCGCGCAAGCTGTTCGCCCGCGCGCTGGAGACTCCGGGCGGCCTGAAGATCCAGACCATCCACGCCTTCTGCGAAAAACTGCTGCGGCGGTTCCCGCTGGAGGCCGGGGTCTCGCCCCGCTTCACCGTGCTGGAAGACCAGGCTGCGACCGCCCTCAGCCACGCCGCGCGCGAAGACCTGGCCCGCGCCGCCGTCGCCGATCCGGAAGGCCCCATCGGCCAGGCCTACAGCCATTTCGCCGTCGAGCTGGACTGGCAGCGGTTCCAGGCCCTGCTGTCGATGATCGAGGCGAAACGCGCCGATCTGCTGGACTATATCGACCGCGCCGAGGCCGGAACCGCGCCCGATCCCTGGTCCCTGACGGGCGCCGAACGTGATCGCAGCCCGGAGGATCTGGAGCGCGATTTCGTCGCCTTCATCGATCCCGGCGAGTGGAACCGCATGGCGGAGGCCATGGAGACCGGCTCGGCCAATGACAAGAAGATCGCCGACGCCATGAGCGTCGCCGCCCCGCCCTATGCCGGGTTCGCGGCCCTGGCCGGGGTCTTCTGCACCCAGGCGGGCGAACCGCGAAAGAGCATGGGCACAAAGTCTGCGCCGCAGGGCGCGGTCGGCTGGCTGCTGGACCTCCAGACCAAATTCCTCGCCACGCGCGAGGCTCTTCGCAAGGCCAAGGTCGCCGACGATACGGTCAAGGTCCTGACCCTGGCCCGCGCCCACGCCGCCTTTTACGAAGCGGCCAAGGCCCAGCGCGGGGCGCTGGACTTCCCCGACCTGGTCGCGCGCGCCGCCGCCTTGCTGACAGAGAGCGGGGCCGCCGCCTGGGTGCTGTACAAGCTGGATGGCGGGGTCGATCACGTCCTGATCGACGAGGCCCAGGACACCGCCCCCGAACAATGGGCCATCGTCCGCGCCCTGACCGGCGAGTTCTACTCTGGCGAAAAATCTGGCCGCACCGTCTTCGCCGTCGGCGACGAGAAACAGTCGATCTATTCCTTCCAAGGCGCCCGGCCGGAGCGGCTGCGTCAGGAACGCGGCGCCTTCCTTGCCCTGGCCGAGGGCGCCGGCGAGCCCTTCGCTGGGCCGGAGTTGAACACTTCCTACCGCTCGACCGAAGAGGTGCTGGCCTTCGTCGACGCCGTCTTCGCTGATCCCGACCGCACCCGCGCCCTGACCGGCCCCCAGGGCGACATCGCCCGACACCTCCCTGCGCGCGTCGGCCAGCACGGCGCAATCGACCTTTGGCCCCTGTTCCTGGACGAGCCCGCGCCCGAAACCGACGCCTGGGACGATCCGGTCGATCAGGAAGGCGCCGGCAGCGCCCGCAAGCGCCTGGCCCGCGACCTGGCCCGCGAGATCCGCCGCCAGGTCGAAAACGGCGTCGCCGTCTTCGATCGCAGCACCCGCGACCTGCGCCCGGCCGGCTACGGCGACTACATCGTCCTGGTCCGCCGCCGCGACGCGACGTTCGAGGAGATCATCCGCGCGCTGAAGACCGAGGGCGTGCCGGTCGCCGGTGCGGACCGGCTGAAACTGTCCAGCCATATCGTTTTCGACGACCTTATATCGCTGGCGCGTTTCGCCCTCTTCCCCGACGACGACCTGTCCTTGGCCGAGGTGCTGCGCAGCCCGCTGTGCGATGTGGACGAGGACGGCCTTTACGCGCTGGCCGGGCGCGAGAATCGCAAGGCGGGCCAACTTTGGCGCGACCTGCGCGACCGGGCGCACGAAAGCCCCGAATGGGCCCGCGCCCGCGACGCGCTTCAGGCCGCCATCGGCGCGCGCGGCGGCGACCCGTTCGCCTTCTTTTCCCAGGCCCTGAACCGCGTGGACGACTTAGGGCTCTCCGGCCGCGCCCGCATCCTGGCCCGGTTGGGGCGCGAGGCGGAAGAAGCCATCGACGAGACCCTGAACCAGGTGCTGGCCGCCGAGAACCGCGGCGCGATCGATCTGGAGAGCTGCCTGGCCCAGCTGGAGGCCGCAGACGTCGAGGTGAAGCGCGAACTGGAGGGCGCGCGCGGCGAGGTCCGCGTCATGACCGTCCACGGCGCCAAGGGTCTGGAGGCGCCCATCGTCATCCTGCCCGACACAACCATGAAGGCGAAGGCGCAAGGTCCGTCCCTGATGCCCGCCGTCACGCCGGAGGGGGAAGGCGAGGCCTGGCTGATGGCGCCCGGCTCGGCGAAGGACGACTGCCCGGCCTCGGCCGACGCCCGCGCCGCGCGTCAGGCCCGCACCGACGACGAAACCCTGCGCCTGCTCTATGTCGCCCTGACCCGCGCGCGGGACCGCGTCATCGTCATGGGCCGCGCCTCAAGCCGGGGGGCCGAGGCCGGCAGTTGGTGGTCGATCCTCGAGGAAACCTTTGACCGTCTGGGCGATCAGGTGCGCGAGGTCGAGAACGGCGTGCGTCGCTATGGCGTCGACCCCGAGCGTCGCCCGGTCGCCGCCGATGAAGTGCGGGCCTCCGCCGCCCTGCCTGCCTGGGCCGCCTTGCCGCCGCCGGCCGACGCCGCCGCCCGTTTCGCCTCGCCGTCGCGGATGGAGGGCGGCGCGATCCGCATCCCCGCCCCCTCGCCCCTGGCCCGCAGCGCGGCCAGCGGCGCGTCCCTGGGACGGTTCAGGCGCGGCGACCTGATCCACCGGCTGCTGGAACGCCTGCCCGAGATCGCACCCGCCGACCGCCCCGACGCCGCCCGGCGCCTGCTGGCCAAGGAGAACGATCTCGACGACGCTCAGCGCGCCGAGATGATCAAGGCGGCTTTCGACGTCTTGACCGACGCCCGGTTCGCCCCTGTTTTCGGTCAAGGCTCGCGCGCCGAGGTCGCCCTGACCGGATCCGCTCCCGGCCTGCCGCCCGGCGTCGCCATCAACGGCCGCATCGACCGGCTGGTGGTAACACCCGAACGGGTTCTGGTCGTCGATTACAAGACCAACCGCCCTGCGCCAGACGCCGTCGAGGCGGTCGATCCCGCCTATGTGCTGCAGGCCGCCGTCTATGTCGCCGTGCTGAAGCGCCTCTATCCCGACCGCCCGGTCGAGGCCGCCCTGGTCTGGACCGACGGGCCCAAGCTGATGCCCATTCCTGAAACCCTGCTAGCGGCGGCGCTCAAACCCTAACCCCCGTCATCCTCGGGCTTGACCCGAGGACCGGGCGCCGGTCGATCTGTGCGTCGCCGTCTTCGCACGAGCGGCGGATCATCCGATCCTCGGGTCGGGCCCGAGGATGACGGACGGAGAGAGGGAGCGACGGCGGCAGTTGAATTGCCCGCGATTCGCTCCCACATCTGCAATCGAACCCGGACAGATCCGGCCAACACCAACACGCGCTCATGCAGCGAGGCGCCGCGCGCCGAGCGATAGCGCCCAAGGAGCCATTCATGGCGACTGTAAAAGTCACCGACGAAAACTTTGACGCCGACGTCCTGAAATCCTCGACCCCTGTCCTGGTCGACTTCTGGGCCGAATGGTGCGGCCCCTGCAAACAGATTGGCCCGGCGCTGGAACAGATCGCCGACGAGCTGGGCGGTCAGGTCACGGTGGCCAAGATCAATATCGACGACAGCCCCATGACCCCGTCCAAGCTGGGCGTGAAGGGTATTCCGACCCTGATGCTGTTCAAGGACGGCCAGATGGCTTCGATGAAAGTCGGCGCCATGCCCAAAGGCAAGATCGTCGAGTGGCTGGCCGAGGCCGGCGTCAAGGCCTGAGCCTTTTCGACCCTGTCAGATCAAGCGCCCGCCGGTCCGACCGGCGGGCGTTTTTCATGCTAGGATGGCGCCATGAGCGACGAAGACACCCCGAACCCGGCTGACGATATCCCCGGCGAGACCCCGGTCCAAAAGGCCCTGCGCCTGAAGACCGCCAAGCTGGATGCGCGCGCCAAGCCGCCGCGCGGCGGTCGCTTTCAGCGCGAACAGGTCGCCCGCATCGCCGCCGGCAAGTCCAAGCCCTGGATGACGCGCTAGACCGGCCAGGTCTCCTCGCTGGCGCCCAGGACCTCGCCGGCCAGATACAGCGAGCCGCAGATGGCGACCCTGCCCGCGCCCAGGCGCAGCGCCAGGTCCAGCGCCTCGGAAACCGATCCCGCCGGGGTCGCCGCCAGCCCATGCCCGCGCGCCACGGCCGCCAGGGCCGCCGGCTCGGCCGCCGCCCCTTCGAAGCCGACGGTGAAGACGGTGGCCTGGCTGTCCTTCAGCGCGGCGAAGAACCCGCCCGCGTCCTTGTTGTTCAACATGCCGCAAATCAGGGCCAGGGGACGCGGCGCCCGCGCCTGACGCTCGGCCAGAAACGCCGCCAGCGCCCGCGCTGCATGGGGATTATGCCCCCCGTCCAGCCACAGCTCCGCCTCCGCAGCCTTGGCCGCAGCGCCGTAAGGGCCCGCCGAAATCCGTTGCAGCCGGGCGGGCCAGCGCACGCGCTTCAGCCCTTCGGCGATCGCAGCCTCGGGCAGGTCCAGTTCGACCGCCGCCGCCACAGCCAGGGCCGCATTGTCGATCTGATGCGCGCCTGCCAGGGCCGGCGCCGGCAGGTCCATGAACAGTTCAGCCGTCTGGAACGCCAGACCGCCCCGCTCGGCCCAGGCGTCGAAGTCCACGCCCAGCACGGTCAGCCGCGCATGGACGTCGGCGGCGCGCCGTTCGATGGCCGCCATCGCCTCTTCCTTCTGGCGCGCGATCACAGCCGGCGCTCCGGCCTTCAGCACCCCCGCCTTTTCCGAGGCGATGGCGGCCAGATCCGTGCCCAGGAACTCCGCATGGTCGTAGTCGACCGGGGCGATGACGCTGAGCAGCGGCCGCTCGATCACATTGGTCGCGTCCAGCACCCCGCCCAGACCCACTTCGATGACGGCCAGGTCGGCGGGCGTCTCGGACATGGCCAGGAAGGCGGCGGCGGTGGTGCTTTCGAACACCGTGGCCTCGCTGTCCGTTTCGGCCATGACCGCCTCGATCCGGTCCAGGATCGCGTTCAGATGATCGTCCTCGATCAGCGTTCCAGCCAGCCGGATCCGCTCGTTGAACCGCACCAGGTGAGGCGAGGTATAGGCGTGCACCTTCAGCCCCGCCGCCTCGGCGATGGCGCGGATCAGGGCGACAGTCGATCCTTTACCGTTGGTGCCCGCCACATGGATCACCGGCGGAAGCTTGTGCTGCGGATCGCCCAAGGCCGCGCACAGAACGCGCATTCTTTCCAGCGAAAGGTCGATCCGCTGGGGGTGGCGCGCGCGTAGTCGTTCGGAGACGGGATCCATCCGCCTCCTTTACCCCCTGATTTCGAGAACCGCGACATGACTTCCAGGCCGCAGATCAGAACCGCGGCGCGCGTCGTCCTCGCGGCCGTCTTTTTGGGCGCGGGCGTGCTGCATCTGATGGTCCCCGGCCCCTTCGTGCGGATCACGCCGCCGTGGGTTCCGCAACCGGCCCTGGTCGTGGCCCTGACGGGGATCGCCGAGCTGCTTGGCGCGGCGGCTCTGATGATCCCGCGCCTGCGCATCGCAGCGGGCTGGGCGCTGGCGGCCTATGCCGTCTGCGTCTATCCGGCCAACATCCAGCATGCCGTGAACTTCATGACGTCGGGCGCAGGGTTAGGCTGGGCCTATCACGGCCCGCGCCTGCTGTTTCAGCCGGTCATCGTCTGGTGGTGCCTGTGGGCCTCGACCGCGATCGACTGGCCCTTCAGGCGGTCTCAGGCGGCGGCGCGGGCCCCGTCCATCAGCATGGACAGGATTTGACCCAGGGTGCGCGGCAGGTCGGCGCGGGTCACGACCCGGTCCACCATGCCTTTGTCCTGCAGATATTCGGCGCGCTGGAAGCCGGGCGGCAGCTTCTCGCGGATGGTCGCCTCGATCACGCGCGGACCGGCGAAGCCGATCAGGGCGCCGGGTTCGGCCAGATGCACATCGCCCAGCATGGCGTAGGAGGCCGTCACCCCGCCCGTCGTCGGGTCTGTCAGGACCACGGCGTAAGGCAGTCTGGCGTCCTTCAGCTCTTCGATGGCAAGGGTTGTGCGCGCCATCTGCATCAGCGACAGGGCGCCCTCCTGCATCCGCGCGCCGCCGGCGGCGGTGAAACAGACCAGCGGAACCTTGCGGCTGACCGCCTCGCGCGCCGCCTTGATGAAGGCCTCGCCCGCCGCCATGCCCAGCGACCCGCCCATGAAGGTGAAGTCCTGGACGATCACGACCGCATCCTGACCGCCGACCGAACCATAGCCGATGGCCATGGTGTCCTTGCGGCCCGCCGCCTTGCGCGCGGCGTTCAGGCGATCCTTGTAGGATTTGCCGTCCGAGAATTTCAGCGGATCTTCCGGCACGTCCGGCGTGTCGATGGACTGGAAGACGCCGCCGTCGAAGGTGGCCTTCAGGCGCGTCGGGGCATCGATGCGCATATGCCGGCCCGACGGCGTCACCCAAAGGGCGGCCTCCAGGTCCGAGCGATACAGCATCTCGCCGCTGTCGGGATCCTTGACCCAGAGATTGTCCGGGGTGTCGCGGCGCGACACGATCTTGCGGACGCCGGGCGCAAAGCGGCTCAGCCAGCCGCCGCGCTTTTCCTGAGGCTTGGTCTTGTCGTTCATCCGCGCGCTCTTAGACGGTTTCCGCCACGGAAGCACTAGCGGCGACGGATCGAACCGCATCGCCCAGCGCCTTCACCCGGGCCAAAACGCGCGCGGCGACGGGTTCGTTCGCCTCCAGCGCCGCCGCCACCTCGTCCACCAGGGCCGAGCCCACGACCACCGCATCGGCGACGCGCGCGATCTCGGCGGCCCGTTCAGGCGTCTTGACCCCGAAGCCGACCGCGACCGGCAGGCCCGAGGCCTTGCGCACCCGCTCTACGGCCGGCGCCACGACATCCGCGTTCGCTTCCTTGACGCCCGTCACGCCCGCGACGGCTACATAATAGACGAAGCCCGACGTGCCCTGGACCACAATCTTCAGCCGCTCGTCGTCCGAGGTCGGCGTCGCCAGGCGGATCAGCGAGATCGAAACCTTGTCCAGCGCCTCGATCAGCGGCCCGGCCTCTTCCGGCGGACAGTCCACGACGATCAGCCCGTCGATGCCGCAGTCGGCCGCATAGGCGGCGAAGGCGTCATAGCCCAGGCTCTCGATCGGGTTCAGATAGCCCATCAGCACGATGGGCGTGGCGTCGTCGCCCTTACGGAATTCCTTGGCCAGATCCATGGTCGAGCGCAGGCCGAAACCCGCCGCCATGCCCCGGATCGCCGCCCGTTGGATCGGCGGCCCCTCGGCCATCGGATCGCTGAACGGAAAGCCCAGTTCGATGATGTCCGCGCCCGCAGCCGGCAGGCCGTTCAGGATGGCCAGCGCCTCCTCGCGCGACGGATCGCCGCCCATCACATAGGGAATGAAGGCCGCACGGCCCTCGGCCTTCAGCGCCTTGAAGCGCCCGTCGATACGGGCGGTGGTCATTGTTGCGGCGATCCGGCGGCGGCAGGCGGTGTCGCGGCCGCGGCAGCCGCGCACACGTCGCCCGGAATGGTGGCGAAGCCCAGATAGCCGGGCAGTTCGGCGACGGCGGTCTTGGTGGTGTCGTAGAAGGCGACCATCTGCATGCCGTCGCAACCGCCGGCCTCGCGGCGCTTGATGAAGACGACGCGGTTGTCGTCGCCGCCGGCGGCCAGCCAGTTCTTGGTTTCCAGATCGGCAATATAGGCGTCGGCCAGGGCGCCGATCTGGCCCAGTTGCGCGGTCACGCACCAGGTCCGCCCAGTCAGATTGTTCAGCCCTCCGCAATCGGGCGACAGCTCCGCGCCGGGCAGCAGGCCGACGTCGGCCGGACCGCCTTGCGGTGCAGGGGGGGCCGGCGTCGGGGTAGGCGTCTGGGCCTGCACGGCCGCAGCGGACAAACTCATCACGGCGGTCGCCGCCAACAGACTACGGATCACAGGTTCACTCCCAGATGTTTGGCGACCTGGAAGATGTCCTTGTCGCCGCGCCCCGACATCAGCAGGACGACGTCGCCGCCCTTGCCGACTTCGCGCGCCACTTCGCCCGTCCGCGCCAGGGCGTGGGCCGGCTCCAGCGCCGGAATGATGCCTTCCAGCTTCGAGCACAGCTGGAACGCTTCCAGCGCCTCATTGTCTGTCGCCGAGCGGTATTCGGCCCGGCCGATGTCGTGCAACCAGGCGTGTTCCGGCCCGATGCCGGGATAGTCCAGCCCGGCCGAGATCGAGTGCCCCTCGACGATGTTGCCGTCCTCGTCCTGAAGCAGATAGGTCCGGTTGCCGTGCAGCACGCCCGACCGCCCGCCCTTCAGCGAGGCCGCGTGATCCGGCGTATCCAGACCATGGCCGGCCGCTTCGACACCGATCAGGCGCACGCCCTCGTCCTCGATGAAGGGGTGGAAGGCGCCGATGGCGTTCGACCCGCCGCCGATGCAGGCGACAACCGCTTCGGGCAGCTTGCCCATCCGGGCCATCGACTGGCGCTTGATCTCCTTGCCGATCACCGACTGGAAATCGCGCACCATGGCCGGATAGGGGTGCGGCCCCGCCGCCGTGCCGATGATGTAATAGGTGTCCGAGACGTTGGTGACCCAGTCGCGCATCGCCTCGTTCATCGCGTCCTTCAGGGTCGCGGCGCCGGCCGTGACCGAGAAGACTTCCGAACCCAGCAGACGCATGCGGAACACGTTCGGCTGCTGCCGCTCCACGTCCACCGCGCCCATATAGACGGTGCAGGGCAGGCCGAACCGCGCCGACACTGTCGCCGAGGCGACGCCGTGCTGCCCCGCGCCGGTCTCGGCGATGATGCGCGTCTTGCCCATGCGGCGGGCCAGCAGGATCTGGCCCATGCAGTTGTTGATCTTGTGCGCGCCCGTATGGTTCAGGTCCTCGCGCTTCAGCCAGATGTTCGCCCCGCCGAAATGTTCGGTCAGGCGCTCGGCGAAATACAGCGGGCTCTCGCGACCGACATAGTGGGTCAGAAAGCTGTCCAGCTCGGCCTGGAAGCTGGGGTCCGCCTTGGCCGCCTTGTAGGCCGCGTCCAGCTCGTGGATCAGCGGCATCAGGGTCTCGGCCACAAACTGACCGCCATACGGACCGAAGCGACCCTGCGCATCCGGCCAGGCGTAGGCGTTCGACAGCGGCTCGGTGGAATCGGCGGCTTGAATGGGGGTCTGGGCGTTCACGGTTTCGACTTTCACGCGGGGAGGCGTCGTAATTACGACCGGCGCGCGTTTCGGATGAAGGCGGCGATCCGGCCCACGTCCTTAACACCCGGCGCGCTTTCCACGCCAGAGGACACGTCCACCATGGGCGCGCCCGTCATCTTCAGCGCCTCGGCCACATTGTCCGGATTCAGCCCCCCGGCCAGGAACCAAGGACGGCGAAAGGCGCGGCCGGACAGCAGGGTCCAGTCGAAGCTGTGTCCCACCCCGCCGGGCAGAACCGATCCCTCCGGCGGCTTGGCGTCGAACATCAGATGATCGGCCTCATCACTCCAGGCGTCGGCGGCGGCGAAGTCGTCCGCCTGCCGGATCGGCAGGGCCTTGATCACACCCGCCCCCGTCAGCGCCCGCACGCGCTCAGCCCGTCCCGGCGTCTCAGACCCATGCAACTGGATGAAGTCGGGCCTCAGCGTCCGGGCGATCTGTTGCAGCAGGGCGTCGTCGGGATCGACCGTCACCGCCACGATCTTCGCCCGCCCCCGCGCCCGCTCGAACAGGGCGGTAGCGGCTTCGAGCGCCAGATGGCGCGGGCTTTTGGGAAACACCACCGCCCCCACGAAGTCCGCCCCGCCCTCCAGGGCGACGTCCAGCGTGTCCGGCGTGGTCAGGCCGCAGATCTTGATCTCTGTCATAGATCGATGACCAAGACACCATATCGCTTGGCGGTCTCGGCCTGCGCATGGTCGAATGTCGCAAGCTTCAGACCCATCCGACGCACCACGCCGAGGTGCAGCGCGTCCGGCGTTCGAATCGAGGCGTCCTCGCGGCAAAGATAACGCGCTTCGATGAGGTCGTCTTCCGTGATGGCGACCTGGGGCCCTAGCAAGGCGACCCAAGTGTCGAAGGCAAGCTCGACAGCTTGATGTTCGGCGCCATCGATGACGGCCACTCTTCGCAGCCTGGACACGGCTGAGCTGAACTCCGCTATCGTCCAACGGCTGACGACCGTCTTATCGCCTCGCGCCAGCCATGCTCTGGCCCGGTCTGAATGAGCATCGCTAACGAACAGCGACACCACGACCGAGGCGTCGAGATACACTGTCAATAGCGGTATTCCGAGCGCATATCCCGGATCGTCTCCACAGAATTCATGGGGTAGCGAGGCTTTATTCGGACGCGGTCCAACCAGGCGACATCATGAGCAGAAACCGGCAAGTCCTGCTCCGCCGCATCCACGACGATGCGCGCGACGGTCCCGCTGGCGGTGACGATTGCGATGCTCTCGCCTTTGGCCGCGCGATGGATCAATGTCCCAAGCACGTTGGCGGCGTCATCTACGGAATAGTCGGTCATGGGCTGAATATAGCGCCGATCGACGCCTTGATCCAAATCTCAATTCAGCTCCCAATCCGCGTCACCCGCCAGTCGGCGACGTGAAAATCGAGGCGACCTCGTCCGCCGTCGCCAGCCGCCACTGACCGGGCGCCAGATCGGCGGGCAGCACCAGTCCGCCCAGCCGTTCGCGATGAAGAGTTTCGACGTGGTTGCCGGCGGCGGCGAACATCCGGCGCACCTGGTGATAGCGGCCTTCCGTCACCGTCAGGAGGGCCTCGGTCGGCGACACCACCTCCAGCACCGCCGGCGCCAAGGGCTTGTCCTCGCCGTCCAGCACCAGCTCGCCCGAGGCGAACAGCGCGCCTTCCGTACCTGTCAGCGGTCGCGCCAGACCGGCCCGGTAAACCTTGGCCACATGGCGTTTGGGCGAAATCACCCGGTGCAGCAGATCGCCGTCGTCGGTCAGCAGCAGCAGGCCCGTCGTCTGCTTGTCCAGCCGTCCGATGGTCGAGATGGCGGGATCGCGCGCCCGCCACCGTCCCGGCAGGATGTCATAGACCAGCGCCCCCTCTTCCTTGTGGGAACAGGTCATGCCCAGCGGCTTGTTCAGCAGGATCACCAGCCCCTGCACGGGGTCCAGCGGCTCGCCGTCGATCTCCATCCGGCCGGGCAGATCGGGCGTCACGGCGATCCGCTTCGACACGTCCGTCAGGTCCGCGCCGTCCAGCACGATCCCGCCCGCCTTGGCCATCCGCGCCATTTCGGCGCGTGATCCATAGCCCATCGAGCCCAGCAGACGATCGACCCTCGACGTCGGGACTTTTTTCATGCGCTACCGCCCTTCGGACTGCTTGAGCGCGGTCACTTCACCGCCTCGAACAGCTTGTAGCCGCCCGCCTCGGCGACCAACCGCACCCGCTTGAACGCCGCGTTCAACTCGGCCTCATAGGGGAGGTGCCGGTTGGCCACGACCCAGGCGACGCCGCCTTTTTTCAGAAGCTCGGCCGCCTTGCGGATGAAGGCCTGACCCAGCCGCCGGTCCTCGGCCCCACCGTCGTGGAAGGGCGGATTGCTGACGACGAAATCCTTGTCGCCCTTGGCCTCCAAGGTGCGGGCGTCCGACCACCAGACCTTGGCGCGGTCGTCCTCAATATTGCGGCGAGCGGCCTGGATGGCGCGGCGGTCCAGATCGACCATCTTCAGCTTGGTCACGGTTGGCGAGCGCAGCACCACGATCGACAGCGCGCCATAGCCGCAACCCAGATCGACCCCCTCGCCCTTCATCATCGGCAGATGTTCGGCCAGCAGCGCCGAGCCCGGATCGATCCGGTCCCAGGCGAACACGCCCGGCTGCGACCAGGCCTCCAGCCCAGGCACGATCTGCGGCCCGCCAGCGGCGATGGCCTCGTCAAGCCCCACGACGGTCTCGGGCCGACTAACGATGCAGCGGCGATGGTGCGCCTTGGCGGTCTCGGCGACGTCAAGCCCGAACGCCTTCAGCTCCTTGCCGAGGCGAGAGCCGCCCTTGTCCTTGGGCGCCATGACATCCAGCCGCCCGCCGACCCTCAGCGCCTTCAGCGCCAGGGCCAACACATAGCGCCGCTCCAGCACGCCGGGCGGGGCGTAGATCATGACGCTGTCGGCCGAGCCAGGTTCCTGAACCTCCAGCGCAGCCGAGTCCGGGATCAGGGGCGAGGTCTGGGTCGCGTCGCCGGGCGGATCGAAGACGACCGGCGGACGGCCGTACAGAAGCGTGGTCATGGTCTCAGAACCCCGCCTGCAACAGCATCAGACCCACGACCCCGACCACGATCCGCCACCAGGCGAAGACGCCGAACCCGCGCTTGGACACGAAATCCAGCAGGAACCGCACCACCGCCAGGGCCGAGATGAAGGCCACGACAAAACCCACAACGATCAAGCCGATGTCGCTGAAATCCAGCGTCTTGTGGTTCTTCAGCAGATCATAGGCCACCGCCGCCCCCATGGTGGGCAGGGCCAGAAAGAAGCTGAACTCAGCCGCCGACCGCTTGTCGGTCTTCAGCAGCAGTCCGCCGGCGATGGTGGCGCCGGACCGCGACACGCCGGGGATCATGGCCAGGCACTGGAACAGGCCGATCAGGAAATAGATCCGCATCGGATAGGCCTCGGCGTCCAGCCAGCGAGGCTTCTTGTCCATGCGGTCCAGCAGCAGCAGGATCACCCCGCCGACAATCAGGGCGATGCACACCACCTGGGGCGTCTCGAACAGCACGGTCTTGATGAAGTCATAGGCCAGGAAACCGATCACGACGGCCGGCGCGAAGGCGACCAGCAGGCCGATCAGAAATCGGCGCGCCTCGGCGTCGAAGGGCCAGCGCGTCGCCAGGGTCCACAGTTTCTTGAAATAGACACTGACGATGGCCAGCAGGGCGCCCAGCTGGATCACGATCTCGAACGTCTTGCCCGCGCTCTCGAAGCCCATGAAGTGGCCCAGCAGCAGCATATGGCCTGTGGACGAGACCGGAATGAACTCGGTCAGCCCCTCGACCAGACCCAGAATAATGGCGGCAAGCCAGTCCGACATGAGACCCTCGAAAACCAATGCGCCCGGAACGCGCCGCGCCCGGATGCCTTCCCCCTAGAGCATGATCGTTTCTGACGGAACGACCCGTTTGGGCCAGCGGTTGGCTTTCAGCCACGATTGCGCGAGAAGAAGCCGACAATGACGACGCCCGCCCCCGCCCCCGCCTCGCTCGACGACGCCCATCTGGCCACGCGCCGCATCACCCGCCTGTCGGTCGGGGTCGCGGTGGCGCTGATCGCGATGAAGGCCTTTGCGCTGGGCGCTTCAGGCTCGGTCTCCATCCTGGCGACCCTGGCGGATTCGGTTCTGGATCTGGCGGCGTCCCTGACCACCTTCTTCGCCGTGCGCTGGGCCGCCGCGCCGGCTGACGAGGACCATCGCTATGGCCATGGCAAGGGCGAGGCCCTGTCCGCATTGGTCCAGGCCGGGCTGGTCTTCGCCTCCGCCATCTTCATCGCCTGGGAGGGGGTGCAGCGCATCTTCGACCCCCGTCCCGTGACCTCCGGCGTCTGGGCCACGGGCGTCATGGTCGCGGCCATCGCCATCACCGCCTGGCTGGTGTGGATGCAGACCCAGACGCTGAAGAAGACCGGCTCCCTTGCCGTCGCCGGCGACCGCGCCCATTACGCCGCCGACCTGGCCGCAAACGTCGTGGTGCTGATTGGCGTGATTTCTGGCGCCTTCCTGGGCGCGCCGGGGCTGGATGCAGCGGCGGGCATCGTCGTCGCCGTCTGGCTGTTCTGGGGCGCGACCGGCATGTTGAAGGCCGCCGCCGATCACCTGCTGGATCGCGCCGTGCCCGAGGCCGACCGCGCCGCCATCACCAAGGCCGTCCTGGCCGACCCCCAGGTCTTCGGCGTGCACCAGCTGCGCACCCGCATGTCTGGTCAGGTGATGATGATCCAGATGCATGTCGATCTGGACGCGCACCAGACACTGGACGCCGCCCACGCCATCGTCGTCGCCGCCGAGAACCGGGTGCTGGCTCAGTATCCCGCCGCCGACATCCTGATCCACGCCGACCCGCGCGGCCACGCCCGTCCGCAGCCCGCGATCCCGGTCGCGGCTCCCGCCGAGCCGCAAGCCGCTCCCGCACCGACCGGCCCCGCGCCCAAGGGGCCGTGGTCCTGACCTTGTGTCCAGTTTCAATGCAGTAAATGCGCATTAACGGGTCCGGGCGCATCAACCCCTGATGGCCGATCCTTGCGTTCTCTTCCACTTCGCCTTCCAGCCCGCCTCTCGCGCCGCGCGACTGGCGCTGGGAGAGGCGCGGATCGAATGGACGGATGCGCCGGTTCGTCCGTGGGAGGACGATTGCCCGGTAAACGACTTCAACCCGTCCGGCCTGCCGCCGGTGATCCAGACGATGGATCGCGGCCGTCCGCTGGTGCTGTGCGAACTGCCCGCTATCTTGGGCTGGATCGAGGATCAGCAAAAGGGGCCGCTGCTACTGCCCGCCGATCTCGCCGACCGGGCCGAGGCGCGCCGCCTGACCGGCTGGTTCGAGCGCCGCTTCATGGACGAGGTCGACGCCGTCCTGCTGCACGAGCGGATGGAGAAACCCCTGCTGAAGCTCGGCCCGCCCGAAGCCCGCGCCCTGCGCGACGGCCGCGACGCCCTGAAATCCCATCTCGCCATGCTGGAAGACCTGGTCGCCGCGCGCGACTGGCTGGCCGGCCGCCGTCTGTCGCAGGCCGACCTGATCGCCGCCGCCCACCTGTCGGTGCTGGACTATTTCGGCGAGATCCAGTGGAAGACCTGGCCCGGACTGAAGACCTGGTATTCCAAGCTCAAATCCCGCCCCTGCTTCCGCCCCCTCCTAGCCGACCGCTTCGTCGGCGTGCCGCCGTCGGCCTGGTACGCGGATCTGGATTTCTAAGGGATCTCCAACCCCACTGGAGTGGCAAGCTGGATAACCAATCAGAGCCCCAATGACTAACCTTATGCCCGTGAATACGCAGCGCTCAAAAATGCGACTCTGGCTAACCGTCTTCGCCGTGGCTGCGTGCGCAACGCCTGCCTTGTCTCAGGCCGTGCCTGACACGAAAGCTAGATCTCGACTGAGCCAGACCAACTGGACAGCCGAGCACCTCCGCACTGCCTCCACCACCGAATTGGTGCGAAATCTTCTGCCCGAATATTCAGGCAAGGTCGTCGGCCATGACTGGGAACAGTTCAGCCCGAGCGGGCCAAAATACCTATTTTTGTATGAACGCTCCAGCGCCGCTTCCGAATGGGTCTGTATGCAACCCGTTCATAAGCTGACCTTCTGGCCGGCATGGGATATCGATCCGAAAGATGATGATCCGACGGGCTTCGTTTTGACGGCTCGCGACGAAGACGCCATTTTTCAGATCGCGGAGGCTGGCTCATGCCACCACCACGGCAATGACCTGACAGGCTTTCGGTCTGATCGTTTTGATTTCAGGGAAGCCGTCAGCGCTTTCATGGCCGCACGGAATAATGAAGCCGTCTCGGTCGATTGCGGTGATCTCGCCGCCGACTGCGCTGCCTTATTCAAATCATTGGACGTCCTATCCCTTCGACTTCTCTCCAAATGCGGGGAACCGGGATGCATGGCAAGCTTCAGCTTTCCCCCTTCGAATTTCGACCGGGGATCAATGCCCTATGGATGGGACGTGAAACTCTATTCGGAACGCCGGATCGTGATCCGGCCAGGACGGCAACCCGCCGTTTCCTGATTAAGCGGCGGCGACGTGTACCGATTCAGGTACAGCGAATACTCGTCGATCAGTGCCTGATGCGTCGCCCCAACGGGGGCGTCAAAGACAACATCGACGCATGCCGATCCGCCAAGGGCCAGATCTGGTCCCGCCTGCCCTGCATCCCAACTGCACACTATGCTATCCCCCGCCCCGTGTCCGACCGCCTGAAAACCTTCATCCGCCAGCGCGCGGCCGAGCTGGGCTTCGATGTCTGCCGGTTCGCCTCGGCGGCCGACGCCTGGCCGGCGGGCCAGCGGCTGCGGCGTTTCGTGGATTCGGGCCGGCATGGCGACATGGAATGGATGGAAACGACGCTGGATCGCCGCCAGCATCCGACCGCCATGTGGGACGAGGCCCGGACCGCCATCGTCCTGGGCATGAACTACGGTCCTGAGCAGAACCCGCTGGATCAGCTGGCCGACCGTTCGGCCGGCTACATCTCGGTCTATGCGCGCGGCGACGACTATCACGAGGTCATCAAGGGCCGGCTGAAGCAGCTGGCGGGCCAGATCGCGGCCCGCAACGGCGCGGACATCAAGGTCTTCGTCGACACAGCCCCCCTGATGGAAAAGCCCCTGGCCCAGCGCGCCGGCCTGGGCTGGCAGGGCAAACACACCAATCTGCTCAGCCGGACCCACGGCAACTGGCTGTTCCTCGGGACCATCCTGACCGCCGCCGAGATCGCCCCGGACGCGGCCGAGACCGAACACTGCGGCCGCTGCACCGCCTGTCTGGACGCCTGTCCGACCAAGGCCTTTCCCGCCCCGTTCCAGCTCGACGCCCGGCGCTGCCTGTCGTACCTGACCATCGAGTTCGCCGGCCCCTGGCCGGTCGAGTTCCGCACCCTGACCGGATCGCGCATCTATGGCTGCGACGACTGTCTGGCGGTCTGCCCGTGGAACAAGTTCGCCCAGGAAGCCCGCGAAATCCGGCTGGCGCCCCGCCCGGCCTTTGAAAGCCCGCGCCTGGTCGACCTGCTGGCGCTCGACGACGCCGCCTTCCGCGCCCTGTTCACCAAGAGCCCGGTCAAGCGGATCGGCCGCGACCGCTTCCTCAGGAGCGTCCTCTACGCCGTCGGCAACTCGGACGACGCCGCCCTGATCGCCCCGACGAAGGCCTTGCTGGACGACCCCTCGCCCCTCGTCCGCGGCGCCGCCGTCTGGGCCCTGTCGCAGTTGATGCCGGCCGACGCGTTCGCGATCCTGGCCCAGGCGACGACCGAAACCGACCCCCAGGTCCTGGCCGAATGGCGTCGAGAACCTGCCTAGCCAGCGCAATCGGCGTCAGCAGTCGCAGCGATTTCAATGCTCTGAAGACGACCAGCGACCTTTAGCCGGCCACCCCCGCCCGCCGGCCTATACTGCTCGCTCAGACTTCAACACGCGCTGGAGAACTGCAAACCGCTCGCAAGAATCTGCACGAAAGTGCACTGAAAAAATTCACAGTGCACTTTTCGGCGCCGGCCTAGAGCTTCAGCCCGTTCTCTTTGGCCAGATCGACCAGCTTCACCATCGGGCGCGGGCCCCAGTGAGCGATGACTTCGGAAGCCGCCAGCGAGCCCAGCTTGCCGGCCTCTTCCAGCGTCAGGCCGCGCGCGAGGCCCAGCAGGAAGCCGGCGGCGTACTGGTCGCCGGCGCCGGTGGTGTCGATCACCTTGGCGACCGGATAGGCGGCGACCACGACGCGCTCGTCGCCCTTGATCACAACCGAGCCATGCTCGCCACGCGTGACGGCGGCGACCTCGACGATGGCGGCCAGTTGCGCGGCGGCGTCGTCGAAGTCTTCGGTCTCGAACAGGGCGCCCAGTTCGGCTTCATTGGCCAGGACGATGTCGGCGGACTGGGTGATGAAATCCAGCAGTTCGGCGCGCCAGCGCGCGACGACGAAGGTGTCCGACAGGGTGATGGCCACCTTCCGGCCGGCCTTGTGCGCGGCGGCTGCGGCGCGTTCGAAGGCGGCGCGGGCGGGCGCCGGATCGAACAGATAGCCTTCCAGATAGACGATCTCGCTGGCGCCGATCAGGGCCTCGTCGATGTCGTCGGCATACAGCTGGTTTGCGGCGCCCAGGAAGGTCGCCATGGTGCGTGCGCCGTCCGACAGGACGTTGATCAGGCAACGGCCGGTGCCGTAGCCCTGGTCCGCCCCGTCCGTCAGGACAGGCGTGTCGAAGTGAACGCCGGCGGCGCGGATGTCGTGGGTGAAGACCTGGCCCAGCGTATCGTCGGCGACCTTGCCGATATAGGCCGCGCGCCCGCCGAACGAACCGACGCCCGCCACCGTGTTGCCGGCCGAACCGCCCGAGGCCTCGACGCCGGGCGCCATGGCGTCATACAGGGCGGCGCTGCGCTCGGCGTCGACCAGCTGCATGGAGTTGGGCGCCAGATCCTGGGCCGTCAGGAAGGCGGCGTCGCAGGGGCTGAGGACATCGACGATGGCGTTGCCGACGGCGCAGACATCATATTGGGCGGTGTTCTGGGTCATGGTCGCGCCTTAGCCGGTCAACGCCCGCACGTCATCTGAAATCACATAAGGAAGGCCTTATATGCTCCGCGTCGCTTCGGTATGAGGACCGCATGACCCAGATCGCCGTCCTGACCCCCGATCCCGCCGACAAGACCTATGTCGGCCGCTGGCCCGAGGTGCTGGAACGGTTGAAGGTGACACTGGAGAGCACAGGCGCGACGGTCATGGCTACGGCCTGGACCGATCACGTCGAGGACGCGTCGGGGTTGGCGGCCTATGACCTGATCCTGCCCGTCATCGCCTGGGGTTATCACCGCGATCATGGCCGCTGGCTGAAGGCCTGCGCGACCTGGACCGAGGAGGGGATGCCGGTCGCCAATCCGGCCGAGGTGCTGCGCTGGAACTCCGACAAGACCTATCTGGCGCGTCTGGCGGAAAGGGGCGTGCCGATCCCGCCGACGCGATGGACCGACGGCGCGACCCAGGAACAGGTGGACGCCGCCTTCGCCGAGACGGGCGCGTCGGTGCTGATCGTCAAACCCACGGTGTCGGCCGGGGCGTTTCGCACCCTGCGCCTGATGCCAGGCGAGGTGTTGAGCGATGCGCCCGAGGGCGCGGCGATGATCCAACCCTATCTGAAGTCTATCGAAACCCAGGGCGAGACCTCGCTGCTGTTCTTCGGCGGCCGGTTCAGCCATGCGGTCAACAAACGTCCCGTGGCCGGGGACTTCCGCATCCAGGTCCAGTTCGGCGGCCTGTACAGGGCCGTGACGCCGGACGCGGCGGCGATGGCCTTGGCTGAGCAGGTGCTGGCCGCCATCGACGAACCGCTGCTCTATGCCCGCATCGACATGGCCCGCGACGACGCCGGCCGATGGGTGCTGATGGAGGCCGAATTGATCGAACCGGACTTCTACCTGGACCACGACCCCGCGAACGGCGCCGGCTTCGCCGAGGCCGTCAAGGCGCGGCTGGAGGCCTAGGCCGCCTGGCGCTGAATCGCGCCCAACCGAGCCTGGAGCTCAGAACTCTTCCCAGTCCGACTGAAGGGTGGCCACAGCGGCCCGCCCGCCGCCGCCGGCCGCCATGCGGGCGCGCGCAGGGGCGGCGTGGGCGCGGGCGAAGCTTTCGACGCGCGCCTTCATCTGCTGGACGGAGGCCGCGTGGATCGGCGTCGGGGCCGCGGCGACCTTGCTAACCTCGAAGCGGCCGACCAGTTCGGCCAGTTCGGCGGCGTCGCGGCTCAGGCTCAGGCTGGCGGCAGTCGATTGCTCGACCATGGCCGCGTTCTGCTGGGTGACCTGGTCCATCTGGTTCACGGCGGTGTTGACCTCGGCCAGACCCACCGCCTGTTCCTGAGTCGAGGCGCGGATTTCGCCCATCAGGGTCGTGATCTCCTCGATGCGGCCGGCGATGCCCGCCAGGGCCTCGCCCGACTGACGCACCAGAACGACCCCGTCCCTGACCTGGCTGGAGCTGGCCGAGATCAGCGTCTTGATCTCCTTGGCCGATTCCGCCGACCGTTGGGCCAGGGCGCGCACTTCGGACGCGACGACGGCGAAGCCACGGCCGGCCTCGCCCGCACGGGCGGCCTCGACGCCGGCGTTCAGCGCCAGGAGATTGGTCTGGAAGGCGATCTCGTCGATCACGCCGATGATCTGGCTGATCTCATTGGACGAGCGTTCGATCTCGCCCATGGCCGCAACAGCCTTCTGCACGACCACGCCGCCGGTCTCGGCCTGGGTCCGGCCTTGGGTCACGACAGTGTCGGCGGCCTGGGCGTTTTCGGCCGTCTTGCGCACGGTGGCGGTGATCTGGTCTAGCGCCGCGGCCGTCTCTTCCAGACTGGCGGCCTGTTGTTCGGTGCGGCGCGACAGATCCTCGGCGGCGCTGCCGATCTCCTGTGCGCCCGACTGCATCGACCCGGCGTTGACGCCGATTACGCCCAGCGCCTGATCCAGCGTCGCCATGGCCTGGTTGAAGTTGTCGCGAAGGACGGCGTAGTCGCCCGGGAAGTCGTCCTGGATGCGATAGGACAGATCGCCGGCGGCCATGGCCGACAAGCCCCTGGCCGTGCCTTCAACGACGGCGGCCTGGACCTGGGCGGCCTGACGATCGGCCTCGGCGCGGCGCTCACGCTCTTCTTCGACGGCGGTGACGTCCGTGGCGAACTTGACCACCTTGTAGGGGCGGCCGTCGCTGTCCAGGATCGGGTTGTAGCTGGCCTCGATCACCACCCGCTGGCCGCTCTTGCCGTAGCGCACAAACTTGTCCGCCACGAACTCGCCGGCGTTCAGCTTTCGCCACAACTCGGCGTAGGCCGGTGTCTGCGCCTCAGTCGGATCGACGAACATCCTGTGGTGACGTCCGACAATCTCAGCCGGCTCATATCCAACCACCGATAGGAAGTTCTGATTGGCCTCCAGAATGACGCCATCGAGATCGAACTGGATGACTGCTTGAGAGCGACTGACGGCAGCCATCATGTTGCGCAGCTCGTTGAGCGTCTTGTCATCTCTGGTTTTGGCGAAAAGGCGCAATGCAAAAATCTTTCGTGCTGAGATGAACGTTAATGCCACACCAACACTTTAAATCAGGTGTCAGCATGGTTAGCGCGCTAAAGGCTCAACCTGGGGGAGAATATTCCTCTGCGGTCTAGCTTTAGCCGCCTTAAAGCCGCTACGCCGCCCGCTGGTTCCAAGAGGTCATATTTGTCGCAACGCCCGCACCTGCTGTCGTCAGATCAGCGCAGCGCCCTTCAGCTCGACGTCGCCATGACGCTGATGGTGACGGCTAAGCGATGGAAGTTACGTGTCGCCGATCTGTTCCGAGAGTCCGGACACACGGGCGCGCCGACCGTGGTGCTTTATTTCCTGGCGGACGAGCCCAAGGGCCTGACGCTTTCCGAGTTGGCGAACAGGATGGAGCTGTCCGGCGCGTCGCTGACCCGTCTGGTGCAAAGACTCGAGAAAGACGGCATGGTCAGCCGGCGTCGGATGATTGGAGACGGCCGGTCATGGCTGATCCAGATGGAGCCAGCCGGGCGCGCCGAAATCGAGGCGTTCGAGATCCATGCCGCGGCCATGCGCGAACGAATGTTTGAAGGCGTTTCGGACGAGGATATGGCTGCCGCACTTCGCGTCCTGAAGGCCTTGGCCGAGAAGCTGACCCACGGCCCCGACGCCGCTCCGGGGATCTAGCCCGCCGCCTCGCCCAGCGCCATCAGGCCCGCCTGCGACGGGCACAGGTCGGCGATGATGCAGGTTAGGCATTTGGGTTTGCGCGCCGTGCAGGTGTAGCGGCCGTGCAGGATCAGCCAGTGGTGCGCCTTGGGCAGCCAGTCCTCCGGCACGACCTTGAACAGCTGGGCCTCGACCTTGTCCGGCGTCCCGGCATTGGCCAGCCCCAGCCGGTGCGAGACGCGAAAGACGTGGGTGTCCACGGCGATGGCCGCCTCGATCCCCAGTTCGTTCAGAACCACCGAGGCCGTCTTTCGCCCCACGCCGGGCAGGGCCTGAAGATCGGCGCGGTTCAGCGGGACCTCGCCCCCATGCTGCTCCAGCACGATGCGGCTCAGCGCAATGACGTTCTTCGCCTTGCCGCGATAAAGGCCGATGGAGGCGATGTAGGGGATCAGCCCCTCTTCGCCGAGGGCCAGCATCTTCTCCGGCGTGTCGGCGACCTTGAACAGCCGCTCGGTCGCCTTGTTGACCGAGACGTCCGTGGCCTGGGCCGACAGGGCGACGGCGACGACGAGGGTGAAGGGATTGGAGAAATCCAGCTCGGTCTTGGGTTCCGGCATGACGCCGGACAGATGTTCGAAGATCGCCTCAACACGGTCTTCGTCGGGCGGCCAGCGCAGCACGGGGATGGCCGCCCCGGTCATAACGGCCGGGCGTTTGGCAGGCTTGGCGGCGGGCTTTCTGGCCTTGGCGGGCTTCATGCCTCGCTGTCGTCCTCGGGACGACGCGGGTCAAGACCCAGGCCCTTGAGCGCTTGGGCTGTCAGGGCGGCGTCAGCGGCGCGCTCGCCCTCCATCCAGGCGCCGTGGGCCGTGCCGTAATAGACCGGCGCGGTCGCCTCGCCGGCCAGGAAAATGCGGTCCTCGACCGACGTGCGCAGCTTGGCCCGATCCGCCGCATGGCCCGGCAAGGCGTGGGAATAGGCCCCGCGCGACCAGGGATCGACGCCCCAGCCGCTGACCGCGACCGCTTCCAGCCGCCGGCGCATGTCCGACCCCAGGGCCGCGACCAGTTCGGACGCGGCGAAGTCGAACAGGGCGGCCAGCCCTTGCGCCTCCAACCCCCAGGCCAGATCGCCGCCGAAATAGGCCTCGATCATCGGCCGTCCGAACGGCCGCAGGTGATAGCCGCCGGTCTCGGCCGTATCGGTGCGGGTCCACAACTGGGTGTCGGGCTGGAAATCGCCGGCGCCGCGCACGGTCATATGCACCTTGGACGCCAAGCCCAGCGGCACGCCCGCCGTCGCCTCAAGCACGGCCGGCGCCGGCGGATCGATGCGAATTGTCTCGCCGGCGATCAGGCTGTTGGGCACGGTCAGGATGACGATCCGCGCGGTCAACTCGCCGCGATTGGTCTCCAGCCGCAGCACCGGTCCGGAGCGGTCGATGCGGCTGACGGCGCAGTCCGTCACCGTGATGGGCGAAACAGCCTGCCCCAGCCCTTCGATCAAGCGGCCATAGCCCTCGCGCACCCGCCAGTTCACGCCGGTGTCGCCATAGGCGTCGTAATCGAGGCTGGACACCTCGGCGAACCGCGCGCCGTTCAGGGCGCCGGAGATGGCGTCCATGCGCGGGTTCCAGCGACAGTCGGGATCGAAGAAGTCCGACGCCGGGCGATCCTCACCGCGCGCTGCGGCCTCGGTCACCCGCTGGTCGAAGGCGGCGAAGGCCTCGCCGAACGCGGCCTGATCCGCGCGGGTCATCTCGTGATCGAAGGCCTGGGTGCGCCAGGGCGGCGGCGTCTGGTCCAGCGTCAGCCCCTCGGCCTCGACCCGTCCGGCCAGCACATTGTCGTCGGCCGAATGCAGCCAGCCGCAGCCCATGTCCAACCCTTCGCCCTCGGCCCGAACAGTCCAAGCGCGCCCCCCGATCCGGTCGCGGGCTTCCAGCACCAGAACCGACAGGCCGGGCCGTAGCAGACGGCGGGCTGCGGCGATGCCGGCCGCGCCTGCGCCGATCACCACGACATCGACCTGTGACGGCAGCGGCTGAGAGGCGGAGATGCGGGGGTTCATGGCGTCAGGACATACACGAAAACCGGTCGTGATCGGCGCCTTCCCCGATCGCCTATTGATTTTTGGACGGCGGGGTCCATTTTAGCGCCGCTTCAAAACGCCGCACCTCCCCCGGATTTTTTCATGTCGCCTGAACTCAAGAAACGCCTGCCGCTATTCGCGGCCGCCCTCGTTGGCCTGGCCCTGATCGTGGGCGGCGTCGTCTGGTGGGTGAATGGCCAGCGGTGGGAAAGCACGGACAACGCCTTCGTCCAGGCCGACACCACCCTGGTCAGCCCGCAACTGTCCGGACGGGTCACCGAGGTTCTGGTGGGCGACAACCAGCGGGTCGCGGCGGGCCAGATCCTGGTCAAGCTGGACGATTCCGACCAGAAGGCTCAGCTGGCCCAGGCCGAGGCCAATCTGGCCGCCGCGATCGCCGCCGTCGGTCACGTCGACGCCCAGGCCGAGCAGGAACAGGCCACCATCGCCGCCCGCGCCGCCTCGGTCGCCCAGGCCAACGCCCAGGCCGGCCTGGCCCGCGCCGAGGTCGATCGTTACGGCAAGCTGGCCGAACAGGGCTGGGTCTCGCAGCAGCGCATCCAGACCGAGCGCGCCTCGGCCGCCACCGCCGCCGCCAGCGTCCAGCAGGCCCAGGCCGCCCTGGTCGCCGAACAACGCACCGCTGGCGTGCTGGGCTCGACCCGTCAGCAGAGCGTCGCCGCCGTCGAACAGGCCCGCGCCGTCGTCGAACAGGCCCGCATCGCGCTGGAGCGCACCGTCATCCGCGCCCCGGTCGCCGGCGTCGTCGGCGCCCGCAGCGTGCGGCCGGGCCAATACGTCAACGCCGGCACGCAACTGCTGTCGGTCGTGCCCCTGACCAACACCTACATCGTCGCCAACTTCAAGGAGACGCAGCTGGACAAGGTGCGCCTGGGCCAGACCGTCGAGATTTCCGCCGACGCCTTCCCCGGCCGCAAGATCGAGGGCCGCGTGGACAGCTTCGCCCCCGCGACAGGATCCGAGTTCGCCCTGATCCCGGTCGAGAACGCCACGGGCAACTTCACCAAGATCACCCAGCGCGTGCCCGTCCGCATCGTCGTCAGCGGCGCAGACCGCAGCCTGGCCCTGCGTCCGGGCCTGTCGGTGGACGTCAAGATCGACCTGAAGAGCCAGGGCGGCCAGAGCTTCGCCGAAGCCGCCACGACGACCGGAGCCGCAGGCCAGTGACCGCCGCCAACCCCGCCGCAGATGGCGGGGCCCCTGTCGCGCAAAAGGGTCCCGTCGCCGGCCATCCCGAGATCAACTGGACCATGCTGCTGCTGGGCTTCGCCGGCATGGTGGTGGGCCAGTTCATGGCCATTCTGGACATCCAGATCGTCGCCGCCTCCCTGCCTCAGATCCAGGCGGGGGTCGGCGCCTCGGTCGACGAGATCAGCTGGATTCAGACCGCCTATCTGATCCCCGAGGTGGTGATGATCCCCCTGTCGGGCTTCCTGTCGCGGCTGTGGGGGACGCAGCGGCTGTTCCTGGTCTCCTGCGCCGGCTTCGTGCTGATGAGCGTCGCCACGGGCCTGTCGTCATCGATCGACATGATGATCCTGTTCCGGGCCATTCAGGGTTTCGTGGGCGGCGCCATGATCCCAACCGTCTTCGCTGTCGCCTTCACCGCCTTTCCGCCCGACAAGCGCGTCACCGCCAGCGTGGTCATGGGGCTGATCGTCACCCTGGCGCCGACCGTGGGACCGACGCTGGGCGGGCACCTGACAGAGTGGCTGAGCTGGCGCTGGCTGTTCTTCATCAACGTCGGGCCGGGTCTGCTGGTGCTGTTCCTGGTCGGTCGCTACGGCAACTTTGACAAGGGCGATCCGTCGCTGGCCAAGGGCTTCGACTGGTGGGGCCTGGGCCTGATGGCCGCCTTTCTGATGTCGATGCAGTTCGTGCTGGAAGAGGGCGCCAAGAATGACTGGTTCGACGACACCCACATTCTGCTGCTGACCGTCGTGGCGGCGGTCGCCGGGCCGATCTTCGTCTGGCGATCCCTGACCTATCGCCAGCCGATCGTGGAGCTGCGCGCCTTTGGCAATCGCAACTTCCTGGTCGGGTTCATCATGACCTTCATCGTCGGCTTCGCCCTGTTCGGCGGCACCTTCCTGCTGCCGCTCTTCCTAGGCCGGGTGCTGGGCTATTCGTCGTCCGAGGTGGGCACCACCATGGTCGTGTCGGGCCTGGCCATGTTCGCCACCGGCCCCTTCGCCGGACGACTGGTGCGCAAGCTGGATGCGCGGGTGCTGATGTTCGGCGGCTTCATGCTTTGCGCCTGGGGCATGTGGGAGGCGCGCGTCGTCACCGACAACTGGGGCTTCTGGAACTTCGCCTCGATCCAGGCCTTCCGAGGCGTCGGCGTGATGCTGGCCATGATCGCGTCCCAGCAGGTGACGATGGCGACCCTGCCGCCGCACATGGTCAAGAACGCCTCGGGCCTGGTCAATCTGGCGCGCAACGTCGGCGGCGCCTTCGGCCTGGCGATCCTGAACACCAGCCTGACGTCCAACACCGCCCTGCACATGAGCGAACTGACCAGCGCCATCGGTCAGGGCGACCAGGCGATACGTAACATGATGGCCGGCATGACCCAGAGGTTCGCCGGCACCATCGACCCCGCCGCCTCGGCGATGAAGGCTGTCTATGGCCTGTTGCAGAAGCAGGCCACGACCATGGCCTTCGGCGACGCCTTCGCCCTGTTGGGCGTCCTGTGCGCGGGCGCGGCCTTCGTCACCCTGCTGGCCCAGCCGGTGAAGGCCCCGGCCGGCGCCCCGCCGTCGGACGCCCATTGATGGCGCGCCGACGCGGGCAGGTCGACGAGAAGAAGAGCGAGGCGATTCTGGACGCCGCCGCGACCCTGTTCGCCGACAAGGGGCTGCAGGCCAAGATGGACGAGATCGCCAAACTGGCCGGCGTCTCCAAACAGACGGTCTACAACCGCTTCGCCTCCAAGCTGGAGATCGCCCAGGCCCTGGCGTCCAAGCGGGTCGAGGATATCGTCGCGCCCCTGCGCGGCGCCGGCGATCCGCAGACGGTGCTGGAGGCCCTGGCCCTGACGCTGCTGAACCGGGTGTGCAGCGCCGACAAGGTCAGCTCGATGCGCGGGGTCGCCCTGGTCTCGGTCGAGGCGCCCGAGATCGCCCACGCCATCTATGAGGCCGGCCCGCGTCGCAGCCTGCGCGAACTGGGCGCCTGGCTGGCGGAACAGACGCGGCTGGGTCGGATGAACGTCGCCGATCCGGAAGAGGCGGCCGAGATGTTCGCCGGCCTCGTGCTGGGCCACGGCAACCTGCGCGCCATGCTGGACCTGCCGCAGCTGGAGGCCGACAAACGCGCAGGTCGCGCCAAAGAGGCCGCCCGCATCTTCATGGCCGCCCATCCGCCCGCCACGGCCGCCAAGACTTCCTGAGCCTGGCGCGCTACAGTCGTTCAACCCTGTCGCTTGAGACCGCCTTCATGCTGATCCACCTGTCCTCCTGGCCCGAAATCGATGCGCGACTGAACGACGGCGGCCCGCTGTCCAGGACAGTGGTCGTGCCCATCGGCTCCAACGAGCAGCACGGACCGACGGGGCTTCTGGGCACCGACTGGCTGTGCCCGGAGATCATCGCCCACGCGGCCGAGAAGACCGACGCCAACCTGATCGTGGCCCCGACCTTCAACATCGGCATGGCACAGCATCACCTGGCCTTCGCCGGCACCATCAGCTTGCGCCCCTCGACCTTCATGGCCGCGATCACGGACTGGGTGTCGTCCTTGAGCCGTCACGGGTTCGAGCGAATTTACTTCCTGAACGGGCACGGCGGGAATGTCGCGACCATCGAGGCGACGATCTCGGAGATCTACGCCGAGTGGAGCTTCGTCGAGGACAATCCGCCGTTCGTGCTGAAGCTGAAGAACTGGTGGGACCTGCCCGGCGTCCATGGCCTGTGCAACCGCCTGTTTCCGACCGGCCACGGCATGCACGCCACGCCGTCCGAGATCGCGGTGACGCAGGCCGCCTATCCCGAGCGGATCAAGACCGCCGACTACAGCCCGCAGATCGCGCCGAACGGGCCGATCCGCGACGCCTTGGACTATCGCGCCCGCTTCCCCGACGGCCGGATCGGCTCGGACCCGGCCCAGGCCAGTCCAGAGAAGGGCCAGCAGATCATCGACGCGGCGATCCCCGCCCTGCTCGGCGACATCGCGGCCTTCGCCGCAGAGACCCAACCCGGAGGTCCTCACTGACCCGCAAAACCCCCACAGCCGCCAGCGCAGCCGTCGTCGGCGCCGAAATCCTGGCCGCCTCGGCCGAGGTGATCGCGGCCCGCACCGGCCTGATGGCCGAGGGCCTGACCAGCGCCAGGGGGCAGGACTTCAAGGAGCTATCGCTGATGAGCTCCGAGAAGACCGAGGCGATGTCCGCCTCTGCCGACGCAATGGCCGCCAGCGCCGGGGCCATCGGTCAGCGGCTGGGACGCGCGGCGCTGGACGAGAGCGCCCATGCCCTGCGAGCGGCGGCGGCTGTGGCCCAGGCCCGCACCCCGGCCAAGGCGGCCGAGGCCCAGTTCAGCTATGCCATGGGCTGGTGGAGCCGGGCGGCGGCCCAGGCCATGACCCTGAACGGCGAACTGCTGAAGGCCCAGGCCGAGGCGCTGGCCCCGATCCACAAGACGGCGACCGCCAACGCCAAACGGCTGCGCAAAAAGAGCTAGGCCGGCTCCACCAGCTTCAGCTTGGGTTTCTTGACCTTGGGCGCCTTGACTGGACGGTCGGCCTTCTTGGCGGCCTTCTGGGCCTTCTTGGCTTCCTTCTCGGCCGCCTTCAGCGCCTTCTTTGCGGCCTTGGCCTCGGCCTTGGCGGCGTCGGGAGCGGCGTCGGCGGCGGCGGCCAGATCGGCCAGCTGATTGAGGAAGGTCTCGCGCTGGCCCTTGGGCAGCAGGGCCATGATCCGCTTGTCGGCGGCCTCGACCAGCGGCCGCGCGGCCTCCAGACGGGCGGCGCCTTCAGCCGACAAACGCACGGCCTTGGCCCGCGCATCCAGGGTCGAGCGTTCCCGCTCCAGCAGGCCCTTGGTCGTCATGCGCGCGACCAGATCGGCCAGGGTCGAGCGGTCGATGCCGGTCATCCGCACCAGTTCGGTCTGGGTCAGACCGGCCTTGAGCGAAACCGCCTCCAGCACCGCGAACTGGCGCTGGGTCAGGCCGTCGGCGCCGGTCTCCTCGGCATAGATGTCGAGCGCCAGCTGCAAGGCGCGGTGCATCAGGTGGCTGGGCGAGGTGGCCAGGGGGCCGACCTTCCTTGCCGCTTTTCCCGCCTTCACCATCGCGCCGCTCCCCTGAAGTTTCGTCCGAACACGTATCAGCTCTGCTTTACGATTTGACGGGGAAAGCGCGTCGGTTCCGTGACAGTTCCGCTCGCGCCCTAGAGCCCCGTGTCGGGCGAGACGGGGGCCGGCTCGTCGTCCTTGATCAGGTGCTTCATGATGAAGAAGACCTGCCAGACGCCGAACACGGCCGAGGCGATCCACAGACCGCCGCGGAAGGCGACCCAGGTATCGTCGGACTGGGTGCGCCAGACGATCTCGTTGACGATGCAGACGGCCGCGAAATACAGGCCGTAACGCAGGGTCAGGCCGCGCCAGCCCGCGTCGGTGATGCGGATCGCCTCGCCCAGCAGATATTTGAACGGATAGCGGTTCAGCGGCAGCGATCCCAGCAGCACGACCGCCAGCAGGCCGTTCTGGATCGACAGCTTGATCTTCAACAGGTTCGGATCGTGGAAGACGATGGTCAGCACGCCGAAGATCAAGGCGAAGCCGCCGGTCAGCAGCGGCAGGGGCGCCAGACGACGCTCCACCACATAGCCGACGATCAGGGCGATCAGCGAGGCGCCGACCAGGACCCAGGTCGCCTGAACCAGGGCTTCCTGCCCGTCCAGACCGCGCGCGAACCGATTGACCGCATAGGCGGCCATGAAGGCCACGAGCGCGCCGAAATCGACGGCCTGGCGGATGTTGGAAGCCTTTTTCGGCGTCTCGGTCATGTCAGTCTTCCAGTCCCACCAGCGAGCGGGAGAAGGCGCGGGCGTCGAACGGTTGCAAATCCTCGACCCCTTCGCCGACGCCGATCAGCATCAGGGGGGCGTCCGACGCCTGGGCCACCGGCACCAGGACGCCGCCGCGCGCCGTGCCGTCCAGCTTGGTCATGACCACGCCGGTTACGAAGGCGGTGCGGCCGAAGATCTGTTCCTGGGCCAGGGCGTTGCGGCCCACCGTGGCGTCCAGCACCAGCAGGGTGTCATGCGGCGCCTCGGGATCGACCTTCTTCAGCACGCGGACGATCTTGAGCAGTTCGTCCATCAGGGCGGACTTGTTCTGCAGCCGGCCGGCGGTGTCGATCAGGACCACGTCATAGCCTTCGGCCCGCGCCTTGGTGTAGGCGTCGAAGGCCAGGCCCGCGGCATCGGCGCCGTCGCGACGGCTTTCGAAGTCGGCGCCTGAGCGCTCGGCCCAGACCTTCAGCTGTTCGCGGGCGGCGGCGCGGAAGGTGTCGCCGGCGACGATCATCACCTTGGCGCCCTTGCCCGTCAGATCGGCGGCGATCTTGCCGAGCGTCGTGGTCTTGCCCGATCCGTTCACCCCGACGAACAGGACGACATAGGGTTTGGGGCCGGACAGGGGGTCGAAGGTCGCCTGGCGCGGCGACAGTTCGGCGGCGACCGCCTCGGCCAGGGCTTCCTTGACCTCGCGCTCGGGCGCGTCCTTGCCGAACTTCAGCCCGCGAAAGCGTTCGACGATCCGGGCCGAGGCGGCCGGGCCGAGATCGCTCTCCAGCAGATGCTCCTCCAGCTGCTCCAGCGAGGCCTCGGACAGAGGCTCCTTGACGAAGGTGGCGACGACCTGATCGGTCATCTGTTTGGAGGAGCGCGAGAGCCCAGCGGACAGGCGCTGGAACCAGCCCTTTTTCGGCGTATCGTTCATGCAGTGGCTTTAGCGGGGGCGAAGGCCAACGTCATCCGCATTCGCGAAGGTCGTCCGCGACGTTTCAGACGGTCGGCGACAAAAACACCGTCTAATTCGTCTAATTGGTCTGAAATCGAGGCCTTCCTGTCAGCGTGAGTGCGAAGGCGAGGATTATAGATGCGGGTGAAGCGGAGGATGGCGGAAAGCATCGAGAAATCGGCAAAACGTTGAAATCTTTATAAATCAACCAGCGTCATTGCGATTGCGGAGCCTCCGCCACAATCACTGAGTTGCGTAACACCGAACTTAGGCCACACCCTCGGCTGAATTCGCACTCGGGGGAGTCAATCAATGCGTTCGATCCTGGCAGCCGCTTGTTCAGCGGTCTTCATCGCATCGACGGCGGCGGCGCAGTCGGCGGAACCCGATACGCCCGCCTCATCATCTACGACGGTCCAAGAGCCGGCACCCGAATCCGAAGCTGGTCCTAGGCCTCTTGGCATCATCGATCGGTTTGTCGCCTCGATGTATGGCCTGGAGCCGGCTGGCGAGCCTGAAATCATGACCAGCGCAGGCCGTAACGAGGTGATCCTGCGCGCGCCGATGCGACTGATCAAGGAAGGCGTTCTGGCCGGCGAAGTCACCATGCGGCAGGTTCGAATGAAGCAGGGGAGCCGCGTGACCTACCGCCGCTTCACAGCCAGGACAGGAATGGACGCACAGAATATCGAGGCCTGGTGTGGTCAGGGCGAGATCAATTAGTGGGGATGGCGGGCGACGTCCGTTTGTATGATCCTGACGCCAGACGGGCGCGCCACCCTAGCCACGCCCCCGCTCGATCTAGGTTCGTGGTGGTCGGTCACAGCCATCGCTCCGACCTCCGCAGGCGAAAGGGTGGACCGGGTGGAAATCCTGCCGGTCGAAACTTCCACGCCGATCGATCTCGAATTGGTTCTGGACCGCGTAAGGAGCGGGGAAGTCAAACTGAGACGGCGATTGGCCGGCCCGGACGTGACGGGCGAACGACGCGTCTTTCCTCGTCTGGGGGATGCAGAACGTCCCCGACTGCCTGATGGGGTCGCCACCTATGTCTACGACGGTCTGGAACTGCGTTTGACCCCGGATGGAGACGCCAAGACGGTGAGCATCGCCTCGTCACGCGTCGCGCCGCCGCTCGACGCCAGCTTCGCCGAGGAAGGCGGGTTCGCCCGCAAGATGGAAACCCTGACGGCGCCGGCGGAAGAGTTGAAGCCGACAGACTTCGTCATAGGCGGCGTACGTTTCGATCCCACGGCCCTAGTCGTGGACAGTGCGCCGCAAGGCCCGCGTGGTGTCGTCGCCAGGGGCGTCATGAATCACGCTCTCACGGGCCGCGTCACGCAGGACATCGAAATGGGATCGATGCTGAACGCCCGTATTCCAGCAGGCACTGCTGCGCATCAGGTGGAGATTTTCCGAGAGCTCGCGCTCGGCGGCCGAACCACGCGCTTCTGGTGTGCGCCAGTGTCGGCTCTGACCGTCTTCGGGCGTCAGAATGACCAGTTGACCTGTTTCCGCCGTGCAGGTGACGTCTATGAAGGGGTCTGGCCCAACCAGGGACGATCTTGGCTAGCGACAACGGACCAGTCGGCCACACCCGTCCTTCGTCGTGCGGAGGCGCTTCACATTGAGGAATCGCAAACCGATCTGATCGGCCCGATGGAGGTGCGTGTCGAGATTCAGCGCATCGTACGCGATCTGATTACCGTAAGGATTTTTGCGCGAAGGGACGAGCAGGATGCGCTGGTCATGACCGTTACGCGTCTGATCGAAAATGGTCAGGCCGTCATTCCCATGTGGAGCCACCGCCTCGTCCTAACCGTCACGGACGGTATGGCGAAGGCCACTCTCACGGCGGATGGAGATGGAGAGAGGCTGTCGTCAATCGGGGTCTATCCCTCTTGAGACGGATTCAGAAGCCATCGAGCCTCTGAAGGCGTTTCCGTCCCTTCATCATTCGCGCCTATATGAAGGCCGACGACCGGCGCGGGCCGGGTGATGCGGACGATCCGATGGCTGATGCTCTGTTCCATTCTCCCAAGACCCACGGCTTCGTGCGCGTGGCGGCGGCGACGCCGGTCAGCCATCCGGGCGACCCCAGGGCGAACGGGCAAGAGCACGTCGCGCTGATCCGTCAGGCGGGCGAGCAGGGCGTGGACCTGATGGTCTTTCCCGAGCTGTCGCTGTCGGCCTATGCGATCGACGATCTGCATATGCAGGCGGCGCTGCTGGACGAGGTCGAGCGACAGATCGCCGTAGTGGCGGAGGCGACGGCCGAGGCGGACATCGTGGCGGTGGTCGGGGCGCCGATCCGCAACGGCGACGCCCTGTATAACTGCGCGGTGGTGATCGGGGCGGGCGAGGTGCTGGGGGTCGTGCCCAAGACCTATCTGCCCAACTACCGCGAATACTATGAGAAACGCTGGTTCGCGCCGGCGACGGCGCGCGCCGAGGACGTGATCCGGCTGAACGGCGAGACGGTGGACTTCGCGCCGGGCCTGTTGTTCGAGGCGATCAATCGGCCGGGCTTCGTCTTCTCGGTCGAGATCTGTGAGGACTATTGGGCCCCGCTGCCTCCCTCGACTCGGGCCGCGCTGGCGGGGGCGCGGATCCTGCTGAACCTGTCGGCGTCCAACATCGTCATCGGCAAGGCGGACGAGCGGGCGATGCTGAGCGCCAGCCATTCGGCGCGAACGCTGTCGGCCTATGTCTTCGCCGCCTCGGGCTGGGGCGAGAGCACCACCGACCTGGCCTGGGACGGCCAGGCGACGATCCACGAACTGGGGTCCAAGCTGGCAGAAGGCGAGCGGTTCGCCCTGGAGAGCCATCTGACGATCGCCGATGTGGACGTGGACCGGATCGGGCTTGATCGACTGCGCAACGGCACCTTCGCCGAGTGTGCGAGAAACGAAGGCGAGGCGGCGACGGTCGTGCCCTTCATGGCGCGCGAGGATCATGAGGCCAGCGAGCTGATCCGGCCGCTGGACCGGTTCCCCTTCGTGCCGGACGACGCCGGGCGGCTGGATCAGGACTGCTATGAGGCGTTCAATATCCAGGTGCAGGGGCTGATGCGCCGCATGACGGCGACCTGCGCCAAGTCGCTGGTGATCGGCGTGTCCGGGGGGCTGGATTCGACCCAGGCCCTGCTGGTCGCGTGCCGCGCCTTCGACCGGCTGGATCTGCCGCGGACCAATATCCTGGGCTTCACCATGCCGGGGTTCGCCACCTCGGACGGGACCAAGTCCAACGCCTGGGCCCTGATGACCGCGTTGGGCGTCACGGGCGCAGAGATCGACATCCGCCCCGCCGCCGAACAGATGTTCAAGGACATCGGCCACCCCTACGCCGAAGGTCAGCCGGTGCATGACATCACCTTCGAGAACGTGCAGGCGGGCCTCCGGACCGACTATCTGTTCCGGCTGGCGAACCAGCACAGGGCCTTCGTGCTGGGGACCGGGGACCTGTCGGAACTGGCGCTGGGTTGGGCCACATATGGCGTCGGCGACCATATGAGCCATTACAACGTCAACGGCGGGGTGGCGAAGACGTTGATCCGTCACCTGATCCGCTGGGTGGCGGCCGGCGACCTGGTCGGCGCAGGCGCGCGCGACACGCTGCACGCCATTCTGGACACCGAGATTTCGCCCGAGCTGGTGCCGGCCAAGGATGGGGTGATCCAGTCGACGGAAGGGACCGTCGGCCCCTATGCGCTGAACGACTTCTTCCTGTTCTACATCAACCGGTTCGGGATGGCGCCGTCCAAGGTCGCTTTCCTGGCGCATCAGGCCTGGGGCGATGCGGGCGCGGGCGAATGGCCGGCGAATACGCCGGACGACGAAAAGGTCGAATACGATCTGGCGACGATCAAGGGCTGGCTGAGGAAGTTCCTGATCCGCTTCTTCCAGACCGCCCAGTTCAAGCGCTCGGCCCTGCCGAACGGGCCCAAGGTGGTCACGGGCGGATCGCTGTCGCCGCGCGGCGACTGGCGCGCGCCGTCGGACGGCAATGCGCGGGTGTGGCTGGACGAGCTGGACGCGAACGTGCCGGACTGACCGTCTCCTCCCCGCTTCGCGGGGAGGTGGCTCGAAGCGTAGCGGAGAGACGGAGGGGCTCTTTGCTGTGTGGGTAGAAAACCCCTCCACCACTTCGTGGTCCCCCTCCCCATTGCATGGGGAGGAGACGCAGCACTAGAAGCTTGGCCATGACCGACGACGTGACCAAAGACTCCAACGGCAACATCCTGGCCGACGGCGACAGCGTGACCCTGATCAAGGATTTGAAGGTCAAGGGATCGGGCGGGGTGACGCTGAAGCGCGGGACGCTGGTCAAGAACATCCGCCTGACCGGCGATGTGGACGAGATCGAGGCCAATGTGGAGAAGGTGCGCGGCCTGGTCCTGCGCACCGAGTTCGTGAAGAAGGCCTGACCCTCTTCCCTTCGGACGATGCAGCCGCCATCTAGCGGCCTATGACCGACACCCTCGCCGCCCCAACCTCGACCGCCGCCACGAATGGCAAGATCCCCGTCACCGTCCTGACCGGCTATCTCGGCGCGGGCAAGACGACGCTGCTGAACCGGATCCTGACCGAGGATCACGGCAAGCGCTACGCCGTCATCGTCAACGAGTTCGGCGAGATCGGCATCGATAACGACCTGGTGGTCGGCGCCGACGAGGACGTGTTCGAAATGAACAACGGCTGCGTCTGCTGCACGGTGCGGGGCGACCTGATCCGCGTGGTCGCCGGCCTGATGAAGCGCCAGCGTCCCGGCAAGCCGGCCTTCGACGCCATCATCGTGGAGACGACGGGCCTGGCCGATCCCGGTCCGGTGGCCCAGACCTTTTTCGTGGACGAGGACGTCAAGGCCAAGACGCAGTTGGACAGCGTCACGACCCTGGTCGACGCCAAACATGTGATGGCGCGTCTGGACGACTCCAAAGAGGCGCGCGAGCAGGTCGCCTTCGCCGACCGGATCATCCTGAACAAGGTCGATCTGGCGACCGCCGACGAACTGGACGCGGTCGAGGCGCGTCTACGGGCGCTGAACCCTCTGGCCCCCATCGTGCGAGCCGAGCGGTCGAACGTGCCGCTGGATCAGGTGCTGGGCCTCGGGGCTTTCGATCTGGACCGCATTCTCGAGGTCAAGCCGGACTTCGTGAACCCGCCGCACGGCGCGGACGGCCATGTCCACGACGAACACTGCGGTCATGATCACCACGACCATGCGCATGATCACGGCCACGGGGCGCATTCTCACGGAGTCAGGGGGCACGCCCACCAGGACGACATCAAGGGCATCTCCCTGTCGCTGGATCGGCCGCTGGACGGGGCCAAGTTTACGGCCTGGCTGGACCGGCTGCTGGGCGAGCAGGGTCAGAACATCCTGCGCGCCAAGGGCATCATCGACGTGAAGGGCGAGAACCGCCGCCTGGTCTTCCAAGCCGTGCACATGATCCTTGAGGGAGACCTGCAACGCGAATGGGGCGCCGCAGAGCGCCGCTGGAGCCGCGCCGTCTTCATCGGCCGCGATCTGGACGAGGCCGCGCTGAAGGCCGGCTTCGAGGCCTGCGCCGCCTGATCTCAAAAATGGACTGACAGACAAAAGGCCGGCGGAGCAATCCACCGGCCTTTTTCTTTGTTCAGCCCTTCCCGAACAGCTTGTTCCAGCGGCGCTTGTCGCGGGCCTTCCAGGCGCCGCGATGGTAGGCGTCGGAGCCGATCAGGGGGACGACCGTGGTGGCCTCGGCGAAGACCATCTGTTCGTGGGTGGTCTGAACCTTGCCCCAGGAGGCCGCCTCTTTCAGCGTCGAGGACGAGCAGGCGCCGTCGCGCACGTCGGCGACGGTGATCTGGACCGCATAGCGGTGCATCTCAGCCTCGACGCCGAGAATTTCGGCGCAGACGACCGTGTCCTGGGCGAAGTTCTTGGGCACCCCGCCGCCGACCATGAACAGGCCGGTGACGCCGGCGGCGATCTTGATGTCGGTCAGTTCGCGGAAGTCGGCGATGGCGTCCAGCATCAGATAGGGCAGGCCGGCGGCGGCGCGTTCCTTCTGGTGTTTCACCAGACCGAAGCCGGCCGAGCTATCGACGAAGGCCGGGCAGAAGATCGGCACGCCTTCTTCATAGGCGGTCTGGATCAGCGAGCCGGGCTTTTTCGCATTGCCCTCACTCAGCCACTTGCCCATCTCCCAGATGAACTCGCGGCTGGAATAGCCGCGCGGCTCCAGCCGGTTGGCGATCTCCAGGATGGTGTGGTCGCAGGCCTGGAGCTCTTCCTCGTCGATATAGGTGTCGTAGATCCGGTCGATGTAGTTGTCGCGCAGGACGTTGTCGTCCACCTCGCCGGCCGCCTGATAGTGTTTGAAGCCCAGGGCCTCGAAGAAATCCATGTCGACGATCGAGGCGCCGGTGGCGACCACGGCGTCGACCATGCCGAACTTCACCATATCGCGGTAAACGTGCATGCAGCCGCCGGCCGAGGTCGAACCGGCCAGGATCAGCCAGGGCGAGCAGTCCTTGTCCTCGATGGCCATCGAGAAGATGTCCGCAGCGCGGGCGGTGTCGCGCGACGAGAAGGACATCTTGCGCATCGAGTCGATGATCGGGCGCGCGTCGAAGCTGGTGATGTCGACGTGCTCGACGACATTCTGCAGCAGTTGGGCCTTGGTGTTCGATTGAACAGGAGCGTTCATTTCGGCGGTTTCCCTGTGATTTGAGCGCCCGTCGAACAAGCAGACGTGCCGGGACGGAGCGACCGACAGGACCGATAGACGCCCGACCTTCGGCCGTCACCCTCGGACTTGATCCGAGGGTCGGACGTTCCGCCGCGCGTTCCTCGCAAGGAAGACGCAGAGGGGCCGATCCTCGGGTCGAGCCCGAGGATGACGGTTACAGGTGCGGGCGTCCTACTTCCGGCGCGACTTGCGCTGACCGGCCTTACCCTTGGGGCGTGACAGGCGCACGACCTTGCGGGCGTTCTCTTCCGCCGTGGTGCGCACGGTGGGGATGGAACGTGGAGCCAGGCCGTACAGCGAGGCCATCGGGGCGTCCTCGACTGCGGCGATGTCGTGTTCGCCATAGCCGTTGAAGCCCGTCGACATGGCCACGCCGTAAGCGCCCAGCATGCCGATCTCGATGAAGTCGCCCTCGCGCACATCGGCCGGCAGCCAGAAGGGCCCCGGCATATGGTCGATGGAATCGCAGGTCGGGCCGTAGAACTGGAAGGCCTTCAGCTCGCCCGCGCTTTCGCCGTCCCGCACCAGCTTGGTCGGGAAGGGCCAGCGCGAGTGGGTCGCGTCGAACAGCGAGCCGTAGGAGCCGTCGTTCAGATAAAGGGCGTCGCCCTTGCGCAGATCGACGCGGGCCAGGATCGACGAGCTTTCGGCGACCAGCGCCCGGCCGGGCTCGCACCACAGCTCGGTCGTTTCCGACACCGGCATCTCGTTGAAGCCGCGATGGATGGCGTCGGCGTATTCGCTCATGTCCGGCGGGACCATGCCCGGATAGACGGACGGGAAGCCGCCGCCGACATCGACGATATCGACGATCACGCCCGCACGGCTGATCGACCGGCCGACCTGGGCCATGGCGGCCTGATAGGCGGTCGGGCGCATGCACTGGCTGCCGACGTGGAAGGAAACGCCCATCAGGCCGTCCTTGACCGCCTGGCGCGTCGCCATCAGCAGGGCCGGCGCCTGATCCGACGACACGCCGAACTTGCCCGACAGCGTATAGGCGGCGCCGTCGGCCGAGACGGCCATGCGCACGATCAGGTTCAGGTCGTCCGCGCCGCCGGTGGCGTCGAGGATCTTGTTCAGCTCGTCGATGCAATCGAGCGAGAAGGTGCGCACGCCGTGATCGAAATAGGCCTTGGTGATCGCAGAGCGGCTCTTGACCGGATGCATGAAGGCCAGGCGCACGTCATGGCTGACCGAGCGAACCAGCTCGATCTCGGCGATGGACGCCACGTCGAACCCGCGAACGCCGGCCTCGATCAGGGTTTCGACGACCCAGCGCGAAGGGTTGGCCTTCACAGCGTAGAAGACGTCGGCCTTTAGATTATCCTGGAACCAGCGCGCCGCTACGGAAACCGAACGCGGCCGCACGAGGGCGACGGGACGTTCAGGGGACCGCTCACGGACCAGGTCCAGGGGAAGCTGATACGTGCGCAATTCACGTAACCCCCTGCTAATTGTTAAACCCAGACCGGCGTTAGCGGCGCAGACAGGACCTACGGGGTCCGCCGGAGAGCGCGATATGGGGACGCGCGACTGTCATGTAAAGAGGTTTTTTCGTGGCGGGGCCTACGTTTGGCTGTCACAAATCCGGTCTGCGCCCTCCACGACACGATCTAGCGGCAACCTTGACCTTTCTATGCCGTTGCGATGGTCGGAGGGTTTCATGAATCGATGGCTGTTCTTTTGGCGCAAGATGCGGCGTCAGCTGTGGGTGCGCGCCACGGCCTATGCCGTCGCGGGCGTCGCCGCAGCCTTGCTGGCCGCCGCCCTGGCCCCCTGGGTGCCGCAGGAGATGGCCGAGCGTCTGGGCGGCGAGTCTGTGGAATCGATCCTGACGATTCTGGCGTCCAGCCTGCTGGGCGTGGCGACCTTTTCGGTGGGCGCCATGGTCACGGCCTATACGTCCGTGTCGTCGGCGGCCAGTCCGCGCGTCGCGGCCCTGGTCACCAGCGATGACGAGACCCAGAAGTCGCTGGCGACCTTCGTTGGAGCCTTTCTCTACGCCATCGTCGCCGTCACCGCGATCAACGCCCATTATTACGGCCAGAACGGCCGGGCGATCCTGTTCCTCGTCAGCCTCGTCATGGTGGGTCTGGTGGCGTTTCGCCTGCTGGCCTGGATCAACCGTCTGTCCAGCCTGGCGCGGGTCGGTCACATGATCGATCTGGTCGAGGCCCGGGCCCGCGAGGCGCTGGAACAGCGGCGCGACAATCCGTTTATGGGCGGGCGCGAAGGCCATCTTGAGACCGGCGCGGACGTGACGGCGCCGGAAACCGGCTATGTCCAGAACGTCGATCCCGATCGCCTGCAGTCCATGGCCGAGAAACGGGACTGCCAGGTCGAGGTGGTCGCCGCGCCCGGCGCCTTCGTGCGACGCGGCGAGGTCCTCGCCCGGATCAGCCTGCCGGCCTGCGACAAAGAAGCCCAGGACGCCTTCTGCTCCGCCTTCGCGATCGGAGACTCGCGCTCCTATGATCAAGACCCCCGCTTCGGCCTGATCGTTCTGGGCGAGATCGCAGCCAAGGCCCTGTCGCCTGGCGTCAACGATCCCGGAACGGCCATTCAGGTAGTGTCGACGGGCGTGAGGCTTCTGGATATCTGGGCCGGCGAGCGTGACGAACACGAGGGCGGCGTCTCGCGCGATCGTTTGATGGTGCCTGGCATCTCGCACGCTGATCTGCTCGACGACGTGTTCGGCCCGGTCGCCCGCTATGGCGCTGGCGACGTCGCGGTCGCCATGAGGCTGCAAAAGGGCCTGAGAACACTCGCCTCGATCCCCTCCCTGACCGCGCCGGTGCAGATCATCGCCGATCAGGCGCTGGAGCGGTCGCGCGCCGCCATGCCGATTCCGGCGGACTACGCCCGGGTGAGGGGTGCGGCGGAACGCTCCTGAACGGCTCGGGTCTGGACGAGATTGCGCCCGACGTGCGATTAGGGCTTGCCCGAGCGTGATTTCAGCTTATTGCGGCGCCCCTTCGCCATAGCCTCCTAGCGAGTTCATGAGTTCATCCGCAGCCGCCGCCGCCCCTGGGCTAGTCCTGGCGCGTGACGTGTCGAAGACCTTCGGATCGCGAAAGGCGCTGGACGGCGTCTCGATTTCCGTGGCCTCCGGCGAAATGGTCGCCCTGATCGGTCCGTCCGGTTCGGGCAAGTCCACCCTGCTCCGCTCCATCACCGGCCTGCAGTCGATCGACGCGGGCTCCGGCACCATCCAGGTGTTCGGCGAGACCGTGCAGAAGGACGGCCGGGTCACCGGCGCCGTGCGCAAGGCGCGCGGCAAGCTGGGCATGATCTTCCAGCAGTTCAATCTGGTCGGGCGGCTGAGCCTGTTCTCCAACGTCATGCTGGGCGCGCTGGGGCGTCTGCCCGGCTGGAAGGGCCTGCTGGGCCTGTGGCCCCAAGCGGACAAGGACAAGGCCATGGCGGCCCTGCACCGCGTCGGCGTCAGCGACTACGCCGCCCAGCGCGCCAACACCCTGTCCGGCGGCCAGCAACAGCGCGGCGCCATCGCCCGCGCCATCGTGCAGGGCGCCAATGCCATTCTGGCCGACGAACCCGTCGCCTCGCTGGACCCGGTGTCCGCCCGCAAGGTGATGGAACTGCTGGTCGAGCTGAACAAGCGCGACGGCTTGGGGGTGATCGTCACCCTGCACCAGGTCGACTACGCCATCCGCTACTGCGACCGCGTCATCGCCCTGCAAGGCGGCAAGATCGTCTATGACGGCCCGTCCACGGCGCTGGACCAAAAGCGCCTGATCGAAATCTACGGTCCCGAGTTCGAGGACGCGTTCTGGGAGACCAAGGCATGAGCCTGTCGCGCATTTCCCCCACCCGCCGTCTAATCGCTGCGGCCGGCGCCGCCGTCATGATCCTGGGCCTGGCGGCCTGCGGCGGCGGCGAGGACAAGAAGGCCGCGGTCGGCGCGCCGACCGAGATCACCTTCTCGATCCTGTCCGCCGAAGGCCAAGCCTCCGCCGGCCCGCTGTGGCAGCCGCTGCTGGACGACATGTCCAAGGCCATCGGCGTGCCGGTGAAGCCCTATTTCGGCTCGAACTACACCGTCCTGGTCGAAGCCATGCGCGGCAACCACACCCAGGTGGGCTGGTTCTCGGCCAAGCCTGAGGTCGAGGCCATCGACCGCGCCAAGGCCGAAGTCATCGCCCGCACCGTCAACCGCGAGGGTCTGGACAGCTATCAGTCCACCCTGATCGTCAAGAAGGGGTCGGGCATCACGCTGGATCAGGTCATGGCGTGCGGCAAGACGTACAACTTCGGCATCGGCGACGCCCAGTCGACGTCGGGCACCCTGGCCCCGTTGACCTTCCTGTTCAATCCGCGCGGCGTGGTCCCCAGCCAGTGCTTCAAGACCGTGCGCTCGGCCAATCACCAGGCCAACGCCTTCGGCGTGGCGACCGGCGTGATCGACGTGGCGACCTCCAACAGCGTGAACACAATCTTCATGCGCAAGGAAAACCCGCAGTTGGCCGGCCAGATCGAGGAAATCTGGACCTCGCCGCCGATCCCCGAAAGCGGCATCGTCGTGCGCGAGGATCTGGATCCGGCGCTGAAGGAAAAGATCCGCAGCTTCTTCCTGACCTATGGCCAGGGCGAAGGCGCCGAGGCCGAGCGGCAGCGCAAGGTTCTGGCGGACCTGGAGTATTCCCGTTTCACCGCCGCCGACGACAGCTATCTGGACCCGATCCGCGAAATGATCGCCGACCAGAAGCTGGGCGAGGCCCGCGCCAAGGGCGATACGGCCGGCGCCGCCGCCGCCGAGCGCGAGCTTCAACGCCTGCGCAGCCTGCGTGAGGTCCGGCCTTGACCGCAGTCGCGTCTCCCGCCGTCGCGATTCCGGCTGCGCCCAAGAAGTCTGCCCTCGCCTGGGTCGCCGACGTCCTGGTCTGGGGCGGCGTGGCCGCCGTCCTGCTGTACAGCATCGACGCCGTCGATCTGGGCAACATCTCGCGGCTGTTCGCCGGCAACGACAGCACCCAGCTGTTCGTCCACGACCTGCTGCGTCCCGACTTCAGCGACTGGAAGATGTTCGTCGCCAAGATGTGGGAGACGGTGCAGATCGCCCTGTGGGGCACCTTCCTGGCCGTGATCCTGGGCATTCCGCTGGGTCTGGCGGCGGCGCGCAACATCGCGCCCGTCTGGGTCGTGACGCCGGTGCGCTGGATCATGAACCTGCTGCGTTCGGTGCCGGATCTGGTGATCGGCCTGCTGTTCGTCACCGCCGTGGGCCTCGGGCCTCTGGCGGGTGTTCTGGCCATCACCCTGAATACGGCCGGGGTTCTGGCCAAACTGTTCTCGGAAGCGGTCGAGTCGATCGACAAGGGTCCGGTCGAGGGCGTGCGCGCCACCGGCGCCGGCAAGCTGCACGAGATCGTCTGGGGCGTCCTGCCTCAGGTCGCGCCGCTGTGGACCTCGTTCGCCCTGTACCGCTTTGAATCCAACAGCCGGTCCGCGACCGTGCTGGGTCTGATCGGCGCGGGCGGCATCGGCCAGGTGCTGTTCGACAGCATGAACGCCTTCGATTTCCGCGCCGTCTCAGCCATCGTGATCGTCGTCGTGGTCGCCGTGACCCTGATCGACACCCTGTCGCAGGTGATGCGCCGCCGCCTGCTGTAGCGGCGGCGGTCCCCTTCGCGGGACTGTCATAATCCTCTGCTCTAAGCATCGCGAAATCGATGCTCAGGGAGAGCCTTGGATGATCCGCACACTGAAACTGGCGGCTTCGGCCGCCGCCCTTCTGGCCCTGGCGGCCTGTGGCGACAACGGCGGGGGCGGGGGCGGCTCCGCCTCCGGCGCGCGCTCCGGCATCTGGGCGGCCGGTTCCTCGACCGTCTTCCCCTTCGCCACGCGGGTCGCCGAGACCTTCGCGCGCGGTTCGGGCGGCGCGGCGCCGCGCGTCGAATCGCTGGGCACCGGCGGCGGCATCCAGGCCTTCTGCCAGGGCGTCGGCCCGACCACCCCGGACATCGCCAACGCCTCGCGTCAGATGAAGCAGTCTGAGTTCGACCTGTGCGCCAAGAACGGCGTCACCGACATCGTCGAGATCAAGATCGGCTTCGACGGCATCGTCATCGCCACGGCTCGTAACGGCAACGGCTTCAACTTCGAACTGAACGACCTGTACGAGGGCCTGGCCAAGGAAGTGCCGGGCGCCAACGGTCAGTTCGTCGCCAATCCGGCCAAGACCTGGAATCAGGTCAACGCCGGCCTGCCGAACCAGCGCATCCAGGTCTATGGCCCGCCGCCCACCTCGGGCACGCGCGACGCCTTCCTGGAGCTGGGCATGACGCCCGGCGCCAAGCTGGTGCCGGCGGTCAAGGCGATCGAAGACGACAAGGACCGGTTCGAAGCCATCGCCCACACCCTGCGCGAGGACGGCGCCTGGATCGATTCCGGCGAGAACGACAACGCCATCGTCCAGACCCTGACCCGCACGCCGGGTTCGCTGGGCGTGTTCGGCTATTCGTTCCTGGAGCAGAACCTGGACACGGTGAAGGCCGAGACCATCGACGGCGTCGCCCCCACCGCCGACACCATCGCCAGCGGTGAATACCCGCTGTCGCGCAGCCTCTACATCTATGTGAAGAAGGCCCACATCGGCGTCATTCCGGGCCTGCAGCAGTTCGTGCAGGAGTTCCTGTCGGAAGGCGCCGCCGGCAAGGGCGGCTATCTGGCCGACCGCGGCCTGATCCCGCTGCCGGAAGACCAACTGCTGGCCCAGCGCGCGACCATCGCCGCCATGACGCCGATGGCCCGCCCCGCCAAATAAGGCGGAACCCGACCGCCGTTCCGCCCCTTCTTTCACCGGTTCGCCCCGTTGAAGCGCGAAGCGCTTCAACTGAAGCGCACGAGGCCGTAGAAGGGGCGGGATAGCTGTCAGGATGATTTGATGACCACCACGCCCGCGCGCCTGCGCAAGGCCGTACTGCCCGTCGCGGGCCTCGGCACCCGGGTCCTGCCCGGCACCAAGACGACCCCCAAGGAACTGCTGAACGTCGTCGACCGGCCGATCCTGTCCTACATCGTCGAAGAGGCGCGCGAAGCTGGGATCGAGCACATCGTCTTCGTCACCGGCCGCTCCAAGGGCGCCATCGAGGACTATTTCGATCACCAGATCGAACTGGAAGCCCAGCTTCAGGCCAAGGGCAAGACCGACATCCTGGAGATGATGAACGCCGAACTGGCCTCGGCCGGGGAGATGAGCTTCACCCGCCAGATGCAGCCCAAGGGTCTGGGCCACGCCGTCTGGTGCGCACGCGACATCATCGGCCACGAGCCCTTCGCCGTCATTCTGCCCGACGTCATCGTGGATTCTCAGCCCGGCGCCCTGAAGCAGTTGGCCGAGGTCTATGCCGAAACCGGCGGCAACATCATCGGCGTGGAATCCGTCCCCGAGGATCAGACCCACAAATACGGCATCGTCGATCCGGTCAGCCGCGACGGTTCGCGCATCGTCATGAAGGGCATGGTCGAAAAGCCCGCCGCCGGGACCGCGCCGTCCAACCTGTCGATCTCGGGCCGTTACATCCTGCAGCCGGAAATCTTCGACCTGTTGGCGACGCAGGAAAAGGGCGCTGGCGGCGAGATTCAACTGACCGACGCCATGGCGCGACTGATGGCGGACCAGAGCTTCACCGCCGTCGAATATGCGGGCGTCACACACGACTGCGGCGACAAGATCGGCCTGCTGCGCGCCAACGTCGCCCTGGCCCTGAAACGCCCCGATCTGGGCGACGCGGCGCGCCAAGCGATCGCGGGCCTGCTCTGACGCCAGGGAAGGCGGCGGGGGTTCCGGTTTACGCCCGCCCCTGCTAACCCTCCGCGCAAATCATCAGGAGACGAACCATGGCGACTTCCGAAGGCTGGGACATGCCGACCGGCGACCTCATGAAGGGCAAGAAGGGCCTGATCATGGGCGTGGCCAACTCCAGCTCCATCGCCTGGGGAATCGCCTCGCAGTTGGCCGCCCAGGGCGCCGAGCTGGCCTTCACCTATCTGGGCGAGAGCCTGGAGCGCCGCGTGCGCCCGCTGGCCGAAAGCGTCGGCGCCAAGCTGCTGATCCCGGCCGACGTCACCGACGACGCCTCGATGGATGCGGCCTTCGCCGAGCTGGAAAAGACCTTCGGCACGATCGACTTCGTCGTCCATTCGGTGGCCTTCGCCAACAAGGATGAGTTGAAGGGCAGCTTCGTGGACAACACCACGCGCGACAGCTTCCTTCTGGCCATGAACATCTCGGCCTTCAGCTTCGTGGACGTCTCGCGTCGCGCGGCCAAGCTGATGCCGAACGGCGGCAGCCTGATCACCCTGACCTATCTGGGGTCCGAGCGGGTCATTCCGAACTACAACACCATGGGCGTGGCCAAGGCCGCGCTGGAAGCCGCGACCCGCTACATCGCGCGCGACCTGGGTCCCAAGAACATCCGCGTCAACGCCATCTCGGCCGGGGCCATGCGCACCCTGTCGCTGGCCGGCATCTCGGGCGGGCGCGGCCTGCACTCCAAGTCGGCGCAGTTCTCCCTGATCAAGGAAGAGACCTCGATGGAGGGCGTCGCGGGCGCGGCCCTGTGGCTGTGTTCGGACCTGGGCCGTTCGACCACGGGCGAAGTCGTCCACGTCGATGCCGGCTTCCACGCCGTGGGCCTGCCGGAAGACATCGAAGGCTGATTAAGGAGGGCTGATCCCAGCCTTCCGCCATCCGAGACGACGGTTTAAGGCCGGGGCATGACTGCTCCGGCCTTTTCCATGCGCGCCCTGCCCGCTTCGGCCTTTTCGTCCGCCGCGGTGGCGACGGTGATCGGGTTTGGCGGGACGGTCGCCTTGGTCGTTCAGGCCGGTCAGGCCCTGGGTGCGGACGCGGGCCAGATCGGGTCGATGGTGACGGCCCTGTGCCTCGGCATCGGCTTGCCCGGCGCGGTGCTGAGCTGGCGGCTGAAGATCCCCGTGGTGCTGGCCTGGTCCACGCCGGGGGCGGCCCTGCTGGCGGCCTCGACCCTGGGCCTGTCCTGGCCGACGGCCATCGGCGCCTTCGTCTTCGCCGCCCTGCTGATGATCCTGACCGGCCTGATCCCGGTGTTGGGGCGGCTGGCGGCGCGGATACCGGCGGCCATCGCCTCGGCCATGCTGGCGGGGGTGCTGCTGCCCTTCGCGCTGAGACTGTTCAAGGTGGCGCCGGACGAGACGGCCTTGGTCGTCGCGCTGATCGTGGTGTTCCTGATCTTCAAACGGCTATGGCCGACCTGGGCCTTGCCCGCCGTGCTGGCGGCGACTCTTGCGGTCCTGGCGATGCGGGGGCAGTTGGCCCTGCCGGCCGGGACCGGACTGTTCGGCCATCTGGAGCCGGTCGCGCCCGTCTTCGACTGGAAGGCGTCGGTCAGCCTGGGCTTTCCTTTGTTTCTGGTGACGCTGGCGGCTCAGAATCTGCCCGGGCTGGTGGTCCTGCAGAGCGCCCGCTATCCGCCGCCCGCCAACCGACTGATCCTGTCGACCGGCGTGGCCAGCCTGATGATCGCGCCGGTCGGCGGGCACGGGGTCAATCTAGCGGCGATCACGGCGGCGATCTGCACCGGGCCGGACGCGCACCCCGATGTGGCCAGGCGGTGGATCGTGGGCGTCATCTACGGCGGTCTTTACCTGGTCGTGGCTCTGTTCGCCGCGCCGCTGGCCGGGCTGTTCATCGCCATGCCGCCGGCCGTGCTGGCGGCGGTGACGGGTCTGGCGCTGATCGCGCCGCTGACCGGCGCGCTGCAGACCATGATGGCGGAGATCGGATCGCGCGAGGCGGCCGTGCTGAGGTTTGCGGCGACGGCTTCGAGCCTGACCCTGTTCGGCGTCGGATCGGCCTTCTGGGGTCTGGTCGTGGGTTTTGCCGCTCTGGCCGCGATGCGCTGGATCAGACCGTCGGCCTGATCCAGCGGAGGGGGCTAGTCGCGCAGCGAGGCCGGGACTTGGCCGCCGTTGTCGGCCAGCTTCTTCCAGACGGCCTTGGACAGGGCGATGTTTTGTTCGGCCGAGCCATGCTCGCCAGCGTGGACGTTCAGCTCCTCGGCCAGTTCCTTTCGGGCGGCCAGGCTGGAATCCAGGTCCAGCAGCTTCAGCAGATCGACGATCGAGGTCCGCCAGTTGCCGCCGCCGCCCTTCGACGCCGCCAGATCGCTGAGGACCGCCTCGACGTCCACGGGTGGAAGAGCAGGCGTGGCGGTCGGGGCGGCGCCGGGCGCGGGTTGGGCGCTGGGTGCCGGGGTCGGCTGCGGGGCCGCCTTGGGCTTGTGGCCCGTGATCTTGTTCCAGATCGAAGAGAAGATACCCATAGGTCGCGCTCCAGTTGATGCTGTCAGATAATGCCCGTGGGCGGCGACGGTTCAGTGACGCGCCGGAATCGCTAGGCCGCGCTGGACTGCGGGGCGGGCCAAACCGCGCTCCAGCCAGGCGGCGACGCGCGGGAAGTCGGCGAAGCCGACGATCTCGCCCGCTTCGTAGAAGCCGATCAGGTTGCGGACCCAGCCCAGGGTGGCGACATCGGCGATGGAATAGTCGCCGACAAGCCAGTCGCGGGGTTCTTCGCCTTCGTTGGCCAGCCGCGTCTCCAGCACGCCCAGCAGGCGGCGGCTTTCGGCGACGTAGCGGTCGCGCGGGCGTTTGTCCTCATACTCCCTGCCGGCGAAGCGGTGGAAGAAGCCCAGCTGGCCGAACATCGGGCCGATCGCGCCCATCTGGAACATGACCCACTGGATCGTCTCGTAGCGGGTCGCCGGATCGGTCGAGAGCAGTTTGCCGGTCTTTTCCGCCAGATAGATCAGGATGGCGCCGGATTCGAACAAGGCCAGCGGCTGTCCGTTCGGGCCGTTCGGATCGAGGATGGCCGGGATCTTGCCGTTGGGGTTCAGAGACAAAAACTCCGGCCCCCAGGTCTCGTTCTTGGTGATGTCGATCAGGTGCGGCTCATAGGCCAGGCCGACCTCCTCCAGCATGATCGAGACCTTCACCCCGTTGGGCGTCGGCAGGGAATACAGCTGAATGCGGTCGGGATGCTGGGCCGGCCAGCGTTGCGTTATTGGGAAGGCGGACAGGTCGGTCATGGTTTCGGCCTCGGCTATTGCGATAGGCCTATGTCGGGGCCGTCCAGGCGATCCGCAACACCGACGGGAGCGGTGACGGGGCTTCAGTCCGGCTCGCGCTCGCCCACCTCGGTCGGCGGCACGGCCAATAGCCAGCCGTCGGCCAGGTGCAGTTCCGGTGTCGCTTCCTTGGTGAAGGGCAGATACCAGGTCGGGCCGCCGGCGGCGGGCGCGATCTCCAGCATGTCGTCGGCGCCGAAGTTCTGGACCGATTTCACCGTGCCCATAACCGCGCCCGCCGTGTCGCGGACCTGAACGCCCAAGAGGTCGGCGAGGTAGAACTCGTCTTCATCCGGCTCGGGGAACCGGTCGCGGGGGACGTGCAGCTTCAGGCCGCGCAGGGCGTCGGCCTGTTCCTTGGTCGTGATCTCCTTGGCCCGGCCGACGACGCCGTTCTTGTCGGGCCGCGTCGAGGTCAGGGTCAGAGCCACGGTCCCATCGGCGCGCAGAAGAGGGCCATAGGCGGTCAGGGCCAGGGGATCGGCGGTGAAGGCGGTCACCCGCACCTCGCCCCGCACGCCGAAGCCGCCGCCGACCTGGCCGACGAGGATCAATCTGCTGTCCGTGGTCATGCGTGTTCTTAACCCATGAAAAAGGCGGCGTCGAAAGACGCCGCCCTGATCATCGTCAAACCGAAAGGCTTAGCCTTCGGCCTTTTCGTCAGCGGCTTCAGCAGCCGGGGCTTCCTCGGCGGCGGCTTCATTAGCCGGAGCCTCTTCGGCGGGCGCTTCTTCGGCAGCCGGGGCGGCCGCAGCAGCTTCGGCTTCGGCCTTGGCGGCGGCGGCGGCTTCGGCGGCCTCGGCCTTGGCGGCGGCTTCGGCTTCCAGGCGGTCGGCTTCGCGCTGGGCGCGCTCGGCGGCGCGCTCTTGCGCCTTCTTGCCCGGAGCGCCCTTGTTCGGGTTGTTCGACTGCGTCCACTTGACCTTCTGGCCCAGGGTCTCGTCCTGCGACAGGAAGCGGGCGACGCGGTCGGTCGGCTGGGCGCCCTTGCCAAGCCATTCGGCGATGCGCTCGACCTTCAGGGCGACGCGCGGGGTGGCGCCGTCCTTGGGAAGCATCGGGTTGTAGCTGCCGACCTTCTCGATGAACTTGCCGTCGCGCGGCGAGTGCGAGTCGGCGATGACGATGTGGTAGTAGGGGCGCTTCTTGGCGCCGCCGCGGGCCAGACGAATCTTCAGCATTTCAGGTCTCTTTCTAGGAAGTCGTTATTTCTTGGGAGGGAAGCCCGGTAAGCCCGGAAGGCCTCCCGGAAGTTGTCCGCCGCCCAGTCCGGCGAGCCGGTCCTGGATGGCTTTCAGATCGTCGGCGGAGGGTTCGGCCATCTTGCCGCCGCCCAGCGCCTTGAGGCGGGCCATGTCGGGGCCGCCGCCCATGCCGGGCATGCTGCCGCCGCCGAGGCCGCCCAGCATGGCGGCCATCTGCTGCATCTTCTTGGGTCCGCCGCGCGCCATCGACTTGACCACATCGGCCATCTGGCGGTGCTGTTTCAGAACCCGGTTCACGTCCTGCACATCGACGCCGGCTCCGGCGGCGATGCGCTTCTTGCGCGAGGCGTTCAGCAGGTCGGGCTTCTTGCGCTCGGCCTTGGTCATCGAGGAGATGATCGCTTCCTGACGCAGGATCATGCGGTCGTCGATGCCGCTTTCGGCCATCTGACCCTTCATCTTGGCCACGCCGGGCAGCATGCCCATGATGCCCTGAAGCCCGCCCATCCGCTTCATCTGCTGAAGCTGACCGGCCAGGTCGTCCAGATCGAACTGACCCTTGGCCAGTTTGCGGGCCATCTTCTCGGCCTTGGCCTGGTCCAGATCTTGGCTGGCCTTTTCGACCAGGGCGACGATATCGCCCTGCCCCAGGATGCGGCCGGCGACGCGGCGCGCGTCGAACACGTCGAGCGCATCGACCTTTTCGCCGGCGCCCAGATATTTGATCGGCAGGCCGGTGACGGCGCGCATCGACAGCATGGCGCCGCCGCGACCGTCGCCGTCGGCGCGGGTCAAGACCAGGCCGGTCAGGGGCAGGCGCTCGTGGAAGGCCTTGGCGGTGCGCACCGCGTCCTGGCCGGTCAGGCTGTCGGCGACCAGCAGGGTCTCGACGGGCTTGGCGATGTCGGCGACCTCGGCCACCTCGTTCATCAGCCCTTCGTCCAGGGTGATGCGGCCGGCGGTGTCGAGGATCAGGACGTCGAAGCCCTGCAGCTTGGCCGATTGCAGCGCCCGGCGCGTGATCTGGACCGCGCTTTCGCCCGCTACGATCGGCAGGGTGGCGACCTCGATCTGCTTGCCGAGCGTCGCCAGCTGTTCCATCGCGGCCGGACGACGCGTGTCCAGCGAGGCCATCATGACCTTCTTGCGATCGAACTTGGTCAGGCGCAGCGCCAGCTTGGCCGAGGTCGTGGTCTTGCCCGAGCCTTGCAGGCCAGCCATCAGCACCACGGCGGGCGGATTGGCGTTGGTGTTCAGCGGAACCGGCTCTTCGCCGCCCAGCATCTCGATCAGGCCGTCATAGACGATCTTGACCACCTGATCGGCCGGCTTGACCGAACGGATGACCTCTTCGCCCGTCGCGCGCTCGGTGGCGAAGGCGATGAATTCCTTGACGACCGGCAGGGCGACGTCGGCCTCGAGCAGGGCCACGCGCACTTCGCGCATCGCCTCGGCGACATCCTTTTCGGACAGGGCGCCGCGCCCGGTGATCCGGTCGAAGACGCCTGTCAGCCGCTCGTTCAGAGCCTCGAACATTCACTACCTCGTGTGGCGCAGGTGAAACGGCTCCATACGACAACGGCCCCCGGCGACGATCACGTCGGCGGAGGGTTCTCGCCGGGCTCGTTCTCTTTTGCGGGCTATCGGCCTTGCGGCCTACTTGAGCCCGAATGGGCTGTGCTCAAGTAGCGCGGAGCGCGTTAGCACGACAAAAAAGCTGTCGTCCCGGTGGAGACGCAGGTTCACTTGCGTCGGAAGCGGCGGCTTATGGCGGAAAAACCTTACAAAGGCAACCGGAGCGATCCGGTCACGCTATAAAAGCCAATATCGGCGCAGGGATTTAGCGGATTGTCATCATCGTGCTAAGAGCCGCGCCCTTTATAGGGGCGGCGTAGTCGCCAGGGTTTCAGACTTCGGGAGAAGCACAGATGAGCAAGGTGCTGGTTATCGGCGCAGGCGGCGTCAGTTCGGTGGCCGTCCACAAGATGGCGATGAACGCGGACATCTTCTCGCATATCACCCTGGCGAGCCGCACCAAGTCCAAGTGCGACGCGATCGCCCAGTCCGTGAAGTCGCGCTTCGGCGTCGACATCGACACGGCGGCCATCGACGCCGACGACGTGGCGGCGACCACGGCGCTGATCCAGAAGGTGCAGCCCGAACTGGTCGTGAACCTGGCCCTGCCCTATCAGGACCTGTCGATCATGGACGCCTGCCTGGCCGCCGGCGTCGACTATCTGGACACCGCCAACTACGAGCCGCGCGACGAGGCCAAGTTCGAATACAAGTGGCAGTGGGCCTATCAGGACCGTTTCAAGGACGCCGGCCTGATGGCGCTGCTGGGTTCGGGCTTCGACCCCGGCGTGACCTCGGTCTTCACCACCTACGTCAAGAAGCATCTGCTGGATTCCATCGAGACGCTGGACATCCTGGACTGCAACGGCGGCGACACCGGCTTGCCCTTCGCGACCAACTTCAACCCCGAGATCAACCTGCGCGAAGTGACGGCGAACTCGCGTCACTGGGAGAACGGCCAGTGGGTCGAAGGCCCGGCGCTGAGCCACAAACAGACCTTCGACTTCGAAGGCGTGGGTCCCAAGAACATGTACCTCATGTACCATGAGGAGCTGGAATCGCTGGCGAAGTTCTATCCCGAGATCAAGCGCATCCGCTTCTGGATGACGTTCGGCGACAGCTATCTGAAGCACCTCGAAGTGCTGGAAAACATCGGCATGACCTCGATCGAGCCTATGCAGTTCCAGGGCCGCGAGATCATTCCGATCGAGTTGCTGAAGGCCCTGCTGCCCGAGCCGGCCTCGCTGGGTCCGATCACCAAGGGCAAGACCAACATCGGCGTCATCGCCACCGGCCTGAAGGACGGGGTCAAGAAGACGGTCTACGTCAACAATATCTGCGACCACGAAGAGGCCTATGCCGAGACCGGCAACCAGGCCGTCAGCTACACCACCGGCGTGCCGGCCATGATCGGCGCGGCTCTGATGGTGACCGGCCAGTGGAAGGGCGACGGCGTGTTCAACATGGAGCAGCTGGACCCCGATCCCTTCATGGACATGCTGAACAAGCACGGCCTGCCGTGGAAGGTTCAGGACCTGGACGCCCCTCTGGATTTCTGATCGGACCGACTGAATGCAGACCCAGGCCGGCGATCCGGGCGCCTTTGCGCATTTCGACCTGAACCGCGTCGCCTCGCCCGCCTTCGTGGTGGACGAGGCCGCCATCCGTCGCAATCTGTCCGTGCTGAAGGGCGTGCGCGACGGAGCGGAGGCGCGCGTGCTTCTGGCGCTGAAGGCGTTTTCGATGTGGTCGCTGGCCGACGTGGTCGGCGAATACCTCGACGGGGTCTGCGCCTCGGGTCTGTGGGAGGCGCGGCTGGCGCGCGAGTTCTACAAGGGCGAGCTGACGACCTATTCGCCGGCCTATACGGCGCAGGACCTGCCCGAGATCCTGCGTCTGTCGGATCACGTCATCTTCAACAACCCGGCCCAGATCGCCCGTTTCGCCGACCTGATCGCCAAGGCGCGGGCTGAAGGGCAGGTGTTCGAGATCGGCCTGAGGCTGAACCCCGAACATTCCGAAGGCGAGGTCGCCAAATACGACCCGGCCCAGCCCTGCTCGCGCCTGGGCTTTCCGGTTTCGCAGCTGACGGCCGACCATCTGATCGGCGTCGATGGTCTGCATATCCATGCGCTGTGCGAGCAGGATTTCCAGCCGCTGTCGCGCATCTGGGCGGCGGTGGAGCCGAAGTTGGCGCCGCTGCTGGACGGGATCAAATGGCTGAACCTGGGCGGGGGGCATCACATCACCCGCGCCGACTATCAGACCGACGATCTGATCGCCTTCGTGCGCGATCTGCAGGCCAGGCACGGGGTTCAGGTCTATCTGGAGCCGGGCGAGGCCGTGGCGCTGGACGCCGGCATACTGATCGGCGAGGTGCTGGACGTCTTCGACAACGGCATGCCCATCGGCATCACCGACATCTCCGCCACCTGCCATATGCCGGATGTGATCGAGGCGCCCTATCGCCCCGCGCTGCTGCAAGAACCCGAACATGGGGTGACGGTGCGACTGGGCGGTCCGTCGTGCCTGGCCGGGGACATCATCGGAGACTACGTCTTCGCCGAACGGCCGACGCCGGGGACGCGGATCGCGTTTCTGGACCAGGCCCACTATTCGATGGTGAAGACCAATACCTTCAACGGCGTACCGCTGCCGTCCATCGTGCTGTGGAACTCCCAGACGGATGCGCTGAGAACGGTGCGCGCGTTCGACTATTCGGCCTTCCGCGACCGCCTGTCCTGATCGCAAAGAAAAAGGGCGGCTCGCGCCGCCCTTCCCTGACCTATTCTTCTTTCGGCACGTCCGCCGCCGGCTCGGCGTCGGGCTTGGGCGTCGAGCCGGGTTCGGTGACGACGATGCCTTCGGGCGGGGCCGACAGTTTCGACAGGTCGCCGCCGGCGCGCAGGACGTCCAGCGCGCGCTGAAGCTGATAGTCCTTGTCCTTGTCGAACTTTTCGCCCGGGGCTTCGCGCGGGGTGTGCGGACCCTTGCGCTCGGCGCCGATGGAGGCGTCCAGGGCCGTGGCGTAGGCGGCCTCGGAATAGATGAAGCTGGAGCGCGAGACGATGCGGGCCTCGGCCTCGTTGCGGGCGACTTCCAGATCCGGCTCGATGCCGATCTTCTGGATCGAGGCGCCCGAGGGGGTGTAGTAGCGCGCGGTCGTGATCGACAAGGCGCCGTCCTGGCCCTGACGCAGCGGGATCACGGTCTGGACCGAACCCTTGCCGAAGCTGGTCAGGCCCACGATGGTCGCGCGCTGATGATCCTTCAGGGCGCCGGCGACGATTTCCGACGCCGAAGCCGAGCCATAGTTGACCAGAACGACCAGCGGAAGGCCGCCGGTGATGTCGCCGGGCTTGGCGGAATAACGCTGGATCTGCTCGGGCTTGCGGCCCCGCTGACTGACGATCTCGCCGCGTTCCAGGAAGGCGTCGGACACATCGATGGCGGCGTTCAGCAGGCCGCCGCCGTTGTTGCGCAGGTCCAGGACATAGCCCTTCACGCCCGGCTTTTCGGCCTTGATCTTGGCGATGGCCTCGTTCAACTCGCGGCCGGTGTTCTCGTTGAAGGTCGAGACGCGCAGATAACCGAAGTCACCCTCGACCCGGCCGGTGACCGACTGAACCTTGATGACCTCGCGGGTTAGGGTCACTTCCAGCGGGTCTGAGCCGTCGCGCAGGAAGGTCACCTTGACGCTGGTGCCCACGGCGCCGCGCAGCTTTTCGGACACTTGGCTGACCGTCAGGCCCGCCGCGTTCTGGCCCTCGATCGAAGAGATCACGTCGCCCGCCTGGACCCCGGCCTTGGCGGCGGGGCTGTCGTCCATCGGCGAGATGACCTTCACCATGCCGCCGTCGGCGCTGATGGTCAGGCCGACGCCCGAATACTGACCTTCGGTGCGCTCGCGCAGGTCATCGTAGTTGGAGGGCGGCAGATAGTTGGAGTGCGGGTCCAGCGCCGTCATCATGCCGGCCAGCGCGGCCTCGATCAGCTTCTTGTTGTCGACAGGGACGACATAGGCCTGCTCGACGATGCCGACCACGTCGCCGAACAGCTCCAGCATGCGGAAGGTTTCGTTTCGCGGGGTCTGGCTGCTGACAGCAGCGGCGGATCCGCCGAGCACCAGAGCGGCGCAGCCGACGAGGAGCAGTTTACGCATTCGGTCTCTTTCGGTCGGGCCGATCACTGTGGGCGCCCGTGGGAAGGTTAAGGCCCCGTCGTCACGACCAAATCGTGGCGACGCGGCGTCCCGCCGATAAAATCAGCGTCAGACGAGAATGCAAAGGACTATTGCGGGTTCAACGCAACCACGGTCCCGGATCGATCGGCCGTTCGTCGCGGCGCAATTCGAAATAGACATCGCCGTCCGGGCCGCTGCGCCCCAGGGTCTGGCCGTCCGAGACCCGGGCGTCCGGGCCCACATCGACACTTTCCAACCCGGCGATGACGGCGCGCCAGCCGGGCCCGAGGTCCAGCACCACGACATTGCCCCACCCCGTCAGCGGCCCGGCGTAGGCCACCTTGGCGTCGGCGGGCGCGGTGACGGCCGCGCGGTCGGCCCGCCAGCGCCAGCCGGAGGTTCCGGCGCCCCAGGTCTGACTGGGCGCGCCGGCGACGGGCGAACTGAGGCGACCGCGTCCGGCCGGAAGGCGAGCGGTCGGCGTCTCTTCGGCCTGAGGGATCGGGACCGCGCCGCCCAGCTCGCGGATGCGACGCTCCAGCACGGCCGCAGCGCGTTCGGCGGCGCGGGCCTCGGCGTTCAGGACGGCGGTCAGGGCGGTCTTGCGCGCCGTCAGCCCCTCGATCTCGCCGCGCCGGTCGCCCTGCTCGCTCTCGGTCGTCAGCAGTCGCTCCGAGGACAGGACGGCGAGCCGGCGGATGCGCATTATCTCGGCCTGACGGGCGGCCAGCACCTTGGCGCGGCCTTCCAGATCCGGCGTCATGGCCTTGAGCAGGATGGAGGCGCGCACCGTGTCGACGGCCTTGTCGGCGGGCACCAGCAAGGGCGGCGGCGGGCGGCGGCTCATCATCTGAAGCGCGCTGAGCAGACGGCCCTGGGCGCCGCGCTCACGCGCCAGATCCGTGACCAGTTCGGCCTCGCGTTCGGTCAGTTGCTGGAGCCGGGCGCGCTGATCGTCGATCTGACGGTCGCCGGTCTGTTCGGCGGCCCGCAGCGAAGCCAGGCGGCGTTCCAACTGGGCCAGTTCGGTCTTGGCGGCGTCGGCGTCGGCGCGCAGACGACGGGCGCGCACCGTCTCGTCGCGGTATTCGGCCTGGATGCGCGACAGTTCGCTCTCGGGCGCCTGCCTGCTCATCGCCGGGGCGGCGCAGACGAAACCCGTCAGCAGGGCCAGCGATAAGGGTATGGCGCGACGCATGTCAGTCGCGATGATAGGGCGATCCGGCCAGGATGGTCACGGCCCGATACAGCTGTTCGGCCAGCATGGCGCGCGCCAGGGCGTGGGGCCAGGTCTGGGGACCGAAGGCCAAGGTCGAAGACGCGGCCTGGCGCACGCTGGCGTCCAGGCCGTCCGCCCCGCCGATGGCGAAAACCAGACGGCGCTCGCCCTGATCCCTCAGTTTGGCGATGTGGTCGGCGAAGGCGCGCGAGGAATAGGTCTTGCCGCGCTCGTCGCAGGCGATCAGGTGCGCGCCCTCTGCGGCAGCCAAGATCAGCTCAGCCTCCGGCGCCTTGCCGGGTCTGCGGGCTTCCAGATCGATCAGTTCGAGGGGACCGAGGCCAAGCGCGCGTCCCGACAGGGTGGCGCGCTTGGCGTAGTCGTCGGCGAGCGTCGCTTCAGGCCCCCGGCCCGGTCGGCCGATGGCGACGATGCTCAGCTTCATGGTGTCAGTCGCGGACCATGCGGTGAGCGGAATCGACCGCCCAGATCTTTTCGATGTTGTAGAAGGTGCGCACTTCCGGACGGAACAGGTGCACGATCACATCGCCGGCGTCGATCAAAACCCAGTCGCAGTGCGGCAGGCCTTCGACCTTGGCCTTGCCCAGCCCCTGTTCCTTGAGCGTGCGCAGCAGGTGGTCGGCGATGGCGCCGACGTGACGGTGCGAACGACCGGACGCCACGATCATGGTGTCGGCCATGGCGCTTTTACCCTTCAGGTCGATCAGGACCATGTCCTGGGCCTTGTCCTCGTCGAGGCGGCTCAGCAGGGCTTCTTCCAGCGGCGTGGAGCCGACGGGGCGGGGAGCGGAATCGTCGAAGCCGCGCGGGGAGGCGTCGGACTCAAAGCCGTCTTCGGAATGGAGAGGTTCGATAGGGTCCATCTCGTGCGCCGTATTCGAGACGGCGGCGTCTTGCGTATCATACGCGGGCGAGGGGGTCAGCGGAGGGCTCCGGGAGCGTTGACTAAAGAAGCCCTCTAGCACGGATGGGCCGCAACGTGAACCGCCGCCCGAATCATCCGGCGATCACGAGGTCGCGCGCTCGCCTTTGCCGGCCCTGATCGCCGTGGACGACAGGGGGTTGAGCGGCGCCGTCAGATAGGTCCAGGCGGGCGCCTGAAGCGTCGGCAGAAGCCCCGCCTGCTGGGCCGGAATGCGGAAACCGGCGAAGCGGGCGGCGGCCGGCGCCGTGCGGCTGTCCAGCAGCGAACCCGGCCGGGCGATGACCGCCACCGGCATCAGCCGCATGATGTCGGTCCAGCCGCGCCAGCGGTGGAAGCTGGCCAGATTGTCCGACCCCATCAGCCAGACGAAATGCACGCCGGGATGCCGCGCGACCAGAAGGCGCAGGGTATCGACGGTCCAGGCGACCCCGGCCCGGCTCTCGAAATCCGAGACGATCATCGACGGACCGCGTGCGTGCTGACGCGCCGAGGCCATGCGGTCCTCCAGCGGCGCGCTGTGGCGGGCGTCCTTCAACGGGTTCTGCGGCGAGACCAGCCAGACGACCCGGTCGAGATCCAGACGTCGCATGGCGGTCTCGGCGACATGGGCGTGACCGTCGTGGGCGGGATTGAAGGAGCCGCCGAACAGGCCGACCTTCATGCCTGGAGCGAGGATCAAGCCGTCGCGCAGCGCCCCGGAGCGGGGGCCGGCGCCTTTGGGCGCGGGACCGGCGTGGAAGAAGGACAAGCGGCGTCTCGGGCGGCGGGCGTTATGCTCAGCGGCGCCCTTATAGCGCGCGCCCATGCTCCGCCTACAGAATTCGTTCTCAGACGGCGGCGTCGAACAGGGCGTCGCGCGCCACGTCGGCATGGGTCATGGGGAACAGGTGCCCGCCGCCGGACACGACCTCGACCGAGACATTGGGCAGCCCTCTGGGCTGGACCGGCACATGGGTCAGGGCGCCGTGTTCGGCTTTGAGGATGCGAACCGGTCCGGGATAGCGTTTCATGGCCCGCCACGGATCGTGCGCCTGGGCTGCGTAGTTGGCCGCCTCCCAGGCCGGCGCCGCGCTCAGGCTGAACCCGCCGTCGCCTTCGTTCAGGCCTTCGGAGAGATAGTCGGCCAGCACCATGTCGGGCCAACCTTTGAAGGCGCCGCGCCCGCGATAGGCGGCCATGGCCTGTTCGCGGCTGTCGAACTGGCTGCGACGACGCAGGGTGGCCTTGGCGATGGGGATCGCCTTCATCAGCTTGTGGGAGAAGGGCAGGTTGAAGGCGAAGACCGCCGAGCGTTTCCAGATCACCGGATCGAAGAGCACCAGGCTGGACACCCGATCCGGCCGGACGGCGGCCGCCAGAAGCGAGGCCGTGCCGCCCATCGAATGGCCGGCCATGACCACGGGCGGGCCGTCGATGGCTTCCAGCAGCGCCAGCAGGTCGTCGCGATGGTCCAGCCAGCTGGTCTTGGGGCGCGCGAAGGTCGGCAGCACAGACCGACCATGGCCGCGCAGATCCGGCGCCCAGATCCGCAAGGACGCCGACAGCGGCGACAACAGGCTGCGATAGGTGGCGGCGTTGAAACCGTTGGCGTGAGAGAAGATCAGATCGACCGGCCGGTTCGGATCGCCGAAATCCAGCACGGCCATCTCGCCGGCGCCCCAGCGATTGTCGATCGGCACGGACAGGCGACGCGGTGGGGACATCAACGCCGCATCCATGGTCATGCGACGTCGCGACAGGCGGCGCAGCGACCATGCGCCTCGATCGTCGTGCGAGCGATGGCGTAGCCGGCGGCCGAGGCGGCGGCGTTCATGGCGCTCTGATCCGGGCCGCTGACCTCGCGCGTCGCGCCGCAGCAGTCGCAGATCAAGAAGGCGGCCGCGTGGGCGGCCTCGCCGTCGTCGGTGCAGGCGACATAGGCGCTGATGGAGGCGATGCGGTGGACCATGCCCAGCCGTTCCAGAAACTCCAGCGCGCGATAGACAGTCGGCGGCTTGGCGGCCTGACCGTCTTCGCCGAAGCGGGCGATCAGGTCGTAGGCCTTCACCGGCTCGCCGCTTTCCAGCAGCAGGGCCAGGACGCGACGACGCTGGGCCGTCATACGCTCGCCCTGCTGAACCGCGCGCGCCTCGGCCGCCGCCAGGGCGCGGTCCAGCGCCCCGCCGTTCAGGCCGGAGTGGTCATGGTCGTGATCGCAGGCGGAACCCATACGCCACAGCTAATGGCTGGCGACCCCCACTGCAACCGACGCATCGCGGGTTTGCCGGTTGCGCGGCGTTGGGCTAGAAGGCGCGCCTCCGATCTTTAACCAGAGCGTCCTCGCTTCATGACCGACACGAACAATTCGCCGCTTGAAGGCAACGTCCTCTTCTACACGAACCCCGAACCGCTGGATCAGAGCGTCCACGGCGGCCTGGGCGTGAACCCGAGCGACAAGCCCTACGCCTTCGTGGCCCAGACCAATATCGTGCCGTTGACGGTCACCGAATTCTCGGCCGCCGCCCTGTCCTATCCGATCATCTTCACCGGCGAGAACCGCCAGCCGGTCGCCGTGATGGGCCTGAGCTCGAACGAGAACCTGTTCGTGGCGCCCGACGGCGAGTTCCGCGCCGACGCCTATGTGCCGGCCTATGTGCGCCGCTATCCGTTCGTCTTCGCGGACGACAAGCAGAACCAGCGCCTGATCCTGTGCATCGACCGCGGCGCCTCGATCGTCGCCGAGGGCGGCCAGAACCCGCTGTTCGTCGACGGCCAGCCCAGCGACTACACGAACATGGCGATGGAGTTCTGCAACAACTTCGAACAGGAGCGCCAGCGCACAGAGGGCTTCGTCGCCCTGGTCAAGGATCTGGACCTGCTGGACATCCGCGAAGCCCACTTCACGCCGCGCAATCCCGACGGCACGCCGGGTCAGCCGCAGAAGCTGGCCGAATACTATGCGGTGTCTGAAGACAAGCTGCGCGCCCTGCCCGCCGAGAAGCTGGTCGAGCTGCGCGACAACGGCGCCCTGGGCCAGATCTACGCCCACCTGGTGTCGCTGGTCGGTTGGGACCGCCTGATCGCCATGGCCGTGATGCGTCAGGCCCAGGCCCCGACCTCGGTCAACTAAGACCCGATCTGTCGAAGATCGATCAACGCCCCGCCGGTTCGCCGGCGGGGCGTTTTTCGTTTCAGCGGCGCGAAAACAGCGCCCGCGTCAGGCAGGAAAAGACCAGACGCCCAGCCTCGTCCAGCAGGTCATGCGAGGCGATGACAATGCCCTTGTCGTCGCCGACCGGATCCTTGCCCATCACCGTCATGCGACCCCGCAAGAGTTCGCCGGCCGGCGGATTGCGCATGTAACGCAGCCCATCGACGGCCAGGACCTTGGTCTGGGCCCAGCCGCCGGACTTGTCGGCCGCCAGTCGACTCCACAGCACATAGACCATGGCGTCCGGCGCGCCGTAGGCCACGTCCCAGCCCGGCGAGAACCGCTCGATGAAGACGTCCAGCGCCCCCTGATCGACCGCACAGGCGCCCAGCGGCACAACCTGCCCCACCTCCAGGTCTTCGAAATGGACGTGCAGCGGATCGCTCATGCGCAGACCTTGGGTTCAGGCGGGTTCTTCGGAAACGCGAACCAGCAGCTTGCCGTCGTGATCGCCGGTGAACAAGCGATTCAACGACTCCACCGCGCCTTCCAGCCCGTCGTCGACGTGAACCTTCCACTTCACCCGGCCGTCCGCCAGCCACGGGCCCATTTCCGCGACCATCTCGCGAGCGCGCGGGGCGTAGTCCAGAACCAGGAAGCCCTGGACGTGCAAGCGATGGGTGATGATGCGCGCGAAGTTCGGCGACGGCGGCGCCTTGGTCGCATTGTAGGAGGACACCAGGCCGCAGACCGCCATCCGGCCATGGACCTTCAGCCGGTTGAACACCGCGATCATGATGTCGCCGCCGACATTCTCGAAATTCAGATCGACGCCGTCGGGGGCCAGACGGTCCAGCGCCTCGCCGACATCCTCGTTCTTGTAATCGATGGCCGCGTCGAAGCCGAGTTCGTCGGTCAGCCAGGCGCACTTCTGCGGGCCGCCCGCGATGCCGATGACGCGGCAGCCGCGCTGTTTGGCGATCTGCCCCGCGATGGAGCCGACCGCGCCGGCGGCGGCCGAGATGACGATGGTCTCGCCTTCCTTGGCCTTCAACACATCGGTGACGCCGAAATAGGCGGTCAGGCCGGTCATGCCGAGCACCGACATATTCGCGGTCAGCGGCAAACCGGGCGCACGATGCACCGGACGCAGGCCGCTTTCCGGCACGACCGCATAGTCGGCCCAGCCGCCCGAGGTCGGCATGACGACATCGCCTGTTTTGAAGCGGCTGGATCGCGAGGCTTCGACCACGCCCAGCGTCAGGCCGCGCATGACCTCGCCCAGGCCGACCGGCGGCAGATAGCCCTCGGAATCATTCATCCAAGTGCGATTGGTCGGGTCCAGCGACAGATAGACCGTGCGGACCAGCACCTCGTTCTCCTTCAGATCAGGGATGGGCGTCTCGACCAGTTCCAGATCGCCGGGCTGGATCAGGCCCTTGGGGCGCTGGCGCAGCACCCATTGACGGTTCGTCTTCCCGCTTGTCGAAGCCATTGGCGTCTCTCCGTGCGTTTTCTTTGACCACCATCTTGGCCGCGACAGCGGCTTCGGTCGAGGTGTGCGCCAAGAAAAAAGCGACCCTTTCGGATCGCTTTGAAGTGGCATCATCGAGAATGAGGCGCGGAGGCGGCATGATCAGCTTTCGCAGATCAAGTCGGGGGGCGTCGCCGCCTCCACGGACCGATAACGGCGGCGCCCGAAGCCGGTTCCCGTTCTCGATCGCTTTTTTTGCGCTTTCGTACTTTGGCCCATCAATGCCGGCGCAAAACAAAGAAAAGGCCTCGCTCCCGAGGGACCGAGGCCGATCTTTTCGTCAGCGAAAGACCGCGTTTTAGGCGGCTTCCTTCTGGCGCGACGGGTGGAAGAACAGCGCCTGGCTGATCGCCGCCTTCACCGTTTCCGGCTGGAAGGGTTTGGTGATCAGGAAGGTCGGCTCGGGGCGCTCGCCGGTCAGCAGGCGCTCCGGGAAGGCGGTGATGAAGATCACCGGCACATCCATGGTCTTCAGGATATCCTTGACCGCATCGATGCCCGACGAACCGTCGGCCAGCTGGATGTCGGCCAGCACCAGACCCGGCTTGTGGCGGGCGACGGCGTCGATCGCCTCGTCGTGCGTCGTGGCGGTGCCGGTGACGCGGTGACCCAGTTCCGTGACCAGGCTCTGGATGTCGGCCGAAATGATGGCCTCATCCTCGATGACCAGAACATCGGTGGCCAGTTCGGCGTCAATGTCGGCCTGGGCGTCAGCGATCAGGCGTTCCACATCGCGCGGATCGGCAGACAGGATTTGTGCGGCTTCCGAAGGGGTGAAGCCTTCAAGCGCCGTCAGCAGGAAGGCCTGACGCGAGCGCGGTGCGATGCGCAGCAGACGCTGCGAGGCGTCGCTGCCCGTGGTTTCCAGCGTGCCGGTTTCCAGCTGCGCGCCGGTCGAGGACCAGATCGCGTGGAAGACATGATAAAGAGCGACGCGCGGCGTCATATCGGCCGACAGCTGCTGCTCGCCGGCGGCCAAGGCCTCCAGAGCGACGCGGACATAGTTGTCGCCGGTGGATTGATCGCCGGTCAGGGCGCGTGCGTAACGGCGCACATAAGGAAGGTGCGGCGCGAGTCTGGCCAGAAGGCTCATTCAGATAGTCCCCGACAAATCATAGCCCAATCCCGCGGGGGAAGGGCGCTGTAGGCGGATTAAACGTCGCATTCGCACCACGGTTCCGCCGCTGCGAACAAGCTTTAGCATTAAAAGCCGTTCATGCAGGAACCCTGCAGGTCTGATGACGTTTGAGACCGACATCTTCTCATGATGACAGTTGGGTGGGCTTGGCTCTGTCTATGATCGATTCTCCAGACTCCTCTCGTGCCAAAGGCGACCCAAAGGGGGAGGCAGGGCTTGAAGAAGCGCGTCTTCGCCAGCAGGCCATCGGCGTTAAGCTGCGGCATATGTTCGACGAGGTCGTGAACGAACCCGTGCCCGATGAGTTTCTCGACATTCTAAAACGCGCCGACGCCAAGGCTTCGGACGGCGCCGCATGAGCACCTCACGCCTGGGGGCCGCTCCCAAACCCGCCTCGGCCGACGACGAGGGCTTCAAGCGCGAACTGGTGTTGCTGATCCCGCATTTGCGCGCCTTCGCCCGGACCTTGACCGGCGACCCGACCGCGGCGGACGATCTCGCGCAGGACGCCATGATGAAGGCCTGGGACGCGCGCGCCAGCTATCAGATGGGCACGAACATGAAGGCCTGGACCTTCATGATCCTGCGCAATCAGTTCTATTCCGAAAAGCGCCGCTCGTGGCGCCAATCGCAGCTGGATCAGGAAGCGGCCGAACGGACACTGGTCGCCGTGGACGATCCCGAGGCGCCCGTGGCTTTGGACGAGCTGCGTCAAGCCCTGAAGACCCTGCCCGAAGAGCAGCGCGAGGCCTTGCTCCTGGTTGGCGCCGGCGGTTTCGCCTACGAAGAAGCGGCCGAAATCTGCGGCTGCGCCGTCGGCACGGTGAAGAGCCGCGTCAGCCGCGCACGCCGGGCCTTGCAAGCCACCCTGGAACGGGGCGGCTACGGACGCGACGGCAAGGCGGCAGGCGACGCCATGCGCTCGATTCTCGGCGAGGCCGACAGGCTGGCCGGCGCCCGGAGCTGATCTGCGGTGAATGAGACGACCAGGGAGACCTCACGGTCGCGGCTCGGTCGCACGTGGCGGACGGATCGCTTTCAGGGCATCCGCTTTCGTCTGGGCGCGGCCATGGCCATGGCCCTGCTGCCGATCTTCGTGCTCAGCCTGATCCAGACGCAGGCGGACTTCCAAAGACAGGCCGACGACCGGCAGGTGGATCTTCAACTGGCGGCCGAACGCAGCGCCTCCAGCGCAAAGGCGCAGCTGGACAGCGCGCAGGTGCTGTTGCGCGCGCTTAGCCCCGATGCGGTGGGTCCATATTGCGCACCGCGCCTGACGGCGCTGGTCGGACGACTGGAAGGTTATGAGGGTCTGTATCGCATCAGCCCGACGGGCGAGGCGGTCTGCGCCTCGGGCCGGGCGGACGGCGTGAGATCCGGCGTGGCGCCCGCCGCCCAGGCGACTTGGTTCCAGCGGCTGCGCAACGGCGAAGAGCTTGTCGTCATGCGCGCGCCCGACGGCGCCGGCTATGAAGGCGCGCTGATCGTGGCCACCCGCGCTGAGCGGCCGATGGGCCGGTTCGACGGCGCCATGGTCGCCGTGATCCCCTTCTCCGCCCTGCAACCCGATGTCACTGACGCCGCGCTGCCGTCGGGCGCACAAGCGGCATTGACCGACGGCGCCGGCCGCATTCTGACGGCCAGCGATCCCGACGTGTTCAAACTCTCGGCCGGCGACGACATCGCGGGCTGGGTCGATCGGGCGCGCGATCAGGGCTCTGCGGTATTCGAGGCCAAGGATGCGCAGAATCAGCGTCGCGACTATGCGGGCGCGGCCCTGGCCGGCGGCGACCTTTACGCCCTGCTGTCGGCCCCGGCGCCGGGGTGGTTGTCCTGGGCGCGACTCAATCCGATCGGCACCCTGTTGCTGCCTCTGGGCGCCTGGTTGACGGCGTTCGCGGCGGTGATGCTGCTGTCGGAGCGGATCTTCATCCGCTGGCTGGATTATCTGGAGCGGGTCGCGGCCATCTACGCCAAGGGCCGATTCTCGGTTCGTCCGCTGCAGGCGATGAACGCCCCGTCGGAAATCCGCACCATGGCGCGCACCCTGGATGAGATGGCCGAGGCCATCACCCTGCGCGACCGCGAACTGACGGACGCCTTGATGGAAAAAGACGCGCTGATGCGCGAGATCCATCACCGGGTGAAAAACAACCTTCAGATCATCTCCTCCCTGCTGTCGATGCAGCAGCGCGCCCTGACCGATGCGCCGGCCAAGGCGGCGCTGGGCGATACGCGCCAGCGCATCTCGGCCCTGGCCCTGATCTACCGCACCCTGTATCAGAGCAACGACATTCGCCACGCCGATGCGCGCGAGTTCCTGACCGAACTGGTGGGGCAGCTGGTGGCCAGCGAGGCGGGTCGCGGGCCGGTTGTCATCAGCTCGGTGCACGCCGATTCCCTTCACGTCGATCCCGACAAACTGGCGCCTTTGGCGCTGTGGCTGGTCGAGGCGGTCAGCAATGCGCAGAAACACGCCTTCGCCCACAGCGGCGGCGAGCTGAAGGTTCGCTTCCGCGTTCAGGGCGAGACATCGGTTCTGGAAGTCGAGGACAATGGCCCTGGCGCCCAGGCCGGCGCCGAGGTCGGGGTGGGCCGCACCCTGATGAGCGCCTTCGCCAAACAGTTGCGCGGCGAGACCGAGTTCGCCGCCCCGCCCGGCGGCGGCACCATCGCCCGCATGATCTTCGCCACCCCGGAAGCGCTCGCGCCCGTCGATCCGTCGGACAAGACGCCCGGAACCGCAGCGCTGGCGTCGCGTTGATGAGGCGAGACCGGCGGAGTTTCACCCCGGCCAACCTTGGAGCTTCCCCTATGCGCAAGATTTTCGTTCTGGTCGCCGCCGCCGCCGCCCTGACCACCGCCGCCTGCAACACCGTCGAAGGCGTGGGCCGTGACACCCAGGCCGCCGGCCAGGCCGTGACCGGCGCCGCCCAAGACGCCAAGAACTAATCGACAGCCGCAGCCCAGGCTGCAGCATTCTACCGGCAAGGCCCCGCATCGTCGGGGCCTTGTTCGTTTCAGGACCGCGACAGGAGCCATCCCGTGAACCACACCGCCCGCGACGCCGGCCTCAAACTCTTGCGCCAGCACGCCCTGATCGCCGGCAAGGCCATTCCGGCCAACGGCGGCGGCATCGCCGTCGATGATCCGGCGACAGGCGATGTGATCGGCCATGTCCCCGATCTGGGCGCCGCCGAAACCGAACAGGCCATCGCGGCGGCGAACGAGACGTTCAAGACCTGGTCGCGATCCGATCCGCACGTACGTGCGGCCTTCCTGCGCAAATGGGCGGCGCTGATCGACGACAATCTGGAGGGTCTGGGCGCCCTGATGGCGCTGGAAAACGGCAAGCCGTTCGAGGAGGCCAAGGGCGAGGTCACCTACGCCAACGGTTTCCTGAAGTGGTTCGCCGGCCAAGCCGAACGGTTGATCGGCGAGACCCAGGACAGTCCGCTGGGCCATCTGATCCTGACCTATCGCGAGGCGGTCGGGCCATGCGCGCTGATCACGCCCTGGAACTTCCCCGCCGCCATGCTGACGCGAAAGCTGGGGCCGGCCTTCGCGGCAGGCTGCACCGCCGTGGTCAAGCCGGCCAGCCAGACGCCCTTCACCGCCATCGCCCTGGCCGAACTGGCCTATGAAGCCGGCCTGCCGAAAGGCGCCCTGTCGATAGTCACCGGGGACGCCGCCACCATCGGCAAGGTGCTGACCGACAGTCCTGCGATCCGCAAATTGTCCTTCACAGGTTCGACCGGCGTGGGCCGCAAGCTGGCCGAGCAATGTGCCGGAACGCTGAAGCGTGTGTCGATGGAGTTGGGCGGCGCCGCCCCCCTGATCGTCTTCGCCGACGCCGATCTGGATCTGGCCGTCGCCGAGACCATCAAGGGCAAGTTCAGGAACTCGGGCCAGACCTGCGTTTGTCCGAACCGCGTCTATGTCGAGCGGTCGGTCGCCGAGACCTATGCCGAGAAACTGGCCGCCGAGGTGGCCAAGATCGTGGTCGGCCCCGCCTTCGACGACGGCGTGAAGGTCGGCCCGCTGATCGAGGACAAGGCCATCGACAAGGTCGAAAAGCATGTGGCGGCGATCAAGGCCGACGGCGGCCGGGTCCTGACCGGCGGGGCGCGCCACGATCTGGGCGGCCGCTTCTTCCAGCCGACCGTGACCCTGGGCGGCGACGACGCCCTGTTCCGCGAGGAAGAGACGTTCGGCCCCATGATCCCCGTCTTCGCCTTCGACACCGAGGAGGAGGCGCTGGAGAAGGCCAACGCCAGCGATTACGGCCTGGCCTCCTATCTGTTCACCCGCGATCTGGACCGCGCCATGCGGTTCAGCCGGCGGATCGAGGCCGGCATGTGCGGGGTCAACACCGGTCTGATCTCCACCGCCGTCGCGCCGTTCGGCGGGGTCAAGCAGTCGGGCTATGGCCGCGAAGGCTCGATCCACGGCATCGACGAATATGTGGACGTCAAGACGGTGACGCTGGCGCTCAAATAGCGCCCGGTCGCCGGGCAGACGAAGGGCGGCTTGCTCTGCAACCGAAGAGAGCTAAGGTGCAACCATGTTGAACGCACTTCTCGCCGCCATATTGGTCCAGACCGCTCCGGCTCCATCGTCGCCTCCCGTCGTCTGGGCCGAGCCCCCGAGGGTGGAAACGCCGCCCAAGGCGCTTGAAGCCGGGGCTTCGGGTTCGGTCGTGCTGCGATGCGTCTTCATGGAGAACGGCGCAGCCACGAACTGCGTCGTCGTTTCCGAAACCCCTGCGGGCATGGGCTTTGGTCGCGAAGCCATCCGCGGCGTCAGATCGGCGCGCGCTCAGCCAGGCCAGACCGGACCCCGCGAAGTCAGGCTGAACTTCTCCACGCGCTGATCCTTGAGGTCACGCCTGTAATTCGCCGCGCTTCTGCGGCATAAGCCCGCGATGAAGTTCCTCGACCAGGCCAAGATCTATATCCGCTCCGGCAACGGCGGCGCGGGCTCCGTGTCGTTTCGACGCGAGAAATTCATCCCGAACGGCGGGCCGGACGGCGGCGACGGCGGCAAGGGCGGAGATGTCTGGATCGAGGCGGTCGAGGGTCTGAACACGCTGATCGACTATCGCTATCAGCAGCATTTCAAGGCCCAGACCGGCCACCACGGCCAAGGGCGCCAGATGCACGGCGGCAAAGGCGAGGACGTGCATCTGAAGGTGCCCCTCGGCACCCAGGTGCTGGACGAGGACAAGGAAACGGTCCTGCTGGACATGGACACGCCCGGCAAGATGGAGCTGTTGCTGAAGGGCGGCAACGGCGGCTGGGGCAATGTACGCTTCAAAGGGCCGACCAATCAGGCGCCGACCTACGCCAACCCCGGCCAGGACGGGCAGGAACGCTGGATCTGGCTGCGGCTGAAACTGATCGCCGACATCGGTCTGGCGGGTCTTCCGAACGCTGGCAAATCGACCTTCCTGTCGGCCGCCAGCGCCGCCAAACCCAAGATCGCCGACTATCCGTTCACCACCCTGGCGCCGAACCTGGGGATGGTGGACCTGTCGCCGTCCGAACGGTTCGTCATCGCCGACATTCCTGGCCTGATCGAGGGCGCCAGCGAGGGCGCGGGACTGGGCACGCGGTTCCTGGGCCACGTCGAACGCTCGGCCAGCCTGATCCACCTGATCGACGGGACCCAGGACGACGTGGTCGAGGCCTACCGCATCATCCGGGGCGAGCTTGAAGCCTATGGCGAGGGTCTGGCGGACAAGGCCGAAATCCTGGCCCTGAACAAGATCGACGCCCTGACGCCCGAGGCGCGCGAGGAAAAGGCCGCCGAGCTGGAGGCCGTCGCCGGTCGCCGTCCCATGCTGGTGTCCGGCGTGTCGGGCGAGGGCGTGCCCGCCCTGCTGCGCGCCGCCTGGGCCGAGGTGAAGAAGACGCGCGGCGCCCTGGCCGGCGACAGCGAGGCGGACCAGATCAGCGGCTGGCAGCCCTGATCAGGCCTCCGCCGCAGGCTCCGGCTTGGGCTTGCGGCGGGCCGGCTTCGGCTTTTCGGCCTTCTCGCCCTCGTCCACATAGGGCTCGCCGTCGCCCGAAAGAAGGATCGCCATCCAGCGCGAGCCCTTGAACTCGGCCGGGATCGCCATGGCCATGACCGCCAGCGGCGTGGACAGGAACATGCCGACCACGCCCCACAGCTTGCCCCAGAAGGCCAGGGCCAGCAGCACCACGACCGGGTCGATGTTCTGGTTGTCGCCCTGCATGCGCGGCTGGATGAAGTTGCCGACGACGAACAGGATGACCTGCAACCCGACCAGCAGGATGGCCGCGGGCAAATAGCTTTCGAACTGGACCAGGGCGAACAGCGGCGGGGCCAGACCGGCGACCGCCCCGCCCAGCACGGGGATGAAGCCGACGATGAAGATGACGAAGGTCCAGAACTCGGCGTTCTGAAGCCCGACCGCCCGCATCAGGATCCAGGCGACGACGCAGATCATCGCGCCGGTCACCGACTGCACCCAGATATAGCCCTCGACCCCGCCGCGTACGCGCTGGAACACCGCGACCGCCTCGTCGCGCTGATCCTCGGACGGGAACATGGCGATGAGCTTGCGCCGAAAACCGACCTGGGAGGCCAGGAGGAAGCCGAGATAGACCAGGACGAAGAAGGCCCCCGAAACGATGCCCTGCGCCTGGAAGGCGATCGAGGTCAGCCAGCCGCGCACGTCGACGCCGTTGATCAGGTCCTGCGCCGTCGGCGGATTGGCCAGACGCACCAGCCCATAGGCGTCGCGAATGATCTGATCGATGCGAGGGCCGATGTTCTGGGACACGCCGGACGCCTCGCCGAAGAAGCCCGCCGCCCCGTTCACGATGATGGCGATGGAGGCGAAGAAGGCCAGCACCACCAGCGTCAGGGCCGCGATCCCGGCCATGCGGCTGTTCAACGGCGTGCGCGCCTCGACCGACCGCTTCACCCCATCGATCATGATTAAGAGGAAGATGGCCATCGCCAGCGGCGTCAGGATGTCCCGCAGCCAGTAGATCGCCGCACCAGCCGCGACCGTGGCGATGACGCCGAGGGCATTGCGAGCGGCGACCGAGGATGGCGTAGCGATGGGGTTTTTCATGATCGTGTTGTCGAACCGCCCGCCGTCGCCGTCAATCGCTGTTCCGAGCGCGCGGGGAACGCGCTAGACCTTTGCCGGAGACGCCATCGGAGACCCCAATGCCCGACGCCCTGCCCGGCCTGTTCCTCGGCCAGTCCGACGCCGCCCAGCCGGAAAACCTGCTGTTCAATCGCGCCAACCGCCACGGCGTCGTCGCCGGCGCGACGGGCACCGGCAAGACGGTCACGCTGCAGATCATGGCCCAAGGCTTTTCCGACGCCGGGGTGCCGGTCTTCTGCGCCGATGTGAAGGGCGACCTGTCGGGCATCTCCCAGGTCGGTGCGCCGAACGAGAAGCTGCTCGCCCGCGCGACGGAGATGGGCCTGACCCTGACGCCGCGCGCCGCCCCCACCGTCTTTTGGGACCTGTATGGGCAGAAGGGGCATCCGATCCGCACCACGGTGTCGGAGATCGGCCCTGTGCTGATGGCGCGGATGCTGAACCTGAACGAGGTGCAGGAGGGCGTGCTGACCGTCGTCTTCCACGTCGCGGACAAGGAAGGCCTGCTGCTGCTGGACCTCGACGATCTGAGGAGCCTGCTGGTCTATGTCGGCGAGAACGCCGAGCGGATCGGGCGCGAGGTCGGCAATGTCGCCCCCGCCTCCATCGCCGCCATCCAGCGCGCGCTGTTGCAGATCGAGCAGCAGGGCGGCGACGCCTTCTTCGGCGAGCCGGCGCTGAAGCTGGAAGACATGATCCGCGTCGGCCTGGACGGCCGGGGCCAGGTCAATGTGCTGGATTCGACCCGGCTGATGAACAGTCCGCGCCTGTATGCGGCCTTCCTGCTGTGGCTGCTGTCGGAACTGTTCGAACAGCTTCCAGAGGTGGGCGATCCGGAGAAGCCGCGCTTGGTTTTCTTCTTCGACGAGGCCCACCTGCTATTCAACGACGCCCCGCGCGCTCTGTTGGAAAAGGTCGAACAGGTCGTGCGCCTGATCCGATCCAAGGGGGTCGGGGTCTATTTCGTGACGCAGAACCCGGCCGATATCCCCGACAGCGTCCTGGCCCAGCTGGGCAACCGCATTCAGCACGCGCTTCGCGCCTATACGCCGTCCGAACAGAAGGGGCTGAAGGCGGCCTCACAGAGTTTCCGCGCCAACGCCGCCTTCGACACGGCCGAGGCCATTCAGGGTCTGGGCGTGGGCGAGGCCTTGGTGTCCGTGCTGGACGAAAAGGGCGCCCCGACCATCGTGGCCCGCACCAAGATCCGCCCGCCGGCCTCGCGCCTGGGTCCGGCGACCGATACCGAGCGCGCCGCCGTCATGGCCGCCAGCCCGGTGCGGGGCCTTTACGAGCAGGTGCTGAACCGCGAATCCGCCGCCGAAATCCTGGCCAATCGTCACAGCGCCGCCGATCAGGCTGAAATCCAGGCCCAAGTTCAGGCCAAGGCGCAGGCCGAGGCGGACAAGGCGGCCGCCATCCAGGCCAAGGCCGATCAGAAGGCCGCCGAAGCGCGGGCGAAGGCTCAGGCTCAGGCCGAAGCGCGGGCGGCGCGCGAGGCCGCAAAGCCTACGCGCCGGTCCACCCGCGAAACGCCGGTCGAGGCGCTGACCAAGTCGGTCCTGCGCACGGCCGGATCGACCCTGACCCGCGAGCTGATGCGCGGTCTGCTGGGCGGGCTGAAGCGGCGCTAGGTTCCGCTCGGGTCTTGCAACGGGGCGGGGGGGAGCGCATCTCCCGCCCATGTTCATCCAGACCGAACCCACGCCCAATCCCAACGTGCTGAAGTTCCTGCCCGGCCGCGACGTGTCGCCGAGCGCCGCGCTGGAATACCGCACCATCGACGAGGCGACGGCCTCTCCGCTTGCGGAGGCGTTGTTCGAGTTGGAAGGCGTCGATGGCGTCTTTTTCGGCGCGGACTATGTTTCGGTGACCCGCCAGCCGCAGGGTCCGGAGTGGTCAGAGATGAAGGCGCCGATCCTGGGCGTCGTCATGGATCACTTCGTCTCGGGTCAGCCCCTGACGCGCGGCGCCGGCGGCGAAACCGACGGCCATGCCGAGGACGACAGCGAGATCGTCGCCGAGATCAAGGCCCTGCTGGACAGCCGCATCCGCCCCGCCGTGGCCCAGGACGGCGGCGACATCCTGTTCGATTCCTTCGACGAGGCGACCGGCGTACTGAACCTGCGGATGCGCGGCGCCTGCGCCGGCTGCCCGTCGTCGTCGGCGACCTTGAAGGCCGGGGTCGAGCAGATGATGCGCCACTACGTGCCCGAGGTGACGCGGGTCGAGCAGACCCTCTGATCGACCGGACGGTTTTCGTCCTCGCCAGACACGCCGACGGGCGCCATCTTAGGTTGATGCCCCGTTTCGTTCCCGACCCTGAAGTTCTACGCCTTGGCGAGGCGCTCGCCGCCCTGCGTCGCGAACGCGGCTTGTCTCAGGCCGAAGCCGGCGCGCGCGTGAACATGACGAGCCAAGGCTGGGGCCTTTACGAGTCCGGCCGACGGCCCGGCCTGTTCCGACCTGACGTCCAGCGTCGCCTCACCGCCGCCCTGGACGCCAGTCCCGACGCCCTGGCCTTGCTGGCGTCCGGCAAGGCCGAGCCGACGCAAACACCGAATCCGACAGGGGTGCAAAGCAGAAGCCGCGCCTTCGACGGTCGATCAATGGGCTTGCACCGCATCCAGATTTGCAACGAAGACCTTTCCCCTTGGGCCGAACCCGGCGTGCAACTGCAATACGAGCCGGATCTTTGGCCCCGGAAAGGCCAAGGCTGCGTGATCGAAATGTCGGATGGATCAACACGAGTGCGTCTGTTCGACTGGGCGAACGATCAGGAGATACATGTGCGGGGCGCCGGGGGGCTGGACCAGGAAGAGATCATAGAGCGCCGCCTGATCGCACGAACGTCCGCCGTTATCGCCAGATTGGAGAGATGAAACGAAAAAGTTGCATTCTCGGTTAGGTTGTGAAACGGTTCTGTCATGGGCAAGACGGATGTAGCAACACGCAAGACGGCACGGGCGGTCGAGCCTCTGGACGTTCTGGTCGGCGCGCGAATCATGGCGCGACGCACGGCTCTCGGGCTGTCTCAAACGGCGCTCGGCGAGATGGTCGGCGTCAGTTGCCAGCAGCTTCAAAAATACGAGGGCGGGAAGAATCGCATTTCGGCGGCGCGTCTGCATCGCTTGGCCATAGCCTTGGACCTGCCTGTCGAAACCTTCTTCCCGGATCGACCCGAGTCGAACGTCAATCCCGAGCTTGTCTTGATCCGATCTCTGGCCTCGACGCCCGAAGGCCGCGCCATGGCCGATGGCTTTTCCCGTATCGACGATCGCGCCGTGCGCCAGGCGCTGACACGACTGGTGGAGGTTCTCGCCAGAGCCGCCTAGAAGACGCCCATGAGACTTCTGGTGATCGATACGGCGCTCGGCGCCTGCACGGCGGCGGTGTTCGAGGACGATCGCGCGCTGGCCGTGCGCTTCGAGCCGATGACCAAGGGGCATCAGGAACGGATCGGCGGCCTGGTGCGCGACGTCATGGCCGAGGCGGGCGGCAGTTTCGAGAGCCTGGACCGGATCGGCGTCACGGTCGGACCGGGCTCGTTCACCGGTCTGCGCGTCGGTCTGGCCTTTGCCCAGGGTCTGGGCGCGGCGCTGGATCGGCCGGTCGTGGGTCTGTCGGCGCTGGACGCGCTTGCCGCCTCGCTCGCCAATCAAGACGGCCCCATTGCAGCCCTGATCGATGCGCGGCGCGGTCAGGTCTATGCGCGCCTCTGCGCCGACGGCGCGTCCCTCGGCCCCGATGAAGCGTTGTCGCTGGAAGAGGCTGCGCGGCGGATCGCCGACATCGGACCGGGCGTCGCCCTGGTCGGCAATGGCGCGGCGGTCGTGACCCAGGCCTTCCCCGATCTGCCCTTCGCGCATATGGACGACCGGGTCGCACCGTCGCCGCAGGCGCTGGCGCGCCTGGCCGCCTCAGCCGATCCGGCGACCCAGCCGCCCCGTCCGCTCTATCTGCGCGCGCCCGACGCCACGCCGCCCAGCCGCCTGCCGGGCCAGCCGCGCCAGCCCGCGCCGTGACGGCGGCGAACCCCGCCTCACTCGCCGCCCTGCACGCCCAGGCCTTTGCCGCGCCGTGGGGCGCCGACACCTTCGCCGATCTGCTGTCGCAACCGGGCGTGCTGGCGGTCAGCGAGCCCGACGGCTTCATCCTGATCCGCACCGTGGTCGACGAGGCGGAAATCCTGACCCTAGCCGTGGTCCCGCCCGCGCGCCGCCACGGATTGGGGCGGCGTCTGGTCGAGGCGGCGGCCGTCGCTGCAGCCCAGGCCGGCGCGACGCGGCTGTTCCTGGAGGTCGCCGACGACAATGTCGCCGCGCGCGGCCTGTATGAGCGGACCGGCTTCGATCCGATCGGTCGCCGCAAAGCCTATTATGCGGGCGCCGACGGATCGCGGACCGATGCCGTGGTGATGAGCCGCGACCTCTGTGCGCCGCCTGCCAACCTGACGCTTCCCTGATGCGATCCAAGCCCCTATTCTAGGCGCATGGACCGGATCGAAAAACTCTGCGCCGAGCGCGGCATGCGTATGACCGAACAGCGCCGGGTGATCGCCCGGGTGCTGTCCAACGCCGCAGACCACCCGGATGTGGAAGAGCTGTATCGCCGCGCCTCGGCCATTGATCCGCACATCTCCATCGCCACCGTCTATCGCACCGTGCGCCTGTTCGAAGAGGCGGGCGTGGTCGAGAAGCACGACTTCGGCGACGGCCGCAGCCGCTATGAAGAGGCCGGCGACGACCATCATGACCACCTGATCGACACAAAGTCGGGCGAGGTGATCGAATTCTTCGACGCCGAGATCGAGCGGCTGAAGAACGAGATCGCGGAACGGCTGGGCTTCCAGCTGATCGGCCACAAGCTGGAGCTCTATGGCGTTGCGATCGAGGGCGCCGAGCCGTCCAAGCGCGAAGGTCTGATCTTCACCCGCCATGCGGCGCGCGTCGATCCCGCCGATGTGGATGCGGGCTGACGCTCGGCTTGTCGCGACGCTTGCGGGCGATCATAAGCCCACGATGACCGATATCCTGGTTCCTCAAGTCGAGACGGCGCCCGAGAAGCGTCTGTTCATCAAGACCTACGGCTGTCAGATGAACGTCTATGACTCCGAGCGCATGGCCGATGTGCTGCGCCCGCTGGGCTATGGCGTCACCGACGACGTAAAGGCCGCCGACTTCGTCATCCTGAACACCTGCCACATCCGCGAGAAGGCGGCTGAGAAGATCTATTCCGAGCTCGGCAAGCTGCGCGAGATGCGCGATATCCGGCGCGAGACCGGCGGGGACCTGACCATCGCCGTCGCCGGCTGCGTCGCCCAGGCCGAGGGCGAGGAGATCATGCGGCGTCAACCGGCCGTCGACATCGTCGTCGGTCCCCAGGCCTATCACCAACTGCCCGAGCTTCTGACCCGCACGGCGCGGGCGCGGGGCGAGCGGATCGGCGCCGACTTCGCTCCCGACGACAAGTTCGACGCCCTGCCCGCAGCCCGCTTCACCGAGGGGCCGACCGCCTTCCTGACGGTGCAGGAGGGTTGCGACAAGTTCTGCACCTTCTGCGTCGTGCCCTATACGCGCGGCGCCGAATGGTCGCGACCGATGGCGGCGGTGCTGGAAGAGGCGAGACAACTGGCGGATCGGGGCGTGCGCGAGGTCACCCTGCTGGGCCAGAACGTCAACGCCTATGACGGCGAGCGGCCGGACGGGCGCAAGGCGACCCTGGCCGAACTGGCCTATGCCCTGGCCGAGATCCCTGGCCTGGACCGCATCCGCTATACGACCAGCCATCCCAACGACATGGCCGATGAGTTGATCGCCGCGCATGGCGATCTGGACGCCTTGATGCCCTATCTGCACCTTCCGGTTCAGGCGGGGTCGGACCGGATTTTGCGGGCGATGAACCGCAAACACGGGCGTCAGAAATATTTCGACCTGATCGACCGGATCCGCGCTGCACGGCCCGATATCGCCATCGCGGGCGACTTCATCGTCGGCTTCCCCGGTGAGACGGATCGGGAGTTCGAGGACACGCTGGATCTGGTGCAGCGTGTGAACTACGCGGGGGCCTTCGCCTTCGCCTATTCGCCGCGACCAGGCACGCCGGCGGCGGGCATGGGCAAACAGGTGGAGCCGGACGTCGTCAAAGACCGACTGCATCGCCTGATCGCCCTGTTGACGGAACAGCAGACCGCCTTCAATGCGGCTCAGGCCGGCCGGACGCTGAACGTCCTGTTCGACAAGCCGGGACGGCACGGCCACCGTCGCCAAGCGATCGGTCGATCCCCATATCTTCAATCGGTCCATGTCGATAGCGCGGATCATCTGATCGGGCAGATCGTTCCGGTCGAGATCATCGCCGGCCAGCAGAACAGTCTGTCAGGCCGGCTCATAGCAGACGGGCTCAAGCAGCCGGGTCCCGCAGGCTCGGCGATAGCCCAAAAAGAAAAGGCCGCTTGATGGCGCGTGAGTCTGAATTCGTCCCCTTGAACGATGCCGAACTGCGGGCGGTCATCGGGCCGAACAGTCGCCACGTCGCCCTGATCGAGGACGCGTTCAAGGTCCTGGTCGAGGCTCCGGGCGGCGGGGTCTCCGTCAACGGCGGCGCACGCGACCGCACGGACGCCCGCCAGGTGATCGAGGATCTGGCCAAGCGCGCGACCCTGGGCGCCGAAGTCACCGAGGCCGACGTGCGTGCGGCCCTAGGCCAGGCGCGCGGCGGTCGCGGCACGCCGGGCATGGCGGCGGCGGGCGTGTCGCTGCCGGGCGGCAAGCGCGGCGCCATCGTGCCCAAGACCAAGGCGCAGGCCGCCTATCTGGACATGCTGGGCCGGTGCGAACTGAGCTTCGGCGTCGGCCCGGCGGGCACCGGCAAGACCTTTCTGGCGGCGGCCTATGGCGCATCGCTGCTGCGGCGGGGGCAGGTGGACCGGCTGGTCATCACCCGTCCGGCGGTCGAGGCGGGCGAGAAGCTGGGCTTCCTGCCCGGCGACCTGAACGAAAAGGTCGATCCCTATCTGGCGCCGATCTGGGAGGCGCTGAATGACATTCTGGGCGCCGAGGACGTGCAGCGTCGCCGCGACAAGGGCGAGATCGAAGCCGCCCCCATCGCCTTCATGCGCGGCCGCACGCTGAGCCACGCCTTCGTCATCGTCGACGAGGCCCAGAACACCAGCCGCCTGCAGATGAAGATGGTGCTGACACGCCTGGGCGAGGGCGCGCGGATGGTGGTGACGGGCGACCCGTCGCAGATCGACCTGCTGAATCCGCGCGATTCCGGCCTGGCCCACGCCCTGCGGATCCTGGACGGCGTCCAGGGCGTCGGCATCCTGAAGTTCGAGGCGTCTGACGTGGTGCGTCACGCCATGGTCGAGCGGATCGTGCGCGCCTATGACGCCGACGCCGCGCGCGGACGCCCCGCCCCGGACCTCGAAGACCTCGCATGATCGAGATTGAAATCGAGGCCGAGGCCTGGACCGCCGCCCTGCCGGACACCGAGGCCGTCGTCGAACGCGCGGCGCAGGCCGCGCTGGGCGCCGTGCAGGGCGACACCGTCGTCCTGCTGACCGACGACGCCGCCGTGCGCGAGTTGAACGGCCGCTTTCGCGACAAGGACAAGCCGACCAATGTCCTGTCCTTCCCCGCGCCGGAGAACGCCTTTCCGCATCTGGGCGACATCGTTCTGGCTTACGGCGTCTGCGCGACCGAGGCCGAGGCGCAAGGCAAGCCCTTGGCCGATCATCTGAGCCATCTGGTCGTCCACGGCGTGCTGCACCTCTTGGGCCGCGACCACGAAGACGACGCCGAGGCCGAGGAGATGGAGGCCGAGGAGCGCGACATCCTGGCCCAGATCGGCGTCGCCGACCCCTATCTCGCCGAGCAGGACTGACCCGATGTTCCCCGACGCCCTGCTGGACCGTTTCGCGGCCCCGATCCGCGCCCTGCCCGACAGGAAGCGCGCCCTGACGTGGCGGCTGATCCGCATCGTTCTGGCGCTGCTGGCCGGCGCCGGGACGGCCTTTGCTCATCCGCCATTCGGAGTGCTGATCGGGCTTTTGGGCTATCCGCTGCTGATGATCCTGTCGGAGCGGTCCGACACGGCGCGCGGCGCCTTCTGGATGGGGTGGCTGGCGGGGTTCGCCTATTTCTTCGTCGGCTGCTGGTGGGTGGCCGAGGCGTTTTTCGTCAATCCTGAACAAGCGTGGATGGCGCCGTTCGCGGCCAGCCTGCTCCCGGCGGGCCTGGGGCTGTTCTGGGGGACGGCCTGCGCCCTCTATCGTCGGTTCGCGCCGCTGGGCGCCGTGCGGGTGCTGTTGTTCGCCGCCCTGTTCTGCGCGGCCGAATGGTTGCGCGGGCATGTGCTGACGGGCTTTCCGTGGAACCCGGCCGGCGCGACCTGGCGCGCGGGCGGCGGCATGTCCCAGTTCGCATCGGTCGTCGGCGTCTATGGGCTGAGCCTGGTGACGGTGGCGGCCACGGCGGCTTTCGCGCCCCTGATCGGGCCGGGCGACAAGCGCAGCCGCCTGATCTCCGCAGGCCTGGGCGCCTTGGCCCTGATCGCCGTCGGCGGCTTCGGCGCCGTCAGGCTGGCGCAATCGGACCTTCAGTTCACCGACACGGTCGTCCGCCTGGTTCAGGCCGATGTGAAGCAGGAGACCAAATGGTCGCCCGAGGCCTATCGCTCCATCGTCGATCGCTATGTCGCCCTGACGGGTCAGGCGGCGGCGCGGACGCCCAACGTCGTGGTCTGGCCTGAAGGCGCCCTGCCCGCCTCGGCCAACGACGTCTTCGCCTCCGCCGACGCCCAGGCCATCGCGGGCGCCCTGCGTCCCGGACAGACCTTGCTGATGGGTCTGGCGCGCGGCGCGCCGGACCTGACCGCGCCCGAGGGCGCGCGCTATTACAACAGCCTGTTCGCCCTGGCCGACGAAGGGGGGGCGGGTCTTCGGGTCGCCGCCGTCTATGACAAGCACCGGCTGGTGCCGTTCGGCGAATACCTGCCCCTGGGGTCGATCATGACGTCCATCGGCCTGCGCAGCCTGGTGCACATGCCCAGCGACTTTTCCGCCGGACCGACGCCGGCCCCGATTTCGGTTCCGGGCGCTCCGCCGGCGCAGGTGCTGATCTGCTATGAGAGCCTGTATCCCGGCTTCACGCCCGGCGCGGCTGGACGCCCCGAGTGGATCGTCAATGCGTCGAACGACGCCTGGTTCGGCGCGACCTCGGGCCCGCGCCAGCATCTGAATCTGGCCAGCTATCGCGCGATCGAGACCGGCCTGCCCATCGCGCGCGCCACCCCGACGGGCATTTCGGCCATGATCGACCCGTGGGGACGCATCGTCGAGGGTCAACGGCTGGAGCCGGGCGTCATGGGCGTCATCGACGCTCCCCTACCCCGTCCGACGGGCGTCACGCCCTATGGTCGATTTGGCGATTTCCTGTTCTTTTTCTCAATGCTAACAGCGTTCATCCTGTCCTTGTGGCCGTCGATCCGGCGATCTAGGGTCCAGGGAAGTCGAGTGGCGATCTAGGTGAAGGGTGACGGCGATGGCGCGTGAAAAGGACGAGGATCCGCACCCCGTCGATCGCCACGTCGGCCGTCGCGTTCAGGAAAAGCGTCTCGACCTGGGCCTGACCCAGACCGCCCTGGCCAAGGCCGTCGGCGTCAGCTTCCAGCAGGTGCAGAAGTACGAGAAGGGCACGAACCGCGTCTCGGCCTCGAAACTGTTCGAGATGGCCGAGTTCATGAAGGTCGGCATCCCCTTCTTCTTCGACGGCTACAGCAGCGCGACGGTCGGGGTCGCCGAAGAGGCGCCCGCCTTCGACCACGAGCATCGCCCCACCAAGACCAGCGTCGAGATCACGCGACTGGCGCCCCGCCTGCCGGCGCGCAAGCAGAAGCTGATCCTGGACATGATGCGGGATATGCTGGGCGACGACGACGCCCAGGACTGAGATCTAGCCGACCGCGACGATCTCAGCCGACTGACCAGCCACCGTCACCTCGTCGCCGACCCTTTTGCCCATGACGGCGCGGGCCAAGGGCGAGACATGGCTGACCGAGCCGGCGGCCGGATCGGCCTCGTCCTCGCCGACGATGCGCCAGGTCTGGGCGCGCCCGTCCTCGCGCTCGATGGAGACCGAACCCCCGAACCGCACGGCCCCGTCGTCTTCACTGGGCTCGACCAACTGGGCCGAGGCGCGCCGGGCGGACCAGTAGCGCAAGTCCCGCGTCGCGCGGGCCATGGCGGTGCGGTCGCTCTCGATCGAGCCTTGCACCTGGGCGGCGGTATAGGCGGCGCGGGCCGAGGCCAGTTCGGCCTCGATCGCGGCCAGCCCCTCGGGCGTGACCAGATTGGGATGGGGCGAGATCGGGCGGTCCGCCAGGTCGGCGGCGGTGGCTTCCAGATCTTCTTCGCGGGTGAAGGCAACGCTCATGACACGGAACATAGCGATGACGACGCCTATAGCCAGCGCGGCCGCAAGCGCGCAAAGCCACGCCATGCAACAGTCGCCCCGTCTTACGACCTCTCGCACCGTTCATGTGATCGGCGCCGGCCCAGCAGGGCTGATGGCGGCCGAACGGCTGGCGCAGGCAGGGGCGACGGTCGTGGTGCACGACCGGATGCCGTCCGTGGCGCGCAAGCTGCTGATGGCCGGGCGCGGCGGTCTGAACCTGACCCATTCGGAACCGCTCGATCGGTTCCTGACCCGCTATGGCCCCGCCCAGCCGACGGCCGCCGCCTGGATCGACCAGTTCACGCCTGCCGACCTGACCGCCTGGGTCGAGGCGCTGGGGCAAGAGACCTTCGTCGGCTCCAGCGGGCGGGTGTTTCCCAAGACCATGAAGGCTTCGCCGCTGGTGCGGGCCTGGCTAGCGCGGCTGGAGGCGCAGGGCGTCGAGATTCGCACGCGCTCGCGCTGGACCGGTTGGCGCGACGGCGCGCTGACATTCGAGACGCCGGACGGGGAGCGACTGGAACGACCCGACGCCGTGGTCCTGGCTCTGGGCGGCGCCAGCTGGCCGCGTCTGGGCTCGGACGGCGCCTGGACGCCGTGGCTCAAAGCGCAGGGCGCCGCCGTGTCGCCGTTCCGGCCAGCCAATGTCGGCTTCGACGTCGCCTGGTCGGCGTTGTTCCGTGATCGATTCGCGGGCCAGCCGCTGAAAGGCGTCGCTATCGCCCATGGCGAGCGGACCGCGCGGGGCGAGGCGATGATCGCCCGCTACGGCATCGAGGGCGGGGTCATCTATGCGCTGTCCGCGGCGCTGAGGACGGCGGTCGAGACCGAAGGGCGCGCCGAGATCCAGATCGACCTGAAGCCCGATGTGGCGATCGGAAAACTGACCGACCGGTTGTCGAAACCGCGCGGCAAGGCCAGCCTGTCGAACCATCTGCGCAAGGTGGCCGGACTGGAGGCGGCCGCCGTGGCCCTGCTGTATGAGGCCGGCCCCCTGCCCGCTTCGCCTCGGGCCTTGGCCGAGCGGATCAAGGCCATGCCGCTGACCCTGACCGGCGTTCAGGGACTGGAGCGGGCGATCTCCTCGGCGGGCGGCGTCAAACTGGACGGCGTGGACGAACGGCTGATGCTGATTGCGCGACCGGGGGTCTTCGTCGCCGGCGAGATGCTGGATTGGGAGGCGCCGACCGGCGGCTATCTGCTTCAGGCCAGCTTCGCCTCCGCCGTCGTCGCGGCCGAGGGCGTCATCGACTGGCTCGACAGCCGGAACTGAGAAAGGCAGGGTCGCGCGGTTCGATCAGGAGTATCCGATGCGCCACGCCTTCCCCGCTGTTTCCATCCTGGCCCTGATGATGGCCTGCTCTTCGGCCCTGGCGCAGGAGACGACGCCGAACATCGACGCCGCGCGGATGAATGAGTCGGTTCGGGTCCTGGCGTCGGACGAGTTCGAAGGCCGCGCCCCCGCCTCAGCCGGCGAGGAAAAGACCGTCGCCTGGCTGGTCGAACAGTTCAAGGCCGCGGGGGCCCAAGGCGGTGGGCCAGACGGCGCCTTCGTCCAGGTCGCCCATCTGTCGCGCACGCGCCAGGACGGTCCGGCGACCGTCGCCGCGACCGTCGGCGGCAAGACCATCAGCCTGGAGCGCGGTCCCGATGTCCTGGTGTCCAGCGACCGGCCGACCAACCACATCACCGTGACCGACGCGCCCGTGGTCTTCGTCGGCTATGGCGCCACGGCGCCGGAGCGCCAGTGGGACGATTTCAAGGACGTGGACGTGCGCGGCAAGGTCATCGTCGTCCTGGTCAACGATCCCGACTTCCAGGCGCCCGACGGCGATCCGGTCGCGGGCAAGTTCGACGGAAACGCCATGACCTTCTATGGCCGCTGGACCTACAAGTTCCAGGAGGCGGGTCGTCGTGGCGCGGCGGGCGTGCTGGTGGTGCATGAGACGGCCGGCGCCGGCTATCCCTGGTCGACGCTGCAGAACTCATCGGCCGCGCCCAAGTTCGACATCGTGCGCGCTGACCCCGACGCCGAGCGCGCGGCGTTCCAGGGCTGGATCCAACGCGCCAAGGCGGAAGAGCTGTTCACCGCCGCCGGCCTCGATTTCGCCGCCCTGAAGGACAGCGCCCGCAAGGCCGACTTCAAGCCCGTCGTCCTGCCCGGCCTGACGATGAGCGTCGATTTCGGCCAGATCGCCGACAAGGTGGAGACCAAGAACGTCATCGCCCGCATTCCCGGTTCGGAACGCCCGAACGAGACCGTCATGTACGGCGCCCACTGGGACGGCTACGGCGTCGGAACGCCGAACGCCCAGGGCGACAAGATCTATAATGCGGCGGTGGACAATGCGACCGGCGTCGCGGCCCTGCTGGAACTGGCCCACGCCTTCGCCGAAGGTCCGCGCCCCAAACGATCGGTCGTCTTCGCCGCCTGGTCGGGCGAGGAGGCGGGCCTCCTGGGCTCAACCTATTACGCCGCCAACCCGGTCTGGCCGCTGGAGACCACGGTCGCCAACATCAACGTCGACAGCCTGCTGCCGGGGACCGAGATCGACCCCAACGTCGTCGTCATCGGCAAGGGCAAGAACCAGCTGGACGACATTCTGGCGCGCCACGCGACCGAGACGGGCCGCACCCTGATCGCCGATCCGGCGCCCCAGGCCGGGGCCTTCTATCGTTCGGACCATTTCCCGCTGGCGCTGAAGGGCGTGCCGGCCTTGTTCCCGGCGGCGGGCTTCACCGGCGCCAGCGCGGCCAGCCGCGACTACGTCCAGAACCGCTATCATCAGCCCACGGACGAATGGGATTCGACCTGGACGATGGACGCCGCCGCCGCCGATGTCGCCCTGATCTACGCCGTCGGTCGCGAGCTGACGGACGGCGATCAGTGGCCGGATTGGAACGCGGGCGCCGAGTTCGGCCCGGCGCGGGACGCCTCGAAGGCCTCGCGGCGCTAGATTTCCAGCTGAAGCTCGGGCGCGGCGGCGGTGGTCGCGGCGCCCAGCGGCAGATGCAGGATGAAGGCGGCGCCCTTGCCCGGCTCGCTTTCGACCTCGGCCCAGCCGCCGTGCAGTTCGACCAGGGCCTTGACCAGGGCCAGACCCACGCCGGGACCGCCCCTCTCGCGCCGCACGAAGCGGTCGAAGACGTGGGCCTGCAGGTGATAGGGAATGCCGCGCCCGGTGTCCGACACCGTCAGGCGGATTTCGGACGGGCCGGCCTCGGCTTTCAGCTCAACCGCCCCGCCTTCGGACACGGCGCGCGTCGCATTCTCCAGCAGATGATCCAGCGCCTGGCCGATACGGTGTTCGTCGGCGCGGATGGGTTTGAGATCGGCAGGACAGGAAACGGTGAGTGTGGCGCCGCGTCCCTCGACCCGCGCTCGGACCTTTTCGGCGGCCTGGCTCAACAGGTCGCAGACCCTGAGGTCGCCCAGCGACAGCTCCATCTCGCCGGCGTCGATCTGGGCCATGTCCAACACGTCGTCGATGGAGCGGGCCAGCTGGCTGGCGGCGATGCGGATGGCGCCCGCGTGCTGGCGGCTGCGCTCGGGCAGGTCGCCCATCGTCTCCAGCAGTTCGGAATAGCCGACGATGGTCGTCAGCGGCGTGCGCAGCTCATAGGAGACGCTGCCCACGAACTCGCGCTTCAGCGCCTGACTTTCGGCTAGCGCCTGCTCGCGCTGCACAAGCGCCTGCTCCAGCCCGCGTCGGGCCGTCACGTCCGAGAAGGCGACCAGGGTCGCGCCGTCCGGCAGGGGGCGGGTCTGCCAGGCGGCGACGCGACCGTCCACGGTCCGGCCCTCGCCCGAGATGGCGACGCGGCTTTCGGGATCGGGATCGGCGACGCGCGCCTTCAGCCCCAGCCACAGGGCGGGATCGGGCAGCACCGCCTTGCACAGTTCGGCCAGGGTGTCGAAATCCGAGGCTGTCGCGATCTTGTCCGCCGACAGGTTCCAGAAGGTCTCGAACGCCTCATTGTGCAGCCGCAGCCGGCCGTCCGAGCCGAACACGGCCACCGCGTCGTTCAGCTTGTCCAGCGTTGCGCGCTGGACCTGGATCTGGGCGTTGAAGCGGCTGCGCAGCTTCAGCTCGTCGGTGATGTCCGAGAAAATCAGCAGAATGCCGCCCAGCGGGTGCGGCTGGCGCACGACGCGCAGGGTGCGCCCGTCCGGCAGGGACCAGCTGTCGTCCGGCGAAGCCTCCGACGCGCCATAGAACTCCAGCTCCCGCGCCTTCCAGCCGGCGTAGTCGACGACCTCGGGCAGGCTGCGACGCTGGCGCAGGCGGTCCAGCAGCTCGGCATGGGTCGGACGTTCGTCCAGCCAGGCCGCGTCGATGTCGAACAGGGTCTGGAAGGCGGTATTGTGGAAGGCCAGCCGCTTTTGCGGGCCGAAGATGGCGACGGCGTCGGCCAGGTGGTTCAGCGTTTCGTCATGGGCGTCGACGTGGCGGCGCAGGGTGTCGCGCGTCTCTTCCGCCTCGGTCACCTCGATGGCGAAGGCGGTGACGGCGCCGCCGCCCGCCGGTTCGGCGATGATGCGCCAGGCGCGCCGCGCGCCCCCGCCGGTCGTCCAGCGGAAGCCCTCCTGTCGCACGCCCAGCCGCGCGGCCTCGGCGACCAGGGCGTCGGCGCCGCGGTCGAAGGACACGCCCTTTTCGACGGCGTCGTCGATGCTCTCGGCATTGGTCTCGTTCAGCCAGGCGCGGTTGGCCCAGGCCAGTTTGCCGGTCCCGTCCACGACCCAAGTCGGGGTCGGCGAGGCGTCGCCCAACAGGGCCAGGCCGCTTTCGGTCGCATCCGCCCCGGTCAGGGTGAAGCGCGAGGCGGGCGACAGCCGCAGCCAGGCCGAACCGCCCGCGACCCGTCCCTCGATCCGCCAAGGCTCCACATCGTCCAGCGCGACCAGACCTTCGAACGCCTGACCTTCGTGAACCAGGGCGTCGATCAGGGCGCCGTGGGTGATCCGGAGCTTGTTCAGGACGGCGGCCCCGGCCTCGGCGTCCTCACCCGCCAGCCGCGCGATCAGTTCGGCCGAACCGATCGGCAGACCGGCCGCCTGCCCATCCGGCGTCAGGGCCAGGCTGACGTCGTCGAAGGCGCGCAGCATGGCGTCATGGCGGCTGAGGTCGGCCAGGGCCTCGACCCGCTCGCGCTCGGCGGCGACGGCGGTTTCATGCAAACGCCCACGCAGCAGCAAGGCCCAGGCGCTGACGGCCATGGCCAGTCCGGCTGCGCCCGCTGTGGCGACATAGGCGATGTCGGCCTCGGCCATTCGTGTCCCTGGAGAAGAGTCTCAGCCCCGATTCGCTAACCATACTCCAAGCGCGCGAAAAAGCGGCAGTCTCGTAATCGCGTCATCGCGCCCCGTTGCGGCAGGGCGTCGGGGCTGTGATATCGCGGACATGACCGACCCGATCGCTCCCTCCCTCGATGACTTCGCCCGCCTGGCGCAGGAGGCGTTCGACGCCCTGCCCAGACCGTTCAAAGACGCGGCGGGCGAGGTGGTCATCCGCATCGATGACTTCGCCGACGAGGCGACGCTGGCCGAGATGGAGATCGAGGATCCGTTCGAGCTGACGGGCCTGTACCATGGCGTGGACATCGGCCGGCGCGACAGCCTGGGCCCGGCGGCCGAGCCGTCGCGGGTCTTTCTTTATCGCCGTCCCATCCTGGACGAATGGTGCGAGCGCGGCGACGTGGGGATCGGCGAACTGATCGCCCACGTCCTGATCCATGAGATCGGCCACCACCTCGGTCTGACCGACGATGACATCCACGCCATCGAGGACGACGCGGACTGACCCCTTATTTCGTCGCCGGATAGGGCGTCGTCACGGCGCCGGAGATCATGCCGGGGATGGCCTCGCCCAGGCCCAGCAGGATGAACTGGATCGCCAGGGCGCACAGGATCAGGCCCAGCACCTTGACGATGATCGCCATCCCAACCTCGCCCAGCAGGCGGCTGAGCGACCCGGTCAGGGCGAAACAGACGAAGGAGACGGCGCAGGCCGCCGCGATCGCCACCAGCGACCCCATGGTCCCGGCGTAGCCCAGCTTGGCCGCCTCGCCCGCCTGAATGATGACCGCCGAAATGGCGCCGGGGCCGATCATCAGCGGAATGGCGAAGGGCACGACCAGACGCTGGAACCGCCTGCGGGCATAGCCGCGCACGTCCTTGGAATCCGCCAGCGCATCCTTGTCGGCGAACATGGCCAGGAAGTCGCCGCGCGCCATGTCCAGACCCAGGAACAGCAGCAGTATGCCGCCCGCGATGCGAAACGCCGCCAGCGAAATGCCGAAGAACTGCAACAGGCCCAGGCCCGTGAACAGGAAGAAGGCCAGGAAAACGGCGGCGAAGGCGCAGATCAGGGCCGAGACCGAAATCCGCTGACGCAGGGTCGCCCCGGCCGTCGCGGCGGCGAAGATCGGCAGATTGCCGATCGGGTCCAGCAGGGCGAACAGGGTCACGAACAGGTTGACACCCAAGTCGACTGCGTTCATCGCCTGCCCTCGCCCTCAATCCATCACGCCGCCCTGCCGACGCGCCCTCGTGTCCGGCATAGCCGCTCAGCGCGAGTCCGTCGATGACCGATCCCCAAACCGCCTCCGATCGTGCGCCCGACGAGCGGATCATCTGCGCCCTGGACGTGCCGACGACGGCCGAGGCGGCCGCACTGGCTGAGCGGATCGGCGATGCGATCGGCTTCTACAAGGTCGGACTGCAACTGTTCGCGGTCGATGGCATGGCGCTGGCGCGTGAGCTGAAGGCGCACGGGCGAAAGATCTTCCTGGACTGGAAACTGCACGACATCGGCGCGACCGTGGAGAAGTCGACGGCCAATCTGGCGGGCGCCGACTGCGACCTGCTGACGGTCCATGCGCGGCCCCAGGTCATGGCGGCGGCGGCGCGCGGCGCGGCGGGCTCGAAGATGAAGGTGCTGGGGGTTACGGTCCTGACCAGCCTGAAGGCCGAGGATTTGGCCGCCGACGACCACAGCCTGTCGCCGGCCGATCTGGTCGAACGGCGCGTGCGTCAGGCGCTGGAGGCCGGGATCGACGGCGTCGTCTCCAGCCCGCATGAGGCGGCCCGCGCTCGGGCTCTGGCGGTCGAGGCTGGCCGGCCCGACTTCCTGATCGTGACGCCCGGCGTGCGCCCGGTCGGCGCCGCGCTGGACGACCAGGCGCGAGCGGCGACGCCACAGGCGGCGCTTGAAGCCGGCGCGACCCATCTGGTGATCGGCCGGCCGATCACGGCGTCGAGCGATCCGCGCGCGGCCGCGCAAGAGATCGCACAGCAGATCGCCCTGATCTGAGACAGACCAGGGCGACCGTTCGTCTTCGGTTGCTCTCGCGCGAGGCGATCAGCCGCGCTCACCCGGCTCCTGGGCATAGCCGTGACGCGGCGGGGCGTGGGGCGCGGGCGCCTCGGGCGGCGGCAGGTCGCCGTAGTAGCCCGACGTCGGCGGCGGGGGCGGAGAAGGCGGCGGGGCCGTGTTCACTTCCGGCGGCGCAACATAGACCTGGGCCGGGGCCACATTGACCGGCGCGGACTGCACATAGACCGGCGACTGATCGACATAGACCGGGCCGCCAACCTCGACCTGGGCAGGCGCGACATTGACCTGGGCCGGGGCGACCTGGATGTGTTGCGGACCGATGTCGACGGGCGCCGACGGCACATAGACCGGGGCCTGATCGACATAGACGGGCGGGCCGACATCGACCTGGGCCGGGGCCAGGTTCACCTGCGACGGAGCCACCTGAACGCGTTGCGGCCCGATGTTCACCGGCGGCGCCTGCACATAGATGGGCGGCTGTTCGATATAGGTGGGCGGTCCCATCTCGATCTGGGGCGGCGCCATGCTGACCTGCGAAGGCGCGACATAGATGCGCTGCGGCGCGATCTGGACGGGCGGCGCCTGGACATAGACCGGCGGCTGATCGACGTAACCCTGCTCGTAATGCTGCTCATAGCGGTGTTCGTAGCGAACCGGCGGGCGAACCGGCGGACGGCAGTTGCAGTCGACCGGACGGCCCGGGTACGGACGCCAGCCGATATAGTCACGGCCGAAGCCATAGACCGGATAGCCGACCGGAGCGCTGACCGGCGGGCGACCGACCAGAACCGAGGTCGCGCTGACGCCGCCGACATAGCCGCCGCCGTAGTAGCCGTCCGAATAGCCGCCGCTTCCGACATAGGTCGTGCCGCCGCCGACATAGCCGCGCTGGAAGCTGGACGAACTGGAATAGGATCGGGCGCTGCTCGCCGAATAGCTGGAGGCGCTCGCATAGGCGTTAGCGTTGGCATTGGCGTAGGCGCCGCCGTTCACGTTCACATTGACGTTGTGATTGGCGTTGTAGTTGCCGCCGCCATAGTGACCGCCGCCGCCGCATCCCCCGCCGCAGCCGCCGCCGGGGTGGCCGCCGCCATAACCCCCGTGACCGGGACCACCGGCCAGAGCGGGCGCTGCGGAGAGCAGCAGAGCCGCCGACGCGGCGGTAAGTATCGACTGTATCGTCACGGGACAGACTCCTCTGAGTTGTCCCGACACTGGCAAGTCCGGCGCCTGTTTCTTAAGGCGTGGTTAACCTTTGCGCCCGTTGCAGCAGGCTCGGCGGGTTAGAAATCGATCGCCAGGCCCTTCTTCTCCCAATCGCCGAAACGGGTCGGTTCGGGGCCGGTCGGACCGCCGTATTCCGTGTCCGCCTGAACGGTCGTTTCCGCCGCGCGACGATCCGCCGCTTCCTGAAGCGCGCGCCGCGCGGCCTCGCTGAGCGGCCGTTCAGGCGTGGCGTGGGGCACGTCGGCGTTGAAGACGGGCGCCGCAGCCGGCGTTTCGTCGGCGTCATTCGGCGCCAGGGTGGGATGTTCGGTCACAGGGCGGCTCCCTTGAGGCTTGATGCGCCTTCTCTCAAATAGAGGTTCAAGCCCGGGACGCCAGACGGATCGGGAATGGAACCGCGATGAACCATCTGAAGACCTTCATTCTGTTGGCGGCGATGACGGCCCTGTTCGCAGGGGTCGGCTATCTGATCGGCGGCGCGACCGGCATGGCGATCGCCCTGCTGTTCGCGGGCGGGATGAATCTGTTCAGCTACTGGAACGCCGACAAGATCGTGCTGAAGATGTACCGGGCCCAGCCGGTCGACGAGCAGCACCCGAACGCCGTGGTCAGGAACTATGTCGCCGACGTGCGCCAGATGGCCCGCGACGCCGGCCTGCCCCAGCCGCAGGTCGCCATTATTCCCAATGATCAGCCCAACGCCTTCGCCACGGGCCGAAACCCCGAGAACGCCGCCGTCTGCGCCACCACCGGCCTGCTGGACATGCTGACGCGCGAGGAGGTGCGCGGGGTGATGGCGCACGAGCTGGCCCATGTGAAGAACCGCGACACCCTGATCATGACGGTGACGGCGACCATCGCCGGCGCCATCGCGGCGCTCGCCAACTTCGCCCTGTTCTTCGGCGGCAACGACCGCGAGCGGCCGGGCGGCATTATCGGCACGATCGCCCTGATGCTGCTGGCGCCCATGGCCGCCGGTCTGGTGCAGATGGCCATCAGCCGGGGCCGCGAATATGAGGCCGACCGCGTCGGCGCCGAAATCGCCGGCGATCCCCAGGCCCTGGCTTCGGCCCTGCAGAAGATCGACGCCTACGCCCGGCGGATCACCAATCAGACGGCCGAGCGCAATCCGGCCTCGGGTCAGATGTTCATCATCAATCCGCTGGCGGGCCGTGGCGCGGACAACTTGTTCTCGACCCATCCCGCGACGGGAAACCGCGTCCGGGCCTTGATGGAACTGGGCGCGAAGATGGGCATGCAGTCCCGCGCCCAAACGGCGGATCTGACCCAGCCGCGACCGGCTGCCGGTTTCACCACCACTGGTGTCCCGACCACCCCGAGCGAGCCGCGCGGCCCCTGGGGGTGAACATCACGCCGGACGCCGCCATTACGGCGGCGTCCGGATCAGCAGTAATGGCGCGATAAAGCCTCGCCCGCATGGGCGATGACGTCAGGTCACGCGCGCTCGACGCACAGGGCCACGCCCATGCCGCCGCCGATGCACAGGGTCGCCAGACCCTTCTTCGCGCCCGAGCGCTTCATCTCGAACAGAAGCGTCGTCAGGATGCGCGCGCCCGAGGCGCCGATGGGGTGGCCGATGGCGATGGCGCCGCCGTTGACGTTGACCTTGGCCGGGTCGAGACCCAGCTCCTTGACCACGCACAGGCTCTGGGCGGCGAAGGCCTCGTTGGACTCGACCAGATCCAGATCGGCGACGCTCCAGCCCGCCTTTTCCAGCGCCTTCTTGGACGCCGGGATCGGTCCCGTGCCCATGATCGACGGATCGACGCCGGCGGTGGCGTAGGAGGCGATGCGGGCCAGCGGCTCCAGCCCGCGCGCCTTGGCCTCGTCGGCGCTCATCAGCACCAGGGCGGCGGCCCCGTCGTTCAGCCCGGAGGCATTGGCGGCGGTGACGCTGCCGTCCTTGGTGAAGGCGGGTTTGAGCTTCTGCATCAGCTCAAGCGTCGCGCCGTGGCGGATGTATTCGTCCTTGTCGACCGTCACATCGCCCTTGCGGCCGGGGATGACGACCGGCGTGATCTCGTCTTCGAACTTGCCGGCGTTCTGGGCCGCCTCGGCCTTGTGCTGGCTGGCCAGCCCGAATTCGTCCTGCGCCTCGCGGCTGATGGACCATTTTTCGGCGATGTTCTCGGCCGTCTGACCCATGTGATAGCCGTTGAAGGCGTCCCACAGGCCGTCCTTGACCATGGTGTCGATCAGGGCGACGTCGCCCATCTTGTGCCCGTTGCGAAGCTGTTGGGCGTGCGGCGCCTGGCTCATGCTCTCCTGGCCGCCGGCGACCACGATCCTGGCGTCGCCCAGAGCGATCTGCTGGGCGGCGATGGCGACGGCGCGAAGGCCCGAACCGCAGATTTGGTTCAGGCTCCAGGCGGCGGCTTCCTTTCGAACGCCCGCGCCCACGGCGGCCTGGCGCGCCGGGCCCTGACCCGCGGCGGCCTGCAACACATGACCCAGGATCACCTCGTCAACCTCATCGCCGGAAACACCGGCCCGTTCCAGCGCCGCCTTGATGGCGATCTCGCCCAGCTTGGACGCCGGAAGGGACGACAGGGCGCCCAGGAAGGAGCCGACCGGGGTGCGCGCGGCGGAAACGATGACGACGTCGGTCATGGGATTTCACTCTTTGGAGAATAACTCGGCGTGACCGTTTTGCCGCATTGCAGCGCGTTCGTCACCTGCGACGACATCGACAGGGCGCGATTCAGCCAATCGTCACCCTGTCGGCGCATTGTCGCGGAACGATAGAGGCGATCGACGGATTGGAAGGTCCATGCTGCGCACGCTGAAACGTCTTGTCACCCACGTCTGCACGCCGGACGAGCTGGACATGATCGAGCACTATCCGACGCGCGCGGAAAAGCTGGCGGATCTGTGGGTCCACGTCGTCGGCCTGATGCTTGCGGCGGTCGGCGGCATCATCCTGGCGGGTCTGGCCGGGGTCTATGCGGGGATCGGCGGCGTGATGGCGACCGCCATCTACGCCTTGTGCCTCGTCGGCATGCTGACGGCCTCGACCATCTACAACTGGACCAACCCCTGCGCCGCGCGGCCCGTGCTGCGGCGACTGGACGAGGCGGCGATCTTTCTGATGATCGCGGGCAGCTACACTCCCTTCACCACCCAGCGGTTCGAGGGTCTGTGGGCCATCGGCTTCACCACCCTGATCTGGACCCTGGCTTTCCTCGGCGCCGGGGTGAAGCTGTTCGCGCCGCGCATCTCGGACAAGTTCTGGAGCGGCGTCTACGTCGTCTTCGGCTGGCTGGCGGTCGCGGCCCTGAAGCCGATGGTCGAGACGGTGCATCCGATCGCTCTGGCCCTGCTGGTCATCGGCGGCCTGATCTACACCGCCGGGGTCTTCGTCTTCATCAGCCCGCGCGTGAAGTTCCGCCGCGCCATCTGGCACGGCTTCGTCGTCACCGGAGCGACCGTACATTGGACGGCGGTGCTGGTCGGCGTCGTGCTGGCCCCGGCCATGAGCCACTGATCGACCGTCCGTTCCCGCCGGTTTCGCCCCCTCTGGCGCATCGCGTCGCAACGGAGGATAGTGACGCGTTGCAACATCGCGAGAACAAGCGTGGCTGACGAAAAGACCAAGGGTGGAAAGACCGGCGACAGCGCTCAGGTCGTCATCAAGAAGTATGCGAACCGCAGGCTCTACAACACGCGGACCAGCGCCTATGTGACGCTGGAAGATCTGGCGACCATGGTGCGCGAGGGGACGGAGTTCGTCGTCTATGACGCCAAGACCAACGACGACCTGACCCGCCAGATCCTGACCCAGATCATCTTCGAGGAAGAGAGCCGGGGCGAGGCCTTGCTGCCGGTTCAGTTCCTGCGCCAGCTCATCGGCTTCTACGGCGGTCAGATGCAGGGCGTCCTGCCCTCCTATCTGGAGATGTCCTTGGCCAACTTCGGTCGTCAGCAGGAGCAGTTCGCCAGTCAGATGGGCCGCGCCTTCGGAACCGGCGCGGGCGCGACCCTGATGGAGGACGCCGCGCGCGCCAATATGGCGATGTTCGAGCGCGCCATGCAGATGTTCCCGGCCTTCACCTATCCCCGCGCCGAACCGACGCCCGCCGCGTCCGATGACAAGGCCGAGCCGGCCCCGCCGCCGGAGGCGCCTGACGCCTTGGACGAGATGCGTCGCCAGATGGACGAGATGCGCCGTCAGATCGAAAAGCTGGCGGGCGGCAAGGGCAAATGACCGACCGGATCCAGGCCGTCGGCGGACCGGACCGCGTGGATCGCCGCGAAGGCGAACGCCGCGAGCGCGAGCGGCGCGCCCGATCCGCCTCGCGCGCCCTGGTCCCCGTCGATGCGCCTGAGATCGTCGAGCCCCAACCGGCCCCGGCAAGAGCTGCCGTCCTGCCGACGCCCGAGCCCGGCGCCGCCGCCTTCGTGGCCCAGCAGATGGGCCAGAGCGGGCAGAAACGCGGCCTGCGCGGCGGCCCGCCGGTGCTGGATGCTGCCCGCTCCGCCTACCTCGGAACCGAATATTCGGGCGCGGCCGAGCGTCGTCCGAAAACAGGCAAGACCGCCAAGACCGACATCTGAGCTGACGCCGCTCGGGCGGCACGGGGTTTGCTGGGGGCGAGGCAGAACGCTCTCAGCCGGACCCGCCCATGCCCGCCGTCTTCGCCCTCGCCGCCAAAGCCTTCGACGTCGCCGTCGTCGCCTTGATCTTCACGGCATTTTCGTAAGCGCTACCGCGCTTCGCGCTGCTTGAGCGCATGTTTCTTAGGGCCTACCGCGCTTTGCGCGACTTGAGGCCGTTCGGCTTACGCCCCGCCGAAATCGAAATCCTTGCGCGACGCGATGATGGTCACGATGAACCCGGCCAGGACGTCCAGCAGGATCATGATCACGATCAGAAAGAAGGTCGAGGTCGCGAACCCCGGCAGCAGCAGGAACTCCACCAGCACGCCGATGAACAGGATCATCGACAAGGCGTGATTGATGATGGCGATCCGCTGGCTGGAGGTCGACTTCACCAGCTCGAAGAAAAGCAGGATCAGACCCAGAAGCAGGATCAAGTCGCCGGACCCGATCGTCCATTGCGCGCCCGAGGTCATGGTGATCGAGAACAGCGGATCGCGTAGCAGCACGTCCGCCTGCACCATCCCCGCCCCGCTCGGCGCGCCGAACAGCACCACAATATTGTAGAGCACCACCGGGATCAGCAGCAGCGGAATGGCGAGCAGCATGGACGGTCCTCTTCGCAGCCGGTCCAACGGCTACGCCTATTCACCCTGATTTAGCGCCGTTTGCGAAACACCGCCACAAAGGTTCAAGCCTTGGGAAATCCACCTGCCCGGCTGAGCGCTGACGGCGCCGGCCGGCCGATGGCCTCGCCGATCCAGCGCGCCGTCGCGATCAGGGCGTCGAGGTCATAGCCGGTCTCGAACCCGCCCCCCGCCAGCATATAGACCAGGTCCTCGGTGGCGATGTTTCCCGTGGCGCCCGGCGCGAACGGACAGCCGCCGATTCCCCCGACCGAGGCGTCCAGCACGTCGATCCCCGCCTCGACGCCGGCATAGGCGTTGGCCAGGCCGGTGTTGCGGGTGTCGTGGAAATGTAGACGCAGGGTCGCGTCGGGCGCGGCCGCCCTGGCCGCCTCGACCTTTTTCGTCACCGCCCAGGGATCGCCCGCGCCGATGGTGTCGGCCAAACCGATCTCGCCGACGCCCATCTCGGCGATGGCGCCGACCATGTCCGCGACCTGGTCGACGGAAACCTCGCCGTCGAACGGACAGCCCCAGACGCAAGAGATCATGGCCGACAGCGACTGCGCGCCCTCGCTGGCCTCCGCGTTGTGACGGCGGGCGACGATCTCGCCCAGCATGGCCAGTTGATCCTTCACCGCCAAGCCCTGGTTCTTCAGGCCGAAGCCGTCGGTGGCGGCGACCGAGACATTGACCTCGTCCACCCCGGTCGCCAGCGCCCGGTCATAGCCCTTGCCGTTCAACACGAGGCCAATGCGGCTGCGCCCCGCCTCGTGCGGCAGGGCGGCCATGACCTCCTCGGCGCCGGACATCTGCGGCACATATTTGGGATGGACGAAAGAGACGGCCTCGATCCGCTTCGCCCCCGCCTGCTCGAGCCGCCGCACCAGATCGGCGCGGACCGCGGGCTCAAGCACCGCCTTTTCGTTCTGCAGCCCATCGCGCGGCCCGACTTCGACGATCTGGATGAAGCGGCCCATCACTCGGCTCCCGCTGCGGCGTTCCCGTTCCCGTTTCGGGGCGGCGGCGCATAGACGGTCAGGCTGACCGGATCGCCTGCCGAATAGTTGTAGCCGTTGACCGTCCCGACCGCGCGACCGGACACGCCCAGACGCGCCGCAGCCGCCCGGAAGGCGTCAGCGTCACGTCCCTCGACGATGGCGGGCCGCCCATCGGCAAGGGCCTCGGCCGCGCCCTGGGCGTCGGTCAGATCGGTGTCGCGTCCGGTCAGGAAGACGAAGCTGGGTTCATGGAAACCGGTGATCGCCACCGGCCCCGGCGTGCGGCCCTGACGCGGGTGCAGGTCCGCCGCCTCCAGCGCCTTTTCAAGCTGGGGCGCGATGGCCAGGGGCCGCAGTTGGCGGATCGTGCCCGACAGGGCCGCGTGCGCCACGATCCCGAAGGCCAACGAAGCGACCAGCGCTGCGACCGGCGCGCGGTTCAGCAGCAGGAAGCCCCCCATCGCCCCCGCCGCCAGCGCCATGACCACCGTCAGCGCCGCCCAGGTCTGGGCCGTCGAGGTGCCATAGACGGTCAAGCCATAGACGGTGATGCCGATGATCAGCAGGGCCGCGAACGCGCCCAGCACCGCCCCGGTGATCCGCGAGACCTTGCCGATGGGCTGGGCCAGGGCGGCGGCGGCCAGCAGGGCCAGCGCTCCGAAGGTCGGCAGGGTGTAATGCCACAGCTTGGTCGGGGCCAGTTCGAACATCAGCCAGCCCGGGACCAGCCAGCAGACCAGGAACCGGATCGCCGGCTCGGCGCGTCGGCTCCAGCCCGTCGAGACGGCGGCGGGCAACAGCAGGGTCGAGGGGAAGAACAGCAGGGGCGCCAGCAGCAGATACATGCCGGGGAAACCCGAATGGCTTTCGTGCGCGCCGGCGATCTTGGGCGCCAGGTCCCCGCCGATGGCCTCGCGCCAGAAACCGCCGTCGGTGGCGATGGTGATGGCGATGGCCCACGGTCCGACCATCAGGGCGACCAGCGGCAGGCCCCACCCCCAGCCGAGGCGATACAGCCATTTGACGTTCCGATCCCAGATCGACAGGGCGATGATCGCCAGGGCCACGACCAGGAACCCGATCGGTCCCTTGATCAGGATCGACAGCCCGATCCCGATCCAGAACAGCAGCTTGTGCGGCCGGATCGGCCGTTCGCCCGCCTTCGTCGCCATATAGATGCGCGCCAGCGCCGCCATGGCCAGGGTCGTCGCCCCGCACAGCATGGCGTCGGTCTTGGCGATCCCGGCCTCGGTCGACAGCAGGAAGGTCGCCCCCATGATGGCCCCGCCGAAGAAGCCGACCCGGCTGCCCAGCATGGCCGAGCCGGCCCAGGCCACGGCCCAGGCCGCCAGCATGGCGCCCAGCAGGGACGGGATGCGATAGGGCGCGATTTCGCGGTCTTCGACATCCGAGGTCAGGCCCACGGCGATCGCCTGCATCCAGTAGATGCCGACCGGCTTCTTCCAGCGCGGCTCGTCCTGATAGCGGATATCGACATAGTCGCCGCTTTCCAGCATCTGGGACGTAGCCTGGGCGAACCGGCTCTCGTCGCGATCCAGCGGCGGCAGCAGCAGCAGGCCCGGCAGCCCGGCGATCAGCGTCAGCAGGGCCGCGAGAACCGGCCCGCGCCAGCCGGCGATGCGGCCATCCAGATCGAAAGTCTTCATTCCAGACTCCTTACACGGCGACCACGCCTGCGTCAGCCGTCTCCCCTAAGCTCTCGTTATCCTCTATGGAGCGCCGATGACCCCCGAAACGCCCGAAATCTCCGTCGTCGTTCCCGTCCATGACGAGGCGGGCGCCGCCGTGCCGCTGGCGCGCGAGATCGCCGCCGCCTTCGCCGGCCGTTCGTACGAGATGATCTTCGTGGACGATGCGTCCAGGGACGCGACCCTGGCCGAGCTGAAGGCCGCCATGGCCGAACTGCCGGCGCTGCGCGTCCTGGCCCACGGGACCAATGCGGGCCAGAGCCGGGCGGTTCGAACCGGCGTCCTGGCCGCGCGCGCGCCGGTCGTGGTGACGATGGACGGCGACGGCCAGAACCCGCCGGCTGATGCGCCTCGCCTGGTCGATGCGCTTCTGGCCGCCCCCGGCGATGTGGGCCTGGTCGGCGGTCGTCGCGCCAAGCGCCAGGACACAGAGGCCAAACGCCAAGCCTCCATCTGGGCCAACCGCATCCGCCGCAAACTGCTGGGCGATGACGCCGACGACACCGGCTGCGGGCTGAAGGCCTTCCGCCGCGACGTCTTCCTGCGGCTGCCCTACTTCGATCACATCCACCGCTATCTGCCGGCCCTGATGATCCGCGAGGGGTTCAAGAACCAGTATCTCGACGTGGATCACCGCCACCGCGAGGTTGGTCGCTCGAAATACACCAACTGGGGCCGCCTGCGCGCCTCGGTCTCGGACCTCCTGGGCGTGATGTGGCTGAAGACGCGGTCCCGCAAGCCGGGCGCGATTTCGGAGTTTTGAAACAGCCACACCCTCCCCGCTTCGCAGAGAGGATAGGCAAACAAAAAGGGCGGGACCTTGCGGTCCCGCCCTTCTGCATTTCAGCGTCGGTTAACTTGGACCCCGGCCTTCGCCGGGGCGTCCGGGCGGCCCGAAGGCCGCCCTTCCGCTTAGAAGTCCATGCCGCCCATGCCGCCCATGCCGCCCATGTCAGGAGCCGCAGCGCCGCCCGACTTCTTGGGGGCGTCGGCGACGGCGGCTTCCGTCGTGATCAGGATGCCGGCCACCGAAGCGGCGTCTTGCAGAGCGGTGCGAACGACCTTGGCCGGGTCGATGACGCCCATCTGCACCAGATCGCCGTACTCTTCGGTTTGCGCGTTGAAGCCGAACGAGGACTGGTCGTTTTCCAGCACCTTGCCGACGACGATCGAGCCTTCGACGCCTGCGTTTTCCGAGATCTGACGGATCGGAGCCTGCAGGGCGCGACGGATGATGGCGATGCCGGCGTTCTGGTCGGCGTTGTCGCCCTTGACGTCGGCCAGGATCTTGGAGGCCTTCAGCAGGGCGATGCCGCCGCCGGGAACGATGCCTTCGTCAGCCGCGGCGCGCGTGGCGTTCAGGGCGTCGTCGACGCGGTCCTTCTTTTCCTTCACTTCGACTTCGGTCGAACCGCCGACGCGCAGGACTGCAACGCCGCCGGCCAGCTTGGCCAGACGTTCCTGCAGCTTTTCCTTGTCGTAGTCCGAGGTCGTGTCTTCGATCTGGCGCTTGATCTGGGCCACGCGGGCTTCGATCTCGTCCTTGCCGCCGACGCCTTCCACGATGGTGGTGTCGTCCTTGGTGATCGAGACCTTCTTGGCCTTGCCAAGCATGTCGAGCGTGACGCTCTCAAGCTTGATGCCCAGGTCTTCCGAGATGACCTGGCCGCCCGTCAGGATGGCGATATCTTCCAGCATGGCCTTGCGGCGGTCGCCGAAGCCCGGAGCCTTGACGGCGGCGACGCGCAGGCCGCCACGCAGCTTGTTGACGACCAGGGTCGCCAGGGCTTCGCCTTCGATGTCCTCGGCGATGATCAGCAGCGGACGGCCCGACTGAACCACGGCTTCCAGGATCGGCAGCATGGCTTGCAGCGAGGTCAGCTTCTTCTCGAACAGCAGGATGAGCGGCTCTTCGAGTTGGGCCTCCATCTTGTCGGCGTTGGTGATGAAGTAGGGCGACAGGTAGCCGCGGTCGAACTGCATGCCTTCGACGACGTCGACGGTGGTGTCGGCGGTCTTGGCTTCCTCGACGGTGATGACGCCTTCGTTGCCGACCTTGGCCATCGCCTGGGCGATCAGCTCACCGATTTCGGAGTCGCCGTTGGCCGAGATGGTGCCGACCTGAGCGATTTCCGAGTTGTTGGAGACCGGCTTGGAGTTGGTCTTGATCTCTTCCAGCACCAGGCCGACGGCCTTGTCGATGCCGCGCTTCAGATCCATCGGGTTCATGCCGGCGGCGACGGCCTTCAGGCCCTCTTGCACGATGGCTTGAGCCAGAACGGTTGCGGTGGTGGTGCCGTCACCCGCCTTGTCGTTCGTCTTCGAAGCGACTTCGCGGATCATCTGGGCGCCCATGTTCTCGAAGGCGTCTTCCAGCTCGATCTCTTTGGCGACCGACACGCCGTCCTTGGTCGAGCGCGGAGCGCCGAAGGACTTCTGGATCACGACGTTGCGGCCCTTGGGACCCAGGGTCACCTTGACGGCGTTGGCGAGGACGTTGACGCCGCGCAGCATCTTGTCGCGCGCGTCGGTGTTGAATTGTACGATTTTAGCAGCCATGCGGGCAGCTCCTATCTATATGGATTGATTGAAGAACGTCAGACGTCGGGTGCTTAGGACAGCACGCCCAGGACGTCGGATTCCTTCATGATGATCAGGTCTTCGCCGTCGATCTTCACTTCCGTGCCCGACCATTTGCCGAACAGGATGCGGTCGCCGGCCTTCAGCTCCAGAGCATTGACCTTGCCGGTGTCGTCGCGGGCGCCAGGGCCGACGGAGACGACTTCGCCTTCCTGCGGCTTTTCCTTGGCGGTGTCGGGGATGATGATGCCACCCTTGGTCTTGGATTCTTCTTCAACGCGCTTGACCAGCACGCGGTCGCCGAGCGGACGGAACGCCATCGGACTTCTCCCTGTAAAACCCCCGGATCGGGGCGTTTTTGAAACGGTGTGCGGCGCTCTCGCGATCGCCGTTTTGGCAGCCGACCAGCGAGAGTGCTAACGCGAGCGGGAGTTAGGCAGAGGCAGGGTCATCGTCAAGCGGCGGCGATGGATCGCCGCGCGAATTCTCTGTGACAAATGAACCGAAGATGAATGTCGACCTCCGGGGTCGTTCAAACTGGCGGCGATAGAACGGCTTCAACGCTGGATGCCTTCCCGTCCCGGAAGCGCAGATCGGCCGAGAACGAAGGAGATCGAAATGTCCAAGCTGCTGAAGATCACTGCGGTCGCCGCCGCCCCCGTCGTGGCCCTGAGCCTGATGGCCGCCCCGGCCTCGGCCCAGTCGCGCGATCGCGACAATACCAGCCGCAACGCCCTGATCGGCGCGGCGGTCGGCGGCTTGGCCGGCGCCCTCTACGGCAACGGGGACGGTCGTTACATCGCCGGCGGCGCCTTGGCCGGTGCGGCCGTTGGAGCCGTGGCATCCTCGAACCGCGGCTCGGGCTGCGAATATTACCGCGGCGGCCAATGCTACCGTAACCAGGGTCACTGGGAGCGCGAGCACGGCATCGACCGCAGCCGCTCGGGCTATGACTACCGCTACGACGGCCGCCGTTACGACTCGCGCTATGATCGCTACGACCGCGACTATCGCTACGATCGTCGCTGGTAACCGGCGAGGATCTCCAAAAGGAAAGGCCCGACCGCCCGGTCGGGCCTTTTTCGCATTAGCCCATCAGGCGTTTCATCAGAGCCGACGTGGACGGATCCAGGTCCATCGAGGGGCCGCCCGCGTCGACGTCCTTCAGGATCGCCTTGGCCAGGACCTTGCCCAGTTCGACGCCCCATTGGTCGAAGCTGTTGATGTCCCAGATCACGCCCTCGACGAAGGTCTTGTGCTCATACAGGGCCAATAGCGCGCCCAGGGTCTGGGGCGTCAAACGATCCATGACGATGGATGTCGACGGACGGTTGCCGGTGAAGGTGCGGTGGGACGCCAGGCGTGTCGCCTCCTCCTCCGACAACCCCTGAGCCAGACCTTCGGCCTTGGCGGCCTCGGTCGTCTTGCCCAGCATCAGGGCCTGGCCTTGAGCCAGCGCGTTGGACCAGAGCGGCGATTCCGGCGCGTCCGAATGCGTCCTGGCGACAATCACGAACTCGGCCGGGACGATCTCCGGCCCCTGGTGGATCTGCTGGAAGAAGGCGTGCTGGCCGTTGGTGCCGGGCTCGCCGAAGACGACGGGGCAGGTCTGGCGCGTCACCGGCGCGCCGTCGCGGTGCACCCGCTTGCCGTTCGATTCCATCTCCAGCTGCTGCAGGAAAGACGGCAGGCGGCGCAGGGCGTGGGCGTAGGGGGCGACGGTGCGGGCGGGCCGGTCAAGACCATCGACGTTGAACACCTGGGCCAGAGCCAGCAGGATCGGCGCATTCCGCTCCAGCGGGGCCGACACGAAGTGGTCGTCCATCGCGGCGGCACCCGCCAGCATCCGTTCGAACACGTCCCAGCCCAGGGCGATGCCGCACGACAGGCTGACCGCCGACCACAGGGAATAGCGCCCGCCGACCCAGTCCCGGAAGGCGAAGGTGCGGCCACAGCCGAAGGCCGCCGCCTTGTCCGGCGCCGCCGTCACCCCGATGAAGTGTTTCGTCATCCCCTCGGCCGGCAGGGACGCCGCCAGCCAGGCTTTCGCCGCCTCGGCGTTGGCCAAGGTTTCCTGGGTCGTGAAGGTCTTGGACACGACCACCACCAGGGTGGTTTCGGGATCCAGGCCGGTCAGGGCCTCGGCCATGTCGCGCGGATCGATATTGGCGACGAAGCGCAGGTCGATGACCGGGTCCAGCGGGCGCAGCGCGTCCCAAACCACGCGCGGCCCAAGGTCCGACCCGCCGATGCCGACATGGACGATCGCCTCGAACTTGCGCCCCGTCGCGCCCGCCTCGGCGCCCGACCGCACCGCGTCGGCATAGGCCTTCATGTCCGCTCGCACGGCGTCCACCTCGGCCGAGACCGGCTCGCCCAAGGCCTTGAAGTCGGCGCCCGGCGCGGCGCGCAGAGCCGGGTGCAGCACCGCCCGCCCTTCGGTCAGATTGACGGCCTCGCCTGCGAACAGGGCCGCGCGACGTCCCTCGACGTCGCTGGCGCGCGCCAGGTCCAGACAGGCGTCGAAGGCTGCGCGGGTCCAGCTCTGTTTCGACAGGTCCAGATAGAGCCCCGCCGCCTCGACCGACATCCGCGCCAGCCGGTCGGGATCGGCGGCGAACTGATCCACGATCCGCGCGGAGGCGGCCTCGGCGGCGGCTTGGTCGAACGCGGTCCAGGCGGCGTCGCGGGTCATCGTCGTCTCCATCGGGAATGACAGGGTAAACACTCGTTTACGGCTGGGGCGTATTCAGGTTCAACGTCCCAGCGGACGCTGAAACAGGAAGTCACCTAAAATGTCCTGCGGCCTTGCTCTCACGATCGCTCTGGCGATGTCCAATCCCTCGGTGGCCCTGGCCGCCGAACAGCCGGCCGCCGCGCCCGGCGCGCCGGTCTCGGTGGCGGGCGAGCCGCTGTTCGCCGACATCATCTCGCGCTCGGCCAGCCTGAAGGCCGTGGTCGACGGCTGGGCCGCCGCCAAGGCCGCCGACGACGCCGCCTTCTTCACCAGCCAGGCCTTCACCGGCTTCAAAGCCCAGGCGGAACAGTTGGCCGCCCTGGACATGCAGGGCCACCTGATCCTGAAGGAACGCGGCACCGACGGCGACCTGAAATGCATCCTGCGCGGCATTTCCGAGGACATGCCCAAGAAGGTTCAGGCCGTTCAGGCCGCCGCCAACCCGGCCGAGCGCGCCACAGCCCTGTCGGAACTGTCCTATCTGCTGAACGACAACGTCGAAGTCATCACCGCCCCGCCCAAGCCGGAAGTCTGACGCCTTCTAGAGAGCGGCCAGCGCCTCCAGCACGCCCTTGCCGTAGCGATCCAGCTTCGACTGACCGACGCCGGAAATGGCGCCCAGACTGTTCAGGTCGCCCGGCTCGGCGTGGGCGATCTCCAGCAGCGTCCGGTCCTGGAAAATGACATAGGGCGGGACGTGCTGTTCCGAGGCGCGGTCGCGGCGCCAGGCGCGCAACGCCTCGAACCGGGCGCGGACGTCCGCGTCCATCGTCTCCAGCGCCGCATTGCGCCCTTCGCCAGAGCGGTCACGACGGCGCGGGGCGGTATCGGCCCTCAGAGGCGCGCGACGCACCTCGATCTGGCGCTCGCCGCGATAGACGGCGCGCACCGCCTCGGGATCGCCCAGCCCGACCAGCGGCTTGCCGTCATTGGGGTCCTCGGCCAGCAGACCTTCGAACAGCAGGTGATCGACGATCTCGCGCCAGCTGTTCAGCGAAATCTCGCGTCCGATGCCCCAGGTGGACAGTTGCTGCTCCCACGGCTGCACGTCCTTGGTGCGGGCGGTCAGGTGATCGACGACGCGACCCCTCCCGAACCGGCCGCCCAACCGCTGCACCGCCGCCAACGCCTTCTGGGCCGGGACAGTCGCGTCATAGAGCTGGGGCGGGTCGCCGCAGATGTCGCAGACGCCGCAAGGCTGGGCGTCATGCTCGCCGAAATATCGCCGCACGGCCTGGGCGCGACAGACGGCGCCGTCCAGCATGGCGAACAGCTGACGCGTTTTGCGTACCTGGACCGATTTGACCTCCTCGGCCATCGGTCGGCTGTCCAGCCGACGCAATGACCAGGCGATGTCGGACGGCCCATACAGGGTGATGCCCTCGGCCGGTTCGCCGTCGCGACCGCCCCGTCCGATTTCCTGCCAATAGGCCTCCAGGCTGCCCGGCGGATCGGCGTGGATGACGAAGCGGACGTCGGCCTTGTCCACGCCCATGCCGAAAGCGATGGTCGCGACCATGACGGCGCCCTCCTCGGCCAGGAAGCGTTCCAGCCGGCGGTCGCGCTCCTTCGTATCCATGCCGGCGTGATAGGCGATGGCGTTGGTCCCGGCGTCGCGCAGCGCCTGGGCCACGCGGTCGCAGCCGTCGCGGCTGCCGCAATAGACCACGCCCGACTTGCCCCGCCGTTCGCGCACCAGTTCGATGACCCGCGCGTCGGTCTTGGCCCGAGACGCGCTCTCCTTGCGCTCGGCCGACAGTTGCAGGTTCGGACGCGCGAAACTATCGACGAAGACCGTCGCCTCTTCCAGTCGAAGCGAGCGCAGAATGTCGTCGCGCGTGCGGGCGTCGGCGGTCGCCGTCACCGCGATGCGGGGCACGTCGGGGAACCGCTCGGCCAGCAGACCCAGGTTGCGATAGTCGGGGCGGAAGTCGTGACCCCACTGGGACACACAGTGGGCCTCGTCGATGGCGATCAGGCTCAGCGGCAGTTCCGCCAGCCGGTCCATCATGGCCCCCGCCGCCAGGCCTTCCGGCGAGACATAGAGCAGGTCCAGCTCCCCCGACCGCGCCGCCGCCCAGATGGCCGAGCGCTCGTCCAGCGACACCCCGGAATCCAGCCGCGCCGCCGCGACGCCCTGCTGCTTCAACGCCTCCACCTGATCGGTCATCAGGGCGATCAGCGGCGACACCACCAACCCCAGTCCGGGGCGCAGGATGGCCGGGATCTGATAGCAGACGCTCTTGCCGCCGCCGGTCGGCAGGACCGCCAGCACATCGCCGCCCGACAGGATCTGCTCGACCACCTGCCCCTGCAGCCCCCGGAAGTCGGAGTGCCCCCAGACGCGCGCCAACAACGCCCGCGCGTCGTTCAGGTCAGGCGTATCGGTCGAGGAAAACTGGGGGCGCGTGGCCGGCATCCTTAAGCTGTGCACTCTTTGTTCCCAAACAGAAGACGCCGCCGGCCGCGAAGGCGACCGGCGGCGGCGTCATAGGGGGAGGGTTTAGTGGGCGGGCGCTTCGGCGAACTGGCCGCCGACGCGGTAGCGCCACAGATAGGACGGGGCGATAGCCGCCATGCCGGCCGGATGGTCGATGCCCAGATCGCTGAGGCCAAGCGCATCGGCGGCGACCACATTGTCCTTCTCCAGCATCAGCACCTGATCGCGCGTCAGCGGCGGGGTCAGGCCGACGAACCGGCTCAGTTGCAGCAGCGAACCCAGGGGCTTGGCGACGATGAAGGGCACCGAAACCAGCATCCGGTCGCGGCCCGTCTCACGACGCACCAGCTCCAGCACCTCGCGGAAGGTATAGAGGCTGGGCCCGCCCAGTTCATAGGTGCGGCCGGCGGCGTCCGCGCGGGTCACGCCGCGCGCGATGGCCTCGGCGACATCGCCGACATAGACCGGCTGGAACCGGGTCTCGCCGCCGCCGATCAAAGGCAGGGCCGGCGCCATCGTCGCCATGGCGGCGAAGCGGTTCAGGAAGCTGTCGCCCGCGCCGAACACCAGCGACGGACGCAGGATCACCGCATCCGGATAGACGGCGCGCACGGCCGCTTCGGCCTGGGCCTTGGTGCGACCATAGGCCGAAGGGCTGGCGGCGTCGGCGCCGATGGCCGAGATCTGGACCAGGCGCTGCACGCCCGCCGCCTTTGCGGCCTCGGCGATGGTCTTGGCCGCCTCGGTGTGAACGGCGTCGAAGCCGCGTTTGCCGCCTGCGTCATGCAGCACGCCGACCAGATTGACGACGGCGTCCGCGCCGCGCACGGCCTGCGCCACATCCGCCGGGTTGGTGATGTCGCAGCGCATGAACTGGATCTGGCCGGGATCGCCCAGCGGCTGGATTTCGATCGCCAGGACAGGGTTGCGCACGGCGACCCGAATGCGCCAGCCGCGACGGGCCAGGGCGCGCACCGCCTGCGACCCGATAAAGCCCGAACCTCCAAAGAGGGTCACGACGCCGGGGGCGAGGTCAGCCATGGGGAAAGCTCCAGTCGAAATCTGTTTCGGCGGGATAGACGATAGGGCGCCGCACCGCAACGCGAGCCTTCACGGTCACGCTGGCGTTCGACGCGCGGCCGCCCATCTGAGGCGGATGAAGCTTTTCACCATTGGCTACGAAGGCGCGACCCAGGCCGACGTCATCGCGCGGCTCAAGACGGCCGGCGTGCAAACCCTGGTCGATGTCCGCGCGGTGGCCGCATCCCGCCGCGCCGGCTTTTCCAAGACGATCCTGGGCGAGAGCCTTAAGGCCGAAGGGATCGACTATGTCCACCTGCGCGGGCTGGGCACGCCCAAGGCGGGACGTGACGCGGCGCGCAAGGGCCGTGTCGACGAGATGCGCGCCATCTTCGCCGATCACCTGGGCGAGCCCCAGGCGCAGATCGAGTATGAGCGGCTGAAGGCGCTGGCGGCCGACAAAGCCGTCGCCCTGCTGTGCTTCGAGGCCGACCGCGCCGGCTGCCACCGCGCCGTCCTGGCGGAACGGCTGTCGGCGGAAACCGGCGTGGCGGTCGTGGACCTCTAGCCTTACGGCCGTCCGACCAGCTGATCGACCGAACCGCTGGTGACCGGGTGATAGAGCGGCCGGGCCTCGGCGTAGATGCGTCGCGCATTGCCCCGGCCCCAGTCGCCCTCGTTCCACAGGGTCTGGAACAGCGGCAGGACGAACTTGCGACGGCCCTGGCTGGTCAGGAACTTCTCGGCCGTGGCGACCGACGGCTGATAGCGATGGGCCAGGGCGATCTGCAGCCAGGCGAAGGTCAGTTCGGCGTTGCCTTCGCTCGCCAGGTTCAGCGTGCGCTCCAGATCGGCCAGTTGCGCATTCGTCAGCCAGTCGGCGCCCGTCCGCAGACCCTCGGGCCGCCAGCCCAGGAAGCGCTGGCGCTGCTGGGTGTTCCAGTCCGCCCACGGGATGGCCGAGGCCGGTCCCTTGTCCTTGAAGAAGGCGACGGCGGCCGCGTCCACCGGCTCGAAGGCGTGCGAGACCGGCGCGACGGCGTTGGACGGCAGGCCGGGCTGATAGACCCAGGCGTCCATCTGCAGCTGGCTTTCCAGCGCCGCGTCGCCCTTGATCAGGTTGTCGCGGATGTCCTGCAGGAACATGGCCGTGGTCATCGGACGATAGGCGTTGCGATCGAAATAGCCGCGCAGCCAGGCGTCGAACCGATCCCGTCCGACGGTGCGTTCGATGGTCCGCAGGAATAGAGCGCCCTTCTCGTAGGCGATGTCGTTCATGCCGTCGTCGGGATCGCGGCCCTTCAGGTCCAGATGCAGGCGGGTGTCCGCCGCCGGCAGGGACTTCAGCGTGTCTTGAAGACTGTCCCAGCCCAGCACCTGCTCCTGCATGGCGCGGTCATGGCCATAGACCGACTCCATGATCCGGTTCTCGAAATAGACGGTGAAGCCCTCGTTCAGCCAGAAGTCGTTCCAGGTCGCGTTGGTCACCAGATTGCCCGACCAGGAGTGCGCTAGTTCGTGCGCGACCAGCGACACCAGCGAGCGATCGCCGGCGATGATCGTCGGGGTGGCGAAGGTCAGTTTCGGGTTCTCCATCCCGCCGAACGGGAAGGAGGGCGGCAGGACCAGAAGGTCGTAGCGGCCCCAGCGATAGGGGCCGTACAGCTTCTCGGCCGCCGTCACCATTTGGGCGGTCGGCTCCAACTCCCACTGAGCGGCGCGCAGGCGGCTGGGCTCGGTCCAGACCCCGGTGCGGCCGTCGAACGGTCCAAAGGCGATGTCGCCGACGCCCAGCGCGATCAGATAGGGCGGGATCGGATTGTCCATCCGGAAGCGCCAGGTCTTCATCCCGTTTGCGGCCCGCTCGCCGTTCGGCGTCAGGTGATCGGCGCTCATGACCACGGTCAGGTCTTCGGGCGCGGTGATGCGGGCCGAATAGGTCTGGCGGATGCCGGGGCTGTCCTGGGTCGGCACCCAGGTGCGGGTCAGGATCGCCTGGCCCTGGCTGAACAGATAGGGCTTCTGTCCGCCGGCCGTCTGGCTGGGGCTCAGCCATTGCAGCGCCGCCGCATTCGGGCGGGTCGAATAGCGGATGCTGATCTTGCGTCGCTCATTGGCGGCGAAGGCCGGGAAATAGACCGTCAGCGGCTGGCCCAGAACGGCGTCATTGTCGCCGACGACATAGCGCAGCGGCTGACCCGCCGCGTCGCGCACGTCCTGAATGTCCAGGTCGCGGATATCCAGCACGATCTCGTTGGCGCCCGGGATCGCCAGGATGTCCAGGGTCGCCGTGCCCGCCAGGGTCCTGGTGTTGAAGTCGGCGGTCAGGTCCAGGGCCACATCGACGACGCGGGCGATCTCGGGCCGGGCGTGGGTATGGACGTCCACCGCTTCGGGACCGGGCGCCGGGGCGATGGCGGGCGGGGTCATGGCCGATCCTCCCGTCGTGGTGGAGCAGGCGCTCAGACCCATGGCGGCGGCCAAGGCGAGGGCGGAGACGAGACCGAGCGCTTTCAGCGTCATCGAGGTTTTCCTGGGCTGATCTTGACGATTGGCCCGGAGAACGCGCGGAAACGCGAAAAAGATCAAGCCTTGGCGGCGACCGGCGCGTGATGGGCCCGGAACAGCCGTCCCCGCTCGGCGAACAGCACCCAGCCCAGGGCGATCAAACCGAAGACGGTGAAGCCGACGGACATCGGAATGGTCGTGCCGTTGAACTGTTGACCCACCGCAAAGCCCAAGAGAGAGCCGACGATGGTGGAGATGAAGCCCTGGATCGAGGCGGCGGTGCCCGCGATCTTGCCCATCGTCTCCATGGCCATCGATCCGAAATTGCCCGCGATCAGGCCGAAACAGAACATGGTCAGGGTCTGCAGCACCGCAAAGGTCCAGATCGATTCATGACCGCTGATCGCCACTACCGCATGGATGGCGGCGATGCTGGTGAAGCCGATCAGGGCGGTGTGCGAAATCCTGCGCGACCCCAGCTTCACCACCAGACGCGCATTGACGATCGAGGCCACGGCGATGCCGCCCGCGATCAGGGCGAAGATGGCCGGGAAGGCCGCCTCGGCGTGGAAGACGTCGGCGAAGATCTGCTGCGACGAGTTGATGAAGCCGAACAGGGCCCCGGTGATCGCCGTCATCGCCAGGGTGTAGCCGACGGCCGTGCGGTCGGTCAGGGCGATCTTGTAGGCTGCGGTCAGACGCTTGACCTGGATCGGCAGGCGATCCTCGGGCTTCAGCGTCTCGGGCAGACGCAACGACGCCCAGACGATCAGGCCGACCCCGATCAGGCCCAGCCCGGCGAAGATCCAGCGCCACGGCCCGACCAGCATAATCAGTTGTCCCAGCGACGGCGCCAGGATCGGCACGCCCAGGAAGACCAGGAAGCTGAACGACATGACCCGCGCCATGGTGCGCCCTTCATACCGGTCGCGCACGATGGAGACGGCCAGCACGCGGGTGCAGGCGCTGCCCAGACCCTGGCCGACGCGGGCCATGATCAGCGTCTCGAAGGTCGGGGCCAAGGTCGCCAGCAGGCTGAACAGCACATAGACGCCGACGCCGAACAGCAGGACAGGCTTTCGCCCGAACCGATCCGCCAGCGGACCGTAGAACAGCTGCGCCCCGCCAAAGCCCAGCAGATAGGCCGTCACCACCCATTGCCGGTCGTTGTCGGTCGCGACATTCAGGTCGGCGCCGATGTGTGGCAGGGCCGGCAGCATGGAATCGATCGCCAGCGCATTCAGCGCCATCATCAGGGCGATGAGACAGACGAACTCGACGAAGCCGAGCTCCTTCTTGGCGGGCGCTGACGCAAGGGAAGAAGACATCCGGGCCAGATGCGCCGTCACGCCCCGATCCGCAACCGCACGCCCGTCATAAATTGCTGCAATGCAGCGAAATCGGGTTTGAACGCCCGGCGCCTCGCCAAAGCCGCGAAGCTTCGCTAGAGGAAGTCATGACAGAACAGATGACAGCACAGGCGGCGCTGGACCGCCTAGAAACCCTCTACACCCAATCCGTGACCAACCTGCGCGACGCCGTGCGGGATTTCGTCAACACCGGCGCGCGGCCCGATCCGGTCAAACGCGCCGAAGGGGTGTTCGCCTATCCCGAACTGCGCATCCGCTGGGACGGGGATCGCCCCCAGGACCTGGAGCCGCGCGCCTACGCCCGGCTGTCCAGACAGGGCAGCTATTCGACGACGGTCACGCGGCCCGACCTTTTCCGCCCTTATCTGACCGAACAGCTGGGCCTGCTGGAGCAGGAATATAACGCGACCTTCGAGGTCGGCCTGTCCCGCCAGGAGATCCCCTTCCCCTATGTGACCGACGGGCTGGAGGTCGCGCTGGACCGGTCGATGACGGCGGCCCTGGCGCGCTGGTTCCCGACCACGGACCTGGCCCATATCGGCGACGAGATCGCCGACGGCCTGTTCGAAATGGGCGGCGACTTCCCCCTGTCGCACTTCGACGGCCTGCGGACCGACTTCTCGCTGGCGCGGCTGAAACACTACACCGGCACGCCGGTGGACGACGTTCAGTCCTATGTCCTGTTCACCAACTACAATCGCTATGTCGATGAGTTCGTGCGTTGGGCCATCGAGCAGCTTCGGACGCCCGGCTCGCCGTATCAGACCCTGTCCTGCGCCGGCGGCGTGGTGATCACGCGTGACACGCCCAACCCCGAGGCGGCGATCAGCGACACGGCCTGGAAGAAGCACCAGATGCCGGCCTATCACCTGACCGCGCCGGGCCATAAAGGCGTGACCCTGGTCAACATCGGCGTCGGCCCGTCCAACGCCAAGACGATCACGGATCACCTGGCGGTCACCCGTCCGCACGTCTGGCTTATGATCGGTCACTGCGGGGGCCTGCGCGCCAGTCAGACCATCGGCGACTATGTGCTGGCTCACGCCTATCTGCGCGACGATCACGTGCTGGACGCGGTGCTGCCGCCCGACATTCCGATCCCGTCGATCGCCGAGGTGCAGCGCGCCCTGTACGACGCCACCAAGTCGGTCAGCGGCATGCCCGGCGACGAGGTCAAGCTGCGCCTGCGCACCGGCACCGTCGTCACCACCGACGACCGGAACTGGGAGCTGCGCTATTCCAAATCGGCCCTGCGCTTCAACCAGTCCAGAGCCGTCGCCATCGACATGGAAAGCGCCACCATCGCGGCCCAGGGCTATCGCTTCCGCGTACCCTACGGGACGCTGCTTTGCGTGTCGGACAAGCCGCTGCACGGCGAGATCAAACTGCCGGGTCAGGCCAACCGCTTCTACGAAGGCTCGATCTCCGAACACCTGCAGATCGGCATCCAGGCGGTCGATCTGATGCGCAGCGAAGGCTCCAAGCTGCACTCGCGCAAACTGCGCGCCTTCGACGAACCGCCGTTCCGTTGATCCCGGCCGTCTCCTCCCCACAGCGTGGGGAGGGGGACCGCGCGAAGCGGGGTGGAGGGGCTCTTGACGTCGCACCGGCGCTGCGATGCAGGAAGAAACCCCTCCGTCTCTCCGCTACGCTTCGAGCCACCTCCCCGCAAAGCAGGGAGGAGACGGATTTGCGTATCGTCAGACCGCCGCCTTCTCCAGCGCGCCGGGCTCGACCGGGCTGGGCGCGGTGTTCGCCTTGCGGGTGTCCTGACGGCGCGGCAGTCGCCACACCTGATGCGAGCGATAGCTCGTTCCATCCCAGGCCAGGGCCGTGACGGTGATGGTCTTGGCGTCCCAGTCGATCTGGTTAAAGCCGGGCGGCGCGCCGCGCTCGCGGTGTGACAGGGTTCCACAGCCGACGGCGTAGGAGCAGCGGTCCGCCAGCGGGATCGGCATGGCGAACGGCACATGGACGTGGCCCGTCATGATCAGATCGACCCCCGCCTCGGCGAAGATCAGGGCCGCTTCGTCGCCGCGCTTGACGTCGCCGGTCATCGGCGTGCCGACCATCTCGATCAGCGGATGGTGGCAGGCCAGGATCCGCAGCGCGCCGATCGGCGCCTGACGCAGGGCCTCGGCCGCACGCCGCGTCTGGTCCAGGTCGATGACGCCCTTCGACCAGTTGGGCCGCGCCTGCCAGCCGCGCGCGGTGACGACGCCGCGCACCATGACCGTGTCGCTGCGGAACTGGCCGTCGTGGGCGGGAAAGCCGGTCTCGGTCTCGAAGGCGCGCCAGGGATGGAAGACCCGCGCGACGGCGTCCCAATAGGGCACGTCATGATTGCCCACGATGACGAAGCGCGGCTCGGGCATGGCCCGCATCCATTCGCCCGCCGCCTTGAACTCGTCCGGGAAACCCTTTTGCGTGATGTCGCCGGTGATCAGCACCAGATCGTTGGGCGTCGCGTGGGCGTATTCCAGAGCGGCCGCGCAGGCACGCTTGTGCTCGCAGCCGAAATGAACGTCAGAAAACTGAAGAACGCGTCCCATCAGATGCTGTCCTCGGCCGAGGGCGGTTTGGGGGCCAGCGCCTTGAAGGCCTTGGGGACGAAGCGGATCACGGCCTCGGGCTTCAGCAGCAGCGGCTCGCCGTCGATGACCGCCGGGATCTTGGAGCGCGCGCGCACCTCGATCCGCTTGGCCGGTCGGGTCGAGACGGCCGGATCGTGGCGCCAATCGCTGAACAGGGCGGTCGCGGCCAGGCGGAAGGCCTGGGTCGCATCGCTGGGGTCCATGGCGGCCGCTTCCAGTCCGATGGGGTCCTCCATCGCCTTGGAGATCATCGGACTGATCAGCACCAGCGCCTCGGTGCGGCGTTTTTCTCCGCCGTCCAGGGCGAAGCGCAGGCGCCCCGAAAAGGCGCGCTTCAGGGCGCGACGGCCGTATTGCCAGGCCAGTTTGATCTTGCCGGTCCGCATCGCCTCGCGCGCCGGCGCCCACAGCGCCGGCGATCCCAGAATGGCGGCGCAGTAGAAATATTCGCCCTCAACCTCGCCGCCCGAAACGGCCTGGGGCTCGCCCTCCTCCAGCGCCCGCTTCAGCGCCAGTTTCCAGTCGGCGGTGCCGTAAAGCGCCTTGGGCAACATATTCATCGTGCCGCCCGGCAAGGGGGCGATCATCGGCCCATCCGGCTTGGCCTTCGACGCCACCGAGCGCGCCGTGCCGTCGCCGGCCAGAACGAAGATCACGTCCGGCTTGGCGGCGAAGGCGTCGGCGATGACCTGGTCGAAGTCGCCGCCTTCGAACGAAACGACCTCGGCCTTGAGATCATACTGCCCCAGCAGGGCTTCGGCCTCGCCGGCGGCGCGTGGGCCGACGCTGCCTGACAGCGGATTGACCAGCATCACGGCGTGCCGGATCTGCGAGTGGGGCGTCAACGCAGGCTGGACGTCTGCGTCGGGGGTGGGTTGGGCGACATCGGTCATGGCGGCCGAACGCCCCGCAGGCGCCGTCGTTCCGCCCAAGCGTCACCATAGTTGCGGATGCAGTCTACCGACGCGGAACCTATGCCGCGAGGACACGTTTGCTGCCCACAGGGGCCAACACCCAGGGACAAAGGAATTCATCATGAAAAAGGCGATTATCGCGATTGCCGGCGCCGGCCTGCTGGCTTCGGCCTGCGCCAGCGACCCGTACGGCTATAACAACGGCACCAACGAAACCGTCCGCCAAGGCGCCATCGGCGCCGGCCTGGGCGCCGTCGCCGGCGCCGTCATCGGCAACAACGTCGGCGAAGGCAACGCTGCGACCGGCGCGCTGATCGGCGGCGCCCTGGGCGGCACCGCCGGCGCCATCCGCGGCTCGAACCAGGACCGCAACAACCAGCAGCGTTATCGCGACAGCCAAGGTCGCTACTACTACTGCTACGACAACCGTCAGGACGAGTGCTACTGGGACAACGGTCAGCGCCGTTATTGATCAGTGATCAAATGCCGGTCGCGAAGGTCCGCGACCGGCGCTAGGTTGAAGGGGCGGTCCGTCGGACGACGGGCCGCCTCTTTTGCGTAATGGGCCGGCCGAGCCGGAGGAGGGCTGAGATGAAGCGATCGATGGGTCTGGCTGTGGCGGCCGTGGGGATGCTGGCGGCGTGCGCGCCGATGCCCAAGCGCGAGGCGCTGGTGGTGGGCGAATCGCTGTGTGCGCCGGGGCGTTTCGATATCTATTTTCTGGAAAATCAGGCGCGGCTGACCGAGCCCGCGGCGATGGTGCTGAATGCGGCGGCCACGAAGGCCAAGGATTGCGACGTGCGCAAGGTGCGCGTGGTGGGCCTGGCCGACGCCACGGGAACGCCCGAAGCCAATCTGAACCTGTCGCAGCGACGCGCCCGGACGGTGGTCGCGGCGCTGACCCAGGCGGGCCTGCCGGCGCCGATCTTCGAGCTGAACGCCGCGGGCGATGCGGGCGCCACGACCGCAGCCGGCAATGACGAACCGCTGCGGCGCCGTGCGGAAGTGATCTACGAAGCCTATCCGCGCTGATCGACGCGGGGGCGGGCGCAGCGATGGCGCGGGGACGCGTGACGCATTAGGTTGCGGCGCTCCTCTCGCCTGCCGGAACACGCGTTTGCGCCTCTTCGCCCTTCTCCTCGGCCTGCTGATTAGTTTGACGGGCGTTTCGGCGGCCGTCGCCCAGCCGGTGCAGAGCCAGCCCGCAGGCGTCGTCGCCTTCGGGCCGCAGCGGACCGAGCGGATCGAGGCCGAACTGGTCCCGATGTCGCAATGGGTCGCGCCCGGTTCGACGACCGTGGTGGCGGTGCGCCAGAAGATCGCGCCCGGCTGGCACACCTATTGGCGCAATCCCGGCGACAGCGGCGGCGCGACCAGCCTGATCTGGACCTTGCCCGCCGGGGTGACCGCCGATCCGATCTTGTGGCCCCTGCCCAGCCGCCAGCGGCTGATGAGCCTGATGAACTATGGCTATTCGGGCGCGGTGCTCTTGCCCGTGCCGATCCATGTGCCGCCGACGGCGCAGCCGGGCGAAGTGCTGACCCTGACGACGGATGTGCTGTTCCTGGTGTGCAGCGATCAGATGTGCGTGCCCGAGCCGATGACCCTGTCGCTGGCCCTGCCGGTGCGCGAGGGCGCAGCGCCGCTGGCCAAGCCGTGGGGCGCGGAGATCGAGCGGCTGGTCGAGACCGCGCCGCGCCCGGCCGGGATCGAGGCGCGCGTCACGCGTCAGGGCGGCCAGCTGATCCTGACCGCGACTGGCGGGCCGCTGATTGGGGCCGATATCGGTCAGGTCTATTTCTATCCTTTCGACGGCGGGCGGATCGACCATGCGGGGGCCCAGTCGGGTCAGCGGGGCCCCAACGGCCTGACGCTGACGCTGGCACCCGGCAAGGAAACGGCGACAACGGCGCTGAGCGGAGTCCTGGCGACCGACAAGGGCGCGTGGGAGATCACGGCGGAGCCGGGCGCGCCTCTGGCGGGCGCCCAAGGCGGCGAGGCGCTGAAGCCGCTGGACGAAACCACAGAGACCCCGGCGAAGACCGGCGCCCTTGTCTTCCTTCAGGCCCTGGGCCTGGCGCTGCTGGGCGGGCTGGTGCTGAACCTGATGCCCTGCGTCTTCCCGGTTCTGGCGATGAAGGCGGCGTCGCTGTCGGCGGCGGCGCATGATCCGGCGCGGGCGCGGCGCGACGGCCTGGCCTTCACCGCCGGGGTACTGGTCAGCTTCCTGGTTCTGGCCGGCGTCCTGCTGGCGCTGAGGGCGGCAGGTCAGGCGATCGGCTGGGGGTTCCAGCTTCAGTCGCCGGGCGTGGTCGCGGCCCTAGCCCTGGTCATGCTGCTGGTCGGGTTGAATCTGTCGGGCGTCTTCCATGTGGGCGCCGGATTGCAGAACGCGGGGTCTGGCCCCCTGTCGCGCCTGCCCGGATCGGCGGGCGCCTTCTTCACCGGGGTGCTGGCCGTGGTCGTGGCAGCGCCCTGCACCGCGCCTTTCATGGCGGCAGCGCTCGGCGCGGCCCTGGTCCTGGCCTGGCCGATGGCGCTGGCCGTGTTTCTGATTCTGGGGCTGGGTCTGGCCCTACCCTATCTGGCGATAAGCCTGTCGCCCGGCCTGCTGTCGCGCCTGCCGCGCCCGGGCGTCTGGATGGAGCGGCTGAAGGGTCTGCTGGCCTTTCCCATGTATGGGGCGGCGCTGTGGCTGCTGTGGGTGTTCACGCGGCAAGGCAGCGTCGACGCCCTGGGCCTGCTGCTGACGGCGGCGCTGCTGCTGGCGCTGGCGGCCTGGTTGACGGGCCTGGCGCAAGCGGCGCGCCAGCGTGATGAACGGCCGATCCTGACCACGATCTGCGCGATCGTCGTCGGCGTCCTGGCGCTGGGCCTGGCAGCCGTTGCGGCCGGCGCAGCGCGATATGCGGACGCCGCGCCGAAAGGCGACAGCGGCCCGCTGGCGGCCCAGCCCTGGTCGGCGGCGGCGGTGAGTGCCGCGACCGCGTCGGGACGCCCCGTGCTGGTCAATCTGACCGCCGACTGGTGCGTGACGTGCAAGATCAACGAGCGCGCGGCCCTGTCTTCGCCTCGTGTCGCCAAGGCGATGCGCGAGGCGAACGCCGCCTATCTGGTCGGCGACTGGACCCGGCGCGACGACGCCATCACCCGCGAGCTTCAGGCGCATGGGCGCTCGGGCGTGCCGCTGTATCTGCTGTATCGACCGGGCCGGGCCGAGCCGGAAATCCTGCCGCAGTTGTTGACCGAGGGCGTGATCGTGGATGCGCTGAAGGATTGAGCGTCAGCTCAAGAACCGCTGCACCGCCGCCAGAAACCGCTGCGGCTGCTGCATCATCACCTGGTGTTCGGCGCCTTCGATCCGCTCGAACCGGGCCGTGCGCGGCAGGCCTTGGAAGCCGTAGCGATACAGGCCCTCCAGCCGGTTGCGAGGCGCGTCGGGATCGCGGGTCCAGCCATAGACGACGGTGACCGGGGCGGTGATCTCGGACAAGCGGGGCCGCAGATCGACGGTCAGGGCCTCATACAGACCCTGGGCCAGAACGCGTCGGTCGCCGCCCTGAAGCCCCAGCCCCTGGAACACCATGTCGCCGGCCAGACCCATGTCGACGCCGAATGCCGCGACCTGGGACTTCAGCGCCTGATCGCCGAACAGGAGCAGGGCCTGATAGCCCAGCCGGGCCAGGGGCTCGACCTGATCGGATGTGGTGCGCGCGTCGATCAGGGACGGGAAGAAGGGCGAGGAATCGACCACCATGACGCGGCCGATCCGGTCGCCCATATCGGCGGCGACGCGCAGGGCGATCTGGCCGCCCAGCGAATGGCCGATCACGGCGGGACGGTCGATGCGCTGCTCGCGGATGTAGCGTTCGATCTCGCTGGCGGCGGGGCCCGCCAGACCGCCGCTGACATTGTCGCCGATCTGGGTCTCGCCAAAGCCGCGCAGGGTGACCAGATGCACCCGGTAGCGGTCATCCAGCCGATCCGCCGTCGATCGCCAGGCCGAGCCGGTCGAGCCCAGGCCGGGGATGAAGATGATGTCCGGCCCCCGCCCGCGCGTCTCGACGATGATGCGGCTGGAGCTGAAGGCGGGAACCTGAGCTTGGGTCTGGGATTGGGCTTGCACGCCGATCGGGGCGAGGACGAACAGGGTCGCAAGGAGCGAGGCGAAAAGGCGGATCATCATCCGCCCCTAACGCCCGATCACGGCGATCGGTTGACGCGTGCGTGCGACCTATCGCCCCTTGAACTCGGGTTTGCGCTTTTCGACGAAGGCGGACATGCCCTCCTTCTGGTCCTCGAAGGCGAACAGGGAGTGGAACAGGCGGCGTTCGAACTGGACGCCCTGGGTCAAGGTCGTCTCCAGCGCGGCGTTGACCATCTCCTTGTTGGCCATGATCGCCAGCGGGCTTTGCGAGGCGATCTTGGCGGCGATCTTTCGGGTTTCATCCAGCAGGGTGTCGTGCGGGAAGACACGCGAGGCAAGGCCGGCGCGCTCGGCCTCGGCCGCATCCATCATCCGGGCGGTCAGGACCATGTCCATGGCCTTGGACTTGCCCACCAGACGGGTCAGGCGCTGCGAGCCGCCGATGCCCGGCGCGACGCCCAGGTTGATCTCGGGCTGGCCGAACTTCGCCTTGTCCGAGGCGACGATGAAATCGCACAGCATGGCCAGTTCGCAGCCGCCGCCGAGAGCGAAGCCGTTGACCGCGGCGATGATCGGCTTTCTGAACCGGGTGATGCGGTCGTGGCCGAGGGCGAAATAGTTGCCCGTGTACATCTGGGCGTAGGTCTGGTCCGCCATCTCCTTGATGTCGGCGCCGGCGGCGAAGGCCTTTTCGCCCGAGCCGGTCAGGATCAGGCAACGCACGCTGTCGTCCTGTTCGACGCTGTCGAGGAAGTCGGCCAGATCCTTGAACAGGGCCGCGTTCAGGGCGTTCAGCGCCTCGGGCCGGTTCAGGGTCACCACCGCATAGCCGTCGGCGTGGCGTTCGATCAGCAGGTTGGAATAGGCGTCGGCCATGGTCGGTCTCCTTTGACGGCGGTCATACAGGCGCGAGGCGGGCCCCGCTAGCGCAGGCGCTACCGTCGGGGCATCAGGGCCAGGGTCAGGGCGGCGCGGAACAGTTCGACCACGACCACCATGCCCAGCAGCAGATTGGCGGCGATCACCTGACCCCGCGCGCCCGACAGGTCCAGCGTCCAGCCGAAGACCGATGACAGGGCGAGCATCAGCGCCGAGATCAGGACCAGGCCGACCAGCAGCATCAGGGCGACATGACCCGCCTTCAACGCCGCCTGAAGCGTCGGCCCCTCGTCCAGCACGCGGGCGCGGCGGCGGAACAACCGGGCGATCAGGCCGGTGGCGGCGGCCTCGGCGACGGCGGCGACGACCAGGGCGGCGACGAACCACCAGATCAGGTCGCCGAGGTCGCCGTCGCGCAAGCCTTGGACGAAGTGGACGAAATAGGCGCCCCAGACCAGGACGCCGACGATCAGACTGATCCACAGGTGAATTTTGCGCATGGGTCGAACCTCGAAGGCTTATCGCCTCTGGCAGGAGGGGCAGTAGAAGGTGGAGCGGCCGCCCTGGACGATGCGGGCGACCACGCCGGTGCATTTCTCACCACGGCAAGGCTCGCCCTCGCGGCCGTAGACGTCGAAGCGGTGCTGGAAATAGCCCTGGCCGCCCTCGGCGTTGGCGAAGTCGCGCAGGGTCGAGCCGCCCGCCGCGATGGCGTCGTTCAGGACGTTGCGGACCTCGGTCGCCAGACGCTCCAGCCGCGCCTTCGACACCGATCCGGCCGCGACAATCGGCGAGATGCGGGCGCGGTACAGGGCCTCGCAGACATAGATGTTGCCCAGGCCGGCGACGATCCGCTGGTCCAGCAGGCTGACCTTGATGTTCTGTTTCTTGCCCGCGAAGGCCTCGACCAGATGGGCGCCGGAAAAGCCGTTGCCCAGCGGTTCGGGCCCCAGGCCGGCGAACCAGCGATGGGTTTCGATCTGATCGCTGGGGATCAGGCCCATGAAGCCGAACCGGCGCGCGTCGGCGTATCCGATGCGGGTCGCCCCCCCATCGCGGATGGCGCAGCCGCTGAAATGTTCGTGCTTGCCGGCGATGGGCGCGGCCTCCTCGAACTCGCCCAGCAGGGTTCCGTCCAGGGTGAAGCGGCCGGTCATGCCCAGATGGGTGATCCAGGTCTCGCCGGAGGACAACGGCATCAGCAGATATTTGGCCCGCCGGTCGATCCGCAGGACCGTCGCCCCCTCCAGCCGTTCGACGAAACGCTCGGGGAAGGGAAATCGCAGGTCGGGCCGGTTGATCCGGACCCGCGACAGCCGCGCGCCCTCAAGCACCGGCGTCAGGCCGCGTCGGACGGTTTCGACCTCGGGAAGTTCGGGCATGGGCCGGTCCTAGCCCGTCCGGGTCGCGGGGCCAAGCGGCGGGGGCGCCCGCAACTGACCGCGACCAGTTGCCGCCTGCGACAGAATGCGCTTACGTCCGCGCAAACGTGGGACCTCGCATATGACAGACGCCGCCGCCGCCCCCAAGGGCCGGCTTGAACTGACGCTCCGCGCCCTGGTGCTGGGCTGCCTGCTGGCGGTGATCTTCACCGCCGCCAACACCTATCTGGGCCTGCTGGTCGGCCTGACCTTCGCCTCGGCCATTCCGGCGGCGGTGATCTCGATGGCGGTGCTGCGGGCGTTCCGCACCTCGACCATCTGGGAGAATATGACCGTCCAGACCGTGGCCTCGGTCGGCGGGGCCATGAGCTCGATCATCTTCGTCCTGCCGGGCCTGGTGATGATCGGCTGGTGGCTGGAGTTTCCGTTCTGGCAGTCGGTGGCGATCTGCATTCTGGGCGGCGTGCTGGGCGTGACCTTCTCGATCCCGCTGCGCCGGGCGCTGGTCGTCAACGGCGGCCTGCCCTACCCCGAAGGCGTCGCCGCCGCCGAGGTGCTGAAGGTCGGGTCGCGCGGAGCCGAACAGACCGAAAGCGCGGTGCGCGAGAACAAGTCGGGCCTGTGGGTCGTGGTCGCCGGCGCCGTCGTCTCGGCCGGCTACGCCCTGCTGGTCGCGGGTCGGGTCTTTGCGGGCGAGGCGGCCAAGTTCTTCAAGCTGCCCGCCGCGCTGGGTGGCGGGGCCACGGGCATGGGCTTCGGCATGCAGTTCGCCCTGCTGGGCGCCGGGCATCTGATCGGCCTGACGGTCGGTCTGGCGCAGCTTTTCGGCCTGGTGCTGGCCTGGGCCATCGCCGTACCGATCTTGACCAGCCCGGACACCATCGCCTGGCTGACGGCGCACGGCATTCCGTCGATCGCCTCGACCCTGCCCGCCGGCGCGCCGGCCGAGGAGCTGGCGACCACCGTTTGGGCGCGCGAAGTGCGGTTCATGGGCGCGGGCGTCATCGGCGTCGCCGCCATCTGGACCCTGATCAAACTGGCCGGTCCGCTGATCGGCGGCCTGACCTCGGCGCTGGCCGCCAACGCCAAACGCGCCCACGGCGAAGTGCTTGAGCGCACCGAACAGGATTTGCCCATCAAATTGGTGGGCGGCGTTTCGGTCGCCTGCCTGGTCGGCATCGCCGGCCTCCTGGCCTGGTTCGCCCAGAGCGCCCCGGCCCTGGCGGGATCGACGCCGCTCCTGGTGATCGGCGGCCTGGTCTATGTGGTGCTGATCGGCTTCGCCGTGGCGGCCATCTGCGGGTACATGGCCGGTTTGATCGGTTCGTCGAACAGCCCCGTGTCGGGCGTCGGCATCCTGGCCATCGTCATCGCCTCCCTGCTGATGCTGGGCGTCATGGCCGTCGCGGGCGTGCCGGCCGATCCGTCGATCATCGCCTTCGCCCTGATCGTGACGGCGGTGGTCTTCGCCGTCGCCGTCATCGCCAATGACAACCTTCAGGACCTGAAGACCGGCCAGTTGGTCGAGGCCACGCCGTGGCGCCAGCAGGTCGCGCTGATCGTCGGCGTCGGCGCCGGCGCCCTGGTGATCCCCTTCATCCTGAACCTGCTGAACCAGGCCTTCGGCTTCGAAGGCGGCCCGCCCGCCATCGTGGAAGGCGCCAAGACCCTGGCGGCGCCCCAGGCGACCCTGATCTCGGCCCTGGCGCGCGGCGTCATCGGCGGCGACCTGCGTTGGGACCTGATCGGTCTGGGCGCGGCGATCGGCGTGGTCATCATCGTGCTGGACGCGGTCGTGTCGAAGGCGAGCAAGGGCAAGGTCAAGCTGCCGCCGCTGGCCGTCGGCATCGGCTTCTATCTGCCGGCTGCGGTCACCACCATGCTGGTCATCGGCGCCGTCGCCGGCTGGATCTACGACAAGGCGGTCTCATCCACCCGCTACGCCGACGTGGCGCGGCGAATGGGCGTGCTGCTGGCCTCGGGCCTGATCGTCGGCGAAAGCCTGTTCGGCGTCTTCACCGCCGGGGTGATCGTGGCGACCAAGGACGACGCGCCCTTCGCCATGCTGCCCGAAGGCTCGGCCTGGCCGGCCATGCTGGCGGGCATCGTCGGCTTCGCCGTCGCGGTGTTCGGCCTGTACGCCTGGACGCGCAGCCGGGCTTCGAAAGTTTAGGTGCCAAGCCCAATCAGAAAGAAAGGCCGCCCTTCGGGGCGGCCTTTTGCATTTCAGACGGCGCTCCGCGTCGCGACCATCATATAGTTGATGCCCGCGTCGTCGGTCTGGCTCCAGCGGTCGTGCAACGGGTCGTAGTTCAGGCCGTAGGGGCCTTCGACCGTCACCGGCTCGGCGGCCAGCATCGACCGGATCTCGTCGGGCTTCAGGAACTGGCGCCAGTCGTGGGTGCCGGCCGGAACCCAGCGCAGGAGGTATTCCGCCGCCACCTTGCCCAAGGCCAGCGACTTCAGCGTGCGGTTCAGGGTGGCGACCATCATCACCCCGCCCGGCCGGACCAGGCGCGAACAGGCGCGCACGAAAGCTTCGGGATCGGCGACGTGTTCGATCACCTCCATCGTCAGGACCACGTCGAACGGCCCCGCCCCTTCCGCCTCGATCTGTTCGACCGTGGCGGCGCGATAGGCGATATCCAGGCCGACCATGTCGGCGTGGGCGCGGGCCGTGCCGATGTTTTCGGACGAGGCGTCGATGGCGGTGACGTCAAAGCCCATCCGCCGCATCGGCTCGGCGATCAGTCCGCCGCCGCATCCCACGTCCAGCAGGGTCAGACCTTCGAAGGGCGCCCGCGCCTTGGGATTGCGGCCCAGCCGCGTGCAAAGCTGGTCGCGGATCAACGCCAGCCGCGCTGGATTGAAGCGGTGCAGCGGCGCGAACGGCCCTTGCGCGTCCCACCATTCGGCCGCCTGGGCCGAGAAGCGCGCCACGTCGGCGGGGTCGATCGATGCGCCGAACGCCGTTTCGGACGAATTTTGCGAAAAACCATGCCCCTGTTGGGGTAGGCGAGACGGAGCGGCGCCGTTAGAAGCGGTCATGACGCGAGGGATGAACCTTCGCGCCCTTTCACGCAAGCAGGGGGCGGAACGCCACGATGACGCGGCCCGATACGACACGACTGGTGATGAAGTTCGGCGGCACCTCGATGGGCGACCTCGAACGCATTCGCCGTGCAGCGCGGATCGTCGCGGCCGAAGTCTCGGCGGGCAAACAGGTCGCCGTCGTCGTCTCCGCCATGGCGGGCAAGACCAATGAACTGGTCGCCTGGACCGACGGCGCCGGACCGGCCGCTGCAGGCCTGCCGCTCAGCGACGACGAATATGATGTGGTGGTCGCCTCGGGCGAGCAGGTGACCTCGGGCCTGTTGGCCGCGACCCTGCGCAACATGGGCTTCAACGCGCGCTCGTGGATGGGCTGGCAGGTGCCGATCCTGACCGACGACGCCCACGCCCGCGCCCGCATCATCGACATCCCCGGCGAGAAGCTGGGCGCCGCCGTCGACGCTGGCGAGATCGCCATCGTGCCCGGCTTCCAGGGCGTGACGGCGGACGGCAAGATCACAACCTTGGGGCGCGGCGGTTCGGACACCTCGGCGGTCGCCGTGGCGGCGGCCTTGGGCTGCCCCTGCGACATCTATACCGACGTGGACGGCGTCTATACGACCGACCCGCGCATCGAGAGCCGCGCGCGCCGACTGGCCAAGGTGTCCTACGAAGAGATGCTGGAAATGGCGTCCCTGGGCGCCAAGGTGCTGCAGACCCGCTCGGTCGAGCTGGCCATGGCCAAACAGGTGCCGGTCCGCGTCCTTTCAAGCTTTATCGAACCCGACGCGAATGGCGTCATGCCCGACAAGGGTGGAACCCTGATCTGCGACGAGGAGGAGATCGTGGAAAAACGTATCGTGTCCGGTGTGACCATGAGCCGTGACGAGGCCCGCATCACCCTGCTGGGCCTGTCAGACCGGGTGGACGCGCCCGCCGACGTCTTCACGCGCCTGGCCGAGGCCAACGTCAACGTCGACATGATCGTGCAGAGCCAGTCGCGCACCGCCGGAACGGTCAACCTGACCTTCACGACCGGCCGTCGCGACGCCGTGCGCGCCGCCGAGCTGATGACCGCCGCCAAGGAGCAGCTCGGCTTCGAGGAAATCCGCGTCGACGAGGACGTGGCCAAGGTTTCGGTCGTCGGCGTGGGCATGCGCAGCCATGCGGGCGTCGCCCAGACCATGTTCAAGGCCCTGGCCGACAAGGGCGTGAAGTTCCAGGCGATCTCGACCTCCGAGATCAAGATCAGCGTGCTGATCGACGCCGCCTACGCCGAGCTCGCCGTGCGCGCCCTGCATTCGGCCTATGGTCTGGACGCAGTATAGGTGATCTGAACAGGGCGCCTATATCCACGAAAGAGGCGCGGGAGACATGATGCCGGCAGGCGGCGCGATGACCAGAGGACCCCGGATCCTACTGCGCCAGATCCGCGAGGCTCTGGGCGGGGCCGGCGCGGGCGCGACGCCGGCGCAGGACCGGCTGAACATGGTCGTCAAGATCATCGCCCGGTCGATGGTCGCCGAGGTCTGCTCCATCTATCTGCGTCGCGCGTCAGGCGAGCTCGAGCTGTTCGCCACCGAGGGTCTGAACCCCGACGCCGTGCACAACACCCGGCTGCGGCCCGGCGAGGGCCTGGTCGGCGAAGTGGCGCGGATGGCCCAGCCCATCAGCCTGTCGGACGCCCCGTCGCACCCGTCCTTCTCCTATCGCCCCGAGACGGGCGAAGACCCCTATCACGCCTTCCTGGGCGCCCCGCTGCTGCGCGGCGGTCGGGCCATCGGGGTCCTGGTCGTCCAGAACCGCACCGAGCGGCGCTATGACGAGGAAGAGGTCGAGGACATCCAGACCATCGCCATGGTCCTGTCCGAGACGGTGTCGTCGGGCGAACTGCTGGCGCTGGACGAGTTGCGCGACGTGGAGCTGGCGCCGCACCGGCCCGAGCGGCTGAAGGGCCAGAAGTTCGCCGACGGCCTGGCCTTCGGTCATGTGGTTCTGCACGAGGCGCCGCTGGCGCCCGAACGCCTGCTATCCGACGACCCGGCGATGGAGGAGGCGCGGCTGAAGCTGGCGCTGGCCACGCTGAAGAGCGGCCTGGACGTCATGCTGGACAAGGGCCAGGGCTTGGCCGGTCCGTCGTTCGAGGTGCTGGAAACCTATCGGATGTTCGCCGACGACCGGGGCTGGAACCGGTCGCTGGAGGAGGCGGTGAGGAACGGTCTGACGGCCGAGGCGGCGGTGGACCGGGTCAGGAACGAACACCGCGCCCGCTTCGCCCAGGCGCGCGACCCCTATATCCGCGAACGACTGCACGACTTCGAGGACCTGGCTAACCGGCTGCTGCGGGTGCTGGCGGGCGACAAGCCGGGCGAGCGCGAACTGCCCGACGACGCCATTCTGGTGGCGCGAAACCTGGGTCCTGCCGACCTGCTGGAATATCCGCGCGACAAGCTGAAGGGGCTGTTGCTGGAAGAGGGCTCGGCCGCCAGCCACGCCGCGATCGTCGCCCGCGCGCTGCAGATCCCGTGCGTCGGTCGTCTGATGGGCCTGCGCGACCGGCTGTCGGAAGGCGACATGGTCATCGCCGACGGCGAGACCGGCGAGACCTATCTGCGCCCCCGCCCCGACATGCTGGAGGCCGTGCAGTCGCGCATGGCCGTGCGCGAACAGCGTCAGGCCGAGTTCGCCCAGCTGCGCGACGTGCCGGCCGTGACCCTGGACGGGCAGCGGATCACGGTCCTGACCAATGCCGGCCTGGCGGTCGATCTGGAAAACATGATCGAGACCGGCGCCGAGGGCATCGGCCTGTTCCGCACCGAGTTTCAATTCATGGTCTCGGACGAACTGCCCCGGCTGGACGCCCAGACGGCGCTCTACAAGCTGGTGCTGGACGCGGCGGGCGACAAACCCGTCACCTTCCGCACCCTGGATATCGGCGGCGACAAGGTCCTGCCGTATCTTGAGGCCGAGCGCGAAGAGAATCCAGCGCTGGGCCGTCGCGCCATCCGTTTGGGTCTGGATCGGCCGTCGCTGCTGCGAATGCAGCTTCGGGCGCTGCTGGCGGCGGGGGCCGGGCGCGAGCTGCGCGTCATGTTCCCGATGATCGCCACGGTGGACGAGTTCCGGGCCGCGCGCGAGCTGGTGGATATCGAATGCGCCTGGGCGCGGCGTCGCGGGCGCGCCTTGCCCGCCCTGCTGCGCGTCGGGGCGATGGTCGAATGCCCGTCCTTGTTGTGGCATCTGGACGCCCTGCTGCCGCTGACGGATTTCGTCTCCATCGGCACCAACGACCTGTTCCAGTACATGTACGCGGCCGACCGGACCAATCCACTGGTTTCGGATCGCTACGACCCGCTGTCGCCGCCGACCCTGCGGGCGCTCCAGACCATCCAGAAGGCCTGCGCCGACACCGGCACGCCGGTCTCGATCTGCGGCGAACTGGCGGGACGGCCGCTGGAGGCCTTCGCCCTGATCGTGCTGGGCTTCACCCGACTGTCGGCGCCGGCGGGCGGTGTCGGGCCGGTCAAGCGGATGATCCTGTCGGCGGACCTGAACGCGGCGCGGCGCGGCATGGCCAATCTGCTGAACTTGTCCACCGGCTCGGTCCGAAACGAGATCGAATCCCTGGCGCGCAAGCTGAACGTCGCCGTCTGATCGCAGGGGTCCGGAAGCAGGTGTCTGGACGCACGCGCGGCGTTGCTGGGCGACGCGCAATCGTCTATCTCGGGCCCTGTGAACGGCGCGTCGGCGCTGTGTTTCCCGGACATGGGGTCAGGCGTCATGACGCTGAATGCGGGGGTCGCCCCCGAGGCGATCGAAAGCATTGCGGACCGGCCGGATCCGACGGCCGCCTTCGTCGACGCCGCGACCCTGGGCGACGGCTTTCGGGCCGCCCGCGAGCGGTCGGGAAAGTCGCCGGCCGAACTGGCCGCAGAGACCAAGGTGCATCGCCGGTTCCTGACCGCCCTGGAGCAGAACGACTGGTCATCCCTGCCCTCGCGCGTCTTCGCCCTGGGCTATGTAAGGGCCTACGCCTCGGCCCTTTCGCTCGACGAACAGACCGCCGTCGAGCGATTCAAGCGCGAGAGCCCGGACACCTCCGTGCCGCTGAAGGCGCCCATCGGCATCGCCTTCGAGGACGTGAAACGCCATTCGCCGCGCATCGTCGCCGGCATCGCCGCCGTGGTGGTCGCCGTCATCGGCTGGAACGTGTTCCAGCGCGCCAGCCTGCACCGGACCGCCCATCCGTCCGATATCGCCGCCGTGCCAAAGACATGGACCGGGGCGGCCGATCCGGATCCGCAGGTCGCGCTCAGCGCGCCCATGTCGGCGCCGCCCGACCAGACGACGCCGGCCCTCTACATCACGCCGGGGCTGGAGGCCGAACTGACCGGGGTCGATCCGACCGATCCGGCCGTGATCGCCGCCGCCGCCAATCCGGAGCCAGGGCAGAAGGCGTTCAACCCGCGCGGAGCCGTCTATGGCGCCTCGGCCAACGCCTCGATGGTGGTGATCCAGGCCAAGACGGCCGGCGCCCTGGTCGTGCGGCTGGGCGACGGTCAGGCCCTGTTCGCGCGCCAGATGGCGCCGGGCGAGGCCTGGCGCGCGCCCATCGGCGTGGCGGCGACGGTGGACGTGTCGGACCCGGCCGCCTTCGACGTCTTCCTGAACGGCGAGTACGGCGGACCCCTGGCCGGCGTGCTGACGCCGCTGGCGCAGTTGAACAGTCGCGCGGATCAGGCGGCCAAGGCGCTGGCCGCCAGCCAGGCGCGCGCTCAGGCTCAGGCTCAGGCCGCCCAGGCCCGGACACAGGCAGCCGCGACGCCTTCCCCCGCGCCGGCGCCCTCTTCACCCGCCCCTGCGCCGAACTGACACGTCGGCCGTGGTCCCGCCGTCATCATCGGCCTATATGATGCTCCCATGAGCGACAGCACTACCCATCTTGGCCACGTCCGACCCTGGCGCCACATCGAGCGTCGCAAGAGCCGCCAGATCCGCGTCGGCTCCGTCCTGGTGGGCGGCGACGCCCCGATCAGCGTCCAGTCGATGACCAATACGCCGACGACGGACGCGGCGGCGACCATCGACCAGATCCGTCAGTTGGAAGAGGCCGGCGCCGACATCGTGCGCGTCTCCTGCCCCGACGTGGAATCGACCGCCGCCTTCAGGACCATCGTGCGCGAGGCCAAGGTTCCCTTGGTCGCCGACATCCACTTCCACTACAAGCGCGGCATCGAGGCCGCCGAGGCGGGCGCCGCCTGCCTGCGCATCAATCCGGGCAACATCGGTTCGGCCGACCGCGTCCGCGACGTGATCCAGGCGGCCAAGGACAATGGCTGCTCGATGCGGATCGGCGTCAACGCCGGCTCGCTGGAAAAGGAACTGCTGGAAAAATACGGCGAGCCCTGCCCCGACGCCATGGTCGAGAGCGCGCTGAACCACGCCCGCATCCTGCAGGACCACGACTTCCACGAGTTCAAAATTTCGGTGAAGGCGTCCGACCCCTTCCTGACCGTCGCCGCCTATCAACAGTTGGCCGAGGCGATCGACTGCCCCCTGCACCTGGGCGTGACGGAGGCCGGGCCGTTGCGCACCGGCACCATCAAGTCCGCCATCGGCCTGGGGTCGATGTTGTGGGCGGGGATCGGCGACACCATCCGCGTGTCCCTGGCCGCCGATCCGGTCGAGGAGATCAAGGTCGGCTTCGACATCCTGAAGTCGCTGGGCCTGCGCCACCGTGGCGTCAACATCATCGCCTGCCCGTCCTGCGCGCGTCAGGGCTTCAACGTCATCGAGACGGTGGCGGTGCTGGAAGAGAAGCTGGCCCATATCTCGACGCCGATGAGCCTGTCGGTGATCGGCTGCGTCGTGAACGGACCGGGCGAGGCCCTCTATACCGACATCGGCTTCACCGGCGGCGGCAAGGGCGCGGGCATGATCTATCTGAACGGCAAGATCGCCCACAAACAGGCCAACGACGGCATGATCGACCACATCGTCGACCTGGTCGAACAGAAGGCCGCCGAACTGGACGCCGCACGCGCGGCGGAGCTTCAGGCGGCGGAGTAGCGGTCACTCCGCTCTGGTTGCAGAAACCGGGCAAGCGTCACAAACCTGTGATTGACGTCCGCGGGTCTGCGTGCGACCTGTGTGTCAGGTTCGGCCGGGGGGCCGTCCCGTTAATCCACTGAGGGGCCCATGATTTCCAAAAACGCCGCACGCCTTGGCGTGCGTGTACTCGCGCTTGCCGGCGTAGCGCTTTCGCTGCCTGCCTGCGCAACCGTCACGCGCGGCTCCAGCCAGCAATTCACCGTCGAAAGCACGCCACCCGGCGCTCAGGTCAGCACGTCGAACGGCTTCGAATGCCAGGCGACGCCTTGCACCTTCCGCATGCCGCGCAAGGACGGCTTCCGCATCACGGTCGCCAAGGAAGGCTATGTCTCGCAGACGCACGAGATCACCAGCAGCGTTTCCGGCGCCGGCGGAACGGCCATGGCCGGCAATATTCTGGTCGGCGGCATCATCGGCGGGGCCATCGACGCCACGTCCGGCGCCATGAACGACCTGAAGCCCAATCCTTTGGTCGTCACCCTGCGCACGCCGGCCGAAGAGGCGGCCGCGGCCCGCACTCCGGCCCCGACCACCGGCGCGCCGGGCGGTCAATAGCCGAAGACCCTGCGATTGAACGTGACACGGCGGCGGGTGCGAACCCGCCGCCGTTTTTCGTTTCAGATCACCTTGAACAGCCGCAGGGCCTGATAGCCGGCGGACAGCAGCACCACGGCGCCGACGCCGTAGGTCAGAACGCGGCGCGGGGCGATGCGGGCGATGACGCCGGCCAGGGGCGCCGCGATCAGGCCGCCCACCACCAGGCCCAGCACCGCCATGGCGTGGGTGGAGAAGCCCTCGGCCTCCCGCCAATGCCCGGTCAGAAGGGCGACCAGGAAGGTCGCGGAAATGGCGGAGGTGACGAAGAACTCCGCCGTATTGGTGGTGCCGATCGACACGCGCGGATCCTGGCCCGTGCCGACCAGGGTGGTGGTGACCGTCGGTCCCCAGCCGCCGCCGCCGATGGCGTCGAAGAAGCCGCCCACCAGACCCAGGGGGCCGGCGAACTTGCGCGGGAAAATCCGCTCGCGCGTCTGACGCGTTGCCCGCCAGATGATCACCACGCCCATGATGGCCAGATAGGTGGTGATGAAGGGCTTCAGCAGATCGCCGTCGATGCTGGTCAGGACGAAGGCGCCGAGCCCACCGCCGACGACGCCGCCGAGCGCCAGCGGCACGAACAGCTTCCAGTTCACATTCTTGTTGACCGTATGCGAGCCGGCCGAGGCCGCCGTGGTGAAGACCTCGGCGGCGTGGACGCTGGCCGACGCGGTTGCGGGCGGCACGCCGAACGACAGCAGGACGGTAGACGAAATCACGCCATAAGCCATGCCCAGCGCCCCATCCACGATCTGGGCCAGAAATCCGACGGCGAGGAAGAGCAGGAAATCTTGCATGACGGCCTCTGGAATAGGGGCGAACGGTGCGGGCTATTTCCCTAGTCGGTCAATAGGAGAAGAAGTGACGGCGGCTTGCAGAAGGGTTCGCGCCTCGAAGACGGCGGCGATGGCGTCGCGCCCGTCCTGAAGCACAGGCTGTAAAGGACAGGTCTCGACATCCGGGCAGGTCTCGCACGGGCCATAGGCGGTACGCGAGGCGCAGGGCGCGAGGGCCAGCGGTCCTTCCAGCGCGCGAATGACGTCAGCGAAGCTGATGGCGTCGGCGGGCGCGCCCAGCGCATAGCCGCCCGCCCTGCCCCGCTTCGAGGCCAGCAGACCCTGACGGCGCAGATCCAGCAGGATGGCCTCCAGGAACTTTCGCGGAGCCGCCGCCGCCTCGGCGATCTCGGCGATGGTCGCGGGACCGCCGTTCGGCAGACCGGCCAGATGCACCATGGCGCGCAGAGCATAGCGGGACCGGTTCGACAGCATGATCCGTGATCGCCCGGCTGAGCCGCCGACGCAAGCTGGGGGAACTCGATCCGACCCTCAGGCGAGGCGCGCCACCGCCTCCAGAATCTGCGCGCCGTTGTAGGGTTTCAGCACCAGGGCCTCGGCCATGTCCGCATTCTTCGCTGCGGCGGCCACATCGCCGGAAATGAAGATGACCCGCATGGCCCAGCGGTCGGTCAGGACGCGGGCCAGTTGCACCCCGGTCATCTCGCTCGACAGATTGATGTCCAGCAGCGCCGCATCGATGCTGTGCAGCGCAGCGGCGGCCTCGGCGGCGGCGGCGCTGTGGAACGGGCCGACGACATTGTGGCCCGCCTCCGTCAGCAGTTCGGTCAGGGAGGCGGCGGCGTCGGGATCGTCCTCGACCACCAGCAGGGTCAGGGCCTCGACCCCGGTCGGCGGCTTGGCGTCAAGCGGCGCCTGACGCGTGACCACGGCGCGAAGGTCGCGCCAGACCTCGGTCGAGGGGCGGTCGGTGTTCAGATCATAGATGGCGGCCATGGCCTTCAGTTCGCGCGCGTCGTCGGGCGACAGGTCGCCGCCGGTCTCGGCCAGACGGCTGTCGTACAGGCGGCACAGGCGATCGACGCTTTCGGCGACCTCGGCGGAGTTCGGCTGCGACGGGGGCGGGCGATCGAACATGGCGTCCTCCTGACGGCTGGGTGGCCTCAACTAAGGGTTCGAACGGCTCGCGTCACCGCGACTGACGCCATCGTGACCCCGCCGTTATCGCCGATCACAAGCGCGGCGCCGGCGCCGGCCCACGCCCACACACGGCTTGCAATCGACACAACGCCCCCCGGCGGGTAAGGACGGCGCTCCGCTTTTTCTCAGGACATTTCCCTCTTGCGACTGCCCCAGGCCCGTCTCGATCAGGTGCTCGACCGTTTCCACGAGGTGGAGGCGCGCATGGGTTCGGCGACCGACGGCGCCGAGATCGTGCGGCTGTCCAAGGAGCACGCCGAGCTGAAGCCCGTTGTCGATGCGGTCCAGGGCCTGGCTCGCGCGCGCGCCGAAATGGCGGACCTGGAGGCCATGACGGCCGATCCCGAAATGGCGGCGATGGCTGAGGAAGAGCTGCGGGCGCTGACCGACAGGCTGCCCGAGCTGGAACGCGAGGTCGCCCTGCTGCTGGCCCCGCGCGACGCCGACGAGAATGCCTCGGCCGTGCTGGAAGTGCGCGCCGGCACTGGCGGGGACGAGGCGGCCCTGTTCGCGGGCGACCTGTTCCGCATGTATTCGCGCTACGCCGCCTCGCGCGGCTGGCGGATCGAGCTGGATTCGGCCACCGAAGGCGACGCTGGCGGTTATAAGGAAATCATCGCCACGGTGACGGGCGAGGGCGTGTTCGGCCGCCTGAAGTTCGAGAGCGGCGTTCACCGGGTCCAGCGCGTGCCGACGACCGAGTCGCAGGGGCGCATCCACACCTCCGCGGCGACGGTGGCGGTCCTGCCCGAGGTCGAGGACGTGGAGATCGAAATCCACGACAAGGACATCCGCATCGACACCTTCCGCGCGTCGGGTTCGGGCGGGCAGCACGTCAATACGACCGATTCCGCCGTGCGCATCACCCACCTGCCCACCGGCATCATGGTGACGTCGTCGGAGAAGTCCCAGCACGTCAATCGCGACAAGGCGATGAAGAACCTGCGCGTGCGCCTGTACGACATGCAGCGCCAGGCCAAGGACCTGGCCCGCTCGGACAGCCGCAAGTCCCAGGTCGGTTCGGGCGACCGGTCGGAACGGATCCGCACCTACAACTATCCGCAAGGGCGGGTCAGCGATCACCGCATCAACCTGACCCTGCACAGCCTGCCCCAGATCATGGAAGGCGACATCGATCCGCTGCTGAACGCCCTGATCGCCGAGGATCAGGCGGCGCGTCTGGCCGATCTGGAAGCCGAGTTCGGCTGATCAGCCCAGGACGCCGGTCAGCGGCAGCCACAGCACCACGGCGGTGACGGCGGTGTAGCCGGCGAAGGCGTGCACCGACTTCAACCGGCCGCTGGCCAGGGGGCTGTCGAGATCGGCGCGGTTGACCCACAGCAGATAGGCGGCCTGGATCGCCCAACCGGCGAGGAAGGCGACCACGGCCCAGGCGCTGAGCGCCGCCAGCGCGACGCCCGACATCAGGACCACCACACCGCCCACGGCGATCACGCCGTCTGCGATCTGATCGTCTGCGGGAACGGCGATGACGCCGGACAAGGCCCGTTGCAGACGCCAGTTGAGCCAGGCCTGATACAAAAGCATCAGTCCGCCCAAGACGTAGAACATCCCTATCGCGCGCGCCGCCCACTCCATGTCCGAAATAAGGCGCCATTTTCTGCGGTTGTAATCAGGGAAAATGCGACGCCGATTCGGATCGTTAACGACCGGCGCAAATTAGACACAACCGTTGGTCTGCGAGCGCGCCCGCTAAGCTTTGGCGGCCAGGGCGCGCTGTACCGCCGGACGCGCCTTCATGCGCTCGAAATGCGCCTGGACGCGTGGGAACGCGGCGATATCCACGCCGTCGCTTTCCAGCCAGCCGGCGAAGGTGAACAGATAGGGGTCCGCGACCGTATAGGCGTCGCCCATCGCCCATTCGCCGGTCAGGTCCGCCTCGATCAGGGCGAAGCCGTCGCGCATGTTCTGCGTGACCTTGGCCGCCATCGACGCCTGAGCGGCGGCATCGTCGCTCCAGCGCGCGGCGCGGCGACCGTGGGCGTGGGCGACGTGGACGGTGGTGGCCAGATAGAGGTTGAACGACTGCATCCGCGCAAAGGCGAAGGGGTCGGTCGGCGCCAACAGGCCGAGCGGCGACAGGGCGGCGATGTGCGCCAAAATGGCCGGGCTCTCGGTCAGGACGCCCTGATCGGTCGCGAGCGCAGGAACGCGCCCCTTGGGATTGATCGCCAGATAGGCCGGCTCGCGCTGCTCGGCCCTGGCGAAATCGACCAGACGAACCTCATAGGCCAGCCCCGACTCTTCCAGCGCGATATGGCTGGCCCGGCTGCAGGATCCGGTCGCGGCGTAGAGGGTCAGCATGGTCGCGCCTCGCAGCAAAGAAAAAGGCGGCGAGATCATCGCCGCCTTTCAGGAAATCAGAGGTCCAGCAGGGCCCGCGCCGGATCTTCCAGCAGTTCCTTGACCCGGACCAGGAAAGTCACGGCTTCCTTGCCGTCGACGATGCGGTGATCGTAGCTGAGGGCCAGATACATCATCGGGCGGATCTTGACCTCGCCGTTGATGGCCATCGGGCGCTGGACGATGTTGTGCATCCCCAGGATGCCCGACTGCGGCGCGTTCAGGATCGGCGTCGACATCAGCGAGCCGTAGGTGCCGCCGTTGGTGATGGTGAAGGTGCCGCCCTGCATCTGATCCATGGTCAGCGAGCCGTCACGCGCGGCCTTGCCCAGGGCGCCGATGCCCTTTTCGATGCCGGCGAGCGACAGGGCATCCGCATCGCGGAGCACAGGCACCACCAGACCCTTGTCGGTGCCGACGGCGACGCCGATGTCATAGTGGTTCTTGTAGATGATGTCCGTGCCGTCGATCTCGGCGTTGACGGCCGGGATCTCATGCAGGGCCGCGACGACGGCCTTGGTGAAGAAGGACATGAAGCCCAGCTTCACGCCGTGGCGCTTTTCGAACGCGTCCTTGTACTGGGCGCGCAGGGCCATGACGTTGGTCATGTCCACCTCGTTGAAGGTGGTCAGCTGGGCGGCCGTGTTCTGCGATTCCTTGAGGCGACGGGCGATGGTCTGACGCAGGCGCGTCATCTTCACCCGCTCCTCACGAGGCTGGTCGGCGCGCGGCGCGGCGGGCGCTGCGGCGGCGGCAGGGGCCGGAGCCGAGGCCTGGCCGATGGCGGCGATGGCGTCGGCCTTGGTGATGTTGCCCTTCGGTCCCGTGGCGTTGATGGACTTGGGATCCAGATTGTTCTCGCCGACCACGCGCTGAACGGCGGGCGACAGGGTTTCATTCTTGGCGGCCGAGACCTGGGCCGAGCCGGTGTTGGCCGGGGCGGCGGCAGGCGCCGGAGCGGCTGCGGCGGGAGCCGAAGCGGCGGCGCCCGAACCCGAGCCCGATCCTGAGATTGAGCCGATCTTCTGGCCCGGAGTGACGGTCGCGCCTTCGTCGGCGGCGATGGTCAGAACGCCGTCAGCCGGGGCCGACACCTCGACCGCGACCTTGTCGGTCTCGATCTCGACCAGCAGTTCGTCCTTCTTGACCGCATCGCCGTTCTTCTTGACCCACTTGCCCATCGAGCCCTCGGCGACGCTCTCGCCCATGACCGGCACGGTGATGTCGATCGCAGCGGCGGCGGCCGGAGCAGCGGCGGCCGGCGCGGCCTTGGCGTCAGCCTTGGCGGCCTTGGCCGGGGCAGCGGCGGGCGCAGCGGCCGGAGCAGCGCCGGCGGACGCGCCTTCCGTCACCGAACCCAGGACCGTGCCGGGAACGACGTTGTCGCCCTCGGCCGCCTTGATGTCGCCCAGCACGCCGTCGGCGGGCGAGACGACTTCCAGCGAGACCTTGTCGGTCTCCAGCTCGACCAGCAGTTCGTCCTTCTTGACCGGATCACCGACCTTCTTGGTCCACTTTGCGATGGTGGCTTCGGTGACGGATTCACCGAGGGCGGGGGTCAGGATGTCGGCCATGTCAGGTCCAGCTCGTCTCTAGTCGGTCTTTTATACGTGTATCAGGCGAAGGCTTCGGTCGTGAAGGCTTCGAGTTCCTTCAGGTGCCGGCTCATCAGACCGGCGGCGGTCGAGGCCGAGCCGGGGCGGCCGACGTAGCGGGCGCGCTTGGCCTTCACGTCCAGCTTGTCCAGCGTCAGCTCCAGCCACGGATCCACGAAGGTCCAGCCGCCCATGTTCTTCGGCTCTTCCTGGCACCAGACCAGTTCGGCGTTGGGGAAGCGGGCCAGTTCCTTGCGCAGCGACTGGATCGGCCACGGATAGAACTGCTCCAGACGCAGGATGTAGACGTCGTCCACCGCCTGGCCGTCCTTGGCCTTCTTCTCACGCGCGTCCAGCAGGTCGTAATAGACCTTGCCTGAGCACAGGATGACGCGGCGGATGTCCTTGTCCGCCTTGATCGTGATGCCGGCGATCTCCGGCCGCGTCTGGGCGTCGTCGTGCAGGACGCGGTGGAAGGCCGAGCCCTCCGCCAGGTCCGCCATGGACGAGACCGCCTTCTTGTGACGCAGCAGCGACTTGGGCGTCATCAGGATCAGCGGCTTGCGGAACGGCCGGTGCATCTGGCGACGCAGGATGTGGAAGTAGTTGGCCGGGGTGGTGCAGTTGGCGACCTGCATATTGTCTTCGGCGCATTGTTGCAGGAAGCGCTCAAGACGGGCCGAGGAGTGTTCCGGTCCCTGGCCTTCATAGCCGTGCGGCAGCAGCATGGTCAGGCCGCTCATGCGCAGCCACTTGCGTTCGCCCGAAGAGATGAACTGGTCGATCACCACCTGGGCGCCGTTCACGAAGTCGCCGAACTGGGCCTCCCACATGACCAGCGTATTGGGGTCGGCCAGCGAATAGCCGTACTCGAAGCCCAGCACCGCCTCCTCAGACAGGGCTGAGTCGATGACTTCGAAATTGGCCTGGCCTTCGCGCAGGTTGTTCAGCGGGATGTAGCGCTCTTCGGTCGTCTGATCGATGATGCCCGAGTGACGCTGCGAGAAGGTGCCGCGCACCGAATCCTGACCCGACAGACGGATCGGGAAACCTTCATCGACCAGGCTGGCGAAGGCCAGGCTCTCGGCCGTGGCCCAGTCCAGGCCCTGGCCCGAGGTGATGGCTTCGCGGCGACCATCGATGACGCGCTTCAGCGTCTTGTGCATGTCGACGCTGTTGGGGATCGTGGTCAGGCGGTGGCCCAGGTCGGTCAGCTTGGCCAGCGGCACGGCGGTGTCGCCGCGCAGCTCGTCCTTGGGCGACTGGAAGCCCTGCCACTGGCCGTCCAGCCAGTCGGCCTTCTCGGCGGACCAGGTCTTGCCGGCCTCGAACTGCTCGTCGAGGAATTTCTCGAACCGCTCGACCTCGGCGTCCACCTCGGCCTGGCTGATCACGCCTTCGGCGACCAGACGCTGCGAATACAGTTCGCGGGTCGAGGGCTGGGCGCGGATCTTCGAATACATCAGCGGCTGGGTGAAGGTGGGGTCGTCGCCTTCATTGTGGCCGAAGCGGCGGTAGCAGAACATGTCCACCACCACGTCCTTGTGGAACTTCTGGCGGTATTCGGTGGCCACCTTGGCGGCGAAGACGACCGCTTCGGGGTCGTCGCCGTTGACGTGGAAGATCGGCGCCTGGACCATCAGGGCCACATCCGACGGATAGGGTGACGAGCGCGAGTTGCGCGGGCTGGTGGTGAAGCCGATCTGGTTGTTGATGACGAAGTGCAGCGTGCCGCCGGTGCGATAGCCCTTCAGCCCCATCAGGGCGAAACATTCGGCCACAACGCCCTGGCCGGCGAAGGCGGCGTCGCCGTGGATGAGCAGCGGCACGACCTTGGAACGATCCAGCGCCCACTGGCCCTCGGGCACGCCCTCGTTGGCCTCGCGAATGTCGAACGCCTGTTTGGCGCGCGCCTTGCCCAGCACGACCGGGTTGACGATCTCGAGGTGAGACGGGTTGGCGGTCAGCGACAGGTGGACGTGGTTGCCGTCGAACTCGCGGTTCGACGAGGCGCCCATGTGATATTTGACGTCGCCCGAGCCTTCGATGTCGCTCGGCACGGCCGAGCCGCCCTGGAACTCGTGGAAGATGACCTTGTAGGGCTTGCCCATCACGGCGGCGAGCACGTTCAGGCGCCCGCGGTGGGCCATGCCCAGCACGACCTCGTCGACGCCCAGCGAACCGCCGCGCTTTATGACCTGCTCCAGCGCCGGGACCATGGCCTCGCCGCCGTCCAGACCGAACCGCTTGGTGCCGGGGAAACGCTTGTGCAGGAAGCGTTCGAAGCCTTCGGCCTCGACCAGCTTGGACAGGATGGCCAGCTTGCCTTCCTTGGAGAAGGCGTTCTGCTCGAACTTGTCGGCGCCTTCGAACCGCTGCTGCAGCCAGGATTTCTCTTCCGGTTCAGCAATGTGCATGAACTGGATGCCGATATTGCCGCAGTAGGTGCGCTTCAAGATCTCCAGCACTTCGCGGATCGTGCCGGTCTGAAGACCGAGCACGCCGTCCAGGAAGATCGGACGATCCAGATCGGCGCCGCTGAAGCCGTAGAATTCGGGCGTCAGCTCGGGGTTCTCGACCGGCTGCTCGATGCCCAGCGGGTCCAGCTTGGCTTGAAGGTGCCCGCGCACGCGATAGCTGCGGATCAGCATCAGGGCGCGGATGGAATCGTGGGCGGCGGCGCGGATCGCATCGGCCGAGACGTCGGCGGGCGCGACCTTGGGCGCAGCAGCCGGCGCAGCGCCGGGCTTTTTGGGATCGGGCTTGGGCCCAATCTTGGATTCTGGCCAACGGCCGTCGAAGACGCCGGTCTCCTCCGTCGGATCGGTCGCCACGCCGCGCCCCCAGCTGCCGGCTCCGGCCGAGGCGGTCACCAGCGCGGCGTTGTCGCGCAGCTGGTCGAAGAAGGCTTTCCATTCGGCGGAGACGGAGCCGGGGTCTTTCGCCCACTTCTCCTGAAGCTCCTCAACATAGGCCGCATTGGACCCGTAGAGGAATGAGGTCTCGGCAAAGACCTGGTTCAGCCGACCGGCATCGTCCGCCATCGTTTCACAATCCCTGGGCCCCGACGGACACATCTCCGTGAGGGGCGCGCCCGTCATATAGGCGTCGTTTCCTGACGGGTCATGACCGAAACGGGGCAATTTGGTAGGAAATTGGTCGCAGGCCCAAGAAAAAACGCCCCCGGCCTGAGCCGAGGGCGTCCATCAATGCGTCACTCGGCATATTTGATGCCGAAACGCGATCAAGCAGAGCGCATCAACCCTTCAGGACTTCGACAAGGGTCTTGCCGAGGCGCGCGGGCGATTCCGACATGCGGATGCCGGCGGCTTCCATCGCCGCGATCTTGGATTCCGCATCGCCCTTGCCGCCCGAGACGACGGCGCCGGCGTGGCCCATGGTGCGGCCCTTCGGAGCGGTACGGCCCGCGATGAAGCCGGCCATCGGCTTCTTGCGGCCCTTCTTGGCTTCGTCGATCAGGAACTGGGCGGCGTCTTCTTCCGCGCCGCCGCCGATTTCGCCGATCATGATAATCGAGGTGGTTTCCTCGTCGGCCAGGAACAGCTCCAGCACGTCGATGAACTCGGTGCCCTTGACCGGGTCGCCGCCGATGCCGACGGCCGTGGTTTGGCCCAGGCCTTCGTTGGTGGTCTGGAACACGGCTTCATAGGTCAGGGTGCCCGAACGCGACACGATGCCGACCGAGCCCTTCTTGAAGATATTGCCCGGCATGATGCCGATCTTGCACTCGCCCGGCGTCAGGATGCCGGGGCAGTTCGGGCCCAGCAGGCGCGACTTGGAGCCTTCCAGGCGACGCTTGACCTTGACCATGTCCATCACCGGGATGCCCTCGGTGATGCAGGTGATGAAGGGGATTTCGGCGTCGATGGCTTCAATGATCGCGGCGGCCGCGCCCGACGGCGGGACGTAGATCACCGAGGCGTCGGCGCCCGTGGCGTCGCGGGCTTCGGCGACAGAGGCGTAGATCGGCAGGCTCTCACCGTGCGATCCGGTCCAGTTCGTGCCGCCCTTGGACGGGTGCACGCCGGCGACCATCTGGGTGCCGTGATAGGCCAGGGCCTGTTCGGTGTGGAAGCCGCCGGTCTTGCCGGTCAGGCCCTGGACAATGATCTTGGTGTTCTTGTCGACGAGGATGGACATGGGTCTGTGCTCTGAATTCGATGTGTCAGCGGGGCGGTGGCGAGTAAGGCCGAAGCCTTAGCCGACCGCCGCGACGATCTTCTGGGCGGCGTCGTCGAGGTCGTCGGCGGCCTGGATGGTAAGCCCCGACTCGTTCAGGATTTTCTTGCCCAGTTCGGCGTTGGTGCCTTCCAGACGCACGACCAGCGGCACCTTCAGGCCCACTTCCTTCACGGCCGCGACCACGCCCTCGGCGATGACGTCGCACTTCATGATGCCGCCGAAGATGTTGACCAGGATGCCCTGGACGTTCGGGTCGGCGGTGATGATCTTAAAGGCCGCCGCGACCTTCTCCTTGCCGGCGCCGCCGCCGACGTCGCAGAAGTTGGCCGGCTCCTTGCCGTACAGCTTGATGATGTCCATCGTCGCCATTGCCAGACCGGCGCCGTTGACCATGCAGCCGATGTTGCCGTCCAGCGAGACGTAGGCGAGGTCCCACTTGGACGCTTCGATTTCCTTGGCGTCTTCTTCGGTTTCGTCACGCAGTGCCTTGATGTCGTCGTGGCGGAACAGGGCGTTGCCGTCGAAGCTGACCTTGGCGTCCAGAACGCGCAGATGGCCGTCCTTCATCACGATGAGGGGGTTCACCTCCAGCATGTCCATGTCCTTCTCGACGAAGGCCTTGTACAGCGCGGGGAACAGCGACTTGGCGTCTTCGGCCGCGGCGCCCGTCAGGCCGTAGGCGGCGGTGATGGCGGCGACGTCGGCGTCGGTCACGCCCGCGCTCGGGTCGATGACGATGTTCTGGATCTTCTCGGGCGTGTCGTGGGCGACGGTTTCGATGTCCATGCCGCCTTCGGTCGAGACGACGAAGGCGATGCGGCCATAGGCGCGATCGACCAGCAGCGAGCAGTACAATTCACGCTCGATGTCGGCGCCGTCCTCGATGTAGAGGCGGTTGACCTGCTTGCCGGCGTCGCCCGTCTGGGCGGTGACCAGGGTGTTGCCCAGCATTTCCTTGGCGTGAGCGACGGCTTCCTCGACCGAGAAGGCCAGGCGAACGCCGCCCTTGGCGTCGGCCGGCAGTTCCTTGAACTTGCCCTTGCCGCGGCCGCCGGCGTGGATTTGCGACTTCACGACATAGAGCGGGCCGGGCAGCGACTTGGCGGCCGCCTCGACCTGATCGACCGACGTCACCGCGACGCCCTCGGCGACGGGTGCGCCGAAGCCTTTGAGGACCTGCTTGGCCTGATATTCGTGAATGTTCATAGGGGACCGTCGCAACCGCTGCTGGGAGAGTTGCGGGGCTTATAGGCCGCTCTTTTGCATTGCGCTACCGGCCTTCGGCCTACTTGAGCGCTTCGCCTTCGCAGGTGCAACTGGGTCGACTCTAGTCGACCCAGTCGCGTTTCAGCGTCCGCGACGCCCCGATCAGCAGGATCGCGGCCAACACATAGAAGCCCATCCCGGTGTAGATGGCCCACCTCAGGCTCTCCTCGCCGAAGCGCGGGGCCAGCAGGTCGCTCATCCAGCCGAAATAATAGAAGCCGACCGCGATCCCGAGCAGATTGTTCAGCAGCAGGAACAGGGCCGAGGCCGTCGAGCGCATGGCCGCCGGCACCAGATGCTGGACCGCCGCCGTGATCGGACCCAGCCAGGCCAGGTTCAGTCCGGTCGGCAACAGGAAGATCAGGAAGGCCAGGGTCAGCTGCTGAACGTGACTGCCGCCGCCGGGCAGAACCAGGCCGATCAGCCAGGGCGAGTTCATCGCCAGGATGAAACAGGGCGCCGAGATCAGGAAGGCGACGGCGGGCGTCAGCGGATAGGCGCCCTTGCCCTTCTTGGACAGCTTGTCGGCGATCATGCCGCCCAGCCAGATGCCCAGGATGCCGCCGATCAGGGCGATGCCGGAATAGTAGATGCTGGTCTGTTTCAGTGTCAGGTCAAAACTGCGCATGAAGAACAGGGGCAGCCAGCCGGCCACGCCATAGCCGCACACCGACGACGAGGCGGCGCCCAGGCCCAGGAGCCAGAAGCTGGGCTTGCGGATGACCACCGAGGCGGTGCGCCGCGCGATCATCAGCGACACGCCGATCACCACCGCCAGCAGGCCGCCGAACGCCAGCACCAGCGGATTGCCCAACGAAATGCCCATCAGCCAGCTCAAGGCGCCGAGGATCAGCAGACCGGCGCCGAGACCCAGCATGATCTGGGCGGCGATCTTGCCGGCCCGGTCCGTGCCGACCGGCGCGGCCGCCAGGGCCGCGACCTGGGCCTCGGTCTTGATGGCGTCCGTGCCGCCGCGCCTGGGATCCCGCACCGTCAGACGCAGCAGGGGCGCGACCAGCACGCCCAGCAGGCCGACTACGATGAAGGCGGTGCGCCAGCCGTACGTCGCCGCCAGCAGGCCGCCGACCAGGGTCCCCGCCGCCATGCCCAGCGGAATGCCGAAGGCGAACGCCGCCATGGCCCGCGCGCGCTGATGCGGCGGGAAATAGTCGGCGATCAGCGAATAGGCCGGGGCCACGCCGCCCGCCTCGCCGATGCCCACGCCCATCCGGCACAGGAACAGCTGGCCGAACGACCCGGCCATGCCGCACAGGGCGGTGAAGCCCGACCAGACGGCCAGGGCGCCGGTCATGATCCAGACCCGGCTGAATCGATCCGCCAGCCAGGCCAGAGGAATGGCCAATGTCGAATAGACCGAGGCGAAGGCGATGCCGCCCAAAAGGCCGAACTGGCTGTCGGACATGCCGAACTCTTCCTTCAGCGGCGCGGCCAGGATGCCGATGATCTGGCGATCCAGGAAGTTCAGCATGTAGATCAGGATCAGGACCGCCAGCACATAGTAGCGGTAGCCGGGCCGCTCGGGCCGCGCCTCCTGGACCGTCAGCGTCTCCGTCGTCATCGGCGTTTCCCCTCGGCGTCTTGTTGTTCGTTGCGGCGAGCCTAGCCGCAAGTCCGCCCTGTGCAAAATAGGCCTGGCGGAGCGAAAAGGGGCGGCGGCCCGGAGACCGCCGCCCCTCGTCGTCAGGCGTTATGGATGTGGATCAGAACTTCAGACCCAGGGTCGCCGTGACGGTGCGCGGCGGGCCGTAGAAGCCGATGATCGAGTTGCCGGTCAGGGCGCCGGGGAAGGTGTAGCCGCCGACGCGATAGCGTTCGTCGCCCAGATTCTTGCCGTGGACGCCGAAAGTCAGGCGGTCGTCGGACGAGGTCCAGACGATGCTGGCGTCATACATCCAGTAGGCGTCCTGATCGAGCAGCGGCGCGGGCGTTTCGAACTGCTGATAGGCGCCGCGGTAGGCGACCGACGGGATCAAGGCGATCGACGAGCCGTTCTCCATGACCCAGTTATAATTGGCCGAGATCGATCCGGTCCATTCCGGCGTGTTCTGGAAGTCGCGCTGCGAGGACACGTCGACGACGCAGCCCGGCAGGGTCGGGCAGGACGTATTGCCCGAGGCCGTCGGGATATAGGCCAGGAACTGGTCGAACTTGGCGTCGATGTAGCTCAGCGAGGCATTGAACGTCAGGGCGTCGGTGGCGCGCACGCGGCCTTCGAATTCCCAACCGCGGATCGAGGAGGAGCCGACATTGTCCACCACCGAGGCGACGGTCGCGCCGGCCGGATATTGGGTCGTGATCTGCTGGTTCTCGTAGCTGGAATCGAAGATCGCGGTGGCGAAGGTCAGGCGACGATCCAGCAGCGAACCCTTCAGCCCGATCTCGTAGGTTTCGACCGTTTCCGGGGCATAGCCGTTGACGGTGGCGGGATACAGGACCGCATCGCCGCGCATGTCGAAGCCGCCCGATTTGAAGCCCTCGCCCCAGGAGGCATAGGCCGTCAGATCGGGGCCGAACTTGTAGTTGACCGAGACGCGCGGCGTGAACTTCTCGAACTCGCGCGTGCGAGTGTAGTTGGTGCGCGGCGCGCCCAGCGGCACGGCGGCGTTGTTGCCGAAATAGGGGCTGCGAATGCCCAGATACTGCTGGCGGAAGACGGTGCCTTCCTTCTCGTCCTTGGTGAAGCGTCCGCCGACCGAGACCGACAGCGCGTCGGTGACGTCATAGGAGAAGTCGGCGAAGGCGGCGTAGCTCTTGGTCGCCACCGAACCGGAGGTCAAGGTCGTCAGATTGGCCAGACCCACGACGGTGTCGAACGCGCCCGAGGCGTTGGCGTCCATATAGAAGACGCCGGCGACGCCATTCAGGCGGCCCGCGCTGACCAGAACCTGGAACTCCTGGCTGAACTGGTCGTCGTCATAGGCGGCGGGGATGTCGAGGATGGGCTGAGGCAGGTTGTCGAAGTCGATGTTGCCGCGCGTCAGGCCCTCACGATAGGCGGTGATCGACTTGAAGGTGAACATGTCGCTCATCTCCCACTCGCCGGTCAGTGACACGCCGCGCGTCTGGACGCGGTTCTTGTCGCCGGCGCCGGCGTTGGTGTCATAGACATCGGCGGGCGACGGGGCGAACTCGCGGTGGCCGTGGCGCGCGTTGGAATCGTCGTTCACCAGATCGCCGGCCAGACGGAAGAACAGGCCGTCGGTCGGGCTCCATTCCGCACTGGCGCGGAAGGCGGTCACGTCCTTGTTGTAGTGTTCGTTGCCGGTGTTCAGGTTCTTGCCGTAGCCGTCGCGCAGATAGCGGGCCAGGGCGGCCGAGACCTTGAACTCGTCGCTGAAAGGCAGTTGGGCGCTGGCGATCACGTCGCGCTGGTTATAGCTGCCGTAGGAGGCGCGCAGGCGTCCCTCGGGCTCGTCCGCATTGATGCGGCTGGTCACGTATTTGATGGCGCCGCCGATGGTGTTGCGGCCGTAAAGCGTGCCTTGCGGACCGCGCAGCACCTCAACCCGCTCTACGTCGAAGATGTCCAGAACGGCGGCCTGCGGACGGGCCACATAGACGTCGTCGATATACAGGCCGACGCCGGGGTCGAAGCCCCACAGCGGATCCTGCTGGCCCACACCGCGAATGAAGGAGATGAGGGTCGAGTTCGAGCCCCGCGCGGCGTTCAGCGTCAGGCTGGGCGTCGAGCGCGCCAGTTCGGTGATGTCCAGGGCGCCGCGCGCCTCAAGCTGTTCGCCGGTGACGGCGGTCACGGCGACCGGCACATCCTGCAGGCTTTCCGCGCGGCGGCGCGCGGTGACGACGATGTCGTCGACGGTTGCGGCGTCCTGAGCGTTCGCGGCTTGAGCGGTCGCCTCCGCATCCTGGGCGACCGTGGCCCCCGCAAGCACGCCCCACGCCGCGCCGGCCAGCAGCGCGCACTTCACATGACGGTTCATGATCCTAGACCCCTTTATCGTTTCCAGCCCGATGGACGCTTTTATTCAGCGTTCAATGATTTTCACGGAACCTACCCGGTTTCGGCCGTCTGTCAAACACTGGACTGACGCAGCGTCACTTGGATCGTCGACCGTGGCGCCGTTGCACCGTCGCGGTCGTGCGCCTAGCCTTGCCGGATGAGCAAGCCGGACGCCGCCGCCCCCCTTCCCCGCCCCGTCGCCGCCGCGCGTCGCAAGGCGGCGGGCGCTGCGCCGGCGCGGCGCGGCCGCCCGCCCAAGACCGAGGCCAAGGCGGCGGGCGAGACGCGCGATCTGATCCTGGATGCGGCCGAGGATCTGTTTTCCAAACACGGTTTCTACGGCGTCACCATCCGCGAGGTGGCGCGCGAGGCGGGCGTCGATACGGCCCTGGTCCACTACTATTTCGGGGCCAAGCGCGAGTTGTTCGACGCGGTCTTCCTGCGCCGGGCCGAAGTCTGGAATGACGACCGCGTCGCCGCCATCGACCGCTATGCCGAGACGGCGGGCGACGACATGACGCTGGAGGGCTTGCTGGAAGCCTTCCTGCGGCCGCCGTTCGAATGGTCGCTGAAGGGCGGGCCGGGCTGGAAACATTATTCCGCCCTGGTGGCCCAGACCAACGCCAACCCCAGTTTCGGGGGCGAAACGATGGCGCGCTATTTCGACCCGGCGATCCACCGGCTGATCGAACTGATCGCCAAGGTGCTGCCGGGCGCCAGCGAGATCGATCTTTATTGGGGTTATCACAATCTGTCGGGCGCCCTGACCCTGACGCTGGGCGAGACGGGACGTCTGGACCGGCTGTCGAGGGGGCGGGCGCGATCGGGGGATTTGGACACGGCGGGCGACTATATGGTCCGGTTCGCGGCGGCCGGGTTCAGGGCCGTGGCGGGTCTGTCAGCGCGCCGAGGCTGATCGTTCACGCCGGGGCCGGCGCGCGCCCGGCTTTCGCCCGGCCGAAAATCATGGTCTCAAGGCCCGACCTACAGATGCCGAAAGCCGCCATGACGCCCCCTGCCGCCGACCGCCGCCGCACCTTTCTGCGCGGGCTCATTGTGGCCGCGCTCGGGGGCGTGTTCCTGGCGGTCACCGGCGCCTTCGGCAGCGCGGGCGCATCCTTGCCCCTGCGTCTCGTCTATTGGGTGCTGGTCATGGTGTTGGGCGGGCTATGGGGCCATCTGTGCGGCCTCGTGGTCAGCCAGTTTGTGGATTCGGATGAGCGGCCATGGCTGAGCATCGCGGTCATGGTTGTCGTGATCACCGGGCCGCTGTGCGTCATCGTTTGGGCGGCGACGGGCCTGTTCTTCGCCCAGAAGCTCTATCCGCTGGCGGTGCTGCCGCAGCTGATCGTGCCGGTCGTGGTCATTACGGCGGCGGTGACGACGTTGAACGTCTTTTTGGGGCGGGCCGTGCCGATCCAGACCCATGCGGCGCCGCCCGAGACAGTGGCCCGCCCGGTTCGGTTTCTGGACCGTCTGCCGCTGAAGCTGAAAGGCGCGACGATCCGGGCGGTGCAGGCCGAGGACCACTATCTGCGCATCCACACCGACCGGGGATCGGACCTGATCCTGATGCGGCTGTCGGACGCCGTAGAAGAGCTGGAGGGGCTGGAGGGCGCCCAGACGCACCGCAGCTGGTGGGTGGCGCGCGAGGCGGTGCGCGCCGTCGAACGCGGCGACGGGCGCGCGACCCTGACGCTGGACGGCGGCCTGTCGGCGCCGGTCAGCCGCCGCTACGCCCGGATGCTGCGCGACGCCGAATGGTGGTGACGCCTTATGGCGCGGGTTGGGTGGTCAGCATCGACGACGGCGCGGCGCAGCCGGTCAGCTCGTCGTCGCCGATCTCGACCTTGGCCGTCAGCGGATAGGTTCGGTCGCTCATACCGTCCGAACATTCGGTGGCGATCAGCACGACGTTCAGCGCCTTGTTCAGATTGGTCGAGCTGGCGAAGGTCGCGACCGTGCCCTGGACCGTCGCGCCATGGTTCGGCGCGCGCTGGGTCGGCTGGTCGACGCGGGTGTAGATCAGGGCGTCCGGCGTGATCTCCACGCCCCAGAAGGGTTCGGTCCCCAGCGCCCGCACCGGCTGGCCCAGATCGACGCCGCCCAAGGTGACGGCGACCTGAGGCTGCGGCGCCGACTTGGGCTTGGACTCCTCGCGGTCGTAACAGGCGCTGAGCGAGAGGCCGGCGAGGGCGATGGCGAGCGAAATGAGGCGCATGACGGCTCCTTTTGGTTCGGGCGCAGGTGAGGTCCCCGCCGCCCTCGGTCAAGGGGCGCGGCTGGGTTATGCTGATCCCATGTCGATTCGCCCCACCGCATTCGAGTTCTTCGCCGGGGGCGGCCTGGCGGGGCTGGGACTGTCCGCCGCAGGCATCGACACCGTCTTCGCCAACGACATGGACGCGGCCAAGGCGCGCGCCTTCACGGCCAATCATCCGCACACCCCGTTTCGTCAGGGCGATGTCTGGAGCCTGACCACCGAAGATCTACCGGGACGGCCGGACATGGCCTGGGCCTCGTCGCCCTGCCAGGACGTCAGCCTGGCGGGCGCGCGCGGCGGGCTGGAGGCCGGGCGGTCGGGGGCCTTCTGGGGCTTCTGGCGGCTGATGCAGGGGCTGGCGGCCGAGGGGCGCGACCCGCGTGTAATCGTGCTGGAGAACGTCATCGGCCTGCTGACCTCAGGCCAAGGGCGAGATTTCGCGGCCGTCTGCACGGCGATGGTCGAGGCGGGCTATACGGTCGGCGCGCTGGAGATGGACGCCGCCCACTGGCTGCCCCAGTCGCGCCCGCGCTTGTTCGTTGTGGCCATCCAGGGCGAGGCCCCTCGCGCGGCCGGTCCGACCCAGCCCTTCCATTCACCGCGTCTTATCGCGGCCCACGCGCGCCTGCCCGAGGCGGTGAAGGCGGCCTGGGCCTGGTGGTCGCTGCACGCGCCGTCGCAGCGCAATCTGGACCTGGCGGCCATTCTGGAGCCGGACGACGCCGTCCACTGGCTGGATGATGCGGACGCCATCCTGGCCCTGGCCGCGCCGCTGCACCACGCCCGGATCGCGTCGGCCTTGACCTCTGGACAGCGTTGCGTCGGCGCCGCCTATCGCCGGGTGCGGACCGAGAACGGCCATAAGGTTCAGCGGCTCGAAATCCGGTTCGATGGTCTGGCCGGATGCCTGCGCACGCCGGCCGGCGGCTCGTCGCGGCAATATGTGGTGGCGTGCGATCAAGGCCGGGCGCGGGTTCGGCGTCTAACCGGGCGCGAGGCTGCGCGGCTGATGGGCGTGTCGGACGACTATCACCTGCCGTCGAGTGAGAGCGCGGCGCTGAAGCTGATGGGCGATGCGGTCGCCGTGCCGGTGGTCAGGGCGCTGGCCGAAGGGCTGCTGCTGCCGGCGCTGATGGATCGACGCGCCGCCGCCTGACGCCGTCGCTGATCGCAAAGATACCCCCCGGGGGATATGGCCCGAGGGGTGGGAAACGTGCGGTCCTTAGCGCTGGACCCACTGGCCCTGGGCATTGCGGTACCATTGGCCCGAGGCGATGCGGGGCAGCAGCTGAGCCTCGAACATCCGGGCCCCGGCGACATCGGCCGAGGTGCCGGCTTCGGCGGCGCTGCGGGCGTAGGCGGCGCGGCGGCCGGCGTTGGTGGCGTCGACGGCTGCGCGCAGGCTGGCGTCCGAGGTCGGGGTGCGGAAGCCCAGATAACCGTCGGCCTGCTCACCCACGGCGCCGGCGGCCTTGGCCTGGTCGATCTGCGCCTTCTGGGCGCTGGTCTGGGCGAGGGCGGCGCCCGCGACGCCCAGAGCCGCAACGGCGGCGCCGATGACGAAGAGTTTGCGGAAGGTCATGTCAGCCTGTCCCTTTCAGAGAGAAGCGGGAAATCAGAAGAGGTTGGGATTCTGCTGCAACAGCTGCTGCAGCTCCTGGTCCAGCCGAACGCGCACGTCGGCGTCCAGCTTGGCGTAGATCTGGATCGGCGCGACCTCGAGACGGATGGTCGGGGCGCAGGCCGCGAGGGCGACGACGACGGCTCCGAAACCGAGGCCGGCCAGTTGGCGCTTGTGGATCATAACGTAAGCTCCGGTTCGGCCGAGGGTGATGTCTCTAATAGCACGCCGTCCAATGAACGCGCGCTGAATGGTGAAGTTCAATCGGCGGGCGCCAGGACGGGCGTGGGCGTCGCCTCCTGCTGACCCTGGCGGGCGCGATTGACGGCCAGCAGATCCGAGATCAGCTGGTTGGCGTTCAGGGTCGTGTCCAGCGTCAGATCGATCTGGGTGTTCGACGGCAACGGCAGTTTGCGGTTCAGGAACTGGCGGCTGATCAGTTCGCCGATCGTCAGCCGAAGCTCCTGGCGCTTGGGCGGATCGTGGCGGCCGCGAATGTGGAACAGGACCGCCAGACGCCCGCCGTCCAGGCTGTTCACATCGGCGCTGAGCTGGTCGAAGGACAGGTTCTCCATCGCCTGATAGGCCAGGTCCTCGACGACGTTTTCCGACACCTCGCCGCCTCCGCCGCTGGCGGCGACATCGGTCAGGACGTCCCGCTTGATCGACAGGCGGCCCGGCTGGACCGCCTCCAGCTTGCCGGCGGTGATCTTGAGCCCGCGCTTGGGGTCCATGATGAAGGGCAGGCGGCCCGAGACGACGGCGTCCAGCTGAACCTTGTCGTCAAAGCCGGTGTCGGCGACGATATCGCCCAGCTGCACCCGGTCCAGCACGATCACGCCGCTGTAGGGCTGGCTCGCGTCCAGCGGGACGGTGAAGGGCTCGACCGAGACGGTGCCGCCGCCGGCGACGACCTGGGCGCCGTCGATCAGCAGGCCCTCTTCGGTGATGGCAAAGGTCAAATCCAGCGCCGTGACCGCCGTGCCGACGGCCAGGCTGTCGGCCGTCAGCTTCTGGTTCGGGGCGGTGATCAGGGGCGTCAGGCTGCTGAAGACGATGTCGCCGCGCAGGCCCTTCACGGCCCCGACCGGGCTGACGAAATCCAGGCCCGGCGTGACCAGATGACCGCTGGAGGTCGGTTCGGCGTCCTTGGTCCAGTTGAAACGTCCGTCGAAGCTGACGGCGCCTTCGACCGGCGACTGCAGGAAGTTGGCGGCCAAGGAGCTGAGCATCGCCGGCTGAAGCCCCTGCTCGGAAAAGACCACGTTCGGGGCGGTGATGACGATGCCGCCCGCGCCAATGCGCCCATCGTGCGCCAGGGTCAGGCGACCGAGATCATAGGCGGCCGCTGCGCCCGTGCCCTTCAGATCGAAGGCGCCGCTCCAGCGTTCGTTGGCCAGGGTCGCCTGACCCTTGGCGAACAGGGGTTCGAACCGTTCCGGCGTCAGGGCGTCGATGACGCGGGCGGCGGCCACGTCGGCGGTCAGGCCGATCCCCGCCTTGGTTCCGTCGACGGTGACACGGCCCGAGGCGTCGGCGAACCGCATGCCGAGGAAAGGCGCCTGGGCCGAGACTTGGGCGAAACCGCCCGCGACGCGCCAGACGCCGTCCTTGGACGTCAACAGCGGACCGCCCTGGGGACACAGTTTGCCGGCGACCTGATGGACGTCGTTCTCGTCCAGCTCCAGCCGCTCGACGGTCAGGTCGACGCAGTCCGATGTCGCATAGGTCAGCCGGCCGGCGTTCATGGCCAGGACGCCGCGTGTCTTGGCGTCGATGCCGCGCGCCAGGTCGAAATCCAGTCGGGCGCGACCGTCCAGCGTCGCTTCGAACCCGCCCTCGGTCAGGCGCCAGTTCGGGACCGCGACGGACATTTCCGGCAGGCCCTTGCCCCGCGTGGCGGTCAGGGTCAGCGCCCCGCCGCCCAGCCGCCCCGGCTCGGCCTGATAGGCGCCGCCCTGACCTTGAGCCACCGTCAGGACGCCGCCGTTGGCGGGCGTCAGGGTGACAGGACGCGACAGGGATACGGTCGTGCCGGCCGCGCCCGTGGCGAAGCGGAGGGCGGGCGCGTTCAGGGCGAAGCGTCCCAGCGCGCGCTTCATCTCGGCCAGCTCGGCGATGTCGTCCGGGCCGACCGCGCCGAACAGGGGCCAGGCGCCGTCGGCGGCGCGCAGCGATCCGTTCGCCGCGATCTGAACCCCGCCGTCGCTGACCACGTCCAGATCCAGGTCGGCGCGGCCACGCTTCAGCGCCAGGTCGCCGAAACCGAAACGGTCGAAGGTCGCGCTCAATGGGCCTGTCGCCTCGAAGGCCGCATCCTTGCCGCCCAAGGCTAGGTCGCGCGACGTCAACGACAATCCGCCGATCGTCGTCTGACCCGTCCGTCCCGAACCGGCGGTCAGGGAAAGCGGCCCCTGCATGCGCCAGCGCACGGCGTCGTCGCTCGACACCGTCAGCTTGCCCCGCGTCGCCGTCGCGGCGACATCGGCGATGCGCAGGTCCGCGCCCTCGACGGCCGCCGCCTTCAGCGCGGTCGTGACATCGCCGTCCAGTTGGAAGGTTTCGATCCAGCCGGAGACGACGCCGTCGAACCGGGCGACGACATCGGCGCTGCGGGCGCTGAGCGTCGGGGTTCCCAGGCGCTCGCCGGTCAGGCGGGCGTCCAGAACCGCCCGGCCGTCGCCGCGCCGCGTCTTCAGATCTGGATAGGGCAGATCGCCGGTCAGCGTCAGCGCAGCCCCCTGCCCCCGCGCAGCCGGTGTCGCGAAGCTATCGGCGGCGGCCGACAGTTTGATCGCCATCCGGTCGCCGGTCGTGGTCAGGTCCAGAAGTCCGGTCAGGCCCTGGGCCTCCGTTTCGCCGCTCTTCAGCGCGGCTTTCGGTAGGCGCGCCGCCAGCCGCATCAGCTTGCCGTCGTCAATCCGGGCGTCAGCCAGCAGATCGACCGGCCCGTATTCCGTATTCAACCGCCCGCGACCGCCCTCGACGATGACCAGGGGTCCGCGCGAATCCGGGCGCGGCGGCCCGCCGGTGAACTCCTTGATCAGCGGGTCCAGCGAGCCGAACGACAGCTTTCCGCCCTTCCAGCTGGCGCGGACGACCGGGCGCACCAGACGGATGCGGCTGGGGGTCACGCCCAGGCCCGACCTGGACCACGGTAGGGCGACGGCGTAGTCGACCTCGGCTCGCTCGACCACGACATCCGGATTTTCGGGATCGCCGATGCGGATGCGACCGACGAACCCGTCGATCTCGATCCGCTCCACCTCGACATCGGCCGGAATCCCGCGCTGATCCAGCCAGCCGACCAGGACATTGCGGGCCACCGCGCGGCGATTGAGATAGATCAGGGCGGCAACCACGCCGATCAGCAGCGCCAGGATCAGAACCCCGACGGCGACGGCGCGCAGGATGCGACGGGTCTTGGCCTGCGGCTTTGGCTTTGGCGTGGACGGTGTGTCGGTCAAACGGATCGATCGCGTGATTGAAACAGCGGGCCGTCCACCTTGGTCATCCTTATCCCCAGCACAAGATCAAAGCATGACGGTCGGTTTTCGGCGCCCGTCTCCTGCCGGTCAAGCTGGGCCAGATAACGGCGAATCGGCCGGTCGGGATCCCTGCACTGTCGAGCTTTGTCTGACGCACGTTAACCGTTTGTAACCGTCTGCTTTCCAAAATGAGACAAGCGCGGTATAGGACCGCCTTCGCGCCACGGGCGATACGGCGCGATCTTCGAGAACGAGTAAAGCTTTGGCGCCGAAGGCGTCGCAATACGACGGGGACCGATGGCTCAGTTCGACCCACGCCGCCAGCCGACGCGGCTCGCGCCGCACATGCTTACGGCGGCGGCTGCAATCTCGGTGGCGATGCTCGCTGGTCGAGCCTATCAACCCGCTCAGGCCGAAGAAGTTCCCGCCCTGACCTCGGCCCAGATGGCGGCCATGGAAGCCAAGGCCTTCGCCGCCGCCAACGCGCCCGCCGGCCTGACCGCGCCCGAGGCCGTCAACGTCCAGATCCGCCGCGGCGAAACCTTCGAGCAGGCCGTGCGTCGCACCGGCGTCGCCCCCGAAGAAGCCAGCGCCGTCGCCGCCACCGTCGCCAACGCCTTCGACCTGGCCGATCTGCGCGCCGGACTGAAGTTCGAAACCGCCATCGCCAAACCGCGCAACGGCCGGGGCGACGCTCGCCTGATCGGCCTGACCATGCGTACCGGCCCGGCGTCGCAACTGACCGTATCGCGCAGCTTCGACGGCGCCCTGCGCCTGCGTTCACTTGAAGAAAAAGTCACCCACGAGACCGTCGTCCTGAAGGGCGATGTCGAGCGCAGCCTGTCTGCCAGCGCGCGTGAACTGGGCGCCACGGCCTCCATCGTCCGTTCCGCGAGCCGCCTTTTCGCCACCAAGTTCGACATGCAGCGCGACATTCGCGCCTCCGACGAGTTCACCATGGTCTTCGACCGTGAAGTGACCGAGGCCGGCCGCACGGTGGACGTGGGCGACCTGATGTACGCCGAACTGCGCGGCGTCACCTTCTATCGCTTCAAGCCCGCCGGCGCGAAGAAAGCTCAGTTCTTCGATTCCAACGGCAAGAACCTGCGCTCGGCCATGATGCGCACGCCGCTTCAGAACTTCCGCCGTGTGTCCTCGGGCTTCGGTTTCCGTACGCACCCGATCTCGGGCTACAAGAAGATGCACCAGGGCATCGACTTCGCCGCCGGAACCGGCACGCCGGTCGTGGCCCCCGCCGACGGCGTGGTGGTCGAGGCGCGCCGCTGGGGCGGTTACGGCAACTGGCTGCGTATCCGCCACAACAACGGTCTGGAAAGCGGCTACGGCCACCTGTCGCGCTACGGCTCGGGCATCCGCGCCGGCCAGCGGGTCAGCCAGGGTCAGATCGTCGCCTATGTCGGTTCGACCGGCGCCTCGACCGGCCCGCACCTTCACTATGAGCTATGGCGCGGCGGCCAGCGGATCAATCCCGCGGGCGTGCGCACCCAGGAAGGCACCGAATTGGCCGGCGCCGATCTGGCCGCCTTCCGCGCCGAAAAGGCCCGCATCGACCGCATCATCGCCTCGGGCGGTCAAAAGCGCCCGGCCATGCAGCAGGCCTCGGCCGAAGGCCTGCGTCCCGCCCGCGGCTAAGGTTCAGCCGACCAGACGCGGGGTCGCGCGCCCCGGCGCCGGGCAGGACAGGCCGTGGACCGTCACATCGGCCTCGCCCAGCTTCAGGCCCAACAGGTCCAGCACGGGATTGAGCGCGCCGTCCAGCACCGGTCCCAGCGGCTCCAGCAGCCGCCCCAGGGCCTTGGTCAGATCGCCGAGTCCCAGGCCCAGGCTGATCACGTTCACATCCACGTCCAGGCGCTCCAACAGGCTGGCGACCGCACCGCTGGCGAAACCGCGCGAGGCCATGGTCTTGGCGCGCTGGTTGTCGATGTCGCCCGCGTCGAACCTCAGCGATCTGAAACCGGCGTTCGCCGCCTCGACATCCGCCTTGCCGGTAATGCTGACCAGGCCCTGGACCGACAACAGGGTCGCACGCTGGGGCGCCAAAGGGGTCTTGAAGTCGCCCAGCCTGGCCTCGTCCACCACACCGATCGATGCGCGCGCCAGGCCCGGCCGCACATCGACCTCGACCGCGCGCGCCGGATCGCAGGACAGCGACTTCAGCCGCGCCTCGGACGCCGCCAGTTCGATCAGGATCGGCAGTTCGACCCGCGCCAGACCCGACAGGGATTGCGCCGTCCTGGCCCGCACATAGAGCCGCGCCTGAGCCGTGCGGATGATCGGCTGGCCGTCAGCCGTCACCGTCAGCCACGGGGAGCGATTGGGGCGTTCGCCGATCGCCAGGCTGGTCTTCAGATCGGCCAGCCCCGCCGGCGCGCCCAGGTTCAGCGCGACCTGCCGATCTCCACCCCCGACCTCCAGCATGGCCATGACCAGATCCATGGCCGAGACCGAGGCGTCCAGCCCTTCGCGGATCCCGTCCGGTGATCGCGCCTCCAGCCCGATCAGGTCGCCCAGCCGGACCTTCGTGCCAACCGAGGCCGAGGCCAGCTTGCCCAGCGCCCCGCCGTCCTGGCCGCCCGCCACCCGCTCCAGCACCCTCAGCGCACGGCCGGCGTCGACCTGGGTCGCCAGAAGCCGGTCGTAGTCGCCGATCTGGACGCCCAGATCGGTCGCCAGGGCGTCGGTGAACCCCAGCAGATTGACGTCGAGATCGATCAGACGGCGATAGTCCATGACGCTGAGCGACACCTTGGACCCGGTCAGGCCGCCGAGCAGTTGGTTGGCCACGCCGCCGTCCAGTCGCGCCAGACGCGACCCGATCGAGACCATGGCCTTGGGCGTCGCCCCGCCCGTCGTCGCCGTGGCCCGGCGGGTGACCCGCACCTGATCGCGGCCCAGCAACAGCGGCGTGAAGAACATCGGCGCCCGGCTGGTGACCTCGACCCGCGCGGCGTTCGGCTTCACGCCGCCCGTCATGAACCGGTCATTGCGCGCCTTGGCCGGATCGGGCGTATAGACGCCCAGCGCCGTCGCCACCGTGACCGAGACGTCGGGCGCGACATTGGCCTCGACCGTCGCCTGGGCCGCGCGCGAGACCGCGCCCTCGCCCTGCGCCAGGTTTCGCACCGCCGACAGCGCCGCGAGATCCGCCGCCCCCTGAACCCGGCGCGTGTGCAGGACCAGAACGCCCAGGTCGATCACCGCCGCCGTGAACAGACACAACAGACCGCCCGCGACCGCCGCGATCACCGCCACCGCCCCGCGCCGATCGGCGCCGAACCGGAGCCGCAGACAAGGCGCCCGGGCGCTCATCAGTAATCGCCCACATGGATGACCGCCGAGCGCCGAATAACGGACGGCGGACGCGGCAGCATCCCGCCCAGCGCCATGATCAGGCTGTCGCTGGCGTCATAAACCACGACGACCCGCAGTCGGCCGGCGTCCTCCCTCACCTCGATGGTCGTGTGATCGGGGTTCAGCGCCACGCCCCGCACCGCCTCGCTGACTTCGCGCCGCGCCAGACCGTCACGCTCTGCCGCGTCCAGCCCTCCGATCGCCGCCCTGGCCCCCTCCGACGCCAGGGCCTGAACCGACTGGGCCATCAGAAACCAGCCGCCATAGACGACGATGCCGATCAGCAGCAGGACCAGGATCGGCCCCACCAACGCAAACTCCACCGCCGCCGCGCCCTCGCGCCCGCGTCGCCTTTCAGAAGGAATGGGCGGAAACGTCCGCATGCCAACCTCACGATTGCTCGCATCGGTTGTATACCGGACACGGTTAAGCTTTCGTGTGGCCGCTACGAACGACGGCTCACGGCCATCGTCGGCAACTGCGTTAGCCGACCAGTAGCTGTCTTTCCTCTGCGACAGACCCTGCGATGAAGGCGACCAGATCGTTGAACGGCAGCGGCTTGGAAACCCAATAGCCTTGGATCGTATCGCAACCCAATGCGGCCAGGGCGTCTAAGACATCTTCAGTTTCAACGCCTTCGGCGACGACAGACATGCCGAGGCCATGGGCCAGATCGACTGTCGACTTGATGATCAGGCGGTCGCGGGCGCTCTCGACCACATCGAGGATCAGGGATCGGTCGATCTTCAACTCATCGGCGTTCAGCATCTTCAGATAGCTGAGCGAAGACAGGCCGGCGCCGTAGTCGTCGATCGAAATCCTCACCCCCGCCGCCCTATAGGTCGCGATTGCCTGGGCCGCGATCTTCGGGTTTTCGATGACGGCGGTTTCGGTGATTTCAAAGATCAGATCGGCGTCGCAGCCCTCGATCAGTTGAAGCGCGCGCGTCCGGAACGCCTCGTCTACGAGGAGACGTCCCGAGACGTTCAGGGCGATCGCTATATGAACATCGTTGGCCCTCAGCGCGGCCTGATCCTCGATCGCCTTGACGATGCTCCACTCCGTCAGAGCCCGGATCTGGCCTGTCTGTTCGGCGATGGGGATGAACAGGTCCGGCCCGATCCGGCCGCGAACCGGATGATGCCAGCGGCAGAGCGCCTCGACGGACACTGTCGTGCCGTCCGACGTCTTTCGCTTGGGTTGATAGTACAGACTGACGTCATTCGTGCGTAGGGCGTCGCGAAGCTCGGACATCAGGGCGAGGTTGTTGTCGGGATCGACGAAGGTCGCCTCGTCATAAAGCACCGTACGGTCTTCCGAGAGATCGGCCTGATTTAGGGCGGTCGTCGCCCGCTCGATCAGGGCGTCGCCGCTGGCCGAACCGGGCTCTTGGGACGCGCTGCCGATGCGAACGAACAGATCCAGCGGCTGGCCCTCGACGACAAAGGTCGTCTCCACGGCGCGAAGCGATCGGGCCAGGTCGACTTGTTGATCGGCCGACAGATCGGCGCGCGCGAACGCGAGCACCGACGACGAAATCTGCGCGACCAGGTCGACATCGGCGAGCTCGGCCAGACGCTCGGCAAGCTGAACCATCAGCGTGTTGGCGACGTCATAACCGACAACCCCTCGCATCTCCGCATGACGATCCACGCCGACGGCGAACACAGCGACACTGAGTTCAGCTTTAGCGATCGTTTCGCCGATGTCCGTCAACAGGGCGCGGCGATTGGGAAGGCCCGTCTCTGGCTCGTGCATGGCCAGATGGAGCAGGCTCGCCTCGCGCGCCTGAATGATGGCCTGGGCCTGACGGGATAGTTCGACCCGCGTCGCCCAGATCGCCATCAGAATCTGCGTTCCGAGAAGGGCGGCGATGTCGATGCTGATTGGCGCCCAGGCCTGGAGGAGGACCGGCAGGACAATGATCAGGGCGGCGATCGCGACATGGCGCACAACCAGCCGCCGCAGCGCCGTTCCCCCGCTTCTGGCAGGCTGGAGCGCAGCGATAAGGACGGCGCAAAGGATCAGCAGGGCCAGCGGGCTGAGGCTGATCAAGGCCCGTCCGTCAGCGATGCTCTCATAGGCGAGGGCGTGAATGATGACGCCGGGCAAGAGCCCGACGGGCGTGGCGAACTCGTCGCCCAACTCCAGCGCCGTGGCGCCCAGCAATATCCTTTTTCCCCGCACGAGCGAAGGGTCGAAGCGGCCGCGATAAACGTCCTCGAAACTGAGGTGCGGGATCGACTTCTGCTTGATCCCAAAATCGACGGTAAAGCCGCCCTGACGTACCGGAGCGTCGGCCAGCAGGGCCGCGACCGATGGCGGCGCCGCCTCCGAAGCGCCATAGGAATAGTGGCGTACGCGTCCATCTGCATCGACCGGCACATTGACCGAGGCGAGCAGAGCGTCTTTCAGCAAAGGCGCGATCGGACGATTGCCTGATCTGCGCATCTCACCGGCGCCGTACGATTCCATCTGCTCAAACGTCGCCAGAGCCACCTGACCAGGGTGACGCGACACCGCAGCCGCCAGCGCCTGATCCGAGGCCGGATTCGACGGCGCGCTGAAATCGACGTCGACAGCCACCAGGGTCGCCCCTGCCGCCATCAGATTGTCGATCGCTTGGGCATATCGCCGCCGATCCCAGGGCCAGGCTTTGGCGGCGGTCAGACTTCTGGCATCGATCTCGACGATCGTCAGGGTGTGGGTGGCGTTCCGTTCAAGAACGGAAAAGCGCGCAGCGGCGGCGACATCGTCGATGGGGCGGAACGCGCCGGACAACAGGCCCGCGCCCACAATCGCCAGCGCCGCGACGCTCCAAATCGCCGCGCGCAAGCGTCCTAAATCAAGCGCTCTGAACGACACGATCAACCTTTTGGCGGACGACCGCCAGCCCCGCCGTTGCCGTTGCCAGAGCCGCCGTTGCCCGAGCCGTTGCCGCCGTCTCCGCCGCCGCCAGAACCGCCCGCGCCCGTCCCGCCGTTGCCGTTGCCCGAACCCGAGCCGCCATTGCCGTTGCCGTTACCGTTGCCGCCGTCTCCGCCGCCAGAACCGCCCGCGCCAGTCCCGCCGTTGCCGTTGCCCGAACCCGAGCCGCCGTTGCCGTTGCCCGAGCCGTTGCCGCCGTCTCCGCCGCCGCCAGAACCGCCCGTGCCCGTCCCGCCGTTGCCGCTGCCCGAACCCGAGCCGCCGTTGCCGTTGCCCGAGCCGTTGCCGCCGTCTCCGCCGCCGCCAGAACCGACCGTACCGGTCCCGCCGTTCCCGCTGCCCGAACCCGAGCCGCCGTTGCCGTTGCCGTTGCCGCCATTGCCGGAGCCGTTGCCGCCGTCTCCGCCGCCAGAACCGCCCGCGCCAGTCCCGCCGTTGCCGTTGCCCGAACCCGAGCCGCCGTTGCCGTTGCCTGAACCCGAACCGCCGTTGCCGGAGCCGTTGCCGCCGTCTCCCCCGCCAGAACCGCCCGTGCCGGTCCCGCCGTTGCCGTTGCCGTTGCCCGAGCCCGAGCCGCCGTTGCCGTTGCCCGAACCCGAACCGCCATTGCCGTTGCCGGAGCCGCCATTGCCGGAGCCGTTGCCGCCGTCTCCCCCGCCAGAACCGCCCGTGCCCGTCCCGCCGTTGCCGTTGCCCGAGCCGCCATTGCCCGAGCCGTTGCCGCCGTCTCCGCCGCCGCCAGAACCGCCCGCGCCGGTCCCGCCGTTGCCGTTGCCCGAACCCGAGCCGCCGTTGCCGTTGCCGTTGCCTCTACCGACACCGCCCGATGCAACGGCAGAGCCGACAGGCGAGCCGTTGTTTGCGCCAGCGCCGCCGCCGCTCTGTGCAGATGAATTTCCGCTCTGAACAGAGGTTGTGTCGGTCGAGTTGGACGTCGCCGCTGCGGGTACGCTTGCGGCGCTGTTGTTCACAGCTGCAGAGGCGGTTGATCCGGTTGAAACCGGGCTCGTCGTTGCCGGGGGGTTTTGAACCAGACCATCGGTCAACGTCTCGTAGTCAAGGCTCGGCGTGGTGACCGGCGTTGTTTCTGTAGGAACGGCTGCAGCTGGCGTTGACACCTCAACACTGGTCGGTTGCTGCCGCGGAACCAGCGCGGTGGCGCCCGCCGCGACGTCGCTGACCGCATTGCCGCTGTTGGAGCGGACCTCCACGAGACCTTCGGCCACATGCACACGGTCGCCCATCGGATCGACAGTGACCGTAAACGTCGTCCCTTTGACGACGGCGGCCAGCAGCGGCGTCTCGACACGGAAGTGGGGTTGGCGCTGTCGGTCGACCTGGAAGAGAGCCGAGCCCAGATCCTGCAGAACCCGCGTCATGCCTCCGGCTTCCGGCGCGAGGGTGGTGCGGCTGTTCGGTCCTACCACGACCCGCTGTTGGCCGTTCGTGATCAGCGCGCGACCGTTTCCGCCTGTGGTGACGCTGGTTCCCGTCGGTAATACCAGACCGACCGCGCCGTTCGCGATGGGACGCGCGGGTATGGCCACGCGAACAACACCAGAGACTTCCCGCACCCGCCATTCATCAGCAAACGCCTGAGTGGGATAACGCACGAAGAAGAAGAGAACGACGAAAAAGACCGCGTAGCGACGAGCCATGACAGGATCCTGACATAGTATTTCGACCGTCCTGATATCACTCCATGCCTGCCAAGCTCTTAACTCGCTATATTAACAGGATTTTCAGCTCGACCGCCTAGATTGCCTTTTCTAGTCGGAGAACTGCGTGCGCCACATTTTCAATACTGCATGGTTAAGAACGGCGGCGATCCTCTTCGGATTGGTCGCGGTGCTGACCGTGGCGACGACGGGCCAAGTTCGCGCCGATGCGGAACCGAACGCCTCAGCAGACGGCGGCTGCGCCGGTTGCCTTGTCTTGACCAGCATGCTGATCCAAGGCGTCAGCGCCTATCCTCTCGCCGATCTGGCCGACACCTATGACCAGCAGCTGGCGCGCCGCGTCTCGGTCGATGATCTGGTGCAGTCCGCGAATGCGATTACGGCCCGGTATCGCAACGACGGCTACTTTCTGACCCGCGCCGTGGTCGCCGAAACCGATCCGGCGATCGGCGCCGCCCGCATCGTGGTGTTCGAGGGCTATATATCGGAACTGCAACTGACCGGTGAGGGCGCCCGGGCGGTCGAACCGATCCTGAAGCCGTTGGTGAACCAACGCCCCCTGACCATCGGCGAACTGGATCGCCGTCTGTCGCTGGCGTCCGACGTTCCGGGGATCAAGCTGACCAGTCGCATCGAACCCGTCATCGGCGACCCGGCGCAACACCGGCTTGTGGTCGAGACGCAAATGACCTCGGGCAGCGCTGGCGTCTATGTCGACAATCGCGGTTCCGAGAACCAAGGCCCGTGGCAGGTCTACCTGTCCGGCGCCCGAAACTCGACCTTCACGCCGGGTGATCAAATGACGCTGGGCGTTCTGACCGTTCCGGAGCGACCGAAGGAACTGACCTATGTCGATGCGTCCTACTCCGTCGTTGCGCCGGGTGGGGGCCGCCTTCGTTTCGGCGTCTCGGGCTATGAGACGGATGCGCCGATCCAGAACGCGTCGGGCTGGATCGGCGGCAGCAGCCGCATGGCCTCCGTCACCCTTTCGCATCCCCTCATCCGGTCGCGAGACAAGAACCTCTGGCTGAACGTCGGAATGGATGTGCGCCAGGTGGAACAAAACTACGCCGCGAGCGGCCGCTCCGACGAGACCCTGACCGTGGCGCGCGTCTCGGTGGCGGCGCAACGCCGCTACAGCCCAGGCTGGGTCGCCGGCTCGGTGCAGCTGTCCAAGGGGCTCGACGCTTTCGGGGCCACGACCCAGCGGTCGCCCCTGAACACGCGCTATGACGCGACCGGCGAATTCGTGAAGGTCAACGCACAGGTCAGCGCCTATCGGGACCTGAGCAAATACGTCGGCGTCTATGTGGAGGCCGCAGGACAGTGGTCGGACGATCCCTTGCTGAGCTCCGAAGAGTTCTTCGTGGGCGGTCCGACCTATGGCCGGGCGTATGACTATGGCGAGACCAGCGGCGACAAGGCCGTCGCCGGCATGATCGAGGCTCGGGTCGGATATGACCCGAAGGGCGACCTGATCTCCTTCGCCCAGGCCTTCGCCTTCTTCGACACCGCAAAGGTCTGGAACAAGATGCCCGGACGGGATTGGTCGGAACGCTTGTCTTCCGCCGGTTTCGGCTCTCGCATCACCTTCGACCGCAAGACCACCCTGCGTATCGAATTCGCCAAACCCCTGTCCCGCGCGCCCTACAACGAACCCGACAAGGGCTGGCGCACCTTCGTGTCGCTGTCCAAACAGTTCTAAGGCGCCAAGGACCATCGATGGCCCGCAAAGGGCGCGCAGCGTTGACAAAGGGACGCGACGCCGTGGCAGGCTTAAGTTTTCTAGGAAGATGGCGCACCCGGAGCGATTCGAACGCCCGACCCTCAGATTCGTAGTCTGATGCTCTATCCAGCTGAGCTACGGGTGCGGCTGCCTTGCGGCGAGGGCGGGTCTTTAGCCGGTGGATCGGGCGGACGCAAGCGGGGGAATGCAGTTTCTGCGTCTGAAGCTGTTGGCGTGGCGACCGCGACGGCTTAGGCCTGTCTGACGCTCCCCTGCTTTCGGATCTTCCATGCGCTTCTTCCGTCGCCAGATCGCCGCCGTGCTGGTTCCCGTCCTCCTGGCGGGATGCCAGACCGCGACAGCCAGCCAAGGCGCGCCCTCGGCGACGACAGCATCGCCGCAGGCCGTGTCGGCCCCGTCGCCGGCCGCATCGCCCGCTCGGGGGCCGTTCGTCGCAGCGGCGAATCCGTTGGCGGTCGAGGCGGGGATGACTGTGCTCCGGCGCGGCGGATCGGCCGTGGACGCCGCAGTGGCGATCCAAGCGGTGCTGGGGCTGGTGGAGCCGCAGTCGTCGGGCCTGGGCGGCGGCGCCTTCTTGATGAGTTATGACGCCGAGACTGGAACCGTCACGGCCTATGACGGGCGCGAGACGGCGCCGGCGTCGGCGACGCCCAAGCTGTTCTACGAAGACGGCAAGCCCCTGCCCTTCATCGACGCGGTGCTGTCGGGCCGCTCGACCGGGGCGCCGGGGGCGGTGGCCATGCTGGCGATGGCGCAGAAGGACCACGGCAAGCTGGCTTGGCGTGATCTGTTCGGGGACGCCGAGCGGCTGGCGCGCGACGGGTTCACGGTCAGCCCGCGTCTGGCCGGCATGATCAATGGGCGCAATCCGCAGGCGCGCACGCGGTGGGCCAGCGCCTATTTCACCAAGCCTGACGGCACGCGATATCAGACGGGCGATACGTTGAAGAACCCGGCCTACGCCGACACGGTCGCGCGGTTGGCACAGCAGGGGCCGGGCGCCATCTATGGCGGGCCGATCGGGCGCGACATCGCGGCGGCGGTTCGCGAAGGACCGCGTCCCGGCGGTCTGACCGAGGCGGACATCGCCGGCTATCGTCCGTTGCGCCGAGACGCCTTGTGCCGGCCCTACCAGGCCTATGTGATCTGCGTACCGCCGCCGCCGTCCAGCGGCGTCGCGCTGCTGGAATTCCTCGGTATGGCCGAGGCGACGCCGGATCTGGACAAGGGCGCGACCAGCCCCGAGGCCTGGGTGGCCTTCGGGCGGTTGCAGCGGCTGATGTACGCCGACCGGGACCGCTATATCGGCGACAACGACTTCGTCGGCGTGCCGATCGCGGGTCTGCTGGATCCCGCCTATGTCGCGTCGCGCGCGGCTCTGGCCCCTCAGGTGAACGGCCCGGTCGAGGCCGGCGCCCCGACGGGATCGCCGCCGCGCGGGGCCGACCAGACCGCCGAGCCGGGCGGCACCTCGCACATGGTCGTGGTGGACGCCTGGGGCAATGCGGTCAGCATGACTACGACGGTCGAGAGCATCTTCGGCAACGGCCGGATGGTCGACGGCTTCTTCCTGAACAACCAGCTGACCGATTTCTCCTTCACGCCGCTGGAGGACGGGCATCCGGCCGCCAATGCGGTGGCGGCGGGCAAGCGGCCGCGCTCGTCTATGACGCCGGTGCTGATCCTGGATCGTCAGGGGCGGCTGGTCGGCGCCATCGGCTCGCCGGGCGGGTCCAGCATCCTGGCCTATGTCGCCAAGGCCTTGGTCGGGACGCTGGAGTGGAACCTGTCGATGCAGGAGGCGATCGCCCTGCCCAATCTGGTGGTGCGGGGCGAGATGGTCGGGGCTGATACGGACATGATCACGCCGGATATTCGCGACGCCCTGGCGGCGGCTGGCATGGCCCTCAAGCCCAACGCTACCGAGACCTCGGGCCTGCATGGCGCGATCTGGCGCGACGGGCGCTGGGACGGCGGGGCCGATCCGCGACGCGAGGGCGTGGCGGTCTCGGAGGTTCGCTAAAGGCTCAGCGGCCGGGACGGATCGACAGTTGGAAGGCCAGCAGGCCTTCGCTGACGTCGGTGTCCAGGCCGTTCATGCCGCGCAGACCCTTGCCGGCGTCGATCTCGCGATAGACGACGCCGAACGAGGTCTGCATGTCGCCCTTGCGATAGGCCACTCCGATCGAGGCGTCGCCCAGGAAGCTGCCCTTGTCCTGGGTGTAGCCCGAACGGGCATAGTCGCCGTCGCGCGTGCGAGCGAAATTGTAGCCGACCGCCCGGCCGGATCCGGCGGCGTACAGATACCAGCGCGGCCGTTCGCCGAACCGCTCGCGGCCGTTCGGGGCAAGACGATCCAGCCCCTCGCCGATCTTCAGCGTAATCCCGGCCTCGGCCGAACGGCCTTCGCTGCCGACGCCCAGGCCTGCGTGGGGCGTCAGGCTGACTTCCAGGCCCGAGGTGGTATGGCCGCGCGCGCCGCGGAAACCGCGCACATAGCGCAGGTCATAGGCGTCGGGGTCCAGCTCGGCCCGGTCGACGGGCGTGACCGGCAGGGGCGAGCCGTCGGCGCGGCGCAGACGGCCGGCCGTCTCCAGCGTCACCCGGTCGGTGAAGTCGGTGCGATCGATCCAGACGTCGTTGCGTGTACTGGCGAACAGGCCGGATCGGTCGTCGGGACGGAAGGCGGTCGGGATTTCGATCTGGGCGCCGAACCGAGCGTCAGGTGCTACGCGAAAACGCGTCTGTTCAGTCAACCGCGCCTCGACATCGGGCGAGGCGTCGAAGGCGTTGGGCGCCCAGGCCTGTGCGCAGGCGGCGCTCGCGCCGGCCATCGCCAACACGCTCCCCAAGCCGACAACACAGGCCTTTAATCGCATCCGGTCTCCCCACCGATCCGCTGGACACACACTGCAACCCGCAGGCGCGAGAGTCCAACGGCTTTTGGTCATAGTTTCGTCGCTTTTGAACGAGGACGACCAGCAGCGGTTCCAAAATGAAAAAGGGCCCCGCTGTCGCGGAGCCCTTCGGATCGTTAGGTGCAGATGGCCCTATTGGCAGGCCAGGCACTCGTCATAGTCGGTCTTGGGCAGGGAGAAGAGATCCGGCTGGTTCGGATCTACCGCCTCTTCGGCCTTGTCCTCGGCGCCCGCGAAGGCGGCGCGCTGCACCGACTTGGAGCGTAGATAGTACAGCGACTTCACGCCGCGCTCCCAGGCGGACCAGTGCAGCATGTGCAGGTCCCATTTGTTCACGTCGCCGGGGATGAAGAGGTTCAGCGACTGGGCCTGGCAGATTTCCGGCGCGCGGTCGGCGGCCAGTTCGATCACCCAGCGCTGGTCCAGTTCGAAGGCGGTCTTGAACACGCCCTTTTCGTCCTCGTTCAGGGCGTCGAGGTGCTGGACCGAACCTTCGTTCTCCAGAATGGAGCTCCACACCGCCTCGGTGTTGATGCCCTTTTCGTCGAGCAGGCGCTCCAGATAGGGGTTCTTGACCGCAAACGAGCCCGACAGGGTCTTATGGGTGTAGATGTTGGCCGGGATCGGCTCGATGCCGGCCGACGTGCCGCCGCAGATGATCGAAATCGAGGCGGTGGGAGCGATGGCCAGCTTGTGGCTGAAGCGCTCCATCACGCCGCGCTCCTCGGCGTCCAGGCACGGGCCCTTCTCTTCGGCCAGCAGGCGGCTGGCCTTGTCGGCCTCGCGACGCAGATGTTTGAACAGGCGCATGTTCCAGGACTTGGCCATGGCGCTTTCGAAGGCCACGCCCTGACCTTGCAGGAAGGAGTGGAAGCCCATCAGGCCCAGCCCCACCGAACGCTCGCGCTTGGCCGAATAGACGGCGGCGGCCATGGCGGGGGGGGCGCGGCGGATGAAGTCTTCCAGCACATTGTCAAGGAACCGCATCAGGTCCTCGACGAAGCGCGGCTCCTCGCGCCATTCCAGGAACGTCTCGGCGTTCACCGACGACAGGCAGCAGACGGCGGTCCGGTCCACGCCCAAGTGGTCGCGGCCGGTGTGCAGCATGATCTCGGCGCACAGGTTCGACTGTTTGACCTTCAGGCCCAGGTCGCGCTGGTGCGGCGCCATCTGGCGGTTCACCGTGTCCGAGAAGATCAGATAGGGCTCGCCGGTCTGCATGCGGATGTCCAGCAGCTTGGTCCACAGCGAACGGGCGTCGACGGTCTTCATGACCGCGCCGTCCTTGGGCGATTTCAAGTCGAAGGTTCCGCCGACCTTGACCGCCTCCATGAATTCGTCGGTGACGTTGATGCCATGGTGCAGGTTCAGGGACTTGCGATTGAAGTCGCCAGACGGTTTGCGGATTTCCAGGAACTCTTCGATTTCCGGGTGGTGGATGTCCAGATAGACAGCGGCCGAACCGCGGCGCAGCGAACCCTGGCTGATCGCCAGCGTCAGGCTGTCCATCACGCGGATGAAGGGGATGATGCCCGAGGTCTTGCCCGCGCCCTTCACCTTTTCACCGATGGAGCGGACGCCGCCCCAATAGGTGCCGATGCCGCCGCCGTTCGAGGCCAAGGCGACGTTTTCGTTCCAGACGTTCTGGATGCCGTCCAGGCTGTCGCCCACCGCGTTCAGGAAGCAGGAGATGGGCAGGCCGCGATCCGCGCCGCCGTTCGACAGGACCGGGGTCGCCGGCATGAACCACAGGCGGCTCATATAGTCATACAGGCGCTGGGCGTGTTCGGCGTCGTCCGAGAAGGCGGTCGAGACCCGCGCGAACATGTCCTGATAGCTTTCGCCCGGCAGCAGATAGCGATCTTCCAGCGTCTTCTTGCCGAAGTCGGTCAGCAGATCGTCGCGCGAGCGGTCAACCTGGACCGATTTGACCACGGTCAGGTGGGGGCGCTCCGGCGTCGGCGTCGCCGCAACGCCTTGGAATTCCGTCGTCTTCAATGCCTCGCCGCCAGCCATGGTCATCTGCGTCCTGAACAAAAAGTCGTTTGAGCCGCCCGCGCCGCGACCACATCATCTTGTGGCCTCTGCGCTCCCCGAGCCCACATATAGGGCGCATATGCCTAATGACCCGTCAACGGGTTGACGCCGACCATTGTGGGCGAATCGGTCGGACAAGTCCCAGCCGTCTGGGGAAAAGCCCGCGTGCAAGCCAGCACGTCCGTTTTACGCGCCTGCGACGGCATGATCACGAACGCGTGATCGGAACGACTGCTCAGCTTGGCCGTTGGCTCGCCCATGACGCTTTCTGACTTACGCGCCTTTTTGATACGCGCCCTGACGGTCGCCCGCACGGAAATCGCCGCGCTTCTGGCCCTGCTGGTCGTCGCCGGCGGCGTTCTGACCTTCGCCGGTCTCACCGATGAGATGACCGAGGGCGAGGGGCAGGCCTTTGATCTTCATGTCCTGGCGCTGATGCGGCCCTATGCCGACGATCCGGGCCGACCGTGGGGGCCGTGGTGGCTGAAGGAGGCGGCGGCGGACATCACCTCGCTGGGCGGCATCTCGGTGCTGGGGCTGTTCGCCCTGATCGTGATCGTCTTTCTGCTCAGCCAGCGGAAATGGCTGTCGTCCCTGCTGCTGGTCATTGGCCTGGCCGGCGGCGTCGCGCTCTCGGAAGGCCTGAAGGCCGTGTTCGAACGCGCCCGCCCCCCTGCCGCCGCTCAGGCGGTGGAGACGATCAACGCCAGCTTCCCCTCCGGCCACGCCCTCTTGTCCACCGTCTTCTATCTCAGCGTCGCTGTCATGCTGACCCGCGCCTTCCCGCGCGAGCGGTTCAAGGTCTTCGTGCTGGGCGTCGGCGTTCTGCTGGCCCTGCTGGTCGGGCTGACGCGCATCTATCTGGGCGCCCACTGGGCCACCGACGTCTTCGCCGGCTGGGCGGTCGGCGCGGCCTGGGCCATGGCCCTGTGGCTGGTCGCCTATGGGGTGGCGCGCTGGCAGAAGCGCCACCGTGCGGCGCTGCAGGACGAAGCCTCCCCGATCGAAGCCGCCCCCGACCCGACCAAAGTCTAGGCCCGCGATCCGCCTCGCGGCAGGCTAGTCTGAAGACATGTCGGAGACGCACGCCATGGACCACGCCGCCCTCTACGCCGAACGCCTGAAGACCCCCGACCAGGCGGCCGCCCTGATCGTTTCGGGCGCCAAGGTCGCCATGGGTCTCGGCGTGTCCCAGCCGCCCGCCCTGCTCAAGGCCCTGGCCGAACGGGCCGAACGCGGCGAGGTCGAGGATGTAAACCTCTTCTATCTGCTCTCGACCGCGATCGCGGGTGACACGGTTCTGCGCTATGAGCTGATGGACCGGATCCGCCCCTGGAGCCTGTTCCACAGCGCCATCGAACGCCGACTGGAACAGCGCGCGCACGAGGAGGGTCGCCCCAACCCCGTGCAGTTCATCCCCACGGGCTTTCAGCAGTCGCCCCGCCTGTTGTGCGACGAGGTCAAGGTGGATGCGCTGATCTGCACTGTCTCGCCGATGGATGCGGATGGCTCCTTCTCGTTCGGCACCAACACCGACTACGCCAAGCCGGTGTCGCAGACGGCGAAGACCGTGATCGTCGAGGTCAATCCGCACATGCCGCGCGTGTTTGGCGACTGCACCGTCCATGTGTCCCAGGTCGCCGGCATCGTCGAACATGCCGCGCCCCTGCTGGTCGTTCCGCGCGCGGAGCCTCAGACGGCGGACCTGGCCATCGGGCGGATCATCGCCGGCCTGGTCGAGGACGGGGCGACGCTTCAGATGGGGATCGGCGCCCTGCCCAACGCCGTCTGCGACGCCCTGATGGACCACCGCGATCTGGGCGTTCACACAGAGATGTTGACGCCCGGCCTGGTCGAGCTGATGCAGGCAGGCGTGGCCAACCATGCCCGCAAGACCCTGCATCCGAGCGTGGGCGTCTTCGCCTTCTCGATGGGCGACCCCAACACCTATCAATTCCTGGACGGCAATCGCGGCATGGAGGCCCATCCGGTCTCCTATGTGAACGACCCGGCCGTGATCGCGCGCAATGCGAAGATGATCTCGGTCAACGCCACGCTTCAGGTCGACCTGACCGGCGCCTGCTGCTCGGAGTTTCTGAACGGGCGCCAGTTCACGGCCGCCGGGGGCCAGCTGGACTTCGTGCGCGGCGCCTATGGATCGGAGGGCGGCAAGTCGATCATTGCCTGTCATTCCACGGCGGCGAAGGGGACGGCCTCTCGCATCGTCGCGCGTCTGGACGGGCCGGTCACCACCCCGCGCAACGACACGCACATCGTCGCCACCGAACACGGCTGGACCAATCTGAAGGGCAAGTCGTCCAGCGAACGCGCCCGCGCCCTGATCGCCCTGGCGGCGCCCGAGTTTCGCGACGGCCTGACGGCGGCCGCGCGCGAGCAGGGCCTAATCTGACCCCGCACTTGATCTCGGGCCGTCTGTCGGGACTTCTGGCGTCATGAAGACCGTCCGCCTTCTGGCCCTGCTGTCCCTGCTCGTCACCGCGCCTGTCAGCGCGAGGGCGGCGCAGGGCGCCTATGCGACCGACGGCGACTGCGGCGGCCGCCCAATGACCACCGTGCGCATGGCGCCCGGCTATTGCCTGGGGCTGGTCTGGCAGGGCGCGGGGTCCGAGGGACCGCGAATGCCGCGTGGCCTGCTGGCGCTAACCAATGGCGACTGGTTGGTGACGGATCTGGGCAACTGGTATCCGGGCAATGGCGCGATCTGGCGGCTGTCGTTCGGCCCCGACGGTGCACCGCGCTGGCGACGGCTGGCGCAAGGCCTGAGCATGCCGCACACGGCGGCGCGCGGGCCGGATGGGCGCATCTATGTGTCCGAGATGAACCGCATTCTGACGCTGGATCCCGACGCGGCCGATCCGGCGGCGACGGTGCGGACCGTGATCGGCGACCTACCCGACAACCGACTGCACGCGAACCGCCACCCGCTTTCCAGCTTCGTCTTCGACGCGAACGGTGACCTGCTGGTCAATGTCGGCGCCCCAAGCGACCGCTGCGTGGATGCGCGAGGCCGGGCGCGCGTCAATGCGGCGGGCGCCTGCATCGACAGCGCGGCGACGGCCCAGGTGCGGCGTCACGCCTATCTGGGCAACGGCCGCTGGGCCGAGGACAGCACCGTCTTCGCCTCGGGCCTGCGGAACTCTATCGCGCTCGTACGGCACCCGTCGGGCACGATCCTGCAAGGCGAGAACTCGGTCGACCTGACCACGCCCGACCATCCCTATGACGAGATCAATGTCCTGCGTCGGGGCGGCCATTACGGCTGGCCCTATTGCGTCGATCTGGCGACGCCCCTGCCGGGCTGGAGCGCGGCCCAGGCGCGATGCAGCCAGCGCGACCGCCCGGTCGCCCTGCTGCCGCCCCACGCCGCGCCGCTGGACCTGATCTATTACGACGGGGCGATGTTCCCCGAACTGCGTGGCCGGCTGCTGATGAGTTGGCACGGCTATCGTCGCGCGGGCGGCCGGATCGTGGCGGCCGAGACGGACAGCGAGGGCCGCCCCCTGACCGATATCGGCGGCCGCTACGCAATCTATCCGCGCGGCGCCCTGTCCTATCCCGCCGGCGCGCCGAGCCTACGCGGCAAGGTGCTGACGCCGGGTTGGGACACGGTTGCAGGCCGCCAGCCGCGCGGCGCGCCGGTCGTGCTGGCCGTCGCCGCCGACGGGTCGATCTGGGTCACGGACGACCGAAACCGGGCGATCCTCAGGATCGCCCGGTCGGACAAGACGCCCTAGCTCTTGCGCGCGTCGCGCTTGGCCAGGACGCGCAGGCGAAGGGCGTTCAGCTTGATGAAGCCGGCCGCGTCCTTGTGGTCATAGGCCTGGACGCCTTCTTCGAAGGTCACCAGGTCCTGATCGTACAGGCTGTTGGGGCTTTCGCGGCCGATGACCGAGACATTGCCCTTGTACAGCTTGACCTTGACCGTGCCGGAGACGTTTTCCTGGCTCTTGTCGATGGCCGCCTGAAGCATCTCGCGCTCGGGCGAGAACCAGAAGCCGTTGTAGATCAGCTCGGCGTATTTCGGCATCAGCTGGTCCTTCAGGTGCATGGAGCCGCCGTCCAGGGTGATGCTTTCGATGCTGCGGTGCGCCGCGATCAGGATGGTCCCGCCGGGGGTCTCATAGACGCCGCGCGACTTCATGCCGACGAACCGGTTCTCAACCAGGTCCAGGCGGCCTATGCCGTTGTCGTGGCCATATTGGTTCAGGGCGGTCAGGATCGTGGCGGGCGACATGGCCTCGCCGTTGATCGAGACGGCGTCGCCCTTTTCGAAGCCGATCTCGATGACGGTGGCCACGTCCGGCGCGTCTTCGGGGCTGATCGTGCGCTGATGGACGAACTCGGGCGCCTCGACCGCCGGGTCTTCCAGCACCTTGCCCTCGGACGAGGAGTGCAGAAGGTTGGCGTCGACGCTGAAGGGCGCCTCGCCGCGCTTGTCCTTGGCGATGGGGATCTGGTTCTTCTCCGCGAAGTCCAGCAGGGCCTCGCGGCTGCGGAATTCCCACTCACGCCACGGGGCGATGACGCGGATGTCGGGCTCCAGCGCGTAGTAGCCCAGTTCGAAGCGCACCTGATCGTTGCCCTTGCCGGTCGCGCCGTGACAGACGGCGTCGGCGCCGACCTGACGCGCGATCTCGATCTGGCGCTTGGAGATCAGCGGCCGGGCGATGGAGGTGCCCAGCAGATAGTCGCCCTCGTACTGGGCGTTGGCGCGGAACATCGGGAAGACGAAGTCGCGCACGAACTCCTCGCGCAGGTCGTCGATGAAGATGTTTTCCGGCTTGATGCCCAGCTTCAGCGCCTTCTCGCGCGCCGGGCCCAACTCTTCGCCCTGGCCCAGGTCGGCGGTGAAGGTCACGACCTCGGCGTTATATTCGGTCTGGAGCCACTTCAGGATGATCGAAGTGTCCAGCCCGCCCGAATAGGCGAGGACGACTTTCTTGACGGGCTTGTCGGCGGGGGCGGACATGGCGGCTCTTTCAGCAAGGGGCGGTCAGTCGGGGAGTTGACGCGCGCATAAGACCGGGGGTCCGGCGATGCAACCTTTTCCGGGTCGCGCGGGGGAGAACATGAACCTTTCGTCATGTTCCATTTGGTCGCGTTGCCAGCCAGCGGACCGGCGGTATGGTCCGAACCAACCGCAATCCCGAGGATATCGCATGCGCCGCACTGGCTCTCTCGTCGCCGCCGCCGCCCTTCTGGCGGTTTCCACGCCTGTTTGGGCCTCCGTGGCGCCGGCTCCCGCCGCCCAAGTCTCTGGTCAGGCCGCCGCGCCCGCCATCCAGGCCGCGCCGGTGTCTGAGCTGATCAACGAAGTCGACATCCCCTACACCAAGTTCACCCTCGACAACGGCCTGACCGTCCTGGTCCATGAGGACCACAAGGCCCCCGTCGTCGCCGTCTCGGTCTGGTACAACGTCGGCTCCAAGGACGAGCCGGCCGGCAAGACCGGCTTCGCCCACCTGTTCGAACACCTGATGTTCGGCGGGTCCGAGAATGCGCCCGGCAGCTATTTCACGCCGATGCGCAACATGGGTGCGACCGACATGAACGGGACCACCTATTTCGACCGCACCAACTATTTCGAGACGGTCCCGACCCCCGCGCTGGAACAGGCCCTGTTCATGGAAAGCGACCGCATGGGCTACATGCTGGGCGCCATCAGCCAGGAGACGCTCGATCTGCAACGCGGCGTCGTCCAGAACGAAAAGCGCCAAGGCGACAACCAGCCCTATGGCCTGAACGAGTACAAGCAACTCGAGGCGCTCTTCCCCGAAGGCCACCCCTATCGCCACTCGACCATCGGCTCCATGGCCGACCTGGACGCCGCCTCGATGCAGACGGTGCGCGACTGGTTCACCTCCAACTATGGCCCCAACAACGCCGTTTTGGTGCTGGCCGGCGACATCACGCCCGCCAAGGCGCGTGAACTGACCGATAAGTACTTCGGCCCGATCGCCAAGGGTCCGGTCAACAATCCCGCCCAGGCCCCGGTCCCGACCCTGTCCGCCCCGCTCAGCGAAACCACGCACGACCGGGTGTCGAACGCCAAGATCGATGTCAGCTGGGCCGTGCCGGGCATGCTGGACCCGGATTCCGTCCCGCTCAGCGTCGCCGCCTCCGTGCTGGGCGGCCTGGCCTCCTCACGCCTGGACAATGAACTGGTGCGCGGCGAGCAGACCGCCGTCTCGGTCACCGCCAACAACAGCGACTTCCACCGCGTCGGCATCTTCGAGATGAGCGCCACGATCAAGCCGGGCGAAGACCCCGCCGCCGTCGAGGCGCGGATGCGTGAAATCCTGAACGGCCTGATCGCGAACGGCCCGACGCAGGACGAGATCAACCGCGTCGTCACCCAATACGCCTCGCGCCGCATCCAGGGCCTGGAACAGGTCGGCGGCTTCGGCGGCAAAGCCACGGCGCTTGCCGAAGGCCAACTCTATGCCGGCGATCCGGAGTTCTACAAGAAGCAGCTGGCCGCCTACACCGCCGTCACGCCGGCCCTGGTCAAGGCGGCGATGCAGAAGTGGCTGACCCGTCCGGCCTATACGCTGACCACCCTGCCTGGCCAGCGCGAAGCCTATCAGGAGGCGGCCGCCGCGCCGTCCGGCGCCAACCGCACCCCGGCCCCGGAAATCGAGCGCAAGCCGCGCATGCCCAAGCCCGAGATCGGTCAGGTCGCCAACGTCGACTTCCCGGCCGTCGAGCGCACCCGCCTGTCGAACGGCATGGAGGTGATCTACGCCCAGCGCGACGCCACCCCGACGACGAAGATCGCGCTCGACTTCGACGCCGGTCTGGCCGCCGACGACCGGTCCAGACTGGGCCTGCAGACCCTGATGCTGGACCTGATGGACGAGGGCACCCGCACCCTGAACGCCACGCAGCTTGCCGAGGCGCAAGAAGCCCTGGGCGCGACCATCACCACCGGCGCGACGATGGACAGCTCGCTCGTCCAGCTGTCGGCGGTGACGCCGAACCTGAAGCCGTCGGTAGATCTGATGGCCGAGGTGGTGCGCAATCCCGCCTTCGCCCCGGCCGAGCTGGAGCGCCTTCGCGCCACCCGCCTGTCGCGCATCGCCGCCGAGCGCACCCAGCCGGCCGCCCTGGCCAACCGCGCCCTGCCCGAGCTGATCTATGGCCCGAACAGCCCCTATGGCCGTCCCTTCAGCGGCGCCGGCGACGAGACCAGCGTCAAGGCGATCACCGACGCCGACATCCGCGCCGACTACGCCAAGTGGATCCGCCCGGACAACGCCAAGCTGTTCATCGTCTCCGACCGGCCCCTGGCCGAGCTGACGCCGATCCTGGACAGCGCCTTTGGTCAATGGGTCCCGCCCGCATCGGCCAAGCCCGTCAAGGATTTCTCGGCCCCGATCCCGGCCGTGACGCCCAAGATCGTGTTGATCGACCGTCCGCAATCGCCCCAGTCCTACATCATGGGCGGCGAGGTCCTGGGCCTGTCGGGCACCGACGACCTGTTGGTGCTGAACGCGGCGAACAACGTGCTCGGCAACGACTTCCTGTCGCGCATCAACTCGGATCTGCGTGAGACCAAGAGCTGGTCCTACGGCGTCAACGCCTCGGTCAATCCGTTCGCCGGACGCGTGCCCTATCTGATCACCGCCCCGGTCCAGGCCGACAAGACCGGCCCGGCCATCGAAGCGCTGAACCAGCAGTTCAACGACTTCCTGTCAGGCGGCAAGGGCGTGACGCCCGAGGAGCTGCAACGCACGATCAACGGCAACACCCGCCGCCTGGCCGGCAGCTACGAGACTTCGGCCGCCGTCCTGGGCGCCATGCGCTCCAACGCCCTGCTGGGCCGTCCGGACGACTATCCGGAAACCATCGCGGCGCGCACCAACGCCCTGACCGCAGCCCAGCTGGACGCCGCCGCCAAGGCAGCCATCGACCCGTCCAGGTTCGTCTGGGTCGTGGTCGGCGACGCCTCGGTGGTCAAGCCACAACTGGACGCCCTGGGCATCCCCGTTGAGGTCCGCGCGGCGGCCCCCGCCGCCCAATAGGGCGACGACAGACCACAACGATGAAGGCCCGGAGAGCGATCTCCGGGCCTTTTCTTTTTGCCGTCATGCTCGGGTGTGACCCGACGATGAGGGCCGCTAGTCCAGCGTCGCGCCCGTCGTGCGCATGATCTCGGCGCGCAGTTCCGGCAGACCGAGACCCTTTTCCGACGACGTCAGGGCCACCACCGGGAAGGCGGCGGGGCGTTTGGAGATGGCCTTCAGGGTCGCGGCCTGCACGGCCTCGCCCTCGCCCTTCTTCAGCTTGTCGGCCTTGGTCAGAACGATCTGATAGCTGACGGCGGCCAGATCGAGCGCATCCAGCGCCTCCGTATCCACCGACTTCAGCCCGTGGCGGCTGTCGATCAGCAGATAGACCCGCTTCAGCGTCACCCGGCCGCGCAAATAGTCGCGGCCCAGATCCTGGAACTTCTTGACCGTAGTCTTGGACGCCTTGGCCCAGCCATAGCCGGGCAGGTCGACCAGCCGCATCCGGCCGTCCAGGTCGAAAAAGTTGACCTCACGCGTGCGGCCCGGCTCGTTCGAGGCGCGGGCCAGCTTGTGCATGCCCACCAGCCCGTTGATCAGGCTGGACTTGCCGACGTTGGAGCGCCCGGCGAAGGCGATTTCAGGCAGGTCGGGGTCGGGCAGCTGCTCGATCTTGGCCGCGCCCATGACGAAGGTCGCAGGCCGCGCGAACAGGACGCGCGCCGCCTCGATGTCCTCGGGCGTGAACTCGGTCTCGTCGATCACGCCGGCGACTTCTTGAACCGGGCGAAGAACGCATCGATCGGGTTCTCGGCCTTGTAGCGGTGCATGATCACATACTGCTGCAGGATGGTCAGGATGTTGGACCAGGCCCAGTAGATCAGCAGGCCCGCCGCGAACGGCGCCATGATGAAGGTGAACAGCAGCGGCATGAACTGGAAAATCTGGCGCTGGACGGGATCGGCCGCCGGCGGGTTCATCGCCGTCTGCAGCCACATCGTCAGGCCATAGGCGATCGCCAGCAGACCCAGGTGCAGCGGGCCGGCCAACAGGCCGCCGATCAGGGGCGCCATCGCCGGATCCCACGGGATCAGGCCGAACAGGTTCCAGATCGACGACGGATCGCGCGCCGACAGGTCATGGATAAAGCCCAGGAACGGCTGGTGACGCATTTCGATGGTCACGGTTAGCACCTTGTACAGGGCGTAGAAGACCGGGATCTGCAACACCAGCGGAAGGCATCCGGCGACCGGATTGATCTTCTCGCGCTGATACAGGGCCATCGTCTCCTGCTGCTGCTTCTGCGGGTCGTCTTTGAACTTCTTCTTGATCTCCTCCATCTTGGGCTGGAGGTTCCGCATCTTGGACATCGAGGCGTAGGCGTTGTTGGCCAGCGGGAACATCACCAGCTTGACGATGACGGTCAGGGCCAGAATGGCGACGCCGAAGCTGCCAACCAGGCCATAGACGTTCTCCAGGATCCAGAAGATCGGACGCGTCAGGAACCAGAACATGCCCCAGTCGATCGCATAGACGAAGCGCGGCAGGTTCAGGCTCTGCTCATAGGATTTCAGCACCTCGGCGCGCTTGACCCCGGCGAACAGGCGCTGGGTCTCGGTCGCGGTGGCGCCGGGCTGGATCGTGCGGGTGGTGCCCAGGACATTGGCTTCCAGCTGCTGGGCGCCGTTCAGGTCTCGGACGCGGAATTCGGTCTCGACCGCCTCGTTCTGCTGGGGCAGCAGGGCCGCTAGCCAGTATTTGTCGGTGATGCCCAGCCAGCCGCCGGTCGAGGCGTTCTCAATCCGCGGCTCCTTCAGCCAGTCCTTGTATTTCTTCTGCTCGGTCCGGTAGTCGCCCGGCTTGCCGAAGGTGCCGATCGCGCCCTCGTGGACGATGTGCGACGAGCCGGCTGCCGGCGGCACGCCCTGGCGCTGGACGCTGCCGTAGGGGGCGATGGTGATCGCCTGCGTGCCCAGGTTCTGGACCGTGTCCTGCACCGAGAAGACGTATTTGTCGTCGACCGAGATCACGCGGGTGAAGCGCAGGCCCTGGCCGTTGTCCCACGTCAGGGTGACCGGCGTCGTCGGCGTCAGGGTCGAACCGTTGGTCAGGCGCCAGACGGTATTGGGTCCGGGCACGCCGCCGGCGACATTGGGGCCGGTCCAGCCGAACTGGGCGAAATAGGCGTTCTGCATCCCCTGCGGGCGGAACAGCTCCACCGGCTGGGGTTTGTCCTGAACCTCGCGGTAGTCGGTCAGGAACAGGTCGTCGATCCGGCCGCCCTGAAGCGACAGCGACCCCTTCAGCGTGCCGGACTGAATCGGCACCCGCGCGGCGGTGCTCAGCGCCTGGCTGCGGTCGGTGACGAAGGTCGGGCCCTGCGGGCTCAGCGCCGTGCGCGCGGCGTTATCGGCGGTCTGCGACTGCTCAGCCTGGGCCTGCTGTTGCACGGCGCGACGCTCGGCCTGCGGACGCAGCACGGCGAAATAGTAGATCCCCATGATCAGGACCGAGCACACGATGAAGATGATCGTGTTGCGCGTGTTTTCGTTTTTCATGGATTCTGGCGGTCCTGGCCGGAGGGGGCGCGGGCGGGCGAAGGCCTGTTGGCCCTAGGTGTCGCCAGCCTTGTAAGCGTCGATTTCACGTCGTCAAGCAGACGGTCCCACGCACGCTCGGTCGTGCCCATGCGGGCGATGAAGACATAGTCGCTTCCGGGCACGCCATGCTGGGCCAGCATGGCCCGAGCGGCCTCGCGCAGACGGCGTTTGGCGCGGTTGCGCTGAACCGCCCCGCCGATTTTCTTGGTGGCGGTGAAGCCCAGGCCGATGTGCGGCGAACCGTCGCCACGCTCCAGCCGCTGGATCACCACGGCGCCGCGCGCCTCGGAAACGCCTTTGGCGGCCGCCAGGAACTGGGGCCGCCGCAACAGACGCTTGATCTGTAAAGGGTCGCTCATGCGTCCAAAAGATCCGGACGCGTAAGCCGCTTACGCCGTCAGGCGCTTGCGGCCCTTGGCGCGACGGCGCGCAACAATCTTCTGGCCGTTCTTGGTGGCCATCCGGCTGCGGAAGCCGTGACGGCGCTTGCGCACGAGTCGCGACGGCTGATAGGTCCGCTTCACGGTCGGCTCCTGACGTTAAAAGGTTGGGCGACGGGGCAAGAGGCGTCCGCCGCAGGAAGGGCGGGCGTATAAGTCGCATGTCCGCGTGAGTCAACGCTCGGACGGCATTTCGGGACGATGAAACGGATGGCGAAACGAACGGCGAAGGAATGGGCCCTGCGGCTGGCGCCGCTGGCGGCCATCGCCGGGCTGGTGATCGCCTTCTTCGCCCTGGGCTGGAACCGCTATCTGTCGATGGATCTGATCCGCGAGCACGGGCTGAACCTTCAGGCCTATGCGCAACAGAACTGGTGGATCGCGCTGGTCGCCTTCATCGCCGTCTACGCCCTGGCGACCGCCTCGACCATTCCCGGACCCGTTTTCCTGACCCTGCTGGGCGGAATGATGTTCGGCCCTTATGTCGGGGCCCTGGCCCAGTCGACGGGGGCCACCATTGGTTCGGTCGTCATCTATTATGTCTATCGCACCTCGATCGGTTCGTGGTTGCGCGCCAAGTTCGAAGCCGACGCCGGCTTCATGGATCGGCTGGCCAAGGGCATCGACCGCAACGCCTTCACCACCCTGTTCACCCTGCGCGTGATCCCCAGCGTGCCCTTCGTCCTGGTCAACGCGACGGCGGGGATGATGGCGGTGCCGCTGAGACCCTACATCATCGCCACCTTCATCGGACTGCTGCCGTCCACCTTCATCTACACCTGGATCGGATCGCAGCTGGGCGACCTGCTGCGCGCGGGCGTGCGGCCGGACCTGTCGATGCTGCTGCAACAGTTCTTCTGGCCATTGATGGGCGTGGTCTTCCTGTCCCTGCTGCTGCCCATCGGCATCAAGCTGTTCCAGATGATCCGCGCCCGCCGGATCGGGGCGACGGCGGCATGAGCGCCCTGTTCGACCGGATCGCGGCGCGGCTGAACCTGACGCCGGACCAGGCCAGTCTCTGGCGCGAGCGCCTGACGCCCCCGACCCTGAATCCAAGGGCGCCCGACGGCCTGTCGGCGCGGCTGCTGCTGCTGACCGTCGCCTTCACCCTCGCGGTCGAGGCCTTGATCCTGGGGCCGAACCTGGCGGCCTTCCATGAGCGCTGGCTGCGCGACCGGCTCCAGGCCGCCGAACTGGCCTCGGTCGGGGTCGAAGCCCTGCCCTATAGCGCGGTCGAGGACGACACGGCCGCCGAGCTGATGCGGATCGGCGGGGTTCAGGCGGTCGCCCTGACAGAGCAAGGCGTGCGCCGCCTGCTGCTTCAGGCCCCCAACCTGCCCCGCGCGCCCGAACTGATCGACCTGAGGCGTCAGGACAGCTGGTCGCGCCTGACCGACCCGTGGCGCACCCTGTTCGGCCATCCGGACCGCTCGCTGCGGGTTCAGGCCAAGCCGCGCTATCGCTCGGGCGACTTCATCGAGATCGTCACCCCCGCCCAGCCGTTGAAGCTGGAACTGCGCGCCTTCCTGCTGAACAGTCTGTTGGTGTCCCTGCTGGTGTCGGTGACGGCGGGCGCGCTGCTGTATGGCGGTCTGGCCCTGCTGGTGCTGCGCCCGCTGCGTCGCGTCACCCGCTCGATGGAGCGGTTCGCCGCCGACCCCGAGAGCGAGGCCGAGGCGCCGTCCGATCGCCACGACGAGATCGGCCGCGTCGAGCGCGAACTCAGCCGGATGCAGGAGGAGGTGCGCCATTCCCTGCGCTCTCGCGCCCGTCTGGTCGCGCTGGGCGAGGCGGTGGCCAAGATCAACCACGACCTGAGAAACATGCTGACCTCGGCCCAGATGGCGTCCGAGCGGCTGGCGACCTCCGCCGACCCCCAAGTGGCCAAGGCCCTGCCCCGGCTGGAGCGCGCGCTCAGCCGCGCCGCCGGCCTGTCGCGCAATGTGCTGGAGTACGGAAAGAGCGAGGAGCCAGCGCCCCAGAAGACCCGCGTCGTCCTGACCAAGGCCCTGACCCTGGCGGCCGAGGACGCCGGGCTGGATCCCGACGGCGTGCGCCTGGTCAAACAGCTGCCGCCCCGGTTCGCCGTCGAAGCCGACCCGGATCAGCTGTATCGCATCCTGGTCAATCTGATGCGCAACGCCCGTCAGGCCATCGAGGCCGACCCCACGCGTCCGCCCGAGCGGCGCGGCAAGGGCGCCATCACCGTCAGCGCCTTTGGTCAGGACGGCTTCTGCGTCGTGCGCATCGCCGACGACGGCCCCGGCATTCCGCCGCGTCTGGCCGAACGCCTGTTCGAACCCTTTGTCAGCTCAAAAAGCTCGGACGGCTCGGGCCTGGGCCTGACCATCTCGCGCGAGCTGGCCGCCCTTCACGGCGGCGACCTGCGTCTGGTCGAGACGGATGGTCAGGGCGCCGCGTTCGAGTTGCGCCTGCCGGGCTGAGCCGCCTATTCCAGACCGTCGTCCGAGACGACAAAGGGGCGGCTCTCCGCCTTTGCCCTGGCTGCCAGTTCCTCCTGAACCAGATGCCAACGACGCAACCGCTCGTAATTGATGGCATGGTCGGGCGATGCGTCCAGCCAATGGCGGAAGTTTTCGAGCTGAACCTTTGCGTTGGCGGCGGCGACGTCAGGCAAGGCCGGCACATTCGGCAACCGACGCGCGACATCGGCGGGGATGGGAAAGTCGCCAGACGAGGTGCTGAGGATCATCGGTGTTCTCGGATGGGCTGCGTCGGGAGAAGACGACCATGACGCGAAGCGGCGCCTTTCGCCACCTTTTCATCGCTGCGGCGTTGTGCAGCAGGATCACAATGGCCAAGCTGCGTAGGACGCCTCGGCCTCGGGAGAGACAGTCATGATCGTTCGCACCGCCGTCGCCGCCGCCCTGCTGGCTGCCGCCCTGACTGCGCCCGTCACCGCCCAGACGACGACGGCGCCGGCGACCGCCGACCCCTACCGCGATCAGCGCGCCCTGCCCGACCCGGCCGATCCCGCCAGTCGCGACGCCCTGCTGAAGGCGCGGGGCGAGGCCTATCATCGCGCAAGCGACGCCCAGCAGACCGAAGAGGAACTGCGCACCACCCGCGCTCTGAACGACGAGATCGCCGCCCAGAACGCCCTGGCCGAAAAGACCGACGCCGACAACCGGCTGAACTACGACGCCGCCCTGGCCCGTCATCAGATCGAGGTCAGCCAGGCCGAGGAACAGGCGCGCGCCGCCGCAGAGACGGCGCGTCTGGCGCAGGAGAAATACGACCGCGACTATGCCGCCTGGCAGGAACAGGTGCGACTATGCCGCACAGGCTTCCGTCAGGCTTGCACGGCGCGCCCCGCCTGGGTCGAGCCGGCCCAATAAGCTGGCCAGCTTCGCGACGGCGAGCGAACGCCGCCCGCGAGTCTAGGCAGAAGGGCTCAGCCCGCGACCAGGCTCATGTCGCGGCGCGCCATCATGCGGTCGAACTCGGTCCAGACGCCGTCGGCGCCGTGCCAGTTCCCTTGCGTCGCCGCCTTGGAATATTCGGTGGCGCGGGCCTCGAAGAAGTTGGCGTGTTCGACGCCGCTGAGCAGCGACTGCAGCCAGGGCAGCGGGTTTTCCGTCACCCCATAGACTTCCGGCAGTTTCAGCTGACGCAGACGCCAGTCGGCGATGAAGCGGATGTACTGTTTGATGTCCTCGGGCGTCATGCCGTTCACCGAGCCCATCTCGAAGGCCAGGTCGATGAACTTGTCCTCCATGTTCACTACCGTCTTGCAGCAGTCGACGATGTCGTCCGCGACCGACTTGGTGACGGCGCCCGTCTCCTTGTTGAAGGCGTGGTACAGCTTGATGATGCCTTCGCAGTGCAGGCTCTCGTCGCGCACCGACCAGGAGACGATCTGGCCCATGCCCTTCATCTTGTTCTGGCGCGGGAAGTTCATCAGCATGGCGAAGGACGCGAACAGCTGAACGCCTTCCGAGAACCCGCCGAACATGGCCAGGGTTCGGCAGATGTCGGCGTCGGAATCGACCCCGAACTGGCCCATGTAGTCGTGCTTGTCCCGCATGGCCTCATATTCCATGAAGGCACCGAACTCGCTCTCGGGCATGCCGATGGTCTCGAGCAGCAGGGCGTAGGCCGCGATATGGATCGTTTCCATATTGCCGAAGGCGGCCAGCATCATCTTCACCTCGGTCGGTTTGAACACCCGGCCGTAGCGTTCCATGTAGTTGTCCTGAACCTCGATGTCCGCCTGGGTGAAGAAGCGGAAGATCTGGGTCAGCAGGTTGCGTTCGCCGTCGTTCAGGGTCGAGGCCCAGTCCTTGACGTCCTCGCCCAGCGGCACCTCTTCCGGCATCCAGTGGACCTGCTGCTGCTTCTTCCACATGTCGAACGCCCACGGATAGCGGAACGGCTTGTAGGCGGCCGACGGCGTCAGAAGACCGGCGCGCTCGGGGAGGATGATCGGAGTGATAGCGTTCATCGAACTGGACCTGAGGGCGAATCTGAAGACGCATTCACCATGCGATTTGAAGGCGTCGGCGCCAAGCCAAAATAGGTCTATGTTGCGATCACAATTTATCTCAACCGCTAGATGTTGTGTCCGTGCCGCACATTTCTGGGGACGGGCCTGGGGATGAAGCCGCGCTCGATGGCTCAGGCGGCTTGGGCGTCCAGGCGAGACGCGGCCTCGCTCAGCGTCTCGTCGATGGCGGCGTAAAGCTTGGCCTGGGTCACCGGCTTGGCCAGATGACCGTCCATGCCGGCGGACAGGCACCGCGCGGCGTCTTCGGGCATGGCCTCGGCGGTGACCGCCAGGATAGGCGTCTGGCTGGCGGGATCGGCAAGGGCGCGGATCGCGCGGGTGGCGGCCAGACCATCCATCACCGGCATGCGCACATCCATCAGGATCAGATCGAAAGCCTCGGCCGAGGCAGCGTTCACCGCCTCGCGCCCGTCGCAGGCCTCGGCGATGTCGCAGTCAGCCGCCTGCAGCATGATGCGTAGAAGATTGCGATTGGCCGGATGATCATCGACGATCAGCACACGCGTACGACGGCTGAGCAGCGGCGCTCCACTGTCGCTGTCGCCCCTCTCGACCACCTCGGCCGGGACGGTCAGGGTGAAGATCGAGCCCTGGCCGTGAGTGCTGTCGATTTCGACGGCCCCACCCAGACACTCGATATGGTTCTTGGCCAGAGCCAGACCGACGCCGGCGCCTTCATGCGCGCGGCTGGTGCTGGCGTCGCCCTGTTCGAACAGGTGAAAGACGCCGCAGCGCGTCTGTTCGTCCATACCGCAACCGGTGTCAGAAACGACGAAGACCAGATGGTCATCGTGTCGGTCGATGCGGACACCGACCTCGCCCCGATTGGTGAATTTGACCGCGTTGTTGACCAGGTGGTGAAGAGCCTGACGCAGGCGGCGCCCATCCACCATCGCCAGACCTTCGGCCTGCGGCGTCAAGGTCAAGCTGAAGGCCAGTCGCTTGACCATGGCCCATTCACGGGACGGGGCTACCGCCTCCTCGGCCAAATGGCGAACGTCGACGGCCTTCAGCGTCACCTCGGCGCCGCCGCGGGAAATCTCCAGCAAATCCTCGACCAGACGCAGCATGGTCTCGCCGGAGTGACGGATGGCGTCTACCTGACGCAGGCCCTCGACGTCCAAGCCGGGGTGACGCGACAGCAGATCCGCATAGCCGGTCACGCCGGTCAGGGGGGTTCGCATTTCGTGGCTCATCATCGCCAGGAACCGCTGTTTGACGGCGCGAGCCGCCTTGACGCGAGCCAGGGCGTCCAGCGCCGCCGCCGTGCGCGCCCGCAGACGCGCCGTCAGCCGCCGACGCTCCGTCGACAGGGTGGTGATGGGCAGGACTGACCCGACGACACACAGCAGGAACAGATGAAACACATTCATCTGGCGCATCACATGCGGCAGGGCGTCCAGCACCGGGTCAGGCGTCAGCTTGGTCAACACAATGGGCCCATGCCCGCTCAGCGTGGCGATCCCGCCGATCACGGCGACCACCATCACCGCAGCCGCCGTCAACGGCGGACCCAAACGGAACGCCAGCAGGATCAGAGGCGGGAAGATCGCGAACAAGACGGGCGCGGCTGTCTGCGAGAAGACGAAAAGCGTGACGCCGCCGACAAGTGTCATGATCGCCATCGTCTCGACCAGGCTGGCTTTGGCGTCATCCCGGAAACGGTGATTGCGCGCCAGCAGCAGCAGGGACGGCGTGACGATCATCATCGCCAGCAGTTCCATGTCGAACAGGTGGTGCATGCGGAAGCCGAGCGCTCCCGGCACCTGCCATCTCATCAGGATGACGACGCCGCCCGCCAGCAGGGTGGAGAGCAGAACAGAAGGTGCGGCGGCGAAGAAGGCGAAGCGGAACAGCCGCCAGGGCCGGCGCATGTCCAGCGCGGCGCCGCAGAACCGGCGCGCCAACAAAACGGCGACAAACACCTGCGTCATGTTCAACATGACATTGGTCAACATCATCAAGCCGGGATCGCCGCGGAGGACGTTGCTGGTCAGATTGATAGCGGCGCAGGCGACCATAACGCCGACGGCCTGACGACGATGAAGCTGCAGGACGGCGGCCAGAAGCACCGCGTTCGCGGGCCACAGCACGGTGGCGCCGAAGGCGTGCATGCTCCACTTGCCGATCGCCAGACAAAGAATGAACAGCGCCACATAGGTATAGGGCGACGGCCCAGCCGCGCGACCGGCCTCGTGACGGAAAAACCGCCAGCGCCCGCCTGCTGCGTCCACCCCCTTCAGTCCCATGACGCAACGGTGACACGCAGAGGTTAAGGATCCCGTAGCGGCCCAGCTAGGTAGAATTGCGGAACCGCCGTTCAGCGTCGCCGTTTACTCGCCCTCGCCAGCAAAGGGCCCCAGCCGATGTCAGACGTAATCGCCGAACCGACCTTCGAGCCGCCGGCGGACGCCCTGGCTTTTTATGAAGAGAGCCTGCGCCTGCTCGAGGAAAGCGGCATCCCCTTCCTGCTGTCGGGCACCTATGCGGTCACGGCCTATACCGGCATCCGGCGTCCGACCAAGGATCTGGACGTCTTCTGCAAGCCCGGCGACTACCCGCGCATCCTGGCCTTCTTCCAGAAGCACGGCTACCGCACCGACGTCGAGGACGAGCGTTGGATCGCCAAGGTCTGGAAGGACGAGAGACACTTCTTCGACGTCATCTTCGCCATGTCCAACGGCACCATCGCCGTGTCCGACAGCTGGTTCAGCGAGGATCGGATCACCGTCTATGGCCATCAGGTCCAGATCACCCCGCCCACGGCCCTGATCCTGTCCAAGGTCTTCATTCAGGACCGATACCGCTATGACGGGGCGGACGTGAACCACGTCATCCTGAAACAGTCCGACGCCATCGACTGGAAAAGCCTGCTGGACCAGATGGACCTCTATTGGGAGGTCTTGGCCGCGCATCTGCTGAACTTCCGCTTCGCCTATCCGACCGAGCGCGACCGGATTCCGCGCTGGCTGATGGAAGAGCTGGTCCAGCGGCTGACGGCCCAGATCGACCTTCCGGCGCCGCGCGTGAAGGTCTGTCGCGGCCGCCTGTTCAGCCCGCGCGACTATGTCGCCGACGTCGCCGAATGGGGCTTTGGCGACGTGGTCGGCAAGGGGCTGGAGGAACGCCACGACCCCGTCCACCTGGGCCACTGAAAGGTAAGCCGCCATGACTGACGCCGTCCCCGATCCCCAGACGATCCAGCCCGGCCTGGAGCCCGGCCCCGCCAAGACGCTGCGCGTCGCCGCCGTCGGCGATCTGCATGTCGGCGAGACCACCGAGCATCGCTATCGCGACCTGTTCGAGCGGGTGTCGGACGACGCAGATGTCCTGTGCCTGTGCGGCGACCTGACCAATTACGGCAAGACGCCCGAGGTCGAGCGGCTGCTTGAGGATCTCAAGCTCTGCAAGATTCCGATGGTCGGCGTGCTGGGCAATCACGAGCACGAGTGCGGCCAGCCCGAGGTCGTCACCAAGATGCTGACCGACGCCGGGGTCAAGATGCTGACCGGCGAGGCCTATGAGATCGACGGCGTCGGCTTTGCGGGCGGCAAGGGGTTCGTCGGCGGCTTCGGCCGCTACATGCTTTCCTCGTTCGGCGAGGCCTCGATCAAACGCTTCGTGCAGGAGGCCGTCGAGGACGCCAATCTTATCGAAAACTCGATCCGCATGCTGCGCACCGAACGCTCGGTCGTGTTGCTGCACTATGCGCCCGTGGTCGAGACGGTGATGGGCGAGCCGCCCGAAATCCACGCCTTCCTGGGGTCGTCGCGCCTGGCCGAGACCATCGACCGCTATGACAATGTTCGCCTGGTCGTGCACGGCCACGCGCATCGCGGCGGATCGGAGGGACGCACCACCAAGGGCACGCCCGTCTACAATGTCGCCCTGCCGGTGCTGAAGACCCTGGGCGACAAACCCTATCGGGTCTTTGAAATCTGATCGGACTGTAGGAGGGTGCGGCCGGGGCTGGGATGCAGCCTCGTTGGGGGCCGCAAGTCGGCCCGTCGTGAAGTTTCCGATGCGCCTTCTGTCTTCCGCCGCGACCGTCGCCGTCCTGGCCCTGACCACCCCCGCCTTCGCCGCCGGTCAGGCCGCCGCCCCTACTCCAGCGCCCCAAGCCGCTCCGGCGCCTGAACCGGCCGAAGAGGCGGACAGCCCCGAGGAAGCCGCCTTCGAAGCCAAGGCGGAAGCCTTCGGTCAGGTCATGGAGACGATGGCCAGCGAGATGCAGGCTGCCGCAGCCCAAGCCGACAAGACCAAGGCCAAGGCCGATCTGGACGCCATCGAAGCCAAATATCAGCCCCAGGTCGACGCCTTCGCCGAAGACGTCCAGACGTTCGCTGTCAGCAGCGGCCGAGCGACACCCGAGCAGCTCGCGCCGGCGATTCAGCAGATCAAGGGCATCCCTGCGGAAGTCCGAGGCAAGATCGACGCGGCCGCCGCCGCAGCCCCGGCTCAGCCGCAGTAGGCCGCGCCTTACCGCGATTTCACTTGAGACGGGGCGGCCGAGGGCGGAGTTTGCGCGGGTCATTCAACGGGAGCCGTCCCATGATCCGCCTGCTCAGCCTGACCGCCGCCCTGGCGCTCGCGCCTCTCTCCTCGGCTCTGGCCCAGACCCCTGCGCCAGGGCCCGCGCCTGCGCCCGCTCCGGCTTCCGCCGAAGCCGCCGAGGCCCGGATGGAAGCCGCCGCCGACGCCTTCGAAGCGCGCATGGAGACCTTTGGCGAACGCGCCGAGGCGATTTCCGAGGACAAGAGTCTGAGCGAGGCCGAACGCGGCCGACGCATCGCCGCCCTGTGGTCGGACTATGCGCCCGACGTCGCCGCCTTCACCGCCGAGACCACGAAACACGCCACCGAAATGGCCGCCCAGGCGCTGAAGGACATCGACGTCGACGCCATTGTCGCCGACGCCCTGAACGACCCCGAGGTCAAACAGGCGATGGAAGAGGGGATGCAAAAGGGCGTCGTCACCGCCGAAGGCATCGCCCGCAACAGCGCCTGGACCAATCCGACGCCCGAACAGATGGAGACCTACAGCCTGGTCGCCCAATACGCCCTGGACCAGGCCGCCGACGCCGTCGTCGAGGATGAAGCGGCAGACGAGGTTCCCGAAGCCCCCGAGGCCCCGGAAGCCCCTGAACCGCCGGAGCCCCCGGCCCGTCCGGCCGCCTGATTTGCTGTCTCCTCCCCACGTGTGGGGAGGGGGACCGCGCAGCGGTGGAGGGGTTCTTGACGTCCCACAGGCGCGGGGGGTGCATCCAAGAACCCCTCCGTCACGGCGCGAAGAGGCGCCGCGCCACCTCCCCATGGAATGGGGAGGAGACGGATTGGCTTGACGCTCTTCTTTATAGCAGCGACATCGCGCCGCATGTCCGCCCTCCCCGTCGATCCGCACCTTTATTCGACCTTCCTCGGCGTCATGGCGGTGATGGCGATCACGCCCGGCCCGGCCAATCTGTTCGCCGTCGCGACCGGCGTTGAAAAGGGCCGCGCCTCCGCCCTGATCGGCGTGCTGGGCATGAATGCCGCGACCCTGGTGTGGTTCGGCGCCGCGGCCCTGGGTCTGGGCGCTCTGGTGAAGGCCTTTCCCGCCGCCTTCAAGGTCATCGCCGTCCTGGGCGCGCTTTATGTCGCGTGGCTGGGGATCAAGGCGCTGCGCGGCGCCTTCGCCACCGCCGCCGATCCCGACGAGGTCGTCGTCAAGAAAGGCCGCAGCGCCCTGATCGACGGGTTCGCCGTCCAGATCGCAAACCCCAAGGCTATCCTGTTCTTCACCGCCGTGCTGCCGCCCTTCATCGACGTGAACCGCCCGGTCGCCCCGCAGATGGCGATGTTCGCCATGGCGGCCATCGGCATGGATATGGTGTCGATGAGCACCTACGCCCTGTCCGGCGCCGCCCTGTCGCGCCGCATGCAGCAACCGCGCTTTCGAAAGGGCTTCGGCGTCTTCGTCGGCCTGCTGCTGATGGTCGCCGCCGTGCTGATCGTTCTTCGGCTCTAGACGCCGCGACGCTTCGTCATACAGTGGTCGGAACGCCGCCGTTCATGCTCCGTTCAGCCGTCAGAGCGCCCGAATGGGCGATCAAGGAGTTTGATGTCATGAAAACCCTCCCCCTGAAGACCCTGGCGGTGACCGTCGCCGCCGGTCTGGCCCTGGCGGCCTGCGCCACCGCCACCCCGTATCAACCCGCAGGCTTCAACGGCCAGCGTGGCGGCTATGCCGAGCAGCGCCTGGAGAACAACCGTTTCCGGGTCAGCTTCTCGGGCAACTCGCTGACCTCGCGCGAACAGGTCGAGCAGTCGCTGCTGCTGCGTTCGGCCGAACTGACGGTCGAGAGCGGCTATGACTGGTTCGCCACCGTCAACCGCGCCACCGACCGCGACACCCGCTTCGTCGGCACGCCTGACCCGTTCTATTCGGGCTATAACCGCTTCTACAGCCCCTATTGGGGTCCGTCGTGGCGCTACTACCGCAGCGGCTTCTGGAGCCCGTGGGACCGTTACGGCCCGTGGGGTGTCAACGATTTCGACGTCCGTCAGGTCGACCGCTTCGAGGCCAACGCCGAAATCGTCCTGGGTCGCGGCCCCAAACCCGCCAACGACCCCAACGCCTTCGACGCCCGCGAGGTGATCCAGAACTTGGGCCCGCAGGTCACCCGCCCGGCGGCCTAATGCTGAAAGCCCCTCTCCACCGAGTGGAGAGGGGCTTTTTCTTTCATCCCACCCGCGGCGACTTCAGCCGGCGCTTGTTGGAGTGGGTCGCGGGCGCCGTGCCCAGATCCTCCGGCACCTCGCCCTTGAAATAGTAGCGCTGCCACGCCTCCTTGGCCGCATCGGGATCGCCGCCGGCAAGACGCTGGTTGAAGTCGGTGCGGGCGCGGTTCCAGGCCTCGAACTGGCCCTTCATCACCGGGTTGGATTCCAGCGTGCGGATGATCGGCTGGAACTGCTCGACCTTCTTGTGCTCGATCAGATTGATGAAGCAGAAGGGTTCTCCCTTCTCGAAGGTGATCCGTCCCGGCCGGGTGAAGATCCAGTTCATCGTGAAGGGGAAGGGCAGCCAGTCCGTCTCGATCAGGCCGACCAGCGGCTGGATGCCGTCCTTCACATGATTGGGCGACCCCGAACACATCATCCCCCAGCCGGGCGGCGTGCGGAACAGATATTGCGGATGCATGGTCAGCACCCCGCGCGAGAAGTGCGAGGTGACGAAATGGGCCAGATCGTGCTGGGGCCGATCCGGCGTGATGACGATGTCTTCCTGGCGCGGACCGCCGTTCCACTCGGCCGAGAAGCCGAACGGGCACAGGATCTCCCACCCCGTGGTGTTGGCCATGTTCAGCGGCAGACAGCGATAGGGGTGGCGACTGATGAAGGCGTCCATCCAGTTGCGCGACTGGCGGCCGGGCACGAGGTCCGGCGGCCGGGCCGTCATCGGATAGCATTCCAGTTCCAGCGGGCGCGTGTTGACGGTATCGACCATGACCATTTCCTAACGCCCGAAACCCGACGGCTCAACCATGACTGACGCACCCGCTTTCGACCGCGAGACCCTGACCGTCTGGCTGAAGGCGAACGGCGTGGATCACGCGACCCACGACCACCCGGCCGTCTTTCGGGTCGAGGAAGGGCTGGATCTCAAGGCCGACCTGCCCGGCGCCCACACCAAGAACCTGTTCCTCAAGGATCACAAAGGCCGCCTTTGGCTGATCTCGGCGCGTCAGGACACGGTGATCGACCTGAAACGCGCCGCCGCCGTCATGGGGTCGGGCCGCCTGTCGTTCGGCGCCGAGACGCTGATGTGGGAGACGCTGGGCGTCCGCCCCGGCTCGGTCACGGCGCTGGGCCTGATCAACGACACAGACCGCCGCGTGACCTTCGTGCTGGACCAGCGCCTGTGGGACGCCGACATCGTCAACTTCCATCCCCTGACCAATACGGCGACGACCGCCCTGGATCAGTCGGCCTTCCGGCGAGTGCTGGCGTTGCTGGGGCGGGAGCCGATCATGGTGGATTTTGGGGCGCTGTCGGAATGAGGCGACGGCGTAGAAGGCCGCCGCCCCCACATCCATCGGCCGGGATTATTCGGAGGCCGGGCTGACCGCAGCGATAGTCGCCTGACGAGCCACCAGGACCCAGGTCCCGCCGCGCTGAGCCCAGACGTCCGTAAAAGGCCGCGTGACCTGCTGGCCCGCTCCGGGACCCTTGATCGGGACCATCGTGTCGTACCCCATCACCACGGTGATCTCGGGTTTTTCGCCGACGAAGGTGATGTGTTTGTGGAAGTCTCTGTAGTCCAGAAAGTCCGACACCATCACGGAGATGACCTGCTCACGATTAAGGACTTCATTGTTGGGCGAGTTGACAACGAAGTCGTCAGCCCAAACGGCGCGAACGCCGTCTGCGTCGTGCGCACGGATCGCGGCGCCCAGCCGTCCGTAAGCCGCGCCGATAGCAGGCGGGACGCGCGCGGCGTCCGCCGTCTGGCTGATGGCAGGTGAGACGAGCAGACCGGCGCATGCCGCCACAGATGCGATGAAAACCTTGGCGGACATGGGATGCCTCGTTGCTTCGACGGCCCAACTCTGCATCAGCCTGATTGGCGCATCAATCCGGATAACAAGGTTTGGACCGAGCGGCCGACGCTTGATGATCCGCGCCGCCTCACCATCTCGTGGATCACGGTCGATGGGCGCATACGCGGCGGGGGAAGTCAGACGAATTAGACGAATTAGACGGTGTTTTTCATGACTGCCGTCTGAAATTCCGGCGCGACCTTTTCCCGGCTTGATGCCGACGCATCCCGACGCCATCTGAACCGTTGAACCTGACCGATCTTTGCGCGGACCTCGCCCATGACCCTGCTCGACCCGACCCTGACCCCCGACGCCGCCGGCGACCTGATCAAAGAAGGCACGGACGCCTCCTTCATGACCGACGTCATCGAGGCGTCGAAACATCAGCCGGTCATCGTCGACTTCTGGGCCACCTGGTGCGGGCCGTGCCGGACCCTGGGCCCGGCGCTGGAGAAGGCCGTGCGCGCTGCCAAGGGGGCGGTGAAGATGGTCAAGATCGATGTCGACGCTAACCCGGCCTATGCGGGCCAACTGCGGGTGCAGTCGATCCCGACCGTCTACGCCTTCGTCAACGGCCAACCGGTCGATGGCTTCCAGGGCGCCATTCCCGACAGTCAGATCAAGGCCTTCATCGACAAGCTGACCGGCGGTCAGGGGGGCTCGACCGAGACGGCGCAACTGCTGGAGCTTGGCGAGGAATCGCTGGGCCTGAACGACTTCGGCGGCGCGGCCCAAGCTTTCGCCCACGTCCTGTCGATCGAGCCCGAGAACGAGAAGGCCATCGCCGGCATGGCGCGGGTCTATCTGGCGGGCGGCGACCCCGAACAGGCGGCCCAGACCATCGCCATGGCGCCGCAGGACTCCAAGGAGCCGGCGGTCCAGAGCGTGCGCGCCCAACTGGCCCTGGCGTCTAAAGCCCCCACTGGCGATTTGGCCGGCGCCTCTGCCGAACTTGAGGCCAAGGTCGCCGCCGATCCGAACGATCATCAGGCGCGTTTCGACCTGGCCGAGGCCCAGAGCGCGGCCGGCGACTTCAAGGGCGCGGTCGACAATCTGCTGGCCATTATCCAGGCCGACCGCGAGTGGAACGATCAGGCGGCCCGCAAACAGCTGCTGGTCATCTTCGAGGCGGCGGGCCTGACCTCGGACGTATCCAAGGATGGTCGTCGCCGCCTGTCGTCCATTCTGTTTTCGTGATCCAGAACAAGCGGGCCTCAAGCAGCGCGAAGCGCGGTAGGCCCCAGGAGAAGTGATGCCTCAAGGCTATGTCCGCGCCCTCGACCTGCCCCAGGTGATCCCGGTGTTCCCGCTGGGCGGGACCATCCTGCTGCCGCGCGGACAGCTGCCGCTGAACATCTTCGAGCCGCGCTATCTGAACATGGTGGACGACGCCATGGCCGGCGACCGAATCATCGGTCTGGTCCAACCCAAGGGCGGCACGCCGGCCCTGCCCGGCCTGTCGCCGGTCGGCTGCGCGGGTCGGATCACCAGTTTCGCCGAGACTTCCGACGGGCGCTATCTGATCACCCTGACCGGCGTGTCACGCTTCCGCATCGCCGCCGAAATGCCGTCCAAGACCCCCTATCGCCAGGTTCGCGCGGCCTTCGAGGCCTATGAGGACGATCTGGTCTCCCCGCCCGAGGAGCCGGACTTCGACCGCGACGCCTTCCTCGACGCCCTGCGCGCCTATATGGCCCACCGGCTTCTGGACATCGATTGGGAAACGGCCGAAACGGCACCGATGGAGGCCCTGGTCAACAGCCTGTCTATGGCTCTGCCCTTCGAACCGGCCGAGAAACAGGCGCTGCTGGAGGCGATGGGCCTGATGCCCCGCGCCGAGGCCCTGACCGCCCTGATGCGCATCGACGCCGCCGACGGCGGTGACGACGCTGCGCCGTCCATGCAATAAGCGGCCACGCTTTCAGGAACCCGCCATGAGTGATGCTTTCAACACCCCGGTCTCCGTCGATCCCCGCCTGCTGGAGGTGCTGGTCTGCCCGGTCACGCGCGGCAAGCTGACCTACGACCGCGACGCCAACGAGTTGATCTCGACGGGCGCCAAACTGGCCTATCCGATCCGCGAAGGCGTGCCGATCATGTTGGCCGAAGAAGCGCGACAGCTCGACTGATCGGCCTCAAGCAGCGCGAAGCGCGATAGGCCAACGAACAAGTCCTCAAGTAGCGCGACGCGCGATAGGCCCAAGAAAATGACCCTCAGAGTCGCCATCCAGATGGACCCGATCGAGGCCGTCGACATCGCCGGGGACACCACCTTCCTGATGGCCGAGACGGCCCAGGCGCGCGGTCACAAACAGTGGGTCTATGACTTCCGCACCCTGGCGCTGGAAGAGGGCCGCCTCTATTGCCGCGCCCGCACGATCACCGTGCGGCGCGAGGTCGGCAACCACGTCGACTTCGGCGACTGGGAAAAGCTGGATCTGGCCGAGGACGTGGACGTGATCCTGATGCGCCAGGATCCGCCGTTCGACATGGCCTATGTCACAGCCACCTATCTTCTGGAGACGGTGCATCCCCGGACCCTGGTGGTCAACGACCCGGCCCAGGTGCGTTCGGCCCCCGAAAAGCTGATGGTCACCGCCTTCCCCGGCCTGCAACCGCCGACCCTGATCTCGGCCGACCCCGTCGCCCTGGACGCCTTCCATAAGAAGCACGGCGAGGTGGTTCTGAAGCCTCTGCACGGGAACGGCGGCTCGGGCGTCATCAAGCTGCGCGCCGACGACCCCAACCTGGACGCCCTGATCGAGATCCATGCCGCGGGCAGCCGCGATCCGCTGGTGATCCAGAAGTTCATTCCCGCAGTCTCCAAGGGCGACAAGCGCATCCTGCTGATCGACGGCGAGCCCGTCGGCGCCATCAATCGCGTCCCGGCGGCGGGCGCGGTGCGCTCAAACCTTCATGTCGGCGGCACGGCCATGCCGGTCGAGCTGACGCCGCGCGACCTGGAAATCTGCGCCGCCATCGGTCCGACACTGAGAGAACGCGGCCTGATCTTCGTCGGCATCGACGTGATCGGCGACTATCTGACCGAGATCAACGTCACCTCCCCCACCGGCGCCCAGCAGTTGAAGGCCTTCACCGGCATCGACGCCACGGCCCTGATGTGGGACGCCATCGAGGCCAAACGCGCCGCACAGGTTGCGTGATCGCCACTTGAATTAGATTTCGGTTCATGGTTCGTTCTCTTGCTCAGCTGGGAGAACGACATGGTCGCGCGGGTTGTCACGGTCGCCTTTGACGGGGTCGAGGCCCGGCGCGTGGACGTCGAGGTCCAGTTGATCGGCGCTGACGGGCCGACGATCTTCAACATCGTGGGCCTGCCGGACAAGGCGGTGGCCGAAAGCAAGGAGCGGGTGCGCGGGGCCTTCGCCGGCATCGGTCTGGCCCTGCCCGCCAAGCGGATCATCGCCAACCTGGCGCCGGCCGACCTGCCCAAGGAAGGCAGCCATTTCGACCTGCCCATCGCCCTGGCCCTGATGGCGGCCATGGGGGTGATCGCGCCCGATGCGCTCGACGGCTGGGCCGCCATCGGCGAGCTGGGGCTGGACGGCCAGATCGCGCGGGTCGGCGGCGCCCTGCCCGCCGCCGTCGCAGCAGACGCCATGGGCCTGGGTCTGATCTGCCCCGAGGCGACGGGACCGGAGGCGGCCTGGGCCGGCGGCGCCCGCATCCTCGCGCCGCGCTCGCTGATCAGCCTGGTCAACCATTTCAAGGGAACCCAGGTTCTGCGCGCGCCCGAGCCCGGACCGCTGGCGGACGGCAAGGCCGTGCCCGACCTGCGCGAGGTCAAGGGTCAGGAAAGCGCCAAGCGCGCGCTGGAGATCGCGGCGGCCGGCGGCCACAACCTGCTGTTCATCGGCCCTCCGGGGTCGGGAAAGTCGATGATGGCGCAGCGCCTGCCGGGCCTTTTGCCGCCCCTGACCTCGCAAGAGTTGCTGGAGACCTCGATGGTCTGGTCGGTCGCCGGCCTGATCGAACGCGGCGCCCTGACCCGCGATCGCCCGTTCCGCAGCCCGCACCATTCCGCCTCAATGGCGGCCCTGACCGGCGGGGGTCTTCGCGCCAAGCCCGGCGAGGCCTCGCTGGCGCACAATGGCGTGCTGTTCCTGGACGAACTGCCGGAATACAGCGCCCAGGCCCTGGACTCGCTGCGGGCGCCGCTGGAGACGGGCGAGATCGTCGTCGCCCGCGCCAACGCCCACATCCGCTATCCCGCGCGGTTCCAGCTCGTTGCGGCGATGAACCCGTGCCGCTGCGGCATGGGCGGGGCCGGACGCGGGGCCTGCGGCAAGGCTCCGCGTTGCCAGCGCGACTATCAGAACCGCGTCTCGGGTCCGATGTTCGACCGCATCGACCTGACGGTGGAGACCCCGCCGGTCACCGCCGCCGACATGGCCCTGCCCCCGCCCGCCGAAGGCACGGCCGAAGCGCGGGCGCGCGTCGCGACCGCCCGCGCCATGCAGGAGGACCGGGTGCGCGAGGCGGGGCTGGACGCCGCCCAAGGCCTGAACGCCCGCGCCTCCGGCGGCACGCTGGATCGGTTCGCCACGCCGGACGAGGCGGGCCGAATGCTGCTGATGCGGGCGGGCGAGGCCGGCGGACTGACCGCGCGCGGCTGGACCCGCACCCTGCGCCTGGCGCGCACCATCGCCGACCTGGACGGCAGCACCGGCGTTCTGCGTCGCCACATCGCCGAGGCCCTGATCTATCGCCGCACCACCATCGGCGCCGAAGCCGACTTCGACCGCCGCGTGGCGCAGCGCCATGAAGGGTTCGGCCTACGCGAGGGCGACGACGAGCAGACGCCCGTCCTGCACGCGTGAAACGGCCATCGTTACATGGTGGAGACATCCTTAACCGTCGGTCTTTAGGCTGTGTCGCGTTGGGGAGGCGGCCATGACGCGACGGACGGCGACGAAGCGGATCGAGGAGCGCACAAGCGCGCCCGTCGACCCCGCCCAGCAGTTCCTGCGGCTTATGAGCCACGAGATGCGCACGCCGCTGAACGGCGTCATCGGCATGATCAACCTGTTGCAACGCACCCGGCTGGACGGCGCCCAGCGCGCCTATGCCGAGAACGCGCGTCAGTCGGCCGAACATCTGCTGGGTCTGGTCAACGACCTGCTGGACTATGCGCGGCTGGAGGCCGGGGCGCTGGAGTTCGATCTGGCGCCCGTCGATCTGGAAGGTCTGGTGCGCGGCGTCGCCGAGTTGCTGAGCCCGCGCGCCCACGACAAGGGGCTGGAGATCGTCTGGTCGGTCGCCGCCGACGCGCCCGACGTGCTGGCGGACGAAGGCCGGCTGCGTCAGGTGCTTTTCAACCTGGCGGGCAACGCCGTGAAGTTCACCGACACCGGCGGCGTGCGCATTTCGGTCGAGCGCATCGGCGGCAGCGCGGCGCGCCCGCGTCTGGCCTTCTTGGTCGACGACACCGGCCCCGGCGTTGCGCCCGAGGCGCGCACACGTATATTCGAGGAATTCGGCCACGCCGACAGTTCCGACGCGGCCCGTCAGGATGGGGCGGGCCTGGGTCTGGCGGTCGTGCGAAAGCTGGCCGCCGCCATGGACGGCTCGGTGAAGGTCGAAAGCCGGCCCGACGGCGCCGCAACCGGCGGGGGCGCCCGCTTCCGCTTCGAGGCCGCCTTCGCCGCCGTCGCGGTGGCGCGCGACAAGCCGTTGCGCGGCCAGACGGTCGCGGTGCGCGCCGTCGATCCCTTCGTCCTGTCGGCGGCTCGCGCCCAGATCGAGGCCTCGGGCGGCGTCGTGGCGGATGCGGCCCCGGTTACTCTGGTCGATCACGCCGACGCCTTGGCGGGCGCGCTGGCGGCCCTGCCTTCGAGCGGTCGCGGCATCGTCCTGCTGAAACCGGCCGACCGCGACCTGATCGCCCGCTATCGCGCCGTTGGTTTCCACGGCTATCTGATCAAGCCCTTGCGTCGCGCGTCCTTGGCCGAGCGCGTCCTGGCCGCCATCGGCGCCGAGGCGCCCGACAAGTCCAGCGCCCACTGCGCCGCCCCGATCGAAGACGACCGCGTCGCCCCCGTGCAGTTCGCCGGCATCCGCGTCCTGCTGGCCGAGGACAATCCCGTCGGCGCGCTTCTGGCCCGCACCCTGTTGCGCCGCGAGGGCTGCACCGTCGAGACGGCCGCCACCGGCGACGAAGCCGTCGCGGCGCTGAAACGCGCGCGCTACGACGTGGTCTTCATGGACATGCGGATGCCCGGCATGGACGGCCCCGCCGCCGCCCGCGCCATCCGCGCGGCGGGCGATACGACGCCGATCCTGGCCCTGACCGCCAATGCCTTCGCCGAGGACCGACGCGCCTGTCTGGAGGCCGGCATGGACGACCATATCGTCAAGCCGCTGGACGCCGAGGCCCTGCGCGCCGCCCTCGCCCGCTGGACGAAGCGCGACATCCGCGCCAAGGTCGGCTGAGTTACAGGCGTCCGCGTTTTCGGCCGCCGCGCCGGAGCCGTGCATGACCGACCAAGCCCATCCCCCCGCCAACGGCAAGCCCGCCGGCCGTTTCGGCGGTCTCGCCGTCTATGGCGAGCGGCGCGTGTTCATCATGCTGTTGCTGGGCTTTTCGGCAGGCCTGCCGAACCTGCTGATCTTCGACACCCTGACCACCTGGTTGCGAGAGAGCGGCCTGACGCTCGAAGTGATCGGCTTCTTCGCCCTGGCCACACTCAGCTACTCGTTGAAATTCGTCTGGGCGCCACTGATCGACCGAACCGCCGTCCCGCTTCTGACGCCTCTGCTTGGTCATCGACGCGCCTGGATGCTGGTCACGCAAGGCGTAATCATCTTCGGTCTATGGTCGATTTCGACCCTGAATCCCTCCAACGCCTTGATCGCCGTGGCCGGCTTCGCCGCCCTCGTCGGCTTCTTCGGCGCCACCCAAGACATCGTCATCGACGCCTGGCGGATCGAAGCGGCCGACGACAGCCGCCATGGCGCCATGGCCGCCGCCTATCAGCTGGGCTACCGCGTCGCCATGATCGTGGCCGGGGCCGTGCCGCTGGTGCTAGCCGATCTCTACAACTGGAACCTTTCTTACGCGGTGATGGCCGCACTCATGGGTATCGGTATCGCCGGGGTGCTGTTTGCGCCGCGAGAGAAGGCGCACTCGATCCGAGCCATCCCGGTCGGAGACGTTCCCTCGCGACCAAAGCTGGAAATCTTCGAGTGGATCGCGCGTCTGGCGGTCATCGCCGTCGCCGCCATGTTCCTGGGCTCGGGCCTGACAGGACAGTCGGCGCCTTTGAACGCCCTGTTCGGGCTCTTCGGCCTCGGCCCGGACGGCAAGGCGGCGGTCGCAGCGGCGCTGGCGGCGAAGCCGGAGGGCGTCTATCTGCAGTTCGCTCTGGTGCTCATGGGCCTGGCCGTGATGGTCATGGCCTGCTGGCCGCTGCCGGGAACGAAGACGCGGCCGGGCGCCTATCTCGCAGGATCTTTCGGCCAGCCCCTCGCCGATTTCTACAGGCGCTTCTCGGGCGTAGCGACGCTGATCCTGGCGCTGATCTGCGTCTATCGCCTGGCGGATTTCGTGCTGAACATCATGCCGCCCTTCTACATCGACCTCGGCTTTTCCAAGACGGAACTGGCCGAGGTGCGCAAGGTGTTTGGCGTGGTCATGACCAGTCTGGGCGTGATCATCGGCGGCTGGTCGGTCGCCAAGCTCGGCCTGATCCGCACCATGGTGATCGGCGCCTTCATGAGCCCTGTGTCCAACCTGATCTTCGCCTGGCTGGCGACCCAGGGACATAGCTTGTCGGCCCTGACCGTCGCCATCGGCGTGGACAACGTCTCGAGCGGATACGCCGGGACCGCCTTGATCGCCTATATGTCCAGCCTGACGTCGATCGGCTTTACCGCGACCCAGTACGCCCTGTTCACATCGTTGTACGCCCTGCCCGGCAAGCTGATCGCGACCCAATCGGGACGGATCGTCGAGGCTTCGGCGCGAGCCGCCGAAGGCACCGGGCCTTTCGCTGGCCTGCGGGCGCTGTTCGCCAATCTGCAACCCGGCGTGTTGTCCACCGGAGCGGCGACAAGCGGCGTGACCCCCGCGGCGCTAGGCGCGGGCTATGTGGCCTTCTTCCTGTACTCAGCGATCATCGGTGTGTTCGGGATCGTCTTGGCCTTCATCGTGGCTTCCAAGCAGACCGCGCTTCAGGCGCGCCAGAAGGCCGCGATCGAAGAAGAGGCTGCGATCGCGGCGACCGAGGGCCAGCCGTCCTGAGGCTTCAGCGCTTCAGAAAGCCGCCGATCATGTCGCCCAGGCCGCCCGGCAGTTTGCCGAGCAGGTCGTCTGCGCCGTCGATCTGACCGCCTGGAGTCAGGCGGTCGATGGCTTCGGGAAGAAGACCGGCCAGGGTCTCGCCGGCCTGTTCGGGGGTCACGCCCATCTTGGCGGCGATGTCGGCGATGGGGCCGTGGCCGAGGACGGCCGTAATCTGCTCGGGCGAGATGTTGGCGTTCGGACCCGTGCCGACCCAGGAGCCGATCACATCGCCCAGCCCCGCCTGGCCAAACTTCTCGGCCAGTCCGCCGACGCCGCCCTGACCCTTGAGCAGGTCGCTCAGACCGCCTGCGGCGTCGTCGCCGAGACCCTTCACCACATTGTCCAGAAAGCCCATCGCCGTCTCCCGAATGATGGCGCACCGTAACACTGTCATGCGACGAATACGAGAAAGGCCCGCCGGGATCCGGCGGGCCTTTGCAACATCGGCTTGTTGGAAAGCCTTAGTTCTTGGCGTCGTTGGCGCCTTGCGTGACGGCCGAACCGGCGGCCGAGACGTCGCGGCCGGCGCCGGCGATGGTGTTGCAGGCCGACACGGCCAGAGCGGCGGCGACGATGGACAGGGTGATGATCTTGCGCATGGTTTGAACCCTTGTTGGTATGGTCAAGTTTCGTCGAAACGCCGACCCTGAACTTGGGTTGCATCAAGCGACGCCGTATCGAAGATTTTGCTGTCGGCGTGTCCGATCGCCGCAACGGCGGCGGCATTGATCGCTTGCGCCGCGCGCACGCGGCCCCGAAGGTGCGCCCCTGTTTCACGAGGGGTTGTTCATGCGTCGTCTTCTGATCTCGTCCGCCGCCATGATGGCGGTGCTGTCCGCCGCGCCCGCGCTGGCGCAGACCTCCACCCCCGCATCGACAGCCGCAACCGAAAGCGAGGACGCGCGGCTGAACGCCTTCTTTGAGCAGGCCTTCCAGGCGCGGATTGCGCTGAGCCCGCAGCAGATGACGTCTCTGGGCATCAAGACCGACTACGACAAGCTGGACGACGTGTCGGACGCCGCCGCCGACCGGGCCCTGGCGCTTCAGGAGGCGCAACTGGCGCAGATGAAGGCCCAGTTCGATCCGCAGAAGCTGGGACCGCAGGCGCGGGTGTCGTGGCGGATGTTCGAATATGGCGTTCAGCAGGCGCGGCTGTCGAACCAGTGGCGCGACTGGGGCTTTCAGTTCGCCGCCAACGGCAATCCGACCACCAGCCTGCCGGTCTTTCTGATCAACAACCACCGGGTCTCCAGCGTGGCCGACGCCGAGGCCTATGTCGCGCGGATCAAGGCCGCCGAGCCGCAGATGGATCAGGTGGCCGACGAACTGCGTCAGCGCGCGGCGGCGGGCGTCGTCTCGCCGCGCTTCGTCTTCGCCCCGTCCATCGCCAACACCCGCAACGTCATCACCGGCGCGCCGTTCGACGATGGCGCGGACAATCCCGTCTGGGCCGACTTCACCAAGAAGGTCGCGGCGCTGGAGACGGATCAGGCGACGAAGGACCGGCTGCTGTCGGAAGGCCGCGCGGCGCTGACCGGACCCTACAAGGCCGGGTTCGAGACCGTGCTGACGGCGCTGGCCGAGGTGCAGCCCAAGGCGGACAGCGATGCGGGCGTGTGGCGCCTGCCGCAGGGCGAGGCCTATTACAACGCCCGGCTCCAGCTCTCGACCACCACCGACCTGACCGCCGACCAGATCCATCAGATCGGTCTGGCCGAGGTCGCCCGCATCCAGGCCGAGATGGAGACCATCAAGACCCAGGTCGGCTTCACCGGCTCGCTGCAGGCGTTCTTCGCCTTCCTGAAGACGGATCCCCGGTTCCAGTATCCGAACACGCCCGAGGGCAAGGAGCAGTATCTGACCGACGCGCGCGGCTTCATCGCCCAGGTGATGGCGGCGGCGCCGCAGTGGTTCTCGACCCTGCCCAAGGCGGCGCTGGAGGTGCGGGCGGTGGAGCCGTTCCGCGAGGCGACGGCCTCGATCGCCTTCTACAACTCGCCCGCGCCGGACGGATCACGGCCGGGCATCTACTACGTCAATCTGTCGGACATGACCCAGGTGCTGAAGCCCCAGATCGAGGGCATCAGCAATCACGAGGGCGCGCCGGGCCACCATTTCCAGATCGCCTATGCGCAGGAGATCGAGGGTCTGCCGCGCTTCCGTCGGTTCGGCGGCTATGGCGCCTATGCGGAAGGTTGGGGGCTGTACGCCGAACAACTGGGCAAGGAGATGGGCTTCTATCAGGACCCCTATTCCGACTTCGGCCGGCTCTCGACCGAGCTGTGGCGCGCGGTGCGTCTGGTGACCGACACCGGCCTGCACGCCAAGCGCTGGAGCCGAGAACTGGCGATGGACTATTTCCGCCAGAACTCCCTGCTGTCCGAGCGCGACATCGAAAAGGAGGTCGAGCGCTACATCACCAACCCCGGCCAGGCGACCAGCTACAAGATCGGCGAGCTGAAGATCGAGGAACTGCGCGACCGGGCCAGGACGGCGTTGGGCGACCGGTTCGACATAAAGGACTTCCACGCGGTCGTGCTAGGCTCCGGCTCGGTGCCGCTGGACGTGCTGGAGGATCAGGTGGACAGCTGGATCGCGGCGGGCGGCGGGGCGCCGACGACCTGACGGCTTCCTTCTCCCATTGGGAGAAGGTGGCTCGAAGAGCCGGATGAGGGTCGGCTGGCGGGCCAGGTCGCAAGACCCAACCCTCACCCTTTCGCCTTGCGGATCGCCTGCGGCTCTCCGAGGCTCAAGCCCTCTCCCAATTGGAGAGGGAGGCAATGGTGCGGTTTTCGTGTAAGAGCCGCCGCCATGCCTTTCAACGCAACCGTCCTGACCATGTTTCCCGAGGCCTTTCCGGGCCCGCTCGGCGTGTCTCTGATCGGCACGGCCTGGCGCGAGAAGGGCTTGTGGAGCCTGGAAACGGTTGACATTCGCGCCTTTTCCACAGATACGCGCGGCTTCCTGGACGACACCCCTGCGGGCGGCGGCCCGGGAGCTGTGCTGAAGGCGGACGTTGTGGCCCGGGCGGTGGATAGCCTGCCGGGACCCAAGCGGCCGCTTTTGTACATGAGCGCCAGGGGTCGGCCCCTGACCCAGGCGCGCGTCAAGGAATGGGCGAAAGCCGACGGCATCGTCGTGCTGTGCGGTCGTTTCGAGGGGGTGGATCAGCGGGTGCTGGACGCACGCGGGTTCGAGGAGGTCTCGGTCGGAGACGCGGTTCTCGCCGGCGGCGAGGCGGCGGCGATGGTCGCGATCGAGGCGTGCGTAAGACTGATCCCCGGCGTGCTCGGCTCAGGCGACAGCCTGTCGTCCGAGAGCTTCGAGGATGGGCTTTTGGAACACCCGCAGTACACACGACCGCGGACGTTCGAGGGGCTTGAGATACCCGAGGTGTTGCTGTCGGGCGATCACAAGAAGATCGCGCGATGGCGCGAGGCGCAGCGGGCGACGACTACGCGGGAGCGGCGGCCGGACCTCTGGCAGGCGCATCTCGCCAACTCACAGCTAAAGGGCGCAAAGCCCGAGGAGAAATGACATGAACATCGTTCAACAGCTGGACGCCGAAGAAAAAGCCCGCGTCCTGGGCGAACGCAAAATCCCGGAATTCCAGCCCGGCGACACTCTGCGCGTCAACGTGAAGATCAAGGAAGGCGAGCGCGAGCGCGTTCAGGCCTTCGAAGGCGTCTGCATCGCCCGTGACGGCGGCGGCATCAGCGAAACCTTCACGGTCCGCAAGATCTCGTTCGGCGAAGGCGTCGAGCGCCGCTTCCCCATCCTGTCGCCGAACATCGAGTCGATCGAAGTGAAGCGCCGCGGCGTCGTGCGTCGCGCCAAGCTTTATTACCTGCGTGATCGTCGCGGCAAGTCGGCCCGTATCGCCGAGCGCCAGACGGTCCGTCCCGCCAAGGGCGTCGTCGTTCCGGAAACCGGTTCGGCCGCCAAGACCGAAGAAGCCTAGTTTCAGGCTAGACGATCAAATGACGAAGGCCCCGGTGGAAACACCGGGGCCTTTTTCTATTCCGTCAGTCCGGGATTACTGCGGGAACAAGGGGTTGGCCGCGTCGCGCTGGCCTTCCAGGCTGTGTTTCAGGGCTTCCATCTGCTCATGCTCGGTCTTCACCGCAGCGTAGGCGCGCCGGATCGTCTCGCGCGTTGTGGCGGAAATGCCGGTGTCTTCCAGCGCCTTTTCATATTTTTTGGCGATGAACCCCTCGCCCGAGTTGATCGAACCGACGACAGAATCGTCGTTACGCAGCAGAGCGTGTTTCACATCCAGAAATGCGCGATGGGCCTTGGCCAGGATCGATCCATCGGATTCCGGATCGCCGCCCAGACCGCGCACGGCGGCCGACAGGTCGTCGACGACCTGCTGGCGTTCGCTGCTGCGGCGCTCGAACAGGGTGCGGTAGTGCGGGTCCTGCGTCTGTTCGGCGGCTTCGCGATAGCCCTCCGCGCTGTCCAGCGTCGTTTCGATCAGGCCGTTCAGAACCTTGATGTCGTGGGCGTTGGGGTTGCTCATCTCGTCCATTCCTTCCGCTGTTGCGGTCAAACGGCGAAATGGTCCGGCGCGGCGAAGGTTGCCGCCTGCGACATCAAAGTTTGGTGCGAAGCGACCACAGCTCGGGGAAGCAGCGCTTGGTCAGGGTCGAGGCCAGATAGGCCGCGCCTTCGGTTCCGCCCGTGCCGCGACGCCGACCGATGATGCGTTCGACCGTGACGACGTGCTTGTGCCGCCAGGTCAGCAGGGCGTCGTCCAGATCGACCAGCTTCTCGGCCAGCTGATACAGGACCCACCACCGCTCCGTGTCGCGATAGACCTCCAGCCAGGCCGCCTCGACGGCTTTGGACGGCTCATAGGGTTGGGTCACGTCGCGGTTCAGCACCTCGGCGGGCACCGGCAGACCGGCCTTTGCCAGTTGGGCCAGGGCGTCATCGTAAAGGCTAGGCGCCGCGATGGCGGCCTGAAGCGCGGCCAGGGCCTCGGGGCGGTCTTCGTGGAACTTCAGGAAGCTGGCGTCCTTCAGGCCCAGCATGGCCTCGAAGCGTCGGAACTGGTCGCTCTGGAAGCCGGAGGACGACCCCAACGAGCCTCGGAACCGCAGATAGTCCGACGGCGTCATCGTCGACAGAATGTCCCAGCTATGGGTCATCACCGCTTGGATGCGGGATACGCGCGCAAGGCTCTTGTAGGCCGGGACCAGGTCGCCGGCGCGCACCATCGACTGGGCCAGGGCCGTCTCATGCAGGATCTGCTTGAGCCACAGTTCCTTGGTCTGATGGATGACGACGAACAGCATTTCGTCGTGCTGGTCCGACAGCGGGTGCTGGGTCGAAAGCAGGTCGTCCAACGCCAGATAGCCGGCGTAGGTGATGTCGCTGGATTGGGTCATGCCCGCCTATCGCCCGCGATGGCGGGCGGTGCAAGCTTAGTGCTGGCCTTTGGCCGAGACGTTGGCGGCGATCTGACGGCCGGCGTCGAAGGCGTCGCGGGCGCCTTTGTAGATGAAGCCGTAGGTCGGATAGACCGTCGTGCCTAGATCGTTGATCGGATTGTACCAGACCTTGACCTGCGACCAGTCGTTGGAGGGCGAGACGTCGACGACGGTGACGTTCTCTTCGACCTTGCCGCGGCTGCCGCCCCAGTTGGCGTGGGTCACGCGCACGACGCGGTCGGTCAGGATGTCGGAGACGACGGCGACGTGGCCCCGGCTCATGCGGCCCTCGGGACGGAAGACCAGAACCGAGCCGGTTTCCGGGGCCTTGCCGGTGCGGAAGTTGGCGGCGGCCTGACGCCACCAGGTCCAGGCGTCGCCGAAGATGTTGATGCCGGAGAACATGCGCGCGAAGGTCACGCACTGCCAATAGGGCTCATCAGCCTTTGCGGTAGAGGGAACGGCGCCCAGCGCAAAAAAACCGAGGGTCGCCGCAACCGCGGCGGCTTTGAGCCGTTTCAACATGCTTGGGGTATCCCGACCCGCCTTTGGAAGCGCCCTTTAGGCCACGGGATCACGCCCTGTCGCAAGTTGTTTCGGCATATCGCCGTGCTTCATATTTCCTTCTGAAACCTTGTTGTGACGCTTGGCGCGCCTGTCGGCCATGTCCCTGAGAGCCTTGCGCGCCGGGCGTTCGACGAGATGATAGGAGACGGCGGCGACAACCGGCAGAAGGGCCAGGATCGCCAACCACACGAAAATTTGAAGCTGCTTGTCCGGCGCGTCGAACAGTTTGGCGGCCAGACCGACCGCCAAAAGCTTCCACGGCACGCAGACCATATAGACCGAATAGCTGATCTCGCCGAGGTAGACGGCAGGCTTGGAGGCCAGCCATCCGGCGCGCGCGTTGGGCAGCGAGGCCAGTGAAAGGATCAAGGCCCCGGCCAGCAGAACCGTGACGCCGTCCCAGAGTCCGAGCGCGGCGCTGAGGACCATCAGCCCGAATGAGACGGCGGCGCACACCCACGGCGCCTTCAACGGCGCGCGGCGATAAACGAGATAGAGAGCGCAGCCCAACGCGAAGCACGGCACGATCCTGAGCGCGCCCCAGCGGATCGTCGCCTCGGTCAGGGCGAAGCCGGCCAGTTGCTCAAACGCGAAATAGAGGATGACGAGGAAGGCCGCAGCCCCGACCACCGCCGCGATCGGCCGATGACGCAGGCGCCAGAAGACGAAGGCGAACAGCGGGAAGCAGAGATAGGCGAACCACTCCGCAGAGATGGACCAGGATGGATGGTTCCAGCCCGCGACCGGCGCCAGCCCCCAGGCATGAACCATGAAGAGGTTGGCGGGCAGCGACGCCCAGCTCAGCACATTGGCGTCCACGCTCATGCCGGCGAACAAGGCGGCGGCCGCCAGCAGCCCCACGCCGATCAGGGTGGCGATATGCAGCGGATAGACGCGCGCGATCCGCGCCCACAGGAAGCCGCGATACGAGAACCGCTTCTCGCCCGCCGCCGCCAGATAGACGTGGCTGAGGATGAAGCCGGACAGGACGAAGAACAGCTCGACCCCCAGATAGCCCTTGGCGACAAGGCCAGACTGACCGGCGCCCGCCAGGTTTTCCCAGAAGCTGTAGACGGCGACCCACATGGCGGCGCCGAAGCGCAGGGCGGTGATGGGGCGAAGATCGGCGGGCGTCTGGACGGGGGTCATGGTCTCACCTTGGCACGTCAGCCTTTTCGAACCGTGAAGGCCCGCAAAGGTTGTGCCCGTGCGACCTTATCCCGCCCAGACGCCATGGAAGCCGGCCGGCAGGGCCACGTCCGCCTGCCAGGTCGCGACCGGGCCGTCCTCGATCCGCGCCACGTCAAAGACGTGCAGTTCCGTCCGCCCGTCCTTCAAATTTACAGACGGTCCGACCAGCCAGGTGTCCCGTTCCACCGTCGCGCCGGGCTTGGGCACGAAGACCGCCTCCTCGACCACCTGATGCACGCCGAATTCGAAGGCGTGCGAGCGACCGCTGTCCCAGTCGTGGACCGCCAGTCCCGTCGGCAGGGGCCGGCCGCGAGTCTCGCCGGAGGTATGGGCGGTCAGGCTGCGCTTCAGTCCCGCACGACGCGGATCGCCTTTCGGAAATTCGCCGACGACATCGCTATAGGTCATGTCGGCGCGTCCGTCCGGGCGCAGGGTGATCAGAGCCAGTTTCGCCGGATCGCCCGGAACGACCCCATACCCGTCCACCAGAACCCGCGCGCCATCGACCGCGAAGCGCGGATCGCCGCTGACGGGCACATCGAAACGGATCGTGCCGTCGCGCTCGGCCCAGGCGTCGCCCAGGTGGAAATGGAAGAACCCCGGCAACTCATACAGGCGGCGTTTGCTCAGGTCGTCCTTGTCCAGCACCAGGACCTGCGTCCCCATCTCGGGTCGCCAGGCCAGGCCTGCGGTCACCGGCATGGCGCGGTTTTCGAACATCCAGGGCTGAAGCACCAGGATCACGTGCCGGTCGGTGGCGGTGAAGTCGTGCATATAGCTGGCACGCGGCAGGGGCACGACCTGGGCGTCGCTCAGGCTGCGATCCGGGCGCAGATGCCAGATGACGGCCTGACCGCCCGCCGAACCCACGTTCCAGATCGACCCGTCGGGGGCGTAGCGCGGATGGGCCTGGAACGGCATGCCTTTCAGGTCATCGCGCAGGGTGACGAAGTCGCGCGTCGACAGGTCCGACGCCGACAGGGCCAGGGGCGATCCCCCCTCCCACAGCGCCCAGACCTGATCGCCAGCGACCATGACGGCAGTGTTGGCGGCGTTGGCGTCGTCGTTCGAGCCGATGCGGGCGCGCGCGTCGCCTTTGGTGCCGAAACCCGGCGTGACCACAGCGTCCAGCGCCGTTTCCGTGCGGCGCTTGGCGTGTCGGCGAACCGCGCTTCCAGCGTCGCCTGGCCATCGTGAATGCGGAAGGCGCGCATCATGCCGTCGCCGTCGAACCAGTGGGTTGCCGAGCCGCCCGGCCGCCGGAACTTGGCCGGTCCGTTGCGATACAGCGCGCCCTGCAACCCCGCCGGCGCCCGGCCGTGGACCAGGCGCATCGTTTGGCGCGCGATGTCGCCTTCGATGTCCTGGGTCGCCAGCGCCCAGTCGGCCTTCGTCTCGGCGACGGCGTCCAGGGCGGCGGCGGCGCGCACCATTTCAGGCGTGGCGACTGCGGCCGAGAGGGCGGCGGCGCCCATCAGGAAGGAACGACGTGAGGGGATCATGATCGGGCTCCGGCTTTCGTCGCTTACTTAAGGTCGATCGACTGGGTCGTCGCGCCGGCGGCCGCGAACTTGGCGCGCTCCCAAGACGCCGGCCCCATGTTGCCGACGGCATTGTTGGAAAAGGCGAAGGGCTCGACCGGCATGCCGAAGGGGTTGGTGTTCATCTTGCCGTCGCCGTTCAAATCGTGGAAGGCGCGGACGGCATAGTCGCCGTCGGGCAGGCCGTCGAAGGTGATGCTGGTCTGGCCGGCGGCCACATCCAGCATGGCGACCTGGGCCGGCTGACCCTCACCGCCATAGTTGGCCTCGCTGTTGAACACGGCGACCATGATCTGGCCTTGGGGCGCGGCGCTCGGGAAGGCGATGGTCAGGTCGGCGGCGAAGGCCGGCGCGGTCGGCGCCGAAACGGTGAGGGCGGCGGCGAGAGCGAGGACGGGAGCGATGGCGGCGACGGTCTTCATGACGGCGTGTCCTGTGTCAGTGAGAGGACCGACGACCGGCCCTCGATGACCGGACCGTGCCGTCGTCCCCTGCCCTTCGCCACCGCGCCTGCGGCGATGCACGGTCGCCGTTCGCGAATGAACAGGCATGGGCGTTGGCGAAGCGCGAACGCACACCGCCGAACGCTTCGTGTCCGGCCTGCAAAAGAAAAGGCCCGGAACCTGAGTTCCGGGCCTTGGTCTCTTCGTGCTCGCGACGAGGAACTAGTCCAGCGTGCGCTTGATCTCTTCGACCGTGAAGCACTCGATGTAGTCGCCTTCCTTGATGTCCTGGAAGCCCTGGAACTGCATGCCGCACTCCTGGCCCGAAGGCACCTCGTTGACTTCGTCCTTGAAGCGCTTGAGCGTGTTGAGCACGCCCAGTTCCAGCACCACCACGTCGTCGCGGATGATGCGGACGCGCGCGCCCTTGCGAACCACGCCTTCGGTGACGCGGCAGCCGGCGATCTTGCCGATCTTGGAGATGTCGAAGACCTGAAGCACCTGGGCGTTGCCCAAGAAGGTTTCACGTTGCAGCGGCGCCAGCATGCCGGAAAGCACGCCCTTCATGTCGTCCAGCAGGTCGTAGATGATCGAGTAATAGCGGATCTCGACCCCTTCGCGCTCGGCCAGGTCGCGAGCCTGTTTCGAGGCGCGGACGTTGAAGCCGAGGATCGGCGCGCCGGCCGACTTGGCCAGGTTGACGTCGCTCTCGGTGATGCCGCCGGCGCCGGAATAGACGATCCGGGCGCGGACCTCGTCATTGCCCATCTTCTCCAGCGAGGCGGAGATGGCTTCGCCCGAGCCCTGCACGTCGGCCTTGATGACCACCGGCAGTTCGCTGATCTTCTTGGAGCCCAGCTTGGCCATCATGTCGACCAGCGAAACCGAGCCGCCCGAGACCTGGGCCTTCTCGCGCTTCACCCGCTGACGGTATTCGGTCAGCTCGCGAGCGCGGGCCTCGGAATCCACCACGGCGAAAACATCGCCGGGCGACGGCGCCTCGTCCAGACCCAGGATCTCGACCGGGACCGACGGACCGGCTTCGGTCAGCTGCTCGTTGCGTTCGTTCAGCAGGGCGCGAACCTTGCCCCACGAACCGCCGGCGACGACGATGTCGCCGCGCTTCAGCGTGCCGCGCTTGACCAGGACGGTGCCGACCGGCCCGCGCCCCTTGTCCAGCTTGGCCTCGATGACCACGCCTTCGGCCGAGCGATCAGCATTGGCGCGCAGGTCCATGACCTCGGCCTGGATCAGGATCGCTTCCAGCAGGCCGTCGAGGTTCATCCGCTCCTTGGCCGAGACCTCGATGATCTGGGTCTCGCCGCCCAGACTTTCGGCGATGACTTCGTACTGCAGCAGCTCGTTTACGACCTTCTGCGACGTCGCGCCGGGCTTATCCATCTTGTTGACCGCCACGATCAGGGGCGCGTTGGCCGCCTTGGCGTGTTGGATGGCTTCGATGGTCTGAGGCATGACGCCGTCGTCGGCGGCGACGACCAGGACCACGATGTCGGTCACATTGGCGCCCCGCGCTCGCATGGCCGAGAAGGCGGCGTGGCCTGGGGTGTCCAGGAAGGTGACCTTCTGGTCGTCCGGCAGGCGAACCTGATAGGCGCCGATGTGCTGGGTGATGCCGCCGGCTTCGCCGCCTGCGACGTCGGTCGTGCGCAGGGCGTCGAGCAGCGAGGTCTTGCCGTGGTCGACGTGGCCCATGATGGCCACGACCGGCGCGCGGGTGTCGGAGGCGTCGGCGTCGTCAGCCTCGCCCAGGAAGCCGGTTTCGATGTCGGATTCCGAGACGCGCTTGACGGCCATGCCGAACTCTTCGGCCACCAGTTCGGCGGTGTCAGAATCGATCACGTCGTTGATCTTCATCATAAGGCCCTGCTTCATCAGGAACTTGATGATGTCGACGCCGCGCACGGCCATCCGGTTGGACAGCTCCTGCACGGTGATGACGTCGGGAATGACGACTTCGCGCGGACGGTTGGGCGCATCGGTCGAGCCGCCCTTGCGCTTTTCCTTCTCGCGTTCGCGGGCACGGCGGACCGAGGCCAGCGAGCGCATCCGCTCGGCGGCGTCGCCGTCGCCGACCACGGACTGGATGGTCATGCGGCCTTCGCGGCGCTTGGGCTCACCGCGCGTGCGGCTGACCGCCTTGCCGGCGTCGGAGAAACGCTTCTCGCGATCGTCGTCACGACCGGCCGGGCGACCGAAGCCGGCGCCGGGCGCACGGGCCGGACGCAGAACGTTGGCCTCGGCCGGAGGGGCGTTCGGGGCGGCGCGACCGCCGGGGCCGGAGCGCGGACCGCCGGGACGCGCGGCGCCGGGCGCCGGACGCGGATTCAGGGCCGAATAGCGGACGGGCTCGGCGGGCTTGGCGCCTTGCGGACGCTGGCCGCCAGGGCCCGAACGGGCGCCCTGCGGACGATCGCCTTGCGGGCGATCGCTCTGCGGACGGTCCGAATAGGCGCGATCGCCGCCGCCCATCGCCTGCTCGCGGGCCGAACGCCCGCCGAAGGCCGGACGCTCGGGCGCAGCGCGCTGGGGATTGCCAGGCTTGGGCACGCGCTGGCCGAAGTTGACCACCGGACGGGCCGGAGCGGCCGGACGGGCGGGAGCGGGTGTCGGAGCCGGCGCGGCGGGAGCGGGGGTCGGCACAGCGGCGACCGGCGCGGCCGGCTTGGGTGCGGGCTTGGCCGGGGCGGCGGGCGCAGCCGCCGTCAGCTTGGCGGCTTCGGCGCGTGCGGCTTCTGCGGCGGCCTTGGCGGCGGCGGCTTCGTCACGGGCCGCCTGGGCGGCGCGCTCTGTGGCCGCGGCTTGCTCGCGGGCGGCGGCGTCTGCAGCGGCCTTGGCGGCGGCTTCAGCTGCGGCCTTGGCGGCGTTTGCCTGGGTGGCCAGTGCGATGGCGCGGCGGCGCGCTTCCTGCTCCTCGGCCGACAGGGCGCCGCCGGCGGGTTGCGACGGACGCGGACCTTGCGGACGCGGCGCCTGAGCGGCCTGTTGAGGACGCGCGACATCGAAGCCCTGCGGACGTTGCGGCCCGCCGGCGCCGGCGCGGCGCTTGGTCTCGACCACCACCGTCTTGGATCGGCCATGGCTGAAGCTCTGCTTCACGGTGCCGGTCGGCACCGATCCCACAACGCGCGGCTTCAGGCTCAGCGGAGCGCGCGGCCCCGTCTGGGACGGCGTGCCGCCCGTGTTGCCCTGGCCTTGGTTGGTCTTGTCGTTTTCGTCGCTCATCCGGTCGCTTTACTCGGGGCGGAAAGGCCCGCCGTCCTCATCTAATACCCATGAACGACCGTGAGCCCGTCTCCGCCCTTGGAGACAGGCCCTCGGCCGCTAAAATCCTCAGCTCGCCCCTGTCGGGGGTGCTCCCGCCGATCCGTCCTCGACACTGGAAACGTCCCAGTGAGGGGGGCGAAGCGGCCGAAATCCAGCCAGTCGTTCGACCTCGAGGGTCCACCGATCGGCGCGTCCGCCCGCAAGCAGGACGGCGTGTATCGCATTTTCCAGCCCAAGGGCCAAACTCAAATCGTCCGCCGTGAACGCGCCGCAGATCTTGGCGGTCTGATGACGGGCCAGGGCGAGGATCTTTCCGCGCCCGTCGGCCGAGCCATCGGCGGCTTCCAGCACCCAGGCGGCCTTGCCCCCGCGCAGGCTCCCCGCGGTTTTTTCGAAGCCGGATATAAGAACGCCTTCGCGCCGGGCAAGACCCAGCTGGTCAAGACAGCGCCTTGCCAGCAGCCGTTCGACGACATCGGCCAGGTCGGCCGGGGCGGTCAATTTGGTCTTGGCCGCGCGGGTGAAGCCGTTCTTCTTGACCGCCGCCTCGACCGAGGCGCGGCTGGCTTCGACCCACAGGCCGCGTCCGGGCAGTTTCCTGCCCAGGTCGGGGACCACCTGGCCATCGGGCCCGGCGACGAAACGGATCAGGCGAGATTCGTCCATGACCTCGTGAGAGACGAGGTCCCGGCGTTCTCTATCGATCGTTGCGTCGCGCAAGCTCATATGTGGCCAGGTCTCCCATCACGCGTTCGACGGTTCGGCGTCGGACTCGTCGCCGTCGGCCGTGTCGTCTTCGGCAGGCGCGTCGCCGAACACCTGGTCCGGATCGTATTCGCCCTCGGCGTAGTCGCCCTCGTCTTCATATTCTTCCGGCTCGGGCTGCGGCAGTTCCGAAGCGTCGATCCAGCCGGCGGCAACGCGGGCCTGCAGGATCAGCAGCTCGGCGTCTTCCTGCGCCAGGTTGAAGCTTTCCAGCACGCCGGGGACCTTCACCCGCTCGCCGTTCTTGACCTCATAGCCGCCGCGGATTTCGTCGGTGGCCAGGTCGGCCAGATCCTCGACCGTCTTCACGCCGCCTTCGCCCAGGGCTACGGCGATCGGAAGGGTGACGCCCGGCACCTGAAGCACGCCATCCTCGACGCCCAGTTCGACGCGCTTGGCGTCCAGCTCGGCGGCCTTCTTGTCCAGATATTCGCGGGCGCGGGCCTGAAGCTCTTCAGCGGTCTCTTCGTCGAAGCCTTCGATCTCGGAGACTTCATACGGATCGACATAGGCCAGGTCTTCGATCGTGGCGAAGCCTTCGGTGACCAGCAGCTGGGCGATGACCTCGTCGACGTCCAGGGCTTCCTGGAACAGGCCGGTGCGCTCGGCGAACTCGCGCTGACGACGCTCGGAGTCCTGACTTTCGGTGATGATGTCGATCTGCCAGCCGGTCAGCTGGCTGGCCAGGCGGACGTTCTGGCCGCGACGGCCGATGGCCAGCGACAGCTGCTCGTCCGGCACGACCACTTCCACGCGGCCGGCTTCTTCGTCCAGCACCACCTTGGAGACTTCGGCGGGCGCCAGAGCGTTGACGATGAAGGTCGGCTCGTCCGGATTCCACTGGATGATGTCGATCTTCTCGCCCTGCAGTTCGGCGACAACCGCCTGAACGCGCGAGCCGCGCATGCCGACGCAGGCGCCGACGGGGTCGATGGAGCTGTCGTTCGACAGGACGGCCATCTTGGCGCGCGAACCCGAGTCACGGGCAGCGGCGCGGATCTCGATCACGCCGTCATAGACTTCAGGCACTTCCTGGGCGAACAGCTTGGCCATAAAGCCGGGGTGAGCGCGCGACAGCATGACCTGCGGGCCTTTGGCCTCGGGGCGGACGTCGTAGATGTAGGTGCGGATCCGGTCGCCGATATTGAAAACTTCGCGCGGGATGGACTGGTCGCGGCGCATGACGCCTTCGCCCCGGCCCAGGTCGACGATGGTGTTGCCGTATTCGACGCGCTTGACCGTGCCGTTGACGATCTCGCCGACGCGATCCTTGAACTCTTCGTACTGGTTGGCGCGCTCGGCCTCGCGGACCTTTCCGGTCACGACCTGGCGGGCCATCTGGGTCTGCACCCGACCGAACTCGAACGGCGGCAGGTTCTCGACGTATTCCTTGCCGACCACCGCCTCCGGATCGCGCTTGGAGGCGTCCTTCAGGCGCACCATGGCGCTGTCGTTGAACTCTTCCAGCTCGTCTTCCGGCATCCAGTCATCCTCGACGATGGTGACGTGACGGGTCAGCGACAGCTCGCCGGTCTTGTGGTCGATCTTGGCGCGGATGTCGTGGTGTGCGCCGTAGCGCGACTTGGCGCCCTTCTGGATCGCTTCTTCGATCGCCTCGATAACGATCTCGCGCTCGATGTTCTTCTCGCGGGCGACGGCGTCGGCGATCTGCAGCAGTTCGAGGCGGTTGGCGGAAATACCGGTGACGGCCATCAGGCGTTGTCCTCAGAAGGGGTCGTGGTGTCGGTTGTCGGGTCGGAGGCTTCCCCTTCGGGAAGGCCGTCGTCTTCGGGTTCGCCGCGTGCGGCGCGAATGGCGGCGCCCCGTTTCATCAGGGCGTCGGTCAGGACCAGCTTGGCGTCGGCCAACCAGTCGAAGGGGATCAGGGCGGTGTCGTCCTCGCCGTCCAGGTCGATCAGGACGTTGCCGTCCTCATAGCCGGCCAGCACGCCCTTGAACCGCTTGCGGCCCTCGATCATCCGGTCGGTTTCCAGACGCGCCTCCTCGCCCTCAAACAGGTCGAAATCGACGGGACGGGTCAGGGGCCGGTCGATGCCGGGTGAAGACACCTCCAGCATATATTCGCCGGGGATGGGGTCGGCGGCGTCGAACACCTCCGACACCGCGCGGCTCAGCTTGGCGCATTGTTCGACCGAGATGTCGTGGTCGGAGGGCCGCTCGGCCATGATCTGGAGGCGCTGGCGCTTGGAGCCGGTCATCAGGCGCACGCGCACGACATCCAGACCCAACGACTCCGCGATGGGGTCGATCAGGTCCAGCAGCTGGCGATCCTGGGCGGTTCTTGCGCGCAAGCGACGACGATCCAAAACAAAAGCGGCGGTCCGTCCGGGCCGCCGCTTGGAACGACGCCGTTGGACGCCGGTCTAACGATGTGAGCGCCCATATAGGCGCTTCACCTTCGCTTGTCAGCCCCTTTCGAGGCGGTCGCCGTCAGAACTCCTCCCAACCGTCTTCGACGGCTGCGGCTTGAGGCTTGGGTGCGGCGCCGCCTCGGCCGATGACCTTCAGGGCGGCAGCCATGTGGCTCGACGGCTTGGCGACCGGCGCAGGGGTGCGAACTGGCGCGGGCGCAGCGGCGCGCGACGGCGAAGACCCGACGCGGAACTGGGCGACCGAGGCCTGCAGGCTTTCCGCCTCCTGGGCCAGCGAGTGGCTGGCGGCGGTCGACTGCTCGACCATGGCGGCGTTCTGCTGGGTGACCTGGTCCATCTGGTTCACCGCCGTGTTGACCTCGGCCAGACCGACGGCCTGTTCCTGGGCCGAGGCGGCGATTTCGGTGACCAGACTGTCGATCTCGGCCACGCGATCGACGATCCTTTGCAGGGCCTCGCCGGTCTCACCGACCAGTTTCACGCCTGCGCCGACCTGGCCGGTCGAGGCCGAGATCAGGGTCTTGATCTCCTTGGCGGCTTCGGCCGAACGCTGGGCCAGGGCGCGAACTTCGGAGGCGACCACCGCAAACCCGCGACCGGCCTCGCCGGCGCGCGCGGCCTCGACCCCGGCGTTCAGGGCCAGCAGGTTGGTCTGGAAGGCGATCTCGTCGATCACACCGATGATCTGATTGATCTGGGTGGACGAGCTTTCGATGGCGGTCATGGCCTGGACGGCGTCGCGAACGATCACGCCGCTCTTCTCGGCGTCGCCGCGCGCGGCCTGGACGACGTCCGAGGCTTGGCGGGCGCCCGAGGCGGTCTTGTTCACCGTGGCGGTGATTTCATCCAGCGCGGCGGCGGTTTCCTCCAGCGAGGCGGCCTGCTGTTCGGTGCGGCGCGACAGGTCGTCGGCGGCCTGCGAAATCTCGCCGGCGCCCGAGCGGATGCCCGAGACATTGGAGATGACCACAGAGACCGCCTGCTGCAGCTGGGAGATGGCGGCGTTGAAATCGGTCTTCAGCTGAGCCGATTTAGCATTGAACTCAATGTCGATGCGGTGGGTCAGGTCGCCGTTCGACATGGCCGACAGACCCTTCGCCAGCGCGCCGAGGGCGACGCGATCTTCTTCGGCGATCCGCGCCTTTTCCGCCTCGTTCGCCGCACGCTCCTGTTCCGTCATGGACCGCTGGGCCAAAGCCTCTCGTTCCAGACGGTCGTTGGCGATCGCCGCCTCCTTGAATGCCAGAACCGATCCAGCCATTGCGCCGATCTCATCCTTCCAGCCCACCGCCGGCACATCGATCGATGTATCGCCGCCCGCCAGGCGTCGCATGGCCAGTGACATCTGATCCAGCGGTCGCGACACCATCCGGATCACAACGAAGGCCGCAACCAAGGCGACGAGCAGGGCGACGATCGCGATTGCGGCCATCAAGACTTCAGCGGTTTGCATTTCCGACCTGGCCGCAGCGCCGGCGTTCTTCGCCTCCGTCGTCTGGAGCACCACCAGATCCGATATGCTTTCAGTGACAGGATCGATGGCCGGATAGAGATCCGTCACGACGAACGCCGTCAGGGCGGACTGATCGCCAGCGGCCAATATTGTTTCCAGACGCTGCGTCGCCGCCGTCGCCGCGGGCAGCTTCTGTTCCGCCGCAGCGACCAGTTCGGTTTCGCGGGGCGTCAGCCTGGTCGCCTTGTAGGCGTTCCAGTTCTTGCCGATCGCGGCCTTCGCCTGCTGCAGATGGTCGGTGGCCTGTTCGAAGCTCAGAGCCCCCGCCCGCGCCTTGTGCGCCGTATCGACGATGTTGACGGCGTACATGTCGCTGACGATCTTCAGCTGCTCGAGCGGAACGACGCGATCGTTGATGATCGTCTGGATCTTTTGATCCGCCGACACCAAGGCCACAACGCCGCATATGATGGCGGCCGCCGTTGTGGCGACGAGTGCAGCGACGCTCCAGCACAGACGCGCCTTGATGCTAGTCAACACGGATACCCTCTTTGCTGCCGAGGTCAGTGGAAGATGAGGGCGTGGCCGACGCCACGCGCGACAAAATCACGCGGTTGGGTATCCACGATACATTATTAAAAAATCTTTGTATCGGTCGGTCGAGAAAGCGATTTTCTTCCTTTTATTCATAGGCTTGAATGATCGCTAAAAGACATACCCACAGTACGTGAGATACACAATCGGCGCTATTCATAGTTAGCGGCGTAAGAATTCTAGAAACACGGGCGTCGTGTCGCCCAGCTTCTTTTCTTCGTAGCGGGTTACGACGTGGTCGGCGGGCGCGACGAACCAGTCCTGGTCGGCTGGGCCGATCCGCTCCAGACCCGGCGTGCGGTTCAGCCGTTCCAGCGCCCATTCGGCGTAGTCCAGCCAGTCGGTGACGAAGCGCAGGGTCCCGCCAGGCTTCAGAATGCGCGCGAAGGCCTGGGCCGTCTCGTCCTGCAGCAGGCGGCGCTTGTTGTGGCGTGCCTTGTGCCAGGGGTCGGGGAACAGGATCAGCACCCGGTCGACCGAGGCGTCCGGCAGGGCGTCGACCAGGTCGCGGGCGTCGTCGGCATGGATGCGGACGTTCTTCAGTCCGCCCTCTTCGATATGGCGCAGGGCCGAGGCGACGCCGTTCAGGAAGGGTTCGCAGCCGATCACCAGCGCGTCCGGCCGTGTCGCCGCCTGGGCGGCCATGTGCTCGCCGCCGCCGAAACCGATCTCCAGCCAGACCTCGGTCGCCTCGGGCATCATCGTCTTGGGGTCCAGCGGCCCGGCCTTGGGATCGGGCACGGCGATCTCGGGCAGCAGGGTCTCCATCAGCGCCGCCTGGCGGGGCTTGATGGGGCGGGCCTTGATGCGGCCGAACGATCGCAGCGGGCGGTCGAGATGCGGGTTTTCGTCCTCGGGACGGTCATCGGCGTTCATGCGTCTGCCGTTAGCCGTCGCCGGCCAAAGCGTCCAGAACTAGCGTCCAGAAGACGAACGCCGAAACCTTTTGACGGTCGCGGCCGAACGCCCTTCTATGCCGGTCACAAGCGGCGTCGGGGCTGACGCATCGCGGGAGAGGGATTTCGATGATCGGACATCATCTGCGGGGCGTCAGCCTCGCGGCCATTACATGCGCCATGCTCGGCCTGTCGGCCTGCGCCACCACCGGCCAGACGCCTGATGATACGGCCGCGAAACCGTCGAAGGAGCGGACATTGGCCGCCGGTCTGGATCCCGCGACGACGCTGGATCCCTATCCCTCAACCTATCAGCCCCTGCCGCGCGAGAACTTCGCCGTGGTCGGCGCCACCGTCCTGACCGGCACGGATCGCAAGATCGAGAACGGCGTGGTCGTGGTCACAGACGGCAAGATCGCCGCCGTCGGCGACGCCTCGACCCCCGTCCCTGCCGGCTATCGCGTCGTCGAGGCGCGCGGCCGCTATGTCACCCCCGGCGTCATCGACGTGCACAGCCATCTGGGCGTCTATCCGTCGCCCGGCGTCAGCGGCATGAGCGACGGCAACGAGGCGACCAGCCCGAACACCGCCCAGGTCTGGGCCGAACATTCGCTGTGGCCCCAGGACCCCGGTTTCAACACCGCCCGCGCCGGCGGCGTGACCACGCTTCACATCCTGCCCGGCTCGGCCAATCTGTTCGGCGGACGCGGCGTGACGATCCGCAACGTGCCCTCGATCACCATGCAGGGCCTGAAGTTCCCGGCCGCCCCCTATACGGTCAAGATGGCCTGCGGCGAGAACCCGTCGCGCGTCTACGGCGGGCGTAACCAGAGCCCGGCGACGGGCATGGGCAATATGGCCGGCTATCGCGCCGCCTTCATCGCCGCGCGCGACTACAAGGCCAAATGGGACAAGTGGCGCGAGGACGGCGAAGGCGCCGCCCCGACCCGCAACCTTCAGAACGAAACCCTGATGGGCGTTCTGGACGGCTCGATCCTGATACAGAACCACTGTTACCGCGCCGACGAGATGGCGCTGATGATGGATATGGCCAAGGAGTTCGGCTACCGCATCACGACCTTCCACCACGCGACCGAGGCCTACAAGCTGGCGCCGCAACTGGCCGCCAACGGCATCTGCGCGGCCATGTGGACCGGCTGGTGGGGCTTCAAGATGGAGGCCCTGGACGCCATCGAGGAGAACGCCGCCCTGGTCGACGCCCAACAAGGATCGTGCGCCGTCATCCACTCCGACGACGCCGAACTGACCCAGCGGTTGAACCAGGAAGCCGCCGCCGCCCTGTCGGCCGGTCGCCGCGCCGGGCTGAACATTTCCGAAGAACACGCCATCGGCTGGATCACCTCCAACGCCGCCAAGGCCATCGGCATCGCCGACCAGACCGGGTCGCTGGAGCCCGGCAAGCGCGCCGACGTGGTGATCTGGAGCGCCGATCCCTTCTCGATCTACGCCCGCGCAGACCAGGTCTTCATCGACGGCGCCCTGACCTTCGACCGGACCAACCCCGCCTATCAGCCGACCAGCGATTTCGAGCTGGGCCAGCCCGGCTACGGCCTGACCGCCGCCAACGTCACGGAAGGAGCCCGCTGATGCGTCTGTCCCACATCCTCGCGGGCGCCGCCGCGGCCCTGTCGCTCGCCGCCCCTGCTCTTGCGCAGGAAACCGTCGCCATCGTCGGTGGGCGCATCCTGACCGGCGACTCCGTCATCGAGAACGGCACGGTCGTTATCCGCGACGGCAAGATCGTCTCGATGGGCTCGGGCGGCGCGCCGTCCGGCGCCCGCGTCATCGACGCAGCGGGCAAGACCGTCGCCCCAGGCTTCGTCGCCGTGGATTCCGGCTTGGCCGGGACCGAGGTCGGCGCCGTCAGCGGCACCAACGAGCTGCGCAATGCGTCCAACACCCTCAGCGCCGCCTTCGACATCTCCTACGGCCTGGACCCCTGGTCCTTCACCCTGCCGGTGGCGCGCCTGGGCGGCATAACCCGCGCCGTGGTCGTGCCCCAGCACCCCGGCTCGTCCGGCGGCCATGTGCATGAGGACGAGACGGCCGGCGCCGGCGACGGCGGCTATCAGACGCCGGGCCTGTTCGCAGGCCAGGCGGCCGTCATCGACCTGGGTCAGGACGCCAACATCCTGGTCAAGCCGCGCGTGGCCATGGTCGCCCCATTCGGCGAGGCCGGGGCCGACATCGCCGGCGGCGCGCGCGGCGCCCAGTTCGTCCTGTTCAAGGAGACCCTGGCCGAGGTCCGTCTCTACGCCCGCAACAAGTCGGCCTATGAGCGGGCGGGCCTGCGCGACCTCAGCCTGTCGCGCGCCGACCTGGAGGCCCTGATCCCGGTCGCCAACGGCTCCATGCCCCTGATCGTCACCGTCCACCGGGCGTCCGACATCCAGCAGGTGCTGCGTCTGGCGCGCGAGGAAGGGATCAAGCTGATCCTGGACGGCGCCGAGGAGGGCTGGCTGGTCGCCGGCGACATCGCGGCGGCCGGCGTGCCCGTCCTGCTGAACCCCATCTCCAACCTGCCCGCCGATTTCGAGATGCGGGCGGCGCGGATGGAGAATGCGGCGGCCCTGAATGCGGCGGGTGTCTTGATCGCCATCAAGGGCAACGAGGGCTCGACCCACCGCGCCCGCGAGGCCCGCTACAACGCGGGCAACGCCGTCTCGCACGGCCTGCCCTATGGCGCCGCCATCGCCGCCCTGACGGTCAATCCGGCGAAGATCTTCGGCATGGCCGGGCAGTTCGGCCAGATCGCACCGGGCGCAGCGGGTGACGTCGTGGTCTGGTCCGGCGATCCGCTGGAGCCGCTCAGCCAGCCGTCGGCCGTTTTCGTCAATGGCGTCGAACAGCCCCTGACCAGCCGCCCGCTGATGCTGCGCGACCGCTATCGCCAGCAGACGCCGATGCCGCCGGCCTATCGCAACTAAGGACCGCTTTGGTCTGAACGGAAAGGGCGGGGCCGCACGGTCCCGCCCTTTTTCATTGGCCGCGTCCGCGCTAGGTCAGGCCCATGCCCACCGTGCTCTACATCGACGCCGACGCCTGCCCCGTGAAGGAAGAAGTGTATCGCGTCGCCCGCCGCTATGGGCTGAAGACCTATGTCGTCTCCAACACCTGGATGCAGGGTCCGCGCGAGGCGCTGATCGAACAGGTGGTGGTGGACGCCGGCCCCGACATCGCCGACGACTGGATCGCTGAGCGGGCGGGCGTAGGCGACGTGGTCATCACCGCCGATATCCCCCTAGCGGACCGCTGTCTGAAGTCGGGCGCACAGGCGCTGAAGTCGAACGGCCAGCCCTTCACCCCCGACTCCATCGGCTCGGCCCTGGCCGGACGGATGGTGGGCGAGCATCTGCGGTCGATGGGCGTGGCCACATCCGGCCCGCCGCCGTTCTCGGCCGCCGACCGTTCGCGTTTCTTGCAGGCGTTGGACCAGGCCGTGGTCAAGGCGCGCAAGGCGGCGACATGACCACCGTCATCCCCGAGGACGAGCTGGAGTTTCACTTCTACCGCGCGGGCGGTCCGGGCGGGCAGAACGTCAACAAAGTCTCGACCGCCGTTCAGATGCGGTTCGACGTGAAGAACTCGCCGTCGCTGACCGATCCGGTCAAGACGCGGCTGATGAAGCTGGCTGGCAGCCGGCTGACGCTGGAAGGCGTGATCCTGATCACCGCCGTCCGGCACCGCACCCAGGAGCGCAATCGCGCCGACGCCATCGAACGGCTTCAGGCCATGGTGGACGAGGCCTCGATCCGCCCCGTCTATCGCGTGCCGACACGCCCGACCAAGGCGTCAAGGGAACGCCGCCTCAAGGCCAAGACGACCCGCGCCTCGATCAAGTCGGGGCGCGGCAAGCCTTCGCTGGATTGACGGTCAGCGCTCGGCCGGGCGGAACAGCAGGGCGGCGATCTTGTCCTCGGCGTCGAAGCCGATCAGCCATTCGGTGACCTGATTGTCGAAGGTGACCTTGAACATCTGGGCCTCGCCTTCCTGCTTGACGTATTCGACCGTCTTGACGGCGCCGAAGCCCTTGATCAACGGGACCACCTGGGCCTCCTGCTGACGGATCTGGGTTCCGAGACCCGTCGTGAAATCCGAATAGTCGAATCCGGTCCCCTGGGCGCCGGCGATCACGGCGCGCAAGGCCTCTTCCGAACGCGCGATGTCGGGAGCCTGGGCGGCGGACGCCGTTGCGGGCGCAGCGGCGGGTCGAGCTTGAGGCGCTGCGGTTTGAGCCGGGCGGTCGAAGGCGTTCGGCACGGCGCCGGCGGCGGCCTGAGCCAAGGCGGGCACGGGCGCCAGCAGCACGGCGGCGGCGATAGCGGTCTTTATCAGGGTCGGCTTCATAGCGAAGGCTCCGGTCAGGTCAGATAGGGCCATAGCGAAAGGCCCAGGGCCGCCAGGGCCGCGATGACCGCGACCGTGACTGAAGCCGCCACCCAAGCCGGAGTTCCCGACTTTTCGATGACCACCGCCGCCGGGCGCGGCGGCTCCTGAACCAGGCGCGAGATGGCGCGGGCCGCGGCGATCATTTCGTTGATCGCATCGCGCGCCTGGGCCTGCGGTCCCAGTTCGCGGCGGATCCAGCGTTCGACCACCGGCTGGGCGGCCTTCCACAGATCGTGATCGGGTTGCAGTCGGCGCGCCACCCCCTCGACCGAGACCATGGTCTTTTGCAGCAGGATCAGTTCCGGCCGCAGCCGCATGTCGAACAGGGCGGTGATCTCGAACAACTGGCCCAGGAGCCGGCCCATCGACACCTGGCTGGCGGCGCGGCCGATCACCGGTTCGCCGACCGCGCGGAGCGCCTGGGCGAAGGTTTCGACCGAGTGGTGCGGCGGGACGTAGCCGGCCTCGAAATGCACGCGCGAAATCCGGTCGTAGTCGCGGCTGATGAATCCCCACAGAATCTCGGCCAGATAGCGCCGCTCCGCCGGTCCCAGCCGCCCGACGATGCCGAAGTCGATGGCGGTCAGATGCGCAGGCGCGCTGGCGAACAGATTGCCCTCGTGCAGGTCGGCGTGGAACACCCCGTGGTCCAACGCCTGAACCAGGAAGGCACGCACGACATTGTCGGCCAGCTGATCCGTGTCGATGCCCGGCAGGTCCGTAAGCGCCGGATCGGTCATGGGCACGCCTTGCGCCCACTCCAGCGTCAGCACGCGCTTGCCGACGCCGTCCCAGATCACGGCCGGGGCGGACATGTATCCGTCCTTGGCCAGCACCTCTGCCATCTCGCTGGCGGCGGCGGCCTCCAGCCGCATGTCCAGCTCCAGATCCAGGGAGTTGGCGATGGTTTCGACGAAGGCGGACGGCTCCAACCGCCGCGCCATCGGCACGAGCCGCCAGACCAGCCGCGCGGCCAGACGCATCGAGTCCAGGCCATCGGCGACCCGCCGCTCGACCCCCGGCCGCAGCACCTTGACCGCGACGGCCCGCCCATCGGCAAGGGTCGCGCGGTGCGCCTGGGCCAGGGAGGCGGCGGCGACCGGCGGGCTGAGGTCGATGAACAGGCTTTCGGCCGGACGACCCAGCGATTTCTCGATCTCGCGACGCGCCTCTTCCAGAGAGAACGGCGGCAAGGCGTCCTTCAACCGGCCGAGATCGCGCGCGAATTCCAGCCCGAAGATATCGGCGCGCGTGGCCAGGACCTGACCCAGTTTGATCGCCACGGGGCCCAGATGTTCGAACGCCTTGCCCAGCCTCTGGCCCGGCCGCCCCTGACGCCCGGCCCGACCTGAGAACAGTTGCACGAACCGCGCGAACGGCCTCGTCCAGGCCGGCAGCAGATGGGTCACCTCGCGCGGGATCAGGGCGTCATGACGCGCCAAAACCCACAGCCAGCCCAGCAGGCGCAGGAAGGACGCAACCGGGTTCTGGACCGCGACCGTCGCGGGCGGCGGCGGGGCCGTGCGATAGATCCGGCTGGTCAGATCGCCCACCCATGATGGATGGCGGCGATCCCGCCCGACAGATTGGTGACGGACACGCGTCGGAAGCCGGCGTCCTCGATCATGCCCTTGAACATATCCTGATCGGGGAAGCGGCGGATGCTCTCGACCAGATACTGATAGCTGTCGCGATCCTTGGCGACCCAACCGCCGATGCGCGGAATGGCGTGGAAGGACCAGGCGTCATAGACCTTGCGGATCGGCGTGGTGGTGGGGCGCGAAAACTCCAGGCACAAGAATCGGCCGCCCGGCTTCAGCACCCGGCGCGCCTCGGCCAGGGCCTTGTCGATATGGGCTACGTTGCGAATGCCGAAACTGATCGAATAGGCGTCGACCGAAGCGTCCGGCAGCGGCAGGTTCATGGCGTCGCCGACGCTCCACTGCATCTCCGGTTCGCCGCCCTTTTGGACGCCCGCCAGGATCATCTCGGCGTTGTAGTCCAGCACGATGACATTGGCGTCCTCGCCGCCGCGCCGCTCCTGGGCTGCGCGCGCCATCTTGGAATAGCGCCGCGCCATGTCGCCGGTGCCGCCCGCGACGTCGAGAATGGTCTCGCCAGGCCGGGGGTTCAGCTTGGCGGCGGCGATGTCCTTCCAGATGCGGTGGACGCCCACGCTCATCAGGTCGTTCATCACATCGTAGTTGGAGGCGACGGAATCGAAGACCCCGCGCACCATCTTCACCTTCTCGCGCGCATCCACGTCGCGAAAGCCGAAGGAAGAACGATCACCCGACGAATGCGGGCCGTGGGGGGAGGCGTCGGTCATAGTCGTCGTCTAGCGCGTCGCAGCGCCCCCGTCATCCGATGAGACACTCGATCAGGCCGCTTCGGGCTGCGGCAATTTCAAATCCTTCATCACGTCGCGCATCAGGCCGTAACAGCCGCACGACGCCGCCTCCAGGCCGTCGCGATCCAGCACCTTTACCCAGCCGCGCCCACGCTGGATCAGCGACTTGCGCTCCAGCACCGTGCCGACCTCGGACACCGTGGCGCGACGCACGCCTAGCATGCCGGCGATGTCGGCCTGGGTCAGATCGATCCGGTCATCCTCGGCCCGGTCGTGGAGCATCAACAGCCAGCGGGCCAACCGTTCGTCCAGCCGATGCTGGGCGTTGCACGCCGCCGCCTGCTGCACCTGCGCCATCAAGCCCTCGGTGAAGCGCGACAGGGCCGAGCGCAGCGTCTCGCTTTTTTCCAAGGCCTCGCCGAACATGTCGGCCGAGCAGTGGGCCGCAACGCCGTCGCGCTGCGAAATGGCCCGACTGGCGGCGCGGGCGTTGAATGGTCCGCAGGTGACCCCGATCAGGCCTTCGCGCCCGATGGCGGCGGTCTCCACCATCTTGTCATCGGGCAGGATGGTCATCAGCGACACCACGCCCTTGATCGGAAACCAGACCTGATCGACCGCTTCGCCGGCGTCATAGAGCATCTGGCCGCGGCTGATTTCGCGCTCTTTCAGGTGAGGTTCGATCCGCTTGCGGTCGGCCGCGTCCAGAGCGGCGATCCAGAGATTTTCCATCCTAACCCCGCTGACGAAAGGCGACGCCGAAGACCGGCACGCGCTGGTCAATCAATGCCTAAGCTTGGCCATAGGTTCCCGAGAGGTTGGCCCCGTGCCGACACACCTTGCCGCCATCCATCCGGCGCCCTACGCCAAAGGAAAAGAGGAAACGCGATGACCGACACTCGGCTTGACGTAGCGGAAACGCTGAAGGGTTTGCCCACCTGGCGTGCGTATGACGGCGATCGCCCGGCCATCACGCGGACGCTGAAGTTCGCGGATTTCAACGCCGCCTTCGGCTTCATGACCCGCGTCGCCCTGATGGCCGACAAGATGGACCACCATCCCGAATGGGCGAATGTCTATGACCGTGTCGAAATCCTGCTCACCACCCACGACGCCGATGGCGTGACGGACAAGGACGTGACCCTGGCCCGCTTCATTGACGGCGCCGCCGCCAGCATGGGGGTGAAGTCGTGAGCGGCTCCGCGCGTCCCGGCCGCGTCGCCGGCAAGACAGCCCTGATCACTGGCGCAGCCGGCGGCCTGGGCGAGGCCATGGCCTTCATGCTGGCCCGCGAAGGCGCCCGCGTCGCCGTCACCGACATCGACGCCGCTCGCGCTCAGGCCTTGGCGAGCCGGATCAATGTGGAAATCCCGGACGCCGCCTTCGCCTATGCCCACGACGTGGCCAGCGAGGCCGAATGGGAAGGCGTGATCGCCGCCGCCGTCGCCGATCTCGGCGGTCTGTCGGTGCTGGTCAACAACGCCGGCGTCGGCGGCCCGCTGGCCTTCGCCGAACAGGACACGATCGAGAACTGGCAGCGTCAGTACGAGATCAATCTGCGCTCGATCATGCTGGGCGCCAAACACGCCATGCCGCATCTGCGCGCGTCGGCTCCGGCCTCGATCATCAACATCTCCTCGATCGCAGGGCTCGCGGCCGCCCCTGGTATGGGCGCCTATAACGCCACCAAGGCGGCGGTCTGGATGTACACCAAGACCCTGGCGCTGGAGGCCGCCAAGGCCGAATGGAACGTGCGCTGCAACTCGGTCCATCCCGTCTTCATAAAGACGCCGATCCTGGATCCCTTCATCGCCATGGCCGGCGGAGATGAGGACAAGGCGCACGAGCGCCTCGCGCGTGGCATTCCCTTGAAGCGGATCGGCGAACCCGACGACGTCGCCTACTGCGTCCTCTATCTGGCGTCAGACGAATCCAAGTTCGTCACGGGGTCCGAGTTCAAGATCGACGGGGGCATGACGGCGCAGTAGGGCGCGAGCACCCTACCGCTTTCTTGTTGGACCTATAGCGCTTCGCGCTGCTTGAGGCCTCTGGCCTTCCTTGTCGGTGATTGATGGCGGCCATCCGGTCGTCATCCGCGCATTCGGGATTGAGGCCGCTTGCGCCATGCTGTAAGCGGCCTGTTCCGGCGTCGCGCCGGCCGACGCACCCGTAGCTCAGCTGGATAGAGTGCTGCCCTCCGAAGGCTGAAGTCAAGGGCTGCTGGTTTGTGAGAGACGTAGAAAAGGAGTTTGTTTACAAAGGTTTGCGGGAGTTACCGTTGAGGCTTCCACCCTACAGGTTTTCCGCGTAAGCACTGCGTAAGCAACAGGCACCCATAGCTCAGCTGGATAGAGCGCTACCCTCCGAAGGTAGAGGTCTCAGGTTCGAATCCTGATGGGTGCGCCATTTCTTCTTTCGCTAGCCCTTGGATGGCCCAGAAAAAAAGAACCGCCCCGCATCGCGGGACGGTCCAAGTCGCGCGGAGCCCGACGGGTTCAGGTCGCCGCGAGCCAGGAGGCGACCTGCGAGATCGCGGTGGGCTCCCAACCCAGTTCCAGGTGGTTGACGGCGATCGTCGCACTGCCGCCGTGGGTGGTGACGCCGACGATGTCGCGGCAGCTCTGGATGAAGACGACCCCGTCCGATGGGCCGGTATGCTCGTTGTGCAGCAGGGTGATGTCGTTCTGGTTTCCGCACAGATTGTGGACCCTGACCCCGGACGGCGACGGCGCGTTGCGGATCACATTGACCAGCGAGCGGCTCAGATAGGCGTCGATCCCCGGCCCGCTGCTGTAATAGCCCTGCCCACCGTGGAAGGTGGTGTACCAGTCCTGCTCGTAGGTCGGCAGGGAGTAGGTCGCGTCCCATCGCTTCAGCAGCTGGGCCGAGCCGGGAAAATAGGGCGAGGAATAGGTCCACTCCGCCCCCTCGCGATTGATGCCGTAGCAGACCAGATGGTCGTGCGGCGTCGGGCCGTTGATGACCCCACCGCACTCCGGATAGACCACCAGGCTGAAGGTCCATCCGTGCCGGAACGACAGGTCGATGCCGTTGTTGGCCGAGCCCAGAAGCACCAGCCGACGCACGTCGCCGCGATAGGCGGTGCCCCAGCTCTTGCGGACGTTGGAGACGTACATCCGGGCGTTCGACGCGGCCTTGGACCAGGCGACGACATCGACCTGGGTGGCTCCGGTGCGGCTTTTGACGATGGCGACGGCGTCCGCGATCTGCTCCGACCAGAAATAGCCGTCGCCGTTCTTGTGCGGCAGGTTGACGGCGAAGACCTTGTACCCAGCCCCCGACAGCGACTGCATCATGCCGGTGGACGGACAGGAGGATCGACCGCAGCCATAGGAGCCCGCCTCGTTCGGATCGGCCCAGGCGATGTCGGCGTCCTGATTGGCCCCGTGGACCAGCAAGACCGGGACAGGTCGGGTCCCGATGTTCCAACCCGGCGCATAGTACATCAGGAATTTCGACGAATGGGGCGAAGCGTCGGCGAAGAAGGTCGCGCGCTGGCCGGTCTGATCGCCCCGTCCGTCGGGCGGAAAGGCCTCCTGGGTGAAGGCCGTGCTGGTGTCGCGCCAGCGTTCCACCCGCACCCAGCCGTTCTGAATACCGCTCGAGTAGGTCGCCTCCAGCGTGGTCGGCCCGGCCTCGGCCGGGGCGTGCATCAGCCCGATCATCCCCCAACCCATCGCCAGGGCGGCGAGCCATCGCCGCGCCCTCGTTTTCCGTCCGCGTGCCTCGATCATGCGCATCATACCCTCCCCTTCGCCCGGCGGGATCGATGTCAGTCTGCGTCCGGGCGGAACCGCAGACGAAGATCCTGCGCGATCCGCCGCCGCGCCGCATGGCAGGCGTCCAGATCGCCAAAGGTCAGAAAGCCGTGAATCGTCCCCTCGGCGGTATCGGTCGTGACGGGCACGTCTGCGGCACGTAAGTGCTCGGCATAGGCCAGCCCCTCGTCCCGCAGGGGATCGAAGGCCGCCACCAGAACGAAGGCCGGGGCGAGACCCGCCAGGTCGGCGGCATTGATCGGCGACACCTTGGGATCCTCCGCCGTGCCGCCACCCGCCGCCAGATACCAGGCCAGGGTCCCGGCGATGGCGTCCCGGCTCAGGAAAAGGTCGCCGTTTCCGAACGCCATGCGCGAGGGATAGGCCGCATGCGGGCGGCTGCCGTCGATCACCGGGTACAGCAGATATTGGGCGGCCAGGCGCGGTCCCTCGGCCTTTGATATCTGCGCCACCACCGCCGCCAGATTGCCGCCCGCGCTGTCGCCCATGACCACCAGCCGATCCGGATCGCAGCCCAGTCCTCGCGCCTGATCGGCGGCCCATCGCGTGGCGGCCAGCGCATCCTCCAGCCCCGCCGGAAAGCCATGCTCGGGCGCCAGGCGGTAATCGAGGCTGACGAAGACCGCGCCCGACAGAGCGCAAAGAGCGCGCATCAGCCCGTCGTAGCTCTCCAGATCGCCGACGCACCAGCCTCCGCCATGGAAGAAGACGACCAGGGTCGCGGGCACCTCCGCCACCTCTTGTGGCCGGTAGAGCCGGGCCGGCCGATCGCCCGCGCCGCCCGCGACCGTGATCTCGCGGACGATCACGCCGCCGGCGTGTGGCGACGGACCGGCCAGCGCCTTGAAGATCGCCGCAGCCTGGATTCGCGCGGTGCCCGCAGGGTCGGCGGGGTCGCCGATCGACATTTCACGCATCATGGCGTTCAGGGCCTGCAGCAGGGCCCGGGACTGGGGATCGAGCATGGCGACGAAGCTCAGTATCGCCAGATCAGACGCAGGTCGTAGGTCCTCGGCGCGGCGTAGAAGCCGAGCTGCACCCCCGGAAAGTCCGCCAGGTTGAAGCCCTGGACCCGCACCGCTTCGTCCGTCAGGTTCTGCACCCCGGCGCGCACCTCCCACACCCCGTCGGTCGATCGCAGGGCCGCGAAGGCGTTCAGCAGGGTGTAGGCGTCCTGACGCAGCACGGGAGAGTCGGTGATCTCGGTCGCCAGGTCGCTGCGGTATCCGGCGTCCCCGTGCAGCACCAGGCCCAGCCGGTCGCTGAGTGGCTGTTCCCAGGTGACGGCCAAGCTGGCGTTGACGTCGGGACTGTTGACCAGGGCCCGATCACTGACGTCGGTCGCCACCCCACCGACCAGGATGTCGAACTCGTCATATTCGGCGTCCAGCAGACCCAACGAGGCATTGATGGTCAGTTGATCGGTCGGGCGAGCCGCCAGTTCGAACTCCAGCCCCTGGATGGTGGCCGCCGCCGCATTGGTGAACAGGCTGACGAACACCCCGGTCACCGGATCGGAGCCGAAACTCGTCACCTGGATATCGGTGTAGTCGTTGTAGAAATAGGCCGCGTTGAACGTCAGCCGCCCGTCCATCCAGCTGGTCTTGGCCCCGGCCTCGTAGCTCCAGACGTACTCCGGCCGGAAGGCGTTGAAGGCGAAGTCGGTGGTCGCCCGCCCGTCGAACCCGCCGCTCTTGAAGCCGCGCGCGGCCGATCCGTAGAACAGCAGGTCATCGTTCGGCTGATAGGAAAGGGAGACCTTGGGCGTGAAGGCGTCGAAGTCCGCCTCGCCCTCGATCGGCGTGCCCGCGACGCCACGACCGGCCAGGAAGGGCGGGGTGGCCCGGATGACCGACACCGTCGGATCGAAGAAATTCTCGAACAGACGCGCCGATGTCTTCTCTTCGGAGGTGTATCGCGCGCCCAGGCCCAGGGTCAGGGTGTCGGAAATCTTGTACGATCCGTCCGCGAACACCGCCCAGGACTTGGTGACCTGATCCGTCTGGGCCAGGCTGGAACTGGGAAAGCCAAACAGGGTGACGGGGAAGCCGAAGATCGTCGCCGACCCGTTGTCCACGCCCGAGAAGGTCGTGTCCTCGTCGCGGAAATAATAGAGCCCCGCGGTGCCGCTGAACCGCCCGCCGTCGTCGTAGGTGGCGCGCAGTTCCTGGCTGAACTGGGATTGTTCCTGCAGCAGCAGGATGTCCAGGATGGGCAGGGGCGAGCCGTCCGTGTCCAGGTTCAAGTCGAAATCCAGGTCCCGCCAAGCGGTGATCGATTCCAGCGTCACGGCGTCCGACGCCTCATAGCGGGCGGTGACCGAAGCCCCGTAGGCCGTTAGGTCCGACAGGCCGTTGGCGTTGACGTCGACCCGGTAGGGATCGCTCGCCGCCGGATAGGTGACCAGTGCGCCCCCGGGGCCGACGCCGGTGATCGCGGTTTCGCGCGCCGGACTGCGCGAGGTGTCGGGTCGATCGCGCTTGGCGTCGGCGCTGACCAGGATCGACAGCCGGTCCGTCGGAGTCCAGTCCAGGGCCACCCGCCCCGCCAGACTGTTCTGGTCGCCGTCATCCTGACCGTCGATCAAGTTTTCGGCGAACCCGTCGCGTTGTGAATAGGCGAAGGCCACCTTGCCGTTCAGCACGCCCTCGATCAGCGGCCCGCCTAGTCGGCCCTTCAAGATGCGCGAATCGTAGTTGCCGACCCCCGCCTCCAGATAGGCCCCGGGCGTCGCGGGCGGTGGGGAGGAGACGAATTTGACCGCGCCGCCGATGGTGTTTCGACCGTACAGCGTCCCCTGGGGTCCGCGCAGCACCTCGACCCGGTCGACGTCGAACAATTCGAGGAAGGCCGCTTGAGACCGGGCGATGAAGACGTCGTCGACATAGATGCCCACGCCCGGATCGGCGAAGGCGAGCGAGTCGTTCTGCCCGACGCCGCGCAGATAGACGACGGCGTTCGCCCCGTCGCCTTTGTCCAGATAAAGGTTCGGTACCGAATACTGGATGCCTGAGATGTCGTCGGCCTGCAGGTCCGACAGCCGTTCCTCGCTGAAGGCCGAGACCGCCACGGGCACGTCTTGCAAGGATTCGGATCGACGCCGCGCCGTCACCACGATCTCGTCCAGTTGCGCGGGTTCCGCCTGGGCCTGGGCTGCCTCTTGGGCCCAGCTCGGTGCGGCCATCGCCAGCGTGGCCAGCGAACAGGCCCCCAGGATCGCCGTTCGCATCGTCACGCGATCTCGCCGGATCGACCGCCCGCGCGAAATCATTCCCCTATGGATCCTCATTGTTTCCGTCCCTCTCGACCGCCGATCTCAGTCGGCGTTGGAGAGGATCATGGAAGCGCAGCCCGACAGGGTCCACGACCGGGGCGTTCAATCGCTCAGGACATTTTCGCTCACCGATGGCGCCCAGTTTGAAGGCGTGACGCCGTTCCAGGCCTTGAACGCGCGGGAGAAACTGCGGCTGTCGGAAAACCCCAAGGTCTCGGCGATGTCCTGCGGATGCCGATGGCGGTTCAGCATCTGCTTGGCCCTTTCATTCAGGCCTCTGGCCCGCAGATCCCGGAACCGCGTCCCACTGTCGGCCAGTCTGCGCCTCAAGGTGGCCACGCTGACGCCCAGACGTCGCGCCGCTTCGGCCTGGTCATCGACCCCCGCGGCAATAGCGTCCGAGACCCTTTGGAGAAAGTCCGTCGGGTTTCCGGCCTGTTCCCGGGTCCGGATCATGGCCTCGACCGCGGCATAGACGTCAACCGCCCGACCGGACCTCTTGGTCAGCGATACAGGCACCTGCCCCGTCTCCAGATCGTATTCCAGCGCATAGGCATCGCTCCGCGTGCGGACCGTCGTCGTCCAGAAAGCCAGCAGTCCGTCCGGTGCCGTGCGGCGGGGTCGGCGGGTTCGAACGGTTCTGAGCATGGGCGTCAGATCGCGTCCCGCCACCAACGACACCATGGCGTGAAGAAAGATCAGTACCCCCTCCAGCGTGGCATAGGCTGCGACAGAGTCGGTCGGAAAGGCATAGGGGAAGTCACGGTCATCGATGACATACGCCAACCGGCCCTTGCGAGACTCCACGCGATTGTAATGGCCGCCATGAACAAGATTGTAGGCCCGGGCGATCCGCTTCATCGCCTCCTGCACATCGGCGGCATCGGACAGCGTCTCGACGACAAAGTCGTTCGTCCCGACAGCCAGAGGACGCAGGGAGAGATGGCAGGTCTCGTCACCCGCCTTGACTGAGAGTCGCTGAAGGAGCCGGAAATGCTCGATCAAAGGCTGGCGATTGTCAGGGCTGACGATCTTGACGGACTCGGCGAAGCGCCAGAGTTCGCCGACCTCATCACGGTCGATGAACAGTCTGACCTCGTCACCCCTCTTGGACTCCATGACCCGACGGTCTCAAGTTGAAGCGCGGGATGCAATCCCGATTCTTGCCCTCGCGTTGTAAGGTGTGAGCTAGGGAGTTGATCGTCCGGTCCAGACAGTTCGAAAACGGCGCAGAGCGCGGCTTCCGTCTCTGATCCCGTCAAGCATGTAGGACTGGCCCCCTAGGGACCCGCCTAGTCGGCCTGTTTGGCAGCGGCACGGATGCCCGGTCGCACTGTCCTCAACGGCGGCGCGCCCGCGCTTGCATCTTGACCATTTCGGTCACTTGACCTCGCGGTAGGGGCTGAGCTCTCTTGTCATGACGTCGATCTCGGCCTCCACGCCCGTCCGCTCTTGAGCCAGATACCGCGCGACTGGATCCCTCAGCGCGCGATCGACGATGTAATGCGCGGAATAGACGGGTGTGGGCAGGTAGCCGCGCGCGATCTTGTGCTCGCCCTGCGCCCCCGCCTCGACCCGCGACAGGCCGCGGCCGATGGCGAATTCGATGGCCTGGTAGTAGCAGAGCTCGAAATGCAGGAAGGGCACGTCGTCCAGCGTGCCCCACTGACGCCCGTACAGGGCATCGCGGCCGATCAGGTTCAGCGCCCCGGCGATCGGCACCCCCTCCCGAAAGGCCATGACCAGGGCGATCCGGTCGGCCATGGTCGCTCCGATGCGGCTGAAGAAGTCCCGTGTGAGATAGGGCCGTCCCCATTTGCGTCTGCCGGTATCGATGTAGAAGGCGAAGAAGGCGTCCCAGTGCGCCTCCTCGATATCGCCACCCGTCAGGACGCGGATATCCAGCCCCGCCTGGGCGTCGCGGCGCTCTCGCCGGATGGTTTTTCGCCGGTTGGACGACAGGGCGGCCAGGAAGTCGTCGAAGGTCCGGTAGCCCCGGTCCGTCCAGATGAATTGCATGTCCTGGCGCGGCAGCATGCCGGCGGCCGTCATGTCGCGCCATTCCGCCTCGGTCGGGAAGTTGACGTGCAGGGAGGAGACGCCGTTGGTTTCGCAGAGCTGCAGTGCGCCCTGGATCAGCGCCTGCCGAACGGTCCCGCCGTCTGCGGAAGGATGGCTGAGGAAGCGCGGCCCTGTCGCGGGGGTGAAGGGCACGGCGCCCAGCAGTTTCGGATAGTAGCGCCCGCCCGCCCTCTGATAGGCGTCGGCCCAGGAATGGTCGAAGACGTATTCGCCCTGGCTGTGGCCCTTCAGATAGAGCGGCATGACGCCGATCACGGCCCCGTCGGGATCGTGCAGGCTGAGGTGACGCGAACCCCAGCCCTCGCGCGGAACCGCGCTGCCGGAGGCTTCGCAGGCGTGCAGGAAATCGTAAGCGACGAATGGATCGCCGGTAGGACCCGCGCAGGCGTCCCAGGCCGGCTGTCCGATCGCGGCAATCCGGTCGTGGACCCGGATTTCGAACTTGGCCTGATCCGTCACTTCACCTCGACGACAGCGTCCACCTCGACGGCGAAGCCGAGTGGCAGCTTGTAGACTCCGACGGCGGCACGGGCATGGCGACCGGCCTCGCCAAACACCTCGACCATCAGGTCCGAGCAGCCGTTGATGACGGCGGGCACGGCGGTGAACTCCGGTCCCGCCTGGACGAAACCGCCCAGTTTCACGACGCGGACCACCCGGTCCAGATCGCCGTCCAGGGCCGCCGACATCTGGGCCAGCAGATTGATCCCGCACAGGCGCGCGCCCTCGACCGCCTGGTCTTGCGTCAAGTCCACGCCCACGGTGCCCTTCAGTCCGCCAGACGCGTCGTTCGACAGCTGACCCGAGATGTGCAGCAGGTTGCCGGTGCGCACGAAGCCGACGTAGTTGGCCACGGCCTTGGCGGGTGCGGGCAGGGTGATGCCGAGGTCGGCGGAGGGGCTGGTCGGCGCCGCGTCGGCGGCGGCCGTCCTGTCCTATCTCTTCCATCGCATTGGCGACCGCCTCGACGGCTCGCCCACGCTCATCATCATCGATGAGGGCTGGCTGGTGCTCGACAGTCCCGGCTTCGCGCAACAGCTTCGCGAATGGCTGAAAACGCTGCGTAAGAAAAACGCCAGCGTGGTTTTCGCCACGCAGAGCCTGGCGGACATCGAGACGTCAAGCATCGCGCCGGCGATCATCGAGTCCTGCCCCACCCGCATCTTCCTCCCAAATGATCGGGCCGCCGAGCCGCAGATCGCGGCGATCTACGAGCGGTTCGGCCTGACCGAGCGGCAGATCGAAATCCTCAGCCGGGCCACGCCCAAGCGGGATTATTACTGTCAGTCGCGCCACGGAAACCGGCTGTTTGAGCTGGGCCTGGGCGAAGTCGCGCTCGCTTTCGCCGCCGCCTCCTCGAAGGCGGACCAGCTTCGCATCGCCGACATCGTCAACGAGCACGGTCCGGCCGGTTTCGCGGCCGAGTGGCTGCGCCATCGCGGCTCCGCCTGGGCGATCGATCTTCTACTCCCCAGCCAGCAGGAGACTGACCAATGACCACCAACATCCTCCGGGCCGCCGTCATGGCGAGCGTGATCGCCATCAGCGGCGGGATCGGACTGACCGTGGCGACGCCCGCCCACGCGCAACTTGGCGGCGTCGTCTACGACCCCAGCAACTATGCCCAAAACGTGCTGACGGCCGCGCGATCCCTCCAGCAGATCAACAATCAGGTCCAGCAAATCCAGCAGCAAGCCGCGAGCCTGACCAACCAGGCGCGCAATCTCGCCTCCCTGCCGATGAGCGAACTGCGCCAGCTCCAGCAGCAGGTCCAGCGCACTCAGCAGCTTCTCGGCGAGGCGCAGCGGATCGCCTATGATGTGCAGCAGGTTCGCCAGGCGTTCGAGGGCCGCTACCGGGGTTCGGCGCTGACCGGGAGCCACGCCCAGATGGTCGCCAACGCCAATGCGCGGTGGGCCGACAGCGTGGGGGCGTTCGAGGACGCGCTTCGCGTTCAGGCCGGCGTCGTCGGCAATATCGACGGCTCGCGCGCGACGCTCGATCGGCTGGTCGGCGCGAGCCAGTCCGCCGAAGGCGCTCTGCAAGCGGCCCAAGCCGGTAATCAGCTTGTGGCCCTTCAAGCCCAGCAGCTCGCCGATCTAACAGCCCTGCTGGCCGCGCAGGGCCGAGCGCAGGCGCTGGAGTCGGCGCGCCAGGCCGCGATCGAAGCCGAGGGCCGCGAGCGGTTCCGCCGCTTCCGCACGCGCAACTGACATGGGACGCACGGCAAAGATCGCCAGCGTCGCTACGCTGGCCGGGTTCATGCTCACGGTGGCGATCGTGTCCGTGACCCGGCCCGCGCAACCCGTCGCGCCCGCGTCCGCGCCGGTCGCGGCGGCGTTGGAAACGCCCGCCGTCGATCTTCGCCGCTGCCGCACCATCACCATGCCCGACAGCGGATGCGAGGCGGCCTGGGAAGCCAAACGCCGCCGCTTCTTCGGGCGGGAGATACTGCCATGAACGACACCGGCGTCATCGACACCATCCTGGGTGTGTTCGGCAACTACATCGACAGCGGGTTTGGTTTGCTGGGCGGGGAGGTCGCGTTCCTGTCGACCACCCTGATCGCCATCGATCTCACCATCGCTGGTCTGTTCTGGGCCTGGGGCGCCGATGAGGACGTGATCCAGCGGCTGGTGAAGAAGACGCTCTACATCGGCGTCTTCGCCTTCATCATCGGCAACTTCGGCACGCTGGCGACGATCGTGTTCCAGAGCTTCGCGGGCCTCGGTCTTCAAGCGAGCGGCAGCGCGATGACGATCGCGGACTTCATGCGGCCCGGAATGATCGCGGCCACTGGCCTCGATGCAGCCGACCCGATGCTCGCGGCGACGGAGGAACTGATCGGCCCGATCGGACTGTTCACCAACTTCGTCCAAATCCTGCTTCTACTGCTGGCCTGGGTGATCGTCGTCCTCGCCTTCTTCATCATCGCCATCCAGGTGTTCGTGACGTTGATCGAGTTCAAGCTGGTCACGTTGGCCGGCTTCGTCCTTCTGCCGTTCGCCTTCTTCAACAAGACGGCCTTCATGGCGGAGCGTGTGCTCGGGCACGTCGTCTCCAGCGGAATCAAGGTGCTGGTGTTGGCCGTCATCACCGGGATCGGCACGACCCTCTTCAGCCAGTTCACCAATGCTGCGGTCGGTGCGGAGCCGAACATGGAACAGGTGATGGCGATCGCCTTGGCCGCGCTCAGCCTGCTTGGCCTCGCCATCTTCGGTCCTGGCGTCGCCAACGGCATCGTCTCGGGCGGTCCCGCGCTCGGAGCAGGCGCCGCCGCCGGGGCCGCGCTCGCCGCTGGCGGCGCCTTGGTCGGCGGGGTCGCCGCCGCTCGGCTTGGCGCGGGAGCCATTGCCGGCGCGGCGGCTGGAACGGCGCGAGGCGCCGCCTTCGCCGCCGGCGGCGCGCAGAGCGCCTACGCGCTCGGATCGGCGGGCAAGACCGGGGCGTCCGCCGTGGCCGGCGGCGCAGGCGGTGTCGGCTCGGCCGCGATGGGCGCCGCCGCTTCGCCGCTGCGCCGCGCGGCGTCGTCCTTGAAGGACAGCCACCGCTCCGGTGCGCGGGCGGCGGTTTCAGCGACGGGCGGCAGCATCACCGGCGGCGCGTCGGCGCCCGCTTCAACTCCGGCTGACACCGCGTCCGCCGGTGCGCCAGGCTGGGCGGCCGCGATGAAGCGCCGCCAGTCCATGACCCACAGTGCGACCACCGCCGCCCACACGCTGCGCTCCGGCGACGGCGGCGGCAGCGGCGCGTCGGTCGATCTCAGCCAAAAGGATTAAGTCCGATGTTTCGACGTCCCTCTCTCCGTTACGGCCAGACGCCCGAGCCGGTGACGCCCTATCAGCGCGCCGCGCAGGCTTGGGACGATCGGATCGGCTCCGCCCGCGTGCAGGCGCGCAACTGGCGTCTGGCCTTTTTCGGCACGCTCGCGCTGTCCGGCGCGCTGGCTGGCGGCTTGGTCTGGCAATCGGCGCGGGGACATATCGTGCCGTGGGTCGTGCAGGTCGATCAGCTCGGCGAGGCCCAGGCGGTCGCGCCTGCCGAGGCTGGCTACCGACCGACCGACGCGCAGATCGCGTTCCACCTCGCCCGGTTCATCGAACAGGTTCGCGGGCTGTCCGCCGATCCCGTCGTCGTTCGGCAAAACTGGCTACGGGCCTACGACTTCACCACGGATCGTGGGGCCATCGCGTTGAACGATCATGCCCGCGCCAACGACCCGTTCGCCAATGTCGGACGAGTGCAGGTCGCCGTGGACGTATCGAGCGTCATCCGCGCGTCCCCCGACAGCTTTCGCGTCGCCTGGACCGAGCGTCGCTACACCGACGGCACGCTAACCACGACCGAGCGATGGTCCGCGATCCTCACCGTCGTCGTTCAGCCGCCTCGCACCCCGGACGCCCTGCGGAAGAACCCGCTCGGCGTGTTCGTCAACGCCCTCAACTGGTCAAAGGAGCTTTCCCAATGACGCATCGTCCGGCCAGCAAGGCCATCGTCTTGGCGTCGGCCGCCGTGCTCAGCGGTTGCGCCGCGTTCGCCAAGGCCTCGCCAGCCACGTCCAGCCCGCCGCTCGAAATCATGGCGATCCCCGCCGCCGAACCGTCGCGCCCTGTCGAGGTGGTCGTGATCGCGGAGCCGCTCCCGCTGCCGGGCCAGCTCATGCCCGCACCGGCGACCGCCAGTCGGACGCCGGAGGCGTCAGACCCGCGTCGGCGGATCGGCGCGGCGAACGACGCCGCGCGCGTCCAGCCCGTGCGCGACGGCTTCCTCAACGCCATCCAGCAATATCACTGGACCGAGGGCGCGCTCTATCAGGTCTATACCGCGCCGGGGCAGGTGACGGACATCGCCTTGCAGGAAGGCGAGCAGCTTGTTGGGCCGGGTCCGGTCGCGGCCGGAGACACCGTCCGCTGGATCATTGGGGACACGATCAGCGGCACGGGCGCGACCGCGCGGGTCCACATTCTCGTCAAGCCGACCCGCCCCGACCTGTCCACGAACCTGGTCATCAACACCGATCGCCGGACCTATCATCTGGAACTGCGCGCGACGCCCTCGACCTATATGGCGTCGGTATCCTGGACCTATCCGCAAGATCAGCTCATCGCCCTGCGCGCGGCCAGCGAGGCGGCCGTTGCGGCCCAGCCGGTCGCGGCCGGCATCGATCCGGCCGCATTGAACTTCGGCTATCGCATCGAGGGCGACCGGGCGCCGTGGCGGCCCGTCCGCGTGTTCGATGATGGGCGACAGGTGTTCATCGAGTTTGCGGCTGGGATCTCCGAGGGGGAGATGCCGCCGCTGTTCATCACCAGCGCGGCCGGTGACGCCGAACTCGTCAACTACCGCGTTCAGGGTCGCTACATGGTGGTGGACCGCCGTTTCGAGGTCGCCGAACTACGCCTGGGCGACCGACGCGGCGCACAGCGCGTCCGCATCGTGCGCGACGAGGGCCGGAGGGGGCGGTCGTGACCGACACTGACTTCCCCAGCGTCGCGGAAGATGCGCCGGAGCCGCCGGCCGATCCTCGCCCGTTTCAGCTTCGCGGCGATCCGCCTTCGGTCATGCGCCTGTCACGCAGGGCGTTGACGGTGCTGGGCGTCGCCGCCGGCCTCGGGATCGGCGGGTCGCTCATCTACGCGCTCACCCCGGCCGGAGAGCGCCAAACCGAAGAACTCTACAACACCGAGGGGCGGGCCACGGCGGAGACCATCACATCGGGACCAAGCGACTACGCGCAGGCGCCCCGCCTCGGCCCGCCGCTTCCCGGCGACCTCGGTGGGCCGATCCTGTCCGCCCAGCAGCGCGGCGAGGAGGTGCCGGTGCCGCCTATCGGCGGCGAGACCGTGCAGGCCGACCCTGCCGCGCAAGCACGAGAAGCGGCCATGCAGCGTGCCCAGCAAGAGCGCGACGCCGCACGCACCAGCAGCGTTTTTCTGTCTGGCAGCGGAGCCGGGTACCCCCAGCAGGTGTCACCCGGCGGAGCCCTTGACCTCGCTAGCCTTCAAGCCGCGCAATCGAGCAGCGCATCCAATCAGACCACCACGCCGGGTGGAGGTTTCATGTCGCGGCCTACAAATCGTGAGACGGTCAGTGCCGAGCGGCTGCGCGCTCCGGCATCTCCGAACATCGTGCAGGCCGGCAGCATCATCCCTGCCGCGCTCATCACCGGCATCCGCTCCGATTTGCCGGGGCAGATCACCGCGCAGGTGACGCAGAACGTCTATGACAGCCCGACTGGCCGCATCTTGCTGATCCCCCAAGGCGCGCGCCTGATCGGCGAATATGACAGCCAGATCGACGCTGGGCAGAGCCGCGTCTTGCTGGCCTGGGATCGGCTGATCCTGCCCGATGGACGCTCGATCACGCTGGAGCGTCAGTCCGCGACCGACGCTTCGGGTTACACCGGATTACAGGACCGAGTGAACCAGCATTGGGGACGCCTTCTGCGCGCCGCAGCCATCTCGACGCTGCTCGGCGTTGGAACGGAACTCGGCGGCGACAGCGACGACGACCTGATCCGGGCGCTGCGCCGAGGCTCTCAGGACACGATCAATCAGACCGGCCAGCAAGTAGTCGGGCGGCAGCTCAACGTGCAGCCGACGCTCACTATCCGTCCCGGCCACCCCTTGCGCGTGCTCATCACCCGCGACCTCATTCTCGAACCGATAGGAACGCCGCGATGACCAAGCTGAAACTCGGGCCGCTGGTCGATGACCGTCCGGTGAAGATCACGGTCGAACTGCCCGCCGACGTCCACCGTGACCTCACCGCCTATGCGGCGGCGCTGGCAGCGGAATCCGGCGGTGACGCGATCCCGCCGGAGAAGCTGATCGCACCGATGCTGACGCGGTTCATGGGCAGCGATCGAGGCTTCGTCCGCAATCGCCGACCGCAAAGCGGCTGAGTGCGACGGACTACCGATCGAAGAAACGTCGACGCCGCTCGGCGGAGTCGACGGTGACGATGGCCTGTTCGGCGTTCGCACACTCGCCGCCCCGGATCGAGCCGTGGGTGCAGCCCGCAACGACGCGCCGCGCCTCCTCGATGTTGGCCTCGAAATACTGGACGCCTCGTGGCTCCGACGATCTCGACGCCGACGCGCTGACGACGCCGGGCGCGCGTTCGCCGGTCGCGGTCGGCGGTGCGATGACCGGGCGAAGAACGAACCCAGCGGTGAAACCAACGATGAGACAGACGATCGCGGCAACGATGACGGCTTTACTGCTCTGCATCGGATGCACTCCAAATGACGCCCGCCATTTTACCTCATTCGTGACGCGATCTCAAAAGACAGCGCGTAGCGATTTTTGATGAACTGGAGGAACCGGCGCAGCGCGGGATTGGCGTTGTCGTCGCGCCAACATCCCGAATAACCAATCAGGGCCTGGCCTTGCTCGCCGTCGATCGGGCGATAGACGACATCGGGATAGCGTGCCCCCGTCGAACTCTCGCAAACCAGCGTCACCGCCGTCGTGCCGCCCAGGATGCTAAGGATGGTCTCGCGGCTGGCGCGGTGCATCCGGATCGCGGGCGTGCAGCCCGATGAGCCCAGCTTACCGAGAAGGATGTCGCGCTTCTCCGGTCCCGGGTCGGCGACGGTGAACAGGAACTGTTCACCGCGAAGATCCGTCCATTGCACGATGTCGCGCTCGGCCAGTCGATGGCTGGCGGGGAGGGCGACAAGGACGCGCTCGCTCCACAGCGGTTCGCACCGGAAACCGTTGTGCGCGGCCGCGCCCATCAGGATCGCCACGTCGATTTCGCCGGTGTCCAGCCCGGCGAGCAGCACGCTCCGATCGGCCTCGACCCCATCCACGTCCACGTCGGGGTTCGCGTCGCGCCAGCCGAGCAGGGTGGCGCGCAGGTTGCCGGCCGACATCGACCCATTGTGCCCCAGCATCAGCCCGCCGAGCCGGCCTTGACCGGCGGATCGCATGATCGCCACGAGCCGATCGCTCAACGTGACCAGCGGCGTCGCGCTTTGAATGAAGGCGATGCCGGCGTGAGTGAGCGTCACGCCGGCCCGCGAGCGATTGAAGATCGGCGCGCCCAGCGATCGTTCCAGCCGGAGGATGCCGCGGCTGAGCGTCGATTGCTCGACGTCCAGCGCGCGGGCCGCCTTGTAGAGGCTCCCATGATTGGCCGCCGCGATCGCGTAACGAAGCTGGCGGATATCAAAGGGCATCGCTCATTTCACGGCCGAGCGGCCGTCCTTTCCTCAGAACGGAACACGCAGCATCGCGCGTGCGCCGTGATCGCGGACGCCGTCGCCCATCTGGCCGCTGTAGCCGACGCTCAGGCGGGCGCCCCGGCCGAAGGTGAACTCGGCCCCGGCGTCCACCACCAGCGCGTCCTCGGCGATCGGCGCGCCGGTGACGGTGAAGGCGTCGCCGCCCGCGAACGACACGCGGCTCCGCGCCGGATCGAGATCGAAGGCGTGACGCCAGCCCAGCCGGCCCGACAGGCTCAGCCCGCCGACCTGCGTCGATCCGCGCGCGCCTAGCGTCGTGAACACCGCGTCGTCCGTCTCCGCCCGGCCCGACAGCGCCGCCGCGCCGCCGGTCTCGGCGAAGGCGTCGGTCTTGACCTCGACCCACGCGACCTCGGCGAACGGCTCGACCGCCGTCGCGTCGCTCAGGCGCATCGCATAGCCCACGCGGCCGAACGCCTGACGCGTCTCGCCGTCATAGCGGGACGAGGCGGTCTCGCTGAAGCCGGGGAAGACGATCGCCCGCTCCATGTCGAAGCTGTGCCACGCCATCGCCGCGCCGGCCGACAGGTCGAACCCGCCCGCCTGCACGCCGACGCGCGCGCCCAGGTGCCAGCTCTCGACCTCCGCCGACGACACGCGGTCGGCGACGGCATAGTCGGAACGGCTGTAGCCGCCGCCGATCCCGGCCGAGAACGTCTCGCCCAGCGGCACGTCGACGCCGGCGAACAGGCCGGTCCCGTCGCGCTTGACCTGCGCGGCGTTGCCGTCGCCGTCCATCCGGCCCCACGAGCCGTAGACGTTGCCCCAGGCGCCGCGACGTTCGCCCGGCGCCAGCATGGCGTCGCGGAAGAAGCGGCTGTCGTCGAGCAGGCCGCTGCGCGCGCTGGCGTGCGCTTCGCCCGACAGCTGATCGAAGGCGTAGCGCGCCGTGTCGACCTCCAGCGGGATGATCGCGTTGTAGACCGCGTTCCCGCAGCCCAGCCGCTCCGCCGCCGCCGCGCTCGACTGCTGGTTCGCCGTCACGCCGCGCTCGGTGAAGGTGGCGGCGTTGCGCGCCAGCGTCAGCCGCACGTTGTTGGCGTCGTAGCTCAGGGTCGGGGTCAGGAAGGCGTAGTTGGTGCTGACCCCCGCGAACGTGCCGCTGATCCCCCCCTGCGCGGTCAGGATCGTCGAGGTGATCGACGCCCCGCAGGCATCGTTGTTCGTGCCCTGGAACAACGCCGAGACGTTGCCGCCTTGGAGCGTCGCCGTGCCCGTCACGTTCAGCCGGTCGGCGCGCCCGTCCACGGTGACGTCGACCTCATAGGTCGAGCCCGCCGCGAACGTCACGTTGCCGCTGGCGTTCAACGTGCCGATGCCGTTGCCCGTGCCGGGGTTCACCGTGCCGGAGATCACCGCGTTCCGCAGCGTCCCCGCGCCGCTCAGCCGCGTGCCGGAGGCGACGTTCAGCGTCCCGCCAAGCTGACCGTCCAGCCGCATCGCCCCGGCGGCCAGGTTGAACGTGCCGCCGAACCCGGAGCTGTCGCCGGTCAGGATCAGGTTGCCCGCGCCGATCTTGCGGAACGCGCCCGCGCCGTCGATCACGCCGGACAGCAGCAGGGCGTTGGCGTTCTCCAGCGTGCCGCCCAATGCCCCGGCGGTGAAGTTTCGCGCCGAGCTGCCCTCCGCGCTGAATCGCAGTGTGCCGCCGTTCAGCGTGACCCCTCCCGAGGCCGCGCCTAGGTTGGCGTCGCGCGACACCTGCAAAACACCGCTGCTGACGGTCGTGCCGCCCGTATAGGTGTTCGTGCCCGACAAGATCAGCGTGCCGAAGTCGGTCTTATCGAGACCGGACGTGCCCGCGATGACGCTGGCGATGGTGGCGCTCATCGAAGCCCCGGCCGCGCTGCCGTCGCCGACGCGCACGGAAGCTGGGGTCGCCAGCGTCAGCACACCGCCCGTCAGGGTGTAGCCGTTCACCGCGAACTGGAGGCCGCTGGCCGACACGCCCTCGGGCGCGATCGTCACGGTGCCCGCCGTTCCTTGGAAAACCGCGCCGCGACCCTGCCACGCCTCGTTCACATCGCCTTCGCTGCGCGTCCAGTTGGTCGTGGTGTTGTTCCAGACGCCCGATCCGCCATCGACGGCCAGGTTCGCGGTGGTGTTGCCCCCATCCCAGAACTGGAGGCCGCGCCCGACCACCAGGTTGACCTGTCCGGCGAACACCGTCTGGATGTTGCCGTTCGCCCCTGCCGGAAGCGGCCCGAGCGTCATGCCGTTGTCGGTCAGCGTGCCGCCATAGTTGAAGATGCGATACACGCCGTCACCGAACCCGCCCGCGTCCGTGACGGAAAGCGTGCCGCCCAGCGTCAGGTTGCCCCCGACATTGATGAGCGCCGAACTGGACGGTGCTCCAAGAGCCAGCCTCAGCTGGCCGTCGAACACCATATCCCCGGTGACGTTGAACGTATCGCGCCCGCCCGCACCGGAGCGTAGCGACAGCAGGCCGCTCGCGCTCTGTGTATAGTCACCGTTGATCGTGTGCGAGACGAAGCCGGGCGACGAAACCTGGATCGCTCCGTGATTTGTCAGCACGCTTCCCGCGCCATTCAGCGCGATGCGGCCGTCCAGAATCCCCGATCCGCCGTTGACGATCTGGCTGGTATGGCTGGCGCCGATCGAACCTTCACCGCCCCGGATCAGACCGTCGTTGCGGAAGTTTAGCAAACCACCATTGGCGACACGAACGCCATAGCCGCCGGTCGAGATGATGCTGCCGGTGTTGACGCTGTCGACTAGGTGCAGGCGGAGGTTAGGAGCGACGAAAAATTCTCCCGGTGTCGTAGCATCCCCGGAGAACAGAGTATCGCCGATTAGCACGCCGCCGGTGCCGGCGCTGCCCGCGCTCGCGATGGAACCTTGATTATTCAACGTCATCTTACCAGCACCCATTATGTAGATGCCGGACCCCATGCCGCTGCCTCCAGTGATGGTCACGCCGGGCGCAACCGCGATTACGCTTGAGGTTCCATCGTTATCAACTGCGAACTCTCCCCTCGCAAAATTGGGCCTATCTTGCGAAAGCCCAAGCACTCCGAATATGCCGAATGAAGCATTTCCGGAAGCGGTGATGTTTCGCGTGACGTTAACTGAAACGATGCTTCCTAAATCTGCGTCTCGCGAATAGCCAGCTGGCAAATTTCCTCTGCTCAGGAAATCCTGATAATTCGCTTCGCTATAACTGATAGACTTGAAATAAATTCCTGCACTATCAGCGCCCGCCACTGTGATGTCGCCATCGGACTGAAGGGCTATATCTACCTGACTCAATGCGCTCAGGCCTGCTCGACCGCTCGGCCCATAGTAGAATGTATAGCGGGTGCCATCCACGTCACCGTCGAACATACGGGGATTGGCTCGGGTGCTAGCGATGCTGATTGTGCCGCTGTTGGAAAGATCAACGGTTCCGGCTCGTGATGAGGCTTGCAAGCCGTAAAACGCCGAATCGCCGCCGTTAGTATCTATGGAACCTCGGTTTAAAACCTTGACGAGGCTGTTCTGGCCAAAAGCGGCTGCCAGAACTGCTGGATTACTCCCACTATTGATGGAACCTTCATTCAGCAGCGATAGATTCCCTAGAACACGTAAATCAACCGCACTCGAAATATTGGACGTGCCTTGCGCCGTAGGGAATATCGTGATGTTTCCGCGATTTATAACTTCCACGTTTTCGCGCGGATCGGATATAGACGACGCCTCAGTGTTGACAAAGATGGCTTGCTGGGTCGAGCCAGCCGGACCAAATAATCCGGTACTAGGGCGATTAGTGATGTTCCCGTCATTCAAAATGCGGACGTTCAGATCACTCCCCTCCGCTCGGAATGTGTGTAGGAAGTTTATCCCCCCATTCTCAATCGTTCCTGTGTTCGTTATCTGAATATCGTAATTCTGAACACGCCGCCGGTTGAGTTCATTGGCGTCCTCCACCCAGATTCTTGAATTTACCAAGTCACCGCTGTTATCAATCGAAATCCTGCCGTTGGCAGTAGTCGCAGTGCCGCTTCGGTCGATTCGTTGGACAAGAATTTCACCGCCTTCGATCCTGCCGGAGTTTCGAATTGTTACATCGTTGAAGAACGGAAGAACGATTGCGATCGCGTCGGGATTCTCATCTCGTATCGAGGCGTTCCAAGCAAAATCCAAATCTGCCCTGCGGATCGTCCCCGTATTTTCAATAAGGACTGACGGGATTGAGGTGCCAAGGTCGTTGTCGGTAACCCGGATGCCAGCGCTTCCACGCACTCCCGCAACATCAATCAGACCAGCATTGCGGATTGTGAGAGATTCAGCCTGCTCGGCTAGGATTCCGTAGTTCAAGTAGTTGGTGGTCCCGCTATCTCCCGCAGTAGTCCGGAGATCGATCGTACCATTGTTGACGATCGCGAGTGGCTGACCGACCCGGCTCCGGCCATTCACGTAGATCCCTACCGTGTCTCCGAAACCCCTTGCTGTCAGCGAGCCGTTGTTCAAGACCGTGTTGGCCCCACCTCCCAAGTAGAGAGCGCTGACGTAGCCGGACTCGCGGAGTGTCTTATTGATATCTACTCGAACCGATGAATCGAGTTCGACATCCGGACGCGAGGAATTGATCGTGATGCCGTTGGCACGATTGGGCGGCTGAATTGGTTGGGTCAAGTCGCGGAATACGAAGCGCCGAAGAGAATCGTTGAAACCACTGTTGAAGCCGCTGCGGATATCGCCGCTGCACGTCACAACGCCATCGACCACGGGGCATTGCGCGCTTCCAGGCGTGACCTGCTGCGCCGTCGCCGGGCTGGCCGCCAGCCCCGCCGCCAGCATCGCCACCGCCGACGCGCCGCCCAACAGCATCCGCGCTCGAACCGACCGCGCCCGCGCGATCCCCGCGACGATCCCCTGACCCATGTCTCTCTCCCTGTTGCGCCGCCCGGACGCGGTTTCGCCAACCGCGAAAATGCGGCCTCACCCCGGAGAGGCGGGATCGATCGGAAAACGGATCAAAAAAAATGACGGGGCACGAAAAAAAGTTCGCACCCCGTCGAAAGCCCCGCGTTTCCGGGATTTATTCCAGCCCGCATTTCTTCGCGCAGGCTTTCGCCGCACCGGCCGTCTGGTCGGAGTTCGCGAAGCAGTTGTCGAAACACCGCTGTTTGTCGTCATCGGACGAGGCGAGGCCGGTCGGGGCCTGTGCCGTCAGGCTTCCGTCTTCGCCACGCAGGTGCATCACCACCTTGCCGTTGAACTCCAGATCGAAGCCGCCTTCGACTTTGCGGGTGGAATAGCCGCCATCGGCATCGTGACTGTTTGTCATGTCTCTCTCCTGTGATTTGCAGATGCGATCGGGCGACGTCAGTCGTCCTGGATTGCGTGGTTGCGAGTTTCGTCGGCGCCGACCACGGTGATGCCCTTGTGGCCGGTGATCCCGCGCAGCGGTCGGGCGACGGTGTAGGGCGTGATCGCTTCAAGGCAAAAGCCGCCCGGCACGTTCCCCACCAGCTCGATCGACCACCAGTCGGGCCGCTCGATGTAGAAGTAGGGGTGCAGGGCGACCTCCATGTTGGCGCAGGGCGCCTCGCCCGTGACGATCAGCCAGGGCTGGCCGTCGCGCGTCTCGATCCGGCTCTCGCCGAGCGGCAGCAGACGGTGTGACTGCGACGGGGGCAGTTCATCGAAGTTCATCGATCCTTCCTTTCTCTCTCCTGACCACCGCGAAAACCGGGGGGTCATTTGAGAGAGGCGTGATTTTTGAAAAAACGGATCATTGGGGTGATCCGTTTTGACCGACGATCGCGCCTGTCAGGGTCGAGCGCACTTGCGCGCTGGAGTAACTCGCTTGAGTCCAACCGTCGCCCTGAGCCGCCCAACCCCTGTCGCGCCGCGGGAAACCTCGTCCTTCTGGCGCGTCGCCGGCGCATCCGCGCGTGGCGCGCGCCACGCTGACGCCGGGCAGGACAATCAGGACGCCTTCCACGCCTGGACCGAGGGCGACTGCTTCGTCATCGCCGTGGCGGACGGCCACGGCTCCCCGATCCACTATCGCTCCGCGATCGGCGCGGCCTTCGCGGTGAACGCGGCGGCGGCGGTGCTGGCCGACTGGATCGCGGCGCGCGACGGCGCCGACGCGCATCGGATCCCCACATCCATCCTCGACCACTGGCGCACCGCGGTGCGCGCCTATGCCGCCGACAACCCCAATCTGCTCGACCTGGTGACCGCCCGGCTGGGCGGCGGCCCAATGGTCCCCTACGGCGCGACTTTGGTCGCAGCCGCCGGCGATGGGCGCCGGACGGTCGTGGTCCAGATCGGCGACGGCGACGCGCTGCTCGGCTTCGGCGCGCGCCGGATCGTTCGCCCGCTGCCCGACGACGGTCTGGACGGCGAGCGCACCTATTCGCTGTGCCAGTCCGACGCGCTGTCGCGCTTTCGCCTCCACATCGCCGAGGAGACGCCGGACTTCGTCTCCGTTTCGACTGATGGCGTGTCGAAGTCGTTCGCCTGTCGCGAAGCCTTCACCTACGGCGCGGCGTCCGTGGAAGCCGGCGCCCTGCCGACATGGCTCGCGCACAAGGCGGACGGACCCAGCCGCGACGACGCCACCTTCTGCTTTGCCCGGCTCGCACGATGAGCGCCCGCCCGATGCCGCGTTTGCGCCAAAGCTTCCCGCGCGGCCCGCGTCTTGCTAGCATCCCGACTATGGGGGACGGGGACGGGATCGCCGGGGACGAGGATAGCCGCGCACTGCTGCACGCCTGGCAGGCGGGCGACGCGGCGGCGGGCGACCGGCTGTTCGCGCTGGCGCATGACGAACTTCGCACCGTCGCCGCCGCTCTCCTGCGCCGCGAGCGCCATAGCTCTCTGTCCAGCGGCGACCTGGTCAACGAGGCCGTGCTGCGCCTGATCCCGCTGGAGCGGATCGATTGGCGCGACAAGGCGCACTTCCTGGCGTTGTCTGCGCGCGTCATGCGGCAGGTGCTGGTCGATCACGCCCGCGCGCGTCTGACGGAAAAGCGGGACCATCACCGCGTGACCCTCGTCACCGGCATGGGCGCCGAGGCGCCGCCGGTGGACTTGCTCGATCTCAACGCCGCGCTCATCGAACTCGAAGGCTGGGACCGCGACCGCGCGAGCCTCGTCGAGATGCGCTATTTCGGCGGGATGACGATCGACGAGATCGTCGCCGTCACCGGCCAGTCCGCCCCAACCGTGAAGCGCCGCTGGCGCTCGACCCGCGCCTGGCTGATGCAAGCCATGCAGGAGCGCCCGGAATGACCGACCGTTCGCTCGATCAGCGCGCGCTCGCCCTGTTCGAGGCGGCGCTGGACCGCCCCGCCGCCGCCCGCGAAGCCTGGGTCATGCAGCAGGCCGGCGCCGACAAGGCTCTCGCCGACCGCGTCCTGTCGCTGTTCGCCGCCGACCGGGCGGCGTCCGTCGCGGTCCACACCGGCGGCGCGCAGGCCAGCGTAGACGCGCCGCTGCCCGAACGGATCGGCGCCTATCGCATTGTCCGCCGCATCGGCCAGGGCGGCATGGGCGCGGTCTATCTCGGCGAGCGGGCATCCGACGACTTCCGCCATCAGGCCGCGATCAAGCTGGTCAAACCGGGCGTCCTGTCCGACGCGCTGATCCAACGGTTCCTGGCCGAGCGGCAGACGCTGGCCGACCTCGTCCATCCCAACATCGCCCGCTTTCACGACGGCGGCGCGACCGAGCGGGGCGAGCCCTACATCGTCATGGAATATGTCGATGGCCGCCCGATCACCGACTGGGCGGCGGACAACTCGCTCGGCATCCCCGCGCGCCTCGCGCTGTTCCGTCAGGTGTGCGACGCGGTGCGTTTCGCCCATCAGAATCTGATCGTCCACCGCGACATCACCCCGTCCAACGTGCTGGTCGCCGCCGATGGCGCGCCGCGCCTGATCGACTTCGGCATCGCCAAGCCGCCCGAGGCGGAGGGCGGCGACGGCGCGGCGTCCTCGCCCTATCCCTCGCTCGCCGGCCTCAGCCTGACGCCCGGCTTCGCCGCGCCCGAGCGCATGGCGGGCGTCGGCGCCACCACGCTCAGCGACGTCTTTTCGCTGGGCCGCCTGCTCGACGTGCTGGTGGAAGACCACGCGCCCGACGCCGACCTGAAGGCGATCATCGCCACCGCCACCGCGCTCGACCCCGCCGATCGTTACGCCTCGGTCGATGCGCTGATGGACGATCTCGACCGCCATGCCACCGGCCGCACCGTCACCGCCCGCAATGGCGGGCGGGGCTATGCGATCGGCAAATTCGTGCGCCGCTACCGCTGGCCCGTCACCGCCGCCGCCGTCGCGCTGGCGCTGATCCTCGCCGCGCTGATCGTCGCGCTGGTCTCCTACTGCCGCGCCGAGCGCGCCCGTGTCGCCGAGGAGCAGCGGTTCGAGGAAGTGCGCGCCCTGGCCGGCTACATGATCTTCGACCTCAACAGCCAGCTGGAGCGCATCGCGGGCTCGACCAAGGCGCGCGCCGACTTGGCCGAGCAAGCCGGCCGCTATCTGTCCGCGCTCGCCGCCTCGCCCGGCGCCGACGACGCGCTGAAGCTGGAGGCGGCACGCGGCTTCATCGCGCTCGCCCGCGCCCAAGGCGTTCCCGACCGACCGCATCTCGGCCAGTTCGAAAACGCCCGCGCCAACCTGGAGCGCGCGATCGGCATGATCCGCGACCTGCGAGAGCCTTCCGCGCCGGACCTCGCCGAAGCCCAGGCGTCGCTGGCGATGATCCTAGGGCACATCGACTCCAAGACGGACGCCGCCGCCGCGCGCCTCGTCGAGGCGCACGCCGTTCTGGCCGCCGTGCCGTCCGCCGCACGGGACCGGCGTTGGCACATGGCGCGCCGGAATGTCCGCAAGGCGGAACTGGACATGACGACGCTGACCGCCTCGCTCGACGACATGCCGCGCCTGTCCGACCTTCTTGAAGCGGAAATCGCGGAATGGCCGGCGGCCATGCGGGACAGCTCAGACGCATCCCTCGACCGCGCCTATGCACGCTACTATCGCGGCATCCACCATTATTTCCTCGACCAGCCCGATGACGCGGTGGCCGATCTATTGGAAGCCGAGAGGCTCTTTCGCGAAGCTGAGCGCGCGAACCCCGGCGATCCCAACATCCTCTATGCTTTGGCTTGGAACGCCAACGTCGGCTACAGTTCCGCCACCCAATCGCCCGCGCTCGCCGGACAGGCGCGCCGCTTCCTCGACCAGGCGTCGAGCATCCTCGACCGGCTGCTGCAAATCGAGAGCAACGACGATGGACTGCGCGCCTTCGCCGCGAACGTGCAGCAGGCCCGGTCTCAGGCGCTGAGCGCGGACGGGCGGCACAGCGAAGCCATCGCCCTCCAGCGCGGCGTGATCGCGATGCACCAAGACGTGCTGCGCCGAAACCCGACACCCGCGCGGTCGAACCGCTTAGTGCTGGCACACGTCACAATGGCGAACATCGCCAGAGCCGCCGGCGACCGGGACACCGCCTGTGCGGAATATCGTTCGGCGCGAGAAAAACTAACCGTTCTAGACCAGCGAAATGAAGCCCTGGGATCCGTAGGGCGATACGGTGCGGGTCTCGACGCCAATCTTGCCGCCTGTTCTTGGGGCGGTGCTGCGAACGATCTCGTCATCTTGGAATAGTTAGCGGACCGACTAGTGATCGCCTATAGCTCCAGGCGTGAAGGACGAGTGGATACAGAAAGTCAGTCGGGCAGCGGGCGGCGCAACCCAGCACGCGCGGCACCCCTCCACGTCGGGCACATTCTATCTGTCCAAGGGTCGAAACTTCTCCGGCGTCAACTACGAGGCCGAGATCCCAGCCGGCCTTCACATCAGCTGTGGTTTCGCACCGTCGATGGCAAGTCAAACATCCTTCGGTGAGCTTTCACTGGCTCGATCCGGATTGTCGGTCTTGAGCAGCCGGGAGCCAATTCGATTGCGCACGGCGGTGTCTTCAGGTGAGTTCCGTTCGGCGGGGCTGTCGATCGACTGGCAAACTTTGGCGGACCACGATCTGCCAGCTTGTCTCGCAGCCATTCCCGATAACGTGTGCATGGGGGTTGAGAGGATTCCGCCGCGAATAGTCGCGGCGCTCGTGGCGCCGATTGACGAATGGTTTCAGGGTACGGCGCGCGACCTCGCTATCGAAGGTCGCTCGCTTGCACTATTCGCGGTGCTGGAACAGTGCCTCGCAACGAGTTCCGAGACACTGGAATCGTCACGGAGTCTAAGCTTGGCAAATGCCGCGCGGGAGATCGTCGATGTCGAGTTTGCCGGGACTCTCACCATCCACAGTCTCGCCGCTCGACTGAAATGCAGTCCGAGGACCCTGACCTCGGCTTTCCGTCAAAGTTTCGGAACAACGATTGGCGCCTATCTCACTGACTGCCGCTTGGCCGCCGCCGCATCCCTGCTGCGGAGCGGCTACGGCGCGACCCAGACAGCGTACCGGGTCGGGTATACGCCGGCTCACTTTGCGACGGCTTTTAAACGCCAGTTCGGCGTATCTCCGCGCGAGTGGTCTGGTGGTGCTGCTCAGAGCCGAAAGCCTTTGCCGCTTACCGAAAGCCCGCGTCGTTGTGGTCTGCGCCCTTTGAAGTGATCCATCCCTTATGTTGGTCTGCGGACCGGAATGGATGGAGCCAAGGATGGCCAGGAAGCGTCACAAGCCCGAAGAGATCATCGCCAAGCTGCGCCAGGTCGAAGTGCTGACCGGGCAAGGCAAGTCGATCGCGGAGGCGGTGAAGACGATCGCGGTGACGGAGACGACCTACTTCCGCTGGCGAGCGGAGTTCGGGGGCATGAAGACCGATCAGGTCAAGCGGATGAAGGCGCTGGAGCTGGAGAACGCCCGGCTTCGTCGGGCGGTGTCGGACCTTACGCTGGACAAGCTGATCCTGTCGGAGGCGGCGCGGGGAAACTTCTGAGCCCTTCCCGTCGCCGGGCCTGCATCGACAAGGTGCGGGCCGAGTTGAAGGTGTCGGAGCGGCGCGCCTGCGCGGTGCTCCGACAGCATCGCTCAACCCAGAGAAAGACGCCGAGGGGCCGCGCCGACGAGGCGGCGCTGACAGCGGACATCACCGCACTGGCGGCGACCTATGGCCGTTACGGCTACCGCCGGATCACGGCGCTGCTGCATCAGGCGGGCTGGTCGGTGAACGCCAAACGGGTTCAGCGGATCTGGCGACGGGAAGGGCTGAAGGTCCCGCAGAAACAGCCGAAACGCGGTCGGCTCTGGCTCAACGACGGGTCATGCGTGCGGCTGCGCGCTGAACGGCCCAACCATGTCTGGTCTTACGACTTCGTCGAGGATCGCACTCAGGACGGCAGGAAGTTCCGCATGCTCTGCGTCATCGACGAGTTCACGCGCGAGGCCCTGGCGATCCGGGTCAAGCGCAAGCTCAACTCCACCGACGTGCTGGAGACCCTGGCGGACCTGATGATCCTGCGCGGGCCGCCCGCCTATGTTCGCTCCGACAACGGACCGGAGTTCATCGCCACTGCCCTGCGCGAATGGATCGCAGCTGTCGGCTCCCAGACGGCCTACATAGAGCCGGGCAGTCCTTGGGAGAACGGCTACTGCGAGAGCTTCAACTCCAAGCTCCGGGATGAACTGCTGAACGGCGAGACCTTCTTCAGCCTGGCCGAGGCCCAGGTCCTGATCGAGGCGTGGCGGCGTCACTTCAACACCATGCGCCCCCACAGCGCCCTGAAATACCGACCGCCGGCGCCGGAAGCCGTCATCCCTCGCAGCGGAAACATCGTGCCGTGGGCGAGCGCGCCAGCGCTTGAAGGCGCGCGCTCGCCCAACCCAACCATGGCGTCAGGCCCGCCCATGAACTAACATCGAAACCGGATCACCCCACGGGGGCAGGCCATCATAGAAGGGCGGCTCGGCGTTCGACAGATTGAGGATGTTGAGGCTCACGGAGAGGCCCTCGGTCCAGGCCGCCGGCAGATCGAAACGCAGTTGGCCATCGAAGGTGGTCCAGTCATCGATCTGGCGATTGGTCAGCGGGTCGCGGCCTCCGCTGACGTAGTTCCCGATCAGGCCGAGCGTGAGCGGCCCACGCGTCCACTGCGCCCCGGCGCGCCCACGCCAGCGCGCGGGGAAGTTCGGGTCGCCAAGAAGATCCTCGGTCGGCGAGGCGGCGGTGATCTCTCTATCGTTGGTCAGAAGATGGGTCACCGAGCCGTCGAGACGCATCTCGCCGTCCAGCATTGTGAAGGCGTAACGCACCGAGAGATCCAGCCCCTCCACCTCGACCCCTGCGGCGTTCACGAAGCGGTTGTCGACGATCACGCCATAGGCGGTGGCGGGATAGACCAACGGGTTGAAGTTGCCGGGATGATCGAGCAACGCCTGCACGAGGGCGCGATCCTCTGCGGAGGTCGTCGGCGAAACATTGCGGACGAAGGGGGCGAGCGAGGGATCGTTCAGGGCGTTGGTGAGGTTCTGGATCACGGGATTGCCGATCCGGTCATTGAACCGGGTCCGGAACCAGTTCCCCTCGAGACGGAATCCCTCGTAGTCCGAGGGGGTCCAGACGAATCCCGCCGTCACCGAGTCAGCGGTCTCCGGTCGAAGGTTCGGATTGCCGCCGTACTGGATCAGCGTCAGAACGCTGCCGCCTGCCCGGTTCAGGAAGGACGGGCCGATCTGATAGGCGTTGTTGAGTTCGCGAAGGGAGGGAGCGCGAAAGGACGTCCCCCATGATGTCCGGAACAGGATGTCGGCGGTCGGGCCGTAAAGGACGCCGAGCTTGGGGTTCTCGGTCTCGCCGACGCCTTCGTGATCCTCGATCCGCCCCGCCACCGAAAGTTCCAGGCGAGCGAGGCCTGCACGGGCATTGGTCGCGCTGACGAAGGGCGCCCGCAACTCGAAGAAGGCGGACCTGACCTCCCGTTCGAAACTGACGGGGGCGACAAGCCGCGGCGCGGTTCCCGACAGGAAGTTCTCGCCCTCCGTCTCATATGTTTCCCGGCGAGCGTCGATCCCGGCGGCGATCCGCAGAGGTCCGCCCGGCAGGTCCAGAACCGTGCCGTCGACCCGCAGGTTCAGGCTTTCCACGGCGCTCTCGTACTCGACCGAAGTGTAGCCGGACCCGATGTGAGCGAGGATCGCGGCAGAGTTTGAAGCGGGCGCGCCGAACGGGTTGAAGAACCCGTCCACCGTCGTGCGGAACGGAGTGGTCGCAATATCCGCTCGGGCGCCGAGCGCCTCCTGCAGGAACGTCGTCTGCACCCGGTTCGACAGTCGGCGCCCGTTCCGTTCGCGAGCGCCGCTGGCGTAGGCCGAGACGTTCCATCCGAAGACGTCGCCGGAAATGCCGACGGCTCCACCCAGACTTTCGGTCGACCCATCCGTTCGGGCGGGACCGAGGTCGTCGATCCACGAATAGGCGATCTCGTGCGAGGTCGAGCCGTTGGGGGAGACGAAATACGGATTGGCGCTGGTGACCGTCAGGGTCGTGATGTCGGCCGCGGTTTTCAGCACATAGTCCCGCTCGGTGTAGCGAACGTCCCCGTCGATACGGAAGCCGCCGGGAAGGTTCTGCTGCGCGGCCAGGAAGACGCTTTGCCGCTCTTGATGAGGCAGGAACCATTGGCCTTCGATCTGACTGGTTCGGTTCACCCGCCCCGCGACGAAGTCGCCTGGACGCAGGCCGACGCCATTCTGTCCGGTCGGGATGGCGAAGAGCGGCACATAGCCGCCGGTCGCCGCATCCAGCCGGACGATGTTTCCGGGCGCTGCGAACAATGGACGATGATCCGTGCCGCCGAGACGGCGAAGATCGGCGTCCGACGTGGCGTTCCGGTCCGCGCCCTCGAGCTCGCCACGGTCGTGATATTCGTACGCCGCGACAACGCTCCCGCTTCCCCAGTCGAAGCCTCCGGCATGCGAGACGAGGGTTTCATTTGCGCCGCCATCGCTCGTGGCGCCGAGGCGAAGCCGCGTCTCGGCCCCCTCGAAGCGGGACTTCAGGATGATGTTCACGACACCGCCGACGGCGTCGGCGCCGTAGAGGGCGGACGCCCCGTCGAGGAGGACATCGGCGCGGGAGATCGCGCTGGACGGGATGTTGGAGATGTCCGCGAAGTCGCCGGCGTTGCCGGTCCCGGCGACGCGACGGCCGTTGACGAGGACCAGGGTCGCGTCCGCCCCGAGGCCCCGCAGGTTCACCCCTGTCGCCGAGCTGACATTGCGGCCGGAGCGGTCCGCCCCGGTATTGGCCGATCCCTCGTAAGCGGCGCCCGTGAAGTTCTGCGGAAGCGCGGCGAGCGTGTCGGCGACTGTCGACCGTCCCTGACGATCGACATCGGCTTGCGTCACGACCGTCACCGGCGAAGGGCTTTCGGCTCCCCGCAGATAGGTGCCGGTGACGACGACGTCTTCCACCTCGAAGGCGTCGTCCGAAGCCTCAGCCCGCGCAGCGGGATCGAACAGGACGAAGACTGTCGGCCGACTTTGCCGGAACGACAGGCCGGTGTCCCGCAAGAGCAGTGTGAGCGCCGCTCTGGGCGTGTGGGCGCCCGAAACCGGAGACGCGCGACGACCCGCAACCAAAGCACTGGGGTAGAGGATTTGAAGGCCGCTTTGCTGCGCCAGAACCGGAAGGGCCCGATCCAGCGGCCCAGCGGCGATGTCGAAGCGTCGCTCCGCTTCACCGGACTGCGCGATGACGGGGGTCGCAATCCCCATCATCAATGCCGCGAACGCCGCCGATGTAACTCGCTGGCCCATGAAATTCCCCCATCTTCCTGACCGCGGATGCGCGGATTGGAGATGAGACGACTGACGACGACGCTTCCCCTAACTCGTCGGTCGAACTATTTCACTGACGTCGGCTGAGAACCGTACGGCCGTCGTCGCCCCGGGTCACCTCGAGCGCGTAGAGATCGGTCAGGGCCGCCACAAAACCCTCAGTGTCACCGGCGTTGAAGACCCCGCTCACGAGGACCGACGACACCCGGTCATCCCGAAGTTCGATCGGGGCGCGGCTGTAGCGGTTCATCTCCGCGACGGCTTGGGCGATGGGCGTCTCGTCAAACGTCAGACGCCCGGCGGCCCAGCTGGTCGATGCGGCGACATCGGCGACCGCGATCCGAGGTCTGGTCGCCGAGGTCGTCACCTGCTGTCCGGGCGTGAGCGACCAGCGCGAGTCCGCGTGACCGTCCACCCGCACATCCACTCGCCCTTCCACCAGGACGACCCGCGCTCCGTCGCCGCTCCGCCGGACGTCGAAGCGCGTCCCGACCGCGATGATCCGGGCGTCACCGGCCTGCACGACGAAGGGGCGGCGGGCATCGCTTGCGACATCGAACATGGCCTGACCATGGGTGAGCACGACGGACCGGCGTGATCCGCTGAAGCGGACCGCCGCTTCCGAGGCCGTGTCGAGCGTCAGCCGCGAGCCATCCTCGAGCGCGATGGTTCGCTGCTCCCCGACCGCCGTCGTGTAGCGCGTCGGTTGCTGGAACCACCAGAGCGTCGTCGCTCCCAGAACGAGCGCCGCAACCGTTCCGGCGCCGACGCCGACCAGAACGATCCGTCGCCCCTCGCCTCGCGCTCCCTTGCGCGCCGAGGTCCTGGCCTCCGCCTTCATCCGGGCGATCTCCGGCGTGTTCGCCAGGCCGCCGGCGGTGTCCCACACCGCCTCGAGCTTGCCGAACGCCCGCGCGTTCTCGGGATCGCGACGCCAGGCGCTGAAAGCCTTCAGATCCGCCGTCGCGACCCTGCGCTGGTTGAGTAGGGCGAACCAGTCGGCCGCTTCTCGCCCCCTCTTGTCGATGCCGCCCTCGATCGTCATCCGCCCTGCCTCACAGATCCATCCGGGACGCGCAGTATTCCATCGCCCTGGCCATCCGCCACTCCACCGTTTTCACGCTCACGTCGAGGGTCCGGGCGATTTCGGGATAGGTCATGCCGTCAAAGCGATTGAGCACGAAAACATGCCGGTACAGGGCCGGCATCGAATGGAGAATCTGCGCGAGCAGGATTTCCTCGATCTGCGAAGCGTGCTCGTGGTTGACCATGTCAGGGCCGTGCTCCGCCGGTTCACGGCGCGCTCTGGACCGTCGCTCGTCTCTCAGGAGGTTCATGGCGATCTTGAGAAGAAACGCCTTGGGATGGCGGATATCGCTCAGGGCGTAGGGCGCCGCGCGGATGTAGGTTTCCTGCACGACGTCGGCGGCGGCCTCCGACCCCAGCGCGGGCCGAAGGCGTCGGCCCAGCCAGACGCTGTACTGCCGATACAGGCGGTTCAGCCCGTCCTGATCGTTGACGCCGAGCTGTTTCGCCTCTGTCACAACGCTTCTCCGGCTCTCCTGAGAAGTCGGGAATCCCGAGGCGGCTCGCGACCCGGGCCCATGCGCAAGCGCAGGGGTCCGACGTCGTCGGCGACCGGCATCCGCGCTCCACGCGTGCCGTCGATGATCAGTGTCGCACAGGGGATTCCAGGCCCCACCGACGCAGGCGCCGGCGACGGAATCATGAATCAAAGTCGCACGATGCGCAACCCGGGCGCCCGGGCGCGGCCCGCTCTGTCCGCGCAGATTTCTTGCGGATCGACCGCCAATCACTGTCGTTGCCCTCAAACGCGATTCCCTCCCAACGTGCGCCGGACAACTTAGGGAACGACCATGGACTGCGCACCTCAAGGGGCTCGACCCACACCTCTCCTGAGCGCGCGGGAGGCCGAATGTCTGCAATGGGTCAGCCGGGGAAAGAGCTCCGTCGACATCGGCCAGATCGTCGGACTCTCTCCGAGAACCGTGGACAGCTACCTCGAGAAGACCTGCGCCAAACTGAGAGTCCGAACCCGGATAGAGGCGGTCGCCGTGGCCGTGAGGGAAGGCTTGATCGATCCGGAAATCGGATGATGGTCCCGTCCCGGCCCGGAGGAGAAGGGGGCGGGCCTGGAACTTCTGTGAGGAAGCCGGGAGTTTCAGCGCTGATCGCCGCCGACGCGATGCGTCCCCTGGCTCAAGATCAGCGCCTAGCTGTCCCCGAACCCGCCGAACGTCAGACTAGCGCCGGGATGATCGCCTGTCGAACCCGGCGCGAACCGCCATCGAGAGCCTGCCGAAGACCTCGCGCGAAAGCCCGGGACGCAGTCTCTGCGCGCCCTGAAAGGCGGGCGAAGTCCCGGCCGTTCGCAAGCAAATCTATTTTTTTCGATCCCGTGTGTAACCTTTGCCTTGGTGGAACGAACAATCGCTTGCGCGTGCAGCACGAACGATGGATCGCCCTTTGATCGACAAGGAAGCCGAACTCAAAGCGGATATGCTGCGGGGATTGGACGGTGACGCCAACGCCTGGCGGATGTTCCTCATCGCCTTGCGCGCCGTGCTGACTCCTTTCTTCAAGCAGCGGCTGATCGGTCGCGATGCGGACGTCGAGGATCTCGTCCAGGAATGTCTGATCGCGATCCACGCCAAGAGAGGCACCTATGATCGCACCCTTCCCGCGACGGCGTGGATCTACGCCATTGCGCGCTACAAGCTGATCGACCACTTCCGGAGGATGAGCCGCCGGTCCGACATCCCGATCGACGATGTCTCGATCCTTTTCGCGGAGCATACTGTGGAGGACGGGGCCATCCGCCGCGATCTGACGAAGGTAATGGCCATCTTGCCGTCACGGCAAAGACGTCTGATCGAGGATGTGCGTATCGGCGGCTACAGTCTGGCGGAGGCTGGAGCCCGCAACGGGTTTACGGAAGGTGCGGCCAAGGTCAGCGTGCATCGATCGATGAAGACCCTCTCCGCCAGCGTGGCGCATCATGAAGACTGACGACCTCATCGACGCCCTTGCCGCCGGCATCGAACCGACCGGCATGGCGCGCCTCGACTCCAGACTGCTCGGCGTGGCGGCGGCCATCGCGGTTCTGGCCGTGGCCCTCTTGCTCGACATACGCCCTGACCTTCTGACAGCGCTCGGCTCCCCCACCCCCTGGGTGAAGGGAGGGTATATTGCGGGCCTCTGCGCCGCGTCGGTCTGGCTGGCGACCCGTCTGGGGCGGCCGGGAACGGATCCCCGGCGCGCCGTGATCGCCCTCGTCCTGATCGTGGCCTTCGCCGTGGCGTGGGGCGGCGCCGAGATCGCGCTGACGCGCCCGGATCTGAGACTCTCGACCTGGCTCGGCAACACCTGGACGGTCTGCGGCCGCAACATCGTCATGGTCTCGCTGCTGGCGGGGCCGCTGGTTTTCCTGTCCGCTCGCAAGCTCGCGCCGACCCGTCCCGTCGCCGCCGGGGTCGCTCTCGGGCTCGTCACCGGGGGCCTCGCGGCCACGGCCTACGGCGTGCTCCATTGCGATGAGGCGACCGCCGCCTTCGTGGCGACCTGGTACACGCTCGGCGTGGCCGCGGCCGGCGTGTGCGGCGGCATCGCGGGGCGGTTCGCCCTGCGCTGGTGATGTCTCGGGCGAAGCGGCCGGGACAGACGATCCTGTAACCGATCCGGCGGCGGAGACGAATGAGGGGTACCGTTCCCTACCGAGGCTCTCATGAACCGTCGCTCCCTGCTTTTCGTCGCGGCCTGCGCCACGCTCGTCCCCCTCGCCGCATCGAGCGCGCATGCGGATTCTCCGGCCATCGACGTCGATGGAGCCGGGCTCGCCCTGCGCGGCTACGACACCGTCAGCTATTTCACCGAGGGACGCCCGAGGCGAGGTCTTGACGCACACTCCACGCGCTGGAACGGCGCCACCTGGCGGTTCGCCAGCGCGGCCAATCTGGCGCGGTTTCGCGCTGCGCCGCAAACCTATGCGCCCCAGTTCGGCGGTTACTGCGCCTGGGCGGTCAGTCGAAACTACCTGGCGCCCGGGGATCCGCTGCAATGGCGGATCGTCGATGGCCAGCTGTTCCTGAACTTCAACGCGCAGGCGAAGGCGCTGTGGGAGGCGGATCGCGCCGCCTCCATCGTGCGGGGTCGCGCGAACTGGCCCCGGGTCCTGACTGCACAGCGTGGTGCAGCCCGGCGGTGACGCCGCGCGCTCGCCGGTCTTCCTCCTCGATCTGTCCCATCCCATGACCACAACTCTCACGACCGAGCGCCTCATCGACGCTCTTTCATCCGATCTCAGGGCGGCGTCTCGAACGCGGATCTGGGGCTGGCCGGTGGTCGGCTCGGCGATCGCCGCCATGATCGGCGTGGCCGCCATCTTCGGGGTCGGCCACCTGGACATCCATCCTCCGCCCGGCTTGTGGTTGAAGGAGCTGTATGTGCTGGCGCTGGCGGCGGCGTCTCTCCGCCTGGCGTCGCACCTGGGCCGTCCCGGGGTCGACGCGCGTGGCGCCGCCGCGATGCTCCTGCTCGTCCTGGCGATCGGCGGGTCCGCCGGCGCGATCGAGTTGGTGGCGACCCGTCCGGCTGATCGTCTGGCCATCTGGCTGGGCGACACCTGGACGATCTGTGGCCGCAACATTCTGATCGTCACTCTGTTCCCCGCCCCCCTGCTCGTCTACGCCATGCGCAAATTCGCCCCCGTCCGGCCCCGGGCGGCCGGGGCGGCGCTCGGGGCCTCGGCAGGCGCGATCGCCGCCGCAGCCTACGGCTTCTTCTTCTGCCCGGAGGTCTCTCTGGCGTTCGTGGCCACCTGGTATTCCCTTGGCGTCGCGGCGGCCGCGCTTGTGGGGTTCCTGGCCGGGCGCACGCTCTTGCGGTGGTGAACTCACGCATGGCGTCCGTCGGGTTCGTCCGGTTGATGAGCCCGGCGACCCCCCGTGAAGCACGTCTGGCCACCTGAAGATGGAAAGCGGCGACCTCCCCGTATCCCGCGCGGTGCTGTCCTCCAGCCTGCGGCTCATTCGGTCGCGCCGTCGACTCCGGACGCTCGACGTCGCCGGCCGAATGAACATGGCCGTCCGGTCCTATGAGCATTTCGAGGCCGGAGCGGGTCGGATCAATCTCGAGCGCATCCATCGGTTCGCCGAGGTCACCGACAGCGATCCCCATGCGATCATCGCCGCGCTGGCGCTGGGGTCCCCGGAGTTCGCCGTCCGATGCATGGACAATGTTCGGCGTCAGCGCCTTTGGCACAGATCTGGGGTTGCGGATAATGGAGGGATTGGGTCTCGTCGCAGTGACGTAAGGAACGCAGATGAGACCCAATCCCTCCAGCCCAAAATTGGCTGCCAAGCCCACCAAGAAGCCCGCCGAGGTGGTGGTGAAAGATATTCGCCGTGCCACACGCCGGCATTTCTCGGCCGAGGATAAAATCCGCATCGTGCTCGAAGGCCTGCGCGGCGAGGAGAGCATCGCTGAACTGTGCCGCCGCGAAGGCATCGCCCAGAGCGTGTATTATTCCTGGTCAAAAGAATTCCTTGAGGCTGGCAAACGCCGTCTGGCCGGGGACACGGCCCGTGCCGCCACCAGTGACGAGGTCAAGGATCTGCGCCGTGAAGCACTGGCTCTCAAGGAATGCGTGGCCGACCTGACGCTCGAGAACCGCCTGCTTAAAAAAAGCATGATCGCGGATGGGGGCGACCAAGAATGAGGTATCCCGCCGCAGAAAAGCTCGAGATCATCCGCCTCGTCGAGCAATCCCATCTGCCCACCCGACAGACGCTGGAGAAACTGGGCATCCCACGCCGCACCTTTGCCCGCTGGTATGCCCGCTACCTTGATGGTGGGCCTGAGGCGCTGGAAGACCGCCCCTCGGCGCCAAGCCGGGTATGGAACCGGCTGCCCGAGAATGTGCGCAAACAGATCATCGACATGGCGCTGGAGGAAAGCGAACTCTCGCCCCGCGAGTTGGCCACCAAATTTACCGATGAGAAGCAGTACTTTGTCTGCGAGGCCACGGTTTATCGCCTGCTCAAGGCACAGGATCTGATCGCCAGCCCAGCCTATATCGTCATCAAGGCCCGCGACGAGTTCCACACCAAGACGATGCGACCAAACGAGATGTGGCAGACCGACTTCACCTATTTCAAGCTGATCGGTTGGGGCTGGGTTTACCTCTCAACCGTGCTCGACGACTATTCCCGCTACATCATCTCGTGGAAGCTGTGCACCACCATGACGGCGGGCGATGTCACCGACACGCTGGACTTGGCGCTGGCCGCATCAGGTTGTGACAGCGCCACCGTGCTGCACATGCCGCGCCTGCTCTCGGACAATGGCCCGAGCTATGTCGCGGGCGAACTGGCCGCCTATATCGAGGCCCAGTCCATGAGCCACGTGCGCGGCGCCCCCTTTCACCCCCAGACACAGGGCAAGATCGAGCGCTGGCACCAGACCTTGAAAAACCGCATCCTACTGGAGAATTATTACCTGCCCGGCGATCTCGAAGCCCAGATCGAAGCCTTCATCGAGCACTACAACCACCAGCGCTATCACGAAAGCCTGGGCAATGTGACGCCCGCAGATGCCTACTTTGGCCGCGATCGGCAGATCCACGCCCAGCGCGCCGCCATCAAGAAACAGACCATCGAACATCGCCGCTTGCAGCACCGCAAGCTCGCCGCCTAAAAGCCAACCCCTGACGAGGCCCGCTCTCCGTTAACGCCACGCCAAACCTGCGCCAAATGTTTCGACGACGGACACGTCGATGGCTTCGGCTTTCTTGCGAAGGAAGGCGAGGTTGTGGGCCTTGCCGCTGTAGAGCGTCACGACGAGAAGCACCGCATGATAGAGGTGCTCGGCCGTTTGATGGAAGTTAAAGGCCGCCAAGTTCGGTTCGTTCTCGGCAATGCAGAACGCAGCGACTTTCCGAAAGCTCGCAGCACTCGCCATCCACTGCTCATAGTGCCGCTCGGCCTCTTCCAGCGCGACCCGCGCCTTGAGGTCCGCGGGCTTGTGCAGTTTGACCTCGGGCGTATCGAACACCACCACGCCTTCGCGAACGATATCCGCAAAGAAATAGCGCCCTCGATCAAGCTGGTCGTTTACGTCGTCCAGCGCGTGGACAATCAGGCTGACGGGGGTGCGAATATCGGGCCCGACCGGCATGGTCCGGTTCTCGGCCTCGCGCCAGAACTCATAGTCGGTCAGGTCCTCATGATCGACGATGATCAGCAGGTCGTAATCCGAGAAGTACCGTCCGACCGGATCGTGGACCCAGTCGCCGCGCGCATAGCTTCCGTAGAGAATGATCTTGAGAATCTTGCCGTTCTTGAGCCTGTCTGCGCGTCGGCTGAACACCGCCTCCTCGAATGCGGCGCGCACGGTCTCGACCACCTGGCGGAGTTCGGCCTGTTTGCGCGGCGGCAGATGGTCGAGGCTTTTCTTCATCGGTCGAGTCTCAGCGATCCCGCTCCACACGGCAAGGCTGAAACCTCACGGTCGCAGCCTCGTCTCCTGAGACGACGTCGCGCGATGCGCCCGAGGCTCCCGCCGACCGAAGGCGGCCAAGCAAAAAGCCGCGCGCCCCCAAAGGACGCGCGGCGAGTTTTCCGAACCGCCGGGGCTATTCGGCGGCGAAGCTGTAGGCCTCTTTGTCAGACGGCGGGCGGTCCCCCTCGCCTTCCGCCTCCGTAAGCTCGGGATCGACCAACGGAGCCGTCCGCAGCACGGAGGGCAGCCAGCCCTCGCCCTCGACCAGACGTTCGGCGGCCTCGGCCATGTCCCCCTTCTTGAACCCGGCGATGCGTCCGGCTTCCTCGGGCGTCGTCGCCTCGGTCACGGCCTCCAGCACCCTCGCCTTGGACACTCGCGAGAAGTAGGACGCCGCCGTCGCCGCCCACGTCCCGGTCATGTCCAGACCGGTCGCGGTCGCCAGCACCTCGGCATGGGCCAGAGCGTCGGGCTTGCGGTCGTGCGGATCGCGCACGGCATAGAGTCCGACGCCGGTGCAGACGGCCATGAGGTCCAGCAACGCCGAAGGCGGCAGGGTCATCAGAACCTCCCAGAGGTCGCGCGCCTGTTCCGGAAGCCGTGCGCCCCACCTCTCCAGCCGGTCGGCCACGCGCCGCCCCGCCGGGGCGTCGCTGACGCCGGGCGCCAGCCGCTCCAGACCGGTCACGCTCAACCGCAGTTGCAGCGGGGTCCATGTTCCCCACGCCGGATAGAAGACCTGAAGCGCCAGCGCATGGACCACCACCGTCAGGGCGATGTTGGCGTCGGCCTGCACCGCGTCGCGCAGCCCCATGGTCCGGTGGGCGGTCAGGTCGAGGACCAGCCGCTCCGACAGAGGCGCCAGAGCGTCATCGGCCTCCGGCTCGGGCGCGGGCGGGGCGTCGTCCGCCCCGCCGCCGTCCTCGGTCCAGCCCTCCGGCGCTTCCGGATCGGGTCGCCGCGTCTCCACGGCGTCCTCGGCCCGCACCAGACCGCGCTCGAAGCGGGCCAGTCCGTCGTGACCGAGCATGACGATGATCCCCGCCCGCGCCTTGACCTCTGAGGGATAGTCGAAGTCCGGGCCGAAGGCCTGCAGGGCCTTGTCGATCTCCTCGAGGCGGGCGTCGGCCTCGGGCGAGAGGGCGTCCGCCGCATCCATCCCGGACACGAGGGCGTCATACTCCTCCGACAGGGCGGCGATCTGCGCCGCGTCCGCCTCGGAGCGGACGACCTCGACCGGATAGACCCGGCCCAGGGCGGCGGCGTCCTGATAGTCCGACCCGACCTCGGCCCATTTCCAGCCCTCGCGTCGGCGCACCTCGTCGGCCAGTCCGGCGAGCTTGTCGGCGACCATCCGGTCCAGCAGGGCCGGGGCTTCCAGCCAGCCGCCGCCGTCCTCGGTGAACAGGTCGCGCAGCACCGAACCGCCTTCCGCCTCATAGGCCTCCACGCCCACGAACCGCGCCCGCCGGTCATCCGCCCGGACCTTGGCCTCGGTCATGGCGCGGCGGATGGCGTGGACGGGCCGGTATTCGCCCAACTGCTCGAACACCTGACGCTGGCGGTCCTGATCGGCGCTGACGCAGAAGGCCATCAACTGGTCCAGCGCCAGCGTCCCCTCCCGGTAGGCCGCCATCAACTCGGGCGCCGCCGCCCCGAGCCGCAGCCGCTGACGCACCACGGTCGCCGTCACCCCGAACCGGGCGCCGATCTCCTCGGGACCGTAGCCCCGCTCATCCGCGAGCCGCTTGAAGGCCTCGAACTGGTCGGCGGGATGCATGGCCTCGCGGGTGACGTTCTCGTCCAGACTGATTTCATGGGCGTCGTTCTCGGTATCGACGGTCACACGCACCGGATGGGTCCGCTTGATCGCCTTGCGCTTGGCCAGCATCCGCAGGGCCAGTCGCCGCCCCTCCCCGATGGTCACGAGATAGTTTCCGGTCGGAACGCCGTCCTCGCCGCGCTCGATTTCGACCACGGGCGGCTGCAACACCCCCTTGGCCCTGATCGAGGCCGCCAGCGCCTCAAGACTCGCTTCGGAATGCTTCACCTTCCGGGCGTTCTTCGGCGACGCCTTCAACTGATTGAGCGGCACGAAGAGCTCCGCACCGTGCGCGGGCTCCTGATCCGCTCCGGTCGCGGCGGCGTCAGCCGCCGCAGGGATACGGGCTTGGGTGGATTGAGCAGTCATGTCTGCCTCCTTTGGGCAAGGGTTGCAGGCACGCGAACCGCGCGCCTGAAACCCTGCCCGTCGGCGAGACCGGGGTAGCAAGGGCCAGGGCGGATCGGCCGGAGGGGGATCGCCCGGCCTGCACACGCCTCGCCGCATTGACGACCCTGCCCCCCGTCGCGGGCGCGGAAGGTCGGGGAGACCGGCCGATCCGGCGGCGAAGCCGCTTCACCCTGGCCCGCGCGAGGGCGGAGCCCTTAGGCTGCTCTTTCGGACGTTGTGCGGGACTGGCGGGGCGCCCGCATCCCGGACCGCGACGACGCATCGTCGGCGGAACGTCGATGACGGGTGTAACCTTGATCCCGGGCCGCACGAACTCGTCTCGACGCGATTTGCAGAGGAGAGACGGTGCGATGGTCGGACGACAGGCGCGTTCCCCCGTTTATTCCGGGCGTCCAGAATGAAGGTCGAAGAGAGATTCGATCCCGAGCTGCGAGGGGTGGCCGCCTGGCTCCCGAAGCTGCGGCTGGGTCCGAGGATGGTCGGCCTCGTCCAGCGTCTCCGCACCGTCTTCTCCTTCCGCAAAGACCGGGTGCACGACGGCGTGGAGCGAAGGTGGGCGCGCGCACCGCGTGCGGACGGCGGCGCGGTGAGCCTGCTGGTCTACCGTCCTGTCGAAGAAGTCGGACCTCGACCCGCCATCCTGTGGCTTCACGGCGGCGGCTTTGTTCTGGGTCGGCCGGAGGACGATGACGCCCATAGCCTGAGCCTCTGCAAGGCGTTGGGCGTGGTCGTGGTCGCGCCCGTCTATCGCCTCGCGCCGACCCACCCCTATCCCGCCGCGCTGGACGACGCCCTCGCCGCGCTGGAGTGGGTTCACGGCTCGGCGCTCGAACTGGGACTGGATCCGGAGCGCATCGCCGTCGGCGGACGCAGTGCGGGAGCTGGTCTGACGGCCGGACTGGCGTTGGCCGCGCGGGATCTGGGAGGGCCGTCGATCGCCTTCCAACTGCTCCTCTATCCCATGCTCGACGATCGAACCGCGGAACGCGAGGCCGGCGACGGGCGAGCCTACCCGCTCTGGAGTCCGGCGAACAATCGCTTCGGCTGGGCGGCCTATCTGCGGACCGAAGATCCGTCGCGAGCCGTTTCGCCCTACGCCGCGCCGGCGCGATCGACGAGCCTCGCGGGCCTTCCCCGCACGTGGCTGGGCGTGGGCGACCAGGACCTGTTCCATGAGGAAGACCTCGCCTACGCCTCCCGGCTGAAGGCCGAAGGCGTCGCCTGTGGGCTGCACGTCGCGCAGGGCGCCTTCCACGCCTTCGACCTGGTCGCGCCGCGTGCGACGGTCAGCCGGAGGTTCGCCGAGGCCTACAGGGTCGATATGGCCGATGCGCTCGGCGTCCGCCTCGACCGCGCCCCTTCTCCCGACGAGCTGAAGCGCGCCGCAGTCTGACGACGGCCGCATGCGTCGGCCCCGCCGCCGATGTCCCGGCATTGCCTGCGTCCCTACAGCCTGTAGGTTGGAGGAGACGGGTTCCGGATCGATAGGGACCGACCGGGAGCCGGGGGACGTTTCTGACGTCGGCGGCGGCCGGCTCCGAAACCCCGGGCTTCCTCGCAGAAGTTCCAGGCCCGTCCCCTATTCGCCGTCCCGGAAGACCATCGTGGCCGAAGACGTGACCGACGAGGAAACGGAGATCTACGAGGACCTCGCCCGGAGGGCCGGCATCGTCGCGCGACGGCTGCTGGCGGAACGCGGTCTGGCCTATCTCGACGATCTCGACGCGGAGGAGGCCAGAGACCTGTTGCGCCTCGCCTGGCGCGAGGCGGCGGAGACCCGCTTCGACGGCCTCGACCTCAACAAGTTGCACGCCGAGATCGACGCCATGGTGGCCAGTCTGGACATGACGGACCTCGCTCCCGGCGCGACCAAACCTTCGTTTCATTAGGTCCGACGGCGCAACCGAGCGAGGCTCGCCCGCCTGACGGCGGCAAGGGCCGCGTCGATCACACAGCTGCGGATCACGACCGAGGCCCTGTGGCGTCAGGCGCCTGATCCGTTCGAAAAGGCGCCCCCGTGCCCGGCCCGGAAAGACGCCCGCCCGCGCCCGACCACAAGAAAATGCAGACTTCGCTGTAACGGGAAGCGCGCCGCTCACGAAAACGCATTGTCGGTCGCGTCCTCGCACCTCGGGGAGAAGGCCGCTTTCGTTACGGAGCGACGGGATGAACTGCGATTGCTACGGCCTCTTCACCACGACCGACAGTCGGGTGGCGCAGACCGCGTTCGAGAACACGGTGTTCGGCCTCGCGGCGCACCGGCCGAGCACGGGCGCCGCTCTGCAGGCCACGCTGGCGGCCGACCCGGATCATGTCGCGGCTCATGCGGTCAAAGGGTTCGCCAACCTCATTCTGGGTCGATCGGAACTTCACCCCGTCGCCCAGGCCGCGCTCGTGGACGCGCGAACGGCGCTGGTGATCAAGCATGGCGGCTCGGCCGACGAGCGTATCCTTGTCGACGCCCTGGCCGCGGCGTGCGCCGGCGAGTTCCTCCGCGCGGCCGATAGTCTCGACCACGGCTCTGAAGCCCGCCCGGCGACGCTCCTGACGTTCAAGCTTTCGCAGTCGCTGCGATTCATGGCCGGCGATCAGGCGGGCATGCTCACCAGCAGCCGGCGCGCTGTCGCTCACCTCGACGTGACGGCGCCGGGAGCCGGATTCGTCCTCGGCTGCCATGCGTTTTCGCTCGAAGAGCAGGGTCTCTACGCCGACGCCTTGAGGTTCGGTCAGCAGGCTGTGGCGATCCAGCCTGAAGACGCCTGGGGGCTGCATGCGGTCTCGCACGTGTTCGAGATGCGGGGCGATACGGCGAACGGGATCGACTGGCTCGAGAACGGCCGCGACGCCTGGTCTCGCTGCAACAACTTCTCGTTCCACATGGCCTGGCATCTCGGCCTGCTTCACCTCGAGCGCGGCGACCACGATCGGGTCCTGCAGATCTACGACGACGAGGTCCGCCCGCAGCCGACGGACGATTTCCGTGACATGGCGAATGCGGTGTCGCTGCTCTGGCGGCTCGAGCATTCCGGCGTCCATGTCGGCGACCGCTGGACGGAACTGGCGCAGGTCGCTCACGCGCGTCGGAAGGATACGACCCTGATCTTCGCCGCGCTCCACAATCTCGCGGCCATGGTCGCCGTCGGCGATCTCGGCGGCGTCAGCACGCTCGTTGCGGAGCTCGACAGGAAGGCGCTCGGCCAGGGCGATCAAGCGCGGGTCGCCGCGAAGATCGGCGCGCCGATGGCGCGGGTACTCGCCGGGTTCGACGCACCGGCCGACCGTCAGGTCATCGACCGGATGATCTCCAATCTGCCGACGATCGGCGGCAGCAACGCCCAGCGCGATGTCTTCGTGCTCGCGCTCGCCAGGGCCGCAGGCAGCAGCGCGGGTGGCGCCGCCGTCTCCCGGATCGGTCAGGTCCGCCAGCGGCTCAAGGCGGAGGACCGGTTGTTCCAGCTGATCGAACGCCCCGAAAACCGGCGCCTTTCCGCCTAAGCCCCCATTTCAAGGAGTTTTCCATGACCACGATGGAAATGAACAAGACGAGCCTCTTCCCGCAGATCCAGCCGAAGCTGATCCGCACCGCGCTGCTAGCCGGCCTGGCCGCCGACATCGTCTGGGAGATTTGGGCGCGCCTGATCACGCCGCTCTGGGTGGGCGGTCCGCTCCAGCCGGCGGCGTTGGTGCAATCGGTGTTCGGCTTCAACAACACGCTGGTCGCCGAGGCCATCCATGCCGTCGTCGGGGTGGTCTTCTATCCGCTCGGCTACCTCTTCATCGCGCGGCCGCTTCAGCGCCTGATCGTCCCCGGCCTGCCCGTCGCCCTGACCGGCGCCGGCTTCGGGGTGGGTCTCTGGATCTTCGCCCTCTATGTGATGGCGCATCTGTTCGCGGGCCTGCCGCCCTTCCTGGGCTTCGTCACCCTGACCTGGGCCTCGCTGGTCGGCCACCTCCTGTTCGGCCTGATCGTCGCCTACGTCGTTCGCTTCCTCGAGCGATAACGGCCGTCAACGCGCACCGACCTTCGAGACGTTTCCACATGCCGGCTAGAAGCACGCCCCCAAGGGTCGCCGACATCGTCGCGGCCAGTCTCCACGCGCATGGTGTGCGCCACGCCTTCGGCATGCCCGGCGGGGAGGTCGTCACGCTTATCGACGGCCTCGGCAAGGCCGGCATCGCCTTCCATCTCGCCCGTCACGAGACGGCGGCGGCGATCATGGCCGCTGGCGCGAGCGCCATGACCGGCCATCCCGAGCTCCTCGTCACCACGGTGGGCCCGGGCCTGACCAATGCGGTCAACGGCATCGCCGACGCCGCCCAGGAGCGGGCGCCCCTGATCGTCGTGTCGGGCGTCGTCGATCGAGCGACCCGGGCGCGCTACACCCATCAGGTCATCGACCACGCCGCGCTCTTGCGGCCCCTGGTCAAGGCGTCGTTCGAAGTCGAGCCCGAGAGCGCGTCCTCGACTGTCGCGCGCGCCATCGCGATCGCGATGACGGAGCCCCGGGGTCCGGTTCATCTGGACCTGTCGCCCGCGACCGCGGCGGCGACCGTACCGGCGCAGGCGGCGGTCCAGCCGCCGGTCGTCCTGACCCCGTCGGTGACCGAGACAGATCCGGCGGTCCGCAGGATCGCCGAGCGGATCGGCCAAGCCAAGCGACCGCTGATCATCGCCGGCTTCGAGGCGGCGAGGGATGGCGCCGGCGACGCGCTCCTTCAGCTGGCGGAGGCGATCAACGCTCCGGTCGTGACGACCTACAAGGCCAAGGGCGTCATTCCGGAGGATCACCCGCTCTCCCTCGGCGCCGCCGGCCTTTCGCCACTGGCGGACCGCATCCTGTTCGATCTGGCGAGCCAAGCCGACCTGCTCCTCCTGATCGGCTACGACCCGATCGAAATGCGCCTCGGCTGGCTCGATTTCGTCGACGATCCGTGGAAGCTGATCGAAGTCGGCCGTTCACCTCCCGACCACGGCATGCACCATGCCGCCATTCAGGTGACGGCCTCGACCAAGGCGTTCCTGGACGGGCTGAACAACGCCGTCCGCAGGCGCGGCGCGTGGACGAACGATGAGCCGACCCGCGCCAAGGTCGATCTCTTTCGCCTCTTCTCGCCGCAGGCGCTCTGGGGCCCGCACACGATCGTCCATCTCCTGAACAGCGCGGCCGGTCCGGATGCGATCGTGACGGTCGACAGCGGCGCCCATCGCATCCTCCTGTCGCAGAAGTGGAAGGCCAGAAATCCGCTCACCCTCCTTCAGTCGGCGGGATTCTGCACCATGAATGCGGCTCTCCCGCTCGCCATCGGCGCCCAGACGGCGGATCGATCCCGGCGGGTCTTCGCGGTGATGGGCGACGGCGGCCTCGAGATGGGGATCGGCGAGCTCGCCACGGTCCGCGACCTCGCCCTGCCGTTGACGATCGTCGTCTTCCAGGATCGCAGCCTCGCGCTGATCGAAATCAAACAGGCCGCCGCCGGTCTTGCGACCGCCGGGGTGACGCTCGGCGAAACCGACTTCGCCGCCGTCGCCAGAGGGTTCGGCGGTCACGGCGTCAACGTGGAGAATTCCAATGACCTACGCTCTGCGCTTGAGGCTGCCGCCCTTCGCGACGCGTTCACCCTCATCGCCTGCCGGTTCGATGTCGCCGGCTATGACGGCGCCTTCTGACCCGGAAGCGGCGCCGCAAACGCGCGCCTCAAGACCAGCACGCGACCCTCGCCTCGATTTCTTCCGGGGCGTCGGCATGCTCATCATCCTGGTCGCGCACATCCCCAACGACCGATGGGCCCTGTGGATTCCGGCACGCTTCGGCTTCTCCGACGCGACGGAGATGTTCGTGTTCCTGTCGGGCATGGCGTCAGCGATCGCCTTCGGCGCGACCTTCGATCGCCACGGCGCGACGGCGCTGATCGCCCGCGTCGTCCAGCGCATCTGGCAGATCTACTGGGCCCATGTGATCGTCTTCATCGCCGTCGTCGCCCTTGTGACGGTCGCGGGAACCACCCCCGATGGCGTTTCCTATCTCGGCCGGCTCAACCTGATCCCGTTCGTCGAGGATCCGGCGAGGCTGCTCGTCGGCCTGCTGACGCTGACCTATGTGCCGAACTATTTCGACATCCTGCCGATGTACATCGTCATCCTGGCGCTGCTCCCGGTGATGGTGTTCGCAGAGCGCGTCCACCGCGCCTTGCCGTTCGCGCTCATGGCTGTCCTGTGGGCCGCCGCTCAATTCGGATATGCGAGCTTGCCGGCCGAGCCCTGGTCCGACAGGGCCTGGTTCCTCAACCCGTTCGGATGGCAGCTGCTCTTCTTCACGGGCTTCTTCATCATGCGCGGGACCGTCCCCACGCCGGGCAGGAGCCGGCGCGTCCTCGCTCTCGCCATACTGTGCGTCGTCGCGACCGTGCCGTTCGCCTGGTATGTCCTCCTGAACGCCCAGCCGCTCCTGCGCTCCGCCGCCGCCGCCCTGGCGCCGCTCACCGACAAGACGGATTTCGGCGCCCTGCGGCTCGTTCACTTCCTCGCCCTCGCCTACATCGCCGTCTACGTCGTCGGCGAGAGAGGCGAGCGTCTCAAGGGCCTCGCCGTGCGTGTGATCAGCGTCGTCGGCCAGCAGTCTCTCGCCGTGTTCGTGACCAGCATGGTCCTGGCGCAGGCGATCGGAATCGCCCTCGACGCCACCGGCCGGAGCGTCCTTCTGGAGGCCCTCGGCAACCTTGCGGGTTTCGCGGTCGTCATCGGCACGGCCTATCTCGTGCGCGGATTCAAAGCCATGCCTTGGAAGGCCTGAGCCGATGACGGACAGCCTCCCACCCGCCAGCCTGTCGGGGCTGCGAATCCTCGATCTGTCCCGCATCCTGGCCGGCCCCACCGCGACGCAGTTGCTGGCGGACCTCGGGGCGGACGTCATCAAGGTCGAACGGCCCGGCGTCGGGGACGATACGCGAAGCTGGGGACCGCCGTTCGTTCCGCGCGCCGATGGCGCCGACAGCGACCTCAGCGCCTATTTTCTTTCCGCCAATCGCAACAAGCGATCGATCGCCATCGACCTGACGACGGCGGAGGGCGGGGCCCTCGTCAAGCGCCTCGTCGCCGTCTCGGATGTCGTCGTCGAGAACTACAAGCCCGGAGACCTCGACCGACGCGGTCTGGGGTATGATGACGTGCGCAAGATCAAGCCGGACATCGTCTGGTGTGCGATCTCGGGCTTCGGACAGACCGGGCCCTATGCCGACCGCACCGGATACGATTTCCTCGTCCAGGCGATGGGCGGCCTCATGAGCATCACCGGCGACAGCGATGCGGCCGGAGGCCGACCGGTCAAGGTCGGTGTCGGCGTCGCCGACGTCATGTGCGGCATGTACGCGACGGTCGGCATTCTCGCCGCGCTTCGGCACCGCGACCGCACGGGCGAGGGCCAGTATATCGATCTGGCGCTCTACGACAGCCAGGTCGCCTGGCTGATCAATGCGGCCACGAACCATCTCGTATCGGGCAGGACGCCCGGGCGGATCGGCAACCGGCATCCGAACATCGCGCCCTACCAGACCTTCGGGACGGCTGATGGCGAGATTGCAATCGCCGTCGGCAACGACGTACAGTTCGGTCGCTTCTGCGCCGCGATCGGTCTTGCTGAACTCGCCGATGATGAGCGGTTCCGCCGCAACCGGGATCGGGTCGCCAATATCGACGCACTCGACGACGTCCTGACCGCGGCCTTGAGGGCGGACACGGCCGAGACTTGGGAGCGCCGCCTCGTCGCCGCCGAAATCCCGGCCGGGCGAGTGGCGACCATCGATCAGGTCGTAAATCACCCCCATACGCTCGCGCGCGACATGGTGGTGGAGATGTCGGGCTCCGACGGCCGTCCCCTGCGACTGCTCGGCAATCCCCTCAAGATGTCGGCGACGCCCGTGCGGTTCGATCGGCCTCCGCCGCATCTCGGCGAGCACAGTGAGGAGATACAAGTCGAGCTCTCCCGCCTAGAGACTGGCGACGGAAGTGAGCGATGACGGCTCACGCGGGTTGGTCGGGAGCCGCCGGCGTCATGGCAGGGGCGTCATCTGACAACGCGGCTTGACCTGGGCGGGCGTCGCAAGGCGTGCGCGCCTATCGACGCGCCTGTGGGCGGTTGACTTCCAGCGCCCGCGCGCGTCGAAAAGTGGGCCTGGCGGCGGGTCAGTTCTTCAGAGCTTCCCAGACCAGCGGAGCCAACCGCTGCATGTCGGGGTGGTGACCCGCGCCCTCCAGCGGAACGACCATGGCGTGACCGTTCGAGGCCGCCCTCAATTCCGCTGCAGCCGCGAAGGGCACCGTGGTGTCCGCGGTTCCATGGAACAGGATGACGGGAACCGTGATCCGCGCGATCGCCTGACGGTTATCGAAGCGATCAGGCATCACGCCGCGAACCCACCCCGGCGCGAAGTCGGCGATGGCGCCGAACGTCCCCAGAGTGGCGACGGCGGACACGGGCCACCGGGAGGCTCCCCCCAGAGCGACCGCGCCACCGAGCGAATGACCGAAAACATAGAGTTTCCCACCCGTCGGCAGGCGCTCGTACGCCTCGGCCACGAACGCATCGGCGTCCGCCGAGAGCCCGGCCTCGGTCGCCCTGCCCGGATTGCCGGAATAGCCCCGGTAACTGGTCATCAGCAGCCCATGTCCATTCCGGGCCAGGGCCTGGGCGTAGGCGCCGTCGCGATGGAGGTTTCCGCCGTTACCGTGGAAGTAGACGACAACGTCGCGCTCTTCGCCTTGGGGCGCCCAGTAGAGCCCCCTCAGCGTCAGCCCGTCCGCCGTCGTCACGGTCATCGGCTCGGGTTGGCGCTCCCAGGACGGCGTCGCGGCCAGAGGCGAGGGAAAGTAGATTCGGTCGCGGATCAACTGCGAACAGCCGCCCAGGAGAAGGAGCGAGAAAATCGCTGTCACGATTATCGGCAGGTTCTTACTTCGCATCCGATCCCCCAAACGCGACCCGAGAGATATTGATATCTCTCTTGACTGCGCCCGAACAGCGATCGGTCGATCAGCCCTTGCCCGGCCATCGAAGCGCCGGCTTGCGAATATTTTAGTTTGCGGCGTCGGACATCCGCAATACGCCAAGGGTAGACATTCCTAAATCTCCAACTTTCGGACGTTCCGGCCTTAAGATTGCAAGTCAGGCCGCCAAGCCAACCGATGCGGATCGGATGAACGGAGCCGGCGTTGCAGTGTCATGCTGAAAGGATCGATACCACTTGCTGGAGGATGTGCCTGCGGCGCAATCCGCTTCGAAGCTCGGTCCGAGCCTCTGCGGATCGGACTCTGCCACTGCATGACTTGCCGAAAGGCTCACGCGGCTGCGTTCAACCCATTCATCGTATTTCAAGCCGCGGTTGTCGAGGTGATCGGCAAACCGCGCAGCTGGCTGAGCTCGCCGGGCTATGACAGACAGTTCTGCGGCGATTGCGGATCACGTGTCATCGCGATCAACGGGGATGAGGTGGAAATCTCCCTTGGCAGCTTGGATGAGCCGGGGATGCTCGAGCCGCAGTACGAATCTTGGGTGGTTCGTCGCGAGCCGTGGCTTTGCGCCCTCGATAGACCGCAGCACTCTCGCGAACGGCATGCGTAACGTCACCGTTGCGCCACAAGCAGCCCTTGGCTCCAGTCCGCAAACTAGAGATGGCGCGGCGATCACAGCGCTTTATCGGCCTTGGACCAGCCGCGCGCAGAGCGCTCCCAATGGTGATAAAGCGCAAGGGCGAAAGCTTTGCGAAGATCTTGCGCGGCCTCCGTGACCACGTCGATCTCGTAGTCAAGGATTTGGGATTGATCCCAGATCACCAAGCCGTCGTCATCGCTTTCGCCAATCCACTTCCCGCCCTGCTCCAGGTTCTGCTGGTATCGATCGAGCCGGTTGGCGGCGGTGCGTCCGCAGGCGACGTCGCGACCTTCCAGCCGACACGACTGCCGGCTCTCAGGCGCATCGACACCCCAGAGCCGAATGCGCTGTTCCTGGATCTCCAGCGTATCCCCGTCGATGACCGTGGCGCGTCCCTCAATCGTCGGCTGCCGGTCCACGCCGCAGCCCGCAACGCAAACCGCCGCCGCGATCATACCGCCGACCCGAAGTATGTAGCCCCTGGCTAGCTCGGGGTCAGGTTCACCCAAGTCAGACTTCCACTTCGTCGTAGAAGTCCTCGGCATCGACGTCGAACTCCTCGAAGAAGGACTGGCGACGCTCCGCGGAGCTTAGGACGTTCTTCTTTTGCAGAATGACCTGGGCATTGTGATACCGGGCCAGCCATTCGAACTTTCGGGCTGTCCGCCGGTCGGTTTTCGTCTCTTCCCGCCCCTTGCGGATCAGTTCCGCGTGCCGTCCCAAAAACTCCAGATAATGCGCCGGACTGTCGAACTCGCCGATCTGCGCCAGATAGTCGATATAGCGGATGCCGTCGTCACCAGTGGCCAGCAGACCAGCCACCGCCTTCTTTTCGTCAGCATAGCTGTTGCCTGACATCCAGAGCCGTTTGTCGGCGCGATGTGCTTCAAGCAGTGCGTCATCCACGACTATCCGCGGATAGACGGCCTCGTCGGTTTCGATCTCATAGGCTCTGGCCAACGCCGGACCGAACACCGGACCCTGCCCCTTCAAGCCGATGTAGGCTTGTCCGACGGTCATGCCCCCTCGAACAAGAACACCCCGGTTCACCATTTCGATCTGGGCATGCACCAGATCGAAAAGCTCCCAGACCAGGGCCCCGTCGCGATACTGGGTGTTGTAGGGGCGAACCCGCACGATGGCGTCAGACATGGCGAACGCGAACGGCCGGCTTGTCAGGCGAGCGTCCTTGACCTTCACAGGCTTGTCGTCGTCCACCGACTGCCTGAATAGTTGCATCTGGTTCAGAACGTCCATGACCTCCGTCGCCTCGCGGCTCTTGAGGAGGCGCCGGAAGCCGAGGACATCGGTGAAGCTGACGATGCAGTCTTCGTAGGCCACGCTCGGCGGCGCGCCAGACGAAGACTTCCCCGCCTTGCTCGGAGCTTTGGTCATGGCCGGTGCAGGCGATCATGCCGTGCTTCGCCCTCCCACAGGCGAACATGCGCCAATGCCTTCTCCTCGGTCTCGAACGGAAGCACCCGCTGGATGCCGACCTTTGTCTCCCAGTGCTGGGCGCCGTCCTCGCCGGTCACGCACCAGACGGTCGCGTCCCGATTTTCGTAGATGACTTCGCGCATGGATATCAGGGCCTAACTCGAATGACTTGCGGTTGCAGCATAGCTTCGCCACATCCATATACGTGTTGCGCCAGCCCTGTCTCGGCGTTCGTTCGGGAGGCTGAAAATGGCGATCGTGAATTATTGGCTGAGCTTCAAGGTCTCGACGGATCGCTCAACCTCGAAAGGCGCCGACACGGTCCGTCGCCAATCCATCTACGACGCCGTCACAGCCTTCGATCCCGGCTATTGGGAGGAAACGACCTCCTTCATCCTCTTCGAAGCCCAGGACGATATCGATGCTGTCGGCAGAACTGTCGTCGCCGGGCTTGACGCCAGTCTCGACACCCTTGTCATTCGAAAGGTGTCCACCGCCGCCGCTCGTTACTGGGGTAAGGTGACGATGCCGACGTCTTTGCGCGGCTATGTGGCCAATATCACCCGGCTGTCCTGAGACGGTGGGTCGCGCTTGGGGCTGGCCTTGAACGTGATCGAGGCCGCTGGGGTCGCAAAGCTTGAAGATGGATACTGAGATCTCTGATTGGCTTCCCGGTATAGATATCGCCGTCAGCGGTGATCGCGGCGTCTTCCTCAGCCAGATGGCCGACATCGGTCGGGCGTCCGGGCGTTTCGATGTCGAACACCATCGCGACGCCGTGAGCACGGTCGGCTTCGACGCCGTGAACTTTCGGCTTCGGCGGGACGGTCCGCATTGGGCGTTGGGTTTTCAACTTCTGGCGCCTCCGGACACGGCGGGAGGGGTGGCCGTCGAAATGCGCGCGCAGCGCTGGAACCCCGATCCGCCGACTAACGCGGTCTATTGCGAAGCAGCCCGAGGTTTGGTGTCGCCACTGCTGACGGTGCTGAACCGGAGTCAGTCCACCCGATACCGTCTTCGGATCGAACGGTTCGGCTCCGATCGGTTCAAGATGTCCCCGCGAAATAAGGCCCTCCTGGACCGGTTCGCCCTCCTCGCGAACACGTCCTCACTGCATCCGCTCGATTGGAAACGATTCTATGAACTGGTCCGTGAAAGCCGCCAGGAGCTGCCGGAAGCCGAGCTTCGGCCCCTTCTGGCCGCGCGAGGATTCTCCACGGCCAAGGCCGCCGAGCTGGCCGAGCTCTACGGCCATCTCTGGGCGTTCAAGCGCCTTCACTAGCCGGGGCACCTTCGTCGGGCATCGCCGGTTCATGGCCTGACGCCTCGGACAAAAGCTGAAGGTAGTCCGGCGACAGCGGAACGCCGTCGGCTTCCAGCAGGAAGCGGCTGATGTGATGGACGTGGTTTGTCAGATCGTCGTTGGACATCACCCCGTTGAAATAGGTGCCGTAGGTGGCGAGTAGGACGTCCACGACGTCGTTGCGCGCCTTCTCGGGTTTGCGAGCGCCGATACCGCGCTGGATGAAGGACAGCATGTAGACGCCGTGACAGAAGGCGTTTCGCAGAATGAAGTGATGTGGCCAGTTTTCGTCGCGCGGATAGTCGAGTGGACCCGGTGCATTCTGGAAGACGGAATGAGCCACCGCGCTAACGGCGGTGTCGAACTTGTCGTGCATGGCGGGCGTGAGCCTCCCGCCGCGACGCACGTGAGCGAGATCGGATGCCGTGAAGAAGGCCTCGAACTCGGCGAGATCGGCCGAGAAGTTGGAGGAGCCGGCGAGGACCACTGACATCTGCGCCTGCGCCCATCCGGCGCGTTCGCGAAGTTGACCAAGGAGGGTTTCGTCGCCGTCGAGCGCGTGGTCCAGGAGCTCAAAGAACTCCTCGAACGCCTCGGTCTGATCGGTGTCGATCATCGCGTCCGGGAAGATTTCGTGGTCCGGGTTCAGGCGCGATACGTCACCGGTGCTTTTCAGGATCACGACCTGATCGGCGAACGGCTTCAGGACCGAGAAGCCGTCGCGCAGGGCCTGAAGGTTATCCGGCTTGAACCGCTCCATCACGACGTAGTCGGGGAGAACTGCCCGGTTCGCCTTGGACGCGGATAGGAAGGCCCGCAGTTCGTCGCTGGTCAAAGCATTGGTGTCGATCACCACGCGAAGCGGGCCCACGTTTTCGCTGACCGCTTCGAACATCATCACCTCCACACCTGTCCGCCTCGCATGATCATGCTCTGTCGATCAGGTGGCCCGGCATGAGCGCAGAGCGCAAGAAAAAGCCGCGCGCCCCCAAAGGGCGCGCGGCGAGTTTTCGGACGGGGGTGCGACGCTATTCGGCGGCGACTGAGTAGGCGTCGTCGTCATGCGACACCTCAGGGTCTTGATCCTCCGGCTCGGCCGCATCCGACACCGTCCGCAAGGGAACAGGAAGCCACCCCTCCCCTTCCACCAGCCGTTCGGCTGCCTCGGCCATGTCCGCCTTCTTGAACCCGGCGATGCGCCCCGCCTCCTCCGGATTGACGGCCTCGATCACCGCGTCCAGCACCCGCGCCTTCGACACGCGCGAGAAGGAACATCCGACTTGGGGGCAGGCCGCTCGCGAAGCGCTCGGCGATCCGGACAGGTTCGACGCCTTCGTGGCGGCGACGCTGGCGGCGGTGACGACGAACGAGGAGCTGTCGCCGACCTCCCGTCCGGGGTAATTCGACAGTCCCGATCCCGCAGTCCCCACCTGGGCCATGACGGCGGCTGAACAACGCGAACAGCAAAGCCTGCGCCTCGTTAATCTTCGACGAAGCCGGCACGACATGGACCAGGGCGGTCTGCGCGTACATCTGCGCTCGACGGCCGGTCGACGCCCGTCGTCCGTACAGGTGATCGGCGTGCCGCCTTCGACGCCGAAGGCCGGAACTCCGGCCTTCGGGCAAATGTTCGACGGAGCCGTCCAACGCGATCAGGCCCCGCGCGCTCTCGAGACGATAGAAGCTAGACCCGCGCGCTTGTCGTGGCGGCGCCGGCCGCGATCACATCGCGGGACCGGTAGGCCTCGCGCCAGGCGTCAGCCAAGACCTCCGCCAACATCGGCGCATCGACCCGGTCGAGCCTGATCAGCGTGACGCCGCGTTCGCCCCGCCGTCCGCCGTCCGAAGCGAAGGCATTGCTGCTGGCCAGAACAGCAGCCTGGGCGGAGGCGGACAACTGAACGACCGCCCATCCGCGTTCCGGCCATCCCAAGGTGGCGAACGTGCGGTCCGCCACCCGGAAACGGATGGTGTCCAGGATCGGATGCATCTCCACGGCTCCCAGTCGAAGGGCGAGCGCCTGAAACTCCTCCGCCGTCATACGCCCCTCCCCAAGGCCCGAACGGCTGTTGGGGACTGAGTCGGCAAGGATAAAAAGGTCAGCACAGGTTCTGGCACCGGGCCGATCGGGTGGCCTGAAACCTCGCGCCCGGCGTTCTGACACCCCTTGGACGGTCCGAGACAAGGCCCCCACCGGGTAAAGTGGCCGAATATCTCCGCACGACAGTTCCGGTCGTAGGATTGTCGACGCCCGCTTGCCGTACAGCGCGAACCGGCGTTGCCTTTCCGGCATGGAGGCGTCCCTCGACCATCGCCCGTTCCTTGGTTTCCGAAAGGAGCTCGCGTTCGGCCTGCGCGACGGCGTTCAGGTCTCCATCACCGATGTGGAGCGGGGCGCAGCCTGCGGCTGCGTCTGTCCGGCCTGCGGCGCGCCGCTGATCGCACACAAGGGCGACATCCTGGTCCATCACTTCGCCCACGCGGGCGCAGGAGAAGGTTGCGGCGTCGGCGCGGAGACCAACGCCCATTTGTGGGCCAAGCAGGAATTGGCATCGGCGCTTTGGATACGGCTTCCTCCGGTGGAGGCTGCGGCTGAAGGCCTGCACCGCAGGATCCATCAAGGCTGCGACTTTCAGTTCGCCAGCGCCGAGCTCGAGAAGCATGCCGGGGAAATCGTCCCTGATGTGCAACTGACGGCGGCCGACGGGCGTCGTCTGATCGTTGAAGTCTACGTCACCCACGCCTGCGATCCGGAGAAGATCGCACGGATCCAGGCCGGCGGAGTGTCGGCGATCGAAGTCGACCTCTCGCCGTGGCGTCTCAGCCAGGACGCGGACGCGATCGCCAGAGCCCTTTTGACCGAGGCGCCGCGCCGATGGCTGTTCAATCCGGCCATCACCCGCGCCGAAGGCGAACTCATCGAGGAAGCTGCGGAGTTGAAGCGCGCCCAGGCGGCGCGTCGCCTGAACCGGGCCAGGGACGAGGTCGCGCGTTTGCGACGGACGCCCATTCGCAAGCCTGCTGAACTGGAGCGCCTGCGCACGGCGTTGGTCGCGCTGGGGCATGGGGCCCTTCTGGTCGGCGTCCAGCCCGGCGACGGGTTCACCGTTCCGGCCCGGCTATGGAAGGCGGCCGCCCTGGGGCGTCTGATCCGCGAGGCTCCGACCTATGGCGCGGGCGGTCAGGTCACGCCTGAACGATTGCTCGGACTCGTTCACGACTGTCTGTTCAAGGACGATCTCCCCCGCAAACAACGTCCGACCGTAGCGGATTTGAAGGCGGCCGTTCCCGGCTATCAGACGCCGTACGAGGCCCTGGAAGCCTTCGTCGAGGTTCTGCACCGGGCGGACATCCTCTACTACAGGAAGGGCGATCTCTGGCTCGAATCCCGCGTGGTCGAGCAGGCTCGCGCCGAGGCGGCGGCGCGCAAGCTTGAAGCGGAGAAAGCCGAAGCCCGCGCTCGCCGTGCGACGCAAGTCGCCGACCAGCTCGATCGGCTGTTCGCTATGGCCCGGACTCAGCAGGAAAGCGAGGCCTTCTCATTGGCCGCCTGGATGAAGTCCCTCCCCTCGACCTCGGGACCGAGCCTGACCGCCCTGGTTGAGACGGGTGACGACGACTGGACACGCGTCATGCAGCAGTTGGGCGCGATCGAACGCATGCTCGACGGCGGGGCGGTGACAGACGATCTCCTCGGACTTCCCTTCGAGGAGGCCTTGGACGACGCTCGCGCCCAAGCCGACGCCATCGCTGCGGCGGAGACGGCCGCAGCCGAAGACGCGATACGGCGCGCGAGACTTGAACGGCGCGGGATCATGGAGATGGAGGCGGCGACAGGTCTCGGCGTCGATGGTCCCGCCTGGCTCGCCGAACCCTGGTTCGAGAGTGGGTTCTCGCGGCTTGAGTGGGCGCAGTGCTCGGCGGACGGTCTGAGCGAGCTCCGCGCCGCGCTGCGGTCCCGGCTCGCCGTCCTGGCTGAGCAACGTCGGCGCGCCTTGGAGATCGAGGGGTTACGCGAGGATCTGAGGCGGGCGACAGAAGCCGTCTATGAGGCGGATCATGCCGCCTTGTTCCTGAACAGCAGCCGGCGGGAACTCGACATGAAGTCGCCCTTGGCCTTCTGCGTCGACAAGTATTCGCTTGAGCGCTGCCTCCGTCTGCTGCCGGGCTCTCGTGCGCGGCGGTAAGGGTCCGAGCTAGGCGGTCTTAGGCCGCGGGGTGAGGTCACGATAGGGTTCGCCGCGCCCACAGGCTTCAGCGCGCGTGACCACCGCAGTCTCGAAAGCGGAGAAGACCAGGATCTTGATGTTTCGATAGCGCATGCCGTCCGCGAGGGAGGCGGAGCTCGCCCGGACTTGGGAGAGGTGAGCGCACCAGTGATCAGCCTCGACCGTGATCACTCCAGGCTGCTGGTCCGGCTCGTTGTTCGCCATGCCATCCAGCGCCAGGTCGAGTTCGTCACGGGTCATCCACCGATCCTAGACAGAGTCGCGGCACGGCCCATCGTCGCGGTCAGCACAATCCGATTGACGCAACCTCGACGAGAGAACAAGGTTCGCTCGACTTTGGGGAGGTTGCGATGACTTGGTTGATTTCAGCAGCGATCCTGGCTCTGACGATCATGGTCGGCATGACCCTGGCGCCGACCGAGGCGAAGGCCTGGGGCGAGAAAGGTCATCTCACCGTCTGCGACCTTGCCTATCGCAATCTCACGCCGGCGACCCGCGCCGCCCTGACCGACCTGCTGCAGTCTCGCTCGGGCGGAATCCACGTCCCGGGACGAGGCCAGATCGCGGACCGCCACTACACCTCCTTCAACATTGGATGCCTGGAAGAAGACGCCATGCCGCGCCGTCACCTCCAGGACCATTTCATCAACGTCGGCCGGAACGTCCTGACGATCGACAGCGCGGCCTGCCCGCGCGACGGCAACTGCATTCTCTCCGGCATTGACCGCGATCTCGGCATCCTCAGGGACTCCTCCCGCTCACGCGAGGACCGGGTGTTCGCCCTGATGGCGCTCGGACATTGGCTCGGCGACATCCACCAGCCGCTGCACGTCTCCTTCGCCGACGACCGGGGCGGCAACCGCATCGGCGTGCCGAGCTTCCGCTGCGGGGGATCCAGGTACCGGTCCGATAACCTCCACTCCATCTGGGACGCCTGCATTCTGGAGGCCGGCCTGTTCGACCGGGTCCGCAGGCGCGCCGACTTCCGATCCACCTGGGGTGAAAGGACCATCACCTATCGGGCGGTCGATACACTGATGGCCAATACGAGCCTGGCCGAGGAAGAGACGATTGTCCGGGGCGACCCGCGCGCCTGGGCCGACGAATCCTTCCAGATCGCCTTGGCCCCGGCGACCCTCTATTGCGTCCGGATCGGCGCGAACTGCCAGTATTCCGACACCGCGCCGACGCTGGTCGGCAACGCTCCGAAACGCCGCCAGGTGATCGACGCCGCCTATCTGGCCGCCCATGATCGGGTGGCTGAGAACCGGGTCCGCTACGCGGGCTTTCGGCTGGCGCACCTGATGAACCAGGCGCTTGATCCGGGCTATACGGGCCCCACCGCGAACGGCGACCAACCGGCCTAGAGGCGAACGCCCTGACCCAAGTTCGATCGATGCCGAAATCCACGCTGAGGCGCGACCGTCCGCTCCCGACCGCCGCCATCCTGGGCGCCACCTTCGGCGCCTTCTTTCTGGTCACGACAGCCGCAGGCCTCGTTCATGGCTTCATGGACACGCGATCCAACGCGGCCTGGGCGGCCGCCTTGTCCGGTGAGGTCGGTGCCATGCGAACGGAACGCGAGGTGCGGCTCGTCATCTACGAGGGCGAGCATTTCGTCGCCTACGATCCGGACACTGACACGATCTCGTCTTCGCGAGAGGCTCCGCGAGGTTTCGAGCCCTTCTCCGGCGCCATCTCGATCGAGCTTCCGACCACCCTCACAATCGCGCTGGCCGGCGGCGCGGCGACCCTGGGCGCCAAGTCGTTTCTGGTCCCGGGTGAGGCGCTTCAACGCTACCGGTATCGCGCCGATCGGGTGGCGGAGCTGAGGCGCCTGGGCCGAGCGACCAGCGCGATCGTGGTCGGCGTCGTGGGCGTCGTCACCGGCTACTATGTCGGAGACTGGATCGGTCATCGTCTGGGCGTCTCTGTCTTTCCGCCCTCCCGCGACGACCTGGCCCGAGCGCTGAGACGCCCCGAAGTCTGGAAGATCCTCGCCGTGGATGTCTACGAACAGGCCGCGTCTCAACTGCGGGCCCGACGGGTCGCGATCGTTCAACAGGTTCTCACGACCCGTCATCGCCCTGTGCCGGATGCGCTCATCAGTCGGGCGTACGCGTGCGAATTCTACGCCGCCCCGCCCTCTCGGAATCATATTGCCTTGGCCGCATCTTCTGCCCGGAAGGTTCACAGCGAGTTGTGCCCCGACGCCTTGGGGGTTCACTTGGACGGGTCGATCAGGAGCGCCAACTTGGCGGCAATCCTCGATGCGGTCGAGCGAGAGGCGGAGGTTGCGGACCTCGTCGAGGCCTTGTTCTCCACCGGCGCGCCGCCTCTGGTCGATCGACCGGGCAGCTCCGCCAGACGTCCAACGAGCGACTCGGCGCTCTTGATTGAAGCTGGGGGCTGAGACCGAACCATGCCGCCGTCCAAGCCGCGCCGACGCTTTCCGCACAAGCTTTATCTGGTGCTGCTCGACAACCGGGACGGCCCGGCGATCCGAGACGGCCGGTCGCTCTGGGCGCTGCAGCGGCCGATGTCCTACTACAGCGGCCCCAAACGCGACGAGGAGATCATCGTGCCGGCGGGGTTCGTCACTGACCTGACCTCGATCCCGCGGCTGGTCTGGTCCTTCTATCCGCCCGACGGTCCCTGGGTGAAGGCCGCCATCGTTCACGACTTCCTCTACGACACCCAGGGCGATGGCCGTTGGAACGATACGGTCGGGGTGACGCGGGCAACGGCCTATAGCCGCAAGGAAGCTGACGACATCCTGCTGGAAGGCATGATCGAGCGGAACGTCGGTCGCTGGGAGCGGCTGGTGATTTGGCTGGCGGTCAATTTCGGCGGCCAGCGCGGCTGGGACCGAGCTGGCGAGATTCGCGCCGAACGCCAGAAACTCGGCAAGCCTATCGCGAAGAAGGGCGAGCGCGCCGTCTCTGCCCCCACCTCCGCCGCTTCCGATCGACAGTCATGAACACGTCACCGGACCGCTCGCCAAGGCCGCTGCTTCGGACCGATAGACGGCGGGGCGAGTTCAGTCTTCAACCCTCTGTCAGGGTCAGCCGTCGGCTAGCAGATCCGCCCCCCATGGATCGAGATCTCACAAGATTTGGGTTGGTGCGGGCGGCCGGGGTCGAACCGGCATGGGCAATGCCCGACGGATTTTCGTACCACTTCGACTTTCGCCGCCGGTCCTGATCAGGGCCGTTCGTGGTCTGGACTATCCCTTCGTCATAGCCCGAAGGCCTTAGACGCCGCCCGTCTAGTCTCTACACCTTCCCGTCCGGAGACGGGCTTGGCTCGGGATCGCCATCTGACAGGGTTCCCCGACTTTGAGCGGTTCTACGTCCGGGATTTCCCCCGGCGCACTCAATCCTCAGCTTAAGTCCGTTGCGTCTACCAGTTTCGCCACGCCCGCCAGCCGAGCCGGCCTTGTATCCGCGTTCGTGTCGTCACGCCATGACGGCCCGCGCTCGTCGATCATGACGTGACCCCCGTTTCTCATCCAGCCATAACGAGAGTCCTAGGTTGATCTGAGCTGTGATCGGCTGGGTTGGCAAGAGGCCGGTCTGCGCAGCCATCAACCAGCGCAGCAGGCCGGCCGATGTGTCCGGTGAGCGCTTCTGCATAAGCCTGCGGCGTCAGCCACCCGAGCTTCGAGTGCGGACGCTGCTCGTTGTAATCGCGTCGCCACGCCTCCAGCACGGCGCGAGCGTGCGGCAGCGAGCGGAACAGCGTCTCGTTCAGCAGCTCGTCACGCAGCCGCCCGTTGAAGCTTTCGTTGAAGCCGTTCTGCTGGGGCTTGCCCGGCGCGATGTAGTGCCAGCCGACGCCGGTGTCGTCGGCCCAGGCCAGGACCGCGTTCGAGGTGTACTCCGTGCCGTTGTCGCTGACGATGGTGTCGGGCCGCCCTCGCTGCCGGATGACGGCGTCCAACTCCCGCACGACCCGCGCGCCCGACAGCGAGGTGTCGGCCACCAGCGCCAGGCACTCGCGCGTACAGTTATCGATCACCGTCAGGATGCGGAAGCGCCGCCCGTCCGTCAGCTGGTCTGCGACGAAGTCCAGCGACCAGCGCTGGTTGGGCGCCAGCGGCAGGTCCAGCGGTCGCCGCGTGCCCATCGCTCGCTTCCGGCCGCCGCGCCGGCGCACCGTCAGTTGCTCGTCGCGATAGATCCGCTGGACCCGTTTCCTGTTGACCGCATGGCCCTCGCGCCGCAGCAGCACGTGCAGGCGACGATAGCCGAACCGTCGACGTTCCTGGGCCAGGGCCTTCAGCCGGTCGCGCAGAGCGCCGTCGTCCGGGCGCGTCGCCTGATAGCGCACGCTCGTCCGATCGACGCCCAGAACACGGCACGCCCGCCTTTCGCTCATCTCGTAGGCGGCCTGCAGATGGCCAGCCGCCTCGCGATAGCCGGCGGGCGTCACCACTTTTTTCCCAGCAGGTCCTTCAGGGCCACGTTGTCCAGCATCGCGTCCGCCAGCATCCGCTTCAGCCGGGCGTTCTCATCCTCGAGCGCCTTGAGCCGCCGAGCCTCCGACACGTCGAGCCCGCCAAACTTGGCCTTCCATTTGTAAAAGGTCGCCGAGCTGACCCCGTGGCGTCGGCACACCTCCGCCGTCGCTACACCGGCCTCCTGCTCCCGCAGGATCCCGATGATCTGCTCTTCCGTGAACCTCGATCGCTTCATTCTGTCCGTCCTTCGTTGGGCGGACTCTAGCTATTCCTGGAGGAGTTTCAGGGGGTCACGTCAACCATAATGCCGACCTTGTCACATGAATGCCGCCTCAAGTTGAACAGAGTGTCACTGGCAGTTTTGGTCCTTGTCACTCTTGATAGAGATACAAGTTCGTATTCAAACCGTCGAAGGCTGCCTGCCGGCAGCTTTTCCCTACGCATCTTCTTTACATTGGGCATAAGTTGGTAATGTAAGGCTCTGAAACTGGCGGGCCTGCGGACAGCCTTGAGCTAGCTGTTGATCGTTTCTTCAAGCGCGGCAACTTTCGCGAGTATCTCATCGAATGACGGCGGTGTCTGGTCAAACATCATCGGCGCCATAGCCCGATAGTCGGCTCGGAGGTCTTTAACCCGTGCGTCGTCCGGCATCAGCCGGAGCGTGCCTGGCCGAGCTGTTTCGTAGCTGGCCCAGCCTGAACGGAAGAAGGTGGCTTTGTGCTGCGCCACCTGCGCTAGCAGGTCGAGATCGGCAACGGCGGCTTGGCCCTCGTCCGTGTGGAGGAGCATGGCGAGATCGTAATAGTGCCGCGAGAAATACGGCGGCGTCGGTGACTGGGCGGGGCGGTGCGCCTCCGCATGGAGCGCGGTCGCCTTTTCCCAGAAGGTCCGCCGCGCTGACAGCACGGTCACGCTGGCGTCGGGATCGGTGAAGAAGTCCGGATAGTCGTCGGCCGCATAGGGGCGGATGACTTTCTCCTCGGTCGGCCAGGGATCGCCCCGCGCGCCGAGCTCGAATTTTACCCGCGGGGTGATGTAAGCCATGCCGTCGTATTCGGCAGCAGGCAGCGCGGTCGGATAATGGAAGTTGACGGTTTGGGCGTCGTTGGCGTCTACCTCCAGCGACCACTCGCCGTTGGTTGGCTCGCCGAGTTGTTCGACGATCGCGGCACGAAGCGCCGGGAGAAATTTCTCGGCGATGTGCCGCTCGACGTCGCCCACCAGGTCGTCGATAAGTCGGGCCGCCTGCTTCCTGCTGATCCCCTCCTTCTCGGGGTCGCGCTCGCCGGTGTATCCGAGTTCGGCCCGGTCGAACGATAGGTCGATGTCCTCGGAGAACCGACGGATGGCGTTGAACGCCTTGGAGAGCGATGTGCCGCCCTTGAAGACGAGGCTTGCCGTGGTGCCCTTCGGCATGCCGAACAGGCGCTTCAGGCTCCAGCAGACCCAGAAGTCCTTTTCGATGATCGTGTCGGCGACGCCTCGGCCGGCGCCGGTCTCCCCGAAGAGAGCTGCGCGATCGGCGCTGGGAAGGCGGGCGACATCATCCATCGATATTGGCCATCGATGCGTTGGCGATCGATACGAGCGTTGGCCTCATCCAGGCAGGGGCTTGAAGGGCGGTTGAGGCCAGAGTCTTCTTGTCGCTGGCCGACAGCTGGCGCGCCGCAACCTGCGCGACATCAGCCGCCCGAACGGGGCCAACATGGCGAAGCGCTTGAACCACCGTCCCGGCGGGGCTGCCCGGTGCGATCAGATGCTTGGGCGAGGCGTGGCGAAGATCTACGACGCGCTTTCCCAGCACGACACGACGCGACGGACCATCGGTCAGATAAGTGCTTTGTGCCGGGACTTGCGCCGACAGGCCGAGCGCGTTTGCTGCCCGCGCGCCGGCGATCTGCACCTGGGAGCCGGTCTCCCTAGCAAGCGCATGTGCTACATCGTCCGGCGCAGGCGACAGTGGCCCGAGCTTCGGATGCAGCTTTGGGAAGTCGTAGAGCCCGCGCGCAAGCCGACGGAGCTGTCCGCCCTTTACCAACCGCGAAAGGGCCTGATCGACCGAGGAGCGAGTGGCGACAGAGAGAAAGTCGCTGGGCGTGAAGACACTGCCACGTCCGCTAGCGCGAACGCGTGTCATGACCCGATCCGGAACGGAGGCGCTTACCGTCTTCATATGTCAGAAAATAAGACATGTTTTTCTGACTTGCAAGTAGCGGCGTGCCTAGGTTGGCAGCGCCGCCACCTTGCCTGCTACGCAGCGGCGCGTGGCCGCTCGTTTTGCGCCTCGCCGGCATCCGGCGCCGAGGCTTGTTGAAGGAAACGAGCGAGTGCAGCGCGGCGAGAGTCGCGGTCCACGGCGTAGGCCGTTTGCTTGAACTCGATGCCGTCGAGCAAGCCCTGGATGTAACCGGCGATCGTGTCGGCGGCCATGATAAGCGCTGTATCGAGCGTGTGTATGTAGTTGCTGGTGACCGAGCCCTTTGAGTGTCCAACGAGAGCGGCGATCGTCACCTCCGTGAAGCCGAGATCGTTTGCGATGCTGGCAAAGCTGTGCCGCAAGACATGCGGGGTGATGTCGGCCAGCGGCGTATCTCTGAATATCTGCTCCCAATGGTTCGGAAGGCTTCCGAACGCGTTGTCGTCTCCGTGTCCGGGAAACACGTACGTGCCTGTGCGAGCCCTCCGACTTGCTTCGAGATACTCGACGACAGGGAGTCCGATCGGGCGGATGGAGCTTCCCTCCTTACTGTCAACCAGACGCAAGCAACTCGCGCTCGTGTCCGCCTCCGCCCACGCGAGCGTCACCATCTCAGTCCGCCGGCATCCGGTGAGCGCGAGCTGGCGTATGATCTCAACTGATAGCTCGTATTTCTCTGTCTTGGCCGCCTTATGCAATATCTCGCCGAGCAGCCGATATTCTGCTTCGGTCAGACGCCGCGCCCGGACGTTGTCCTTCGGCCGCCTGACACCGTGCGCCGGATTCAGATCGATGATGCCAGCCTCGACTGCGTAGGTCAGTATCCCGCCAAAGAGCCCTATCGTGCGCGTCGCCGTACCCGCTCCACCACGCACGATGGCACGGCCGCGAAGCTTCTTCGTCTTGACGCTGCAGCGAGTCTTGCCGGCCATGATGTCCTTCAGGGCCTTCGTAATATCCGCCTTCACCAAATCCTTGACCCTGCGTGTTCCAAGCAAGGGAATGATGTGACGCTCGATGCGCCCCGTGTCGGACAGGATGGTGCTGGCTTTCTTGGGGCGGCCTCCCTTGCCGAGGATGAGGCCGGCTTTCAGATCGCCAACGTAGAGCTCACACAGCTCCTTGACGGTGATCGCCTTGCTGTCGAGCTGCTTCTCTTCAGCCGGATCTTCGCCCTGCGCGATCCGTCCCAACTGCACCTTTGCCTCCTGGCGCGCGCGCTCAGGCGTCCAGACTCCGTGCAATCCGATTGTGAAGCGCCGCGACCGCTTGCCGAGCCGATACTGGATCACGTAGCTGCGCTTGCCGGACGCGAACACGCGGAGGCCGAAGCCGGGCAGTTCATCGTCCCATATGACGTAATCTTTTGCGCGACTTTCTGCGGCGTCTACGACGCGTTTTGTGAGCTTAGACATGGGCTTCCTCCGACCCTACTGCTTCCTCTCGCGTAAGCACCACGTAAGCACGCGGGCGAAAACTGTGGCGAACAGAAGAGTAGGTTCGGCGGAGGCAAAATGCAAATTGTTTAGGTTTTACAGTAGGATAGGCGGTCATCGGCGGCTCCTTGCGCTTTTTGGCGGAGCCAGCGATATTCCCTCCGAAGGCAGAGGTCACAGGTTCGAATCCTGTCGGGTGCGCCATTCCCTCCCTGGTTGTCCGGTTTCCGGAAACTTGACTCCTGTTTCACTAACGCGACTCAAGGCTCGTGGCGGACGTTGGGAGCGTCCGCTTATGGCATAGGACTATAAGTCTGCGAGGAGGGCTACCGACACAGCTCTTGCGCGCAAAGAGTGCAATGACCACACTCTGGCCAAGATCAGAATGAGCAGCCCGATGCCTGACGGCAAATAAACGGACGCGCTCTGATCCGGGAAGATTTGGCGGGGGCGCTGAGGGTGATACTGACCGACAACGAGACGAAGGTCGATCTTCTCAACAATGAGGCGATCGCAGCTACTATCGTTGAACTCCTTCGGGAGCGTCCAGACCGTCCAGTCACGATAGGCGTTCACGGTGATTGGGGCGCGGGCAAGTCCAGTATTCTCGAAATGATAGACGCAGGCCTGGCGTCCAACGACAAGGTCCTCTGCATCAAATTTAACGGCTGGCGCTTCCAGGGATTCGAGGATGCGAAGATCGCCCTGATCGAGGGCATCGTTACAGGCCTTATCGAGAAGCGGCCGCTCCTCACTAAGGCCGGCGACGCCGTCAAAGACATCTTCCGTCGGATCGATTGGCTGAAGGTAGCCCGCCATTCGGGTGGGCTCGCATTCACGGCGTTCACGGGCATACCCACGCCGGATCAGATCGGCGCGGTCGTCGGAACCCTAAAAGGGATCTTCGACAACCCCTCCGCGCTGGCGACTAAGGAGAACTACGACAAGGCCATCGACGGCGTCGAAGGTCTGTTCAAACCGGGCGAATCCAAGAACGTGCCCGAAGAGATAGACGCCTTTCGGAAGGCGTTCGACGACCTCCTCGACAAGGCCGGGATCGACCAACTGGTGGTGTTGATCGACGATCTGGATCGTTGCCTCCCTGATACCGCGATCGAGACCTTGGAGGCGATTCGCCTCTTCGTTTTCACAGACCGGACCGCCTTCGTCGTGGCCGCCGACGAAGCCATGATTGAATACTCCGTGCGCAAGCATTTTCCGGAGTTGCCCGATACGACGGGACCGCGCGATTACGCGCGGAACTATCTCGAAAAGCTTATCCAGATTCCGTTCCGCATCCCGGCTCTGGGCGAAACCGAGACCCGGATTTACGTCACGTTGCTCTTGGTCGGTGCAGAGCTGGGCGACGACGATTCCGCCTATCAAAAGCTGATCGGTGCCGCCCGTGAGATTCTCAAACGGCCGTGGCAAGCCGCAGGTCTAGACGCCCAGACGGTCAAGATCGCCCTCGGCGATCAGGCCGCCGCGAAGGTTCAAACCGCCTTGGCTCTGAGCGATCAAATCGGCCCGATCCTCGCCAGCGGCACGCAGGGCAATCCCAGGCAGATCAAGCGCTTTCTGAACACCCTCCTGCTCCGTCACCAGACCGCTACAGCGAGAGGCTTCGGCGATGAGGTGAACCTGCCCGTTCTCGCCAAGCTGATGTTGGCGGAGCGCTTCATGTCGCGCCTGTTTGATCAGATCGCGAGCGCCGCAGCTCAGCACCCGGAAGGCAAATGCGAAGACCTCGCCGCCCTGGAAGCTGACGCCCGTTCGCAGAAGGAAAAGCCCAAGGCTGGTCGCGCCAAGTCGAAGACGGAAGAAGGAGACAGAGCCCCGACTACCCCGAGCAAGGAAAGTCCCACTCTCGCAGAATGGAAAGCGGCGGACGCTATCCGTACGTGGGCGAACCTTCCACCCGAGATCGGAAAGCTCGATCTCAGGCCGTACCTCTTCGTCACGAAGGATCGAAAAGACTATTTCGGGTCGGCATCCGCCCTCGGGCGCTTGGCCGCCGTCGTCGAAAAGCTGCTGGGCCCGAAATTGCAGGTGCAAGGCTTCGAGGGCGAGCTTAAAGAGTTGGTCCCGGCGGAAGCCGCACAAGTCTTCGAGGCACTTCGCGGACGGATCGTCGGTGGCGACTCCTTTGACACCGAACCCCCGGGCGTCGCCGGGCTTGGCGTCTTGGTCCGCGCGCATCCGGCCCTTCAGGGCAATCTCCTCGACCTTCTGGAAGCACTGCCCGGAGACAGATGCGGGCCGTGGGTCGCTGGCGGCTGGGAGGCGATCATCAAGGATGCGAACGCGACGGCCCGCTTCGACAAGCTTCTGGAACGCTGGTCCGGCTCCAAGTCGGCTATGCTTAAGGCGACCGCATCGGCGGCGCTGCGCACGCGCAAGGGAGGGCCGCGATAATGGGTACCTCGAGCTCATTCGGCGGCGCTTCGGGCGCGACACCCCTCGTGCCGAGTTGGTTGGATGACGGCGCTGGCGGCGGTGGAACGCCACCAAGTGACGGCACGCAGCCTGTCGATGGCGCATCTCCCGCTGACGGCACGCCCGCGCCGTCAGTCCCGGCCGCCCCGACCGCGCAACCGACGCCACGTTTGGCATCCTCCAACCGATACACCTCCGCACGCAGCAACCTAACACGGTTCGCGAGCTCCGGCGGCTCCGACCGTCGGAGCTTGGGCCGCGCGGTCTCGCAATATGTCTCGACCGCGTCCGGCGGATCGAGGCAGGCAGCGGCGCGGATGGGCTCGTCGCGAGGCTCAGCCGCGAAGCTCGTCAACTTCCTCAGCGACGCCCAGGCCAACGGTGCCCGTGAAGCACTGAAATCTCTCAATCTGGAAGCCTTGGCGGGACGCCCGATTGAAGAGGTCTTCATCGGCCTTGCCGACTATGTTTGCCCCGAGGGCGGAACCATCGATGAGGGCATCGCACGCGATGCATTCATCGAGACGATTGCCGATCTATCGAATGCCGGGATCACGGATATCGACGGACTGACGACCGAGCAGATTCAAACCGTCTTCGAACTCTATGCGACCCATGCCATCGAGGCCCGGCTGTGCAACGATATCGGTTTGAAGACCGTTCGGATGCCCGCCGACGTCAGCGCCGCTCAACGAGTTCAATCGCAGCTGCGCGACTTCATCCAGCGCGGCGTCAGCGACGCGCTCAACACCGCACAACGAGACACCTCGCAGCCGCTGACGATAGACCGCACGCTGACCTTCGTCACAAGCGTCTATCAGTCCGCGTTCGCGATCCTTCAGACCCTCGGAGACGCGGAGGCGGACAAATGAGTCGACACGTTCTCATCGGTCGCTTCGGCGATACGGATACCTTGAACGTCCCGAAGGCTGGCGACGAGAGCGCATCTTCGCTTCAGTTACTGACCTTCGGCAAACGGGTGGATCACGGCATAGGACGCGCCTTCGACGACCTCAGGGCGCTTGGCCTACGACCAAGCGAGATCGGTGCCGATCTCCTCGTCGTGGCTGCGCATGTGCATGCCGCCGACACGCGGATTTCCAGAAGCTCGGAATCTCAAGACGGCTGGACGCGGGAACTCCGCCTGGTCGTCCCCGTAAGCGACCCTTCTCGTTGGACTGGGGCAGCACCGATCCTCAAGCGAGCTCTGGATTTCCTAACAGGTGATCGCTGGGAGATCGGGTTCAGGTCGCGCCCCAAGGACTTCGACACCATCGTACCTCCGATGGATGCGAGCCTGATCCCGCCACCATTCGACGGGGTGAGCCTCTTCTCGGGCGGTCTCGATAGCCTCATCGGTGCGATCGATACTTTGGAAGCTAAAGAGAAGCCCCTGCTCGTCAGCCACGCCGGCGAAGGGCTCGTGAGCAAATCCCAAGAGCAATGCTTCGACGGCCTCAAAGCCGCCTATCCGAAGGCTTCGTTCGACCGACTGCGTATGTGGATGGCGTTCGATCAAGGCCTCGTGGACAACGTGGACTCCGAGGAGACGACCCGCGGCCGTTCGTTTTTGTTCTTCTCGCTCGGGATCGCCGCCGGGACGGCGCTCGACAAGCCGTTCACGCTCAAAGTTCCGGAGAACGGGCTCATTGCGCTGAACGTGCCACTCGATCCTCTACGGCTCGGCGCCCTCAGTACGCGAACGACCCATCCCTTCTACATGGCACGGTGGAACGAGCTGTTGGCCGCACTCGGTCTCCAAGCGTCCGTCGACAATCCTTATTGGAACAAGACCAAGGGCGAGATGGTCAGCGAATGTTCCGGTCCTGCCACCTTGAAGAGTCTCGCCCCCAAGTCGCTTTCGTGTTCCTCGCCCAGCAAGGGAAGGTGGTCGAAGAAGCCGCAAGGGCACTGCGGCTACTGCCTACCATGCCTTATCCGCCGCGCTTCGCTGTCCAAGGGCGACACCACGACCTACGGCGTCCCGGATCTGAAGGCCCAGGCGCTCGACACGAAAACGGCCGAAGGTGTTCAAGCCCGTTCGTTCCAACTCGCCTTCGACCGCCTCAAGGCACGCCCGACCTTGGCGAAACTCCTGATCCATAAGCCGGGCCCCTTAAGCGATGACCCGGCTCGTCTGGACGAACTCGCCGATGTCTATCGTCGCGGATTGGAGGAAGTCGGGAAATTGCTGCATGGCGTGAAAACCGTTCCCGGCTAGTAGTCCGCAATGAGTACCCACGCCCTTATCGATTTTCACTGTCACCTCGACCTCTACCCGGATCACGTCCAGGCGATTGCCGATTGTGAGCGAGAGCGCGTGTTCACCTTGGCCGTGACGACGACGCCCAAGGCCTGGACCAGAAACCATGAGCTGACCAAGGACACGAAATACGTCCGGGCGGCGCTCGGCTTGCATCCGCAATTGGTCGGGCAACGCGCCCAGGAAATCGGCCTTTGGGAAGAACTTCTTCCTCAGACTCGGTATGTCGGTGAAGTCGGCCTAGATGCCGGGCCACGCTTTTATCGCTCCTTTGAAGCGCAGAAAGCCGTGTTCGAACGCGTGCTCACGGCGTGCGCCCGCGCGGGCGACAAGGTGCTCACCATACACAGCATCCGCGCCGCCAAGACCGTTCTAGACATGCTCGAACAGCATCTTCCGGCGCGGCGCGGCACGGCGGTGATGCATTGGTTCACGGGCTCGCAATCCGAGGCGCGACGCGCCGTCGATCTCGGCTGCTACTTCTCGGTCAATCACGAAATGCTCGCGAGCACGAAGCATGCGGAACTGGTGCGAACCCTCCCGCTAGATCGACTTCTCACCGAGACAGACGGCCCCTTCACGAAGCGTGAGAACCGTCCGGCGAAGCCGAGCGATGTAAGTGCGGCGGTCGCCCAACTAGCTCAACTGCTCGGGCGACCACATGAGGCTGTCGCCGAACTGCTGCTCTGTAACCTGAGGTGCATACTAACATCAGGAGGCTAACCACCGCGTCCATATCCCTTCACCTTCCCGGTCCTTGACTGCAGCGTCTGCCGCCGAGGCGATCGCTCTATTTCGGGGCGATGCGGATGGTGCCGTCGAGGGGGATCGGCGACACACCCTTCAGGCGATTGGGCGATGGGAACTCACGCCCGGCTGCGGCGGTCTTCGCCGCGGCGGATTAAGCCAAGCTTGCACTGGGCCATCGAAGCCGTATCGGAACATCGCCGCCGCCGCAAACGCCGAGGCGACACCCAGCGTCCAGACGCCCCAGCGAACGGTCGCCGGCCAGGCCGCCTGGCCAAAGGCGTCGAACGCGCCAAACCAGACGATCCGGGTCACTTCGTTGGTCAGGAACATGGCGAAGGACATGAGACCGAGCTGCTCGATCAGGCGCGACGGCCGCGCCACGGGCAGGGCTCCGGCGGCCCAGATCATGAGGGTGAGCAGGAGAAGGGAGACCAGGGCGAGATCGGACACGGCTTGGGCCGCGATCAGACCCGCGAACGCTGCGAGCCCGATCCACGCCGCACGGACTGGCGGGACCCAGACGCGCGCGCCCAGGATCGCGGCCGCGACACCCAGCAGAAACAGGGGCAGCGCCCGGATGAATCCGTGACGGAGCGGAAGCCGGTAGAGAGGTTCGCCCAACCACGCACGGCTCGCCCCATCCGCCGCCAGGAGCAGGACCACGACGCCCGCGATCACGAGCCAGGGCCGGAGGCGCCAGAGCGCCCTGCAGATCCACGGCAGCGCCAGATAGCAGCCCAGCAGGGCCGACAGCGTCCAGGTCGGCGCGTTCCAGCCCTGCCCGCCGGGGACGCCGTAAGCCTGGACAAGGAAGACCTGGGCCGGAAGCTCGGGCCAGGCGAACCATTGCGGGTTGCTGGGACGGATTCCGACAGCGGCGGCGGTCGCGACTAGCAGCGCAAGCGCGGCGATGACGACGATATGGGATGGCGCAACGCGAAGAAGCCGTTGGCGCACATAGACGGGCAGCGGAAGGGTGCGGTTGGCCAATCCCTCCCCGTAGATGCGCGCGAGGACGTAGCCGGAGTCGATGATGAAGAAGTTCGTCAACAGGTAGCCACGGTCGAAGACGGGATGAACCTCGCCGAGCGCAACGGGCGCGGCCTCGCGGAAATGGTAGAGGATGGTCAGGGCGGCCGCGACGAAGCGCAGGACGTCGAGCCATCCCCCGCGCGCGATCCGAACCGGAGCCCGCGTGGTCGCCTCCCCGACCGTCATCCGTCGGACCCGACAGAACCGCCGTCGCCTGAGACGGTGTGCCTGTGGGGGTTGAGGCTGATCTGGTCGCGACCGACGTACAAGGCCGCAGATGCGAGAAGGCAGACCAGTGCCATGATCACGGCCATCAGCCGGCCCGTAGGGTCCTTTGCCGCCATACGGAACGTCAGAGCGCTCAACGGCAGCATCACCCCGCCGAATGCGACGTATAGGGGGATCCGATAGGTCGTCGCCAAGGGGACGGCCACGCAGAAGACGACGAGAGCGGCCGTCAGGCTGACCCCCACCGCGATCAGTGTGTCCCGGATCGGGCGGAACGGCGCCGGCGGACGGGGGCGCCTGGATCGGCCCCGGGCGCGGTATTTGCCTGGACGCCAGCGGGGTGCCCGGCTGTGGATCGTGGAACGCTTTGAGCCCATCGGCCTAGTTCGGCTGGCTCGCGCGGGTGGCCAGCCATACCCGCATGCGGACCATCTCCGCCTCCTGGGTCCGGATGACCTCTTCGGCAAGGCCGCGAACCTCCGGATCGGAGCCGTGCTCAAGCGCGATCCTGGCCATGGCGACTGCGCCCTCGTGGTGCGCGATCATGCCCCGCATGAAATCGACGTCGGCGTCGCCGCTGTAGTCGATCTCCATGGCCGAGTGCATCCGGGCGTTCGCCTCCTTGAAGGATCGGGTCGCCGGGCTGTCGGCCGCCGCGTCGCTGTGGCCGGCGTGCTGATCGATCGGTCGCGCATCGACCGCGACGGTCGCGGACGGTCTCGCGGCTTGGCGGGACAACATTCCGAAGCCGAACATCGAGACGAGAAGGAAGAGGGCGATCACGCTGACCCATCCGATGCGTTTCATAGGGGTTCTCCTGTGCTTGGGTTCACGAGTTCACGCGGCCTCTCGGGACCCCGCCAGGCGAGCAGACGCAGCGCGTTGAAGACGACCAGCAGCGTCGATCCCTCGTGGAGCGCGACCGCCGGACCGATGCCGAGCCCGAAGATCGTCGCCGGGACGAGGAAGGCGACCACGCCGAGGCTGACGAACAGGTTCTGGCGGATGATGCGGCGGGTCTGCCGGCTGAGGCCGACGGTGAACGGCAGCTTGGACAGATCGTCGGCCATCAGGGCGACGTCGGCCGTCTCCAGAGCGACGTCCGATCCGGCCGCGCCCATGGCGACACCCACGGTCGCCGTCGCCATCGCCGGGGCGTCGTTGACCCCGTCTCCGACCATGGCGACCTTGGCCTCCGACCGCAGTTTCTTGATGGCCTCGACCTTGTCCTCCGGCATCAGGTCGCCCCAGGCCTCGGTCAAGCCAACCTGCCCGGCGACCGCCTGGGCGGCCTTCTGGTGGTCGCCCGAGATCATGATCATCCGGCGGATGCCGAGCGCGCGCAGCGCCGTCAGCGTTTCGCGCGCCTTCGCCCGGGGCGTGTCCAGAAGTCCGATGACGCCGAGGTCCTTGTTCCCCTGCCGCACCACCATAAGGGTGCGGCCCTCGTTGCGCAGGGCGGCGACCGCGATCTCCGTATCGGGGCCCAGCGGCGCGATGCCGTCGGCGCCGAACATCTCCGGCTTGCCGATCCAGATCTCCTTCCCCTCCAACCGGGCGGTGACCCCCTTCCCCGTCAGGCTGCGCAGATCCGTCGCGGTTCGCGCGGGCGCGGTCGCCAGGCGCTGGCTTCCATCCCGGACGATCGCCTCCGCGAGCGGATGGTCGCTGAGCCGTTCGACGGCGACGGCGATCTCCAGCAGCTCGTCTTCGGTCGTCTGGCCGAAGGGCACGACATCGGTGATCCGCGGCTTGCCTTCGGTGAGGGTTCCGGTCTTGTCGAAGGCGATGGCATCCAGCGCGCCGAGGTTCTCCAGCGGCGCCCCACCCTTCACCAGGACCCCGGCCCGGGCCGCCCGGGCCACGCCGGACAGCACCGCGCTGGGCGTGGCGATGGCCAGGGCGCAGGGGCTCGCCGCCACCAGCACCGCCATCGCGCGGTAGAAGCTGTCGCGGAAGGGCTCGTCGACGACCACCCAGGCGAACAGGAGAACGAAGGCCAGACCGAGGACCAGGGGGACGAAGACGCGCTCGAATCGGTCGGTGAAGCGCTGCGTCGGCGACTTCTGGGTCTCGGCCTCGCTGACCATCCGGACGACCTTGGCCAGGGTCGTGTCGTTGGAGCGCCGCGTCGTCTCGATCTCGATCGCGCCGCCGCCATTGATCGTGCCGGCGAAGACCACCGACGACGACGCGACCGATGCGGGCCTGGCCCGCGCCTCCTCGGCGTCCGCGACCGGCTGCTTGTCGACCGGGATGCTCTCGCCGGTGACCGGCGCCTGGTTGACGCTGGACGTGCCCTTGATCACGAAGCCGTCGGCCGGCAACCGCTCGTTCGGCCGGACGACGACCAGGTCGCCGATCTCCAGCTGCTCCACGGGCAGTTCGACGACCTGATCGCCGCGTCGCACATGGGCGGTGCGCGGCGCCAGGGCCGCCAGCGCCTCGATCGCCTTCTTGGCGCGGCCCATGGCGTAGTGCTCGAGCGCGTGCCCCAGGCTGAACAGGAACAGCAGCAACGCCCCCTCCGCCCAGGCGCCCAGCGCGGCCGCGCCGGCAGCCGCCACCAGCATCAGGGTGTCGATCTCGAACCGCTTGCGCCGCAGGTTTTCGATGGCTTCGCCGACCGTGAACCAGCCGCCCAGGGCGTAGGCGATCAGGAAGAGCGCGAACGGCAGCACCTCCGGGAGGGCCGGAACGAATTTCTCGATCAGCCAGCCGACCGTCAGGGCGACGCCGCTCCCGACGGCGAAGATCAGCTCGGTGTTCGGCCCCAGCACCCCGCCATGGCTATGGTCATGGCCGTCGCCCTCGGAATGGCCGTGGTCGTGTCCATCGCCCTCAGCGTGTCCGTGATCGTGGCCGTCGTCCGGACTATGACCCGACGCCGCGTTCCGGGCCGCTTGCGGCGCCGGACCCACAGCCGCCGATGGGCCGGCGACGTCCGACGTCTCCGGCAATTTGAGACCAAGAGACGCCAGGCGCTCGACCAATCTCTCGCGGCTCGTGGCCTGACTGTCGAACTCCAGACGCAAGGCACCCGCCGGATCCAGCGCGGCTTCGATGACGCCGGCTTCATCGCCCAGCTCGGCCGCGAGCGTGCGGGCGTGGCGCGCATGCCGGACGCCTTGCACCCGTCCCGTCAGGTGGCCGAACCGCTCGCTGACCTCGGCGCCGGCCTGCCGCGCCCGCCGTCTGACCTGGGCCAGCGACAGCAGGTCCGGATCATAGTGGATGCAGAGCTCCGCGCCGTCCGCGCCCTCGACCAGATGCGCCTCCGACACGCCCGCCTCGGCCCGCATGAGGGCGATCAGACGTCCCACGCAGCCGTCCTCGGCGTCAGGCGCGTGGGGAAGAAGGACGGGAATATTGAGCCGGAGGGTCTTGGGCATGGTCGGGCCTCAGGGGAGGTCGCGGGTAGGGTTGGAGCGTTCGGGGATGAGAAGACCGGCGCCGTGCATGGCTGCGCCCGCAGCGAAGGCGGCGAGGGCCAAGATTGCGCTGAGCAGGGTGACGAGACGTTTGCGGTTCACCTCGCACCTCCTCAGGGCAATGCGACGACGGCGTCGAGCCAGCCGATCGCCTGGAGGCGCTCCAGCCCCTCGAACACGGGCAGCGCCAGGAGAAAGACCAGGCCGTCGCGGACGGTCTTGAGGAAGAACGACGGGCGGACCGACAGCTCCGCCTCATCCCGCCAGAGGCGAGGATCGGGCAGGAAGCGCGGGGTCCGCTCGAAATACGCCCGGTAGGTCTCGCCGAAGGCGGTCCCCAGGTAACTCTCCTCGCGTCTCGCGACGATCAGGAAGACCCCCCAGCAGGCCAGGGCGAACGCGAGGCCGACGCTGAGGCTGCCGGTCTGGGCGCCGACCCCGAAGGCCCCGATGACGCTGAAGACGTAGAGCGGATTGCGGCACAGCGAATAGGGTCCGCTGGTGACGATCTCCTGCTTCTTGCGCCCGCCGATATAGAGGGAGCACCAGGCGCGTCCGAGCACGCAGACCATGATCGCCACCATGCCAAGATGCTCGACCGGGTGTTCGAGCCCGGGCAGCGCTCGCACCAGAGCGGTCCAGGCCAGCAGGGCGAACAGGGCCGCGCCGATGAAGAGTTTCCGCCAACGCTGGACCGAGGCGATGTCGATCAGGGGCGGGCTCATGCGTCCGCCTCCGGTCCGTCGCGTCGCGCGGCCCGGGCGTCGCCGAGGATGTCGAGCCCCCCCTTGGCCGCGATGGCCGCGACTAGGACGCCGACCACCAAGTCGGGCCAGGCCTGGTCCAGCCACATCACCAGACCGCCGGCGACGAGGATACCGCCGTTGGACGCGAAATCGTTGAGGCTGAAGGTCTCGGCGGCCTTCATGTTGACGTCGCTGCTCTGCTGGCGGCGGATGAGCATGAGGCAGATCAGGTTGATGACCGCGGCGATGACGGCGAGGACCATCATGGTCGGGCCGACCGGTTCCGTCCCGGTCAGCGTCCTGCGCAGGGCGTCGAGCAGGACGAGGACCGCGAAGATCAGCAGCATCACGCCGGAGACCTGCGCCGCGCGGGTTTTCCAGATCAGGGCCCGGCCGACCGCGAGGAAGCTGATCAGATAGACGGCCGCGTCGGATCCGTTGTCCACGGCGTTGGCCAGCAGGGCGCTGGAGTCGGCGGCGAGGCCGCCGACTCCCAGGCCCACGAACAGCAGAGCGTTTAGGGCCAGAACCGCCAGCAGGATGCGGCGCTGGACCTGCTCCGTCTCGTGGGCCCCGCTCATTCCTCCAGTCCTTCCGCGGCGCGGTGCTTCACAGCCTTGGCCGCGAAGGTGGGGAGGACCAGGAGGGTGAGGGCCGTTGCGGTCAACAGACCGCCGATGACCACGGTCGCCAGAGGCTTCTGCACCTCGGCGCCGGCTCCGTGGGCGATCGCCATCGGGATGAAGCCGACGATCGCCACCAGGGCCGTGGTCAGGACCGCCCGCACACGGCTGGAGGCACCCTCGATGGCCGCGACCATGGGTTCCGCTCCGGCCTGGAGTCGTTCGCGGATCGCCTGCATCAGGACCAGGCCGTTCAACGTCGCCACGCCGGAGACGGCGATGAAGCCGACCGCTGCGGACACCGAGAAGGGCATGCCCCTCAACAGCAGGGCCAGCGCCCCGCCGACTAAGGCCAGGGGTACGCAGGCGAAGACCAGACCGGCCTCCGCGAAGGAGCCCAGGGCCATGAACAGCAAGATGCCGATCAGGATGAAGACGACGGGGATGACCAGACCCAGCCGCTGCTCGGCCCGCTTCAGGTTCTCGAACTGGCCACCCCAGGTCAGGGAGTAGCCCGCCGGAAGTTGAACCTGTTCCTGCACGCGCGCTTGGGCGTCCGTGACGAAGCCGCCCAGATCGCGCCCGCGCACATTGGCCTGGACCACCATGCGCCGGCTGCCGTCGTTGCGGCTGATCTGGTTCTGGCCTTCCGCGATCTGGATGCGGGCGACCGAGGACAGGGGCACCGTGACGCCGGTTGTCGTCGTGATCGGAAGCGCTGCGAGCGCCGCCGGATCGTTGCGGACCTCATCCGCCAGGCGGACCACCACGTCGAAGCGACGGTCGCCTTCGAAGATCTGCCCCGCCTCGGCGCCGCCGATGGCTGCGGAAACGGCGTTGGAGACCTCCGCCGCGGACAGGCCGTAGTTGGCCGCCGCGAAGCGATCGACGCTGACCGTCAGGGTCGGCAGGCCGGAGGCCTGTTCGACCCGCACATCAGCCGAGCCCGGGGTACTTCGCAGGACATTCGCCACTTGGTCGGCCGAGGCCTGCAGCTGGGTGAAGTCATCGCCATAGACCATGACCGCGAGGTCGGTCCGGACGCCCGAGATCAGTTCGTTGAACCGCAGCTCGATCGGCTGGCTGAACTCGAAGCTGTTGCCCAGCTGGGCCGAGGCCAGTTCCTCGAACCGCGCGATCAGCTCTTCCTTCTCCAACCGTGGATCCGGCCATTCCTTACGGTCCTTCAGGATGATGACCGCGTCGGAGATGTTCGGCGGCATCGGGTCGACGGCCGCCTCCGCGGTGCCGGTTCGGGCAAAGATGGTCTCCACCTCCGGCTGGGCCGCGATGGCGCGCTCGATCGCCATCTGCATGGCGAGGGACTGTTCCAGCGAGGCCGACGGAACGCGCAGCGCCTGCATGGCGATGTCGCCTTCGTCCAGCGTCGGGATGAACTCCCGGCCCAGGGTGGTGAAGGCGACGCCGCCCACCGCCAGCGCGCCCAGCGCCGCGATCAGGACGATCTTGGGACGGCTGACGGCCGCCCGGATCGCCGGTTCGGCCCAGCGGCGGACCCAGCGGATGATGAAGGTCTCGTGCTCGTGCGCGTGACCGTGCTCGTCCACGTCGACCTTCTTGGGCTCACGCACCAGCAGCGCCGTCATCGCCGGCACGAAGGTGAAGGAGAAGATGAAAGCCCCGACGAGGGCCAGCATGACGGTGGCGCCCATCGGAATGAAGGTCTTGCCCTCGACCCCCTCGAGCATCAGCAGGGGGGTGAAGACGAGCAGGATGATCAGTTGGCCGAAGGCGGCCGGCTTGACCATCTTCATCGCCGCGGCCCCGGCGACGCCCAGGCGCTCTTTGCGCGTCAGCGCCCGACCGACCTCGATCCGCTTCTGCGATAGCATCAGAAGCGTACTTTCGACGACGATGACCGCGCCATCGACCAGAAGGCCGAAGTCCAGCGCGCCCAGGCTCATCAGGTTACCGCTGATCCCGAACCGGTTCATGCCGATGATGGCGAACAGGAAGCTGACCGGGATCATCAGCGCGGTGATGCTCGCGGCGCGGATGTTTCCAAGCAGCAGGAACAGCACCACGATCACGAGCAGCGCGCCCTCGGTCAGGTTCCGAGCCACGGTCGCGATGGTCTTGTTGACCAGCGCGCTGCGATTCAGGACCGGCTCGGCGACGATGCTCGGCGGCAGGCTGGCGCCGACTTCCTCAAGACGTTCGGCGGCGGCCTGGGCGACGGTGCGGCTGTTGCCGCCCGCCAACATTAGGGCGGTGCCGATGACCGCTTCGTGGCCGTCGCGGCTCGCGCCGCCGAGACGCGGCGCCTGGCCGACCTCGACGGTGGCGACATCGGCGACCCGGACGACGAGACCGTTGCGGTTGACGACGGGCGCCTGGGCCAGATCCGGAATGGTCTGGGCCAAGGCGTCGGTGCGCACGGTCAGGGCTTCACCCGAGCGCTGGACATAGCCCGCGCCCGCCTGGGTGTTGGCGTTCTCAAGAGCCTGGATCAGATCGCCGAGGCCGAGACCATAGCTGGCGAGACGCGCCGCGTCGGGGCGGACGGCGAACTCCTTCACATAGCCACCGTTGACATCGACACCGGCCAGGCCGGCCGCCGTGCGCATGCGCGGGGCGATAATCCAGTCCTGAACGGTGCGCAGATAGGTGGCCCGCGCCTGCGGCGTGGTCAGAAGCTCCCCTTCCGGCGTCAGATAGGCGCCGCCAACCTGCCAGCCGGGCTCACCCGGTTTGGCGAGGTTCTGGGAGTTGAACGGCTTGTAGTCGACCGTCCACATCAGCACTTCGCCCAGCCCCGTGGTAATCGGGGCCAGACCCGGTTCGACGCCTTCGGGCAGGTTCTCCCGGGCCTGGGCCATCCGTTCGGCCACCTGTTGGCGGGCGAAGTAGATGTCGGTCTGGTCAGTGAAGATGACCGTGACCTGGCTGAAGCCGTTGCGGCTCAGGGAGCGGGTGCTTTGCAAGCCGGGAATGCCGGCCATGGCGGTTTCAAGCGGATAGGTGACTTGCCGCTCCATCTGCTCGGGCGCGAGTGCCGGGGCGATGGTGTTGATCTGGACCTGCCGATTGGTGATGTCCGGCACGGCGTCGATGGGCAGCTTGGTCAGCTGGAACAGACCCCAGGCCGAGACGAGGGCCGTTGCGAGAACCACGAACCATCGGAATTTGACCGAGGCTTCGATGATGAATTTGAACATGCGATCGCCCCCCTAGTGACCGTGCTCGGCCTCGCCCTTGGCGAGTTCGGCCTTGAGCAGGAAGGCGTTGGCGGAAGCGATGCGTTCGGAGCCGGTCAGGCCGCGCAGGATTTCGGTGCGCCCGGCGGCCTGGCGGCCGGCGAGCACCTGGACAGCCTGGAAGCCGCCCTGGACTTGCACGAAGACCACAGTGTTGCCGTCGACGGTCTGGACCGCTTCCGACGGCACGGTCATGCCGCCCGAGGTCGCCTGTCCGGTGACCACCGAGCCGGACACGGCGGACCCGGCGGGCGGCAGGGTTCCCGAAGACGGACGGGCGCGGATGACGGTCGCTCCGCTCTCGTTCAGACCGGCGTCCGCGGCGACCCCGGTGACGACCGCGTCGAACTCGCCGGACGGCCCGGTGACCCGCATCGCCGCGCCCGGGCGAACATTCGCCGCAAGGGCGGGAGGCGCGTTGAACACCATCTCGACGCGGGCCGGGTTGGACACTTCGGCGACCACGCCGCCCTGGGCGACGAAGCCGCCCGGTCCGACCTGCACATTGCTCACCACGCCCGAGATCGGGCTGGTCACGTTGAGCCGTCCTGACGCATTGGGCGAGCCCGCGGCTGCGGACCGCGCCCGAGCCGCACGGGTCGCTGCCTCGGCGCTGAGAAGCTGCGCCCGCGAGGCCTCGACCTCCTGGCGGGCGACCACGCCCTGTTCGGACAGGTTGCGGTTCCGCTGATAGGCCTGACGCGCGGCCTCGGCGGAGGCCGCCGCCGCATCGGCGTCGGCGCGGAAGGTGGCGGCTTCACCGCTGACCAGGCTGACGAGCGGCTGGCCGGCGCGAACCGACTGGCCGGGCGCCACAAGCACCCGCTCGACCCGGCCGCCAACCGCAGCGGCGACCGCAGCGCGGGAATCGACCATCGGCTCGACCCGCCCCGCCAGACGCGTCTCCGCCCCGCCGCCGGCGCTTACGCCGACGACGGAGATGCCGGCCGCCTGGATCTGCGCGGCGGTCAGTTCGACGCGGCCCTCTTCGGCCTCGCCCTCCTCGGCATGCCCGGCCTCGCCTTCCGCATGCCCGCCTTCCTCTTCGCCATGGCCGGCTTCGCCCTCCGCGGCCGCCGGGGCAGGCGGCGCGTCGGCGCCTCGCGTGGCGAGATAGAGCCCGCCGCCGCCAAGGACGACGAGGGCGGCGACGCCGCCGATCAACAGGGTCTTGTTGGATGTGCGCTTGCGCATCACTGGGCTCCTTGGAAGGGGGCGCGGCCGTCCAGGCGCGCGAGATCGATCTCGGCGCGGACGCGCGCGAGACGGGCGTCGACCGCGGCGGACCGCGCGTTGACGAGGGCGGTTCGGGTGACGCGCAGTTCGACCTGGGAGATGCGACCGGCCTCGAAGCCGATCCGCGACAGGCGGTAAGCTTCTTCGGCCGCGGTGACGCCGGCGTCGGCGGCCGCCACGCGGCTCACCGAGGCGGCCAGGCGCGCCACCGCGGCGGCCCGGTCGGCCTGTGCCTCCTGCCGCGCCGACATCAGGCGGGCGTCGGCCGCCCTGAACTCGGCCTGCGCCGCCTCGATGTTCCCCCGGTTCCGGTCGAACAGCGGCAGCGGCATGCTGATCCCGAACGTCAGGGCGGTGGCGTCCTCGGCCTCGAAGCGGCGAATGCCCACGCTGGCGTTGATGTCCGGGCGGGCCTGGACGCGTTGCACGTCGATTCGGCGCTCGGCGGCCGTGCGCTCGGCCTCGGCCACGCGCACGGTGGGCGCGTCGCTGATCGCGGAGCCCACCCCGGTCGGCGCCTGGTCCAGCAGGCTGGCGTCGATGCGCGTCACGGGCGACGGGATCATCGCCACGGCCGTGAGGCGAGCGTAGGCGGCGTCCCGTTCGGCGACGGCTTCGTCAAGGGCGGCGCGGGCTGACGCGACCTCGGCCTCGCCCTGGATGCCGCGCAGGAGCGGCTCGCGCCCCTCCTCCACCAGCGCCAGGGCGGCGCGGGCGTCGGCCAGGGTCAGGGTCAGGACCTCGTCCGCTAGGGCCGCGCGGCGCTGCGCCGCCTCGGCTTCGGAATAGACCAGGGCCAGGCGACCGGCGGCGTCGATCACCGCAAGATCGCGCTGCAGGCCGACGGCGCCGGCCTCGGCGCGCGCGGCGGCGATGCGGCTCGCGCGGCGTCCCCATAGTTCGAGGTCCGTGCTCAATGCGAGGGTCGTGTCGGCGTTGTCCATCCCCGAGAAGGGGCCGGAGCCGTACGCGTTCTCGACATCGAGCCCGAGCACGGGGTTGGGGCGTACACGGGCCTGACGCACGCGGGCCTCCGCGGCGTCGAGGTTCGCGCCCGCCTCCAGGGTGGCGGGCGTCTGGCCGAGCTGCGCGAGCAGCTGGGCGTAGGTTGGGGCGGGGTCAGCCCAGGCGGGACTGACCAGAGTCGCTGCGATCGCAGCAAGCGCGCAGCCGACCGCGAGACCCGGTCGCCGGCGAGATGTGGGAGACATGTTCCATTTCCAGATTTCTGATCACGAAGAGGCGCCCGAAAGGGCGCAGGCCTTCGGTCAGACTCTGGGCGGTCGCTTCAGTCCGTCGGGCGTGACCGAGGCCAGGACGTCATCGTGGCGGCCGCTTTGCAGCAGCAGTTCGCCGAACGCGGGCGCAATGGCGTCGACGCCGTGAGTGCGCGCCGTGGAGGTATGGTGGCAGTGTCCGTGGGCGCAGATGCCATGGTTCCCGGACGGGTCGCCGTGGTCGCCGTCGTCGGGATTGTGATCGACGAACGCGTGGGCCGCGGGGGGCTCCGGCATGCAGGTCGCGGCGTCGACGGCGGGCGCGAAGAAGAAGGCGGCGAAGACGAGTGTCATCGCCGCGATCAGCTTCGCCCATGTCGTCATCGACGAGTTCATCGCGCGTTCGTTACTTCCGTTCTCCAGAGGTGGCAATCTGTTACAAAGTCCAGGGGCCTCCGAACACCCTGCCAGCGGCGACGTGTCGCGTGCGCGGAGCCGGCGCGCTGCTAGGATCAGGTCCGTCCGCAGGAGCCGTCATGTCCTCTCTTCGCCTCACCCGCCGCGCCGCGCTCGTCACCGGCTTGGCGACCGCCGCCCTCCCGCCGCTCGCCCAGGCTCAGACCCCCGGTCGGGTCGCGCGGCAGATCACGGTCTACAAGACGCCCTGGTGCGGCTGCTGCGGCGGCTGGGTCGCGCACATGCGCGGCGCCGGCTGGACGGCGCTCGTGGTCGATCTTGATGACCTCGCCCCGATCCGGGCCCGTCACGGGATACCGGACCGCCTCGCGTCGTGCCACACCGGCGTGGTCGGCCGCTACGCGATCGAAGGCCATGTGCCCGCGTCGGATGTCGAACGGCTTGTGCGTGAAGCGCCTGCCGCGCGCGCCCTGACCGCACCCGGCATGCCCGCCGGATCGCCCGGCATGGAGGCCGCCGGCCGAGAGCCCTATGTCACTCTCCTGATCCTCGCGGATGGCTCGACGCGCCCCTTCGGACGACACAACGGCGCTTAAGGCGGCCGCGCCACCCGATCCCATCCGACCAGGCGGGATCAGCTTCACGGGGCGGACAGGGAGACCCGGCTCGGGCCGTCACCTGGAGGCGCTCTCAGGGCGTCGAGGACGCAGCAGGCTTCGACCGTCGTCCGGCCACACTGGTCGAGCACCGAGACAAGGGTCTTTTCCAACCGCCGAAGATCCGAGATCTTGACCCGTACCGCGTCCAGATGCGCCGCCGCCACGTGATCGACCGCCTGGCACGGACCGGCGGCAGGCCCGGTGGACAGCGTCAGCAGGCTGCGGATGTCGTCATGCGAGAAGCCGAGATCGCGGGCGCGCCGGATGAAGAACAGCCGGTCCAGATGCGCCCGTTCATAGACCCGGTGGCCGCCCTCCCCGCGTTCCGGCGCGTCCAGCAGACCGATCTGCTCGTAGTAGCGGATGGTGACCACCTTGCAGCCGGTGCGCCGCCCCAACTCGCCGATAGAAAATCTCTCTGTCAAAGGCCTTGAACCTATAGGGACTATAGGTCGTATATCGGCGGCCGACACGTTTCCGGCAAGGCTCGCTCCGATGAAAGACTGCTGCTCCCCTCCGACGTCCGACGAGGTCGGCCCGACCTGTTCAAGCCGGAGCGTCCTGGAGCCGGCGTCCGCCCCGGCGGAGGCGGGGTGCTGCGCCGGACCGAGCCCCTGCGCCTCCAAGCCGTCCTTCGTCACGACCGCGCCCATCGTACCAGCCCATACCCACTTCGCGGGCGATGACTGCTGTTCCGCCAAGGGCGACGAGATCGCCGCGCTGGGTGAGCACGCCGACGTCCGGCGCGTGCTGATCATCGTACTGACGATCAATCTGCTGATGTTCTTCGCCGAGTTCGGGGCGGGTCTGTTTGCGCGGTCCACCGCTCTGATGGCCGATTCCATCGACATGCTCGGCGACGCCCTCGTCTACGGGCTGAGCCTTTACGCCCTGAAGCGCAGCCTGCGCTGGCGCGCCGGAGCGGCGCTCGTGAAGGCCGCCGTCATCGCCGCCTTCGGCGTCTGGGTCTTCCTCGAAGTGGTCCGCAAGCTGATGGGCGACATCACCCCGACCGCCGAGACCATGGGCGTGTTCGGCGCGATCGCACTGGTCGCGAACCTGGCCTGCCTCGCCATGCTCTACCGGTTCCGGAACCGCGACGTGAACCTGTCGAGCACCTTCGAGTGCTCCCGCAACGACGTCATCGCCAACACCGGCGTGTTGATCGCGGCGGGTGGGGTGGCCTGGTTCAACGCTGGCTGGCCCGACATCCTCGTCGGCGGCGTCATCGCCCTCCTGTTCTTCCGCTCGGCGATCAAGGTGCTCGGCGAAGCCTGGCCCCAGTTCCGCGCCGCGCGGCCGCAGGCCGTTGCGCTCGACTAGAGCGGATCGCGCGCGCAGCCGAGGCGGCGCGACGGAAACGACGAAACCGCTGTCTGTCAGCGCGACCCGAAGGTCAGGACCCCGGCGAGGTCTCGGGGTCGTCGCCGGCCTCCCGGCCGAAGCTTGTCTGCAAGGCCCGAAGCCGGGTGGCGATCTCCTCGTCGGAAACCTCCACCTTAAGATGGTCCTGGATGTACTGAAGCCGGGCGTCGCATTCGCGCAGGATTTCGCCCCAGCACCGCACCCACACCGTGTAGTTGGGCTGCCGCACGGCGATGCCGATCTCGCGTCCTTCCTGGGTGATCGCCTGTCCGACGATGTCGTCATATTCCCCCACGACCAGGAAGAAGTTCCACCGCGTGTCGGTGTGCCGGAAGTCTGGCGCGCCGGCCAGGGCCAGGGCGTAGTCGGAAATCTGGTTGAGCATCTTGCGATCGGCCTTGGCCGACGGCCGCTTGAGCTCCACGATCAGATACTCCCGTTTTTCCTGATAGGGCCCGGGGATGCTGCGGCCGAGCAACTGGTCGACCCGGCCGGCTCGACCATCCGGCTTGGTGACCCGCCCGCCGGCGCGCTTCCCGCCCAGGTCCTCCGAGACCCGTTGCATCACCTTGGTCAGGCCCGCTTCGGGAACCGCGAGGTGAAACTGCTCGCCGAAGATCCAGGTGTTGTCCCGCACCAGCAGGTCCAGCCCGCCGCGTTCGCGGATGACCTTCTTGCCGTCCGTGTCGAACACCGCCTGGCGCAGCGTCTGGAGGAAGGCGATCCGGTCGGCGATCAGGCTGGACGCCGCGATGATGTTGGACAGCTCGGTCTTCTTGAGCAGGGCCGAGAACTGGTTCTGCCGCTCCTTGGGAAGTCCCACCACGGCGTGCAGGATCTGGGTGAGCGAGTCCGGATTGTGCCGCAGCGCCTCACGCAGCAGGGTCAGGGTCATCCGCTTCAGGCCGGTGTCGGCCTTGCGGAACTCCTTGGAGTAGTTGGACACGGCGTAGGTCGCCATGTCGAACACGTCTCGCTCCCGCTGCTGAAGCGTATCGGTCGGGTCGCCCTCGTAGGGATAGGCCCCTGCGGCCTTGAGCTCCTCGATCAGGCGTCCGGCCCGCTCGTGGCCGCGTCGGCGGAAGTGCGCCTGCGACTGATCGCGGACCGCCTCGACGACCTTGGCGAAATCGCCGTCGGTCAGCTCCAGTTCGAGCAGGTTGTCGGCGGCGAGTTCGACGAAGAAGCTGGAGGTCGCGTAGATCGAGAAGGCGAAGTCGGGCGCATTGATCCGCGCCGGCTGCGAGCCGAGCACAATGCCGTTGTCGCCGCAGAAGTGGATCTTGCGGCTGTCGATCGGCGTCGACCATTCGACAATGTCGAGCTTCACGTCGCGGATCGTCCGGTCCTTTCCGACGATGGGCGGCAGGACGAGAGAGACGGCGTCGGCGATCGCCGTCGACGGATCGATCCGGGCGCCGTCGTACCAGAGCTCCAGCTGCGGGTAGAGCTTCAGATACTGGGCGAATATAGCGGTGAACTGCCGGCGCTGCTCGTCGGTGACGAGGGCGTCGAGATTCTGCTTCAGCGGATGCAGCGACACCGAGACTCCCGGGGCGCCGATCGCCGGCTCCGGATCGCCGATCTCGGCGGTCTCGATGGCTTCGGCGCGGATGTCGATCGACAGCTGTTTGAGACCGTCCTCGCTCGCGTATCGCGAGGTCCAGCGGGCGCGGTCGGCCAGGGAGAAGAACCGCAGCCGACCTCGTCCCTCCTTGCCGTGATAGGCGCGGCCGCTCGGCGCGGCGGAGCGTTTCCAGGATTCGCCGAGTTGTCCGAAGTCCCGGTCCGCGCGGTCCGCGCTGATCCCCTCGCCATCGTCGTTGACGATGATCTCATCGACGCCGCCCAAAGCCGTGCGCCGAAATTCGACATGGACGCGCGTGGCGCCGGCGTCGAAGCCGTTCCACACCAGTTCGGCGATCGCGCGCAGCGGCTCCGTCGTGCGGACGACGGTCTCGATGTGGTCCTGCTTGGCCTGAAGCTGAACGCGATGGGTTGCCATCAGGCCGCCAGCGGCCGCGACGCCAACCAGCCCTTGTCCTGCAGGACGTCATAGGCCAGCCGCACCTGCTCGGGCGAGAACTGGCGCTTGCGCTCGCCCCAGGCGTAGGTCTCGGACACCACCGCGTCCGCGCTTCCAGCGTCCAGACGGGTCGCGACCCAGTGCACCGTCGCCAGAAGCTCCAGGCCGAACGGCGACTCGAAGCCCTCGACCAGGTCGGTCACGCGCTCGAAGCGCGCCTGCGTCTCGGGGGCGTCCTTGAGCTTGGCCTGGGCGTCGACGACCGCGCCAGGCACCAGCTCCAGCCGCTTGGTCGGCGCGTCGCCGCCATCGGCGTAGCCCGACAGATAGTGGCCTTCGACCTCGCGCAGCACATGTCGGAGGTTCTCGGCGTAGGGCCCATAAAAGGCCTTGGCGTAGCGCAGCTTCAGCGGCTCGCCCGCCTCCTGCATGAAGTACATCAGCTTGTGGACCTCGAGCAGGCTGACGAACGGATCCAGCAGGCCGTTGAGATATCGGTCGACCAGCCCGACCAGCGCCGCGCGGCCCGGGGACATCAGGGGCACCTCACGGGATTTCGACATCGCGTCGGCCGCGGGGGCACCGCCCGGCTCATAGACGATGACCTCGACATCCGGGACTGCCTGCAGGGCTTGCTCGATGCGCGGCCGCACCTGACGCCAATCCAGCCCGCCCAGGCCGCTGCCGAGCGGCGGAATGGCGATCGACCGGATCTTCCGCTTGCGCATCACGCGAACCAGGTCGATCAGGCCGGCGTCGATGTCCTCCATCCGGCTCTTGCCGCGCCAGTGGCGTTTGGTCGGAAAATTGATGATGAAGCGCGGCGTATCCAGGCGATGGCGCTCATAGACGAACATCCGGCCCGGCTGGACCTCCTGCGCTTCGCACGCCCGTGCATAGGCCTCATAATTGTCCTGGAACGCATTCTTGAATTGCAGCGCGACGCCCCGGCCCATGACGCCGACGCAGTTGACGGTGTTGACGAGCGCCTCGGCGCCCGACTTCAGGATGTCGCCGCTGGTGAATGTGATCATCGCTCCCCCCTAGTAATACCACGTCGGCTGAAGGTCGACGCGCGGCGCGTGGGCGGCGCCGCGCAATCGTGCCTCCACCGCCAGCTTGACGGGCTGGTTCACCACCCCGATCCGTTCCACCAGATCCCACGGAACGCTGTCGTGCAGGAGAAACTCGGCCTGCTTGCCTTCCCGAACCTCGGCGGCGGACCAGGCGTTGGACATCACCGCGTCCCAACGGATTTCGTCGAGCGCCTCGAGGCTGTCGCGGAACTCCGCATAGTAGGCACGTGCATTCGACAAGGTGAACGCCCAGCGCCGCCCGTGAGCCTGCGCCCAGTTCACCACCGTGCGAAGGTCGGCCTCCAGGTGGACGATCGGTTCCTGGCCGCCGCGGTAGTTGACCTCGGGATGATTGCCCCGGTGTAGCAGATAGAGCATCACCGATCTAGAACAAAAATAGAACGGGACAAAATGACCGACCGTATCGCCAGGATGGCAGCGCACCGGAAGGTCCAGGCGTCGCGCCTTGATCGAGGCCATGCCGATGGCGGTGACCGGGCCGCGGCCGGCGATCATCCGGACGTCGCTGAACAGTCCGCCCTGACCGACAATTGTCGGCAGGTTGTCCATGTGGGTGATGTGATAGATTTTCGGGCGTGCCGGCGCAGGCATGGCGTGCGTGGTTCCCCCCGAGAAATGCGGCAAGTCCTCTGGCTGCCCGATTCGGACGATTGTCGTGCAGAAGCCGCCGTGGAGCAATCCGCGTCGGACTGCGAAAGTACAGCGAGTCGGCCGACACGCCTCATCGGTCGTCATCGCGCCCTGCGGATCGACCCGCCAGGCGAGCGGGTCCCAGAAGCCGAAATCGATCTGGACTCCGGAGTCAGCCGATCTAAGCCGGGCGTTCTTGGTGGAAGGGCGTTGGCCACAGCGGGGGGGGGGCCATCGTCGGCTTAGGTCCCAAAATCGGATACGGCATGGAGCGCGGCATTCCCGGCAACCCTGGCCTTCGGGCGCCATTACGTGACGGCGGCGGGACCTGGCCGATCGACCGACCCGTCGTTAGGAATCAAGCCCCGCTTCAAGTCGCCATCGATGAACCGGAACACGGCGCGTCAGGAGAGCCGCATCGTCCGAACCGATCTTGCCTCGTTGCCATGCGCAACGACTAGGTGCGAGCCGCTTCCACAAACGCGGCCATTTCTTCGAGGTTGAAGGAAGGCGTGCGGACGCGGGTCACAGCCGCAGCCAGACAGTGCTCGATCAATACGGGGTCCGACAGGCGCGCCAAGGCATAGGCGAGCCGTTCGAAGAGTTCGGCCTCCACGTCGAAGAAGGTGACGGGATCGAGTTCTTCGCCCAGCGCCAAGGCGCGTTCGACCAACGAGTTAGCCTCCTCCGTCCCCGTCAACGCCTCTTCGGCGTAGTCCAGAGCCATCAAGATTCCGTCTTGGTCATCCTGCAGGGCGACCGTCGCCAGCAACGAGAGGGCCGCCTCGTAGCGGCGCTCGACACGTGACTCCTGCGCGATCCGGACGACCATCCGCGTCAGACGCTTCTCCAACTGGCGGCATTCCAGCAACGCCGCAGGCGTCAGTTGCCAGGAATCGATCAGACCGACACCGTCGTTCAGGGTCTTGAGTTCGATCAGGCCGGCTTCATCCGGCGGGATGGCGGCGGCGTGCATCTTGAGCACGATCTCGGTCACAGGGGCCTCGCACATATCAGTTCTCCAAAGCTTCAAAGGGGTTGAATGGGGTCATGGGGTTTCGAGCCCGCGGCCCAAGGCCGAGCGGCTTCGGGATGCGACGCACCAGGATGTGATGCGAAGGCAGATGGATCGTCGGCGACGGCTGCGGGCCAGCCCGTGCGCTACGGATGACGCCATAGGCCTCGCGCTCGCCGGCGTCGTTGGTCAGCACCAGCGTTCGGGGTTGAATAGGGGCGAAGGATCCGAACTCGATCGCCCCCAACACGGCGAAGTGCGTTGCCGAAAACATCGTGAGGTAAACCGCCCGGCTGGGGATGGGCAGCGGTTCGCCGCCGACGCCATCGCTGTCCGGGACGCCTCCGATCAGGGAGGCATACAGTTCAGGAGAATAGGCGCCGCGGTCGATTACGGCCTTCGTCGGCGCCAGCTCGGCGCGGAACGGATTCCGCATGAAAAGAGGCGAAGGGCCCGTGTGGGCTCGGAACTTCATCGTATTCCAAGATTGGTCGCACTGACCTGCGTGGCAGGTCAGCGACTCCTAGCTAGGAGCGAGTTGGCAGAATGCGGGATTAGTGAGGTTTCGCCACGCAATCTTGGTAGACGTTATCTGCCACATGCGGCCATCTGCGTCAAGAAATACTTCTTGCGCCCTGCGGAATGCGACGATTCGTCTGTCAACACTCTAACGCCAACAGTAGTCGCGCTCTACACTGGCGGTGTAACGCCCACAGCGCCAGACCTGCCCGCCGTCCGTCATCCGCGCCCTGATCCTCGACGCAGATACTGGCGCGCCAGGAACCGCCCCAACTTGGCCCACTCCTCCCCCTCGACGCCTCCGCCCGCAGCCTTTCCGAGAACCTCCCTGAGCAGGAGGCTTTGTGCGAGCGACAGGCGTGCGTCGGGAACGACGACGGGAAAACTGACTTCCTGGCCCTCACTGTGAAACAGGCGGCTTTCCGCCAGCGCGACCGGGGCCGCTTCCGCTCGGCCCCGACGGGTGGCCCCTGCGTCGATTGGGGATCGTTCAAGGGGTTCTTGGTGACGACCTGCTGACTTGTCGAACATTGAAAGGCTCCGTTAATGTATGTGGGCCTATTCAATTCAAACTGAGTCTAAAAAGGCAACTTTAATTATGTCAGCGCGGCGTCGCCTGCCGGGTCATCCCACCGGAGCGCAGCTAAGGGCGGCGCGAGGGCTTTTGAATATGTCCCTGGCCGAGTTGGCCGAAGACACCGGCCTAGCGTTGAACACGTTGAAGCGCGCCGAAGCCGTCAACACCTTCGCCCCCATCACCTCGGCCAACGCCAAACTGCTAGTGACCGTGTTGTCCGCGGCCGGCGTCATCTTCATCCCCGGCGAGAGCGGGCTGGGCTCGGGCGTCCGCCTGGCGAGCGACGACGCGCCCGTCGAACGTCGCAGGCGCAGGACAGGCCAGCCTGAATAGCCGCCGGCCGTCACGACGCGGGCAGTCCCGACGCGATGCGTCGGATCACATCATGGTCGATCGACTGGGTGGTCCGCATGCGGCTTCCATCCACGCGATCGATCAACCGGCGCTGGATAGCCGCCTGCGCCGCGTCGCCCAGTTCTTGAACCGGATGGACCACCCTGAAGCGCATGCTCAATTGATCGTCGATGTAAGCTTCGGCCATGAGGTCCGTCGGCATGATACGGACCTCGACCAAGGTCGTGTCGTCGAGAACGCCAAGATCGAAATGATGTAGGGCCTTGCCGTGCAACTCGACCCCGGCCGCCCATTCGAAAAGTTCGCCCAGGACTTCGTCGAAGCGATACCGCTTGTCGGGCCGACCTCGTTCCCCTGGAATAAAACAGCAAGAACCGCCGAGCAGGCGGACCATGGAGGGCGCCTCGGCCAGTGAGCTGGCGCCCATAAGCGTAATTACAATGCGTGCGGTGTCGGTCGGACTGAAATGCTCCGCCGCCCGTCCGCGCCCGCCCTTTGCGATCAGACCCGCTTTCTGGATCTCCCGGAAGTACGACCGGACGGTGGGCACCTCGAAGCCCAGAGCGTCGGCGATGATCTGAATTGTCTCGCTAGCGATAGCCATATCTGCTTATCGCAGAATTTTTCCAAGAGTCCATTGACTCTTTCCCAGCTTTTATGGATTTTTTCTGAGAGAGGCCGATCACCGGTCATTTGAGGAGAGTAGTATGTCTGACGATAATCCCGGTCGCGGGATCATGGCCGAGTGCCGTGACATCGAGGCCAAGCTGTCTGCGGTAATCCACGAGATCGCCGAACAGCCCGACTTGGGTCTGCGGTTCGAAGCCGCGGCCGACCTCGTCAAGGGCTTGATTGACGACGCAAGTCTCGAAGGGATCGGCGACGCTGTTCACTGGGCTGAACAGCTCATGCTGGGCAACCAATCTCCCTGCTACGTCGGCTGCTTCGACGGGCACGGACACATGGCTCCGGAAGACCTCGCCTATGAAGACGCAGCGGTCGAAAGGACCTGCCTGGCGATCGCCCTCATCAAGCAGAAAGCCATCCGGAAGTGGCTACTCAAGAGCCTCGTGGCCTGCGCTCGCCACGACGTTAAGGCGGAAAACTGGCAAGGTCAGATCGAGTGGTTTGTCCGCCAAGCTCAGGGCCACGTTGACTGGGCCGAGACCGACATGGGGAACGTCAATTTCAAGGTCGAGATGCGCCCAGCCGGCGAGTCGGCCAGCCCTTCGTCCGGTGACGAAGTGGTGCACTAGCAATGCAGCTTCGCGTCAGCGACGCCGACCTGATCCGGCGGCCCATTCATTGTAACGGCGGCCTGATCGCCACCCTCGTTGAGCGGATTGACCGCCGGCCGATCCGGCCGGTCGCTACTGGGCGGCGGAACCGGCCTGTCGGCATGTATCCGAGCGTCAAATGCGGTCGAGCAGAGCCTTGGGAATCTCGCGTCGAACTTCATGCGCTCCACCACGCCGAAGTTAACACCGAGATCGTTGGCTATCGCACGCAGCCACACTCACTAGAGATGTCTGATTGTGGAGAGATTTCCCGATACACGCCGGATTTGGAATTAGTCTTGGCGACGGATGCCATCGAGATCGTTGAAATCAAGAGCGCCTATGACCCGTCGGCTGACGCCAGATACGCGCACAAGTTGGACCTCGCCTGTGAGGTCTACCGATCGCAGGGCTGGGCATTCCGCGTGGTGGAGGCGAACCAACTCCTGCAGGAGCCGCGCTTCAAGGCCGTCCAAGAAATTCAGAGCTATCGGCGCGCCTCACTGACGCCTGCCGACACATCCATCCTGTCCAGACTCTTCCGGGCGACGGATCAAGTCTCGTTCCAGGAGCTTACATCGGCTTATCCGACGCATCTGCTGGGCAAGGCAAAGGCCTGTGCGATGATGGTCCGCCGGATGATCAAAATCGATCTATCCAATGGCCTCTGCGCCAGCGCTGCTGTGACTTTGGTTTCGGGCTCGTGCGCTCATGGATAGGCGCATCAACATCAGGGCGGGAAACCGCATCACGATCGATGGCGTGGACTACATCCTCGAGAATATGGTGCCTTCCCAGACCCCTGGCGGTGCTGACGAGCTTCAACTCAAAGATTTTCGGACCCACAGAATTCGCCTCATGGGCCAGGAAGACTTTGATCGTCTGTACGCGGCGTCGAAGATCACTGTTTGGGATCCGAAAGCGGGCCGGGCAGCCGCGCTCGATGTTCCTCCCTGTGATAACGGGGATGATTGCGGAACTTGCAAGCCGTGCACTGCGGCAGCCCGACAGCGCGCGCTTCAACAACTGATGATCGCGTTCGATGATGCGCGAGAAGCGCGCGGGATTTCAAAGACCGACATCGCACTGCAAGCATTCCTCGATCAGCAGAGTTGCAGGTGGCCGGCGGACGTCGGGCCGATCCCGAAGGCGGCGGTGTTCCGGAGGTTGTTAAGAGAATGCGGTGTGCCGGGCGACCGTCGTGTTCGTGATCTTCGCCCTGTGGTTTCGAAATCTCGCAGTGACGTGACCCCCTTAAACTCCTCCAGGAATAGCTAGAGTCCGCCCCTCGAAAGGACGGACAGAATGAAGCGATCACGGTTCACGGAAGAGCAGATCATCGGGATCCTGCGCGAGCAGGAGGCCGGCGTTCCGGTGGCGGACCTGTGCAGGAAGCACGGGCTGAGCTCACCGACCTTCTACAAGTGGAAGGCCAAGTATGGCGGCATGGACGTGTCAGAGGCCCGGCGTCTGAAGGCGCTGGAAGAGGAGAACGCCAAGCTGAAGCGGATGCTGGTGGACTCGATGCTGGACAGCGTCGCGCTGAAGGATCTGCTGGGAAAAAAGTGGTGACGCCCGCTGCGCATCGAGAGGCGGCGGCGCACCTGCAGTCGGCCTACGCGATGAGCGAACGGCGGGCCTGCCGGGTGTTGGGCGTGGATCGGACGAGCGTGCGCTATCAGGCGACGCGACCGGACGACGGCGTCCTGCGGGATCGGCTGAAGGCCCTGGCCCAGGAGCGACGGCGGTTCGGCTATCGCCGCCTGCACGTGATGCTTCGGCGCGAGGGGCATGCGGTCAACAAGAAGCGCGTCCAGCGGATCTATCGCGAGGAGAAGCTGACGGTGCGCCGGCGCGGCGGGCGCAAACGCGCCATAGGCACGCGGCGTCCGCTGGAGATTCCCCTGGTCGCGAACCAGCGCTGGTCGCTGGACTTCGTCTCCGACCAGATGACGGACGGGCGGCGCTTCCGCATCCTGACGGTGATCGACAACTGCACGCGCGAGTGCCTCGGGCTCGTCGCCGACACCTCGCTGTCAGGGCGACGGGTGGCGCGCGAGTTGGACGCCATCATCCTGCGGCGGGGACGCCCGGATACGATCATCAGCGACAACGGCACGGAATATACGTCCAACGCCATCCTGGCCTGGGCCGACGACGCCGGCGTGAGCTGGCATTACATCGCGCCGGGCAAGCCTCAGCAGAACGGCTTCAACGAGAGCTTCAATGGTCGGCTGCGCGACGAGCTGCTGAATGAGACGCTGTTCCGATCGCTGCCGCACGCCCGGGCTGTCCTCGAAACCTGGCGGCGCGACTACAACGAAACCCGGCCTCACTCGAAGCTGGGATGGTTGACGCCGAAGGCCTACGCACAGGCGCTCACCGGACAGAGCGGCCGGTCTGCTGCGCTGGTTGATGGCTGCTCAGACCGGCCTATTGCCAACCCCGCCAACCCCAGTTCAGATCAACCAAGGACTCTCGTTATGGCTGGATGAGAAACGGGGGTCACGTCAAGGTCCACGGCAGTTTGGCCGCGTCTCGGCCTCTGACCGTCAGACAGCAGAAAGCCCCACGGCTTTTGGCAGCGGGGCTTTTTGGTGTTTGGGTGCGGGAGTAGGATTTGGGCGATACCTCACACCCACAATCAGCTTCATGACTTAGCATGCTGACAGCGCCTCGGCACGGCAGCGTCCGCTGCCCTCCCTTTGGACCTGGCCGCCCTCTATTCACATCAAAGCGTTGTCTGGAACCTTCGCTGAAGGAGCCTCCATCAAGAGCGCAACGGCCCTCAGCCTGCGAGCCCTGACGCCGCCAAGTCTGCTTTCAACCTGGCGGCTCCTAGGCTCAGGACTCTTAGCCAGAAGAGCACTGTGGCTGCGAGGGCTATGGCGGACAGAAAGACGGTCGGGCATCGGTCATAGCGGGTGGCGACCCGCCGCCAGTCCTTCAGCCGCCCGAACATGATCTCTATTCGGTTGCGCCGTTTGTATCTGCGCTTGTCGTAGCGGACGGGCTCGCTCCGGGACTTCCGGCCAGAGATGCAGGGTGTGATGCCCATGGCTTGCAAGGCGTCCCTGAACCAATCGGCGTCATAGCCCCGATCGCCCAGCAGCCACCGCGCCCTGGGCAGGCCGTCCAGCATGGCCGCGGCGCCCGTGTAGTCGCTGACCTGGCCTGCCGTCATGAACAGGCTGATCGGACGCCCGTTGGCGTCGGTGGGGGCGTGAAGATTGGTGTTCATGCCGCCCTTGGTGCGCCCGATCAGTCGTCCGACGCCCCCTTTTTTACCCGCAGGCTCGAAGCCGTGCGGTGCGCCTTGAGATAGGTTGCGTCGATCATCACCATTTGATGCTCGGTCTCCGGGGCGGACAGCCCCTGCATCATCCTGAGGAAGACGCCCGCCTCGCTCCACCGCTTCCAGCGATTGTACAGCGTCTCGTGCGGTCCATACGCCGCGGGCGCGTCACGCCAGCGCAGCCCATTGCGATTGATTAAAATGATCCCGCTCAGCACCCGCCGGTCGTCAACCCGGGGCTTGCCGTGGCTCCTGGGAAAATGCGGCCGCAGCCGCGCCATCTGCTCGTCCGTCAGCCAATACAGATCGCTCATGTCCAGTCTCCTGCGGAGCCTGAATCAGATCGAACGCCTCACATCAATGGGTCCTGAGCCTAGTCGCTATGTGGAGCGCGAGCTGCTGCTCCAAGAGGTCCGCATCAAGGCCAGGCGCGGGGGCCGCGAGGGCGAGGTCTGGGCGGAATTGGCAAAGTCATTGGATCGACTGTTCTCGCGAGGCGCATGAGCCGGCATCCCGACGCCCAGGCCGGTCACGCGGCCTGTTGGCGTGCGCATCCGCCCGAGGCGGCGCCCGGCGTCCCCATGCGGCTGACGATGTTGACCCGTGTTGCACTGGACCTGATCCCTCTTGGTGCAGGGCGAGCCCTCCCCCTGCCGCCCGGCGTCATCCTCTATGACGAGACCACCTCAGCGTTCGATGATTGCCTGCCCCTGCACCTCGAGAGTTTTGCGGATGGGTCGGACCTACAGTTTGGCGTCGCCGTTCTTCTCGGGCTTGACCCGCGCCGACCCTGCGCTTCCGTTGAGTTCGCGGTCGATCAGTGGATCGACGACGACGTGGTGATCGTCGCCATGCCGGAGGCGGCGATCGGCGAGGATCATCCGAAGGCTGGTGCGTTCCACGGTCTGCGTCAGGCCTGTGGTCAGCCCTTCACGGTCGAGCCAAGCTGAACCAGCAAGGCATGGCGGCCTGCGAGTCTGGTGGTGAGATGCACTTAACGAGCGCCGTGGCCTTCCGGCTCGACCGGCCGGACGATTGGTTGCGTGCGTCGATTGCCGAACCCTGTCTTCCGGTTGAGCGCTCACCCATTGCCGCGTGATCGATCCGTCCGCTAAGAGGGCGCGTGATTGACACCTCTGACCTTTTCGTCCGCTCCCGCAGTGTTGTTCTTCTTAGTCGTGCGGCCCTGATCCTTGCCGGCGTGGGCGTGCTGGCGGCCGCCTTTCTCCCGGTCTCGTCCGCACCCTCGCTTGGCTCGGATTGGCTGAGCCATGGTGCAGCCTTTCTGGTGCTGGCGGCTCTGTCCGCCGCGGCTCTGCCCGGAACGTCGCTTCTGCGGCTGTGGTGGGGTCTGACGCTTCTTGGCGTGTTGATTGAAGTGATCCAGAGCTTGCCCGGCGTGAATCGAGGCGCGAGCGTTCTTGAAGCCGCCTGGGATTCGGCTGTTGTCGCGGCTGTGTTCCTGGTTATCTCGATCGGAGCTGTGCGGCGCCGAGCCGGCGGCCCGCATAGCGGCTCGGATCACCGCTGAGGCGCGCCCTCTGACTTACAAGACCCCGTCGCGGATATGAACCATTTGTCCGATCCGCCGTTTAATCCCCCAGTCATCTCATTTGACGTAATCGGGGTTGCTGACGCGATCTCCACCGTGCTAATCGCCTTGGCAATCTCGGTAGCCGTCTGTTCGAAAGGTCCACCATGAAGAAGTCCCTGAGCGTCGCCGCCGCTGCTCTCGCCGTCGCTGCGGTTTCCGCGGGCGCCTCGGCCCAGTCGGGTGCCCCGGCGCAAGCGCCGACTGCACGCTTGTCGGGCGCTGTCGGTCAAGTTACGGTGGACCGCGGCCAAGGCTTTGTCGCTTCGGACGCAGCGTCGATCCTGCGCGCCGGCGACGTGGTTCGGACATCGGCGGCCACCCAGGTTGTCTTTGCTGACGGCTGTTCGCTGCCGATCGCCGCGGGTCAGGCCTTCACGGTTCCTTCGGTTTCGCCTTGCGCCGCCCAGCTGGCCGGCGGCGGCCAGGCCGTCGAAACAGGCGGCGGCGCAGCGGCGACCACCTCCGCTTCGGCCGGCGGTCTGGCTGCGATCGGCACCACCGGCGTGGTGGTTGGCGGGCTGGCTGCTGGCGGTCTCGTCGCCGTGGTCGCCAGGGCGGCGGATGATGACGATGACGCGCCGATCAGCCGCTAACCGTTGATCCCGAGAGTCAAGAAGCGGCTTCGGCCGCTCTTTTTTCGCGAACTGTGCCGGCGCCGGGGGGGGCGTAGCGTATTCACTCGATGATCGATCTGCATTGCCATCTTCTGCCCGGCATCGATGATGGCGCCACAGATTTGGACGACGCTCTGGCGATGGCGCGCGTGGCCTGCGAGGACGGCATCACCACGCTGGCCTGCACGCCGCACATTTATCCGGGTCTGTACAACAATACCGCCGAGATCATCCACGACGGGATCGCCCGGCTTCGTGAGCAACTGGCGCAGGCGGACATACCGCTGGCCTTGACGGCCGGCGCGGATGCGCAACTCACGCCCAACATGTTGGAGCAGTTGCAGACCGGTCGCATCCCGACGCTGGCTGGCTCGCGCTATTTCCTGTTCGAGCCGCCTCACCATGTGGCGCCGCCGCGCATGGCGGAGGTGATCTTCGCCATTCTGGCGGGAGGTTTTGTGCCGGTAATCACCCATCCGGAGCGATTGACCTGGATCGAGGATCGCTACGAGACGATCTGTGAAGTGTTCGAGGCGGGCGCGTGGATCCAACTCACTGCCGGCTCGGTCACCGGGCTGTTCGGCCGTCGCGCTCAGTACTGGTCGGACAGAATGCTTGACGAGGGCCGGGTGCATATCCTCGCCAGCGACGGCCACAACCTTCGCCGGCGTCGACCCGTGCTTTCAGAGGCACGCGAACGCGTGGCTGATCGCCTTGGACGGCAAGCAGCGCTGGACATGGTGAGCGTTAGGCCTCAAGGCGTGCTGCTCGATCAGCCGGCGGCCACCATGCCCGCCCTCGCCCATGCGTCGCCCCGGCCCGAAAAGCCCGGGCGCCGACACTGGTTTGGAGGTTTCAGATGATCCGCACATCAAGCGCAGCTTGCGCTGCCGCCCTGCTGGCTTGCGCCGGGGTGAGCGCCTGTGCGACACGTGCCGCGCCGCCGCCCGTCGCCTTGCCCGCGCCTGTCGTTCAAGCGACGCCGCAGCCAACCTATAGGATTGGTCCTTTCGATCAGTTGCAGGTCAATGTCTTCGGGGTGCCCGAACTGTCTGGCGCAGCGCAGGTGGATGGCGACGGGCAGTTGAACCTGCCGTTGGTGGGCGCCGTCGACGCCCTGGGCCGCACACCGCCGCAGTTAGCGGCCGAGGTGGAGCGGGCCTATGCCGCACGCTATGTCCGCGACCCGAACGTCACCATCCAGGTCACCACGCCGTTGAGCCAGCGGGTGGTGGTGTCCGGCCAGGTGCGCGAAGCCGGCGTCTTCCCGGTGCAGGGTCGATTGACGCTGGTTCAGGCGATCGCCCAGGCGCAAGGCCTCAGCGACTACGCCAACGCCTCGAACGTCGTCGTGCTGCGGGAAGTCGACGGCGAGCAGAGCGCCGCGCGATTCGACCTGCGCGAGATCCAGGCCGGGAGAATGGCCGACCCCGAGCTAGCTCCAGGCGACACGGTGATCGTAGACACCGCGCGCGCGCGGCGCCTGATCCGCGACCTGGCACCGCTCGGCACCCTTTTCGCTATCTTCCGCGTGTTTGAGTAACGCCCGATGACTTCCATGCTCCCTGCGGCAGACGGCGGCGCCACGACGACGGCGTCCCCCCGCCCCCTGTTCGGTCAGGATGGCGACGGTCTGATCGACCTGCGCCGCCTTTGGCATATCGTGTTGAAGCGCTGGTGGATCCTTGCCGGGGCCCTGGCGCTGGCCCTGGTGCTCGGCGTGGTCGTCACCCTGCTGTCGACGCCGATCTATCGCGCCAGCGCCACCATTCAGATCGATCGTGAGGCCGCGCAGGTGGTCGATGTCGAAGGCGTTCTGCCAGCCGAGAACATGTATTCTGCCCAGGAGTTCTACCAGACCCAGTACGGCCTGCTGAAGAGCCGGTCCCTGGCCGAACGGGTGGTGACGGCGCTGCGCCTGGCGCAAGATCCGCTGTTTATCGAAGAGAACCGTCGCAGCCCCGCCAATGCCAGGCCGTCTCCGGAGCAGGCGGGCGATTCCGCGACCGAGCGGAACCGCAAGGCGGTTAACCAACTGCTCGACAACCTGCGTGTCAGCCCAACGATCAACTCCCGACTGGTGACGATCAGCTACGACAGCGCCGATCCGGCATTGGCTCAGGCGGTCGTCAACAGCATCACCGAAACCTTTATCGCCACCAATCTCGAGCGGCGTTTCGAAGCCTCCTCCTACGCCCGCCGGTTCCTTGAAGAGCGGATCGAGCAACTGCGCGCGCGACTGGAGCAATCGGAACGCGAACTCGTCGCCTATGCCTCCAACCAGCAGATCATCAACATTCCGAGCGCAAGCGCGACGTCGGAAGGCGGCACCAACCGCGGCCGGTCGCTGATCGCCTCCTCCCTGGAAGCGCTTAACGCCTCGTTGGCCGAGGCCCGCACAGCCCGCATCGGCGCCGAAGAACGCTGGCGTGCGGCTCAGGCCTCGACCGGACTGGGACTCAGCGAGGTGTTGTCGAGCCCGACGATCCAGGCGCTGCGCGAACAACGCGCCGAACTGACCGCCAAGCGGCAGGAACTGCTGGAACGTTTCCAGCCGGAATACCCCAGCGTTCAGCAGCTCCAAGCCCAGATCACCGAACTGGATCGGCAGCTGGCGGCCGAGGCCGGCGACGTGCGTCGTTCGCTACAGGGCGAATATGCGTCGGCCGCTGCGGCCGAACGCTCGATCCAGGGCGAGATCGACACCCTGAAAGCCCAGGCGCTGGATCTGGATCAGCGCAGCATCCGCTACAACATCCTGCAACGCGAGCTGGACACCAACCGCACCCTGTATGACGGCCTGCTGCAGCGTTACCGCGAGATCGGCATCGCCGGTGGCGTGGGCACCAACAATGTGTCGGTCGTGGACCGCGCCGACCTGCCGGTGAATCCGGTGGCTCCGCGCCCGCTGATCAACCTCGCCTTGGCGGGTCTGCTTGGCCTGCTCTTGGGCGCCGCGATCATCTTTGTGCTCGAGTTCCTGGACGAGTCGCTGCGCGTACCGGCCGACATCGAAGCCAAGCTGGCCTTGCCGCTGCTCGGCAGCGTGCCGCTGCTGCCGTCGTCCGCGGCTCTGGCGCAGGCCGAGCGCGATCCCCGCTCGGGCTTCTCTGAAGCCTACCACTCGGTGCGCTCGGCGCTGCAGTTCGCTCGCGCAGGCGGCATGGTTCGCACGCTTCTGGTGACCAGCTCGCAGCCGGCGGAAGGCAAGAGCACCTCGTCGGTTGCCATCGGCCGCGCCTTTGCGCGCATGGGCATGAGCGTGCTGCTGGTCGACGGCGACCTTCGTAATCCGTCCCTGCACAAGATGCTGGGCGGAAACAATCGGCTTGGTTTTTCGTCGGCCCTGGCGGGATCGGACGTGGACGCCTTGCTGCAGCCGACGGAGCAGGAGCATCTTACCCTGCTGTCAAGCGGTCCGCGTCCGCCCAGCCCCGCCGACCTGCTTTCCAGCCAGGCCTTGTCCGACGTTCTGTCCGCGCTCGCTGACCGGTTCGATCTGGTGATCGTCGACGGCCCGCCGGTGATGGGCTTGGCGGACGCCACCCTGCTCGGCCATGCGGTGGAAGGCGTGCTCTTCATCAGCGGCGCTGGGATCGTGCGTCGCGGCACGGCGCTGCGCGCCATTGACCGACTGAGGGGCGCGGGCGCGGACATCCTGGGCGGCGTGCTGGAGCGTTTCGACACCAAGCAGGCCAATCTTGGCGGCTACGGCTATGAGTACACCTACGCCTATGATTACGGCATGGAGAAGCCGGCGGGCGGCAAGGCGCGTCGACGTCGGGCCTGAAGGGCGCGTTGAGAATGGCTGGCCGCGCCTCACAGCACCGCTTGCAACAGACGCGCGAGAACAGGGGAGGGCGCGCATCCCCTCTCGCGGTTCTTCTGATCATTGGCGCGACCGCCGGTCTCGGCGTCGTCACGACGGCCTTTGGTCTCGGCAGGCTGTGGGCGGAGGATGATCCGGAGCGGGCGCTGAGGGCGTGGCCGTGGCAGGTGCAGGCGCATCTGGCTCTGGCCGCAAGCGCGTTGAGCGGCGCGGGCGAATCCCCGAACCCATCGCTGGCCGAAAGTCGTGGGCGTCAGGCCTTGGCGCACGCCCCCCTGTCTGTCCGCGCAGTCTCCGTGCTGGGCCAGGCCGCGGTCCTGAAGGGCGAAGCGCAGATCGCGGACGCGCTGATGCAGGCGGCGGCGCGTCGCAGCCTGCGCGATGCGCCCAGCCAAACCTGGCTGTTCGCCCGGGCGCTGGAGCGCCGAGACTATCCCGCCGCCATGCGCGCGCTGGACGTGCTGCTTCGTCGCCGGCCCGAGCTGATCGAGACCCTGGGGCCCGTGCTGTTTCCCGTGCTCGACGCCGCACCTGACGCCCGCGCAGCGCTGGCGGAGCGGCTGGCGCTGGCGCCGACGTGGCGCTCGACCTTTCTGGCGTCCTACAGCCGCGCCGCCGCCCAGCCTGGCTTCGTCTATGCTCTGCATCAGTCGCTGCGGGACAGCCCCACGCCGCCGACCGATCAGGAGGCCGGCGCCTACATCAACCGTCTGGTCCGCGACCGCGCCTATGTCGCCGCGCTCGTGGCGTGGCAGCAACAGCGGCCGCGCACGGACGCCGGCCTTATGATCGATGGCGGGTTCGAGGCCGAAAACAGCCTGCCGCCGTTCGGCTGGCGGCTGACCGCAGCAGATGGGGGCGCGGCCGACATCATCCGCTCGCCCGCCGGGAAGGGCCGCGCCCTCCAGGCGACGGCGCTCGGCGGCCTGAAACGACAAGGGTTGGCGGAACAGCTGCTGGTGCTCGCGCCCGGATCCTACCGGCTGCAGGGACGCCTGTGGCGCGAGGGAAACGTGTCTGACGGAGCCCTGGTCTGGACCCTTCGCTGTGAGAACGGCCCCGCCATCGAGACCAGCCAAGGCCCGCGTGCAAGCGCGGAGGCCGTCTCACCCTTCTCCCTGACCTTCACGACACCGCAGGGCTGCCCGGCCCAGCGCCTCGCGCTGGAGACGCGCCCGGGGGCGAGCCTGTCGCCCACCACCGTGGTCTATGACGACCTCAAGATCGAGCTGGTCGGTTCCCGATGAGCCCGCGCCCCGCACGTTCGCCCATAGGCAGCGACGCCCACCCCTGGCTCACGGCGGCCCTGGGGCTGTATGTGGCGCTGGCGCTGGTTCTCGGCGGCGCCTCGCAGGACAACGACGGCTTCGACCTCATTCTGCGCCTGGCCGGCTTGCCGGTGCTGGCGCTGGGCGGTCTGCGGCTGGCGGCGGGAACTGAAAGGCCGCGTCTGGCCCTGCTGTTTCTCGGGGCCCTGGTTCTGTTGCCGCTGGTGCAGTTGATCCCGCTGCCGCCGACGGTATGGAGCGCCTTGCCCGGGCGATCCGCTCTCGCCGCCGATCTTGCCGCGGTTGGTGGGGGCGAAGCCTGGCGGCCATACAGCCTGACGCCCGGCGCCACGGCGGATGCGCTGCTCGGCCTGACGCCCTTTGCGGCCGTGTTCGTGGGCGTGCTGACGCTGCGCCGCTCGCAGGCCGAGACCTTGTGGCTGCTGACGGCGGTCATGGCCGTCATTTCCGTGGGGCTGGGCGGGTTTCAGCTCGGCGGCGGGCCCTTCAGCCCGTTCCGCCTCTATGGGCCGGACGCGGGCCGGGCGGCGACCGGCTTTTTCGCCAACCGCAACCACTGGGCCGCCTTTCTGGTCGCCTCGCTGCCGGCCGTGGCCGCCTGGAGCTTCCAACGGCGAGACGCGGCGGATCGAGCGCGCTCCGGCGTCGTCCTGGCGCTGGGAGGGGGCGCCTGTCTCGCCCTGCTGGCGGGTGTGGCGATTTCGGGCTCCCGGGCCGGAGCCGGGCTGTTGCTGCTGTGCGCTCTCGGGCTTGCCCCGTGGCTGCGGATCGGCCGCAAGGCGGACCGGCGTCGCCTGCTTCTACCGGGTCTGCTGCTCGTGGTCAGTCTCGGACTGGCGGTGGCCGGGTCCTGGGTCGCGGCGGACCGTTTCGCCGAGGCGCCGCAGGACCTGCGCTTCGACATCTGGGCCGAGGCGGCTCGGATCGCGGCCGCCCACCTGCCGTTCGGGACGGGCGCGGGCAGCTTCAGCGCGGTGTTCGCGGGCGTCGAATCCCCCGACGACCTGACCGCAGGCTTCACCAATCAGGCGCACAACGACGGGCTGGAGGTGGTGATCGAATACGGCCTGCTCGCCCTCCTGCCCGCCGCCCTTCTTGCGCTGCTGCTCCAACAGGCGTGGCGCCGACAGGGGCCGCAGAGCGCCCTTGTGCTTCTGGGTGTCGCCGTGCTGCTGGCGGCCTCTCTGGTCGACTATCCGCTTCGCACCCCGGCGCTTCAGGCGCTGATGGCCTTGCTTCTGGCCAGCCTCGCGCGAGGCGGGCGGCGGACCCGCCCGTCGACGAGCGAGGACGATCAGGCCTGAGCGAGAGCGCCGACCTCGCCGATCACGGCGCAGGTCTTGCCGATCTCCGCCTCGGTCAAGGTTGGATGAACCAGAAAGGCGAGGCTGGTGTCGCCCAGCGCCCTGGCGTTCGGCAGGCGTTCGCGCGGCCGCCAGCCCGTGCCCTCGAACGCCTTCTCCAGATAGACCTCGGACGCCGAGCCGTGAAAACAGGGCACGCCTCGCGCATTGATCTCCTCGATGATCCGATCCCGCGTCCATCCCGGCTTCAGCCGCGCCGGCTCCACAAAGGCGTAGAAGCGATACCAGGCGTGGGTCACGTCCGCCGGCGTCGCCGGGACGCGGAACAGAGGCAAGGCCGCGCAGGCCTCGGCCAGACGCTCGGCGTTCGCGGTGCGGCGCGCGGTCCAGTCCGCCATCCGCTCCAGCTGGATCAAGCCCAGCGCCGCCTGCATTTCGATCATGCGCCAGTTTGTGCCGAAGCTGTCGTGGACCAGGCGCGGCCCCGGCGGATGCGGCCGCTCATAGACGGCCTCCCAGCTCTTGCCGTGGTCCTTGTAGGACCACATGGCCGACCACAGCGCCGGGTCGTCGGTGGTGACCATGCCGCCCTCGCCGCCGGTGGTCATGATCTTGTCCTGGCAAAAGGACCAGGCCCCGACATGCCCGATCGAGCCGACCGACTGGCCGCGGTATCGGGCGCCGTGCGCCTGGGCGCAATCCTCGATCACTTTGAGATCATGCTCGCGCGCCAAGGCCATGATCGGATCCATGTCGCACGGCATGCCGCCCAGATGGACGCAGATCACCGCCCGGGTGCGGGGCGTCAGCACCGCGCGGATGGTGTCGGCGGTGATGTTCTGGCTGTCGACGTCCACATCGGCGAACACGGGCGTCGCCCCCGCGGTGACGATGCACGAGGCCGAGGCGATAAAGGTGCGCGGCGTGGTCATCACCTCGTCCCCTGGTCCGATCCCCAGCGCCTTCAGCGCCAGATCCAGCGCCAGGGTCCCGTTGGCGAGCGCCACCGCGTGCTTCGTGCCCGCCCAATGAGCGAACCGCCGCTCGAACTCGCGACAGCGATCACCGGTCCAGTAGTTGACGCGGTTGGACGCAAGCGTCTGCGCCACCGCATCCACCTCCTCCTGCGAGAAGGACGGCCAGGGAGAGAAGGGGGTGTTCAGCATCTGGATCTATCGTTGCAAAGGACGGGCAGGATTGCCGACGACTGTCAGCCCGTCAGGGAGCGATTTGATCACCACGGCCCCGGCGCCGATAAAAACGCGGTTTCCGATCGTCAAATATTCCCGGATCACGGCCCCGACTCCAATCCACGTAGCCTCACCTACGACGACGCCTCCGGCAAGGTGCGCCCCAGGGGCCACGTGCACCCCATCGGCAAAGCTGCAATCGTGATCCACCGTCGCACCGGTGTTGACGACCGTCGCCCGACCCAGATCGGCTCCGATGTTGACCACGGCACCAGCGAGGATCACTGATCCTGAGCCGAGACGAACGTGCCGACTGACGGTCGCCTTGGGATGGATGAGCACGGCCATGCGCGCGCCTGCGACCTCGAGCGCCCGCTGGCATTTGATTCGGGCCGTGTTGTTCCCGATGGCGACGACCACGCCGTCATAGTCGGCGACGCGCCTCATTAGATCGGCACGCGTCCCGACGATGCAAAACGGGCCCGCTGAAGAGCGGGATGCATCATCGTCGAACACGTCTACCTGACCGAAGCCGCACCTCTCGGCGCAGTCCGCCACGACCTGGCCGTGTCCGCCACCGCCGAAGACCGCTAAGCGCTCGGTCATTTTTCCGATCCCGTGAACCGTTCCATGGTCGCGTGCCCCTCCGACGAGATGCCTTCCCTCAAGACGACTTTCTTAACGGTCAGCAGCAAGATTTTTAGGTCCAGCAGGAAGGATCGATTGTCGACGTACCAGACATCCATGGCGAGCTTGTCCTGCCAAGCGATGGCGTTGCGACCGTTCACCTGGGCCCACCCGGTGACGCCGGGACGAATCTCGTGTCGCCGCGCCTGCTCCGCCGAGTATAGCGGCAGATACTCCAGCAAAAGTGGGCGGGGCCCAACCAAGCTCATGTCGCCCTTCAGTACGTTCCAGAGTTCGGGCAGCTCATCTAGGCTGGTGGAACGGAGCCATCGCCCAAACAGCGTCAGCCGCTCGGCGTCCGACAGCGGATGACCGTCCGAGCCGACCGCATCGAGCATCGTGCGAAACTTGATCATCTCGAACGGCCGCGCGCCGAGACCAGGCCGCACCTGACGGAACAGCACCGGCGATCCCAGTCGCACGCGCACCAGCAACGCGATGGTCAGCAGCACCGGCGACAAGGCAATCAGGGCGCCCAGGCTGATCACCACGTCCATGATGCGCTTGAGTCGGTCATAGCCGCGCCGCGATCCAGGCGCGGAGGTGAAGGTGGCGCGGGGCATGTTTATGCTGTCGTTTCTTGGGCAGTCCTAGGCATTGTACCTCTGCCGGAACCAGCCGACGAAGGCGGGCACGCCCAAGCTGATCGGGGTCTTGGGCTTGTAGCCGATCAGGCGTTCCAACAGCTCGGCCGAGGCGGTGGTGTGGGGCACGTCGCCGTCCTGCATCGGCAGAAAGGTCTTCGTGGCCGTGCGGCCGAGCGCCCGTTCCAGCTCGCCGATATAGTCCATCAGCGGCGACGGCTTACCCCCGCCGATGTTCACCAGCCGGAACGGCGCCGCCGGCGACAGGCTGTCGCCCTCGACCCGGTTCGACTCGTCAGGAACCACGCCAGCCAGCCGCACGATCGATTCGACCAAATCATCCACGAAGGTAAAGTCGCGTGACATCTCGCCTTCGCCGTAGACCTCGATCGGTTCGTCGGCGAGGATCGCCTTTGCGAACTTGAACAGCGCCATGTCCGGGCGCCCCCAGGGGCCGTAGACGGTGAAGAAGCGGAAGAAGGTGGTCGGAACCCCGAACAGGTGGGCGTAGCTGTGCCCCATCAGTTCGGTCGCCCCCTTGGTCGCCGCGTACAGAGTAATGGGGTGGACGGCGCGGTCCGTCTCCTTGAACGGCATCTCGGTGTTGGCGCCGTAGGCCGAGCTGGTCGAGGCTGCCAGCAGGTGGCGGGGCTGGAATCGGCGCGCAGCCTCCAGCACGTTGAACGTGCCGACAAGGTTGGCCGACACATAGGCCTCAGGATGGTCGATGCTGTAACGCACACCCGCCTGGGCGGCGAGGTGCACCACGACTTCGGGCTGGAAGGCCTCCCAAGCTGTGTTCAGGGCCGACGCGTCTTCCAGCGCGAGCCGCGCCACGCGAAAGCCTTCGTGGCCTTCGAGCATGGCGTTTCGGTCTTCCTTCAGCGCCGGATCGTAATAGGGCGAGAAGTTGTCCATCCCCAGCACATCGTGCCCGTCCGCCAGTAGGCGACGGGCCAGATGGAAGCCGATGAACCCAGCCGTGCCGGTGATCAGATATCGCATGTTCACGTTGCCCCTGCTCGCGCGACGTCACAAGCCGCACCATCTAAATCCATGAACGCCAGCAGTTTCTGGTTCTGAACGTGCACATCGAACCGCTCCTCAACTAAACGACGGCCTTCAATGCCCATGGGAACGATAGTCTCCGGGTGTTGGATGAAGTGTCGCATGGCTCTGGCAACGGCCTTAGGATCGCGTGGTGGCACAAGAAAGCCGTTCACGCCTTCGACGACTGTTTCTCGGCACCCAGGGACATCCGTAGTGATGACCGGCAAGCCGAGCGCCATAGCCTCTTGAGTAGTACGGGGCACCCCCTCTCGGTAAGATGGGAGGACAAACACGCTGGCGCGCGCGAACCAAGGACGCACGTCTACTTGGCCTGGCCACTCGATCCATCCCCGATCCACCCACGCTTGCACCTCGGAGACCGGGATACCTGTGGGGTTGTCGTCCGCAGAACCGAGCAAGATGAACCGCGCACCAGGGAAATCTTCAGCCACTATTCGGGCGGCGGCAACGTAATCCTCGACGCCCTTGTCCCTAAGGATGCGGGCGACCATAAGGAAGGTCACCGGCGCCTCAGGCGGAGTTGCATATGGCCATTCATCGAGATCCAGTCCGATGCCGCCCAGCACCACAGCCCGATCGGCGCGGACAAGGCCGCCGTCCACGAACTCCGCCCGGTCGTCCGGGTTCAAGAAGATCACGCGCTCGACGAGTCTTAGGGCAACGCGATACAGTAGCGTTGCGAGGAGGCGCGCGATGCGCCGGCGCGCACCGGCATCCTGATCAGCAGTGAAGGCGTAGCCCAGCCCCTCGATCATCGCATACCGTCGAGGAACCCCCGCGAGGCAGGCCGCCAGGGTGCCATAGATCACGGGCTTGATCATGCAGCCTAGTGTCACGTCGGGGCGGTGCAGCCGAAGCAGACGCCATAGACTGATTACAGAGCCAAGATCGCGTAGGGGGTTCATGCCGGTACGCGACAGCGGCCAGTCGATCGGTTGAACGCCGAGCTTGTGCATCGCTGCTCGACTTTCCCCGGTGAAATCGGGCGCAAAGGCTAGAACGTGATGCCCTCGACTCAGCAATGCAGCGAGGAGCGGACCGCGAAAGTTACTCAGGGATCCAGCATTCTGCGCGACAACTGCAATCTTCATGCCCAGCCTTTCCTGTATCCTTGCGGATTAGCCGCCTGCCATCGCCAATGGTCCGCCAGCATTTCGTTAAGGCTGAGCTGAGCGCGCCATCCCAGGTGTCGCTCCGCCCGTGCCGGGTCGGCCCAGCATTGAGCCGTGTCTCCGGCGCGGCGGTCTACCACACGAAAGGGCAGCTGTTGGGCACTCACGCGTTCGAAGGCCCGGATGACCTCAAGGACAGAGTAGCCCCGGCCGGCACCCAGGTTCAGCACGTCGAAACCGGAGACTTTCGTGATCCGCTCCATCGCGGCGAGGTGCCCCTGCGCCAGGTCCATGACGTGGATGTAGTCGCGCACGCCCGTACCGTCCGCCGTGGGATAGTCGTCGCCAAAGACCAACAGCTCTTTCCGCTGACCGACCGCAACCTGCATGAGGTATGGGACCAAGTTCGCGGGCTCGCCTTGCGGATCCTCGCCGATGCGACCGCTAGGATGAGCGCCGACAGGGTTGAAGTAGCGCAGCACCGCCACCGACCAGCGCGGGTCAGATTCGCACAGGTCAGACAGGACCTGCTCGACCATCAGCTTAGAACGGCCATAGGGGCTGGCCGGCCGCCCAAGAGGACTGCTTTCGTCGAGCGGCATCTTGGTCTGATCGCCATAAACCGAAGCGGTCGAGCTGAAGACAAGCCGGAACACGCCCGCCTCCGCCATGGCCTGAGCGAGAGCGACACTGCCGCCGACGTTTACGTCATAGTAGCGGAGCGGCTGCTGCACGCTCTCGCCCACAGCCTTCAACCCGGCGAAGTGCATCACGGCTTCGACGCGATCATTGCGGAAAATGCGGCGGAGCAGCGCGGCGTCACGAACGTCGCCGCGAATGACCTTCATCGTGCACCCGGTGAGAGCCTGCACACGCGTCAGCGCCTCCGGCGAACTATTGGAGAAATCGTCCAGCACCGTCACCTCATGTCCCGCCTGCAGACAGCAGACCAGGACATGCGAACCGATGTAACCGGCCCCGCCAGTCAGAAGAATGTGCACGCTAGCCCCCGGCCCTACGCCCCATCGGCGCGCAGCTCCTCATCGCCAAACCAGATCGAGCGATAGTTGTCCACCATGCGATCAATGGAGAAGCGGCTTTGCACGCGTTGGCGTGCGGCATGTTTTCGGGCTTGCCACTCGGGATGTTCGCGCTCTTGCAGCGCTTGTTCGATGGCGTCCGCCAGAGCGTCTGGGTCGCTGGGCGGCACAATCCAGCCAGTTTCGCCCACTATGACGGCCGCGTCACCCACGTCCGTTGAAACACAAGGCGTGCCGCAGGCCATCGCCTCGGCCAGAACGTTGGGAAATGCCTCGCCGGACGAGGACATCACGTGCAGGTCCATCGCGTTCATGACAGCTGGGATGTCGTTGCGGCGCCCAAGCAAGCGGACCCGGTCGAGCAGGCGCAAGTCCCTAAGCCGCTCCAGCAGCACCGCATTGTGCTCATCCATTTCGGTTCCGACCAACAGACACAGTGGGCACAACCCGCGATCGGCCAATCGCCGAAGGGCCAGCAGCAGGTTGTCATGGTCCTTGTGCGGATCGAACCGGGCGACAAAGCCGATGACGCGCTCCTCTTTCCCTTTGCCAAGGGTTTGTCTCACGGCCAACCCGGCGGCAGGATTTGGAGAGAACACTGCCAGGTCATAGCCGTTGGGCACGACCTCCATAAGCGAACGATCGTAGCCAAGCGCGCCGTGCACCGAAGCCGCCTTTTCGGCGCAGCAGATGATCCGGCGGGGCACGAGTCGCGACAGGAAGGCGCATATCCGCGCCACGGCCATCGTGCTGCGCGGGCTCTTGCCCGGCTCCAGCGTAGAATGATGGATGCCCCAAACTATATTGCGCTGGCCCGCAAGTCGCGCCGCGACGCCGCCCAAGAAGTCGGCGTGATACATCCAGGTCTGGATGACGTCTGGCTTGGCTGCGCGCAAGCATTTCCACAGCTGCCGCAACCCGGACAAGGTCACGGTCCCCCGAGGCATGTCCAAACCGGTCACCGGAACACCCAGCGCCTCCAGCATCGGCCCGTATTTGCCCCCGCCGTTCAGGGAAATCACGCTGTGCCGGTCGGCGCGGTCATGAGTGCACAAACGATACAGCACCGCCTCGGCGCCGCCGTCGTTGAGACCGGTGATAATGTGGAGGACAGACTTCATGCGTCACCGCGTTGCGCCGTTAGACCACCACCAGCCTAAGCCAGTAGAACCATTGGAATATTACATAAGCTAGGAACATCAATACAGTCAAGGGTTTTACTATTCCGTCGAGGCGCGCCATGGAAATGACTATGAAAGGGAAGGCTGCTGCGATGAACCGAGTGGAGTAACTCCCCGTGAAGATGTTGCTGGTGACTAGAGAAAGAACTATCACAGCGATGGAAGCTTCGATAGATCCTCCGATAGCTCGCCACCTTATAACCAGAATGGACAAAAGTATAATCCAGAAGGACAAGTACAAGGGCGAGCTGGCGATATCGACGTAAATAGCTCGCCTATCTCCTATTTGTGTGAGGATGATCTCCCGGGCAGGTCCGATAGCGAGGGAGATCAGGCAACCCGTGCCAATCGCCATGGCTAGTGCGCGATATTCTCGCAGATGCGCGACCTGCTTAGATGCGCTCACTGAGACCAGATACATTGCTACGAATAGCACTGTTGCCGTGTGGATCATCGTGGAGGCCGTTGCCAATACTAGGCGCCTCAGTAAACCCGCTCGAACTGATAGGTAAACGATCAGCATGATAGAAATGGCGAGGGCAAGCCTAAGCTGAGAGAACGCTAAGTCCACAACCAACGGGTTTACCAAGGCAACTAACCAGTACCAACGCAGCGTTCTCAGCAACGTGAGGCTAAATATAAGTATGCTTGTAAAAGATATGAGCAAAAATATCAACGATACGGGGAGGGAGAGGTCGCTGTAAAGCCACCGCAGTGTGCGGCTCCACAGGTACTCACTGGTTAACAGTGACAGCGGATCGGAGAAACCGGAGTAATCACCGCGAAGGTTGTTCGACTCGATTTGAATTTGGTATACGGTGCGATCTAACATAGCGTGACCGTAGATACGGAAAAATATATCTGGCCACGGCACTGTGACATAAAGCGCAGCAAACAATAGAGCAACTAGCCAATATAATCGCGATATTGGAGTGTCGAGGATTGCATTACGTGAATCTGGCATCAGAATATGCTCAAAACGCGAACTTCGGCTGATTAGAATCTTCAACCTCATCGTCCAGGATGCGGAGGTAATCGGCGACTACTATATCCACATCGTAGGCGGAGAGGCGCTTCGTAGCATCAGGCCACGTTGTATTAGCGAGCGCCGCAACCAGAGCCTCAGCCAGCGCGTCCACATCCCTAGGCGGAACAAGGCGGCCCCACTTGCCGTGCTCCAGGATCTCGCTTGGACCAGTCGGACAATCGGTGCTGACCACTCGGGCGCCGCAGGCCATGGCTTGAACTAGGCTGTTCGGAAAACCTTCAAAACGGGAGGATAGGACGTAAACTCGACAGGCAGCCATCCAGCCGAAGGGATTGGGCTGGAAGCCGAGTAGTGCAACGGAGTCCGACAGGCCCAGTTCGGCGATGCGTCGCTCCAGCGCCGGGCGCAACTCCCCTTCGCCCAAGATGACCAACCGCGCCTCTCGCCCCGCGCCGCGCAGGCGAGCGAAAGCTTCGAGCAAGATCGGATAATCCTTGGCCAACGTCAGACGACCGACCGCCAGGATGATGGGTGGTTGTCCGGACGCCAACCACGGATGCTGTGGCCGCTCTTTGGCCAGATGCTGTATCGTGGCGATGTCCACTGGATTGGGAATGGCCGTGACGCGTTCCGCGGCGAGGCCGAGACCTTCCACCAACTGTGAAGTCATGCCGCGGGAGACCGCAACCACGGCGTCAGCCGAAGGGTAGAAAACGCGCATCAGGAGATGCCACAAGCGCATTGCCCGTGCGCCCGAGCCTCGGGTGAGACTGCTGCGCTCGCTGACCACGAGGCGCATCTTCACGCGTGCGAATTTGCGCGCCAGGATGGCGATGACATTGGCGTGGGTGAGCGCCGACAGCATGGCGTCCGGGCGATTCCGGCGAATGTAGCGCGCGAGAGGGGTCAGGCTATCGAGGGCGCGTCTCTTGTTCAGATCAATTATCCTAACATTGTCCGCCACTTCTTTCAGATAGGGTCCCTCGGTCTTCACGAGCACGAGATCGACTCGATGACCGCGCGCGGCGAAGCCGTTGGCCAGAGTCACCATCACCCGCTCGGCCCCCCCGCCCCGGAGAGAGGGGATGTAGATGGCGACGTGCTTGACGGGCATCAGTTCTGCCCCTCTACCCGCGCCAGGACATCTTCAATCATGAACTCTTCCGGGCGGAAACGCCCCTCATGCCAATTCAGGTCCTGGTCCCACCAGCCTTGACAATCTCGGTATCCATTCAGGGCGAAAGCGTAGCTGATCTCTCCGATGAGCGGGATGTCGTTCCTGAACATGAAGTCGAAGGCTACTGACTGGGCTCCGAGCGTATCCTTGACCGCGAATGCGGCCTTTAGACATTCCAAGGATATGGATGCGGGATCGTGGACAAGCTTGCCGCTTCCCGATGCACGAAAGTCACCCTCCCGCACCATTCGTTTGATGCCGAAAGCGCGATGACCGATGACTATGATCCTGAGATCGTAGCTGTTTCCAGGCAGAAACTCCTGGAAGTAGGCATAGCCCTTTTGCATAGGGCCATTTCTATAGTTGGGGTGAGGCCACACGGCTCGATAAATGCCGCGCCCGACATCCAAAACACTGCGCATGGTCCGATCGCGGCGGATGTGCCACAGACGTTCGCGAATCGGCGCCCACGGAGATCCTGCGGCCGACCATCCCGCGCCGAAACTACGGTGGATCAGGCCGCGCGCTTCCCCAAGCGAGCGGACCAGATGCACATTCATCGAGCCGGCGCCGCCACGCAGCTTGAATACCTTCGGATAGGTGGTCGTCTCGGCCCAGCGCAACGCCTCCTCGGCTCGATAGAAAACCCACGTGGGGACCAAAGGCGCGCCGATCGCTTCAAGCAGGTACTTTTGACCGACTTTGTCGTCGTAATGCCAGGATGTTGCGGAGTCGGGGAAGACAACCATCCCCCTCTTCTCCAGTGAGAGGGTAAGTTGACGCGCGAACAAGGCCGCCTTCGGATCATTATGAGCCCAGTGCCACATGAGCGCCGAACAGCCGCGAGTCTGTTCGACGATATCAGGCCGATAACAGTCAACAATCTTGAACGGCACATCGTGCTCTCGGCAGTACGATATCCATCCCTCCGAGAAGGAGCCGTCTCTGCTGTGTATAGCTAACATACTTCTCTCTTCCACCTGAAGCAGTGACTGTTCTTTCTCACAGATCCGCTGACACAAACCCCATAAACAATGACCGGCGGGGGCCGAATCACAGATATGGCATCAGATTTGCGGGCACCGGATCTATATGAACGTCATTCTCCTACGAGCGTTTTCATAACGGCGAGCGGCGATCATCATGCCGCCTATCAGCCCGGCGTTTCCAAAGGCGCTGGCCACGGAGAAGGCTGCCACCGCCATGCCGGCGGTCCCATTCAGCCGCGCGACCCAGACGATTGAAACCACCCTGAGCGCCAGCATCAAGATGTTTGCGACTAAAAGATACGCTTGGGCCTTGATCACCGGCGCCAGTTTGACAGCAGGGATGTTCGCTAATGCGATCCCGATCCACAACGCCATCCAGCGGGCGTAAACGCCGGCTCCACGCCACTCTTCTCCGAACACGAAGGCGAAAACTGTTGGGGCGAACCACGTCGCCGCGAGGATTGGAGGCGTCAGGAGAAGCAAGGCGGCTGTCGATCGCAGCAGCAAGGGCGTGACGCTGCGGTTCTCCCTCGCTAAATCGGCGAAACGCGCGTAAATTACATTGCCCATTGCCGCGCCAATGATGTTTGTCGGCAGATTCAGGACGCTGCGAGTCAAGGCATAAAGCCCCGCCGCGGCCGGCGAAAAGAGCGACGTCAACAAGATCACCGGCATGGCTTGCGACGCGGCGTTCAGCACGTCGGTCGGCATGCGGAAAAGCGGGAAATCTCTGTGGGCCCTCAGAAGCGCGCGCGCCTTGCCTCGCGTGGTCGTCGGTCCTCTGGCGGAGCGCGTTTTCCGGCCGCCCCACGTCAGCATCAGGGCCTGCAAAGTTGGCGCAATCGAGGTTACGACAACCAGCGTGGCGGCGGACGGGAAGGCGAGGCCCCCCAGGACCCGCGCCAGATTGGCGAGGAAGGCTTGAGCCACCGTCACCTTGCCCACGAGCCTGAAATCGCCTGATCGAACCGCGCGGAAATCCGCCACGTCCTGAAGGGCGACTGAGAACAAGGCCAATGGCAGGAACCAGATCAACAAGCCAAGACCTTCAGCATCCAGAAGGACAGAGACGGGCCGTTGACCGAGCGCTAGCGCCAAAGCGAGGAGCACGGATAGTGCAAAGGCGATGAGAATGGCCAAGCGCGACAGGTGCTGGACGTCCCCCTCGTCGTTCGCCACGACGATGGCCATTGGATATCGCAGGGCGATCACCGGGGACAGGATGCTGATCAGAGACAGGAAAACTCCCTGCAGCCCGAAGATTTCGGGGCTGTAGATGCGTGTGATCAAAGGCGAGAAGGCAAACACCACAGCCTGAGCCGCCGCTGTCCCGCTGATGACGGCGGCAAGATTCCCAAACATCGGAACGGACAGAACGCGTGTTATAGCCGCGCGCGCGGATCTGACGCCTGTCGGCCGAGTCACAGTCTCAGATCACAGTCTTCCGAAGCGAAACCCTGCTTAAGATCGTAAACGAGGGCGTTCGGCTTACCAAGGTTGGCAACTTGCCCTCCGGTCATGCTTCGAAACTGCTGATGCGCGACTGCCAGGACTATCGCGTCATATGCACCCGCCTCGGGTGTTTCGATCAACTCAATCCTGTATTCATGACGCGCCTCTTCAGGATCCACCCACGGATCGTGAACGTCGACCTGGGCACCGTACTCCTTCAACTCCCGCACGATGTCGATCACACGGGTATTGCGCAGGTCCGGACAGTTTTCCTTGAAGGCCAGGCCGAGGATCAGCACGCGCGCCCCGTCGACGTGAATGCGCTTCTTGAGCATGGCCTTGACCAGTTGCGACACCACATAGCGACCCATGCCGTCGTTGATGCGACGGCCGGCGAGGATGACCTCGGGATGGTAGCCGACCTGCTGGGCCTTGTGCGTCAGGTAATAGGGGTCCACGCCGATGCAGTGGCCGCCCACCAGGCCGGGACTGAAGGGCAGGAAGTTCCACTTGGTGCCCGCCGCTTCCAGCACCGCCTGGGTGTCGATGCCCAGACGGTTGAAGATGATCGCCAGTTCATTGACCAGGGCGATGTTAAGGTCGCGCTGGGTGTTCTCGATCACCTTGGCCGCCTCCGCCACGCGGATCGACGGCGCCTTGTGCGTGCCGGCGGTCACCACGCGGCGGTAAAGGGCGTCCACGAAGTCGGCGACCTCGGGCGTCGAGCCGGACGTGACCTTGGTGATGGTGGCAAGCCGGTGCTCGCGGTCGCCCGGGTTGGCGCGTTCGGGACTGTAGCCGGCGAAGAAGTCCGTGTTGAACTTGAGCCCCGAGACGCGCTCCAACACCGGAACGCAGTCCTCCTCGGTGGCGCCGGGATAGACGGTGGACTCGTATACGACCACGTCGCCCGGCTTCAAGGCGCGGCCAACAGTTTCGCTGGCGCGCTTGAGCGCGGTCAGGTCGGGGCGGTTGCTGTCGTCGATCGGCGTCGGCACGGTGACGATGAAGACGTTGCACGTCGACAGCGCGGCCGGGTCAGAGGACAGCGTCAGATGCGCGGCGGCCGCCAGTTCGTCCCCGTCCAGCTCCAAGGTTCTGTCATGGCCCTCACGCAGTTCCGCGATACGGCCCTCGTCGATGTCAAAGCCGACGGTGGCCTCCAACCGGCCAAAGGCAGCGGCTAAAGGCAGGCCGACATAGCCGAGCCCCAGAACGGCGATCCGGGGCGTGGCGGGAGGAGCAAACATCGGGAGATTATCCTCACGGTCAAATTGAGATGGAGCGGCTTCAGTCACACCGCCTCCGGCTGAACGGCGGCGCCCCGCAGCCGGGACACGTGGTCATGAACAACGCGGCGGACCTCGGGCTCGACGCCGCTACGCGCAACCGACTCGAGCATTTTGACCTGATCTTCAGTCATGACGGCTGACGCGCCCTGGTCCACGACCTCCCACACCGCGTCCAGCCGGGCCAGGATGCGTTCGCTGGAGTCCACCAGTTCCTCTGTCAGCTTTTCGCCGGGACGCAGGCCAGTGAAGACCACGGGGATGTCCACGTCCGGCTTCAGGCCGTGCAGCGAGATCATGTTGCGCGCCATTTCGACGATCTTCACCGGCTCGCCCATGTCCAGAACAAAGACGCTGGGCTGAGACCGCGGTCGGGCGGCGCTTTCGGCCGTGGCGTGCAGCACCAGTTGAACCGCCTCGGGGATGGTCATGAAATAGCGTTCGACCTCCGGGTGGGTGACGGTGACGGGGCCGCCGCGCCGGATCTGGTCCTGGAAAATGGGAGCCACCGACCCGGCCGAGCCCAGCACATTGCCGAAGCGAACCACGCTGAAGCCGGTGTCGCCGCCTTGGCCGTGCAGGCCGCGCACCACCGCCTCGGCCAGCCGCTTGGTGGCGCCCATGATGTTGGAGGGGTCGACCGCCTTGTCGGTGGAGATCATCACCATGTGCGGCACGCGGGCCTCGCGCGCAGCCTCCGCCACGTTCCAGGTGCCCACCACATTGGTCAGCACGCCCTCGATCGGGTGGTTCTCGACGATGGGCACGTGCTTCAGCGCGGCGGCGTGGAAGACGATGTCGGGCGCTTCTTCGGCCATGTGAGCGGTCACGCGATCGCGGTCGCGCACGTCGCAGATGATTTCGCGCCGGGACAGCTGCGGATGGGCGCCGGCGATCTCCTGATCGATCTTGAACAGGCCGAACTCCGAATGGTCCAGCAGGGCCAGGTGGGCGCAGCCGAAGGCGGCGACCTGGCGGCAAATCTCCGAGCCGATACTGCCGCCGGCGCCGGTCACCAGCACCCGCTTGCCCTTGATCAGCGCGTGAACCGCCGTTGTATCGAGCCGGATGGGGCTGCGCGGCAGGAACTCCTCAAGCGGAATTTCCTTCAGGGAGTCGGTCGCGGAGTCGGACGCCGCCAGGTCCACCAGCAACCGGGGCCGCAGCAGCGTGTGGCCCGCCCGGCGCGCCTCTCCGATACGGGCGGGGCTGATGTTCCAGGCCTGAACCGGATCATCAAGAAACAGGACGGCGTACTTTGGCCCCTCGGGGGTCGGCTCCGGCAGGCGCCATTCGCCGATCACGCCCAGCACCGGCACGCCGTGCAGACTCAGTCCCTTCTCGCCTTTATTTGGCGTGATGATGCCGATGGGGCGATAGGGCGAGCGGGTGTCGGCAAGGATCGGGCGCAGATGAGCGTCGGCCGAGCGCATGTCGCCTACCACCAGCATGGGCGTCTTTCCCGAGGCGCCGCGCGCATCTGAGAGGCTCGCTCCGCCCGTCGCCGCCCCCTGAAGCAGATGGGGATTGTGCGCCAGACGCCAGCAGACCCGGAGCCCTGCCAGCCCCAGGAGGCTGAAGAGGAAGGCCAGCACCAGAACCGAGCGCGGCAGCTGCAGGCCGCGATCGAATGCAAACACGACCAGCAGGAACAGCGCCATGACCGCCAGCAGGCTGCGGCTGATGGCCAAGAGATCCCTCAAGGAGGTGAAGCGCCAGGCGGATCGCTCGGTCTTGGCGACGAGTTCAATGCCGCCGCCGATAACCGCATAGAGCACGGCCCAGCCCGCTACGCGGACCGCCTCGCTGCTGTTCATCCACCAGGCGAGCGGCAGGGCGCGGCGAATCTCATAGGCCGCAAGAAACGCGACAAACAGCACGCCCACGTGCACGGCGAACTTGGACGCGTCGGTGACGCCATAGCGCGCGGGCGCCTTGAAGCGGTGCGGCATGTCAGCAGGCCTCCAGCACGCGCAGGGTCACTCCACCGTCACCGACTTGGCCAGGTTCCGGGGCTGGTCGACGTCGGTGCCCTTGTGGACGGCGGTGTAGTAGGCGAGCAGTTGCACCGGCACGGCGTAGACCAGCGGCGCGATCAGCGGGTGACAGTTCGGGGCGGTGATGCGGCGGATTCTGGCGCCGTGCGGGGCCGGGGCGGCCTCGGGCGCGATCATGATGACGGGGCCGCCGCGGGCCGAAACTTCCTGGAGGTTGGAAGCGGTCTTTTCGAACACGTCGTCGAGCGGCGCGAGCGCCACCGTCGGCGTCTCCTCGTCGATCAGGGCGATGGGGCCGTGCTTCAGCTCGCCGGCGGCATAACCCTCGGCGTGGATGTAGCTGATCTCCTTCAGCTTCAGCGCGCCCTCCATGGCCAGCGGGAACATGGCCCCGCGCCCGAGGAACAGCACGTCGTGGGCCTTGGCGAGGTCGTGCGCCACGGCCTCGATGTCGGCGTGATGCTCGGCGCATTCGGCGATCAGGCGCGGACTTTCAAACAGCGCCTTGACCAGTTCGGCTTCCCGCGCCGCGTCGATGCGGCCGCGTGCGACGCCGGCAGCCACCGCCAGCGCCAGAAGCGCGGCCACCTGGGCGGTGAAGGCCTTGGTCGAGGCGACGCCGATCTCCGGCCCCGCATGCGTCGGCCACAGCACCTCGGCCTCGCGCGCCATCGACGAGGAATGGACGTTGACCACCGCCGCCGTGCGCAGTCCCTGGCGCTTGCACCACGTCAGGCTGGCCAGGGTGTCGGCGGTCTCGCCCGACTGGCTGACGGCGACCGCCAGGGTGGTCTTGCCGACCGCCGGGGAGCGGTAGCGGAACTCGGACGCGATCTCCACGTCGCACGGCAGGCCCGCCAGCTTCTCGAAGGCGTAGCGGCCGATCTGGCCGGCGTAGAAGGCGGTGCCGCAGGCGATGATCTGGATGCGGTCGAGGGCGGCGAAGTCGATCGTCCCCGTCCTGGCCTTGCCGGTCACCAGGTCGAGGTATTCCGACAGGGTGTGCTGGACGCTGTCGGGCTGTTCGTGGATCTCTTTTTCCATGAAGTGGCGGTATTCGCCCTTCTCGACCATGGCCGAGGAGGCCGAGACCTGGACCACCGCCCGCTCGACGCCCGCCCCGGAGACGTCGAACATACGCGCGCCGGAGCGATCGACGGCGACATGGTCGCCCTCTTCCAGGTATGAGATCTTCTGGGTAAAGGGGCCGACCGCCAGCGCGTCCGAGCCCAGGTACATCTCGCCCTCGCCCCAGCCGACCACCAGCGGGCTGCCGCGCCGCGCGCCCAGGATCAGCCCGTCCTCGCCCTCGATCAGCACCGCCAGCGCATAGGCGCCGGTCAGCCGGTCGAGCGTCGCCTTGAAGGCGTCGAGCGGAGCCAGACCCTGCGACAGGGTCTCGTCGAGCAGATGGGCCACCACCTCGGTATCGGTCTGGCTCTCGAACACATGGCCCTGGGCGGCCAGTTCAGCCTTCAGTTCGGCGAAGTTCTCGATGATGCCGTTGTGCACCAGGGTCACGCGCCCGGCCTTGTGCGGGTGGGCGTTGGGCACGTTGGGCGCGCCGTGGGTCGCCCAGCGGGTGTGGCCGATGCCGACGGTGGCCTTCAGCGGTTCGTCCGCCAGCACCTCTTCCAGCGCCCGGATCTTGCCCTTGGCCCGGCGGCGCTCAACCTTGCCGTCCACCACCGCGGCGATGCCGGCGGAATCATAACCCCGGTATTCCAGCCGCTTCAGGCTGTCGAGCAGGCGCGGAACGACAGGCCCGTCGCCCGCGATCCCAATGATGCCGCACATGTTTCCGTGCGCTCGCCACAACAGCGCCTCGCGCCTAGACGCGGCTTCATAGGGACTCCAGATTGCGCCGTCAAGCCATTTCACCGGCGGTTGCACGAACAAGCGACGGCGATCGTCGACTTGCCGCGGCGGCCTTGTCTAAGGTCGAGAAACGTTTAACATAACAGCTGGTTAAGCTGATCTCGCGCGGCGCGCCAGGCAGTGGGTCTGCCGGCCCAGGAAACGCCCATTTAACGTGGGCGGGCTGATTGTTTTTCTGGGGTTTTTTGGACTCGAGGGAATTTCAAGTCGTTGATTTTCCTACAGAGTCTGGCGTTGACATCGCAGGGGTCATAGGTTCAATCCCTGTCGCGTCCACCATTCTTTTCGATGAGTTAGACGGTCTTTGAGCGCCCTCCGCGAGGGTCTGCCCATGATTGGCCATGATATGCCAAATTTGCCCGATCGGGAAGATTTCGCTGCTTTTCGCGCATCTTTGCCCCTAATCTTCCCGGGCGGGAAGATCGACCTTGACCGACGGGCGTTTTCCAGAGCAATCTCCCCGCTCGGGAAGAGCGCGTATAATCGTCACCGCAGAGGATTTCGGTCGACAGGTCGCCGAGGCTCGTAGGGCCCTCGGCCTAACCCAGCGCGACTTGGCCTTGGCGATCGGAACGGGCGAGCGCTTCATCGTGGAGCTGGAGGCGGGCAAGGCCACGGCCCAACTCGCCAAGGCGCTCGCGGCCGCCAGGGCCGTCGGCATCCGACTGGAGAATATGGCAGGGCGTCGCTGATGCCGACGCTGCTCCATCGGGACAGCCCCGTCGCCCAGGTGAGTTCATGCGCCGGGCGGCGCCGACGGCGGTCCCGGCGAAGGTTGGGCCCGTGGGTCGGGCATTGCGGCGTAGGACTCAGCATGATCAGATTGCCTCCGTTATCAGACTGGGACCACGAATTCGGACTTAGGCCAAAGAGTCGAAACGCCGCGAACACGACCCCGATCATCCGACCGGCGCCCAACTTCGGGCGGCGCGAGGCCTGCTCAAACTGTCAGTGAAGGAGCTATCCGAGCGCAGCGGCCTAGCGGCCAACACAATCAAGCGTGCGGAAGGCACCAATGACTTGTCGCCAATCACACGCGCAAACGCCAAGCTGCTGATCGCCATTCTGACGGACTTGGGGGTGGCATTCGTGGCGGCGGATGAATCATGCGGCGCCGGGGTCCGTCTACGTCATGGCGTAGACGTCCAGCTGACGCGCAAGCGGCGAGCGGTCTGAGAGTTGGCGGTCGAGCGCAGGCACCCGGCGCAGACTGTGAGGCCGGGCCGCGCGGCTGCGCGGGGAAAAGCGCCAGCTCTGAGTGCGGTGACTTCCTAGGCTCAGGACTCTTAGCCAGAAGAGCACTGTGGCTGCGAGGGCTATGGCGGACAGAAAGACGGTCGGGCATCGGTCATAGCGGGTGGCGACCCGCCGCCAGTCCTTCAGCCGCCCGAACATGATCTCTATTCGGTTGCGCCGTTTGTATCTGCGCTTGTCGTAGCGGACGGGCTCGCTCCGGGACTTCCGGCCAGAGATGCAGGGTGTGATGCCCATGGCTTGCAAGGCGTCCCTGAACCAATCGGCGTCATAGCCCCGATCGCCCAGCAGCCACCGCGCCCTGGGCAGGCCGTCCAGCATGGCCGCGGCGCCCGTGTAGTCGCTGACCTGGCCTGCCGTCATGAACAGGCTGATCGGACGCCCGTTGGCGTCGGTGGGGGCGTGAAGATTGGTGTTCATGCCGCCCTTGGTGCGCCCGATCAGTCGTCCGACGCCCCCTTTTTTACCCGCAGGCTCGAAGCCGTGCGGTGCGCCTTGAGATAGGTTGCGTCGATCATCACCATTTGATGCTCGGTCTCCGGGGCGGACAGCCCCTGCATCATCCTGAGGAAGACGCCCGCCTCGCTCCACCGCTTCCAGCGATTGTACAGCGTCTCGTGCGGTCCATACGCCGCGGGCGCGTCACGCCAGCGCAGCCCATTGCGATTGATTAAAATGATCCCGCTCAGCACCCGCCGGTCGTCAACCCGGGGCTTGCCGTGGCTCCTGGGAAAATGCGGCCGCAGCCGCGCCATCTGCTCGTCCGTCAGCCAATACAGATCGCTCATGAACGCCTCACATCAATGGGTCCTGAGCCTAGGCCAACGAACTCGGCGCTGCGATTGTAACGGCTCATGGCGCCCCGCACAGTCTCCGGGGCGGGATTAGCGGCAGCAGCAGCGGCGGCGGCCATCTGAGCCAAGATCGCATCCACCTCCTGTTGGAGTTCCGGCGAGTTGTCGGCCGACATCAGGGGACCGCGCCGGAAGTCCCCTTTCCGGAAATAGAGATCGACGCGCCCATTACTGCGCTTGACGCGTTGAACATATCGCACATCCATCAGCGTTTGCTTCCGCGGCGGCGTGCCCGTTCCAGTGCGTCAGCCGCACAATCGCTGGGAATCTCTTCGATCCTGGGCGCCCGCACGCGAGGCGTGGCGCGGCCAAGTGCAGGGCGGCTCGCCACCCACGTGTTGATCTGGTCTCGGCTATACCTGATGACGTTTGCGCCCATATCAACGGGGGCGACCGTCAGGACCCTCTTCAACGTGCTCCAGGAGACACCCAGATACTGGCAGAGTTCAGCGCGCGTCAGCATCAATGGCCAGCCGGGCAGGCTCACCGGTCGGCCTTCGCCGGCGGCCTGAACCTTCCGAAGACCATCGGTGTTGATCGGCTCGCTCATCAGTTGGATTGCGACGCTCTCCACCAGGCTCGCCCGGCGCAACCCAGTCGCACGAGCGCCCTCCGCCAGAGGTTTGGGTTCAGCACTGCGAAAGCGCATCGTACGGTCACCGTGACATGGATGTCTGCCGGCCCTATGGAGCGAAGTAATGATGAAGTCAACAATGACACCGGACCCAGGTAGAGTGCTTTGTCAACAGTCGCGAGCCAACGCCAAACCCTATGCGGACCCAATGTGTGTCGGCTTCCCATTGTTGTCTGTCAACGAGCGTGCGCCAAATACTTCGGATGAGACGCGCGTAGTGAGCGGAAGCTGATCGCCAGACTGACACCGGTCCGGCGCAGGCGCCAGTTGCATGCCGACCTCGGATCAAGGGGCGGCTGGGGCGGTGCTCCTCGGCCGCCACTCGCATCTTCACGGGTCGGGCGCTGGCGTAAAGAAGGGCGGCTCTATGCGGTCGCGCCAGAGCAGGTCTTAAGTTCCACGCGCCGCCCCACCACCGCATCGCTCTGTGCGGGCACAGGATCACTTCATCGAGGCCGGACACAATGTCCGCGCACGGAACGTCTCGTGTTGTGATTTCGAGCTCTCACCATGCAAACGGTACGGTAAGGATTCTGGCGATTATCGTCGCGTAGGCGCGCTGACTGACGGTCTGTCGATGCGCGTCACCGCCAGGGCGGCCGTCTCAGCCGCACGCGGCGGATGGTTTCGACCTGCGCGAAGGACAAGACGGGGGTATCGATTCAATGATCGCCAGCGTGGCCGATCTTCAGGAAAGCGCATCCGCACCGGCGCAGGTCAGCGTGACCAGATATGTGATCGAAGGCCGAACGCCCGATGATGTTCGGCGATTGATCAACGAGCGCCGGCCGACCGGCGCCTCTGGCACTGGACATGACGCCGTCACGTCGTGGCGTTTCCAGGTCGATTGGGCGACCGACGCGCAAGGTGAGTGCGTGCCGTCGACGGTGACCGTCCTGCCGGTGATCTCGATCACCTTGCCGACCCTGACACAGGAACACCGCCGCGCCGGCCGTCTCCAACAGGCCTGGACGCGGTACTTGCAGCGCCTGGAGGCTCATGAGCGCAGTCATGCCGATCTGGTTGTCTCGGGCACAGCGAAGATGCAGGCCGAGATGCGTTCAGCATCCTCATGCGGCGACATGATCCGCGCCTCCGATCGGTGGCGATCAAACATCCTGGCGGCCAACAGAGAGTATGATGAGCGTACCGGTCACGGCCGTTCGGAAGGCGCCGTCTTTCCCTGACCGCCAGCGCAGACAAGGCGGCTCAAACCTCGCGTCGAAGCATAGGAGCTGACGTGACGGTGTGGACGACCTCCGCCTAACCAGCTGTTCTGGCGTGGTCGTCATCACCATCACGTCACCGACTGTGAGATGGCGAGCCCAAGAGCGTCTCCATCCACGGCGGCGCTATCCCGACGGAACACGATCGAAAGCAGATGTTCGCTGCATCATGGCGGTGACGAGGCGTCGAGCTCAGATGGCCGACGCCGAAGAGCTTCGCTCAGCCCTTGAACAGCGACAAGATCATCTGAGGCGCTTGGTTGGCAATAGACAAGGCCTGTACGCCAAGTTGCTGCTTGGTCTGCAGCGCCGACAGCTTCGCGCTTTCCTTGGCGAGGTCAGCATCAACGAGATTGCCAACACCCGTTTCAAGTGAATCTTGCAGCTTGCCGAGGAATACCAGCTTGCGGTCCAGCGACTTTGACTGCGTCCCCAGCGTCGCCATGCTTGATGAAAAACTCTCGATCGCCGTTTGCACTTCGGCCGACGTCATCGCAGTGAGCGTCGGAGCAGTCCAGTTGGCGGTTCCAGTGTTGTCAAAGAAGCCGATATCCTGCGTCTCGCCGACATCCAATCCAGTCCGGATCGTCATCTTAGCCGGGGGGGAAGCAAAGAGGTTCACCGTATCGAACGACGCTCCTTTCAGCGATTCCGTGATCTCTTCCTGCAACGCGACGTAATCGGCCACGTAGGCGTCGTAGGATGGATTAGTGCCGGCGTCGGGCGCAGGGTTGAAGTCCTCAATTGAGATCGCGAGAGCTTTCATCTCTTTGAGCGCCTCCACAACGGTCTCGCCCGCCGCCATGGCGACGTCCAACACCGATCGCCCCCGTTGAACCGAAGTTTTGACGGCATCCAAGGCAGCCATGTCGGCGCGTTGATTGGTGGCGATCGCGAAGATCGCACCATTGTCCTTGGCGGTTGCGACCTTGAGACCGGTGTTGACGCGATTTTGGGTCGTCTCAAGCGCGCGGTTCGTCGCGTTTAGGTTTTGAAGCGCGACCAACGCACCCGTGTTCGTGTTGATGCTGCTAATGCTCATTGAGGACCTTCTAAGCTATCGCCGCAGAATGCCCTCCATTCGTGTGCGCATGGTTAACGGAAAGCTGTCGCCGACGGCATTCGTTGGCTTAGCCTCAAACGCCTATCGACACGGCAGAACCTGATACGTACCGGCCTGTTGTCGCCTGCTCAGCCAACGTCTGGCGCGGGAGTTCTCGCACCACCTTTCCGGTAAGCGGATCCGTCAGTCTGTAAACAAACCCGCCATTGTCCGACGGTTCAGTTGTCAGCCGCAACCCAGACGAGGACACCCCTGAACGGTCTGCAGCCTCGTTGGACGCCGCTTCATCTACGCCCTGCTCCGGTCGACGCCCAGCGCCGCTTGCAGCCCCTAGGGAATGCCCTTCGGGCTCTGACACTACTAAATTCAATACTAATGTCACGACCGCCTCCTTAAGCTACGCTCAAGTGGGATTTTGAACAGGTTGAAAGAAGAAGGAGCGGCGATGGCCGCCGCTCCTAGGGATATCCTTAGCGGAACAGGCTCAGCATGATTTGGCTGGACGAGTTCGCGATCGACAGCGCCTGGACGCCAAGCTGCTGCTTGGTCTGCAACGCCGTCAGTAGGGCGCTTTCCTTGGCCAGGTCGGCGTCCACCAAGTTGCCGACGCCGGTCTCGAGGGAGTCCTGCAGCTTGCTGACGAAGGTTAGTTGCCGATCCATCGACTTCGACTGGGTCCCGAGGGTGGACAACGAGGCAGTGAAAGATGTGATCGCGTCTTGCACACCTTGTGACGTCATCGCGTCTAAGTCAAGGTCAGCCCAAGCATCTGAAAAGCCAATAGAAAAGGTGCTGTCAGTGGTAAGACCTGTGCGAACCTTCGGCTGATCAGCGCCGCTTGCGTCAGCCGTGAACAGGTTCACGCCGTCGAAGGTTGCGCCCTTCAGCGCGTCCGTCACTTCCGTCTTTAGCGCATCATAGTCGGCCTTGTAGGCGTCGTACGATTTGTTGTCGCCTGCTGTTGGTGGGGTCGCGCCAAAGCCTTCGAGCGCAACAGCGATTGACTTCATCTCAGTGAGCGCGGCGACAACGGTGTCGCCCGCCGCCAAGGCGACGTCGACGATGGACTGGCCGCGTTGGATGGAGGTCTTGACCGCGTCCATCGCCGCCATGTCGGCCCGCTGGTTGGTTGCGATCGCGAAAATGGCGCCATTATCCTTCGCCGACGACACCTTCATACCGGTGTTCACGCGGTTTTGGGTGGTGTTCAGCGCCGAATTGGTGGCGTTGAGGTTTTGAAGCGCCACTTGTGCGCCATAGTTAGTGTTGATGCTATTCGCCATCTTTGTGTTCCTTTTGGATCTTTAGCGTCATTTTGCCGCCACGAGCATTATGCTCAACCAGCCTCTGGCATTCTTCATGCCAGTGTAGGGCTCCCAGAAAACCGCGGATTTTCAGTAAACTCCGGAATTTCGAGGGCGGCAAATTGTGCCGCACCCGGCAGGTTCTGCCGGGTGCGGCACTTATTGCCGATCCGTCGCCCTTAATATGGGGTGGTCAGGAGTCTCCGAGGCAATCAATGCGCGACACGAAACGAGCGCGTCATAGAAGGCGCCGGCGCCCGCCTTCTCAACAATGAGTTCACAGGCGGCCATGAGCGCCTTATCTCCCGCATGCGCCTTCTTGAACTCCAACACTGCGGCCATGAGATCTTGAACGTCCCCGTCCGGATCGCCGCCGCTCAACTTCATTGCTCGAAAGTAGACGATGGTGGCAGGGCTCGAAGCCTCATCCTCGTTGAGCATGTCTCGCTCCCGGAGAATGTAGGCGTGCGTGGTGATGAGGAGCCGCGCCTTCCCACCATGGATGTTCTCCATAAGGACGCCGTTGATCATCACCTTCTCCGAGGGCCGCAGTGTGAGCTTCAAAGCCATGATAAACGTCCCTTCGGAGCGGAATCTACCGCCTCTTTCGCTTGGTGGGCAAACATGATCCCACCTTGTGGTAAACAGACGAACGTGATGTCCCTGCTCGAGCGTAGCCAAGGCTGTGTTCGCCGTCGCGACCCGCAGCGTCTGCCTAGCTGGTGCCGCCATCCATTCCAAGGCTGCAGGTTGGTTCAGTTCGACCGCCTTCTTCCGAACCACTTCGAGCGAGATTGCGAAGACGAGACCGCAGATCAGCACCCGCTCGACGAAGGGCGGTTAGATCAGCCGCCGCTTGGTCCAGGCCAGCAGAACCACAAGCATGCCGACAACATCGACCGCAATGTCGGACGCGGAAGCGTCGCGACCGGTCAGGCCCTGTACAATCTCGATGGCGACGCCCAGAAGCACTCCGATCGGGATGACCTGCATTCGCGTGAGGCGCGGGAAGTTCACGAGGACGGCCGCGGTGATCACCGCAAAGGCGGCGGCGAGCTCGACCTTGTCGCTCATGGGGACCGCTTCTTCGACGGACGGAATGGGTCCCACCATCGCCGAGCAAAGCCAAGCTTGAGAGCGTAACAAGGGAGCCGGGCGGGCTTCATAGGCTGCAGACTCCTGGACGGCGCTGTATTCGCCGGGCCTTCTAGGCCAAATGCTCCATGATCTCGCGCCGCTTCCCCGCGAAAGATCGAACGATGGGCGACTTGCTCGCACTGCTGCACCGCCTGTTCCGTCGTCTCCTGGGTCGGAACCGACTGCTCTGAAGCGCCACGCCTCTTCTGACCAGTCGATCGAGGCCGTCGGCATCGCAAGAATGCGACACCCCCTCGGGAGATCGGGGGGGGGGGGGGGGGGCGGCAGCGCTCCCCGGTGGAGCCTTCAACACCTCAGGCTACCCGATCAACATCGGCGCGGAGGACGTACGTCTCTATCTGGATGGGCAGCCCTACAGCGTTCAGAATTTCGACTACCTGCGCCACAGCGCGCGCACGACCGCCCAGCGCGAGATGAACCTGGCCTGGGCCGACGCGGCTGTGGAGTACTTCATCACCCTCCAGGAAATGGAGGATCATCCACGCCACCACGACATCGCCTACCGGAGCGCCTCGAAGCAGTTGCAGGCCTCGCACGATCATATCCAGCGACGCTTGCGACAGACCACCTCAACCCCGGGCCGCACCATGCTGGAAACCACGACCATCGATCCCGGCACGGCCCACGGCGGCGCCATCCTGGCTGAACAGATCGTTATCCCTGACGGCATGGTCGGCGACATGGTGATCGAAGTGCGCTTCGGCGGATTCCCGTATCGGTTCCGATTGAACCTGGCGCCGTCGGGCACCTACACCCCGACACCGATCGACATCCCGGCCGTCTCCGCCCAGGTCACGCAGGGACTGATGCGCACCCGCGAGACCTGGCACTGGACCGATGGACCGCCGCCCTCGCCGGCGATCTTCAAAGGCATGCCGGTGATCGAACAACGGTCGTCCACGACTATCATCCAGGCTGATGACCATCGGCAGGCCCAAGCTGCCCGACCACAACGACCACGGCCTCGGGCGGGGAAAGACGAAGCGGCGGCAGCACCTTGATCATCGGCGGCATGGTGACGCGAGCCTTCCACTCTTCGTCGGTGAGGCTCTCGTCGTTCCACACATATCCCGTGTGCTCGGTCTTCAGATTGACGCAGCGCGTGAAGGCCTTCGCCTGAAGATAGGCGACAGCATTGCGAGCGCGTTGCGCGCCAGACTGCGCGGCCCCTTCCTCGCCTCCCACGGCGACCGCATTATCCAAAGCCGTGGCGAAGGCCGCCATCGTCACCGGCACGTCCGCGTGATCAAGCAGACCGGTCAGCAACGGCAAATCACCATATACTGTCGCCAGCCGCGGATCGCGCCATGGCAGGACATAGGAAAAGCGCCAACCGGCAGTCGCGTTATCAAGGCTGTACGTCGGCCGGGGTGCGTCCTTCGTAACGCGTTTGATGTCGATGGCTGCCAGATCGATGAGAGCCGCCAGCGGCCCCTCCGCTGTAACAGTGACGTCGCCTGCCCCGCGCCCGTCCGTTGGCGTCCCTGGCGTCGGCGTCAGCACCACCCGGCTCACCAGGCCGCGCAACAACTCGCGCGCACGAGCGGCCTCCCTGTCATCGCCCTGCAAAGCCGCCTGCAGGTTTTGCATCGTAGCGGTAATGCGGTCTGCAATGACCCCAGCATCCTCGACGGGAACGGCGGCGACATTGGGCATCTTCAACTGCTTCTCCAGGACAACCTTCTCCGCGCCCAGACGGTCCAGTTCCACGGCCAACATCTGACTGGCATAGCCGGTGTCCCGCATCCCTCCCAACTGGGCGACTAGGTTGGCGATACGCTGATCGACATCCTGCAGACGCGATTGGTCGCCCTGGCGCCGCGCCTCATAGTCGATATGCACACGTTCCGCTTCCTCGCGGTAGGCGTCGATGCAGGGCTTCAGGAGACCCGCGCTCAGTAGATGCTTCTGCAGCCGATCGAACAGGGTCTGCTCGACAGCGATTCGCGGCGCACGACGCGTATTGTCACACACGCCTTTCTGGCTTCGGCCCGTGCAGACGTACTTGCCGTCGGAAGCGATAGAGGTGCAGCCGCACTTGCCGCAGAAGACTCGCCCCGTGAAGACGAACTCGCCCTTACGCTTGGCGTAGAAGGGCTTGTCGTAGTTCTCGGCGAGACGAGCCTGGTTCCGATCCCAGAGGTCCTTGGGGATGATCTGCAGTTCGGAGTGCTGAACGATGATGCGTTCAGACTCCGCCGTAAAGCGCATCTTCATCTTGTTCTTGCGGCGTTTCCGCTGGGTCTTTCGATAATGATATTCGCCTACATAGGCAGGGTTGCGCAGGATTCCGGTGCCGCCCTGCCGGTTGCCCAGAAGCGCTCCGACCCGCCACAGACCACCTTTGGGGGCGGGCTCCCCTTCCACATTCAAGGCTTTGCAGATTTCGAAGGTGGTCTTGCCCGCATCAAAGTCGCGATGGATGCGCTCGACCACGGCGGCACGGTCAGGGTGCTTTTCGCGCAGGCCATTGATCGGATTTCCCAGCGCGTCGGCCGCCGCGACTTTTCTATATCCATAAGCGACAGAGCCGGACATGCGCCCCTGGGACACGGCCAGTTCCTGACCGCGCTTCGACTTCTCCGCGTTCTGCTTGATGAACTGCTGATGCTGGACCGACTTGAACGCCAACTCTATGTCCGTGACGACGCCGCCGACAACAGTGCACAGGACGATGTCCAACTCCTCCAGTTCTTTGGCGATGCGGTGCATGTCGGCGGCGTCGCGACTGGCCCGGTCGATATCCTCCACCAGGAGAACGTCAAACTCTCCCCGATCCGCCGCGGCCAGCATCTGGAACAGCCCTTGGCGCCCCATGGTGGTGGTGCCGCTACGCTCAGCATCGCTGTAGCGCCCTGCCTCCACCCACCCCTGCTTTTCGGCATAGGTGGCGCAAAGCCGCTCCTGGCCTTCGATCGATTTGTAGGACTGAAGGGCAGTCGAATATCGGGAATAGAAGGCCACACGGCTTCCTGGCTCGGGCAGCGCTCGCATCAGGAGCCCTGCCTGATCTGCATGCGAGCCGTCAGCCGAGCCACCGCGATCGCCAGCGGGACCAACATCTGATCCAGTTCGCTCATGTCGTCGGCCTCAAGCGCCTCAGCTTGGCGCCGGCGCTCTTTCGCCAGGGTTTCTTCCAAGTCGTAGCCGCTGACGTCGATCTGCGGATGCTCAGAAGGGGCAACGAGCGTCCTCACGTGTCACCCCGCTCAGTGGCGTGTCGCTGCTTCTTCAGAAACAAAGCGCCACCATCATAGACATCGTCTTCAAAACCAACGACGCAGCCATGCTCATCAACGACCAAGTGAGCCTGCGGCCAAGCCGACTGAGCCAGAATGTCGAGAGCGCACCGATCCCTAGCCGGCTTTTCGGGGTTATCGCTAGATCCGCCCACCTTACCCTCCCGACTTTGGAGACGCCGAAGCACCGGAGGCCATTTTCTGCGGTGCCTTGGCTTGGGCGAATTCGACGCGTCCGGCGAACCGAGTAATGCCCAGACCACTGACCAGCCCGTTGTCCACGGTGAGGATTTCAATCCCAGACGCCGCCAACTGCGCCATCACGCTGACTACGTCACAGCGATTGCGCGAGAGACGGTCACAGTTCTGGATGATCAGTGCATCGAACTTGCCCACTTCAGCCGCCCCCAGCATTGTCATCTTGTGGCGGTGCGCTATCACGTCCTCGAGTACCTCTTCGAGGCGACTGCACGCCGTCCGGCATCAGTTTGGAGAACAGCCTTTACCACCGGCTCTTCCCAATCGCCCGCATCTCCTGCGTCGTTGTCGAAACCTAGGATCCGCCCGTCAGCGGACCGAACTGGTTGAACTTCGCAGTAATTGTCGCAAACAACCCAGTTCCAGACACGATCAATCGCGTTGTGGACGCCAGCGTCTCCGTGGGACGAAAGGAGCGCTTCGATCAACACGAAGGTCAATAGGTAGCGAGCGTCAGGAAAGGGGTGTGCAGCGATCGTCCGGAGCGTTTCGCCCAGGCGCAGCGCAGCCGCGCCTCCAAGCTGAGCAAAAAGCATTCCAGGCCAGGTCGCCCCCCAATTTCGCTGGGTCAACATCAGGCATGCCAGATCAGAGCTACTCATCCTGATCCCTCCAGTCAGGCCGATCAGCGCCGTTTTCGACCTTCTCGCGCCCGGCGAAAATGCTTTCACCAGTGACGTGACCCCCGTTTCTCATCCAGCCATAACGAGAGTCCTTGGTTGATCTGAACTGGGGTTGGCGGGGTTGGCAATAGGCCGGTCTGAGCAGCCATCAACCAGCGCAGCAGACCGGCCGCTCTGTCCGGTGAGCGCCTGTGCGTAGGCCTTCGGCGTCAACCATCCCAGCTTCGAGTGAGGCCGGGTTTCGTTGTAGTCGCGCCGCCAGGTTTCGAGGACAGCCCGGGCGTGCGGCAGCGATCGGAACAGCGTCTCATTCAGCAGCTCGTCGCGCAGCCGACCATTGAAGCTCTCGTTGAAGCCGTTCTGCTGAGGCTTGCCCGGCGCGATGTAATGCCAGCTCACGCCGGCGTCGTCGGCCCAGGCCAGGATGGCGTTGGACGTATATTCCGTGCCGTTGTCGCTGATGATCGTATCCGGGCGTCCCCGCCGCAGGATGATGGCGTCCAACTCGCGCGCCACCCGTCGCCCTGACAGCGAGGTGTCGGCGACGAGCCCGAGGCACTCGCGCGTGCAGTTGTCGATCACCGTCAGGATGCGGAAGCGCCGCCCGTCCGTCATCTGGTCGGAGACGAAGTCCAGCGACCAGCGCTGGTTCGCGACCAGGGGAATCTCCAGCGGACGCCGCGTGCCTATGGCGCGTTTGCGCCCGCCGCGCCGGCGCACCGTCAGCTTCTCCTCGCGATAGATCCGCTGGACGCGCTTCTTGTTGACCGCATGCCCCTCGCGCCGAAGCATCACGTGCAGGCGGCGATAGCCGAACCGCCGTCGCTCCTGGGCCAGGGCCTTCAGCCGATCCCGCAGGACGCCGTCGTCCGGTCGCGTCGCCTGATAGCGCACGCTCGTCCGATCCACGCCCAACACCCGGCAGGCCCGCCGTTCGCTCATCGCGTAGGCCGACTGCAGGTGCGCCGCCGCCTCTCGATGCGCAGCGGGCGTCACCACTTTTTTCCCAGCAGATCCTTCAGCGCGACGCTGTCCAGCATCGAGTCCACCAGCATCCGCTTCAGCTTGGCGTTCTCCTCTTCCAGCGCCTTCAGACGCCGGGCCTCTGACACGTCCATGCCGCCATACTTGGCCTTCCACTTGTAGAAGGTCGGTGAGCTCAGCCCGTGCTTCCTGCACAGGTCCGCCACCGGAACGCCGGCCTCCTGCTCGCGCAGGATCCCGATGATCTGCTCTTCCGTGAACCGTGATCGCTTCATTCTGTCCGTCCTTTCGAGGGGCGGACTCTAGCTATTCCTGGAGGAGTTTAAGGGGGTCACGTCAAGAGGTGAAGCGCCGCGCCGAACGCTTGGTCGACCAGATCGCCGATGGCGTCCTTACGGGCGCTGCAGTCAAGGATCGTCTGGACGCGTTGGAAGCGCGGCGAAGCCAGATTGAATCAGAGCTGGCCCAAGCACCGGCGGCGTCGGTCGTCGCCCTGCATCCTCGCGTGGCCGAGCATTACCGGACCGTCGTGGACTCGCTGGAGCGCGCCTTGGCTCGCAGCGACAGCGAGGCAGCGACTGAAGCACGGGACTTGGTGCGCAAGTTGATTGGAACCGTCGTGGTCACGCCGTTGGAAGAGCGGGGTAAGTTTAGTCTGACCGTACGAGGCAAAATCGCCGCCCTGGTGAACCAAGACGGCGAAAATACTATGAAGTTGGGTGCGGGAGTAGGATTTGAACCTACGACCTTCAGGTTATGAGCCTGACGAGCTACCGGGCTGCTCCATCCCGCGGCAAACGGTAGTGTATCGAGAAGGAAGAACGGATCGAGAAGGACCGCGATTGCGGTTGTTGTTCATCATCGGCTGTCCGCCTGGTAGACCCGGCGGCGACCTACTCTCCCGCGCCTTGAGACGAAGTACCATTGGCTCTGGAGGGCTTAACGACCGAGTTCGGAATGGGATCGGGTGGGGAACCTCCGACATAGCCACCAGGTCAACCAGGGGGACAGCGGATGATGAGAAGACATTGTCTGAGATTGCTCTGGTCAAGGAGCAATCATCGAATGAGTTTTGCTGAGAAACGATCAAACCGATCGGATTATTAGTACCAGTAAGCTTCATGGGTCGCCCCACTTCCACACCTGGCCTATCAACGTGGTAGTCTTCCACGATCCTCAGCGAAGCCTTGTTTTGAGGTTAGTTTCCCGCTTAGATGCTTTCAGCGGTTATCTATTCCATACTTAGCTACCCTGCTGCACAGCTGGCGCCATGACAGGTACACCAGAGGTATGTCCATCCCGGTCCTCTCGTACTAGGGACAGATCCTCTCAAGCTTCGAACACCCACGGCAGATAGGGACCAAACTGTCTCACGACGTTCTGAACCCAGCTCACGTACCACTTTAAATGGCGAACAGCCATACCCTTGGGACCTGCTCCAGCCCCAGGATGTGATGAGCCGACATCGAGGTGCCAAACTTTGCCGTCGATATGGACTCTTGGGCAAAATCAGCCTGTTATCCCTAGAGTACCTTTTATCCGTTGAGCGATGGCCCTTCCACTCGGGACCACCGGATCACTATGGCCGACTTTCGTCTCTGCTCGACTTGTCAGTCTCGCAGTCAGGCGGGCTTATGCCATTGCACTCGACGACCGATTTCCGACCGGTCTGAGCCCACCATCGCGCGCCTCCGTTACACTTTAGGAGGCGACCGCCCCAGTCAAACTACCCACCACGCCATGTCCCGGGACCGGATAACGGCCCTCGGTTAGACGTCAACGACAGTAAGGGTGGTATTTCAAGGACGACTCCACCAGAGCTGGCGCCCCGGTTTCATAGTCTCCCACCTATCCTACACATACGGTCGCTAACGCCAAGGCGAAGCTATAGTAAAGGTTCATAGGGTCTTTCCGTCTGACCGCGGGAACCCCGCATCTTCACGGGGAATTCAATTTCACTGAGCCTATGCTGGAGACAGTGGGGAAGTCGTTACGCCATTCGTGCAGGTCGGAACTTACCCGACAAGGAATTTCGCTACCTTAGGACCGTTATAGTTACGGCCGCCGTTTACCTGGGCTTCAGTTCGACGCTTTCACATCTCCCTTTAACCTTCAGGCACCGGGCAGGCGTCAGACCCTATACGTCGCATTGCTGCTTCGCAGAGCCCTGTGTTTTTGCTAAACAGTCGCTACCCCCTGGCTTGTGCCACTCAGTCCTGCTTGCGCAAGGTGAGTCACGCTTATTCCGAAGTTACGCGTGCAATTTGCCGAGTTCCTTCAGCATAGTTCTCTCAAACGCCTTGGTATGCTCTACCTGACCACCTGTGTCGGTTTCGGGTACGGTCTCTGCTGGAGTTATTTCCTGGGACAACGCCCCCGCACACACAATCCAATAAGTGGGTACGAGTTAAGCCATCCGTCACTTCCAGCTGGTGCAGGAATATTTACCTGCTTCCCATCGACTACGCTTTTCAGCCTCGCCTTAGGGGCCGACTAACCCTGCGCAGATTAGCTTTACGCAGGAACCCTTGGTCTTTCGGCGAGAGTGTCTCTCACACTCTTATCGTTACTCATGTCAGCATTCTCACTTCCGATACCTCCAGCCAGGCTCACGCCTGACCTTCACCGGCCTACGGAACGCTCCGCTACCGCTTGCAGTAAACTGCAAACCCATATCTTCGGCGCACGGCTTGAGCCCCGTTACATTTTCCGCGCAGGATCGCTTGATCAGTGAGCTGTTACGCTTTCTTTAAAGGATGGCTGCTTCTAAGCCAACCTCCTGATTGTCAAAGCAATCCCACATCGTTTCCCACTTAGCCGTGACTTGGGGGCCTTAGATGATGGTTAGGGTTGTTTCCCTTTTCACGACGGACGTTAGCACCCGCCGTGTGTCTGCCCGATAGTTCTCTTGGGTATTCGGAGTTTGGTTAGTATTGGTACCGCTCGCGCAGCCCGCAACCATCCAGTGCTCTACCCCCCAAGGAATTCGTCGGACGCTCTACCTAAATAGATTTCGCGGAGAACCAGCTATGTCCAGGTTTGATTGGCCTTTCACCCCTATCCACAAGTCATCCCAGAATTTTTCAACATTCACGGGTTCGGTCCTCCAGTTGGTGTTACCCAACCTTCAACCTGCTCATGGATAGATCACCTGGTTTCGGGTCGTCATACGTCGAACTTAGCGCCCTATTCAGACTCGCTTTCGCTGCGCCTACACCTAACGGCTTAAGCTTGCTCGACACATGAAGTCGCTGACCCATTATACAAAAGGTACGCCGTCACCGCGCTTGGCGGCTCCGACTGCTTGTAGGCTTCCGATTTCAGGATCTGTTTCACTCCCCTTGTCGGGGTGCTTTTCACCTTTCCCTCACGGTACTTGTTCACTATCGGTCGTAGAGGAGTACTTAGGCTTGGAGGGTGGTCCCCCCATGTTCAGACAGGATTTCACGTGTCCCGCCCTACTCGAGTCTCTTGCTGTTTGATGACTACGGGGCTTTCACCCACTATGGCCGACCTTTCCAGATCGTTCGTCTTTATTTCACAAGAGCACTGGCCTGGTCCCGGTTCGCTCGCCACTACTACGGGAGTCTCGGTTGATGTCCTTTCCTCCGGGTACTGAGATGTTTCAGTTCCCCGGGTTCGCTTAATGAAGCCTATATATTCAGCTCATTATACCTTTCAACAATCCGCCAATCGCTGCCCCGAAGAGCAGAGTTGGAAGACTGTAAAGGTGGGTTTCCCCATTCGGAAATAACCGGATCAAAGGGTGCTAGCGCCTCCCCGGTTCTTATCGCAGCTTGCCACGTCCTTCATCGCCTCTCTACGCCAAGGCATCCGTCAGAAGCCCTTCAACGTTTGATCGTTTCTCAGCAAAACTCATGCTTGGTTTATTCCGCCCGACTGGAAAGATGCCGGGGGACCAAGCCTGATTTTTGTCAGACAATGTCTTCTTCTCGAACAAGACCTCAAAGCTCAGGGGAGCCGGTCACGTTCTTCCTTTACGATATCAATGCCAGCCGGCGAGCGCCGACGGGCAATTCTTGATGCGATCACAAGATCCTGGTGGAGCCAGACGGAGTCGAACCGACGACATCCTGCTTGCAAAGCAGGCGCTCTACCAACTGAGCTATGGCCCCATTCCATCAGGAATGGTGCGAAGCCCAGGAGAGCTGTCATACGATACTGTCCAAGGCTGGAGTCCAGCAGGGCTGGTAGGCCCGGGCAGACTCGAACTGCCGACCTTACGCTTATCAGGCGTACGCTCTAACCACCTGAGCTACGGGCCTATGGCAGCGACAGCCGGGTCATAAACACCCAGGCTCGCGATCGCGTCACCAACTCAACGACCCGTATGGTCGAGGCGTCGATGACGAAAGTGGAAAGAGAAACGGAGACGGCGGCGTTCCGCATGTTTTGCTCGAAGCGCTACCGCATTGCTGCTTGAGCGCTTCTCGCTATGCGGAGCTTCAATAGGCCGTGAGACCTGGAGAAGCATCCTTAGAAAGGAGGTGATCCAGCCGCAGGTTCCCCTACGGCTACCTTGTTACGACTTCACCCCAGTCGCTGACCCTACCGTGGTCGCCTGCCTCCTTGCGGTCAGCGCAGCGCCTTCGGGTAGAACCAACTCCCATGGTGTGACGGGCGGTGTGTACAAGGCCCGGGAACGTATTCACCGCGGCATGCTGATCCGCGATTACTAGCGATTCCAACTTCATGCCCTCGAGTTGCAGAGGACAATCCGAACTGAGACGACTTTTAAGGATTAACCCTCTGTAGTCGCCATTGTAGCACGTGTGTAGCCCACCCTGTAAGGGCCATGAGGACTTGACGTCATCCCCACCTTCCTCCGGCTTAGCACCGGCAGTCCCATTAGAGTTCCCAACTAAATGATGGCAACTAATGGCGAGGGTTGCGCTCGTTGCGGGACTTAACCCAACATCTCACGACACGAGCTGACGACAGCCATGCAGCACCTGTGTCCTAGTCCCCGAAGGGAAAGCCAGATCTCTCTGGCGGTCCAGGCATGTCAAAAGGTGGTAAGGTTCTGCGCGTTGCTTCGAATTAAACCACATGCTCCACCGCTTGTGCGGGCCCCCGTCAATTCCTTTGAGTTTTAATCTTGCGACCGTACTCCCCAGGCGGATTGCTTAATGCGTTAGCTGCGTCACCGAAATGCATGCATCCCGACAACTAGCAATCATCGTTTACGGCGTGGACTACCAGGGTATCTAATCCTGTTTGCTCCCCACGCTTTCGAGCCTCAGCGTCAGTAATGAGCCAGTGTGTCGCCTTCGCCACTGGTGTTCTTCCGAATATCTACGAATTTCACCTCTACACTCGGAGTTCCACACACCTCTCTCATACTCAAGACACCCAGTATCAAAGGCAATTCCGAGGTTGAGCCCCGGGATTTCACCCCTGACTTAAATGTCCGCCTACGCTCCCTTTACGCCCAGTAATTCCGAGCAACGCTAGCCCCCTTCGTATTACCGCGGCTGCTGGCACGAAGTTAGCCGGGGCTTCTTCTCCGGGTACCGTCATTATCGTCCCCGGTGAAAGAATTTTACAATCCTAAGACCTTCATCATTCACGCGGCATGGCTGCGTCAGGCTTTCGCCCATTGCGCAAGATTCCCCACTGCTGCCTCCCGTAGGAGTTTGGGCCGTGTCTCAGTCCCAATGTGGCTGATCATCCTCTCAGACCAGCTACTGATCGTCGCCTTGGTGAGCCTTTACCTCACCAACTAGCTAATCAGACGCGGGCCGCTCTAAAGGCGATAAATCTTTCCCCCGAAGGGCACATTCGGTATTAGCACAAGTTTCCCTGAGTTATTCCGAACCTAAAGGCACGTTCCCACGTGTTACTCACCCGTCCGCCACTAACTCCGAAGAGTTCGTTCGACTTGCATGTGTTAGGCCTGCCGCCAGCGTTCGCTCTGAGCCAGGATCAAACTCTCAGGTTGAGTTGACTTCTGACCTAAGCTTGAAGACCACCGAAGCGGTCTTGGCATTAGTTCTACGTATTTTATTGACGAGTTCCCACGTCATCGATCCGAAGACCGACGCATGGTATCTTTTCAAAAAGACCGCAGATAGTCAGTGTCGTATGATAGTCTCTGAGGACTATCGCAAGAACACCGCCGCCTGCGTTTCTCTTTCCAAATCAACAATGTCAAAGACCTGGAACCTCCGGAGAGGCCCGACCGTTTAGCGCCGTGTCGTCGGCGGAGGCGGCGATTTAGAGAACCGCAAACCCCGTGTCAACCGCTCTTTTCAGAGATCTTTCGGAGAGAAGAGCGAACCCTTCAGACCGCAAGAAACCACCGGAGGAAAGCGAGGCTTACCTCTGAAAACCCGTCGGCGATTCGATTGGAGCGCGGAACCTAGTGAAACCAACCGATGAAAGCAAGAAGTTTTTCAACTCTTTCTTCCGTGGGACCTTGGAGATTTTCACCCCCGCGGCCCCGCCGGCCGGCCCGTTTCCGAGCGAGGCGGCTCTATACGGAGACGCGGATTTGTCAGCAAGCGGATTCTGACGGAATGGGGGAAGTTTCTCACAGACTCATGATCGTCGATCAGGAATCGTAATCCTCGAGCCCATTTGAAGCCCGTCAATACAGGCGTGTCGCCTTCTCAGGCCCCGCCGAGACGCGACATCAGTTCTGGATCCTGCTCGCAGGCCGCGACCTCATCATCGAAAGCGCGCTGGGCGTCCGCCTCTTGCGAGAAGGTCACCGGCTCGGACAGCCGCAGGCTCGAGACCGCATAGACATCGCCCTTCTGCTTGAGCGTAACGCCGCTGCGGGCGTGAAGGATGCGGGCGTCCATCGTCATTGGGCTGGTCTCCTGTTCGAATGGAGAACGCGCCAACCGGCCGATTGGCTCTTCTCAATCGCCAGAAAGAACGTCGAGGATGCGCGAGCGCAGCTCTTCGTCATCCAGCCCCTGCACGACGATCATCTTCGAGCGCGACTGTCCGCCGCGTCCTACGCTGATCGACGACTTCGGCACGCCAAGGCTTTTGGCCAGGAGCCGGATCAGGGCGTCGTTGGCCTCTCCCTCGATCGGACGGGCGCGGACGCGCACCTTGAGCACGGGCCTTCCCTCGGCGTCGCTCGTCCAGCCATCAATGCGATCGGCCGCAGCGCCAGGCTGCAGCCTTATGGGCAAGTTCGCCATGTGGTCCTCTGCGGGCAAGAAAAAGGGCGCGGCTCCGATCGGCGCCGCGCCCTCTTCAGATCGATTCGACCTCGGCCTAGCCCAAGGCGGCCATCAGTTCCGGCACAACCGTCTTGTAGTCGCCGACCAGACCATAGTCCGCGACCTGGAAGATCGGGGCGTCCGCATCCTTGTTGATGGCGACGATGGTCTTGGAGTCCTTCATCCCGGCCAGGTGCTGAATGGCGCCCGAGATGCCGATGGCGATGTAGAGCGCCGGGGCGACCACCTTGCCGGTCTGACCGACCTGATAATCGTTGGGCGCATAGCCGGCGTCGACCGCTGCGCGCGAGGCGCCGATGGCGGCGCCCAGCTTGTCGGCAAGCGGCTCCATCACGGCATGGAACTCGTCCGCCGAGCCCAGAGCGCGACCGCCCGAGACGATGATCTTGGCGGCGCCCAGTTCGGGCCGGTCCGACTTGACCATTTCCTCTGACACGAAGGCCGTCTTGGGCGCATCGGCGCCAGCGACGCTCTCGACCGGGACCGAACCGCCCTCAGCCGAGGCGGCGAAGGCGGTCGGGCGCACCGTGATCACCTTCTTGGCGTCCGACGACTGGATCGTCTCCAGCGCATTGCCGGCATAGATGGGGCGCACGAAGGTATCGGCCGACACCACCTCGATGATGTCCGAGATCGGCGCGACATCCAGCTTGGCGGCCAGACGTGGGGCGAAGTTCTTTCCGTCCGTGGTCGCCGGCGTCAGGATGGCGTCGTAGCTCCCGGCCAGCGGCAGGACGGTCGCCTCGACCGCCTCAGCCAGCATCTTGCCCAGACCGGCGCTCTCGGCCAGCAGCACCTTGCGGACACCCGCGATCTTGGCGGCGCTATCGGCGGCGGCCTGCGCCCCCTGCCCCAGAACCAGGACGTCCACATCGGACGACAGGCCCAGCGCGGCGGTTACGGTCTTGTGGGTGGTGTCGCGAACGGTCGAACCGTCGTGATCGGCGATGACGAGGACAGCCATATTACAGCGCTCCCGCAGACTTGAGCTTGGAAACCAGTTCGGCCGCATCGGCCACCTTGACGCCGCCCGACCGTTTGGGCGGCTCGGTGACCTTGACGACCTTCAGACGGTCGGCGACATCGACGCCGTAGTCGGCGACCGCCTTCATGGCGATCTCCTTCTTCTTGGCCTTCATGATGTTCGGCAGGGAGGCGTAGCGCGGCGTGTTCAGCCGCAGGTCCACCGTCACCACCGCCGGCAGTTCGGCGGCGATCGTCTGCAGGCCGCCATCGACCTCGCGCGTGACCGTGGCTTTTCCGCCGTCGATCGCCAGTTTCCCGGCGAAGGTCGCCTGGGGCCAGTCCAGCAGGGCGGCCAGCATCTGGCCCACTGCATTGTTGTCGCCGTCAATCGACTGTTTGCCCATCAGAACCAGGTCGGGTTTTTCTTCCTCGACCACCGCCTTCAGCAGCTTGGCGACCGCCAGCGGCTCAAGATCCGTGTCCGACTGGATCAGCAAACCCCGATCCGCGCCCATGGCCAGCGCCGTGCGGATGGTTTCCTGCGCCTGGGTCACGCCGATGGAGACCACGACGATTTCCGTCGCGGTGCCGGCGGCATGGTGTTCCTTGCCTTCCTTCAGACGAACCGCCTCTTCGACAGCGATCTCGTCGAAGGGGTTCATGCTCATCTTGACGTTGGCCAGATCGACGCCCGACTGATCCGCCTTGACGCGGGCCTTGACGTTATAGTCGATCACCCGTTTGACGGGGACGAGTACCTTCATGGGTCTATCCGTGAAATCGCCTGAATGTGTGGGCAGGACATGGAGCGGTCGCGAAGGCCTGTCAACGTAACGTGGGGTCAAGCTGTGGCTGCGATCCCTATCCAACGGACCACGAGATGAAGCGTTTCCTGACCTTTCCCCGCCTGGCGATGATCTTCTTCGGCCTGTTCGGCATCACGGTCGTCGGGATTTTCGCCCTCCAGGACTACTGGGTCGCGCCCGGCAAACGCTGCGAGGCGGCGGGCAAATGGTACGATATGGAAAGCCGCATCTGCGCACAGCCCATTTCCATCGCCCAGATCACAGGGCGCCCCAATGGCGTGTCGCGCGCCGAGGCTTCGGCCGAGAAGAACCGCGAGCTGGTTCGGATCGAACAGGATCTCGCCGCCCAAGGCCGCGCCCGCGCCGCAGAGGCCGAGCGTCAGAAAGCCGCACTGGCGGCGGCGCGTCCCGCCGCCTGACCGGTTTCGCCTAGCGGGTCGCGCCGGGCTTCCATTTGATGTCGCTGGCGCCGTTGGCGTTGGCGCGTCGCGCGGCGACGAACAGATGGTCGGACAGGCGGTTCAGATATTTGACCGCCTCGACATTCACGGCCTCGCCGTTTTCGATCAGACGCACCGCCTCGCGTTCGGCCCGTCGGCAGACGGTGCGCGCGACATGCAAATGGGCCGACAAGGGCGCGCCGCCCGGCAGGATGAAGCTGTCGAGCGCCTTCAGGCTCTCGTTCATCCAGTCGATTTCCTGCTCCAGCCGCGCAACCTGGCTGTCGACGATGCGCAAGGCCTCCCAGGCCGGCGGCGGGTCCAGAGGCGTGGCCAGATCGGCGCCCAAGTCGAACAGCTCATTCTGGATCCGGCCCAGCATGGCGTCGATCCGGTCGTTCTGGCCGCTGTTCAGCCGGGCGACCCCGATCACCGCGTTCAGCTCATCCACCGCGCCATACGCCTCGACCCGGGCATCGCTCTTGGACACCGGCGCGCCGGACGCCAGCCGCGTGCGACCGTCATCGCCCGTGCGGGTGTAGATTTTGTTCAGCGTCACCATGATCAGGCTCCCTGCGTCGCCTTCCACATCATGCCGATGACCAGCAGGATGACGGCGACCGCCTGAAGCCCGACGCGCAGGCGCATCAGCTTGTTGGAATGGCTGCGCGCATAGTCCCCGCCCCGAAACAGCGAATAGAGGCCGAAGCCCAGCGTGATGGTCACGGCCAGGATCGCGAGGATGATCAGAATGTCGAAAATCTGCATGCCGTCGTTCTAGACCCGGATCGCCGTCACGCGCCAGCGCAGCGCATCGACCGTTCTGCGAGCGGGTTTCAGGCTCATCTGAACCGGACGTCATCGACCACAGGTATTTTCGTTGGTCCAGCTAAGCCATTTAGTGACGATTGCGGCTTAGGGTCATCGCCATGACTGATCGCGCCGTTCGCAACCTGGAGCTTTTGAGAGGCTCGGCTTCCACCGCCCGCGTGCTGAACCTGCTGCGCGTCTGGGAAGAGAATGGTGATAGCGCCTTCGACGGCGCCGTGCGTAATCCCGATTGGGCCGCGCGCCCGATCTTCCGCACGGCGGCCCTGAACCGCGCCCTCATCATCAAACATAGGCTGCGACGAAACGAAACCGACCTGTTCAACGGCCGACGCCAAGTGGCCACCAAGGTGGTCATGCCGATCGACGATGCGGATTTGAAGACCGGGGGCCGATATGTCTTCGTCAATCAGATCGGGTTCGAGCGCATCTTGATGGAGGCGTTCGGTGTCGCCGCTACCCATCCCGACATTCAGACCTTGCGCCTGATCGACGAGCTCCCCTCGCTCGATCCCTTCCTCTTGCGCGAACAGCTTCGACGCGGCGGCCTGGATCCCTCGCCCTGCTATTTCTCCATCAGCGATAGCGACCTTGAGCGCATGCTGGCCTTCGTCCGCAACGAGATTGAGCCGCTGGTCACGCTCAGTCTTGGTGACGACATGATCGCTGTCAGCTCCGACTCGACCGGGCGGATGGCGTCCAAGATCCTGTCGAACACGCCGGGAGATCAGCTTGACGCCCTGCGACTGACCCTGCGCCTGGCGCCCGAGCAGTATCAGGAGGGCGTCTTTTGCTGGAAGGGCTTCCTCTATTACAAGTGGACGCTCGCCGCCCTGCTGGGCGAGGTCGCCGCAGTCGCCGAGGCCGTACGCACCATCAAGCCCGTGGGCAAGATCGACCGCCCCGCCAAGGAATATCTGAATCGCAGCCGCGACGTGCTGCGCGGTCGCATCATCAAGACCTGCGACGAGGTCAGCCGCACCCTTCGCATCTATGACGACGCCTACGCCAAACTGACCCAGGAAGGCCGCCCTATCGCCTTCCGCGACTTCCTGCTGGACGCCCCGTCCATGTTCTCCAAACTGGGCGACCAGCTGGGCGCCGTCCAGCATATCGTCAGCTATTGGCGGTTCCGTTTCGGCCCTTCGGCCGCTCCAGTGAACGTCGAGGAGCTGATGGACATCTTCATGGACTTCGAAACCGGCCTGCTGGGACGCGGCGAAGCGCCCAACGACATCGGCATGCTGGCCGCCTGAAATCTGATCAGTGCGCGGCGTCCCAGTTCGACGCCGCTCGGGCATCCACTACCAACGGCACTGACAACGCCACGGCCGGATCCGATGCGTTCTCCATCACGCGCTTGATGACGGCGATGGCGTGGTCGGCCTCGGCTTCCGGCGCCTCGAACACCAGTTCGTCGTGGACCTGAAGCAGCATGCGCGTGCTGAGGCCTGCTTCGGTCAGGGCGGCCGGCATGCGGATCATGGCGCGGCGGATGATGTCGGCGGCCGCGCCCTGGATCGGGGCGTTGATGGCGGCGCGCTCGCCGAATTGTCGCTCGGCGCCGGACTTGGAGTGGATGGCCGGAATGTGGATGCGGCGGCCGAAGACGGTGGAGACGAAGCCCGTCTGGCGCACCTCGGCCTTGGTCTTGTCCATATAGGCGCGGATGCCGGGGAAGCGTTCGAAATAGGTCTTGATATAGGCCCCCGCCTCGCCCTGATCGATGCCCAGCTGATTGGCTAGGCCGAAGGCCGAAATGCCGTAGACGATGCCGAAGTTGATCGCCTTGGCGCGACGGCGGGTTTCGGACGGCATGCCCTCGACCGGCACGCCGAACATCTCCGAGGCCGTCGCGGCGTGAATGTCCAGCCCCGCCTTGAAGGCGCGCTTCAGCTCGGGGATGTCGCCGATATGGGCCAAAAGGCGCAGCTCGATCTGGCTGTAGTCGGCGCTGATCAGGACATTGCCCGGCGCGGCGATGAAGGCCTGGCGGATCTCGCGGCCCGTCTCGGTGCGGATCGGGATGTTCTGCAGGTTGGGATCGCTGGACGCCAGGCGGCCCGTGGTGGCGGCGGCCAGCTGATAGCTGGTGTGCACCCTATCCGTCTTTGGATCGGCTGCCGCGGTCAGGGCGTCGGTATAGGTGCCCTTCAGCTTCGACAGCTGGCGCCAGTCCAGGATTGCGCGCGGCAGATCGTGGCTAAGCGCCAGTTCCTCCAGCACGCTGGCGTCGGTGCCCCACTGGCCCGAGGCGGTCTTCTTGCCGCCCGGCAGGTTCAGTTCGCCGAACAGAATCTCGCCGATCTGGCGCGGCGAGCCGATATTGAAGGGGCGCCCGGCGATTTCATGAGCCTGGGCCTCCAGCTCGGCCATGCGCAGGCCGAACTCGCTGGACAGCCGCTTCAGCCGGTCGGGATCGATGCGAACCCCATTCAGCTCCATGTCCGCCAGCACCGTCGGCATGCCGCGTTCCAGCGTCTCATAGACGGTGGACAGGCCCTCACGCGCCAGACGGGGTTTCAGGATACGCCACAGCCGCAGCGTCACATCCGCATCCTCGGCGGCATATTCCGAGGCGGGTTTCAGCGCGACGTGCTTGAAGGATTTCTGGCTCTTGCCTGTCCCCGCGACGCTCTTGAATGGAATCGGCTCGTGGCCCAAGTGCAGGCGCGCCAGCTCGTCCATGCCGTGGCCGTGCAGTCCGCCCTCCAGCACATAGGAGATCAGCATCGTGTCGTCATAGGGCGCGACGCGGATGCTCCGACGCGCCATGACGGCGATGTCGTATTTGGCGTTCTGAAGCACCTTCAGGACCGACGGATCTTCCAACAGCGTCTTCAGCTTGGCCAGGGTCGTGGGCTTGTCCAGCTGATGGATCGGCTCGGGCGCCTCTCCCGCTTCGCCAAAGAGACCGCCTTCGCCGGCCTGCGGCTCGTGCTCGTGCGTCAGGGGAATGTAGCAGGCCTCGTTCGGCCCTACCGCCAGCGACACGCCGCACAGGCCCGCGTGGGTCGCCGACAGCGTATCGGTCTCGGTGTCGAATCCGACGACGCCGACCTCGGTCGCGCGCGCGATCCAGCGATCCAGCGCCTCTTCGGTCTGGACGCATTCGTAGGCCGCGTGATCGAAGGTCTGGACCTCGGCCGGGCCTTCGACGACCTGGCCGTAGCGAGGGGTCACGACGGGGGCGGTCAGGTTCGGCGCACGCTTGGGCGCGAAGGCGGAAACGTCGCTGGGCCCGGCCTTGCCGTCGCCGACGCGGCGCTGCAGCGAGCGGAACTCCATCGTCTCCAAGAAGGCCGACAGGATCGCGGGATCGGGATCACGCACAGCGAAATCGTCGATCGCCTCGGGCGCCGGCGCATCGCAGGTCAGGCGCACCAGCTCGCGCGACAGACGGATCTGATCGGCGAAGTCGATCAGGGTCTGGCGGCGCTTGGGCTGTTTGATCTCGCCGGCGTTGGCCAGCAGGGTGTCCAGATCGCCGTATTCGTCCAGCAGCTGCGCCGCCGTCTTCGGCCCGATGCCTGGCGCGCCGGGGACGTTGTCGACGCTGTCGCCGATCAGGGCCTGCAGATCGACCATCTTCTCGGGGCCGACGCCGAACTTTTCGAAGACCTCGGGCTCGGCCAGACGCCGGTCCTTCATCGGATCCCACATCACGACGCCGCCGCCGATCAGCTGCATCAGATCCTTGTCGGACGAGACGATCACCGCCTCCCCGCCCGCATCGCGCGCCTTGCAGGCGTAGGTCGCGATCAGGTCGTCGGCCTCGTAGCCGGGCAGTTCGACGCAATGGACGCCGAACGCCGCCGTCGCCTCGCGCACCAGCGGAAACTGCGGGACCAGATCCTCGGGCGGCGGCGGGCGATGGGCCTTGTACTGATCGTACAGGGTGTTGCGGAACGTCTTTTCCGAATGGTCGAAGATGGCCACCAGGTGCGTCGGACCATCCGCGCCCTTCATGTCCTTCAGCAGCTTCCACAACATGTTGCAGTAGCCCTGGACCGCGCCGACCGGCAGGCCGTCGGACTTTCTCGTTAATGGTGGCAGGGCGTGATAGGCGCGAAAGATGTAGGCCGAGGCGTCGATCATCCACAGCCGCAGCGCAGGGCCGTCCTGCGTCATCGGGCGTTCGGTCTCTGGATTTTCGGGCGCAGTCGTCTCGGTCATGGCCGGAACATAGGGCTCCAACGCCCCCGCGTCAGCGTCAGAATTCGGTCCAGCTCGATCCCGGATCGCGTTGACCGGGTTGCGCCTGCTGCTGGCCCCAGGACACGACCATGAAGGCCTTGTGGCTGCGGATACGATAGGTGCCGATCATCGGCACCACCGCGCCCAGCGGCGCACCGGTCTTGGCTTCGTAGAGGAAGCCGGAAAACTCGGCGACCCCGACCCGGTCGCGGTGGCTGTAGACCGAAAGTTCCGGCAGGGAGACGACGTTGAAGGTCTCGTTGATCGGGATCCGCATCTCGGGAATGCCGAAGACCCGCCGCATCTGCTCCAGCGAAAGTGCGCCGGCGCGGATCTCAAACACGGCGTTCGCCTCGTCCTTGTTGCGGGCCAGGCTGAAACCGGCGTCCGAGATCGCGCCGCGGATCGCGCTGACGGCGTAGCGTGTGCCCTCGCCCTGGAAATAGGCGTCGTCGACGAAGACCGAAGCGCCCGTCGGCAGCGGCAGGACCAGCCCCTCGACCGCCCGGTCCGAGGCGCGCGCCAGGAGCAGCTGCTCCGTCGCCGTGCGGCCTGTGTTGCTCTCGGTGGTCGAGGCGCAGGCTGACATCACGACCGCCGCAACCGTCAACAGAGCCGCCGTCCGCGCCGTCATCACCAGGCGCCGACGTTCGGCATGGAGGCCCAGGGCTCGGCCGGCGCCAGCGGCGCGCCTTCCTGAAGCAGTTCGATGGAGATGCCGTCGGGCGAGCGGACGAAGGCCATGTTGCCGTCGCGGGGCGGACGGTTGATCGTCACCCCGCCGTCCATCAGCGTCTGGCAGGCGGCGTAGATGTCATCGACCTTATAGGCCAGGTGACCGAAGTTGCGGCCGCCCTGATACTCTTCCGGATCCCAGTTGAAGGTCAGCTCGACCTCGGGGCAGCGTTCCGCCGCCGACTGTTCAAGATTCTTCGGCGCTGCGAGGAAGACCAGGGTGAACCGACCCGCCTCGTTCTCGGTGCGGCGCACCTCCTGCAGACCCAGAAGGTCGCAATAGAAGTGCAGCGAGGCGTCGATGTCCTTTACCCGGACCATGGTGTGCAGATAGCGCAAGGCTCGTCTCCGTCCGAACAGCGTGTCAGCCGTCTATAGACCCAACCGCCGCGACACCGCGACTGAACTGAGGTTACGGTCTCAGTGGGCCTCGGGCGCGCGGGCGGCGGGGCTCAGATATTCGTTCTCGTCGTGGGCCTGGGCCGACAGGACGAAACGCCGGTCGCAATAGCCGCACTCGATGAAGTCGTCCTCACCCATGTCCATATAGACCAGCGGATGACCCAGGGCCCCGCCGCCGCCGTCGCAGGCCACGCGTTTGGTCGAGACGACGATCTCTTCGGGCGGCGGAATGTTGGCGTCGGAATGGCGGGGAGGCATGGTCCGGTCCGGGTCTGAAAGGCTTGCGCGCTTCCTAGGCGGCGCAGGCCGGAAGGTCAAACCTCGGCGGTTCGGCGACCCAGCAGGCGGTTCAGCATCGCCTTGCGCTTCTTGAACAGCGTCAGGCCCAGACAGGCCGCGCCGACCCAAAGACCGATCTCGCCGATCAGCAGCAGGGCGGCGCCGGCGATGGCGGCATGCGTCATCTCGATCTGATCGGTCTTGCCCGCCAGCAGCGCCAGTCCTCCACCGATGTAGCCAATGGCGCAGACCGCCATGGCGACGAAGCCGATCAGGCGTGTGCGGGTCAGAGGCGTCTTGGCTTTTTGAACGGCGGTCACGGCGATCTCCATCAAGTTCGGTTGTCTTTATGACAAGCAAGCTAGACACACCAGTCGTATAAGTCAAGCACCATTGACACATAGACAGGCCTGCTTGTCTGATGCTTTCGGCGAGACAGGTTGGCGATTGCGATCCCTCGCCCTACCTATGCCGCTCGCCGTCCCGTCCGAGTAAATAACCGACCATGTCAGAGACCCCCGCCCTGCCCGACAACGCCATCGAGGTGCGGGGACTGAAGAAGACCTATGCCGGGTCCAAAAAGGCTGCCCCCAAGACGGCCCTGCGCGGCGTCGATCTGGTCATTCCGCGCGGCTCAGTCTTCGGCCTGCTGGGCCCGAACGGCGCAGGCAAATCAACCCTGATCAACATCCTGGCCGGGGTGGTGAAGAAGTCCGAGGGCTCGGTGACCATCTGGGGCCGCGACATCGACAAGGAGCCGCGCGACGCCGCCGCCGCCCTGGGCGTCGTGCCGCAGGAGATCGTCGCCGACGTCTTCTTCACCCCGCGCGAATCGCTGGAGGTGCAGGCGGGCTTTTACGGCGTGCCCAAAGACGAGCGCCGGTCCGACGAACTGCTGGCCGCGCTGGGCCTGTCGGACAAGGCCAACGCCTATGTCCGCGCCCTGTCCGGCGGCATGAAACGCCGTCTGATGGTGGCCAAGGCCCTGGTCCACAATCCGCCCATCCTCATCCTGGACGAGCCGACGGCCGGCGTGGACGTCGAACTGCGTCGCCAGCTCTGGGCCTACGTCCGCCGCATCAACGAAGAGGGAGTGACCATCGTCCTGACCACCCACTATCTCGAAGAGGCCCAGGAGCTTTGCGACACCATCGCCATCGTCAACCGGGGCGAGGTGGTGGCCTGCGAGCCGACGCCGCAGCTTCTACGCCGTCTGGACAGCCGCAATGTCGTCGTGACCCCTGAAACGCCCCAGGCGACGCCGCCGGTGCTGGCCGGCTTCGAGGTTACGCCTCGTCCGGGCGGCGCCTTCGCGGTCGCCTATAAAAAGGGGCAGTCTTCGGTCGAGCAAGTCATCAACGCCGTGCGCGCCGCCGGCGTCACCATCGCCGACATCACCACCGAAGATCCGGACCTGGAGGACGTCTTCCTGGCCCTGACCTACGGCGACACGTCGCGGGTCGATCCGACCAAGGACTAATCGACCTCGGCCAGGAATTCGAAGATCGCCGCCTTGGCCTCGGCCTCGTCCAACATGGGCGCGTGGCCGATGCCGGGAACCTCGACATAGGCCATGGTCGGGGCCGCCTTCTTCATCCGCGCGGCGATGTCGGCGCTCAGCAGATCCGAGGCAGCGCCCCGCACCAGCAGCGTGGGCTTCTTCTTCGCCAGCCGCCGGAACATCGGCCACAGGTTCGGGACCAGCGCCTTAGCCCCCGCCGCTCGGATCGGCACGGCGATGTCGGGATCGTAGTCCAGCGCGATCTCACCGTCCGGCTGCTGGCGGAAAATGCGCCGCGCGAAGGCGTCCCAGTCCGCATCCGTATAGTGCGGGAAGGCCACCGCATTGATCCGCTTCGCATAGGCCGCCGCATCGGCCCAGGAGCCGATCTCGACCGGCTGACCGCTGTAGGCGGCGATGCGCGCCAGACCTTCCGGCGCCACCTCCGGCCCGATGTCGTTCAGGATCGCCGCGACCACCGCCTTGGGACGCATCGCCGTCAGCGCCATGGTGATCAGCCCGCCCATGGAGGTGCCGATGAAGACCGCTCTATCGATCCCGGCCTGCTCCATCAGGGCCAGCATGTCGCGCGCATAGACGTCGGGCATATAGGTCATGGGGTCGGGCGCACGATCCGACAGCCCGCGTCCACGCACATCCACCGCCAGCACCCGACGCCCGCTCTGGGCTAGCAGCGGTGCGATGGCTTCGAAATCGGCGCTGTTGCGGGTCAGACCATGGATGGCGATCACCGGCGGGCGCGCGACGCCGGGACCGGGCGCATAATCCCGCGCAAAGAGCGTGAGCCCATCCGACGAGGTCCAGCGGCGTTCAACGAATGGATAGGGCGCGCTCATTGGCGATTTCCTCCGATTTTGGATCAGAGTAATTCACCAGGCGAGGAAATGCGACGCCCGGTCTTAGAGACCGACCACATCGCGCACGAAAGCGTCCAGATCGCCGCCTTCGAAGAGGTAGCCCGCCACCCCGGCCCGCTCTCCGGCCTGCAGATCCCGCTTCTGATCGCCGATGATGAAGGACTGCGTCGGGTCCAGATCATGCTCTTCGATGGCGCGCAGCAACATGCCCGGATTGGGCTTGCGATCGGGATGATCGGGATGGCGATAGCGTGCCTCGATCGCCTCGGGATGGAAGGGCGCCGCATAGACGGCGTCGATGATCGCCCCCTCTTCGGACAGTCGCGCGACCAGCAGATCGTTGAAAGCGTTCATCGTCTCTTCGCTGAACAGGCCCCGCGCCACGCCCGACTGGTTCGTCACGATCACGGTGCGGTAACCGGCCTGGTTCATCCGCCGCACCGCCGCCGCCGCACCGGGGATCAGCATCAGATGCTCAGGCCGATGCGGATAACCGCTGTCCTCGATCAGCACCCCGTCCCGATCCAGAAAGGCGGCGGGCCGGCCGGTCATGCGTCGCTCCGAAGCAGTTCCGAAAAGGCGGTCATCAGGTGATAGAGGCTGGACGCAGGCGCCGCCGTATCGTGAGAGCGGCCTTCGGCGTCGTAGCTGTCCACCCATAGGCCCGGCACAGCGGTGGCCAGATGCGTGTCGAACACGGCGGCGATCAGTGCCGAAACGCCTGCGTCGCCAAAACTCAACCCCGTGCGAATGGCCTCGGTTTGGGCCCATAGACGCCGCCCGCCATCCACCACCTCTCCCGCCGGGCCGATCTCTCGGATGGCGAATCCGTCGCGATAACCCTGCGCTGCCGCCCGACGATGTAGCGCCGTGGCCAGATCTGAATCGCCCCCGCTCTGTTTCAACAGCCAAGCCCATTCTTCGAGGTGGCCCGGCTCGATCACATGACCTGTCGCCGGATCGGCGGACCAATTCTCGGTGAAATATTCGCGAATGGCGCCGTCGATCAGGAAGCGCTGTTTGCACAGGTCCAGCGACGTCCGCGCCGCCGCCTCGAACGCCGGATCAGGCGCAATCGCCTGCCAGGCCAGCATGGCCTCCAGCATATGCATGTGGGGATTTTGGCGACGCGGCAGGCGTGGCGGCAGGGCCTCCTGCCATCCCCCATGCGAAGACGCCATCAACCGATCGATCGCGGCCAGCGTCTCAAGCGCCAGAGGCCGCGCTCGCGCATCACCCAGGACGCGGTGCGCCGCCGCGAGCGCGAACAGAACGAAGGCCAGGTCGTAAAGATCAGGCGTCTCATCGACCACCACGCCGTCGTCATCGGTCGCCGCGACCCAAAGGCCGTCGTCACGTCGGCGGTCGGCTATCAGTTGATCCAGCCCGGCCTTGGCCACCGCACGTCCCTGCGCCCAACCCAAGGCGGCCGCTTCGCAGAAGACATAGACCTGGCGCGCCTGGACGCGCGTGCGTCGACGAAGACCGGTCACCGGCCGGCCTTCGAAATCCAGCTGCTCGAAAAACCGGCCCTGCGCGTCCACGCCCCGCTCGGCCCACAGAGGCAGGGCTTGGTCGAACAGCCAGTTCGAGACCCTGGTCCGGGCGGCGGAAAGCGTCGTCATGGCGCTGGCTTAGGACGCAAGCCGACGGGCGCCAAGACCTGTGTGCGGTAGCAAAGGGCAACGCGATGTGACGCCGCGCGATTTGGCCCGCGCGGCCGATCTTGCTAGGACGACCCGACATTCGCGGCCCGCCTGTCCGGCCGCCGCCCCCGATCCCCCGTGGAGAGCGTCCCGCATGATCCCCTTCATCGACCTTCAGGCCCAGCGCCAGCGCCTCGGCGGCAAGATCGAAGCCGCCGTTCAGGAGGCCGTCGTCGGCGGCGCCTGGGTGATGGGTCCGCAGGTCCGCCAGTTCGAGGCCGACCTCGCCGTCTTCGGTCAGGCCAAACACGCCTTGGGCTGCGGCAACGGCACCGACGCCCTGATCCTGCCGTTGATCGCCTGGGGCGTCCGGACCGGCGACGCCGTCTTCTGCCCCAGCTTCACCTTCACGGCCACGGCCGAGGTCGTGCCGTGGCTGGGCGCCTCGCCCGTTTTCGTGGACGTCGACGCCCGCACCTACAATATGGACCCGGCCAAGCTTGAGGCGGCCATCGAAGCGGTAAAGACCGAAGGTCGTCTGACGCCCAAGGTGGTCATCGCCGTCGATCTGTTCGGTCAGCCCGCCGACTATCCCGCCATCCGCGCGATTTGCGACCGCCATGGGCTGAAGCTGATCTCGGATTCGGCACAGGGCTTCGGCTGCACCCTGAACGGCGACCATCCTCTGAAGTGGGCCGACGTCACCACGACCAGCTTCTTCCCGGCCAAGCCCCTGGGCTGCTACGGCGACGGCGGGGCGGTGCTGACCGACGACGACGACCTGGCGCAGGAAATGGATTCCCTTCGTGTGCACGGCAAGGTCGTCGCCAAGGACCTGGAGGCCGGCGCCGCCGCCTTCGCCCACGATCCCAAATATCTGGCCATGCGCATCGGCATGAACAGCCGGCTGGACACCATCCAGGCCGCCATCCTGATCGAGAAGCTGAAGGTCTTCGGTCAGGAGATCGAATGGCGCAACCGGATCGCCGCCCGCTACAACGAACGGCTCGCGCCCCATGTCTCGGCCGTGCCTCACGTCATCGACAGCGGCGTCTCCATCTGGGCGCAGTACACGATCGAGCATGAGGATCGCGACGGTCTGGCCGCGCACCTGAAGGATCAGGGCGTGCCCACCGCCGTCTATTATCCGGTGCCCATGCACATGCAGCCGGCCTACCAGCGCTTCCCGCAGGGCGCGGGCGGCCTGCCCGTCACCGAACGACTGAGGAACCGGGTCCTCAGCCTGCCGATGCACGCCGATCTGGACGAGGCGACCCAGGACAAGGTCGTCGCCGCCGTCGCCAGCTACAAGGGCTAGCCGATGCCGAACACCCCCGCCCTCAAGATCGGCGTCGCCGGCGTCGGCGTCATGGGCCGCAACCATGCGCGCGTCGCCTCGGAGATGCGCGAGTTCGATCTGACCACCGTCTTCGATCCCGATGCGGTGACGGCCGAGGGCGTCGCCGCCGCCTATGGCGCATCGCCCGTCACGACAGCCCAGGCCTTCGTCGACGCCGGTCTGGACGCCGCCATCGTTTCCACGCCCAACCGTTTCCATGCCGAGGTGGGCGTCGCCCTGTTGGAAAGGGGCGTCCACGTCCTGGTCGAAAAGCCGATCGCCGCCAGCATCGCCGACGCCCAGCGCATGATCGATGCGGCCAAGGCCAATGACCGCGTTCTGATGGTCGGTCAGGTCGAGCGCTTCAATCCCGCGGTGGAAACCGTCAAGCGCGCCGTCGCCGACGACGACATCATCTCGATCCAGATCACCCGCGTCGGTCCCTTCCCGCCCCGCATGGGCGAGGTCGGCGTGGTCATCGACCTGGCCGTGCACGACATCGACATCATCCGCCACCTGACGGGCTCCGAGATCGTCGAGGTCCAGCCCCAACTGGCCCGCACCCGCGCCGATCGCGAGGACACGGCCCTGCTTCAGTTCCGCCTGGACAGCGGGGTGATCGCCCATATCACCACCAACTGGGTCACCCCCTACAAGACCCGCACGCTGCAGGTGGCGACCAAGACCAAGTTCATCGTCGCCGATCTGATCACGCGCCAGGTCACCGAATATTTCGGCCAGCAGCCGGACGGCTCCTACTCGACCCGGATGCTGAACAGCTGGCCGGCCGAACCGCTGAAAAAGGAGTTGGAAGCGTTCGCCCGCGCCATCACGACCGGCGAAACGCCAGCCGTCACCGGCGAAGACGGCCTGCGCAATCTCGAGGTCGCGCTGCGCTGCCTCGGCGAGCACTGATCGGATCAAGCCCCGTTCTCGCCGCAAAACCTGAGGAAGAGAAACGTATGCGCCGTATCACCGCCACCGCTCTCGCCCTTATCGCCGTCGGTTCGGCGGCGGCGCCCGCCCATGCGGACACCCGCTACCTGGCTTATAATGCGTCGGACCGGATCACTCAGGCGATGACCAAGGGCGTCACCTTGCAGGTGCGGCGCGGTCTGTTCGGCGCGGTGCAGGTGGAACGTCTGTTCTCGACCACCGCGCGCGGCACGGCAGGCTTTACGCGCGGCGGACCGGACGCCGCGCGACGCGTCCTGCCGCAGGGCGCCGAGGAAAACGATATCTACGCCATCGATCAGGACGGCGACGGCCGCGGCCTGTCGCGCGCCCTGTGTCCCGGCGCCGACGAGGTCTGGCTGATCATGGGTCGTGTCCGTGCGCCCCGTCCCCTGACCATGCAGGCTGTGGGTCGGTGGTCGGACGGCGCCTATCGTCACTGCGTGACGCTTAGCTACGACTGGCGCGGTGAATGGGCGACGGCGCCGCAGGCGCAAACGCCGCGAGACTGATCCGCGCCCTGACTGTTTCATAATGAGCACGCGCAAGCGTCGATTGTGACGGTTTGACTTTTATGCTCGCCAGTGACACTTTGGGCACAGGAACGGCGGCGGCCGTTCTACCGCCCTGGAATATCCCCCTCCCCGGCGGCGAGAGAGACGAACCTCCCAGAGCCCGGCCCGTCGCGGCCGGGCTTTTTTTACGCGGCGCGCCTGCTAGACGGGGGCATGACCCTTCGCCTCGCCACCTGGAACATCAACTCCGTCCGCCTGCGCATCGATCAGGTGGCCCGCTTCGTCGCCGAGCGCGCGCCCGACGTTCTGATGCTGCAGGAGATCAAATGCACCACGGATCAGTTCCCGCGCGCCGCCTTCGAGGAGATGGGCATGCCCCACCTTCGCGTGGCGGGCCAGAAGGGCTGGCACGGCGTCGCCATCGCCAGTCGCCTGCCGCTTGAGGACAGCGACACCTTCCAAGTCTGCAAACTGGGCCATGCGCGCTGCGTTTCGGCCCGCGTTTCCGGCATCGACGTTCAGAACTTCTACATCCCGGCCGGCGGCGACGTTCCCGACCGGGCGCTGAACCCCAAGTTCGATCACAAGATGGATTTTTACGAGCAGCTGACCGCCATCGTGGCCAAGCAGGACAAGTCTCGCCCCCTCGTCATGGCCGGCGACTTCAACATTGCACCGGGAGAGGGCGATGTTTGGAACCACCGCTACATGTCCAAGATCGTCAGCCACACGCCGATCGAGGTGGAGACCCTGAACCGGCTTCAGGAGACGGGCGGTTTCGCCGATGTGCTGCGCGACCGCTTCCCCGAGCCCCAGAAGCTGGCCAGCTGGTGGAGCTATCGCGCCGCCGACTTCCGCAAATCGAATCGCGGTCTGCGCCTGGACCACATCTGGACCTCGCCCGGCCTGACCCCCGCCGTGGTCAAGGACACCGCCCGCATCCACGACGACGTTCGCGAGTGGGAGCGTCCGAGCGACCATGCGCCGGTCACGGTCGATCTGGACGTCTGATCCTCAATAGACGGCGACCGGCTTGACCGACGCCGGCGCCTTTCGACCCCGGCCGACCTTCCTGGCGGCGCGCCCGAGCCGAATCACCGCCTCATCCAGCTGATCTTCCGACAAGGTGTAAGGCAGGCGGAGCCGGCGTTCGAAGGCGCCGTCGACGCCGAATCGCGGACCGGCGGCGAGGCGCAGGCCTTCGGCCTCGGCCGCGATCGTCAAAGCGGAACTGATCGGCCCAGGCAGACGCGCCCACAGAGACAATCCCCCAGCCGGGCGGGGACAGACCCACTCAGGCAGTTTTTCAGCGAGCCGCGCCCGTAGATGATCCCGCCGGGCGCGCAAAAGGGGCCGGCGCGCCGCCAAGGCCTTGCCCCCGTCGGTCAACAGTTCGACCGCCGCCAGCTGCTCCAGGATCGGAACACCCAGATCGAAGCTGGCGCGACTTTGGGCCAGACGCTGGATCACCGCCCGGTCAGCGCGGATCCAGCCGATGCGCAGTCCGCCCCAGACGCTTTTGGACATCGATCCCAATCTGACGATCCGCGGCGCATCGACGGCGGAGGCGCTGAGCGCCGGTGGTCCGCTCAAGGTCAGTTCGACCAGGGTCTCGTCCAGCACCAGCAAGGTCTCCGATCCCTTCAGCCCCGCCAGCAAGCGTGTCCGGTCCGCCGCTCGCATCATCCGCCCGGTCGGATTGTTGTGGTCCAGCACCAGATAGGCCATTGCCGCGTTGCTGCTTCGGCAGGCCGCAACCAGACCCTCGACATCCCAACCCTCCTCGCCGTCCGGCAAGGCGACGGGCACGGCGCGGCCGCCCGCCGCCAGGATGGCGTCGATCGCCTGCGGATAGGTGGGATGGTCGAACACCACCGGGGCGCCGGGCCGCGTCGTCAGGCGCAGCAGATGGACCAGTCCGTTGTGCGCGCCGTGCGTGATGAGAATCTGCCCCGATGAGGTCGCCAAGCCGCGCCGCCGGTATCCCGCGGCCACCGCTTCGCGCAGTTCCTCCAGCCCCGCCGTCTCATAACCGTGTCCCGGCAGGTTCGCCGGCAGACGCTCCAGCGCGCGCACATAGGCCGCGTGCACATTGGGATCGGCCGGCAGGACGGCGGCGGTCAGGTCGATCAGGCCGGGCTTGTCGGCGACTGCCCCCGCTTCGACACGCGGTGCAGGTCCGGTCGGCAGGCTGGTGCGCGCGGCGGCGCCCTGCCCGCCGGTCAGGAACCCGTCATCTCTCAAGCGGCCATAGGCGGCCGAGACGGTCGTTCGGCTCAAGCCCAACGCCTGGGCCAGTTCCCGTTCGCCGGGCAACCGCGCCGCCAAGGGCAGTCGGCCATCCAGAATCAGCAGTCGTACTGCACCCGCCAGCTGCCGATAGGCTGCGCCTGAGCCCGGCGACCGCCAGGCGCCGAGATGGCGCGTCAGGGAACCAAGACCGATCGACCGCGACGACATCAGGCCAGAATGGCATAACTGGCCCTGTTTTCGATAGCCAGTTTCGCGCATCTGGTCGATTTATGACCCGTCGCCTGATCCAGCTCTTCGCCGGCCTGTTTCTCTACGGCCTGTCCATCGCCCTGATCGTCCGCGCCGATCTGGGGCTCGATCCGTGGGACGTGCTGAACCAAGGGGTGTTCGAGCGGTTCGCGAAACCCGCCGGCGTCAGCTTCGGTCTTGTGGTCAATCTGATCGGTATGGCCGTGTTGCTGCTATGGATTCCCCTGCGCCAGAAGCCAGGGATAGGGACCGTCGCCAATGTGCTGATCATCGGCACGGTCGCCAATTTCGGTCTGGACTGGATCCCGTCCGACCTGGGCCTACCGCTCCAGGCCGGCCTGCTCATCGCCGGCATCGTCCTGAACGGCGTGGCCAGTGGCGCGTATATCGGCGCAGGCCTCGGTCCCGGTCCCCGCGACGGCTTGATGACCGGCATCGTCGCGCGCACAGGCTGGCCGGTGAAATGGGTGCGGACGGCCATTGAACTTACCGTTATCGCCGTCGGCTGGCTTTTGGGCGGTTCGGTCGGAGTGGGCACGGTGCTCTACGCCCTGAACATCGGCCCGCTGGTCCACGTCTTCCTACCGATGTTCACGGTCCGCCCAAAAGCGGCCGACTGAGCCCTTAAGGCTGCAGGCGGTATCCGCCCGCATCGGTCAGCAGAAGGCGGGCATGGCCCGGTTCCGGTTCGATCTTCTGGCGCAGACGGTAGATATGGGTTTCCAGCGTATGGGTCGTGACCCCGGCGTTGTAGCCCCAGACCTCAGTCAGCAGCTCTTCGCGCGACACCGGCTTGGCCCCGGCACGATAGAGATATTTGAGGATGTTGGTTTCCTTTTCGGTCAACCGCACCTTTTTGCCCTTTGAGTCCATCAGCACCTTGGCGGCGGGCCGGAACTCGTAGGGGCCGATGGTGAAGACCGCGTCCTCGGACTGTTCATGGCTGCGCAGATGGGCGCGGATGCGCGCTAGCAGCACGGCGAACCGGAAGGGCTTTGTGACATAGTCGTTGGCTCCGGCGTCCAGACCCAGGATGGCGTCGGCGTCCGCCGATTGCGCCGTCAGCATGATGACCGGTGTCGAGACCCCGTCCTTGCGCAACAGGCGACAGGCCTCGCGGCCGTCCATGTCGGGCAGATCGACGTCCAGCAGGATCAGATCGGCGCGGATCTCGCGCCCCATCCGCACCCCGTCCGTGGCGGTCGACGCCTGCTGGGTGCGAAACTCCTCATGCAGATTCAGCTGCTCGGCCAGGGCCTCGCGCAGGTCGTCGTCGTCGTCGATGATCAGAATGGTCTTGGGCGTAGGCATGGGACAGACAATGGCGAGGCTTGGCCCCCGCGCCAAGGCTTGGGGGTGCGAATATTCACATCGGGTTACGAGCTAGAGGGCGTTTCGGGTCGATTTCGTTCCCCGAACAGGGCCGTTCCGACCCTGACGTGCGTTGCGCCGCACCGGATGGCGGTCTCGTAGTCGCCGCTCATGCCCATCGACAGGACGGACAAACGGTTTCGTTCGGCCATGTCCCGCAACATCTGAAAATGCGGCGCTGCGTCCTGATCCGCCGGGGGAATGCACATCAGACCCTCGACCGTCAGTCCGTAGGTGTCGCGCGCCGCCGCAATCAGGGCGTCGGCGGCGTCGGGCAGGACGCCGGCCTTCTGGGGTTCGGCGCCGGTATTGACCTGGACCAGGACGCGCGGCGATCGGCCGCGCTTTTCGCCCGCCTGCGCCAAGGCCCGCGCCAGTTTCTCGCGGTCCAGGGTTTCGATCACATCGAACAGAGCGACCGCATCCTCGGCCTTGTTGGTCTGCAACGGGCCGATCAGCCGCAGTTCCAGACCCGGCAAGGCCCCACGACGGTCGGCCCACCGTCCCTGCGCCTCCTGCACCCGGTTTTCGCCGAAGATCCGCTGACCCGTCGCCAGGATGGCGTCGATGGCCTCTGAAGCTTGCGTCTTGGAAACGGCGGTCAGGGTCACGCCTGCTGGATCCCGACCGGCCGCATGGCAGGCCGCGTCGATGCGCGCCCGCAACTCGGCGACCCTTTCGGCGATGGACGGGGCGGAAAAAGCGGAGGAAGAAGAGGTCATGATCCTGCCGGCCGGTTACAGCGACGATGCGCGCGCGCTCTGGAACGCCGCGACCGCTCTAAACCGCGCCGCCGCCGCTGTCAGCCCGGCCGCCGCAGCCTTGCCTCCGATGCTGTTCTTCACCGACCCGGATCGCACGCCCCGACCGTGGGAGACGGCGTCGCGCCTGCCCGCCGGTTCGGCCGTGGTCTATCGCGCCTTTGGCGCCTCCAATGCCGTCGAGACGGGACATCGGCTTCGGGAAGCGACGGCCGGTCGGGACGTGAAATTGCTGGTCGGACTGGACCCCGATCTGGCCGAGGCGATCGCCGCCGACGGGCTACACCTGCCCGAACGTGCGGTTGAGCAGGCCGCGCGCATTCGCTCGGACCGACCCGACTGGATTTTGACAGCGGCTTGGCACGGCCTATCCCAGCCGCCCGAAGACTTGAACGCCCTGATCCTGTCGCCGGTGTTTCCGGCGGGCGGCGCGTCCGCCGGTAAGCCCGCCCAGGGGGTCGCTGCGTTCGAACGGCATGTGAAAGCCGCCGGCCTGCCGGTCTATGCGCTGGGCGGCGTCACGCCAGAGAACGCCGCTACGCTCGCACGCACAGGCGCATGCGGCTTAGCAGCGGTGAATGCGATTCAGTCGGCGTTTCGCTGACCGGTCGAAATCAGAACTTGAAGATGGTTTCCAGACGGACGCGGGGCTGGGCCCGGCCGTTGGTTTCGGGCGCACGGGCAGGGTCGACTTCCGGCGTGCTGACGGCGGCGGATGCCCCGACCCGCAGACGGTCGTTCAGCCGATAATAAGCGCCGGCCTCGACATCACCCCATTCGGTCTCGCGGCCGACGGGCTGATTGAGGTTGAAATCCAGACCCCACCGGCCGCGGTCATTCAGGCGCAGACCGCGACGCTGCGGCGCCGGCGTATTGCGTTGCGCCGCCTGGGCTTCCGACAGAGAGACTGTGGATCGGCTTTGGGCGAGCGCCGACGTCGACGCGGCCATCGCCGTCGTCGCCATCATCACAGCCAGGAAACCACCGAACCGCATACCAAATCCTTCGAACCCCGCCATGAGGCGGCGTTTCAACCCTGAACCGACCTTATATGGTCGTGAGCCCCGCGATTAGACACCGGGTGTCTGCGCGGTCAACGCAATGAGCCGGCGATAACAAGGTTCCCGCGCATTGTTGTCTGCGTATGTGTCTCAAGCGTCACGGGATTCGGGCGGATTCCGGCGAAATCTCACTCGCCCTTCACAAAACACCGCGACGCGCGATGCGACGGGAACCGACTTCGCCTTGTCATCGCCCCTTTTCGCCGTGTTATAGAGCCTGGCAGTCGGCATTTCCTCATGCCGTGCGCGCGTGCGGGCGAGGGCTCTCACGTCCCTGAGTTTACGGAGACTTCTCTTGATGAGCCTCAACAAGGCCCTGGTTCGGAACGTCGCGGTCGTGCTGGTCTCGGGCGTGGCCCTAGGCGCGTCCCTGTCGGCCTGCTCGAGCATTCCCTTCGTCGGCGGCAAGAAGTCTGCGCCCAAGACGAACGTGCAACAGGGCATCGGCGTCAACGCCTTCCTGTGGCGCGCCTCGCTGGACACCCTCAGCTTCATGCCGCTGCTGACCGCCGATCCGTGGGGCGGCGTCATCAACTATGACTGGTACATCAACCCCCAGACGCCGAACGAGCGCTTCAAGGCGACCGTCTTCATCCTGGACACCCGTCTGCGCGCCGACGCGCTGAATGTCACGGTGACCAAGGAAGTGAAGGGCGCCGATGGTCAGTGGACCGCCGCCCCGGTCGCCGCCCAGACCGAGGCCGATCTGGAAAACGCCATCCTGACCAAGGCGCGCCAGCTGAACCTGTCCAACGCAGGCTAAGCCTGCGTTGGAGTGTTTGTAGGCGCTATCGCCCTGCGGGCTACTTGAGCGCCGACTGCTTTAGTTTCGTCGGACCTGCTGGGAACGCCGAAACGGATTACTTCTTGGGCGCTGTCGTCCTTCGGGCTAGTTGAGCCGGGAGGGCGTCAGCGCCCTTTCGACTTTCAGGACGACCGTGGCCCGTTACGAACCCAAGACCGCCGAACCCCGCCAGCAGGCCCGATGGGCCGAGGCTTCCGCCTTCGTCACGAAGGACACCGGCCGGCCGAAATACTATGTGCTCGAGATGTTCCCCTATCCGTCGGGCGCCATCCACATGGGTCACGCCCGCAACTATGTGATGGGCGACGTGGTGGCGCGGTCCAAGCGCGCGCAGGGGTACGACGTTCTGCACCCGATGGGCTGGGACGCCTTCGGCATGCCGGCCGAGAACGCGGCCATGGAGCGCGGCATACACCCGAAAGGCTGGACCTATTCCAACATCGCAAACATGCGCGAGCAGCTGAAGCTGCTGGGCCTGTCGCTGGACTGGTCGCGTGAGTTCGCCACCTGCGACCCGGAATACTACGGCAAGCAGCAGGCCTGGTTCCTGGAGCTGTATCGGCGTGGTCTGATCTATCGCAAGGATGCGGTGGTCAACTGGGATCCGGTCGACAACACCGTCCTGGCCAACGAACAGGTGATCGACGGACGAGGCTGGCGCTCGGGCGCCCTGGTCGAGAAGCGCAAGCTGAACCAGTGGTTCCTGCGCATCACCGACTATGCCGACGACCTGATCGACGGTCTGAAGACCCTGGACCGCTGGCCCGAAAAGGTCCGGCTGATGCAGGAGAACTGGATCGGCAAGTCGAAGGGCGCGACCCTGTGGTGGGACATCGCCGAGGCGCCGGCCTTCCTGCCCGCCTCGCCCGAGGGTGAGCCGAACCATGCCCGCGATCCGATCGAGGTCTACACCACCCGCCCCGACACCCTGTTCGGCGCCAGCTTCCTGGCCTTGGCGCCCGACCATCCCCTGACCAAGGCCATCGCCGAACATCGGCCGGACGTAGCGGACTTCATCAAGGCCTGTGCTCACACCGGCACCAGCGAAGCCGAGATCGAAAAGGCCGAGAAGCTGGGCGTGGATCTGGGCGTTCGCGTCCGCCATCCCTTCGATCCGGACAAGACCCTGCCCGTCTGGGCCGCCAACTTCGTGCTGTCGACCTATGGCTCGGGCGCCATCTTCGGTTGCCCGGCCCATGACCAGCGCGATCTGGACTTCGCCCGCAAATATGATCTGCCGGTGACGCCGGTGGTCAAACCCGACGACGCCGACACGGTCGAGATCGGAACCGAGGCCTATGTCGGCCCCGGCCGCATCTTCAACTCCGACTTCCTGAACGGCATGGACGTCGAGGCCGCCAAGGCCGCCGCGATCGCCAAGGTCGAGGCCGCCGGCCAGGGCCGCGCCGAGACCATCTATCGCCTGCGCGACTGGGGTGTTTCGCGCCAGCGGTATTGGGGTTGCCCGATCCCGATCATCCACTGCGCGTCCTGCGGCGTCGTCGAGGTTCCCGCCGATCAGTTGCCGGTCGTCCTGCCTGACGATGTGACCTTCGACGTGCCCGGCAACCCGTTGGCGCGTCACGCGACCTGGAAGCACGTCAAATGCCCGTCGTGCGGCGCGGATGCGACGCGCGAGACCGACACGCTCGACACCTTTGTCGATTCCAGCTGGTATTTCGCCCGCTTCACCGACCCGACGGCCGAGGCGCCGATCGACAAGGCCGCCGCCGACCGCTGGCTGGCTGTCGATCAATATATCGGCGGGGTCGAGCACGCGGTCCTGCACCTGCTGTACGCCCGCTTCATCACCCGCGCCCTGTCCGACGCCGGCATGCTGTCGGTGAAGGAGCCGTTCGCCGGCCTGTTCACCCAAGGCATGGTCGTTCACGAAACCTATCGCCGCGCCGACGGCGCCTGGGTCGAGCCGACCGACGTGGAGCTGAAGAACGACAACGGCGTCCGCTCGGCCCGCCAGCTTTCGACCGGCGAGACCCTGGTCATCGGCGACATCGAGAAGATGTCCAAGTCCAAGAAGAACGTCGTCGCTCCGGCCGAAATCCTGGAAAGCCACGGGGTGGACGCCGGTCGCCTGTTCGTCCTGTCCGACAGCCCGCCCGAGCGGGACGTGCAATGGACCCCTGGCGGCGTCGAGGGCGCCAGCCGCTTCGTCCAGCGCGCCTGGACCCTGTTCGACACCTATGACGCCAGTTTCGCCGGCGAGGACAAGGCCAACGCCGAGCTGCTGCGCGAGACGCACAAGGCCATCAAGGCCGTGTCCGAAGGGGTCGAAGGCTTCCGCTTCAACTCGGCCATCGCCAAGCTCTACGCCTTCGTCGCCACCATTCGCGACAATGCCCAGGCCGGCGGCGACGCCAAGCGTCAGGCCCTTTCGGCGCTGGCCCGCCTGATCGCCCCCTTCACCCCGCACCTGGCCGAAGAAGCCTGGACGCAACTAGGGGAAGACGGGATGGTTCTGGACGCGCCGTGGCCCGTGTGGGACGCTGCGCTCGCGGCCGACGACGAGGTGGTCCTGCCCATCCAGATCAACGGCAAGCGTCGCGCGGAAATCCGCGTGCCGCGCGGCATGGAGCCGTCCGAGGTCGAAGCCCTGGTCCTGGCCGACGAAACGGTCAAGGCGCGGCTGGAGGGTCTGAGCGTGAAGAAGATCGTCGTGGTCAAGGACCGCATCGTCAATCTGGTGGCCGGCTGATGCGTGTCGCGATGGCTCTCGCGGTTCTCGCGTCTCTGGCGGTTTCCGCCTGCGGCTTCACGCCCATGTACGCCGAGCCGGCCATGGGTTCATCCCTGCGCCGGATCGCCGTCACGACCCAGGACGACCGCCTGGGCTATCGCTTGCGCGAGCAGCTGGAAGACGTGCTCGCCTGGGATCGCGGCGCGACGCCGCTGTATCGCCTGACGACAGAGGTCCAGCAGAACCGCCGCTCGTTGGGTCGCCGCATCGACGACACCGCCACACGCTATGAACTGACGGTCAAGGCGACCTGGACCCTGACGCCGGCCGCCGGCGGAATGCCCGTCAGCGGCACGGAAACGGTCACCACGACCTACGCTGCCGCCGACCAGCCCTATGCCGCCATCGCCGCCCAGCAGGATGGCGAGGAGCGCGCCGCCGCCGAACTGGCTCGCCTGATCCGACTGGATCTGATGCAGGCGCTGTCGAACCCGTGATCCTGGCCAAACGCCCCGAGATCGATCGCTTTCTGAAGGCGCCCGATCCGGCGATCCGGGCGGCGGTGATCCACGGCAAGGACCGGTCCGGCGTCGCCGAACGGGCCGAGGTGCTGTGCAAGACGGTCACGCCCGATCTGAACGACCCCTTCAATGTCACCGTCCTGACCGACAGCGACATTGATGGCGATGAAACGAAGCTGGAAGAGGCGCTGACGGCCATGTCCCTGATGGGCGGCCGCCGTCTGGTGCGCATCCGTCTGTCGGCGCTGAAGCCCGGCGTGGACAAGGCCGTCGCCGCCGCGCTGAAGATCCACGCCGATGGCGGATACAATCCCGACGCCATGATGGTGGTCGAGGCCGACCAGCTGGGCCGCGAATCCGCGCTCAGAAAGGCGGCCGAGAAGGAAAACGGCGCGGTCGGCATCGTCTGCTACGAGGACGAGACCGGCGATGTCGCCCGCATGGTCCGGGAGGCCCTGGCCGCCGACAAGGTGGGCCTGACGTCTGACGCCCTGGACCGCTTCGTCGCGCGCCTGCCGCGCGAGCGCGGCCTGATGCGGCAAGAGATCGAGCGTCTGGCCCTCTTCATCGGCCCCGGCTCCGGCAAGACGCTGGATATGGATGCGCTGGAACATCATCTCGGCGTCGAGCCGGACGCCTCCCTGTCGGATGCGGCGCTTCAGGCCTTCGGCGCGCGTCCCGGCCCGGCGCAGGCGGGGCTCAGGCGCGCCTTCGCCGAAGGCGAATCGTCGGTGCTCGCCGTTCGCTCTGCGGCGATCCATCTCGGAAAGCTGCGCCGGATCAATATCCTGCAGGCCAACGGCGCAAACGCCAAGGAGGCCGCAAAGGCCGCCGGCGTCTTCTGGAAGCAGGAGGCCGAAATGCTGCGTCAGGCGCGGTCCTGGCGGCTGGAAGCCCTGGACGAAGTCTTGGACAGCATCAACACGGCCGATGTCGCCACCAAGACGACCGGAATGCCGGACCAACTGATCGCCGAACGCCTGCTGCTGGAAATCGCTGGTCGCGCCAGACGGTTGGGGCTGTAGCCCTAGCCGCGCTTGGAGGCCTTGCGGAAGGCGGGCTGGGCCATGGCGACGTTGCGCGCTGAAACGGCCTTCTCTTCGGCCTTGGCGCTGGGTTGCGCATTGAACCCATGACCCGCCTTGGCCTTCTTGGCGGCAAGCGCCTGTTTCAGCTTGTCGGCGGCGGTGGGTGTCGCGTCTTCAGTCATATCGACACCCTAGCACAGTCCGCAGGTCAGCCGCGCATCAAACGGCGGCACAGGTCGTCGAGCTGCTCCAGCGAACCGTAGCCGATCGTCAGTTCGCCCTTGCCGCCCTTGTCCGACAACTGGACCTTCAGACCGAGGGCGTCGGCCAAGTCCTGCTGCAGGGCGGCGACATCGGCCGCCCCCTCCCCGGCTGCGGCCGCCGACGCCGACTTGGCCTTCGTCGGCTTCGGGCCCTCGACCGCACGGCGCGCCAAGGCCTCGGTCTCACGGACGCTAAGCCCGTCGACGAAGGCGATATCCGCCAGCTGGCCCGGATCAGGCGTATTGATCAGGGCCCGGGCGTGACCCGCCGACAGCTTGCCTTCGCGCACATAGAACAGCACCCGCTCGGGCAGTTGCAGCAGGCGCATGGTGTTGGCCACATGGCTGCGGCTCTTGCCGACCACGCCCGCCACCGCATCCTGCGTCCGCCCGAAGCGCTCCATCAGAACGCGGTACGCCTCGGCCTCTTCCAGAGGATTCAGATCTGCGCGCTGGACGTTTTCGACGATCGCGACTTCGAACACCTCGACGTCGTCCATCTCGTGGACCACGATCGGAACCTCGGTCAGGCGCGCCGCCTGCGACGCGCGCCAGCGGCGTTCGCCGGCGATAATCTGCCAGACGCCGTCCTCACCTGGATGGGTCCGCACGAGGATCGGCTGCAGCACCCCCTTGTCACGGATCGAGGCGGTCAGTTCCTCCAGATCCTCCTGGCGGAAGGTCTTGCGCGGCTGGTCCGGATTAGGCTTCAGGCTCTCGATCGGCACACGTCGCACGCCAGCGGACACAGGGGCGTCGGATGCGACCGGCGCCTCGGCGTCCTGCCCCATCAACGCCGACAGGCCGCGGCCCAGACCTCTTTGTCGTTCAGCCAAGATACTGTTCCGTTCTATTAAAACTCAGGCGGCCAGCTTCAGCCGCTGGCGTTCGCGCTTCACCACTTCCTTGGCCAGCCGCAGATACGCCTGGCTGCCGGCGCACTTCAGATCATAGATCAGCGCGGGCTTGCCGAACGACGGCGCCTCGGCGACGCGGACGTTACGCGGGATGACGCTCTCATAAACCTTGTCGCCGAAATGGGCGCGGACGTCGTTGGCCACCTGCCCCGACAAGGCGCTGCGCCGATCGAACATCGTCAGCACCAAGCCCTGAATTTCCAGCGATGGATTGAGGCTGTGCTTGACCATATCGATGGTGCGCATCAGCTGGCTCAAACCTTCCAGAGCGAAGAACTCGCATTGCAGCGGCACCAGCACCGCATCCGCCGCCGCCATCGCGTTCAGCGTCAGAAGGTTCAGCGACGGCGGGCAGTCGATCAGCACATAGTCATACGCGGTAGGGCCATCGTCGTGTGCCCGCAGGGCGTCGCGCAAGCGATAAGATCGGCGATCCGCCTGGCTGAGTTCGATCTCAACGCCCGACATGTCCGCGTCGGCCGGGACGATCCACAAACCCGGCACAGTCGTCTGCACCGAGGCATCCGCGATGGAGCGCTGATCTACGACGACATCGTAAATGGTGACGCGCCGTGTTTCACGTGGAACACCCAAGCCAGTGGAGGCATTGCCCTGCGGGTCCATATCCACGATCAGCACGCGCTCACCGATGGCGGCCAGAGCGGTGCCGAGGTTGATCGCCGTCGTCGTCTTGCCGACCCCGCCCTTTTGGTTGGAAACAGCGAGGACGCGGGCGGGCTTTCTAGCGCGTTGAGCGGGCACGGCGGAGGCTCCGGATTGTCACGATGCGGCCGCGCACGTCGCTTTGCGACGGGGCCAGTTCAGCCTCGAAATGCCAGGATTTGCGCGCCTCGATCAACTCGGATTCGGCACGCTCCCCCTTCAGGAACAGGCCTTGTGCACCTCTTTGAAAGTAGGGCTGTGCATAACCCAGCAGTCTCTCCATCGGGGCCACGGCGCGGGCGGTGACGATGTCACACGTCACAGACTGCGCTTCGGCCCGGCCGACGATGACCGTCGCCGGCAGGGACAAGGCATTCACGACCTCCTGAAGAAATCGGCAGCGCTTGGCCAAGCTATCAATCAGCCAGACATGAGCCCCATCCCGCCCCTTGAGCATGATGGAAAGCACCAGTCCGGGAAAGCCTGCGCCCGCCCCCAGATCCGCCCAGGTCTTTGCTTCCGGGGCCCGATCGAGCAGCTGCGCGCTGTCCCAGACATGGCGGTTCCAGAAGTCCGGCAGACTGTCCGGACCCACCAGATTCATCACCGCATTGGCCTCGACCAACCGAAGCCGGAACGCCTCGAGATCGGCGATCTGTTCCACTGACGCATTGGCGCGTGCACGGAATATCTTCTTTTCGGCGTCCAACATCAGGCCGCGACCGACGCCTTGGGCGCGCGCTTCACATAGGCGAGCAGCGCCGTCAGCGCGCCGGGCGTCATGCCCTCGATCCGTCCGGCCTGGCCCAAGGTGCGCGGTTGGACGCGCGCCAGCTTCTCCTTCACCTCGTTCGACAGACCGCCGACAACGCCGTAGTCGAGACCGGTCGGGAGCATCAGCCCCTCCTCCGCCTTCAGCGCGTCCGCATCCTGCGACTGGCGATCCAGATAGTTGGCGTAGGCGGCGTCGATCCGGACCTGCTCGCGCACGTCGTCGGTCCAATCGGCGATGACGGGCACTGCCGAAACGAACTGATCCAAAGACACATCGGGGAAGGCCAACAGTTCGCGCATCGAGCGCCGACGACCATCAGCATTGACCGAAATGCCGAGCGCACCGGCCTCATTGGGCGTGAACAGTGTTTCACGTGAAACGGCGCTCGCTGCCGCAAGCGCCGAAGCCTTCGCTTCAAAACGAATGCGCCGATCTTCGCCGACGATGCCCAGCTCGATCGCTAGGGGTGTTAGCCGAAGGTCGGCGTTGTCGGCGCGCAGCGTCAACCGATATTCCGCCCGGCTGGTGAACATCCGGTACGGTTCGGTGACGCCGCGCGTCACCAAGTCGTCGATCATGACGCCGATATAGGCCTGATCACGCCCCAGGATCACCGGCTCCTGTCCGGCCGCTGAACGCGCGGCGTTCAGCCCCGCCATCAGCCCCTGAGCCGCCGCTTCCTCATAACCGGTCGTGCCGTTGATCTGTCCAGCGAGATAGAGACCGGGACGATTCTTGACCTCCAGCGCCGCCGTCAGCTCGCGCGGATCGACATAGTCGTATTCGATGGCGTAGCCGTATCGGAAGACCTCAACCGCTTCCAACCCCGGAATGGTGCGAAGGAAGGCGAGCTGGGTCGGCTCCGATACTGAGGTCGAAATCCCATTCGGATACACCGTGGGATCGTCCAGGCCTTCAGGCTCAAGGAAAATCTGATGGCTCGTCTTGTCGGCGAACCGAACGACCTTGTCTTCGATCGACGGACAATACCGCGGTCCCCGGCCCGACAGCTTGCCGCCATAAACGGCGCTCTCGCCGAGATTCTCCGCGATGATCCGATGGGTCTCCTCTGTGGTGTGCGTCACGCCACAGGCGATCTGGGGCACGTCGATCCGGCCGGTCAGGAAGGAAAAGGCCGACGGCGTTTCGTCCGCCTGCTGCATTTCCAGACAGTCCCAAGCGATCGTCCGCCCGTCCAGGCGTGCGGGCGTGCCTGTCTTCAGACGTCCCATCATCAGGTCGGCGGCATGAAGATCGGCGGCCAGACCGGTCGACGCCTGCTCACCATGCCGTCCCGCCGGGATGCGCTCGTCGCCGCGATGGATGACCCCGTTCAGGAAGGTGCCGGTCGTCAGGACGACCGCCCCGGCGCGAACCGTCTCTCCCGCGCCGGTCACGACGCCGACCACACGGTCGCCTTCGAGGACAAGCCGCTCGGCCGTCCCCGCCATCAGGGTCAGGTTGGGCGTCCCCTTCAGTTCGGCCTGCATGGCATCGCGATAAAGGCGACGGTCGATCTGGCTGCGCGGGCCCCGAACAGCGGCGCCCTTCGACCGGTTCAGGAGGCGGAATTGGATGCCGGACACATCGGCCAGCCGCCCCATCACGCCGTCCATGGCGTCGATCTCTCGAACCAGATGCCCCTTCCCCAGCCCCCCGATAGCTGGGTTACACGACATCTCGCCGATCGTCTCCAACTTCTGGGTCAGCAGAACCGTGCGGGCGCCCGCCCGTGCCGAGGCCGCCGCCGCTTCGCAGCCGGCATGGCCGCCGCCGATGACGACGACGTCGAAGAGGAGATCAGGGGGAGAAATCATCGCCGCGACATAAGGCAAAACGCCTTAGATCGCCAGAGGCGGGCGTATCACATCGTAATGAGACGCGGGAGTTTCACGTGAAACAGCGGTACAGCTAAACCTATTTTCCGATGCAAAAGGTCGAAAAGACTTCGTCCAGAATGTCCTCGACACCGATCGCACCAGTGACGCGCGCCAGAGCGTCCGCGGCTCGTCTCAGATCGTCGCCAGCCATTTCCGGCGCAACATCAAGCGCGGCACGTGCTGCCTCGACGCTTTCCAACGCCTCCAGCAAACGCAACCGATGCCGCTCTTGGGTGACGGCTGGGAAGTCGGCGCCCGACAGATCCCTGGCGAGACGCGCAGCGATCCAGTCCCGAAGCTCGGCCAAGCCATCACCAGTGGCGGTGCTGACTGACACAGTCTCGTAGTCGTCGGCCGTTGGAGCTGCGCCAAGGTCGCACTTTGTCGCCACGACCAGATCGCCGTCTTTGACGTAGACCGCAGCCACCCCGTCCGGATCACCCGGCGCGCGAACCCAGACGCGCAAGTCGGCTTGTTCGGCGCGAAGCCGGGCGCGGCGCACGCCCTCGGCCTCGACAGGGTCGTCGCTGTCTCTCAGGCCGGCCGTATCCGACAATGTCACGGCATAGCCGCCGATCACCAGATCCGCATCCAGCACATCCCGCGTGGTGCCGGCGATCGGCGTCACGATGGCCGCCTCACGGGCAACGAGCGCATTGAAAAGCGACGACTTGCCGGCGTTCGTCTCTCCAATCAGGACGATGCGATAACCGTCCCTTACCCGTTCGCCACGCCGCCCCGTATCGACCGCGCGTCGCAGGTCGGCGCCAAGTCGGTCCAGCACCGGCCCCGCCGTACGAGCCAGATTGTCCGGCACCTCTTCATCGGGAAAGTCGATCTCGGCCTCGACCAAGGCCAGCGCGTGAAGAAGGTCACGACGGAAACCGGCATAGGTCTCGCTCAGCTTTCCGTCCAACTGCCCCAAGGCCTGTTTGGCCTGGGCGCTGGTTTCTGCATCGATCAGATCGGCGACCGCCTCGGCTTGCGCCAGGTCCATGCGGCCGTTCTGAAAGGCGCGGCGTGTGAACTCCCCGGGGTCGGCCGGACGCAAGCCCAGCGCGATCAAGGCGCGGCTGGCGGCCTCAACGACCGCACGACCGCCATGCAGATGCAGTTCGGCTGCGTCCTCGCCCGTATAGCTGTTGGGCGCCACGAAACGCAGGACGAGCGCCTGATCGATGTGATCGCCGGCATGGCTAAGATCGCGCACCGACGCCATGCGCGGTTTCAAACGGATTGCGCCCAGCGCCGTCAATGCGGCCTCGACGCCAGGGCCCGACAGGCGGAGAACCGCGATGGCGCCTCGGCCGGGCGGCGTCGCCAAGGCGAAGATTGTGTCGATCATCAACTCAGACCGAGCGGCTCCGAAGCGAGCGCGTGCTCACTTCACCGCCGCTTCCATCAGGCGACGGAATTGGTCCTGAGCCTGAAGCCCGAAGCTGGTCCAGGTCTTCATCAGCTCCTCGGGCTGCATGGCGGCGACATTGGCCTCCATCCGCTTCTGCATCTCCGCGACCATGGCGTCGTTCAGTGGCGTCACGTCCGGCAGACCAAGAAATGCGCGCGCCTCCGCCGGTGTACACTCGACTTCGACATTGACCTTCATTGCGCGGTCTCCTGTTTCACGTGAAACGCCATTTCTACCCTAACGCCACGCGCTCGGCGCGCGGCTACTTGAGGAAGGACGGATCAGGTGTTCATCGACTGGAAGAAGTCCGAGTTGTTCTTCGACTGGCGCAGTTTGTCGAGCAGGAACTCGATTGCGTCCTGCGGTCCCATCGGGTTCAGGATGCGGCGCAGGACATAGGTCTTGGCCAACTGATCCTTCGGCGTGATCAGGTCTTCCTTGCGGGTGCCGGACTTCAGCACGTCTATGGCGGGGAAGATGCGCTTGTCGGCGACCTTGCGGTCCAGCACGATTTCCGAGTTGCCCGTGCCCTTGAACTCTTCGAAGATCACCTCGTCCATCCGGCTGCCGGTGTCGATCAGGGCCGTGGCGATGATGGTCAGAGAACCGCCCTGCTCCACGTTACGCGCGGCGCCGAAGAAGCGCTTGGGTCGTTGCAGGGCGTTGGCGTCAACACCGCCTGTCAGCACCTTGCCCGACGACGGAACGGTGGCGTTGTAGGCGCGGCCCAGACGCGTGATGGAGTCCAGCAGGATCACCACGTCCTTCTTGTGCTCGACCAGACGCTTGGCCTTCTCGATAACCATTTCCGCGACGGCGACGTGGCGGGTGGCGGGCTCGTCGAAGGTCGAGGCGACGACCTCGCCCTTCACCGTGCGCTGCATGTCGGTCACTTCTTCGGGGCGTTCGTCGATCAGCAGGACGATCAGGAAGACTTCCGGGTGGTTCCGCTCAATCGACTTTGCGATGTTCTGCAACATCACCGTCTTACCGACTCGCGGCGGCGCCACGATCAGGCAGCGCTGGCCCTTGCCCAGCGGGGCGACGATATCGATGACGCGGCCCGAGCGATCCTTCAACGTCGGATCCTGGATTTCCATGTGCAGCCGCTCTTCGGGATAGAGCGGCGTCAGGTTGTCGAACAGGACCTTGGTCTTGACCGCTTCGGGGTCTTCTAGATTGATCGTGTCGACCTTGAGCAGGGCGAAGTAGCGTTCGCCTTCGCGTGGCGCGCGCACGGCCCCGTGGACGGTGTCGCCCGAGCGCAGGCCGAAGCGGCGGATCTGCGACGGCGAGACATAGACGTCGTCCGGCCCCGGCAGATAGTTGGCGTCCGAGCTGCGCAGGAAGCCGAAGCCGTCCGGCAGGATTTCCAGTACGCCGTCGGCGATGATCTCGACTTCTTCGTCAGCGAGGGCCTTCAGGATGGCGAACAGCAGATCCTGTTTGCGCAGGTTCGAGGCGTTCTCGACCTCCAGCTGTTCAGCGAAGGCGACCAGGTCGGCCGGGGTCTTCTCGTTCAATTCGGCGAGCGTGATGCGGCCGTTGGCGACGACGGGCTCACCGTCCTCTTCGTCATCCGCCGTCGTGTCCACGCCGGAATCGGCGCCCGCCGCCTCGCCGGCTTCATGCGCCGCGCCGTGATGGGTGGGGGCTTCAACCTCCACGCCTTCGGTCTCGGGGGTCTCGGGATTGGTGTCGCGGACGTCGGTCATGATGCAGGCTCGCGGGCGCACACGGCCAGACGGCTGCGGCGCGGGTCTCTGGAATTGTCTGGCCGGAAGGCCGAAGGGAGGTGCGACGGGCTCCCGCTGGCTCCAAAGCCTGCAGGCGTCACGAAAGAGAGGGACCGCCGGCGCAGGACGCCGAACGGTTCGCCGTCAGCGGAACCACAGGCAACGGGTCAGGTCAAGCGGAGCCGCCTATCGGAACGTCCACTCCGTCGTCACCGACAGCACCATGACGATGGCCAGAACGAACGGAACCTCATTCGTCATCCGCCAGAACTTGCCCGAATATTTGGACGTGCCGGCCGCAATCTTCTTCCTTTGGGCCGCCAGGAAGCCATGCCAACCGCTGAGCAGGAAGACACCCGCCAGCTTGGCGATCATCCACGGCTCGGCCAGGAAGGCGGCGCCGCGCGCCGAGATGTCGATGTGGATCAGCCACAGACCGAAGACCCAGGCCAGGATCATCGCCGGGTTCAGGATGATGCGCAGTAGCCGCGTCTGCCACAGGCGCAGCAGGGCCTGCATTTCGCTTTTCAGCGGTTCGGGCTTGGCGTTCTGTTCGGCGTCATAGGCGTAGAGTCGAGGCAGGAACAGAAGGCCCGCCATCCAGGCGATCACCGCCAGAATGTGCAGTCCACGTGCGAGATCGTAGGTGTTCATGCCGCCTGCCTTCCCTTTCGATGCGGACAGGCCTTCCAGTCCGCCTTGCACCCCTGGCCGAACGGCGCGACGCCCCTGTGCGACAGGGCGCTCACGGCTGCGTCGGCCAAGGCGTCGATGAACAGAGGCTCGATCCCGACCGCCGGGGCCCGCAAATACGGACTGGCCCCTTTTTCGTGGGCCAGTTCGCCATATTCGATATCCAGCTCGACCAGGGTCTCGATATGCTCCGAGACGAAGGCGATGGGGGTGACGACGACGCCGACGCCGTCCCTGGCCGCGGCTTCGATGGCTTCGGGCGTTGACGGGCCCAGCCATTTCATCGGCCCGACCCGGCTTTGATAGCAGATGGCGTGGTCGATCTTCCCGCGCTGCGCCTCGATCGCGGCGACCACGGCTGCGACCGTCGTCTCGATCTGCTCCTGATAGGGATCGCCCTTGCCGGTCACCAGCTTCTCGGGGATGCCGTGGGCGGAGAACAACACCCGGACCGGCTGACCCACCGCCTGGTCCAGCTTCTCGCCGATCGCCTGGGCCTGGGCCTCAACCCAGCCGGTGGCGGCCGGATAGCAACAGACGGCGCGACTGACGCCCGGCCCGGCATAGGCGGCGTTCCATGCCTTCAGAGAGGATTCCGTCGTCGTGGTCGAAAACTGCGGATAGAGCGGCAGCAGGACGACCTCGTCGGGTCCGAAGGCGGCGACCTCGGCCGCCGTCTCCTCGGTCAACGGATGCCAATAGCGCATGGCGATGAAGACCTTGACCTCATCGCCGCCAAGCCGCGCGCCAAGCACCGCCTGCAAAGCCTCGGCCTGACGACGGGTTTCGGGCAGCAGCGGCGATCCCCCGCCCATCAGGGCGTAGTTGGCCTGGGCGCTGGTTTCGCGCCGGCTGGAGATCAGTTTGGCCAGAGGCGTGCGGAACATCCCCGGAAGGCCGATGATGGCCGGATCGTTGAACAGGTTGAATAGGAACGGCTTGACCGAAGCCTGATCGTCAGGCCCGCCCAGATTGAACAGCACCACCGCAATGCGGCGGCCGGGGTTCGCATCGCTCATTGGGCGCCGATCCGTCTCAGAACCTGTTCGACATGGTCGATCGGCACGTCCGGCAAGATGCCGTGGCCCAGGTTGAACAGCCAAGGCCCCTGCCCCCAGGCCTCCATCAGCTGATCGACGCGTCGGTCCAGCAGATCGCCGCCCGCGCGCAGCAACAGCGGGTCGAGCGCCCCCTGGATTGGCTTGATCTGCTGCACCCGTTTGCCGACCTCGAGCGGGCAGGCGGTGTCCAGGGCGACGGCGTCGACCTCGACCGCCTCCGCATACCGCTCTGCAAGGGCCGCAGAGCCTCGTGGGAAGCCGATCAGGGGTACGGTGACCCCCAGCTCCCGCGTGCGCTTCACCAGCGCCTGGTGGGGCTTCAGGACCAATCTTTCGAACAGGTCGTCCGGCAAACCCTCCGCCCAGCTCTCGAAGATCTTCAGAACCTGGGCGCCGGCGTCGGCCTGCATCTTCAGATATCGGGCGGTGGCCTCGACGAGAACCTCGAGCGTCTCGTCGACACGCTCGGGATCGGCATAGGCGTAGGTGCGGGCCTGGGCGCGTTCGCCCTTGCCGATGGTGCGCGCCTGGCCGTCCAGCATATACGTGGCCACTGTCCAGGGCGCGCCTGCGAATCCGATCAGGGCGCGTCCCGGCTCTAGGGCCGCGCGCACGATCGACAGGGTCTCGCCCACCGCCGACAGATGCTCGCCCGCCGCCGGGGCGAGCTCGGCCATCCGACCCGGGATCGGCATTTCGCCCAGACGCGGCCCCTCCCCCGTCTCGAACCAGACGTCTTGGCCCAGGGCGCGCGGGATCAGCAGGATGTCGGCGAAGACGATGGCCGCATCGAAGCCGAACCGGCGCATGGGCTGAAGCGTCGCCTCGGCGGCCATTTCGGGGTTCAGACAGAAGGCGATGAAGTCGGGCGCCTCGGCCCTCAGCTTGCGATACTCCGGCAGATACCGACCAGCCTGACGCATGAACCACACCGGCGGACGCTCCAGCGTCTCCCCGCGGAGAGCCCGGAGCACCAGGGGTGTCGGATCGGCAGTCTGGGTCTGATCGGTCATGTCGGAGGATTAAGGTCACAGCCCCCCGCTCTCAATCCCTAATCAGATTAAGAATTAAAAGATTCGAAGTGGCAGGTAGGGCGGTGGAATGGCGGGGATGACTCGATCGGAGGCGGCGGAACAAAAGCGGATATCCACGTCTGGCCTATCGTTAACGGGGATGTCGAAACGACTAATCCCGCCGGTGGACAATCCCTAACGAAACCTTAACGGGCCAGGGTTTGCGGGGGCTTGCGGCTGTGAACGCGGTTAAGCGCCGTTAACCTTTCATTAGGATTTTCCACAGCGGTTGGGACTTCGGTTTTCCGCCTTGGGATGATCCGGCGGCGGGCGACCAACGCGATCCACCATCATCCCCGCTCGCGGGCGGATCGATCAGCGGCTAAGAAAAACGGCGCCCCGACGGTCCAACGCCGTCCCCCAACTTTCAACAGGGAGACAGACAGTCTCATGAGCCCTGCGAGACCCTCGGGACCGGCCCGTCTGGCCACATATTTCCACGTTCACCTGGTGTCGGACTCTACCGGCGAGACCTTGAACGCCATGGCCAAGGCGGTGACCGCGCGTTTCGACGGCGTTATTCCGATTGAGCACATCTATTCCCTGGTGCGATCGCCAAAGCAGATGGAGCGGGTGCTGCAGGAAGTAGAATCCGCGCCGGGCGTCGTTCTCCACACCCTGGTCGACCGCGATCTGCGCGAGCAGCTGGAAGAGGGCTGTCGTCGCCTGGACATGCCCCAGATCGGCGCGCTGGATCCCCTGGTCGGAGCCATGTCGCGCTATCTCGGCGCGGCCCTGTCCACCCGTGTCGGCGCCCAGCACGCGCTGGACCACGACTATTTCAACCGGATCGCGGCGCTGGACTTCGCCATGGCCTACGACGACGGCCAGGGGACGCTGGATCAGCTGGAGGGCGCCGACGTCGTTCTGTGCGGGGTCAGCCGGACGTCCAAGACCCCGACCTGCATCTATCTGGCCCACCGCGGCATCCGGGCGGCCAACGTGCCCCTGGTGCCAGGTCAGGAGGACGGCGAGCGGCTGACCAAGCTGAAGAACCCCTTGGTGATCGGCCTGACCGTGTCGCCGGATCGGCTGGTTCAGATCCGCCGCAACCGCATCGACAATCTGAACGCCAGCCAGTCGTCGAACTATACCGACCAGGACGCCGTGCGCGACGAGACGATCAAGGCCCGGCGGGCCTTCGAGCGGCGCGGCTGGCCCACCATCGACGTGACCCGCCGCTCGGTGGAGGAGACGGCGGCGGCGATCACCAATCTGCTGAGCGAACATCGCAACCACAAGATCGGGACCACCTGGTGAAAAGCATTCCTGCTGCGCTATCGCCCTCCGGGCTGCTTGAGCGCGGAACTCTCATCCTGGCGTCCAAGAGCGCGGCCCGGCGCGCCATGTTGGAAAACGCCGGCGTCGCCTTTGAGGTGCGCGTCGCCGATGTGGACGAGGACGCCATCAAGGCCATCTCGACCGACCTGGACGCCGCCGCCCTCGCCGTTCGTCTCGCGGAAGCCAAGGCCCTGGCCGTCTCACGCGACGATGAGACCGCCTGGGTGCTCGGCTCGGATCAGACCCTGGCCTTCGACGGCGGCCTGGTCTCCAAGGCCAGGTCTCTGGACGCGGCGCGCGAGCGGCTGAAAGCCATGCGCGGCAAGTCGCACCAGCTGCATTCCGGCGCAGCATTGGCAACCAAGGGCCAGATCGTCTGGTCCGGCGTCGATACGGTTCAGATGCGGATGCGCGATTTCTCGGACGCCTTCCTCGACGCCTATCTGGCGGCCGAGGGCGAGGCCCTGCTGTCCTGCGTCGGCTCATATCGGCTGGAGGGGCTGGGCTCGCAGCTGTTCGAGGCGGTGGACGGCGACTATTTCACGGTGCTGGGCCTGCCGCTCTGGCCGGTGTTGAAAGAGCTGCGTCGGGCTGGGGTGATCGCGGCATGAGCACTCACCGCATAACCGGGGCGGCCATGGTCGCCGGGATCGCCGGGAATCCGGTCGCCCATTCGCTCAGCCCGGTCATCCACAACGCCTGGCTGGCGGCCGGCGTTATCGACGGCGCCTACGTCCCCTTCGCCCCTGCGGATGCGGCCGGCTTCGAGTCCCTAGTCGCGGCAGGGCGCGCGGGTCTGATCATGGGGCTGAACGTCACCGCCCCGTTCAAGGAACAGGCCTTCGCCTTGGCGGATCAGGCGACGGCGGCGGCCCGGCTGACGTCCTCGGCCAATATCCTGCAGTTCGAAAACGGGCGGGTGCTGGCCGACAGTTCCGACGGCGTGGGCTTGATGCGTGGCCTGAAGGAACAGGCGCCGGACCTGGACGTGGCCGGCCGGCCGGTGGTGATGCTGGGCGCCGGCGGCGCGGCCCGCGCAGGGTCCGGCGCCCTGGTCGAGGCCGGCGCCGAGGTGCGCGTCGTCAACCGTTCGCCCGAACGCGCTGAGGCCCTGGCCGCCGATCTTGGATCCTCGGTTCGGGTCATGACGGCCGAGGCCGCTTTTGATGGCGCAGCCCTGGTCATCAATGCGCTGAGCGTCCCGCCCAGCATCGACTTCGACCGGATCGCGCCCGGCACGGTGGTGATGGATATGACGTACAAGCCGCTGGCCACGCCGTTCCTGACGGCAGCGCGCGAACGCGGCCTGCCGACGGTGGATGGATTGGCCATGCTGATCGGCCAGGCGGCGCCGTCGTTCGAAGCCCTGTTCCGCCGCGCGCCGCCGCCTCTCGATCTTCGCGCCCTGTTGATGACCCATCTGGGCGAGACGGCATGATCCTGCTCGGTCTCACCGGCTCCATCGGCATGGGCAAGTCGACGACGACGGCCATGTTCGCCGATCTGGGGGCCGTCGTCTGGAACGCCGACGATGCGGTTCACCGCCTCTACGCGCGCGGCGGTGAGGCGGTCGGGCCTGTGGGCGAAGCCTTTCCCGGCGTCGTCGTGGACGGCGCGGTCGATCGCACGCGTTTGGCCGAGGCGCTTGGGAAAGACGACACGGCATTCCGTCGTCTGGAGGCTATCGTGCACCCCCTGGTCGCCCAAGGTCGCGCGGCGGATCTGGAGGCGGCGCGCACGGCGGGTGTGGAACTGGCGGTTCTGGACATCCCCCTGCTGTTCGAGACGAGTGGGGACAAGGCCGTCGACGCCGTTGTCGTGGTCACCGCCGATCCGGCGATCCAGGCGGAGCGCGTCCTGGCTCGTCCCGGCATGACCCGCGAACGGTTCGACGCCATCCTGGCGCGCCAGATGCCGGACGCCGAAAAGCGCGCCCGCGCCGATTTCGTCATCGACACCGGCCGGGGGTTGGAGGCCGCGCGGGACGAGGTCGAGGCGATCGTCGCCGCCGTTCTGGACCCGTCGTGGATATCTCCCCGGCGCGGCGCGGCGAGCCTTTCGCGCTGAGGCGAATGCCGCCATTAAGGGCGAATGGCGCGCGAGATCGTTCTGGATACGGAAACCACCGGCTTCGACCCCAAGACGGGCGACCGGTTGATCGAGGTCGGCTGTATCGAGATCCAGGATCTGCTGCCGACGGGGCGGACCTTCCATCGGTTCGTCAATCCCGAGCGGCTGATCCCGCCCGACGCCATCCGGGTTCACGGCATCACCGACGAGAAGGTCAAGGATGCGCCCAAGTTCGCCGAGATCGCCGACGAGCTGATCGAATTCATCGGCGATGCGCAGATGATCGCCCACAACGCCGCCTTCGACCGCAACTTCATCGACTTCGAATATGCGCGGTGCGGCCGGCCGATCACCGGCGAGGCGCGCTGGATCGATACGCTGAAACTGGCACAGACGCGGTTTCCGGGCATGCCCAACTCGCTGGACGCCCTGTGCAAACGCTACAAGGTGTCGCTGGTCGAGCGGACGCTGCACGGCGCTCTGATCGACGCCCGTCTGCTGGCCGAGGTCTATCTGGAGCTTCGCGGCGGCAAGGAACGGGTGCTGGACCTGTCGTCCGCGCCGGTCGGTCGTGGCCCCGGCGGCGTCATCGAAACCGCCGCCTACGGCCAGCGCCCCCGCCCGCTGGCGCCGCGCTCCACGCCCGAGGAACAGGCCGCCCACGTCGCCTTCCTCGCCAAGGCGCTGAAGGACCGCTCACTATGGGAAGCCTACGGCCTGCCTGTTCAGGAAGACGCGGCGTAAGTCACTACTCCCAACACCGCACAATAGATGCGCTCAAGAAGAGAGCGACCGCGTCGCGAACGTAGCGCGGCGCGTCAGCGCCTCTAAATCATGCCTGCCGAAAGCCAAGCACGTCCTGCATGTCATAGAGGCCGGGGCCCCGCGTCCGCACCCAGGCGGCGGCGGCGGCCGCGCCCTTGGCGAATAGCGACCGATCGATCGCCGAATGGCTCAGGGTCAGCACCTCATCTTCCGATGCAAACAGCACCGTGTGCTCGCCGATGATGCCGCCGGCGCGGATGGAGGAAAAGCCGATCTTGCCGCTCTCGCGCTCGCCCTGGACCCCGTCGTAGGGTTTGGATCGCAGGTCATTCAGATCGGCGAACCGCCCCTCGGCGGCCGCCTCGCCCAGCATCAAGGCCGTGCCCGACGGTGAGTCCACTTTCCGGCGGTGGTGGGCCTCGGTGATCTCGATGTCCCAATCCTGGGCGTCCAGACGCTGGGCCGCGTGCTGGACAAGGCCGATCAGGATGTTCACGCCCAGGGAGAAGTTGCCGCTCTTGACGATGGCGACCCTCTCGGCGGCCTTCATCAGGTCGGCCTCCTGCTCGTCCGTGAAGCCGGTCGAGCCGATCACCAGGGCCGGGCCGCCGCGCTCGGCCGCGCTCTGGGCCAGGGCCACCGAGGCGTCCGGGGTCGAGAAGTCTATGATCACGTCGCACAGCGACAGGTCGGCGGTTTCGCCCCAATCGAGGCGGGCGGCGACCACCACGTCCTCGCGGGCGTCCAGCACCTGAGAGACCGCACGCCCCATCCGGCCGCGATAGCCGGAAATGCCGGCGTGGAAGATTGCGCTCAAACCGCGTTCTCTTTCGACCCGTCCGCGTCCTGATTGCCCAGGATGTCGGCCCAGAAACGCTTCGCCTTTCCGGCAAAGCTGGAATTCCTGGGGTTCTGCCCCTCCCCGAACGACAGGGCAAGCTCTTCCAGCAACTCACGCTGGCGCGCGGTCAGATCGGTAGGCGTCTCGACGAACAGTTCGACCACCAGATCGCCCCGGTTGCGGCCGTTCAGATGGGGCATGCCCTTGCCCTTGATGCGCACGGTCTTGCCGGTCTGGGCGCCGGCCGGCACGGCGACGGAGGCCTTGCACTTGCCGTCGCAGGCCGTGGAGACCAGGCAGGGGGCGTCGATCTCGCCGCCCAGGGCCGCCACCGTCATCGGCACGGGCACGGTGACCAGCAGGTCTAGGTTGTCGCGCTCGAACAGGTCGTGCGGCGTGACCGAGATGAAGACGTACAGATCGCCGCGCGGTCCGCCGCGCTGGCCCGCATCGCCCTCGCCCGACAGACGGATGCGCGAACCGTCGTCCACGCCGGCCGGGATCTTCAGGTTCAGGGTTCGGGTTTTGCGCACCTGGCCGTGCCCGTGGCACGTGGTGCAGGGATCGGCGATCATCTGACCCTGGCCATGGCATCGGGGGCAGGTGCGCTCGACCTGGAAGAAGCCGTTGGCCTGGCGCACGCGACCGGCGCCCTGGCAGGTGGTGCAGGTGACGGGCTTGGTGCCCGGCTTGGCGCCCGACCCCTCGCAGGTGTCGCAGGTCATGGTCGAGGGGATGTCGATCTCGACGTCCTCGCCCTTGTAGGCCTGCTCCAGGGTGATCTCCAGATCGTAGCGCAGGTCCGAGCCCCGGCGCGGTCCGCCCTGCTGGCCCCGGCCCTGGCGTCCACCGAAGGCGTCGCCGAACGCATCGCCGAAGACCTGGGAGAAGATGTCGTTGATGTCCGAGAAACCCTGGCCGCCCTGGCCGAAGGGATTGCCGCCCCCGCCGCCGTTCACGCCCGCATGGCCGTAACGGTCATAGGCCGCGCGCTTATTGTCGTCCGACAGCACCGTATAGGCCTCGGACAACTCCTTGAACTTGGCCATCGACTCTTCCGAGCCGCCGTTGCGGTCGGGGTGGTGAACCATGGCCAGCTTGCGATAGGCGGCTTTCAGGCCGGGGGCGTCGATCGTGCGTTCGACACCCAGAACTTCGTAATAATCACGCGCCATCGGGCGTTCGTCCTCATACTTCCCCGTTCGCTTTCGCCTCGCCTCTTATCGAGCGTTGGTCGAAATCGATGTCCCGGCTGACATGGGGTCCGGGACCAATGATGCAAGTTTCATGAAAAGACCCCGCCTATCGCAAGACAAGCGGGGCCGTATCATTTCAGCGACCTGTGACGGATCAGGCGCTCTTCTTGTCGTCGCCGTCCGTGTCCGACACTTCCTCGAACTCGGCGTCGACCACGCCGTCGTCGGCCGGCTGGCCTTCGGCGGCGGCGTCGCCCTGCTGCTGGGCGTACATGGCTTCACCCAGCTTCATCGAGGCCTGGACCAGGGTGTTGGTCTTGGCGCGGATGTCTTCTGGATCCGTGCCTTCGCGCGCGGTCTTCAGCTCGGCCAAGCCGGTCTCGATGGCCGTCTTCTCGTCCGCGCCCACCTTGTCGCCATGCTCGGCCAGGGCCTTTTCGGTCGAATGGATCAGGCTGTCGGCGGCGTTCTGCGCCTCGACCAGATCCTTCTTGGCCTTGTCGGTGGCGGCGTTGGCCTCGGCTTCCTTGACCATCTTGTCGATGTCGGCGTCCGACAGGCCGCCGTTCGCCTGGATGCGGATCGACTGCTCCTTGTTGGTCGCCTTGTCCTTGGCCGAGACGTTGACGATGCCGTTGGCGTCGATGTCGAAGGCGACCTCGATCTGCGGCATGCCGCGCGGTGCGGGCGGAATGCCCATCAGGTCGAACTGACCCAGCATCTTGTTGTCCGACGCCATCGGACGCTCGCCCTGGAAGACCCGGATCGTCACGGCCGACTGGTTGTCGTCTGCGGTCGAGAAGGTCTGGCTCTTCTTGGTCGGGATCGTCGTGTTGCGCTCGATCAGAGGCGTGAACACGCCGCCCAGGGTTTCGATGCCCAGGGTCAGCGGCGTCACGTCCAGCAGCAGCACGTCCTTGACGTCGCCTTGCAGAACGCCGGCCTGAACGGCGGCGCCCAGGGCCACGACTTCGTCAGGGTTCACGCCCTTGTGCGGCTCCTTGCCGAAGAAGGCCTTCACGGCTTCCACGACCTTGGGCATGCGGGTCATGCCGCCGACCAGAACCACTTCGTCGATGTCCGAGGCCTTCAGGCCGGCGTCGGCCAAGGCCTTCTTGCACGGCTCGATCGTGCGCTGGACCAGATCCTCGACCAAGCTTTCCAGCTTGGCGCGCGTCAGCTTGATGTTCAGGTGCAGCGGACCCGAGGCGTTCATGGTGATGAACGGCAGGTTGACCTCGTACTGGGTCGTGGTCGACAGCTCCTTCTTGGCCTTTTCGGCCTCTTCCTTCAGGCGCTGCAGGGCCAGCTTGTCCTGGCGCAGGTCGACCGACTGCTCCTTCTTGAACTCGTCGGCCAGGTAATCGACCAGACGCAGGTCGAAGTCCTCGCCGCCCAGGAAGGTGTCGCCGTTGGTCGACTTCACCTCGAACACGCCGTCGCCGATCTCCAGGATCGAGACGTCAAAGGTGCCGCCGCCCAGGTCATAGACGGCGATCTTCTGGCCGTCGTTCTTTTCCAGACCATAGGCCAGGGCCGCCGCGGTCGGCTCGTTGATGATGCGCAGCACTTCCAGGCCGGCGATCTTGCCAGCGTCCTTCGTGGCCTGACGCTGGCTGTCGTTGAAGTAGGCCGGCACGGTGATCACGGCCTGGGTGACCTTGTCGCCCAGATAGGCCTCGGCCGCTTCCTTCATCTTGGTCAGGGTGAAGGCCGAAATCTGCTGCGGGGAATAGTCCTTGCCGAAGGCGCGCACCCAGGCGTCGCCGTTCGGGCCCTTGACGATCTCATAGGGCACCATGCCCTTGTCCTTGGCGACGACGGGATCATCGAAGTTGCGGCCGATCAGGCGCTTGATCGCGAAGAAGGTGTTGGACGGGTTGGTGACGGCCTGGCGCTTGGCGGGTTGACCCACCAGCACTTCCGCGCCGTCCTGGATCGCCACGACCGACGGGGTCGTGCGGTTGCCCTCGGCGTTTTCGATCACCTTCGGCGTCTTGCCGTCCATGACGGCGACGCACGAGTTGGTGGTGCCCAGGTCGATGCCGATAATCTTGGCCATGTGTTCTTCAGTCTCTCTGGTTCGGCGGGCGATGCGGCGGCCTTCGACGAAGCGCCGCGCGTGACCGCCCCCGGTTGGGTTGGCGTGGATCAGGCTGGATAGCCCCAAGTTTCGCGGGGTTTCTCCGAAGCTGGCCCCGATATGGGAAAATCCCCCCGGCCCGCAAGGGCGTTATGCGATTCAACACTTTCGAAGAACGTCGAAATTCGAAGATGCAGGCGCGGCGATTACGGCGCATAAGATTTTGCATCGCGCTCTGGAGATCGCGATCGAGGAAGGGAGAGGAAACAATGATCAAGACCACGCTCAAGGCCGTCGTCGCCGCAGCCATTCTTGTTGGCTCCGCAGCGGCCGCCGCGCCGCCTGCTGCGACGCCCATGGTGCAGTCGAAGGACGGCTATGACCGGCACGTCACCATCAAGAACCGAACCGGCTGGACCATGTTGCGCTTCTACGCGTCGGATTCGCGCAGCGACGACTGGGAAGAGGACATCCTGGGCTCGGACGTTCTGGAAAGCGGGCAGGATGTGCGCATCAACATCGATGACGGCTCGGGCGCCTGCATCTATGACTTCAAGGCCGAGTTCACCAACGGTCAGGAGCTGACGCGGTCGCGCATCAATGTCTGTGAGGTCAGCGAATACACCTACACCCGTTGAGGTGAAGACCGCCGTCGAGGGCTTCCGGCTCTGGCCGGGGGCGCTCGACGCCGTGGCGCAGGCTGATCTGGTCGCCGAGGTGTTCGCCCGGCTGGATGACGCGACGCTGTATCGGACGACCACGCCGGGCGGTCGGCCTTTTTCGGTTCAGATGAGCAACTTCGGGCCGCTGGGCTGGGTCTCCGGCCGGGGCGGCTATGGCTATCAGTCGACCCATCCCGAGACCGGGCGACCCTGGCCGGCGATCCCGACTGTGCTGCTCGATCTGTGGCACGCCACGGTCGGCTGGCCCACACCGCCGGACGCCTGTCTGGTCAATCTGTATCGCGATGCGGCGAAGATGGGCCTGCATCAGGACAAGGACGAGGCCGATCTCGGCGCCCCTGTCCTGTCGGTGTCGTTGGGAGACGCGGCGACGTTCCGCATCGGCGCGGCGAACGGCGGACGCACCACGACGCTGAGGCTGGACAGCGGCGACGTCTGCGCCCTGACCGGACCCGCGCGCCTGGCCCGTCACGGCGTTGACCGCGTGCTGGCCGGATCGTCGCGCCTGATCCCCGGCGGCGGTCGGCTGAACCTGACGCTGCGCTGCGCCGGTTGAGCGCCTGATTTTTGGACTGGCTTTCGACGGCAAGCTGCGGCGTAACTCGGGAATGGACGACCTGAAGCGCCGCTGGGCCCGCCTCGAACCCCACATCACCATCGTGGGCCCCGACGACAACCGGCCCCGGCCGGCGGTGCTGCTGTTTCATGGCTGCGGGGGGCTGCGCGATCACCTGCCCCGCTATGCCGAGGTCGCCAAGGCGGCGGGCTGGCGCGCCTTCATCATCGATTCCTACGGCCCGCGCGGTTGGGGTCGGGCCTTCACCCTGGCGGCGGTCTGCACCGGCCTGTCGTTCCGAGGCTATGAGCGGGTGGGCGACGTGCTGGCGGCGACCCGGGGCGTTTCGGCCCGCCCCGATGTCGACGCGACGAAGCTGGCCCTGGCCGGCTGGAGCCACGGCGGCTGGTCGATCATGGAGATGATGAGCGGCGCGCCGACGCCCGGCGCCTTTGGCGTGACCGATCCCGCCGAGGCCAGCCTGTCCGGCGTCAAGGCGGTGTGGCTGGCCTATCCCTACATCGGCCCGTTCGCCTTCAATCGGTTGAAGCCCTGGCGGCATTGCCCGCGCGTTCTGGCCGTCACCTGCAAGCGCGACCACCTGACGACTGTGCGCAACGCCGAACAGGTCAACGCCATGATCCGCAACTGCGGCTCCCAGGTCGAAAGCTGGATCGCCGGGGGCACCCACGCCTTCGACGAACCCACCAACAACGGTCCGATGCGCCACGAACCGGACCTGACAGTCGAGGCCCTGCGCCGTTTCGGCGCCTTCCTGACCGACGCCGTGCCACACGGCTGAAAAGAAAACTGACCCGCGGTCTTGACGGGCGATCTATCACGTAACAATTGCAGTTACATGAAAAGGGATTCTCGTCTGTCCAACATCCTCCACGCTCTGCTGCACATGGCCGAGCATGATACACGCACCGGCTCGCCCATGACCTCGGACCAGCTGGCGGTCTGTCTTTCGACCAATCCCGTGGTGGTGCGCCGAACCATGGCCGGCCTGCGCGAGCAGGGATTGGTGGCGTCGGAAAAGGGGCATGGCGGCGGCTGGCGTCTGTCGCGACCGCTGGATCAGATCACCCTGGGTCAGGTGAACACGGCCCTTGGCGGCGCGGATCTGTTTCCGGCCGCTCCGCCTATCGAGGCCGACGGCTGTTTGGTCGAGGCGGCGGTCAACGACGCCCTCGCCGAGACCTACGCCGCCGCCCGCGCCCTGCTGATCGCGCGCCTGAACGACGTAACCCTGGCCGATCTGGCGGCGGATTTCTCGCGCCGCATGGCCGAACATCCCAAGAGAGATCTGCTCCATGCCCACGCTCGAAAGTCCTGACGTCATGCCGCACGACGCCCTGATCATCGGCGGCTCCTATGCCGGCCTGTCCGCCGCCATGCAGCTGGTCCGCGCGCGCCGCCGCGTTCTGGTCATCGACGACGGCCGGCCCCGCAATCGGTTCGCCGCCCGCGCCCATGGCGTCCTGACAAATGACGGAAAGCCCGGCGCTGAGATCACGGCGTCGGCACGGGCCCAGGTCGCGGCCTATCCCACCGCCGCCTTCCGCATGGCGGAGGCGGTCGAGGTCGAACGGATCGATGGCGGCTTCTCGGTCGCCTTCGCTGACGGCACGCGCACACGCGGTCGCCGGCTGCTGCTGTCGCACGGAGTCGAGGACGTGCTGGTCGACATCCCGGGGGTGAAAGAACGCTGGGGCCGCACCGCCCTGCACTGTCCCTGGTGCCACGGCTATGAGATCGGCGGCGGCCCCATCGGCGTGCTGGGGCGCGGCGATCACGCGGTCCAGTATGCGGCGACGGTCGCCGAATGGGGCCAGGTCACCCTGTTCATGGATCTGGACGTCGAACTGTCGCCCGAGGACGCCCGTCTGCTGGATCGACGCGGGGTCACCATCGAGGCCACGCCCATCGCGCGGCTGGAGGGCGAGGCGCCGGACCTGAGCGGCGCGCGACTGACCGATGGACGGTTCGTCGACCTGAAGGCCATCTTCGTCGGCGCCAATGTGCGCGTCGCCAGCCCGTTCGCCGAGCGGTTGGGCTGCGAGATGACCGACACCCCGATGGGGCGAGTGATCAAGGTGGACGCCATGCAGCAGACGACGCAGCCGGGCGTCTTCGCCGCCGGCGATCTGGCGCGCGCCGCCTCCAACATCACCCTGGCGACTTCGGACGGCATGATCGCCGCCCACGCCCTGTTCAGGTCCCTGGTCGAGGAAGAGACGGCGGTCGCCGCCTAGCCGATCGTCGCCTCGACCGTGATGGTCGCGCAGACCGAATGGGCCATTTCGCAGTGGTCGTGCGCCTGATGATGCAGGGCGTCGATCTCGGCCTGATCGGGTTCGCGGCCGGTGAAGCTGGTGAAGGGGCGCAGCGTCACCTCGGCGAGGTAGCGCTTGCCGCTATCGTCCTTGCCCATCTTGCCCGACGCCTCGTCGACATAGGTGTCGACCACCAGGCCGGCGTTGGCGGCGAAGGCGAGGAACCACAGCATGTGACAGCTGGACAGAGAGGCGATCATCGCCTCTTCCGGATCGACGCCGGCCGGATCGGACATTGGCACGGGCACGCTGGAGGGCGCCGACGACCCCGGCACAACCGCCCCGCCGTCGAAGCTCCAGGAATGGGCGCGGCTGTAGCGCTTGTCCAGGAAGGGTTGGTCGCCGCGGGTCCAGACGACCTTGGCCTCATAGACGCCCATTACGCCCTCCAGAAGCCGACGATCTTCTTGACCTCGTCCACCACGGGGTCGGCGACCTCGGCGGCGCGTTCGGCGCCGGCTTTCAGCACACGATCGATCTCGGCCGGGTCGTCCATCAGGCGGCGCATCTCGGCCGTCACGGGCGCCAGCGCCGAAACCGCCAGGTCCGCCAGCGCCGGCTTGAAGGCGCCGAAACCCTGGCCGCCGAACCGTGCGATCACCTGCTCGCGGGTCAGGCCCGCCAACGCCGCATAGATGGCGACCAGGTTCTTGGCCTCGGGCCGTTCGTTCAGGCCGTCCAGGGTCTCCGGCAACGGCTCGGGATCGGTCTTGGCCTTCTTGATCTTGGAGGCGATCGTGTCGGCGTCGTCGGTCAGGTTGATGCGGCTGTTGTCGGACGGGTCCGACTTGGACATCTTGGCCGCCCCGTCGCGCAGGGACATGACGCGGGTCGCCGGCCCTTGGATGATCGGTTCGGGCACAGGGAAGAAGCCGGGAACGCCGAAGTCGTTGTTGAACTTGGCGGCGATGTCGCGGGTCAGCTCCAGATGCTGCTTCTGGTCCTCGCCCACCGGCACTTCGGTGGCCTTGTACAGCAGGATGTCGGCCGCCTGGAGCACGGGATAGGTGTAGAGACCGACCGAGGAGCGTTCCTTGTGCTTGCCCGACTTCTCCTTGAACTGGGTCATTCGGTCCAGCCAACCGAGACGGGCGACGCAGTTGAAGATCCAGGCCAGTTCCGCATGGGCGCGCACGGCCGACTGCGGGAAGATGATCGCCTTTTCCGGATCCAGGCCCGAGGCCAGATAGGCGGCGGCGATCTCGCGCGTCTGGGCGGTCAGTTTGTCGGGATCCTGCCACACGGTGATGGCGTGCATGTCGGCGACGAAGACATAGACCGGCGCGCCCTGGTCCTGCAGTTCCACGAACCGCTTCAGGGCGCCGAGGTAGTTGCCCAGGTGCAGCGCGCCTGAGGCCTGGATGCCGGACAGGATGCGGCGCGGGCCGTCATAAGTCGCAACGGCGGGGGTTTGGTCGGTCATGGGATCGGGTCTCGGAAGGTCGAAAGGCAGGCGTGGCGAGGCAGGCGGCGGTTCAGCCGCGCCATCGCAGGTCATGGATCAGGCCCGAGGTCGTCATGGCCTCGCGCTTATCGGTTCGCCGCCTGTCAGTCCAGACCGGAGACCGCGCCGCCGCCGGGCTCGCGCCTCAGCGTGGTCTTCAGTTCCGAGACCGTGACGGCCCGGAACGCCAGCAGGCAGAAGCCGTAAAGCCCGGCCCCGGCGCCGCAGACCACCAGGACGGCGATCTCCTTGGCCAGGAACAGTCGGCTAAGCTGGGGATAGAAGACGTCGGCGGCGAACAGCAGGGCGGCCATCATGGCGCTGGCGGCGATGACGCGGGCGATGCGCGACAGGAAGGTCGGCGACGGCCGCCAGCTGTTCTCGCGGATCAGGACGCCGCCCAACAGAGCGACATTCACCCAGGCCGAGGTGCTGGTGGCGATGGCCAGGCCCAGCACCCCGTCCCAGCCCTGACGGCGGAACCAGAAGAACAGGGCCGAGCCCAGAATGACGGTGATGACCACGCTGGCCACGGCGAAGATCATCGGACGGCGCGTGTCCTGGCGCGCGAAGAAGGGCGGGGTCAGAACCTTGGCCAGGACGAAGGCCGGCACGCCCCAGGCGAACTGACGCAGCACATCGGCGGTGCGGGCGGCGTCGGCCGAGGTGAAGGCGCCCCGCGTCACCGTCGCGTCGATGATGAAGAAGGGAATGACGAACAGGGCCACCGCCGCCGGCAGGGTGAAGGCCATGGCCAGGTTGATGCCGTCGTCGAGCGTCTTCTGCCCACCTTCGTGATCGCCGGAAACGAAGGCCTTGGTCAGGCGAGGAACGAGAGCCAGACCGATGGCCACCCCCACCAGCCCCAGCGGCAGTTGATAAAGGCGGTCGGCGTTATACAGCACCGAGCGCGCGCCCTCGTCCGAGCCGGTCAGGAACTGCGACACCAGAGAGTTGATCTGAAGCGCCCCGCCCGCCAGGGCGCCGGGCACGGCGAGCGCCAGGGTGTGACGCACATTCGGCGTGATGCGCGGCAGGCCGATCTTCAGCCGAACGCCCAGCCGCCGCACGCCCCACCACAGCAGACCGGCCTGGATCAGGCCCGACACCGTCACCGCCGCCGTCACCATCAGCAGCACAGTTTCTTGCGGGATCGGCAAGATCAGCGGCGGCATCAGGGCGGCCAGGGTGCACAGGTTTAGAAACACCGGCACGGCCGCCGACAGGGCGAACCGACCGCCGGTGTTCAACACGCCCGACAGCAGCGAGGCCACGGTCATACAGGCCAGGTAGGGCATGGCCAGTTGGGTTGCGATCACGGCGGCGCGCAGCACCATCGGCTGGTCGCGATAGGCCGACAGCAGCCACGGCATGATCCAGGGCATCACGACCTGCAGCAGGATGCAGAAGCCGGCGACCACCGCCAGCATGAAGCTGAGCGCCTCGGACGCCGTGACGGCGGCCGCCTCCTCGCCCTCGCGCGCCCGAACCCCCCCATAGACCGGCACGAAGGCCTGGGCGAAGGCGCCCTCGGCGAACAGGCGGCGGAACATGTTGGGCAGCATCAACGCCGTGGTGAAGGCGTCCATCATCGGCCCCTGGCCGAAGCGCGCCGCCAGCGCCATGTCGCGCACGAAGCCGAGAATTCGGCTGCCCAGCGTCAGGGTCGACTGCACCAGGGTGTTTCGGGCGAGGCTCATGCGATCTTTGGCTCTATTCTCCCCGCTCATCCCCGCGAAAGCGGGGATCCAGTGCTTTCGTGGCGCACTGACCTGTCCGAGATTGGCATATCGCCAACTCGAAAAGCCTGATCGCCCAAAGACCTGGGTCCCCGCTTTCGCGGGGATGAGCGGACATTTGATCCTATCGCTTAGCGCGCTTGTTCGCCGGGCGATACGGGCTTTGCGCGCGGGCTGCGGCGGCCCAGGTCAGAGACGTCGCGCGCGCTGGCGCGGGCCGAGGCGACCTTGCGTCCGGCGGGCGCGGGCGCGCGGCTGTCCAGCACGGCCTCAAGCGCGGTGCGCAGTTCGGCGATCCGCTGTTCCGAGGTGATCTTTCGCCCCTTTCGATCCACGACGTAGAAGCTGTCCACCGCCCGCTCGCCATAGCTGGCGACGTGGGCGGAGCGGATGCTCAGGCCTTCGTCGTTGAACACGCGCGACAGGTCCGCCAGCAGACCTGGCCGGTCGGCGCAGGACACCTCGACCACGGTGGCGACCTCGCTGGCGTGGTGATCGACCATGACCACGGGCCGAACTTCGAAGGCTGCCTTGCGCGCATTGCCGGTCGGATCGGGCGCCTGGCCGATGCGGCCCTCACCCCGCGCAGCCTTTTCAAGCGCCTCGACAAGGGCCTTCAGTCGGCGCGGTTCGGCCTGGCCATAGGGCAAGCCCGCTCCGTCCTGAACACGAAACACGTCCAGGACGACGCCGTCCTCGGTCGCCACGCGGGCGTCGGTCACGTCAGCGCCTAGGGCGGCCATGGTCTGGGCCAGATCGGCGAACAGGCCCGGTCGGTCGGCCGCGGCGATGGAGATTTCGGTGGTCTGCACCGTCAGCCCCTGCACGGGCGCGGTCGGGGCCGCCTCCGCCGCCGCGCCCGTCTCGCGCGCCCGCTGAACCAGGGCCGGATGCGCCGCCAGCGGATCCTCGCGCGTCACGTCCTCGCCCCGGAACAGGGCGGCGACCTGGTTGTAGAGGGTGCGCATCAGCTGACCCTTCCAGCCGTTCCACACCCCCGGCCCCACGGCCCGGATATCGGCGACGGTCAGGACCAGCAGCATCCGCAGTCGCTCGGGATCGCCGACCAGTTCGGCGAAGGCGCGGATCGTCGCCGGGTCCGACAGGTCGCGCTTCTGGGCATAGTCCGACAGCGCCAGATGGCTGCGCACCAGCCAGACCACCAGTTCGATCCGGCGCGGATCGACGCCCAGCCGCTCGCACGCCCGACGCGCGGCGATGGCGCCGTCCTCCAACTGCCCCCGCTCGCCGCCCTTGCCCACGTCGTGCAACAGCATGCCCAGCATCAGGGCTTCCATGTCCGAGATCAGATGCACGATCTCGCTGGCCATCGGGTGGTCGGTCTTCAGCTTGCCGCGCGCGATGTCGTTGATGATGCCGATGGCCTGCAGCGTGTGCTCGTCGACCGTATAGGCGTGGTACATGTTGAACTGGGTCTGGCCGACGATGCGCCCCCATTCGGGCAGGAACCGGCCCAGCAAACCCGTCTCGTTCATGATGGTCAGGACGCGATAGGGCCGCTGCCCGTGCGCTAGAATATCCAGGAACGCCCGCGTCGCCGCCGGATCGCGCCTCAGCCTGGGCGTCACCAGAGACAGCGACCGCGTCACCGCCGAAAAGGCGTCCGGGTGCAGATCCAGGTCGTGCTTGTCGGCGCAGACGAACAGGGTCAGCAGCTTGACCGGATCGGCGGCGAACACCTCCGGCCCCTCGACCGATAGACGGCCCTGGTCGATCCAGAACCCCTCGACCTCCAGCTTGCGGCGGGGGGCGGGCCGAAACGGCGCCATCAGCCGCGACAGGCCGTGCGCCGTCTTCTGGTGCCGCGCCTCCAGCTTGGCCGACATGGCCCGGGTCAGGGCGCCGACGTCGCGGGCCACCAGAAAGTATCGCCGCATGAACCGCTCGACCGCCGGTTCGTCGCCGCGCCCGCGCCAGCCCATGCGCCGGGCGACCTCGGGCTGCATGTCGAACGTCAGCTTCTCTTCGGCCCGCCCCGCGATCAGATGCAGATGGATGCGGACCCGCCACAGGAAGTCGAACGCCTCGTCCGACGTCCGGCGCTCGCGCGGGGTGAACAGTTCGTCCATCACCGTCGCGCCCAGCCGGCTTTCGGGCGCTAGGGACCGGGCGATCCAGTACAGGGTGTTCAGGTCGCGCAAGCCCCCCTTTCCGTCCTTGACGTTGGGTTCGACCTTGTAGCGGGTCGAGCCGGCCTTCTCGTGCCGGGCGGCCCGCTCCTCCAGCTTGGCGGCGATGAAGGGGCGCGGATCGGATTTCGACACCATGTCGCGGAACCGGCCGATCATCAGCTGGGCCAGCGCCTCGTCCCCCGCCAGCGGACGCGCCTCCAGCAGAGTCGTCCGCACCGTCATGTCTGTCCGCGACAGGCTCAGACACTCTTCGACCGAGCGCACGGCCGATCCGACCTTGGCCCCCAGGTCCCACAGCACATAGAGGACGAACTGGATCACCTGTTCGCCCCGCGGCGTCGCCTTAGACGATCTCAAAAACAGCAGGTCCAGATCGGAATGGGGCGCCAGCACGCCCCGGCCGTAGCCCCCGACCGCGACCAGGGCCAGCCGTTCGGCCTCGACCGGCGAGGTCGGCCACAGCGTCTGGGTCGCCACCCGCCACAGGCCGGCCAGCATCTCGTCGGCGGCGGCGGCGTACAGACGCGCCACGTCGCGACCCTTCATGCCGCCATCCAGCTTGCGCTCGGCCCGCGCGCGGGCGGCGTCATAGGCCTCGCGCAAAACGACAGAGACCGCCGCGCGCGGGTCTTCCGCGCGGGCGGCCTCGTCAAGGCGGTCATCCAGACTGGGCGAGGTGTTCATGTCAGCCGTCTATAGGCCCCATCCCACCCCGCGTCAGTCAGGGATTGCGGACTACTCCGGGCGAACGCGCTTCTTGCGGAAGGACGGGTTCAGCACCTGCTTGCGCAGGCGGATAGACTTGGGCGTCACCTCGACCAGCTCGTCGTCGTCGATATAGGCGATGGCTTGTTCCAGCGACATCTGGCGCGGCGGGGTCAGGCGAACGGCCTCGTCCTTGCCGGCGGCGCGGACGTTGGTCAGCTGCTTGCCCTTGATCGGGTTGACGTCCAGGTCGTCCCAGCGCGCGTTCTCGCCGATGATCATGCCCTGATAGGTCTTTTCGCCCGCGCCGACGAACATGACGCCGCGGTCTTCCAGGTTCCACAGGGCGAAGGCGGCGGTTTCACCGTCGGAGTTCGAGATCAGAACGCCCTTCAGACGACCGGCGATGGCGCCCTTGTGCGGCTCATAGTGGCTGAACACGCGGTTCAGCACGCCCGAACCGCGCGTGTCGGTCAGGAACTCGCCCTGATAGCCGATCAGGGCGCGCGACGGCGCCTTCAGGCTGATGCGGGTCTTGCCGGCGCCCGACGGGCCCATGTCGGCCAGCTCGGCCTTGCGGGCCGACAGCTTTTCGATGACCACGCCGGTGAACTCGTCGTCCACGTCGATCATGACGTCTTCGATCGGCTCCAGCTTCTCGCCGTTCTCGCCTTCCTTGAACACGACGCGCGGACGCGAGATCGAAACCTCGAAGCCTTCGCGACGCATGTTCTCGATCAGAACGCCCAGCTGCAGTTCGCCGCGGCCGGCGACCTCATAGGCGTCGCCGCCTTCGGTCGTCGTCACGCGGATGGCGACGTTGGCCTCGGCTTCTTTCAGCAGGCGGTCGCGGATGACGCGCGACTGGACCTTGTCGCCTTCACGGCCGGCCAGGGGGCTGTCGTTGACCGAGACGGTCATGGAGATGGTCGGCGGATCGATCGGCTGGGCGTCCAGCGGCTCAGTCACTTCCATGGCGCACAGGGTGTCGGCCACGGTCGCCTTGGACATGCCGGCGATGGCGACGATGTCGCCCGCTTCCGAACCCTCGTCCAGCGGCTGGCGCTTCAGGCCGCGGAAGGCCAGCACCTTGGTGATGCGGCCGCGTTCGATTTCCTTGCCTTCACGGTCCAGGGCGTGGATCGCCATGCCGGGAACGGCCTTGCCGCTCTCGATGCGGCCGGTCAGCAGGCGGCCCAGGAAGGGATCGCTTTCGATCAGCACGTCCAGCATGCGGAACGGCTTGTCCTTGTTGGCCTGAACGGCGGGCGGCGGGACGTGATCGACGATCAGGTCGAACAGCGGGGCTAGGTTGTCGTTGGGCTGGTTCAGGTCCAGCGTCGCCCAGCCATTGCGGCCCGAGGCGTAGATGTGCGGGAAGTCCAGCTGCTCGTCCGTCGCGCCGATGGCGGCGAACAGGTCGAAGGTCTCGTTGTGGACGCGGTCCGGATCGGCGTGGGCGCGGTCGACCTTGTTGATGCACAGGATCGGGCGCAGGCCCATCTTCAGCGCCTTGGTCAGCACGAACTTGGTCTGGGGCATGACGCCCTCTTCGGCGTCGACCAGGATGACGCAACCGTCCACCATGCCCAGGATGCGCTCGACCTCGCCGCCGAAGTCGGCGTGGCCGGGGGTGTCGATGATGTTGATGCGGGTTTCGCCCGCCTTGCCGTTCCAGAGCACCGAGGTGCACTTGGCCAGGATGGTGATGCCGCGCTCTTTTTCCTGGTCGTTGGAGTCCATGGCGCGCTCGGTCGTCGCCTCATTGGCTCGGAACACGCCGGATTGGGCGAGCAGTTGGTCAACCAGGGTCGTTTTGCCGTGGTCAACGTGGGCGATGATGGCGACGTTGCGCAGGTTCATTTGAGTATCGCGAAAAGGCGCGGCCGGCATACGGGCGGCCGCTGGTCATGAAAAGGCATGCGGGAGGCGCGCGCCTCTTACAGGCATGTGGACAGAAAGACCAGAGCGGGCGTTCGCCGCGCCGATCGCCGCCTTACCGATATTTCATCCCCGACGCCGCATCCGACGCCGCCGACGGACGCCTCCTTCCCACGACGGGCCTGACGCAGGCCCATTCCGACGGGGAAATGACGATGGGTTTGATGGTCGCAGCCGCGCTTGCCGCCGCTCTGGGCGCGGGCCAGGCGCCGGACATGCATGTGGATGCCGAGGGGCTGAACATGGTCCGACCGGGCGAGGCGATGATCCTGGCCGGCCGCATCCGCGCCGCCAGCCGCGACTGGTGCGCCGTCCATCGCGCGGTCCTGACGCCCGACAGCCTTGGCGACGCCAGCGTCTGCGAGCGTGAAATGCGACGCCGGGCCTATGTCGCCCTGCCCCGCCCCCAGCGCATCCATTTCGTGCGCGCCGGCGGCCAGACCGCGCTCAATCGGCGCTAGAGCGGCCGCAGCATATAGCGGGCGTCGGCGCCGTAGCTGGCCAGTTTGGCCGCCATGGCCTCGGCGGGTTGCTCGACGAAATCGTGTCGCGACCAGAAGCCGACAGCGTCATTGACCGCGACCAGGGCGATGGCGGGCCAGCCGTCTTCCGTCGCCTGTTCGGCCAGCCGCTCGACGATGACGCCGGTCACGCCCCCGCCCCGCGCCTCGGGGTGCAGGGCCAGATCGTGCAGATAGATCAGGTCCGGCTGGGCCGGCAGGCCTTCGATCACCGTGTTCAGCGGCGGCGCGCTCTCGGCCTTCCACGGATAGGCGATCAGATAGCCGCGCGCGGCGGCATCGCCCTCCGCCAGCACGAAACAGCCGCGCGGATAAAGCGCCAGCCGGTTCTGGAAACAGGCGCGATCCTCGAAGTGGTCGGGAAACGACAGCCGCGCCACCTCCACCACCGCATCGATGTCCGTCGGCCGCATGGGCCGCCATTGCCGGGTCATCAGTTCACCTTGGCCGGATCGACGGGCGCAGCCGGCAGGGCGGAGACCGGGACGCCGTCGTCCTTCAGTTTCCTGACCTCGGCGGGCGTGGCCTCGCCATAGATTTCACGCTTCTCGGACCGGCCCTCGTGGATGTCGCGCGCCTCGCGGGCGAAGGCGTCGCCGACGTAGTCGAAGTTGGCCTCGACATGGGCGCGGACCTCGCGGGCGGCGGCCATCATCATCGTCTGCATCTTGGCGGCGACGTCAGAGGCGGGATCGGCCTTGCGGGCGCCGCTGACCGCCGGGGCCATGATCGCCTTTTCGACCGCGTGCGAACCGCAGAACGGGCATTCCACCAGCCCCCGCGCCGCCTGATCGTCATAGTCGGTCGAAGAGCCGAACCAGGCTTCGAAGGCGTGGGCCTGGTCGCATTTCAGGGCGTAGCGGATCATGGGGCGTCAGGTGGCGGGCAGGAAATCGCGATCGTGGGTCAGGCTAGGCACGGCGGCGCGCGCCCTGGCCACGGCTTCCATGTCCAGTTTCGCACGCACGATGCAAGGTTCGTCGTGATCCGCCTTGGCGATGATCTCGCCCCACGGGCCGACGATGGTGGACCGCCCCCAGGTGCGACGGCCGTCCTCGTGCAGTCCGCCCTGCGCCGGGGCCAGGACGAAGGCGCCTGTCTCGATGGCGCGGGCGCGCAACAGGATTTCCCAATGCGCCTCCCCGGTCGGGGCGGTGAAGGCGGCCGGCACGGCGATCATCGCCGCCCCGGCCTTGGCCAGCTGGCGATGCAGATGGGGAAAGCGGATGTCGTAGCAGATGGTCAGGCCCAGCCGGCCCCAGGGCGTGTCCGCTACCGACGCCCCGTCGCCGGGCCTCACCGTCGCGCTTTCGCGATAGGTCTCGCCATTGGGCAGGTTCACATCGAAGACATGCAGCTTGTTGTATCGGGCCACGATCCCGCCCGACGCATCGATCAGCAGCGACCGATTGGCGGCGCGGCCATCTCCCGCCTGGCCAGACCGGACGATTGCCGAACCGATCAGAAGCCAGACGCCCAGTTCCGCCGCCAGACGACGCAGACCCAGAACGGCGACGTCCTCGTCCTCAATCGTGATCGCCGCCTCGCGCTGGTCGCGACGTTGCTCCAGGACATTGGTCCCCTCGGGCGTCAGGACGAACTTCGCCCCGCCCGACGCCGCCTCGCGGATCAGGGGCTCGACATGGGCCAGCGCCGCTCGCGCCGTCGCCGGCGTGCGCGTCTGGATCAGGGCGATGTCGAGCCCGCTGCTCATGGATCAGGCGGCCAGAAGTCCGTCCAGCTTGCCGTCGCGATCCAGCGCGTGGATGTCGTCGGAACCGCCGACGTGCTGGCCGTCGATGAAGATCTGCGGGAAGGTCATGCGGCCGCCCGACTTCTCGACCATCTCGGCCTTCTTGTCGGGATCGTTGGAGGCGACGATCTCGGTATAGTCCACGCCCTTTTTCTTCAGCAGCGACATGGCGCTGAAGCAATAAGGGCAGCCAGGCTTGGTGTAGATGACGACGTCGGCCAAGTTCAGATCTCCAATATAAAATCCAGCGCCCTCAAGCCGCGAGCCGCCGCGCGGCGAGCGATAGGGCGCTCTTCACATAGTCAGTTCACGGGCGTTTCGCACCCGCGCGATGACGGCGAGATCCACGGCGCGCGCTCCGGCGTCGATCAGGGCGCGCGCGCAGGCCTCTCCGGTCGCGCCCGTGGTCAACACATCGTCGATCAGAAGGATGCGTCGCCCCCGGATCCGACGCCGGCCCGCCTCGGTCACGGCGAAGGCCTTTTTGACGTTCAACCGCCGCCCGCGCTGGCTCTTGCCGCCCTGGCTGGTCGTGTGGGTCGTGCGGACCAGGGCGTCGGGCAAATAGTCGCGGCCGGCGTGCCGGGCCAGCGGCCGGGCGATTTCGGCGGCCTGATTGAAGCGCCGCGACAACAGGCGAAACCGATGCAGCGGCACGGGCAGGATCACGTCCGCGTCTTCGACCAGATCGGCGGCGGCCCGCCCGATCCAGCGCGCGAACAGGGGCGCGAACTGCTGCTGATCGCCGTGCTTGAACCTCAGGATCAGGCCACGCGACGCCTCGTCATACAGGCAGGCCGCGCGCGCCCTCTCGAACGCATAGGGCTTGGCGATGCAGGCGGCGCAGCGATCCTCGGCGAAGGCGCCGCCGTCAAAGTCGAAGGCCGCCCCGCAGCCATCGCAGACCGGCGCCTCTAGAAATCTGATCCGGCTCCAGGCGTCGGGCGTCAGGCCGGCCGCAGCCGTCGCCTCTCGGCTGTCGTGCGCCATGGGCGGCAGGATCAGGTCGGCCAGTCCCCGCCCCGCTCCGCGCAAGTGACGGCCCGCCCCTTCCCAGGCGCGTCGCCAGCCCCCATCCTGTGCGTCCATGACCGCCCCCCAATCCCCTTTCGACGGCCCCCCGCGCATCTTCGACGCCGTTCGACGTCAGGCGCGGCTGGCGCGGTCAGCCTCCCGGTTCCCCCAGGCTGACTTCCTGCACACCCGCGCCGCCGCCAACGCCGCCGAGAGCCTGGAAGCCATATTGCGCGATTTTCCCGCTGCGGTCGATCTGTCCGCCCATCCAGGCGTGTTCGATGCGGCGGTCCGGTCCAGCGACGCCGCCGGCCGCGTCGGTCCCATCCAGACGCCCGTCTCCCTGGCCCAGCGCGCAGCGCCGGGCGCGGACGCGCTGCCGCTGGCCGACGCCTCGACCGATCTGATCGTCTCCCTTCTGACCCTTCACTGGGCCAATGACCTGCCCGGCGCCCTGGCCCAGATCCGGCGCGCGTTGAAACCGGACGGTCTGTTTATCGGCACGCTGTTCGGCGCAGGCACGCTGAAAGAGCTTCGCGCCGTCCTGACCGAGGTCGAACTGGAGGAGCGCGGCGGCGCCCAGGCGCGGGTTTCGCCCTTCGCTGACGGCTATGACGGGGCGGCCCTCTTGCAGCGCGCCGGGTTCGCCCTGCCGGTGTCGGACGTGGATCGGTTCACCGTCCGCTACACCGACCTGTTCGCCCTGATCCGCGACCTGCGCGCCATGGGCGAGACCAATGTGCTGCACGGACCCGTTCGGCCGTTGAGCCGCCGCATCATGGCGCGCGCCGCCGCCCTCTATGCCGAGCGATACGGTTTCGACGACGGCCGCATCCCGGCGACGTTCGAGATCATTCATCTGGCCGGCTGGAAACCCCATGACAGCCAGCAGAAGCCCCTGCCGCGCGGCTCCGCCAAGACGCGGCTGGCCGATGCGCTGGGCGTCAGGGAAATGACGGGCGACGAGCCGGACTAGTTGCCGACGACGGCCTTCATGGCGGTGGTCAGCCGCTCCACCGTTACGGCCAGGCCGCCGTTCTGCGTGTTCGCCAGGGCGCTGACCGAGGTCACGATCGCCAGGAAGATCAAGGCGCAGATCAGGCCGTATTCGATGGCTGTGGCCCCGCTCTCATTGCGCAGGAACCGGCCGATAAGACGTCGCATGGCCGGCCTCCCTGGTCGGCGGTGGTCAGAGCAGGTCGCGCAACCAGGCGACCAGAGGTTCGTCCGCCGGGGGCATGGGATAGTCCGAAAGCTTGCTCGGCTTCACCCAGGCCAGGCCGTCGTGTTCACGCGCCGTGACCACGCCGTCCCACCGTCGGCACAGGTACAATGGCATCAACAGGTGAAACGAATCGTAAGCGTGACTGGCGAAAACGAACGGCGACAGACAGTTTTCGCTGACGTCGATCCCCAGCTCTTCCTTCAGCTCGCGGATCAGGGCCTGTTCCGGCCGCTCTCCGGGCTCGACCTTGCCGCCCGGAAACTCCCACAGCCCGGCCAGCGTCTTGCCCTCGGGACGCTTGGCGATCAGCACCCGCCCGTCCACGTCAATCAGGGCGACGGCGACGACCAGGACGGTGAGAAGGGGCGCAGCGGTCACGAGCGATAGTCGCCGTTGATCTCGATGTAGCCCTTGGTCAGATCGCAGGTCCACACGGTCGCCGACGCCCGGCCCGAACCCACGTCGACGGTGATGTCGATTTCGGGGTTCTTCATATAGGCGGTCATCTTGGCCTCGTCGTAGGTCGGAGATGGCGCGCCGTCGACGGCGGCCTGGTGCGGGCCGAACTTGATGGCCAGGCGGTCGCGGTCGACCGGCTCCTCGGTCTTGCCCACCGCCATGACGACCCGGCCCCAGTTGGCGTCCTGACCGGCGATGGCGGTCTTGACCAGCGGGCTGTCGGCGATGGACTTGGCCAGCTTGCGGGCGGAGGCGGGCGAGGCGGCCCCGTCCACCGTCACCTTGACGAACTTGGTTGCGCCTTCGCCGTCGCGCACCAGCTGGTGGGCCAGATCCAGCATCACCTTGTCCAGGGCGGCCGAGAAGTTCTTCAGCCGGCGATCCCCGACCCGCCCGATGCGCGGCGCGCCCGAGGTTCCGGTGGCGAACAGCAGGGCCGTGTCGTTGGTCGAGGTGTCGCCGTCCACCGTCACGCTGTTGAAGGTGGTGCGTACGTGCAGGCCCAGCAGCGCCTGCAGCACGTTCGGATGGATGTCGGCGTCGGTGACGATGAAGGCCAGCATGGTCGCCATGTCTGGCGCGATCATGCCCGATCCCTTGGCGATGCCGGCGATCCGGACCTTGTAGCCCTCGATCTCGGCCTCGGCGTAGGAGCCCTTGGGGAAGGTGTCGGTGGTCATGATGCCGCGACCCGCCCGGGGCCAGGCGTCCGCCTCCAGCCCGGTCTCGATCTCGGGCAGTTTGGCGACGATCTTCTTGTCGTCCAGCACCACCCCGATCACCCCGGTCGAGGCCAGCATGACGTCGCGCTGACGACAGCCGAACCGTTTGGCGACCTCCGAGGCCGTGCGCCGCGCCGCATCCGCGCCGGCCTTGCCGGTGAAGGCGTTGGCGCATCCGGCGTTGATCACCAGGGCGCGCACATCCTTGCCGCCCTCGGCCCCGGCCAGATGTTTCTTGCACCAGTCCACGGGCGCCGAGCCGATCTTGTGGCGGGTGAAGACCCCGGCGCAGCTGGTCCCCCGCGCGAACCGGAACACCACCAGATCGTCGCGCTCATGCTTGTAGAAGCCGGCGCGCGCGGTCGCGATCTCGACCCCGCCGATCGGCGGAATGCTCGGGAACGGCACGGCTAAGGGCGAGATGGCCAGGCCGGGCTTGCCGGCGGCGGCGGGCGCAGGCGCTGCGGCCGGGGCCGCATCCGATCCCGGCGTGCGGGTGGCGCGCTTCAGCGCCGTGGCGAACGGGTCCAGCGCCTTTTCGAACGCATGCTCGATCTTCTGGCCGGTCGTGGAGGGAGGCTTGGTCATGTCAGGCGCCCGGAGGAGCGGAAGGGGCGGAAGGAGCGGGCGATGCGGGCGGCGTCTGGGCGGGCAGGCGGACATCGACCTTGGCCTTGCCGCGCAGTTGTTCCAGCAACTGCCGCACGCCCTCATAGGTCAGATAGCGCACGATCTGCGGTCGGGCCTGTTCCAGCGTCGGCGGGTTTTCCTTGCGCCGGTCCTCGACCCTCAGAACAGCCCAGCCGCCCTCGGTCTGGAATGGCCCGACGGTCGAGCCGGCCGGTTTGTCGCGCAGGGCGTCGGCATAGGCTTGGGGCATCACGTCCAGCGTCGAATAGCCCAGGTCGCCGCCGGAAAAGCGTGTCGCCTCGTCGATCGACCGCTCCGCCGCCACCGCCTCGAAGCCGGCGCCCTGGCCCAGAATGCCGATCACGGCGTCCGCCTCGGGCTTGGTGCGCGACAGGATCAGCCGCACACGGATCTCTTCCGACGTCTTCGCCAGCCGCAGCTGCTCATTATACAGGGTCTGCACCGCCTGGTCCGAAACGGCGTTGTTGACCACGCTCTCGACCAGCATGTCGCCCAGGATGCGTTCGCGCGTCGCTTCCAGACGCCGCTGCGCCAGGGGCGAGGAGTCCAGCCGCCGCCGCTGCGCTTCTCCGGCCAGCAGCTTCTGATCGATCACCTCGTCCAGCACCCGGCGGAAGAGATCCGACGTCGTATCCAGCGCCTCGTCCTCGCCGATCAAACCTTGGGCCACCGCCTCGCGCTTCACGTCCGAGGCCCAGATGGTCTCGTCCTGAACCGTGGCGACGGCCTGGTCCCCCTGTTCGGGCGGTCGGTTGTCGCCGCTGCGCGCACAGGCGGCGGTCGAAAGCGTCGCCGTCAGCAAGGCCGCCGTCAGGATGCGTGAAGATCGCCGGAATGGGTTCAAGGGGGCGCTCCGTCGAAGGCGGCCGAAAGCCCCTCGCGTTGACAGGGGTTAGGCCGGTGCTTAAGTCCCGCCTGCGCCCAAGTCGAGGGGTTTTGATCGTCTGCGCGGCCCTTCGCGCGCGCCTGATGCGGCGCTCCGGGGCTGCGGTCGGTCAGGGCCTCTCTCACGGCGTCCGTATCGCCGCCCCTCACGGGATTTCAGAGCCGCTCAGCTCGCAGACGCTCGACCGCTTACCGGATCCAATATGCTCGGCTTCGCCAAGAAACTTTTCGGCTCTTCCAACGACCGCAAGGTCAAGGCCTTTCAGGACCACGCCCAGCGCATCAATGCGCTGGAGCCCAAGTTCGCCGCCCTGTCCGATGACGAACTGCGGATGATGACCGACGCCTTCCGCGATCGGCTGGCGAACGGCGAGACCCTGGACAAGATCCTGCCCGAAGCCTTCGCCGTTGTCAGAGAAGCCTCCAAGCGCGTGCTGGGCCAGCGTCAGTACGACGTTCAGCTGGCCGGCGGCATGATCCTGCATGAAGGCGGCATCGCCGAGATGCGGACCGGCGAAGGCAAGACCCTGGTCGCCGTGGCGCCGGTCTATCTGAACGCCCTGCCCGGCAAGGGCGTGCACGTCATCACCGTCAACGACTACCTGGCCCGCCGCGACGCCGAGACGATGGGCAAGGTCTATCGCTTCCTGGGTCTTGAGGTCGGCGTCATCGTCAACGGCCTCAGCCAGGGTCAGCGCCAGCAGGCCTACAACGCCGACGTCACCTACGGCACCAACAACGAGTTCGGCTTCGACTATCTGCGCGACAACCTGGTCTATGACCGGCGCGAGATGGTGCAGCGTCCGCACAACTTCGCCATCGTCGACGAGGTCGACTCCATCCTGATCGACGAAGCGCGTACGCCTCTGATCATCTCGGGCCCGACCGAGGACCGTTCGGATCTCTACAAGGTGCTGGACGGCCTGATCAAAGACCTGATCAAGGACAAGGACACCTTCGAGCTCGACGAGAAGCAGAAGCAGGTCCTGCTGACCGAACTGGGCTCCGAGCGTCTGGAACAGGCTCTGGAACAGGGCGGCCATTTCGCTGAGGACACCACCGGCCTGTACGACGCCGCCAACATCAGCCTGGTTCACCACTCGAACCAGGCCCTGCGGGCCAACACCCTGTATCAGCGCGACAAGGACTATATCATCAAGGGCGGCGAGATCGTCCTGATCGACGAGTTCACCGGCCGAATGATGACCGGCCGCCGCCTGTCCGAAGGCCTGCACCAGGCCATCGAGGCCAAGGAAGACGTCAAGATCCAGCCCGAGAACCAGACTCTGGCCTCGGTCACCATCCAGAACTATTTCCGCCTTTACCAGAAGCTGTCGGGCATGACCGGCACGGCTGCGACCGAGGCCCAGGAATTCGGCGACATCTACAAGATGGACGTGCTGGAGGTGCCGACCAACCGGCCGATCCAGCGCAAGGACTACGACGACGAGGTCTATCGGACCCACGCCGAGAAGAACCAGGCCATCGCGCGCCAGATCGCCGAATGCCACCTGGCCGGTCAGCCGATCCTGGTCGGCACCGTCTCGATCGAGCGTTCGGAACAGCTGTCGGACCTGCTGAACCGCTTCGAGTACAAGGTCGAGACCTCGCGCAAGCTGAAGCCGGAATATGCGGGCAAGGCCAAGGAAGCCGAGAAGATCGGCGACGCCGCCTATGACATCACCTACGAGACCAAGCTGCGCGGCATTCCGCACAGTGTTCTGAACGCGCGTCAGCACGAACAGGAAGCCTATATCGTCGCCGACGCCGGCCTGCCGGGCGCGGTGACCATCGCCACCAACATGGCCGGCCGCGGCACCGACATTCAACTCGGGGGCAACCTTGAGATGAAGATGCAGAAGTGGCTGCTGGAACAGCGCAACATGGCCGTCGAGGTCACGCCGGAAATGGAAGCGGCCAAGGAGGCCGAGTTCAAGGCCGAGATCGCTGTGCAGAAAGAAAAGGCGCTGGCCGCCGGCGGCCTGTTCGTTCTGGGCACCGAGCGCCACGAAAGCCGCCGTATCGACAACCAGCTGCGCGGCCGCACCGGCCGTCAGGGCGACCCCGGCACGTCGAAGTTCTACCTGTCCTGCGAGGACGACCTGCTGCGCATCTTCGCCGGCGACCGCCTCGACTCGATCATGAAGACCTTTGGCGTGGCGGAGGGCGAGGCGATCACCCACCCCTGGCTGAACCGCGCCATCGAAACCGCTCAGAAGCGCGTCGAGACCCGCAACTACGACATCCGCAAGAATCTGCTGAAATACGACGACGTCGTGAACGATCAGCGCAAGGCGGTGTTCGAGCAGCGCCAGGAGTTCATGGACTCCGAGGATCTTTCGGAACTGGTCGGCGACTTCCGCCGCGACGTCGTGTCGGACCTGGTCGAACGCTACATGCCGCCCAAGGCCTATGCCGAGCAGTGGGACATCGACGGCCTGGACGAAAAGGTCCGCTCGACCCTGGGTCTTGAGCTGCCGCTGCACGACTGGGCCGCCGAGGAAGGCGTATCGAACGAGGAGATCGAGGAGCGGCTGCTGGCCGCCGCCGATGCGCGCGCCGCCGAACGTCTGGAGATGATCGGGGCCGAACAGACGCGCGGTCTGGAAAAGCAGTTCATGCTGCAGATGATCGACATGCAGTGGCGCGAGCACCTGGTCCACCTGGACCACCTGCGGGGCGTCATCGGCCTGCGCGGTTATGGCCAGCGCGACCCGCTGAACGAATACAAGACCGAAGCCTTCTCGCTGTTCGAGAACCTGCTCTACGACCTGCGCCACAACGTGACCCGCTGGCTGATGACGGTCGAGTTCCGCTTCCAGGCGCCGCCCGAACTGCCCGAGTTCCAGGAGATCCACCTGAACCCCGGCACCGGCGAGAACGAGATGGCTGATCCGTCGGCCCAGAATCCCGAAGGCACGCTGATCGGCGACGACCGCTCCAAACTGCCCGTCGAGGCCCTGCCGCCCGGCTGGGAAATGACCGGCCGCAACTCCCCCTGCCCCTGCGGCTCGGGCCGCAAGTTCAAACACTGTCACGGGGCTCTCGTTTAAGAGGCGCGCTACGCGCAGCGCTATCGCTCGCCGCGTGGCGGCTCGCTGCTTGAGCGCTGGGTGAGATGTCCTAAAGAAGAGGGATGACCTACAAGTCCCTCTTCTCCCGCGCCCTGTCGGCGGCGCCCGGTCGGCTGCATTTCGCCGCGCACAGCCATCACCTGTGGCCCGACGCCAGTTTCGAGGCGCAGCAGCAGACCTGGCTCGACGCCAATCTGCATGCCGACCACAAGTGGGATCTCGTCTTCGGTCAGGTGATCCCAGAGGCCCAGGCCCATGTCGCGGTTGAGCTGAGCCTGCCCTCGCCCGACAGCATCGTCTTTTCGTCCAACACCCACGACTTCCTGCTGCGTCTGTTTTCAGGCGTGGAGACCAAGCCGGTCCGCGTTCTGGCGACCGACGGCGAATTCCACTCCTTCCGTCGTCAGGCCGAACGGTGGGAAGAGGTCGGGGCGGCGGTGGTCACACGCGTTCCGCTGGCGCCCTTCGACACCTTCTCTGATCGCTTCGTCGCGGAGGCGTCCAAGGGCGGTTACGACTGGATCGTGGTCAGCCAGGTCTTCTTCCGCACCGGGGGCCTGTTCGACGGCATCGACCAGCTCGCCGCCCTGGCGAGACCCGAAGGGCCTTGGGTGCTGATCGACGGCTATCACGGCTTCATGGCGACCCCGACCGATCTGTCGGCGGTGGCGGACCGGGTCTTCTATGTCTCCGGCGGCTACAAGTACGCCATGTCGGGCGAGGGCGTCTGCTTCCTGCATGCCCCGCCCGGTTTCTGCCCCCGCCCTGTCGTCACCGGATGGTTCGCGGAGTTCGGCGACCTGTCGGGGCCTCCCGGCGGCGTTCAGTATCGCAGCGACGGCGGTCGCTTCTGGGGCGCGACCTTCGACTGCACGCCGCTGTATCGCTTCAACGCCGTGCGCCGAATGCTGGATCAGCAGGGGCTGGACACCGCCGCCATCGCCGCCCATGCGCGCGATCTGGCGACCAAGTTCCAGCAGGCCGTTCAGGCGGGACAGGCCGGGGTGTTATCTCAGGCCGAAATCCTCAATCCGGTCGAGGGCGATGGGCCGCGCGCCCGTTTCCTCGCCTTGCGTCATCCCGACGCCAAAGCCTGGTGCGCCGGTCTGCGGGCGGCGAACATCGTCACCGACGTGCGTGACGACGTCATCCGCTTCGGCTTCGGCCTGTATCAGGACGCCGACGACATCGATCGCCTGATCGCGGCCTGCCAATCTCTCTGATCAGTAGAAGGTCGTGTCTTCCTGCTTGCTGGGCGCCGGGGCCGTGCGCGGCGGCGTCGCCGGTCGGTTCGATGCGGGTGGGGTCGCCGGGCGGGCTTGAGGCGAGGGCGGCGTCGGCGTGATCCCGCTCGTCGGCGCATCGACCGGAGGGATCGCCGGCAGGTCCGGATAGGGCATGGCCGAAGGGCGGGCGTCCTGCGCCGGCGCCGCTTCGTCGGGCGCGATCGGTCCCGTGTCGGGCTGCCCCAACCGGTCGGGCGCGCCGACATCGTCGCGGATGAAGGCCCAGGCCTGCCGGTCCGAGCAACCACAGGCCTTCAGGAAGCCCTGCTTGTCGCGCCACAGGATCAGCGGATAGCTGATGTCGACGCCGGATTCCTTGAGCAGCTGGCTCAGCCGTTCGTTGAAGCGACGTCCGGCCTCGACCACGGCGGTGCGCGCCAGATAGCCGTCCGCCTGCGGCACGCCGGCGGCGGTCCAGCTTTTGGCCGGCGTCGCCATCCAGCGCTGATAAAGCGGCCAGTCCCGCGTCAGCCACAGCTCGGCGACCGTCGCCCGCTCCGCCGCCGTCGATTGCGCCGCGCCTTCCAGATCGGGGCGGGCGAACAGGATGTAGCGCGTCTCGATCCCCGCCGCCTTCAGCTTGGGCGCCTCGTCGCGCGCGTAACGCAGGGCCGAGGCGCTGTCGCGATAGGTGACGATATACAGGGCCTGTCCCCCGCTGCCGTCCGACACCCAGGACGCCTCGTCCAGCAGTTGCTGCACTTCGGCCTGATTGCGGCTGATGGTGACCGGCTGGAACCGCGAATAGAAGTTCCAATAGGCCCAGTATCCGGCGCCGGCGAGCAGCAGGCCGACCACGGCCGCCACGATCGAACCCATCAAAAAGCGACGCATGTAATCGGGTGCTCCAGCTTCACCGTTGACCCATCCTAACGCATAGCATCGGAATCCGTTGTCGCCCGCATCCGCCGACGTCTTCGTCGCCGCTCGCAGGCGCCAAAATGTCGCGAAAAATTCCGCCTGATGCGCTCTTGAACGGCGCAGGCGGCTTCCCATTTCCCAATTCGACGCTGCGGGACACTCCCCCTCCGAACCGCAGCGAAGCGAAGCCGGCGCCCTCCCCTCCCCTCCAGGCGCCGCTCGCGCAGGCCGCCGGACTCCCCCAGTCCGGCGGCTTTCTGCTTTGTGGCGCTGCACAATAATTCCAACCTGATCACTGATCATTACAATGAACGGTCGCCAGGGGCTTCCCGAGCGACCGGACCTGGCCTAGTCAGCGGGGGTGGCGCCTCGTCGCGCCGCATCCCTTGCGGCCCTGCCGCGTCGTTCGAGACTGCTCGTCCATGACCGCCCACGATCTGCGCCAACCCGTTCAGCCGATCACCAAGGCCGCGCTGGAGGCGGCTTTCGCCAAGATCGTGGGGACCGGGCCCGGCGCAGTCGAACAGACCTATCTGACCCAGGCGCACGAAGACTATTCCGCCGATGAGACGCCTGAGCTGAGCGGCGAGGATCTGGCCGCCCTGCTCGCCGCCTCCTGGAGCGCCGCCAAGGCCTACCCGACCGGAAATGCGGCCCCCGCCATCACCGTCGGCCCGCTGCACGGCGCGAACGGTCAGGTGCTCGACTACGATCTGGTGCGCATCGTCCAGTCCGACGCCCCCTTCCTGGTTGACAGCGTCATGGGCGCCCTGGCGGAAGCCGGCGTGTCGGTACGCGCCCTGTTCCACCCGGTGGTCGAGCTGGACGGCCGTCGCCTGTCGATCATCATGCTGGTCATCGACAGCGTGCCGCAGGAGCGTCGCGACATCCTGGGCGAAGGCCTGGCCCAGAGCCTGTCGGACGTCCATGCCGCCGTCGCCGATCACGACGCCATGACGTCCCTGATGCGCCAGGCCGTGCAGCGTCTGGAAGAGACCCCGCCCCCGGTCGATGCCGCCGTTCTGGCCGAGAACATCGCCTTCCTGAAATGGCTGAAGAGCGACCATTTCGTCTTCCTGGGCGCGCGCGACTACAGCTATCCGCTGAACGCCGACGGCGATTATGAGGCCGAGGCGCCGCTGGGCCTGTCGACTGACGGCCTGGGCATTCTGGCCGATCCTGAGCGCACCGTGCTGCGCCGCGCCTCCGAACCCGCCGTCCTGACGCACCAGATGCGCCGCCAGCTGGACCTCAGCGAACCGGTGACCGTGGCCAAGGCCAACGCCCGCTCGCGCGTCCACCGCCGCGCCTACATGGACTATGTCGGGGTCAAGCGGTACGGCCCGGACGGCAAGGCGACGGGCGAGACCCGGTTCGTCGGCCTGTTTACCTCGGAAGCCTACGACCAGCTGGCGACCGAGGTGCCGCTGCTGCGTCGCAAGGTGGCCAACGCCCTGGCCCGCGCCGACAAGGCGCCCGGAAGCCACAACGAAAAACGCCTCAAGAACATCCTTGAGAATTATCCGCGCGACGAACTGTTCCAGGTCAGCGAGGACGAGCTGCTGTCCATCGCCCTGGGCATCCTTCACCTTTACGACCGGCCGCGCATCCGCCTGTTCTCGCGCCAGGATCCGTTCGACCGCTTCGTCTCGGTCCTGTGCTTCATCCCGCGCGAGAAGTTCGATTCCGCCGTGCGCGAACGCATCGGCCAGATCATCGCCCGCGCCTGGGGCGGCCGCATCTCGGCCTGGTACCCGCAACTGTCCGACGCGCCGCTGGTGCGCATCCACTACATCATCGGCGTGGAGCCCGGCGCCCACCCGATCCCGGATGCCGCCCAGCTGGAGGCCGACGTGGCCGAGGCCGGTCGCGGCTGGGTCGATCGTTTCGAAGGCGCCCTGCGTCGCTCGGGCGTCGAGGAAGTCGCCGTCGGGCCGCTGAGCGCCCAATGGGCCCGCGCCTTCGGCGCCGCCTATCGCGATCGCTATGACGCCGATGAGGCCGCGACCGACCTGCAATATGTAAACCGGCTGAATGAGACCGGTCTGCCCGGCGAGGGCAAGGCCGTCGCCGTGCGCGCCTTCCGCACGCCGGACGACAGCCGCCTGCAGTTCCGCTTCAAACTCTATCGTCGCGGCCCCGCCGTTCCCCTGTCCGACGTCCTGCCGATCCTGGCCGATATGGGCCTGAAGACGCTGGAGGAATACGGCTATCCGATCCGTCCGATGGGCGAGGAGGAGATCCACGTCCACGAGTTCCTGATGGAGGATCCGCGCGGCGAAGCGCTGGTCTTCGATGACGTGAAGGGGCCTTTTGAGGACGCCTTCGCCGCCGTCTGGACCGGCCGCAACGAAAGCGACGGCTTCAACCGCCTGGTGATCGAACTGGGCGTGGAATGGCGCGACGCCGCCCTGATCCGCACCCTGGCCCACTATCGCCAGCAGACGGGTCTCGACCCCTCCCAAACGGTGCAGGAAGAGGCCCTGCGCGAATATCCCGACGTGGCGCGCGCCCTGCTGTCGCTTTTCAAGGCCAAGTTCGCGCCCGAAGGGGGCTCGGCTGACGACCGCGCGCCGGCTGTCGCCGAGCTGGACGCCAAGATCGTCACTCTGCTGCAGGACGTGAAAAGCCTGGATCACGACCGGGCCCTGCGCCGCATCGCCGCCCTGATCGGCGCGATCAAGCGCACCAACTATTTCCAGCTGGACGTCGACGGTCAGCCCAAGCCGCACATCTCGATCAAGATCGCCTCGCGCGAGCTGGACGACCTGCCCCTGCCCAAACCCTATCGCGAGATCTTCGTCTGGGCGCCGCACGTCGAGGGCGTGCATCTGCGCTTTGGTCCCGTCGCGCGCGGGGGGCTGCGCTGGTCGGACCGTCGCGACGACTTCCGCACCGAGGTCCTGGGCCTGGTCAAGGCGCAGCAGGTCAAGAACGCGGTCATCGTGCCGGTTGGGTCCAAGGGCGGCTTCTATCCCAAGCAACTGCCCCGCACGACGGACCGTGAGGCCATTCAGGGCGAGGCCATCCGCGCCTATCGCACCTTTCTGTCCGGCCTTCTGGACATCACCGACAACATCGCCGCCGACGGTTCGGTGACCCATCCGGCCAGTGTCATCGCTTGGGAAGGCGACGACCCCTATCTGGTCGTGGCCGCCGACAAGGGTACGGCGACCTTCTCCGACATCGCCAACGGCGTCTCGGCCGCCTACGGCTTCTGGCTGGGCGACGCCTTCGCCTCGGGCGGCTCCATCGGCTATGACCACAAGGCCATGGGCATCACCGCGCGCGGCGCGTGGGAGGCGGTCAAGCGCCACTTCCGCGAGATGGGCAAGGACATCCAGACCCAGCCCTTCACCATGGTCGGCGTCGGCGACATGTCCGGCGACGTCTTCGGCAACGGCGCGCTTCTGTCCAAGGCGACGCGCCTGGTCGCCGCCTTCGATCACCGCGACATCTTCATTGATCCGAACCCGGATCATGTGGCCAGCTGGACCGAGCGCAAGCGTCTGTTCGATCTGCCGCGCTCGTCCTGGCAGGACTATGACAAGGCGCTGATCTCGGAGGGCGGCGGCGTCTTCTCGCGCTCGGCCAAGTCGATCCAGCTGACGCCTCAGATCAAGGCGGCCCTGGACATCGCCGAGGACGAACTGGACCCGGTTAGCCTGATCCGCGCCATCCTGAAGGCGCCGGTCGAACTGCTCTATCTGGGCGGCATCGGCACCTATGTGAAATCGGCGGCCGAGACCGACGCCCAGGTCGGGGACAAGGGCACCGACGCCCTGCGCATCAACGCCGACGAACTGCGGGTCAAGGTGGTGGGCGAGGGCGCAAACCTCGGCTTCACCCAGGCGGGACGCATCGCCTTCGGTCAAGGCGGCGGTCGCATCAACACCGACGCCATCGACAATTCCGCCGGGGTCGACACTTCCGACCACGAGGTCAACATCAAGATCCTGGTCGGGTCGGCCGTGACCAACGGCGTCCTGCCGGCCGAGGAGCGCACGCCGCTTCTGGCCTCCATGACCGACGAGGTCGGCCTCAAGGTGCTGGCTCACAACTACGACCAGACCCTGGCCCTGACCCTGCAACAGGCCGAAGGCGTCGGCGCCCTGGACGCCCAGCAGCGGTTCATGCAGAGCCTCTCGGCGCGCGGAAAGCTGGACCGCAAGGTCGAGGGCCTGCCCAACGACGGCCGTGTCAAGGAGCTGATGACGGCCGGCATTCCGCTGGCCCGGCCCGAGCTGGCCGTCCTGATGGCCTATGCCAAGCTGGAGCTGTCGGACGATATCGTCGCCTCGCAGGCGCCCGAGGATCCCTTCTTCGAACAGATCCTGGTTCGCTACTTCCCCGAGGCCCTGGCCCGGTTCGAACCGGAGATGAAGAGCCACCGTCTGCGGCGCGAGATCATCGCCACGGTCATGGCCAACGAAGTCGTCAACATGTGCGGCCCGACCTTCCCCGACCGCCTGCGCGGCTCGGCGGAATGCGACACCACCGCCCTGATCATCGCCTTCGAGGCGGCGCGCCGCGTCTTCCGTCTGGACGAAGCCTGGGACGCCGTGTCGGCCCTGGACCTGAGGATTTCGGCCGAGGCGCAGATCGCCCTCTATCAGGAAATCGCCGTCGTCCTGCGTCGTCAGACCTTCTGGCTGGCCCGCCGCGCCAAGGGCGGTCTGTCGGTCCAGGCCCTGATCGACCGCTATCGTCCGATCGCCGACGCCTTGCAGGCCGAGGGCGCGCCGGTCCTGTCGCGCTTCGAACAAGGGCGTCTGGATGCGCGCGTCAAACGCTTCGCCGACCATGGCGCGCCTGAGGATCTGACCCGCAGCATCGCCATCATGCGCCCCCTCGTCGCCGCCTCCGACATCGGGGACCTGGCGCAGGAGGCGAACTGGCCGGTCGCAGCCATGGCGCGCCTGTATCACCAGGTCGGGGCCGCCTTCGACTTCGACCGTCTGCGCGCCGCCGCCGGCTCCATTCCGTCTGCGGATCATTTCGATCGTCTCGCCGTCCGTCGTCTGATCGAGGACCTGATGAACGAGCAGGCGGCCTTAACCCGCGCCGTCGCCCGCGCTTCCGATCCGTCGGTCGGCGTCAGCGAGGACGCGGCCGAGGCCGCCGTGGACGCCTGGATCGGCTCCAAACAGGCGACGGTCGAGGGCGTGCGCGCCTCGGTGGACGAGATCGAACAGTCGGGCTCGGGATGGACCTTCGCCAAACTGACCATCGCCAACGCGACGATCCGCGATCTGGCGACAGCGGCCGTGAATGGCTGAGCAGCGGGTCTTCGCTTGACGAAGCCGTCGTCGCACGGCCTCTTCAGCGGCTGATCAGGCTGGGGAGGCCGCAATGCCGAGAAAGTTCCTCGTCGTCGTCGACGACAGTCCGGAGTTCGAGGCCGCCCTGCGGTTCGCCTCGCGCCGGGCGAAATCGACAGGCGGGCGCGTGGTCATGCTGCGCGTCCTGCCGACCGACAGCGACGCCCACTGGTCGGGCGTGCGCGAGGAAATCGAACGCCAGCAGCGCCAGGAGGCGGAAATCCTGCTCAACCGCCTGGGCGAGGAGGCGCAGACCCGCTCCGGCGCCGCGCCGGTCTTCCTGATCGAAAAGGGCGAAGCCCAGGCCGCGATCAAGAAGGTCGTCGCCGCCGACCCTGAGATCAAAATCCTGGTGCTGGCCGCCGGAACCAGCTCGCGCGGCCCCGGCCCGCTGGTCTCGGCCATCATCAAACAGGGTGCGCAGATCGGCGGCCGCAAACTGCCCGTCACCATCGTCCCCGGCGAACTAACCGAAGACGAGATCGAAGACCTGGCCTAGCCGGGCAGGGGCCTAACCCTTCGGGACCAGCCGCCACATCCGCAAAGGATGGCGCACCGTCCCGGCCTCGGCCCCCGCGCGGTCGCCGCGCCCCATATAGAGGTCCGCGCGCACCGGTCCGCGAATGGCCGATCCGGTGTCCAGCGCCATGGCCAGACCGCGGTAGCTGGCCGTGGCGCCGCGCAGATTGCCCCCGTCGGCCTCCAGCCAGACCAGTTCGCCATAGCGCCAGTGCGCTGGATCGACCGCGATGGCCCGCCGCTCGGTCAGGGGCACGCCCGCCGCCCCCGCCGGATGGCCGTCATCGTCGGGGTCCAGCCGGAAGAAAATGTAGCGCGGGTTCAGCGCCATCACCGCCTGCGCCTCATAGCCCCGATGGCTGGCCAGCCAGTCCCGGATCGCGTCTCCGGAGGTGCCGTTCTGCGGCAACAGCCCCTGCTGCGCCATCGGCCGGGCGATGCCCACGAACGGCTTGCCGTTGTCGGCGGCATAGGCGGCGCGGCCGCGCGTGCCGTCCTCGAACGTCAGATAGCCCGACCCCTGGATCTGCAGAAAGAACAGGTCCTCGGCCCGCATCCAGGCCAGGGCCTGCTCCAGCCGTGCGGCGGATTCGATATAGGCCCGGTCGCCGGCGGCGCGGGGATTAGCGGGCTTGGGCAGGACGGGGGCCGAAAACTCGGCGTCCGGCCGTCGCCGCGCCGGATATTCGGGCGCGAAATAGGAGGTCAGCAGCCCCGGTCGCCCGTCCGGCGTCTGGGCCGGGATCGCGCTGAAGCTGGCCTCGAAGAAGGCGCGCGCCTGCGACGGCGTGATCGTCATCGTCGTCGCCATGGCCTTGGCGCGTCCGCAGACCCGGCGTGCGGCCTCGTCACGCGCCGCGCCGCACCCGTCCACATAGGCCCGGAAGGCGGCCAGATGGTCTTCTTGATTCCACCCCGGCAGCACGGCGGGGCTCAGGGCATCGGACGGCGCGGGTGGCGGGATCGGATTGGGCGAGGGCGTATAGGGAACCGGCCCCGTCTGCGGCCCCGTCGTCCCCGTCGGCGTCATCGGCCCGGTCGAACAGGCGGCGACAGCCAGGGCGGCCGTCAGCGTCGCCAGTCCGCCCGACCGGCCCTGAACCGCCATCAGGCGTTGGCCGGCTCGACGCGCGCCAGGACCCAGTTCGGGTCCGTCGCGCCCAGGGTGCGTTCGAAGGTCCAGTGTTCGGCCGTGCGGCGTTCCTCCACCAGCGGCTCGCCCGTCGTCGCGTCCGCCGTTTCGCCTGAGGCCTTGGTCACCCGGCTGCGCAGTTCGGCCAGGAAACGGACCTTGGCCACGGCCTTGTCGCCCTCGGCGACCGCGCCTTCCAGATCGGCCCGGGGCGGATACAGGAACTCGACCGTCTCGGTCTCTCCGCGCGTCTCGCGCGCTGCGATGCCGGTCTCGAACGAGGCGAAGACGTTCGGCTTCAGCAACGGCTTCAGCGCGGCCCGGTCGCCGGCGGCGTAACCGCGCACGATGGTCTCATAGGCCTGGCGCGCCCCGTCCAGAAAACGGGCCGGGTCGAACGCCGGATCGCGCGCCTTCAGGCTGGCGATGGAGGCCAGGGTCGCCGGGTCGATCGCCGCGATCTTGGGCGTCTCGGCCTGGGCCGGGCCGGGCGGCGCGATCTTGGCGTCTTCCTGCGGCTGACGGCCCACCCGCTTACCCAGCACATTGTAGAGCTGGAACAGCACGAAGGCTGCGATGAAGGCGAAGACGACGACCTGGAACTGAACCGGCATGTTCAAGAGGAGATTCCTGTAGCGAACGACGGGTGCGCCAAACACTTAGTCTGGCGTGATTACGGGCTCATATAGGGTGAGGCAAGGCGAAGCGCGCCCCCAATCGCGCGCGCGACGTTGCGGCCAAGCGTCCCGGCATGGTAGTCGCGGCGCCTCATTCCGGCCTCATCGGCCCCAAACTGCGCCAAAGACCGTTTCATGACCGACGCCGCTCCTCCCGCCGAACAGCCCCAGCAAGGCGACGCCCAGCAGGGCCAGCCCGCCGGTCCCGGCTTCCGCATCCTGGCGCAATACGTCCGCGACTTCTCGTTCGAGAACCCGCGCGCCCCGGAGTCCCTGCGCATCGACGGCAAGCCCGCCATCGACCTGGGCGTTGAAATGGCCGCCCAGGGCCGCCCGGACGGCCTGTTCGAACTGGACCTGAAGCTATCCATCAAGGCGACGCACGAGAACCAGCCCGTCTTCCACGTCGAACTGGTCTATGGCGGCCTGTTCCAGCTGGCCAATGTCCAGGAGCAGGACATCGAGCCGCTGCTGCTGATCGAATGCCCGCGCTATCTGTTCCCGTTCGCACGCGAGATCATCTCGGGTGCCACGGCCGACGGCGGCTTCTACCCCCCGTTCCAACTGGACCCCATCGACTTCGCCGCCATCTACATCGCGCGCCAGCAGCAGATCGCCCAGCAGCCGGTCGAAACCGGCCAGGCGTAAGCCGCACGACGGCCAGGCGCCTCTGGCGTTCCGGCCGCATCGAAAGGCGCGGATAGAGTAGTGACGGCGACGGCCAAGTCAGGCGAGGATATTGCGCGCGGCATCGCCCTGCGCATCGCGGCGGCCGGCTGTTTCTCGATCATGGCGGCGTTGCTGAAACTGGCGTCGCTGGACGGCGTCGTCGCGCCCGAGATGCTGTTTTACCGCGCCTTCTTCGGCCTGCCGGTCGTCTTGGCCTGGGTGCTGACCCAGCCGGGCGGTTTGTCGGGTCTGAAAACGCGCCGTCCCCTGGCCCATCTCGGGCGCAGCGCCCTGGGCATCGTCTCGATCCTGTGTGTGTTCCAGACCCTGACCCTGCTCCCCCTGGCCGACGCCACGACCCTCAGCTTCACCGCCCCCATCTTCGCCACCCTCTTGTCCTTCCTGATCCTGAAGGAGGCGGTCGGCCCGCGTCGCTGGGCCGCCGTCGCCGTCGGCTTCATCGGCGTGCTGATCGTCATGCGGCCGGGCTCGACCGATCAAGCCGTGCCGATGGAGGGGATCGCCTTCGGCCTGGTCGCCGCCCTGCTGACGGCCGGCGTGACCGTCACCCTGCGCCAGCTGCGCGACACCGAACACGTCGCCGCCATCGTCTTCTGGTTCTTCGTCGGCTCGTCGGTCGTGGGGGCGATCCTGCTGCCCTTCGTCGGCCACTGGCACGCGCCTGCAACCTTCGCCCTGCTGATCGGATCGGGCATCGCCGGCGGCCTGGCCCAGCTGTTCATGACCGCCTCGCTGCAAAAGGCCCCGGTCGCCGTGGTCGCGCCCTTCGACTATCTCCAGATCGTCGGCGCCATCGTCTTCGGCTGGTGGCTGATGGCCGTGACGCCCACCCTCACCACCCTGGCCGGCGCCGCCCTGATCGCCAGCAGCGGTCTCTACACCGCCTGGCGCGAACATATCCGCCGCAAGGCCAGCCTCATCCAGCCGACCGCGCCGCTGGTTTAGTCGCCAGGAATTTAGTTCGGACTGTCTAGCCAGATTTGGAAAATGAACACTTTTGGCTCGAGAGAGACTGCATCCAGCATCCATTCAACCCGCTCTCTGGCCAAGCGTCGGCGTTCCTCGGTAGGTTGATCGTACGCGCCGTGATCGCCGTAGATGCTGAGATCTATCCGCGGAATTTCCCGATTTCCTGCGATCTCATAGATTTCAACAAGATCGATCCAACCCGCATCTGGTCCTAGCGTAGCCATAAACGCGATTAGAGCGTCTATACCCACACAACGATGCCCCTTGCCGCACGATGCAGCAGCGATAGCGTCTGACGGGCGTGTCACGGGGAGCTTTACCGCCCCGTCGATCCAAACCCGCCCGTCCCGCGCGCCGTCTCGTCCAGCGTCTCGACCTCGATCCAGTCGGCGCGTTCATGCCGGGCGATCACCAGCTGGGCGATGCGTTCGCCGCGGCGGATGACGAAGGGTTCGGCGCCGATGTTGGCCAGGATCACGCCGCACTCCCCACGATAGTCGCTGTCGATGGTGCCCGGCGCATTGGGGCAGATGATGCCGTGTTTCAACGCCAGTCCCGAGCGCGCCCGCACCTGGGCCTCGAACCCCAGCGGCAGGGCGATCTTCAGCCCCGTGGGCACCAGCATCCGCTGACCCGGGGCCAGGGTCATCGGCTGATCCTCGGGCACGGCGGCGCGCAGGTCCATGCCCGCTGAACCGGCCGTCTCATAGGCGGGCAGGGGAAGGCCTTCGGAATGCGGCAGGCGCAGGATCTGGATCGGGGTCTCGGTCATTCGGGGGCCTTGAAATGATCGGCGATGCGGGCGGCGACGGCCCGGGCGATGGCGGTCTTGGACTGGCGCGGCCAGGTCTCGGTCCGATCGGCGGTGACCAGCAGCACGGCGTTGCCGTCCGATCCGAACACGTCGTCGGACACGTCGTTGCCCAGGATCCAGTCGCAGCCCTTTCGCGACAGCTTGGCGCGCGCATTGGCCTCCAGATCCGTCGTCTCGGCGGCGAAGCCGATGACCAGGGCCGGGCGGTTCGGACCGGGCGCGGCGACGCCGGCCAGGATGTCGGGGTTCTCGATCAAGGCCAGGGTCGGCGGGCCGCCCGGCCCCTTCTTGATCTTGCCGCCGGCGATGGTGTCGACGCGCCAGTCGGCGACAGCGGCCGACAGCACGGCGATGTCGGCGGGAAGGGCGCTCTGCGTCGCCGCCTGCATCTCCAGCGCGCTCTCAACATCGATCCGCGTCACGCCGGTCGGGGCGGCCAACGCGGTCGGCCCCGACACCAGCGTCACCTCGGCCCCCAGTTCGGCCAGGGCGGCGGCGATGGCGTAGCCCTGTTTGCCGCTGGAGCGATTGGTCAGGCCCCGCACCGGATCGATCGGCTCGAATGTCGGCCCGGCCGTGACCACGGCCTTGCGTCCCTTGAGCGGTCGCCCCGCCGCGCCCGCCAGCAGCCCTTCGATGGCCTCCAGGATTGCGGCGGGTTCCGCCATGCGACCCGGCCCATATTCACCGCAGGCCATCTCTCCGTCATCCGGCCCCACCACCGCCATGCTATGGAAGCCGGGAAAGGCCCTCAACCGCTCCATATTGGCCTGAACCGCCGGATGCTCCCACATCCGCACATTCATCGCCGGCGCCAGCAGCACCCGCTTGTCCGTGGCGATCAGGGTTGTCGAGGCCAGGTCGTCCGCCACCCCGTTCGCCGCCTTGGCGATCAGCCCCGCCGTCGCCGGCGCCACCACCACCAGGTCGGCCCAGCGCGAGAGCTCGATATGACCCATGCTGGTCTCGTCGTCGGGATGGAACAGGCCCGAACGCACCGGATGGCCGCTCAGCGCCGCTAGCGACAGAGGCGTCACAAACTCGGCCCCGGATTCGGTCAGGATCACTCGCGTCTGTCCGCCCGCCTTGGCGATCAACCGCACCAGTTCCAGCGCCTTGTAGGCTGCGATGCCGCCGCCGACGATCAGCAGGATCTTGCGGTTCGAAAGGGGGCGAGTGTCCATGCCCACGGTCTAGCCGCCGCGCGTGACGCCGTCGAGACGAGAACATTGCACGAACAATAAAGTTGTGCTTTCGTCGCGCCTAGCGGGTATCTGGAGGGAAGAATGAGAACGCTGAAGAGGGGAGGGACCGCGCTGGTCCTGTGCGGTCTGCTGGCGCTTGCCGGCTGCGACAATAGCTCGGCGGTCGAGACGCGAGAAAGAACCACGACCACGCCCATCGCTTCGGCTGGTCCGGTGGGCGTCTCGGTCTCCACAACGACGACCGAGGAGGTCAAACCCGTCCTGACCGCCAATCGGCGCGAAACAGTCGACGCCAAGATCGCGCGTCTCTACGACCGCAACGGCGCAGACTTTGGCGCGCGTTCAGCCGAGGATTATCTGACGAAGGTCACGGCTTTCACGACAAAGCCTCCGCGCGACGCCGAGACCGTCAAACGTCCCAATGGCGACACCCTGATCTATCAGGCCTCGACCAACACCTTCGCCGTGGTGGCCCGCAACGGGTCGCCCCGCACCATGTTCAAGCCGACGACGGGCGCCGACTACTGGGCCGAGCAGAAGGCGGCGGCGCCCACCTTCGGTCAGCGGCGCCAATCGACGGGCGCGGCGGGCTGATATAGAGGGCGGGTTCCACCAAGGATCTCGCCCCATGTCCGATACGGCCGAACCCAAGACCCCGCTGCTGAAGACCGCCCTGATCTATGATTTCGACGGCACCCTGGCGCGCGGCAATATGCAGGAGGTGTCCTTCATCCCCTCCGTCGGCATGGGCATCGGCGCCTTCTGGGAAGAGGCCGAGCGCCTGACCAAGGACGCCGACGGCGACGGCATCCTGATGTACATGCAGCTGATGCTGCACCACGCGCGCCAGAACGGCGCCCCGGTGACGCGCGAGACCCTGCGCCAGCACGGCGAGGCGGTGGCCCTGTTCGAGGGCCTAAAGGACCTCAGCTGGTTCGACCGGATGAACGCCTTCGGGGCCAAATACGGGCTGGAGATCGAGCACTACATCATCTCCGCCGGGCTGGAGGAGATGATCGACGGCACGCCGATCCGCCCCGCCCTGACCCACGTCTTCGCCTCCCACTACGTCTATGATGACAAGGGCGAGGCCGCCTGGCCGGCGGTCGGCGTCAACTACACGACCAAGACCCAGTATCTGTTCCGCATCAACAAGGGCGTAAAGAACCACTGGGAGCACGAACGCATCAACCACTTCATCCCCGACGACGAGCGCGCCGTGCCCTTCGATCGGATGATTTTCATCGGTGACGGCGACACCGACGTGCCCACCATGAAGATGATGCACACCAAGGGCGGCTTCTCGATCGCCGTCTATGACCCGCGCTCGAACGAGCGGGATCAGAAGAAGGTCTATTCCCTGATCTCGGAGGACCGTGTGAACTTCGTCGCCGCCGCCGACTATCGCGAGGGATCGGCCCTGGACCTTATCGTCAAGGGGCTGGTGGGCCGCATCGCCATCAACGCCGGCTCCATGCCCGCCGACACGGCGGAGTAATCAGGCTGATCAGCGCCCGCCGGCCCTCAGCCAGGCGTCGCGCGCGGGGATCAGCCTCGCCGGCGCCAGCCCTCTCAGCGATTTGGCCCCGGTCTGCCTCAGCCCGGCCTCCTGCCCGCGCTGCCAGACGACGGTGGCGGGATAGGCGACGCCCGCGGCCACATCGACCACCACCACCTCGCGCGGCAAGGCCCCGCCTCTGTCCAGCCGCAGCTTCATCCTCGCGTCCGACAGATCGACGATCAGACACGCCGTCTCCAGGCCGGGCGCGCAGACGACGCCGCGCGCATTGGCCGACCGGCGGGCGCTCATACGACGGTCGACCTCTAAGGCGGGCTTGGATCCAAACAGGCTCATGGTCCGATAACGCACAGATGCGGCTCAGGCGCCAAGGTCGCCTTCAAGGCTGAGAACGCCGCGTTCCCGGTCCATGGAGACGATCATGTCGGCCTCCACGCCGCCCATCATCATATGCCGGCTCAGGCGCTCGTAATGCTGGATGAAGACCGCCAGGGCCGGGCGCCGCTCAGGCGATACGGCGTCTTGCCCTATCAATCCCGCCTCCTGCTCGCAGCGCCAGTCCAGCACGACATCGAACCCCGGCGCCTTCAAAAAGATCAGAGCGTCCAGCCGCGCGCGCAGGCGGGCGTAGGGCTGACCCAGCGCCGCATTGACCGCCCTGCGCCATTCGGCCCCGACGTCCTGCCGGGTCTCCAAGGCGTTGATCGGCGCAATCAGGTCTCCCTCGGCCTGCGGCGTCGCGCCCAGGCACCATCCCTCCAGCACGATGAACCGCGGCCGATCCTTCACGACAGGCCATTCCGCCTCGGCCGCCCGGTCGTCGGCCAGCTTGTCGAAACGCGGCAGAGGCGTCAGGTCGGCCGGCCCGGCCGCCTGCAACCGATCCAGCAGACGGTTCAGAAGGCCCAGATCATGCGTCCCTGGCGGCCCGCGCGTGGCGAACAAGGGATGCACCCGCGCCGCCATGGCCGCCCGCTCCGCCTTCGTCAGATAGACGTCGTCCAGCGACAGGCTCGCCCCGCCGAACCGCTCGGCGACGGCCTTGGCCAGTGTGGATTTTCCCGAACCCTGCGAGCCCGCGATCCCCAGGATCGGCGGCGGACCGTCCCGGCCCATCGCCTCGGCGCGCTGCTCGATCCATCGGCCGATCCTGTCGATCAGCCGCGCGTCGATCATTTCAGTGCTGGTTTTCCGGCAACCGCACGATCAGGCCGTTCAACGCATCCGACACCCGGATCTGGCACGACAGGCGGCTGTTCGGCTCGACCTCTTCGGCGAAGTCCAGCATCGACTCTTCCATCGCCGACGGCTTGCCCGTCGCCTCTCGCCAGGCTTCGTCGACATAGACATGGCAGGTGGCGCAGGCGCAGGCCCCGCCGCAGTCCGCGTCGATGCCCGGCACATTGTTGCGGATCGCGCCTTCCATGACGCTCAGCCCCGGCTTCACGTCGACGACGTGCTCGGTTCCGTCATGCTCGATATAGGTGATGCTGGCCATGGCCCGCTCATATCAAGCCGGACCGCTCGCGCAAGGGCGTTGCTGGCCCCGGAAGACGATGCAGACCGAGAAACGCAGCTCAGGCCGCCGTCTCGGAGCGATCATCGTCGGATGGCGCCTCGGGCGCCAGGAGCAGGAGCCGGAAGGTGGTTCCCACGCCGATCCGGGTCTCATAGTCCAGCACGGCGCCCATCGAGGTCGCCAGCCGCCTGGCCAGCGCCAGTCCCAGACCCGCGCCGTCGACGCTGCGGGTGGCGGAATCGTCGCCCTGGCTGAACGGGGTGAACAGCTTCGTCTGAACTGCTTCGGACATTCCTGGCCCGGTGTCGGCCACCCCGAAGATCAGGCCTTCTGACGACGGCTCGAGCGTCAGCCGCACCTCGCCCGCGCACGTGAACTGGATGGCATTGTCGATCAGGGCGGTCAGCACCTTCGACACGCGCCCCGCGTCGCCGAGCCGCAAGCCCGTCGGCTGATAGGTCTCCGTGATCGCCAATCCCTTGGCCTCCGCCTTGGCCCGCAGGCCGGCAGCGGCCTTTGCGAACACCGACGCCGGATCAAACGGCCGCTTTTCCGGCTCGGCCAGGGCGTCATCGATGTGCGCCATCTCCAGGATGCGTTCGATCATGACGAGCAGATGCTCGCCCGACTCCTTGATCACGCCGATCTGCCCCCGTTGCGCGGCGCTGAGATCGCTCATCAGAACCACCTCGGACATGCCGAGTACGCCGTTCAGGGGCGTGCGCAACTCGTGGCTCATATTGGCCAGGAACCGCGACTTGGCCAGATTGGCGGCGTCGGCGGCCTTTAAGGCTTCGCTCAGCGCCCGCTCGCTGTCGCTGAGCCGCTGGACATTGGCGGCCACGCGCCGCCACATCAGCGCCGCCGCGATCAGGAACATGAACAGCAGGCCGGCGAATACCGGAAGCAGCGTCGCCAAAATATGCCGTCCCGGCCTGTCGGGCGCCCAGACCAGTCCGGCGATGGGCGTTCGATCCCGGCCTTGAAGAGAAACGAAATGCCGCTCATCCGGCGTCGTCAACCGGGTGTCATGCAGCCCAAGGTCCGTGTGCAGCGAGGTGACGAAGGCGCTGATCGGCTTGGCGGACACCACGATGGCGTCACGCGGCGGGCGGGCGACGGGCGCCAGATCCTCGGGCACGACGGTGGCGGCGCCGACCAGATACAGCGCATCGCCGGCCCTTATGATGGAGGACCCTCGCGAAACCGCCTTGAAGCCGACGGCTTGGCGCCGCGCAGGATTCAGCGAGGTCCGTCGAACGTCAGCCGCCAGATCCTGCACCGCTGCGACCAGGGCGGCCTCGCTCGCCGCATCGACCGTCTTGCCGCCGCGCGACGCCAGCATCAGCCGGCTGTCGCCCGAGAAGACGAGGGTGACGGCATGATCCATATATTGCGCGTAGTAGTCGCTGAAGTTGCTCTGCATCCACGACGTGTCCTCGCGCTCCACCGCATCGACGGCGTCGTTCCAGATCGTCGCAGAGACGATATCGTCGGAGATGACGTTGAGCATGCGCTCCAGACGACGCTCCACCATCGTCTGTTCGTGGGCGGCTGCGCGCTCGTCGATGGCGCGACTGACCAGAAGCATGGCGATCGTCATGCCCAGGCATACGACGACGAGAACCGTCGCCGCGACAGCCTTCAACCAACGCATCTCATGCGCTTGTGCAAAGGGCGGCATCTTGGTCAACGGCCAAACCTCCCCGAAGGCCATGAACAGAGAAAGCCTTTAGAACAGAAATACTTCCGATATATTTAACCTCTGGCTCGGCACATTCCCCTAAGATTCAGGGGGACCTTATGGGCCGATCCTTTCTTGCCGTCCTTGGTCTCGTGTCGGCGTTTCCGGTCGCGGCGTCGGCTCAGGAGGCCGCCGATCGATGGCGTCTTGAGGCGGTCGTCGGCGGCGTCAGCGACTATCGGTATCGTGGGCTGAGCCTGTCTGACGACAAGCCGGCGCTGCAGGCCGGCGTGACCCTGTCCCAGGCTTCAGGCCTCTATGCCGACGTCTATTTGTCCAGCATCGCGGCCTATGGCGGCGATGAAGATGACGAGGGTTCAAGGCTGGAGGCGACCCTGAGCGTCGGATGGGCGGGGTCCTGGCTCGGCCTGGAGTGGGATGCGGCCCTGTCCGCCTATCGCTATCCCGGCGGACGAGACGTCGACTATGTCGAGGCGCCCATCCAGGTTAGCCGCAGCTTCGGCGCCGCGACGGCGACCGTCGGATACGCCTATGCCCCGTCGCAGACCGCCCTGGGAGACGAGGACAATCACTACGGCTGGGCGGGAATCGATTACGGACCTGACGACTGGCCCGTCAGTGTCAGCCTGTCGGTCGGCCGCGAGCAGGGCGCCTATGCGCCGGACGGCAAGACGGACTGGCGGATTGGAGGGTTCCTGCCCGTGGGCAAACTCACCGCCGGGCTGGAATGGGTCGACAGCGACAGGGACGACGGCGCCCTGGTCGCCAGTCTGTTCGCCAACTTCTGACGCCGGCCGACACGCCCGCCGTCCCCTCGGATCTGAAGGACCGGCGAGCGTTGGAAACCTGGCCTCAGGCCGCCTTCTTGCGGCTCGGCGCGACCATCAGCTTCTTGGTCTCGGCGATGGCCTTGGCGGGGTTCAGGCCCTTGGGGCAGACCTGGGCGCAGTTCATGATCGTGTGGCAGCGATACAGTTTGAACGGGTCTTCCAGGTCGTCCAGGCGCTTCTGGGTCGCGTCGTCGCGGCTGTCGGAAATCCAGCGATAGGATTGCAGCAGCGCCGCCGGGCCCAGGTACTCTTCCTGGTTCCACCAGTAGCTGGGGCACGAGGTCGAGCAGCAGGCGCACAGGATGCACTCGTACAGGCCGTCCAGCTTCTCGCGCTCGGCCGGGGTCTGCAGACGTTCCTTTTCGGGGTCCGGCTCGTCCGATTGCAGATACGGCTGGATCGAGTCGTACTGGGCGTAGAACAGGCTCAGGTCCGTCACCAGATCCTTGACCACCGGCTGGTGGGGCAGGGGGGAGATGGTGATATTGTGCGAACTGCACTCGTCCCAGCCCTTGGTGCAGGCCAGGGTGTTACGTCCGTCGATGTTCATCGAGCACGAGCCGCAGATGCCCTCGCGGCACGAGCGCCGGAACGACAGGGTCGGATCGATGGTGTTCTTGATGTGGATCAGGGCGTCCAGCAGCATCGGGCCGTGGTCGCCGGTCGGCACCTCATAGGTGTCCCAGCGCGGATCGGCGTCGGTTTCCGGATCGTAGCGATAGACCTTGTAGGTCTTCACGTCCTTGGAGCCCGGCGCGGCCTTGTGGACCTTGCCGGTCGTCGGCTTGGAGCCTCTGGGGAGAGTCAGCTGGACCATCTTAGTAAACCCGCGCCTTCGGTTCGATATACGCGATGTCGTCGGACATGGTGTAGTTGTGGACCGGACGATAATCGATCTGGACCTGCTCGCCTGGACGCTTCCACGCCAGGGTGTGCTTCATCCAGTTGACGTCGTCGCGATCGGGATAGTCTTCGCGGGCGTGGGCGCCGCGCGATTCCGTGCGGTTCAGACCGCCCTCGATCGTCACCAGCGCCTGGGCGATCAGGTTGTCGTACTCCAGCGTCTCGACCAGGTCCGTATTCCAGATCAGGCCGCGATCGGTGGTCTTGATGTCGGCGCCGGCCGCCTCGATGGCGCGCAGCTTGTCGGTGCCCTGTTGCAGGGTCTCGCCGGTGCGGAACACCGCCGCATCGGCCTGCATCGCGCGCTGCATCGACAGACGCAACTCGGCGGTCGGAGTCGAGCCGTCGGCGTAGCGGAAGCGATCCAAGCGGGCCAGGTGCTGGTCGGTCTGGCTCTTGGAGGCCGACGGCACGGCCGAGGCCTTGTCGACGACTTCACCGCAGCGCAGGCCGACGGCGCGGCCGAACACCACCAGATCGGTCAGCGAGTTGGAGCCCAGGCGGTTGGCGCCGTGCACCGAAACGCACGCCGCCTCGCCCACGGCCATCAGGCCCGGCACCACGCTGTCGGGGTTGCCGTCGCGCAGCGTCAGGACTTCGCCGTGATAGTTGGTGGGGATGCCGCCCATGTTGTAGTGGACGGTCGGCAGGACCGGGATCGGCTCCTTGGTCACATCCACGCCGGCGAAGATCTTGGCGCTTTCGGAAATGCCCGGCAGGCGCTGGTGCAGGATCTTGGGATCCAGGTGGTCAAGGTGCAGGAAGATGTGGTCCTTGTTCGGACCCACGCCGCGACCCTCGCGGATTTCGATGGTCATGGAGCGCGAAACCATGTCGCGCGGGGCCAGGTCCTTCACAGTCGGCGCATAGCGCTCCATGAAGCGCTCGCCTTCCGAGTTGGTCAGATAGCCGCCCTCGCCGCGTGCGCCCTCGGTGATCAGGCAGCCGGCGCCATAGATGCCGGTCGGGTGGAACTGGACGAACTCCATGTCCTGCAGCGGCAGGCCGGCGCGCAGCACCATGGCATTGCCGTCGCCGGTGCAGGTGTGGGCCGAGGTGGCGCTGAAATAGGCGCGGCCGTATCCGCCGGTCGCCAGAACCACCATCTTGGCGCGGAACTGGTGAAGCTGACCGTTGTCGAGCTGCAGCGCCGTCACGCCGGTGCAGGCGCCGTCCTGCATGATCAGGTCCAGCGCGAAATATTCGACGAAGAACTTCACTTCGCGGCGCACCGACTGGCCGTACAGGGTGTGCAGGATGGCGTGGCCGGTGCGGTCGGCGGCCGCGCAGGTGCGCTGCACCGGGCCCTCGCCGAAGTTGCGGGTCATGCCGCCGAAGGCGCGCTGATAGATCTTGCCTTCTTCGGTGCGGCTGAAGGGCACGCCCCAGTGTTCCAGCTCATAAACGGCCTTGGGCGCGTTACGGACCAGATATTCGATCGAGTCCTGGTCGCCCAGCCAGTCCGACCCCTTGACGGTGTCGTACATGTGCCACTGCCAGCTGTCCTCGCCCATGTTGCCGAGCGAGGCGGAGATGCCGCCCTGGGCCGCGACGGTGTGCGAGCGGGTGGGGAAGACCTTGGTCACGCAGGCGACCTTCAGCCCCTGCTGAGCGGCGCCGAGCGCGGCGCGAAGGCCCGAGCCCCCGGCGCCGACGACGACGACGTCATATTCGTGATCGATCAGTTCGTAAGCGGCCATCAGGTAATCAGGCTCCGAAACCAGCGGGCAGCGGCGCCGAACCCAGCGCCAGCCGCACGATGAAGAAGACGCTGGCGGCGGCCAGCACCAGGAAGACGACGTTCAGCAGCAGGACCAGAAGGCCGCGCGTTCCGACGTTGGGCACGTAATCTTCCAGAATGACTTTCCAAGCCAGGCTGACGTAGCCGAAGAAGATCACCGCGGTGATCGCCATCAGGACGGCGTTCAGCGGATTGGCGAACCAGGCCATCGCCGCGTCATAGCCGGCGCCCGCCAGGGTGAAGCCGGTCGAGGCGACCCACAGGCCCAGCGGCAGCAGGGCCACCAGCAGGATGCGCTCGATCAGCCATTCGCCGGCGCCGTGACGCTCGGAGACCTTGACGTTGTTCTTGAACTTTGCGGCGCCGCTCACAGCGAAACCCTCCCGGTGGCGAACAGGACGACCCAGAACAGCACGGCCAGCGGGATCGGCCCCCACACGGCGATGTTCGACAGGGCGGTCGCCGACTTCACCGTCAGCCCGTTGCCGGTGTCGTTATAGGTGTGGCGCGCGCCGTTCAGGATGAAGGAGAACAGCACCACCGTCAGACCGAAGAAGACCAGCAGGCCCAGCGGCGATCCGGCCAGATCGAGCGCGCTCTGGAACGCCTCGGGCCCAAACGCCAGCGCGCCCAGCCAGGCCAGCACGAACAGCACGCCGACCGTGGCGGCGATGATCGTCGCGCGGAACAGGATCGAGGCCGTCATGGTGACGTGCCAGCGCCAGACGCCCATGTGGGGCGACAGCGGCGCGATATGTCCGTTCGGTTGAGTGACGAAGCGACCCGTCCGGTCGCTTGAGGCGCCACCCGGCGTCGGGTTGGGCTGGTTCATGCGAATGGTTCTCAAAAGCGAATGAATTCAATCGCCGTGTGCGGTTGCGAAGGCTTTTGTGACCCTGTGGGGCCGGTGTCAACGCACAGACCCCCAGATCGACGGATTGTGCGGTTTACGTCGGTTCCATCACGACGGATCACGTTTGCGTTCCGCGCCCGTTCGACGGCTAGGCGACGCGCCGGACGATTTGGCAGGGTGGGCTCATGTTGCTGCTCGCCTTGATGTCCGCCGTCGCCCTGGAGCCTGCCTTCCAGACGACCGGTCTTCTGGACGCGACGCCGGAAACCTATCGCGCGCCGGCCGTTCGCCCCTATCAGCCGCCGTCCCGTTTCGGACGCGAAACGGCCGAGGGGGACGCCGCGACCGACCTGCATCGCCGTCCCCTGACGGTCCCGGTTGCGGTCGACGACTACGCCGGCGACTATGAGTTCAGCCCCTCCGACAGCCAGACGACCTACGACCAAGGCGTGGCCCAGGCCGCGATCGACGCCGAAGCCGCAATGGGCCCGCTGGACGGCCGCTGGCGCATCGCCCAGCCGGACGGAAAACCCTTGCTGTCGCTGTCCCTGACCGACCGGGGCGAGGGCCGTCGGGTCGAGGGCGCCTGGCGAAGTCTGGATGCGCCGGCCGGGATCGACCGAATGGGCTTCGCAGGCCCGGTCTCGACCCAGGGCGAGGTCGTCATCATTCCCCTGTCGGAGGGCGAACTGCGTCTGCATGCGGCGGCGAACGGCTGGGCCGGAGATTGGGTTCAGGACGGCCGCGCCCGTCCCATCACGGCGACCCGTCCAGGCTGATCTCGCCACCCCCGATCTCGCCAGCGTCTATCCGCCACCCTATATGTAGCGAATGACCCAGCCCCGTTCCGTCCTTCGCCTGCACCCCGCCCATCGCGACGACATCGGCGACCTGACCACCCGCCGTCCGGTGCCCGGTCCCGGCGTGGACCAGATCGATCCCTTCCTGTTCCTGAACCACCACGGGCCCCAGACCTATGCGCCGGGCAACGCCGGGCTGCCGTTCGGCCCGCACCCTCACCGGGGCTTCGAGACCGTCACCTTCATCCTGGACGGCGAGCTGGCCCACAACGATTCCGGCGGCGGCGAGAGCATCATCAAGGCGGGCGGCATCCAGTGGATGACCGCCGGGTCGGGCCTGATCCACGCCGAACTGTCCCCGGCCGCCTTCAAGCGCGACGGCGGGCCGATGGAGATTCTGCAGCTGTGGGTCAACCTGCCGTCGCGGCTGAAGATGACCAAGCCGGACTATGTGGGCCTGCAGAAGTCCGACATCCCGACCTTCACGACCGAGGCCGGCGTCACGGTCGAGACGGTTTCCGGCGACTGGCTGGGCGTCAAGGCGCCGATCCAGTCCCTGATCGACATCCATCTGGCCGTCGTGCGCCTGCCCGCCGGCGCGACGTTCGAGACGCCCGTCGCCCCCGGCCGCAACGTCTTCCTCTATGGCGTCAAGGGCGAGATCGCCGTCGCCGGAACCCCCGTGCCGCAATGGAACCTCGCCGCCCTGTCCGACGGCTATGCGGTTCAGATCACGGCGACCACCGACGCCGTGGTGCTGCTAGGCCATGCCGATCCCATCGGCGAGCCGGTCTTCAGCCACGGCCCCTTCGTCATGAACACCCGCGAGGAGATCGTCCAGGCGATCCAGGACTACCAGTCCGGCAAGTTCGGCCCGCCGCCGAGGGTGTGAGACCCGCAAGCGCCGACAATCATGTCGCGTTTTCGAATTCGGGGTGGCTCAGGAGCAGCGTCGCTCGGCGTTCACGGAGCCGAGAGCGACGCCGTCTGTGTCTGTCGCCGCCAAGCGGAAGTGCTGATCAAGCACTAGGATGGTCGGGCTTCGCGTCAACGCAGGCTTTGGTAGGCTCAAACCCTGCTCATAGGCATCGTCCAGATATCGATAGGCGCAATCACCGCCTTGGACTTCCTTGGTCCAGTGTTGTTGAGGCCCCCAGGCCAGAATGAAGGGCTTGCTAGTTTGGCCCGGCGACAGCCGTACGGCTTCTCCGTTGATCTGTGTGGTTACGTCCACGCAAGTCTCATTTCGCAGTAAAACCCGCATGCTTGGCGAGCACGAAATAAGTGTCGCCAGGACGGGCAGAGAAACCAAGCTCTTGATCATCATGCGCCACATCGAATGATGTTGCTTGATTGCCGCCAAGCCAGCAACCGATTAAACAGACCGAGCGTGTCGCATCCGACATTGATCCGGATGCCTGCTTCACATGACTATGTCGCAGAAGCCCTTCAGCGACTAAGGCTGTCCGCCCCGTCCAGATGATGCGCTCCCCGCCAAAACCCTATATGACGCCGGTTCCTAGCGACCGCCCCAGCCGAAGACCGCATATGCCCAGCCTGAACGAGATCCGCGCCACCTACCTCGACTATTTCGCGGCGGACGGCCACGCCAAGGTCCATTCGGCCCCGCTGGTGCCGCAGAACGATCCGTCGCTGCTCTTCGTCAATGCGGGCATGGTGCCGTTCAAGGACTATTTCACCGGCGCCGCCAAGCCGCCCTATCCGCGCGCAACCAGCTCGCAGAAATGCGTGCGCGCCGGGGGCAAGCACAACGACTTGGACAACGTCGGCTATACCGCCCGCCACCTGACCTTCTTCGAGATGCTGGGCAACTTCTCGTTCGGCGACTACTTCAAGGAACACGCCATCGAGAAGGCGTGGAACCTGGTCACCCAGGACTTCGACCTGGACCCCAAACGCCTGCTGGTCACCGTCTATATCGATGACGACGAGGCCGCCGCGATCTGGAAGAAGGTCACCGGCTTCTCCGACGACAAGATCATCCGCATCGCCGGCTCGGACAACTTCTGGGCCATGGGCGACTCGGGCCCCTGCGGCCCCTGCACCGAGATCTTCTGGGACCACGGCGACAAGATCGCCGGCGGCCCTCCCGGTTCGCCGGATGAGGACGGCGATCGCTACGTCGAGATCTGGAACAACGTCTTCATGCAGTATGAGAAGGAGAACGATCAGATCGTTCGCAACCTTCCCAAGCCCAGCGTGGACACCGGCATGGGTCTGGAGCGGATGACCACCGTGCTCCAGGGCGTGCATTCGGTTTTCGAAACCGACCTGTTCAAGACGCTGATCGCCGCGTCCGAAGACGCCACCTCGACCAAGTCGGACGGCGATCAGGCCGCCAGCCACCGCGTCATCGCCGACCACCTGCGGTCGTCGTCCTTCCTGATCGCGGACGGCGTCACGCCGTCGAACGAAGGCCGGGGCTATGTGCTGCGCCGCATCATGCGCCGCGCCATGCGCCACGCCCACCTGCTGGGCGCAGCCGATCCCCTGATGCACCGTCTGGTCCCGACCCTGGTCGCCGAGATGGGCGACGCCTATCCCGAACTGGCCCGCGCCCAGCCCTTCATCGAAGACACGCTGAAGCAGGAGGAGGTCCGCTTCCGCACCACGCTCGGCCGCGGCATGGCCCTGTTTGACACGGCGGTTCAGGGCTTCCGTCCCGGCGACATGCTGGACGGCCAGACGGCCTTTACCCTGTCCGACACCTACGGCTTCCCGCTGGACCTGACCCAGGACGAGGCGCGTCGTCGGGGCTTCTCGGTCAATGTCGACGGCTTCGAGGCCGCCATGGCCGAACAGCGCCAGCGGTCGCGCGAGAACTGGAAGGGCTCGGGCCAGACCGCCAACACCAACGAATGGCTGGCGATCCGCGACCGGATGGGGCCGACCGTCTTCACCGGCTATGACAATATCGAAGGGTCGGGCGAGGTCCTGGCCCTGATGAACGCCGGCGCGCCGGTCGAGACGGCCGAGGCCGGCGACATCGTCGAAGTCTTGTTCGACACCACCCCCTTCTATGCCGAAAGCGGCGGCCAGGCCGGCGATCACGGAACCCTGGAATGGCCGGGTGGTGAAGCCGAGGTCATCGATGTGCGCAAACACGCCGGCGACCTGCACGTCTTGGTGGCCCAGGTCACGGCCGGCAAGCTGGAGATCGGAACCCGCGCCGCCCAGTTGGTGGACGCCGAGAAGCGCCGCACCAGCCGCGCCAACCACTCCGCCGCCCACCTGCTGCACACGGCGCTGAAGAATGTGCTCGGCCCCGCAGTCGCCCAGAAGGGTCAGCTGGTCGACGCCGAGCGCGCCCGCTTCGACTTCAGCCACGGCGCCCCGCTCACCGAGGCCGAACTGTCGGCCATCGAGACCGAGGTCAACGCGGTCATCCGCCAGAACGTCCCGGCGGAAACCAAGCTGATGGCCCCGCAAGACGCGATCGAGGCCGGCGCCATCGCCCTGTTCGGCGAGAAATACGGCGACGAGGTCCGCGTCCTGACGCTGGGCCGCTCGCTGGTCAGCGACAACGCCCCCTATTCGGTCGAACTGTGCGGCGGCACCCACGTCGCCCGCACCGGCGACATCGCTCTGTTCAAGATTGTTCAGGAAACCGGCGTCGCCGCCGGGGTGCGCCGCATCGAGGCCCTGACCGGCGAGGCCGCGCGTCAGTATTTGCTGGCCCAGGCCGGCGTCGCCCGTTCGCTGGCCCAGAGCTTCAAGGTCCAGACCGCCGACGTCCCCGCCCGCGTCGACAGCCTGACCGCCTCGGTCAAGATGCTGGAGAAGCAGGTCGCCGAGCTGAAGAAGCAGCTGGCCCTGGGCGGCGGCTCGGGCGCGTCGTCTGCACATGAGGAGATCAACGGCGTCAAGCTGATGGCCCGCGTGCTGGACGGTGTGGACGGCAAGGGTCTGCGCGGCGTCGCTGAGGACTTCAGAAAACAGGTCGGAACCGGCGTCGTCGCCCTGATCGGCGTCACCGAGGGCAAGGCGGCGGTCACCGTCGCCGTGACCTCGGACCTGACCGACCGCGTCAACGCCGCCGATCTGGCCCGCGCCGCCGTCATCGCCATGGGCGGCCAGGGCGCCGGCGGCAAACCCGACTTCGCCCAAGGCGGCGCCCCCGATGGGTCGAAGGCCGAAGACGGCTTGGCGGCGGTGCGGAACGCGCTGGCATAACCAGCTCGTTCCCTTCTCCCGTTGGGAGAAGGTGGCCCGCAGGGCCGGATGAGGGTCGGCCCGCGGGCCATGTCGCACCAGCCGACCCTCACCCTTTCGCGCAAGTACGAACGCTGCGCGCTCGTGCGCTCAAGCCCTCTCCCAAAGGGAGAGGGTAATCCATCGCAATTTCGAACCTGACAGCCTTGCAACTCAGCGGCTTAGCCGGCCGCAGCGTCCGCTTACTGAGCGTGCCGCAGGGACGGCCTATACTCTGCGCTCACCACAGAGGAGGCCGCGCATCCAAGGCAAAGTGCACCAATTGCACTCACTTTCTGATCGACGCCCCGCCGTCCACTCAGACGAATTAGACACTTTAGACGGTGTTTTTGTCCCCGACCGTCTCAACCCATCGGGTCGGGCGTCAGATCGACCCCGGCCAGCTTCCAGGTAAACGGCGTCCGGCGTTCCATGATCAGCACCAGCGCATCGTCCGGCCGGTCGTCGCGCGTCAGGGTGACGGCGAAGGTGTTGAGCCCGCGATAGGCCCAGGACTGGCGAATCTTGTCCTTGTCCACGGCCGGCGTGTCGTTGGCGGGCACGGGCCGTTCCGGCTCAGGCGTCTCGCCGGAGCGGACCATGGCGGCGATGCCTTGCGGCGTGACGAAGTTGTCGACGGCCCCCTCGACCAGCGACGGGGCCAGCAGCATGCCCAGCGCCGCCAGGCCCGTGTCGCCCTTGGTCCGGTTACGGATTTCCAGGGCGGCGCGCGCGTTCAGCTCGCTCTTCAGGCTGGTGCGGAACGCCGGGAAGTCCACCTGCCGCTCCAGCCCGGCCGCATCCCCGGTCCGCGCGGCCCGCACTAGCGCCTGGGCGGCGATGAAGGGCGAGACGAACAGGGCGACGACCACGCCGAGGACGACGGCGATCAGGGCTCCGGTGATGATCTTGCGGCTCATGTCGTCTCCTTGGAACGCCAACGCGGGCTGGGCGGCGTCGGTTGCCGGGTTTATCGCGGGGTGACGCTGACGGCCGGCGCCGCCGGGGCCGTTCCGTCGGGCAGGCCGATGTGAACCAGCTTCCACTCGAACGGCCCGCGCCGCTCGAAGGTGAAAAGGGTGCGCGATCCGCCCTGATCCGTCACCACCATGCGTGCGCGGTTGACGCTCCAGTAGGCGGGGCTGGGCCAGGGCTTGCGGCTGCGTTCCGAGGCCGGCGCGACCCCCGCCGAGGTGCGCTGGCTGGCGTATCGGCCCTCGCCCTTCAGCAGGGCGGTGAGGGCGGCGGGCGTCAGATAGGCGTCCACGTCCGGCTGGCGCAGGATCGGGTTCTGCTCGATCTGACGCCGGAAGGCGCCGATGGGGTCTTCCAGGAAGGACGGCGCGGGCGCCATCGCCTCGGGCCGTCCCGCCAGCTGCGGCCGCAACGACTGGCGCACGGCGTTGAAGTCGATCAGCCGCGCCAGCCCCGCCACGTCGTTGGCCTCGGCCGCCGACCGAATGGCGAAGAAGGCCACCGCGGGCGCCGCGAAGAAGGACAGCACCGCCACGACCACCGCCGCCAGCACCAGGTTTCCGAACAGCCGCTTCACGAACGCATCCTCATTACCGCCGATCATGCACGCCCCGGCCCTTCGCACAACGAAAAGCCCCGCCGGAGCGATCCGACGGGGCCATTCTTCTTTGTCCTACCGCGCTTCGCGCTGCTGTAGGACGTCTCCTCCCCCATCGGGGGAGGGGGACCGCGAAGCGGTGGAGGGGGCCGGACGCCTCGTGGTGTTCCAGCTCCCCTTATCCTCAGCCCACGTCCGGCAGAGCGGTCTTCAGGTTCTCGGCGACCTTGTCGAGGAAGCCCTCGGTGGTCAGCCAGCCCTGCTGATCGCCGACCAGCAGCGCCAAGTCCTTGGTCATGAAGCCGGCCTCGACGGTGTCCACGACCACCTTCTCCAGGGTGTCGGCGAACTGATCCAGAGCGGCGTTGCCGTCCAGCTTGGCGCGGTGCTTGAAGCCGCGCGTCCAGGCGAAGATCGAGGCGATCGAGTTGGTCGAGGTGGCCTCGCCCTTTTGATGCTGGCGATAGTGGCGGGTCACGGTGCCGTGGGCGGCTTCCGTTTCCAGCACCTTGCCATCCGGCGTCATCAGGACCGAGGTCATCAGGCCCAGCGAGCCGAAGCCCTGCGCCACCACGTCCGACTGCACGTCGCCGTCGTAGTTCTTGCACGCCCAGACGAAGCCGCCCGACCACTTCATCGCAGCCGCGACCATGTCGTCGATCAGGCGGTGCTCATAGGTCAGGCCGCGCGCCTTGAACTCGGCGGCGTAGTGTTCGTCGAACACTTCCTGGAACAGGTCCTTGAAGCGGCCGTCATAGGCTTTCAGGATCGTGTTCTTGGTCGACAGATAGACCGGGTAGTTGCGCTGCAGGCCATAGGCGAAGCTGGCGTGGGCGAACTCGCGGATCGAGGCGTCCTGGTTGTACATGGCCATGGCCACGCCGGCGCCGGGGGCCTTGTAGACCTCGTGCTCGATGACTTCGCCGTCGTCGCCGACGAACTTGATCGTCAGGGTGCCGGGACCGGGCATCAGGAAGTCGGTGGCCTTGTACTGGTCGCCGAAGGCGTGACGGCCGACAACGATCGGCTGGGTCCAGCCCGGAACCAGGCGCGGCACGTTCGAGCAGATGATCGGCTCGCGGAAGACCACGCCGCCCAGAATGTTGCGGATGGTGCCGTTCGGCGACTTCCACATCTTCTTCAGGCCGAATTCCTGCACGCGGGCTTCGTCCGGGGTGATGGTGGCGCACTTCACGCCGACGCCGTGCTTCTGGATCGCGTGGGCCGCATCGATCGTCACCTGGTCGTCGGTGGCGTCGCGGTGCTCCATGCCCAGGTCGTAGTAGTCCAGCTCGAGATCCAGGAACGGGAAGACCAGCTTGTCCTTGATCATCTGCCAGATGATGCGGGTCATTTCGTCGCCGTCGATGTCGACGATGGGGTTTTCGACCTTGATCTTGGCCATGCGTGCGGTCCGCCTGTGACTGTGGGGAAGGGAATGTCGTGGCGGCGGTATAGCGAGGCCGCGCGCCCGCGCAAACCCCGCCGCCCGTCGTCGCCGCCCGGAATAACGCAGATCCATCCTGAACCCTTTGGCGCGTGCGGACTTCTCTTTGGCTCGGCAACAGTGACGGACGACAGGATGACGGAGGAAGAGCGCCAGCTGGTGGATCGTTGGATCATCACCTTCTGCGAGGCGCCGCCCGTGGTCGATGCGGAACTGATGCGCAGGCTGATCGCTGAGCAGGAAGCGACACAGCAGGAGTTATCGTCATGTCGGAGAAGACATTTAAGGCCGGCGACAAGGTGAAGTGGGACCACAGCCAGGGCACCACGACCGGCAAGGTGGTCAAGAAGGTCACTTCGGAAACCAAGATCAAGGGTCACAAGGTTGCGGCTTCCAAGGATAACCCGGAGTATATCGTCGAAAGCGCCAAAACCGGCGCACGCGCGGCGCACAAGCCGTCGGAGTTGAAGAAGGCATGACCTCGAACGGCCTGTGGCGCGGCGTCGCCCGATATGCCCCAGGCGTGTCCGCCCTCGCCGTGTCGACGCTGGTCATCGCCGGATGCGGCGAAAAGGATGCGGCCAAGACGCCCGCCGCGACCCCGGCAGCCAGCTCGGCTGCGCCCGCCGCCGTCGCGCCGGTGCTTCAGATCCGCCCCGAAACCAAGACCTTCCGCGACTGGAGCGCCACCTGCGGCAATGACGGAACTTGCTGGGCCTTCGGTTTCGCGCCCGAGTTCGCCGCCGGCTGGGTCCGCATCAGCCTGGCGCCCGGTCCGAACGCCCAGCCGCAAATCCTCTTCGGCTATTGGCCCGACGGCGACGCCAAGGCTGCTGAGCCGCTCAGCCTGACGATCGACGGCCGCGCCTATCCAGCCGTGCTCAGCGACGCGAGCAACGTCGAGACGCCGATCGGCGAAATCCGCGACGGCGCTCGCGCCGCCCTCGACGCCCTGGCCCAGGGCAAGGTCATGATCATTCGCGGCGCCTCGACCCAGGAGGTCTCGCTGCACGGCGCCGCCGCCGCCCTGTTGTGGATCGACGAGAAACAGGGGCGTCTGGATACGCCAACCGCTCTGATCCGACGCGGCGACCGTCCGGCCGCCCTCGTTCCTGTCGCGCCGCCGCTGCCGACCGTCACCCCTGCTCCGGCCGTTGATCAGGCCGGGTTCGGCGATCAGAACCAGCGCCTGCCCGCCGTACTGCGCGCTCGCACCGAGGTCGGCGACTGCCTTAAAGAGTCGGCCATGCCAGCCGTCAGCGACATGGTCATGTCCGCCCGGCTGGACGCCCGCACCGAGCTGTGGGCCGTGCCCTGCGGATCGGGCGCCTACAACGTCACCCACAACTGGTATCTGACAGGACCGGGCGGTCGCGACCCTCGGCCCGCGATCCTCGCCGGATCGGAAGGTCCGAGCTCCGATCCGGTCATGCCCGACAATTCGACCATCAACGGCGCCTATGATCCCAAGACCCGCACTCTGTCGGCCTTCGCCAAGGCGCGCGGCCTGGGCGATTGCGGCGCGGCGCAGACCTGGGCCTGGACGGGGCAGGGCTTCACCCTGACGCAGGAAAGCGTGATGGGCGAATGCGCCGGCGTGCCGTCAGACCTCTGGCCCGTCAGCTGGCGCACGCGATGACCGATCCAGAGGTTCTGATCATCGGCGCAGGCCCGGCCGGCCTGACGGCGGCGACCTATCTGGGCCGCTTTAGGCGGCGGACCCTGGTGGTGGATGGCGGGGCGCCCCGCGCCTGCTGGATCCCACTCAGCCACAACATGCCCGGCTTTCCGGCCGGCATCACCGGCGCAGACATCCTGAAGCGGATGCGCGAACAGGCCGAGGAATATGGCACGGTCGTCGAACCGGGTCGCGTCCAGCGTCTGACCCAAGACGGCGACGGCTTCGTTGCTGAGATGGATGGCCGCGTCGTTCGCGCCCGCGCCGTCCTGCTGGCGACCGGGGTCGTCGATCATCACCCGAATCTGCCCGGCGTCGACGCAGCGGTGCAAAAGGCGCTGGTCCGCATCTGTCCCATCTGCGACGGCTATGAGGCGACCGATAAGGCCGTCGCCATCATCGGCCAGAGCGACAAGGGCGCGCGCGAGGCCGCCTTCATGCGCACCTATTCCGACCGTGTGACCCTGATCCATATCGGCGCGCCCGACGCGCTCAGCCGGCGTGACGAACTGGAACGGCTGGGCGTCGAACTGATCCTGGCGCCGCTCGACGCGATCGACATCGAGAACGATCGGGTGACGGCGCTGAGCTACGCCGGCCAGAACCGCGCGTTCGACCTGGTCTATTCGGCGCTGGGCACATCGCCGAACGCCGAACTCGCCCAGGGGCTAGGCGCGCGTCTGGCCGACGACGGCCGGTTGGAGGTCGATCTGCATCAGGCCACCAGCGTGCCGGGCCTCTATGCCGCCGGAGATGTGGTGCGCGGCCTCAACCAGATCGCCGTCGCGACCGCCGAAGCCGCCGTCGCCGCCACCGACATCCACAACCGCCTGCGCCAGGCCGACGGCCTGACCGTCGCAGACTGAGCGCGGGAACTAGGCTTGGGTCGCGACCCAGCCGTCGACGATCCGTTCCAGCACCGACAGGGGCACGCCGCCGGCGGCGAGCGCCGTGTCGTGGAAGCCCTTGATGTCGAACCTGGACCCCAGGGTCGTCTTGGCCTTTTCGCGCAGGCGGACCCATTCGTTGTGGCCGACCTTGTAGGCGCAGGCCTGGCCCGGCCAGCCGCAATAGCGTTCGACCTCGGACGTCGCCGCGCCTTCCTGATCGCCATAGGCCTCCATCATGTAGCGGATGCCCTCCTCGCGGCTCCAGCCCTTGGAATGGATGCCGGTGTCGACCACCAGGCGCGCGGCGCGGAACATCAGCGATTGCAGGTAGCCGATCTGACCCACCGGATCGTTCTCATAGGCGCCCAGTTCGTCGGCCAGCTGTTCCGCGTACAGCCCCCAGCCCTCGACGTAGGACGAGAAGCCCAGCAGGTTCATCAGCAGCGGCGCCGACTCGCTCTCCTGCTGCAAGCTGATCTGCAAGTGGTGGCCCGGCGTCGCCTCGTGATAGGTCAGGGTCGGCAGGGTCCAGGACGGCCATTCCGCCGTGTCCTTCAGATTGATCCAGTAGATGCCGGGTCGCGTCCCATCCAGGCTGGGCGAGTTGTAATAGCCCATCGGCGCGCCGGCCTCGATCTCGGGCGGGACGCGCTTGATCTCGACCTTGGCCTTGGGCAGGCGGCCGAAGGCGTTGGGCAGACGGGCCTGCATGTCGGCCATCTGGGCGTTCAGCTTGGCGATCAGCTCGGCCTTGCCGGCGTCGGTGTTGGCGTAGACGTATTTGGGATCGTCCCCCAGGGCCTTGATCCGCTCGGCGACCGAACCCTGGGTCAGGCCTTGTGCCTTCAGCAGGACATCGGCGCGCGCCGTCAGATCCGCCATCTGTTCCACGCCGGTGCGGTGGATCTCGTCGGCGGTCAGCCGGGTCGTGGTGATGTAGCGCAGGCTGTTGGTGTAATACTGCTCGCCCTGCGGCAGGCGGCGCACAGAGGCCTCGTGCACGGCGTTCGGCTGGGCCGCCTTCAGCACGGCGTTCTGGGCGGCCAGGGCCGGATAGACCCGCTCGGTCACAAGCCGTTCCACCTGCGCGCCCCAATCGCCGGTCAGGCCCTTGGCGCGGGCCCGATCCACGACCGACTGGGTCAGGGGCGAGGTCGCCGCAGGCGTCGCCAGGACGCCGTCCTGCTGGCGGATGGCCTTGGCCAGGATGAAGTCGGGCGGGATGATGCCCAGCGCATAGTCTTCCTTCAGCCGATCCGTCTCGGCCTGCAGGACATCGGCGAAGGCGTTGACGCGGGCGACATAGGCGTCGGCGTCGGCGGCCGTCTCGATCGTGTGCTGGTTGGCCAGGAAGTCGGGCGTGGACTGATAGGCGCCGCCCTGCTGGCTGACGCGGTACGGATTGGGCCAGCCGCCCTGGCCGTAAGGGATGTCGTAGGTGGCGATCACCCCGTCCAGATTCTGGGTCAGGCTGTCGTAGTAGTTGGCGTTGCGGGCATCGAGTTTAGAGCGGTCGATGCCGGCCAGTTCGGCGCGCTGGCGGCGGGTGAAGGCGCGCTGGTCGTCTTCCTCGGCGCGGGTCGGAACGGTCAGCCTGGACTTGGCGGCGGCGCGGTCGCCCTTGTCCAGGCCGAACATGGTGACGACCTCGGGGCTCTTGTCCAGCGTCTGCTCGAACGTGGCGTCCATGAAGGTCTTCAGCTGGGCGGCGGCGTCGCCCTGAGACGCCCCGGCCTGCCGCGCGAAGGCGGAGCCGCCCACGGCGACGAGACCGGCGCCCAATGCGGCGGACTGAAGAAGACGACGACGATCGAACATGGAACGGCCCCTCGAAACTGGATGCGGTAATGGAAACTGCATGGGCCGAAGCGGCAAGTGAAATCGCGGACAGCCGTTGCGCGGCCCCAAAGAAAAAGGCCCGGCGGATCGCTCCGCCGGGCCTCATCAGTCTTGGATGCGAAGTCGCTTAGTCGCGACGACGACGTCCGCGATCACCGCCGCGATCACCGTCGCGCTTGGGACGACCGCCGGTGTCTTCCGACAGCGGGGCTTCGCCGCGTTCGGCGCGCTCGGCGTTGATCTTGTCCGTCAGATCTTCGCCGGTTTCCTGATCGACGACCTTCATCGACAGCTTGGTCTTGCCGCGATCGTCGAAGCCCAGGAACTTGACCTTGACCTCCTGGCCTTCCGACAGGACGTCGGCCGGGTTGGCGACGCGTTCCAGAGCGATCTGGGACACGTGGACCAGACCGTCCTTGGCGCCGAAGAAGTTCACGAAGGCGCCGAAGTCGACGACCTTCACGACCTTGCCGGAATAGATGGTTCCGACTTCCGGCTCCGAGGCGATGGACTGGATCCAGGCCTTGGCGGCGTCGATCTTCTCCTGGTCGTTGGCGGCGACCTTGATGGTGCCGTCGTCGCCGATGTCGATCTTGGCGCCGGTCTTCTCGACGATCTCGCGGATGACCTTGCCGCCCGAACCGATGACTTCACGGATCTTGTCGACGGGGATTTTGACCGTTTCGATCTTGGGCGCGTGTTCGCCCAGTTCGGCGCGCGGCGCATCCATGGCCTTGGACATCTCGTCCAGGATGTGAAGGCGACCGGCCGAAGCCTGCGTCAGAGCCTGCTGCATGATCTCCTTGGTGATGCCGGCGACCTTGATGTCCATCTGAAGGCTGGTGATGCCTTCCGACGTGCCGGCGACCTTGAAGTCCATGTCGCCCAGGTGATCTTCGTCACCCAGGATGTCCGACAGGATGGCGAACTCGCCCGACGGCTCCAGGATCAGGCCCATGGCGATGCCCGAGACCGGACGGACCAGCGGCACGCCGGCGTCCATCAGGGCCAGCGACGAACCGCAGACCGTGGCCATCGAGGACGAGCCGTTCGACTCGGTGATCTCGGAGACCAGACGGATGGTGTAGGGGAAGTCTTCCTTGGTCGGCAGCATCGGACGGATCGCGCGCCAGGCCAGCTTGCCGTGACCGATCTCGCGACGGCCGGGCGAACCCATGCGGCCCGCTTCACCCACCGAATAGGGGGGGAAATTGTAGTGCAGCAGGAAGTTCTCTTTGTAGGTGCCCTGCAGGCTGTCGATGTACTGCTCGTCCTCGCCGGTGCCGAGGGTGGCGACGACCAGCGCCTGGGTTTCCCCACGCGTGAACAGGGCCGAACCGTGGGTGCGCGGCAGGACGCCGACTTCCGACACGATGGCGCGGACCTTGTCGAGGGCGCGGCCGTCGACGCGGTGCGCGTTCTCGATGATGTCGCGACGCAGGACTTCGGCTTCGCACTCCTTGAAGGCGGCCGAGAACTTGGAACCGTCGACGCCGTCGGGGTTCTCGTCGGTCTTGACCAGCTTGGCGGCGGCGGCCTTCTTGGCGGCGTCGACGCCCGAACGGCGCTCGTATTTGCCGGCGTGGGTGTAGGCGCTCTTGATGTCTTCGCCGACCAGCGACTTGATCGAGGCGACGACGTCGGAGTGATCTTCGGCCTGGAAGTCGAAAGGCTCCTTGGCGGCGTGTTCGGCCAGTTCGATGATGGCGTCGATCACCGGCTGCATGCCCGCGTGCGCAAACATCAGGGCCTCGAGCATCTTCTCTTCCGACAGCTCCTTGGCTTCGGATTCGACCATCATCAGGGCGTCTTGCGTACCGGCGACCACCAGGTCGAGGTCCGAGGACGGGATCTGGTCGATAGCCGGGTTCAGAACCAGCTCGCCGTCGATCAGGCCGACGCGCGCGGCGCCGATGGGGCCCATGAAGGGCACGCCCGAGATGGTCAGGGCGGCCGAGGCGGCGACCATGACCAGAACGTCGGGGTCGTTTTCCATGTCGTGCTGCAGCACGGTCACGACGACCTGGGTCTCGTTCTTGAAGCCCTTGACGAACAGCGGGCGGATCGGACGGTCGATCAGGCGGGAAACCAGGGTTTCCTTCTCGGACGGACGGCCTTCACGCTTGAAGTAGCCGCCCGGGATCTTGCCGGCGGCGAAGGTCTTTTCCTGATAGTTGACCGTCAGGGGGAAGAAATCCAGGCCGGGCTTGGGCGCGCGGCCATAGACGACGGTGGCCAGAACCACGGTCTCGCCGTAGGTCGCCAGCACGGCACCGTCGGCCTGGCGGGCGATGCGGCCCGTTTCCAGGGTCAGCGGGCGGCCGGCCCAATCGATCGTCTTGCGTTTGATGTCGAACATATTTCGTCTTTCGTATCCCGGACGGCGTATTCCGTGCGGGGTCCCATCATGGGGCGGATGCGTCGGCGTTCAGTCCTTCGATCCAGAGGCCGCCGCGCCATCGCGACGACCGGGAGAGGACCGTCATGGCCCTCGCAGCTGCGCCGGTAAGTCCTGCGGCGCACAGGTCGTGTCTTTGTCGTCGCGCTTCCCGGGCGGCCAACCGGCAGCCACTTGGCCTGGAAGCGCTTAGTTGCACAACGAGGCGCGGACGTGACCGCCCGCGCCTCGAAAGCGTATTCTACACTGATCCGACGCCTTAGCGGCGCAGGCCCAGTTTGGAGATGAGCGCCTGGTAGCGACCGGCGTCGACCTTGTTCAGGTGGTCGAGCAGGCGGCGACGTTGCGACACCATCTTCAGAAGGCCACGACGCGAGTGGTTGTCCTTCTTGTGGGTCTTGAAGTGTTCGGTGAGGTTGGCGATGCGTTCCGACAGGATCGCGACCTGAACCTCGGCCGAGCCGGTGTCGCCGGCGGAGCGGGCGTTATCGGCGATGATTTCGTGCTTGCGTTCAGCAGTAACCGACATCGTAGTTCTCCCTTGGTGGCCTACCGCGCTTTCGCGCTACTTGAGGCCGGGTTGGAGTCTCCTGATCATGCGATCAGGAAAGATTGAAAACGCGGTCGGGTTCTAGCCGGCCGGCCCGCAACTGACAGAGGGCGACGAGGGTCTGGCCCTGAAAGGCTGAAACCGTGCGCGAACCGCCAGTAAGACGATCCTTAAGGGTTTCCACCTGACGGGGGAGCAGAACGATCGGGCGTCCCTGCCGAAGCGAGAAGGCGTCCTGTTCGTTCACGGCCAGGTCCGGGATGTCGTCCAGAGCGGTCGCGACGGCAAGCAAGCCTTCCGAGGCGGCGCCCCTATGCACCATTTCCTCTAGAGAATCCAGAGTGACGGCGTTTTGCGTGCTGAACGGCCCCACGCGCTCGCGTCTCAGGGCGCTGACATGACCCTCGGCGCCGAGGGCGGCGGCCAGATCGCGGGCCAGAGAACGCACATAGACGCCCTTGCCGGTGCGGATGGTCAGTTCCACGTGGTCGGCGTCGGGCGCATCCGTCACCTCGGCCGAGTGGATGGTGACCCGGCGGGCCTGAAGCTCGAACTCCACTCCGTCGCGGGCCAGGTCATAAGCGCGGGCGCCGTCCACCTTGATTGCGGAAAAGCGGGGCGGCGTCTGGTCGATCTCGCCGACGAAGGCGGGCAGGGCGGCCTGCACTTGATCCACGGTGGGTCGCACGTCGGAACGGCCGATGATCTCGCCCTCGCGGTCCACGCTGTCGGTCGAGACGCCCCAGTTGATGGTGAAGCGATAGACCTTCTGCGCCTCCATCATCATCGGCACGGTCTTGGTCGCCTCGCCAAGCGCGACAGGCAGGATGCCGCTGGCCAGCGGGTCGAGCGTTCCGGCGTGACCGGCCTTCTGGGCGTTGAACAGGCGACGGATGCGGCTGACGGCCTCGGTCGATCCCATCTCGAACGGCTTGTCCAGGCAGACCCAACCGTCGACGATGTCGCCCTTCTTCTTGCGGGCCATCCTCAGATCCTCCCCTGCGAAGCGGGGGAGGGGGACCACGAAGTGGTGGAGGGGGCGGACGCAAGGCCGGTATCTGGGGTCGCCCCCTCCACCACGCTGCGCGCGGTCCCCCTCCCCCGTGAAGGACGGGGAAGGATCGCCAACATCAGTCTTCGCCCTCGTCTTCGTCGCGGCGCTCCAGGTCGGCGCGGACGCGGGGGTCGTCGAACAGGCGGTCGATGTGGCTGGCGGCGTCGAAGCTTTCGTCGTGGCGGAACTTCAGGTCGGGCGTGAACTTCATGTCCAGGCGGCGGCCCAGCTGACCGCGCAGGAACTTGGCGTGGGCGTTCAGCGCCTTGATGATCTCGCTCTCGTGTCCAGCCGTCGGCGCGGTCTCGACGCCGGCGCCCAGCGGCTCGACGAAACAGGTGGCGTGCTTCAGGTCGGGCGACAGCCGCACCTCGGTCACGGTGACGGAAACGCCGACCAGGGCCGGATCATGGATGTCCTCTTCGCGCAGAATGTCGACCAGGGCGTGACGGATCAGCTCGCCGGCGCGCAGCTGGCGCTGGCTGGGTCCGGCGGGGCCGGAGGCGTTGCGGGTGTGTTGCTTGTGGGCCATCGGCCTCTCCTTCTTGTTCGCCCGCTGGGGATCGGACCCGGCCGGATAGGCGAAAGTCGGGCGGTCTAGTCCCGCAGCGGGGGTCTGTCCAGTTTTCGCGCCCGTTCGGCGGCCCGAACCGAGCGCATCACCTCGCCCGAGGTGATGGCCGGCACTGGACGAATGGCCACGCCGCCGGCGTTCAGCACGCCGGCCGTCCAGTGATTGCACAGATGCAGGATGGAGAAGGTCTCGCGGCTGGCGAAGAAGCGCGCGTCGTCGCCGGGCCGCAGGGCTGCGATGCGCGGCCGGCCGTTCGACAGATCGAGCGAAGCCTCGACCCGCGCGGCCAGACGGTCGAACGCGGCGCGGCTCAGGGTCAGGGCGGCGCTGTCTTCGCCATAGGCCAGCCGCGGATCCTCGCGTCGAGGGGCCAGCATCAGCACCGATCGATTGCCGGGATGCAGGAAGGCGCGCGCCCCGTCCGGCAAGCGATCCGAAATCGGCCGCTGATCGACGTAGAATTTCGCATCGCCCCAGCCGATTAGAATCCAGTCGCCGGGCGCCAAGGATTGGACTGCAAGCGCCAGAGGACCGCCGCGGCGTTCAAGCGCGGCGCGCGGGACCGCGATATCGGTGTGAAAGCCGTTGTCGAGCACCTGAATGACGACGGGGTCTGTCGCCCGATCCGTCGCGCCGGGCCGGGTCCAGGTCAGAAGCGCCGCCGCCAGGCCGATCAGCGCCGCCAGCATCAGGGCTCGCATCATCGGCTGAGGTCCAGCACGGCGCACAGGCGGTCGTCGGCCAGAAGGACGCCCGGCGGCGGCCCCTGTCGCACCGGCATCAGGACGAAGCCGTCGCGCCGCACGGCCAGCGCCAGCCATCCGACGGGATGACCGGCGCACAGCCGCGTGTCTTCGTCAGCCGTGACACGCCGCACCTCGATCTGGGCGATCGGCGGCACGGCCATGGCGTCGGCGAAACTTCTGGAGACGCTGGCCGGCTGATCCGCCTGAACCAGCCGATGCGGCGCCGAGGTCAGGCGGCCGCCCGTGGTCGTACTCAGCGCGCCGCCGTCCACGTCCAGCGCCATATCGGAATCGGCCGCGACGTAGCGCCCGGACAGCACGACCTCCCCGACCTCGAGCTGTCCGGACACGCGAGGCCTGGTGGAGAGATCGGTCGGCGCGATCAGGCGGTTCAGAGCCGGTTCGACCACCAAGGCGCCCAGCAGGAACAGGGCAAAGGCCCCCGCGCCGACCGCCGCGATCCATTTCAGCGATGGGACGCCGGATGGCGGGGCGGTCGCGCTCATGCAGCCAGTCTAGGGGAACAGGGGTTGAGGAATGGTCACCCGCCCCCGAAAACCCTAGTTGCGGCCGGGACGACGGGTCGGATCGCTGAGCTGGAACAGGCGCGCCGACAGGCCGGACGCCGGTTGCAGCGACGTCAGCTGGGTCCGGGTGCGGGCGCCCTGCGGATCGGTGATGGTCCACTCTTGCAGACGCATCGGGTTGCCGGCGAAGGCCAGCACGACCTGACCGTCGTTCGGGCGGTTGGAATCCCGCGCCGTGATGGCGAAGGCGCCCGAGGCCATCCGCGTCACGCGCTCGATACGCACGCCCTGATCCAGCCGCACATTGCGCGCCAGGAAGGTCGACAGAGGGGTGCGACCCAGCGGCACCTGCTGGAAGCTGTTCAGGCGCGGATCGTAGCGCTTGACGTTATAGCCGTCCGACACCACCAGCAGACCGGCCGGATTGGTGTATTCGAACCGCATCTTGCCGGGACGCTGCAGATAGAAGCGGCCCTGGCGCGTCTGGCCGTTCGGGCCCGTTTCGGTGAAGGTCCCTTGAGCCGAGGTCAGGGCCTGCAGATAGCCCTGCGCCTGTTGAACCACGGCGCGATCCTCGGCCGACAGGTTGGACTGGGCGTGGGCGGCGTCGAAGGCGCCCAGCACGATCAGGCCGGTCGTCAGGCCGGCGCCCAGCAGCAGGCTGCGGCGGTGCAGGTCGGGGGTGGCCAAAGCCACGGTCTTGGCGCGCGAGGTCATGAAGTTCGTCTCCCGTTCGGGATGGTTGTCGATCCTGCCGTCTTGCCCGGTCGGCTTGGCGTCGGAATGACGCGAGCCTGACCATATTCCGGCGCTGCGATGAAGCCCTGTTCATCGAAATGCTGAAGCTTGGACGCGATAGCGGGTCAGACAACGGCTCCGAGCCGCAGCCGTTCCTCGATTTTCGTCACACCATCGGCGGCGGGCCGGCCAGGACGTCGCGCTTGCCGGCGTGGTTGGCGGGGCTGACCACGCCTTCCTGCTCCATCCGCTCGATCAGGGAGGCGGCGCGGTTGTAGCCGATCTGGAGACGGCGCTGGACATAGCTGGTCGAGGCCTTGCGGTCGCGGGTGACCACGGCCACGGCGCGGTCGTACAGGTCGTCGCCGGATCCGCCGCCGCCTTCGTCATAGCCGTTGTCGCCGTCGCCGTCCGGCTCGTCAGTGATCAGATCCAGATAGTCGGGCTCGGCCTGCGCCTTCAGGTGTTTGCAGACGTCCTCGACCTCCTTGTCGTCGACGAACGGGCCGTGCAGGCGGGTGATCCGCCCGCCGCCGGCCATATAGAGCATGTCGCCCTGGCCCAGCAGCTGTTCGCCCCCCTGTTCGCCCAGGATGGTGCGGCTGTCGATCTTGGACGTGACCTGGAAGGAGACGCGGGTCGGGAAGTTGGCCTTGATGGTGCCGGTGATGACGTCCACCGACGGGCGCTGGGTCGCCATGATCAGGTGGATGCCGGCGGCGCGGGCCATCTGGGCCAGACGCTGAACCGCGCCCTCGACGTCCTTGCCGGCGACCAGCATCAGATCGGCCATTTCGTCCATGACCACGACCAGGAAGGGCAGGGGCTCGGGGCGGATCTTCTCGGACTCATAGACCGGGCGGCCCTGGTCGTCGAAGCCGGTCTGGACCGTGCGTTCGAAATGCTCGCCCTTGGCCTGGGCTTCACGGGCGCGTTCGTTGTAGCTGGCGATGTTGCGCACCCCCAGCTTGGACATGCGGCGATAGCGATCCTCCATCTCGCGCACCGTCCATTTCAGGGCGACGACGGCCTTCTTCGGATCGGTCACGACTGGCGCCAGCAGGTGCGGGATGCCGTCATAGACCGACAGCTCCAGCATCTTGGGGTCGATCATGATGAAGCGGCACTCGGCCGGGCTGTGGCGATACAGGATCGACAGGATCATGGCGTTAACCCCCACCGACTTGCCCGAGCCGGTGGTGCCCGCGATCAAGAGGTGGGGCATGCGCGCCAGGTCGGCGACATAGGGTTCGCCGCCGATGGTCTCACCCAAGGCCAGGGGCAGCAGATGCCCCTTCTTGTCGTATTCGGCGCTGGCCAGAAGGTCGCGCAGATAGACGGTCTCGCGCTTGGCGTTCGGCAGTTCGATGCCGATGGCGTTGCGGCCCTGGACCACGGAAATCCGACAGGCGCGGGCGGACATCGACCGGGCGATGTCGTCGGCCAGGGCGACCACGCGGCCATGCTTCACGCCCGGCGCGGGCACCAGTTCATAGAGCGTCACGACCGGGCCGGGGCGGATCTGGTCGATCACGCCGCGCACGCCGAACTCCTGCAGCACGCCTTCCAACATCTTGGCGTTCTGTTTCAGCGATTCCTCATCGACGGAGCCGACGCGCTGGGCCGGCTTGGTGAGGATGCCCAGCGGCGGCAGGTCGAAATCGCCTTCCGGCCGCACGAAGTCGAAGGCCTGCTGGTCCACGTCGTCCTTGCGGGCCTTGGGCGCCTTGACCGCGGCGACGCGCGGCTCGACCGGGCGGGCGGCCGAGGGGCGTGGCGCGGGCTGGACGGCGTCGTCCTCCCACGGCGGCAGGTCGTCATAAGCGGTCTGAGGCGGCTCTTCGGCGTAGGTCGGGGCCAGCGGCGCCTCTTCAGGCGGGGCGGCGCGGGGCGCTCGGGCCTTGGCGGGCGCCTTTTCGCGGGCGGCTTGGGGCTTCGGCTGAGGCGGCGTGGCTGCGCGCAACGACTTGCCCCAGTGCAGGGCGTCCAGGAAATCCATGGCGCGCAGGCCGATGGCGAAACCGACCAGCCACAGCCCGGCGACCAGGAAGACGAGGCCTGCAATGATGCGGCCGCCGGGAATATGCAGGGCGCCGAGACCGCGCGCCGCCAGCCCCGTCACCGCATCGCCCCACAAACCGCCGAGACCGGCGGCGAGCGGCCAGGCGGCGGGCGCGGCCAAGGCGGCGAGCGCGCTGGACAGCAGCAACACCCCGCCGGTCGCAGCCAGGGCCTTCAACGGCGAGGGCTTGAGCCTTTGCTGGATCGCATCGCCGACCGCGCGCGCCAGGCCGAACGCGACCAGCAGCAGGGCGGCGGGCCAGGCTGCGAGACCCAGCGATTGCATGAACAGGTCAGCGAACAGGGCGCCGTTCGCTCCCAGCCAGTTGGTCGTCGGCAGGCTGGATGCGGCATTCAGACTGGCGTCCGCCGGATTCCACGACACCAGGGCGACCAGCAGCAGAGTCGCCAGCAGGGCCTGCAAGACGCCTCTGAATCGCACCACGAAGGGCGCCTCCCACAGGATGCGGGCGCTGATCCAGGCCTGACGGCCGATGACGAGGGCGGTGGACATGAACCGATAACCAACGAGACAATCTCGAACTCGGCTCTTGTGCATCGAATAGGGTTAAAGGGGCATTTACTCATCAGGCCTTGACGGCTGACGGCGGACTCCATTCCCAACGAGAATCACCCTAAAACGGCAAAGCCCGGCGGCGCTGCAACGCCTAACCGGGCTTATCTGTAATCGCTGGAGCGCAGCGACCACAGCCGTCTGAGACCATCCGACTATGATCGGATTGATGGAATCCGTCAACGCGCTCCAGCCAACCATAAGGATATGGTTATGGCTTCGTATAAGTATGCGACCCACCTAACGCAGAATAACAGTTCGGCGTTTGATACCGAGCACACACCTGGAACCGTGATGACCAACTCGGGCATCTATCGTTGTGTGAACTGCGGGGATGAGATTGCGGCCAATAAGGGAAATCCTTTGCCGCCGCAGAACCACCATCAACACCCCAATGGTGGTCCGATCCGTTGGAAGTTGCTGGTGTTTGCGGTTCAAAAATAAGCTTCGGCCCGGGTCTTCGGGCCCGGGCCTTTATGACCTCTGGACCTTTGGCCGCGACGGCGCGACAAGCCTGTCATGGCTGACACCGAACGCTACGACATCGTCATCGCCGGCGCGGGGCTGACCGGCGCGGCCTTCGCCCTGGCGGCGGCGCAAGGCGGGTTGAAGGTCGTGATGGTTGATCCGCAGCCGTTCAGCGACCAGTTAGCGCCGACCTTCGACGGGCGTTCGACCGCCGTGGCCTTTTCGACTTTCCGCATGCTGGACGCGCTGGGGCTGGGCGAAAGCCTTCGTCCCCACGCCTGTCGGATGGACCATATTCTGGTGACGGACGGGCGTCGGCCGGGCGCGGCCAGCCGGTCCGCCTCGCCCGCCTTCCTGCGGTTCGACGCCGATGAGATCGGCGGCCGCACCGGCGGCGAGCCTTTGGGCTATATGGTCGAGAACCGTCGCATACGCGCGGCCCTGGCCGAGGCGGTGACGCGCGCGGGGATCGCGGTGCGGGCCTCGGCGACCGTCGCCAGCGTCGCGACCGATGCGGGCAAGGCGACCGTGACCCTGGCCGATGGATCGACCCTGATCGCGCCCCTGGTCGTCGGCGCCGAGGGGCGAGGCTCGGCCGTGCGCCGCGCGGCCGGGATTGAGACCGTCGGCTGGGGCTATGGCCAGAGCGGCGTTGTGGCCACGGTGCGGCTGGGTCGCGACCACGGCAATGTCGCCCACGAATATTTCCTGCCCAGCGGCCCCTTCGCCATCCTGCCCCTGACCGATCAGCGCGCCAGCCTGGTCTGGACCGAGACGACGCGACGGGGTGAGGCGCTGCGCGACGCCTCGGACGCCGCCTTCCACGCGCATCTGATGCGGCGGTTTGGGGAGTTTCTGGCCGCGCCTGGGCAACCAAGCGCGACAGTGGAGGGCCCGCGCTTCGTCTATCCGCTGTCGCTCAGCCTGGCGGAGAAACTGGTCGCGCCGCGCATCGCTCTGATCGGGGACGCCGCGCACGGCGTACATCCGGTCGCCGGCCAGGGTCTGAACATGGGGCTGAAGGATGCGGCGGCTCTGGCCGAGGTGCTGGCCGAGGCCACGCGTCTGGGTGAGGACATCGGGTCGGAAACCGTGCTGGAGCGTTACGCCCGCTGGCGCCGGTTCGACAACGCGGCCCTGGCGGCGGGTTTCGACGCCTTCGTGCGTCTGTTCTCGAACGACATCGCGCCGGTGCGTCTGGCGCGCGACCTGGGCATGGCGGCGGTCAACCGCATCGGCCCTCTGCGCCGCGCCTTCATGCAGGAGGCGGGCGGCGCGACAGGCGACTTGCCTCGGCTGTTGCGCGGCGAGGCCGTCGTCTAGTTCAACTGCATCCGCACGCGTTCGAAGGTCGTGAACCGCCGCGCCTCCTCGACGCCGTCCAGACCCTGAGCGCGAGCGAGAGCATCCAGAGAGCCGGCCAGAGCCCCCTGCCTCTCACGCGCCGAGGCGACATCGAGCCACGGTCGGTGATCCTCCGGATCCAGCAGGGCGCGCCGTAGGGCCGACCGCTCGGCGCCCTCATAATCCCGACCGCGAATGGCGCGGCTGAACAGCACGTTCTGCAGACGGATCAGCGACTGACGATCCGTCACCGGCGCCATCAGGATGTCCAGCCGATCCGCGACGTGCGGCATCAGACCGGCGCGAAGGGCGCGCCGGGTCAGTTCGCTGGGCAGGATCAGCCGCCCTTGGCTGAACGGATCCAGGGCGACGGGACCTTCCGGCGTCTCGACGCGAACCATGAAATGGCCAGGAAAATCGACGCCGGCCGCCGTGATGCCGACCGCGCGCGCCGCGTGCAGATAGAAGACCGCCAGCACGGCGGAAAGGCCGCGCCGACGCTCGGCGACCGCGATGATGTCGGTGTTGTCGGGATGGTCGTAATGGATCAGGTCGCCGTTCAGCCGCAGGTCGGCGCACAGGGTTTCTGCCAGGGCCTCGTCAGGACCTTCGCCGCCGATCCGCTCCTTCAGCCGCTCGCAGGCGTTGCGGGCCAGGGCGCGCACAGGCTCGGGATCGCGCAATGGATGGTCGTGAATGGCGCAGGCGATCGCCGCTTCCAGCAAGGGGAAGGCGTCGTCTTCGGCCTGACCGGCGGCGGTCAGGACGGCCTCTGCCTCCTCGCGCGTCATGCGATCCCCTCGTCAGCGCTTTTCGACGCCGCGAAGATGACGTGGAAAGCGCCAGGGAGCCAGCGCCACCATATCAATTCTCAAATCCAGACGTTGCAGGCCCGGCCGATTGCGCCGGATCGCCTCGCCCGCCGCGATCAGTCGATCGTACTGGACCGGCTTCAGCGCCAGCAGGGCCGCCTCCATCGTCGCGCGGCGCTTGACCTCGACGACCGCCAGCACCGGACCGCGACAGACCAGCAGATCGATCTCGCCGGCCCGGCTCTTCAGACGGAACCCCAGCACGCGATAGCCGCGCAGGATCAGCCAGAAGGCGGCGATCCATTCGGCGGCGTGACCGGACTTGAACGCCGCCCCGCCCTTCGCCTGCCGCCACGCCGCCTTGGGGCGACGGACCGGTGAGGGACGATACAGCCGCTTCACTTGCCCTTCAGCTCCAGCGCCCGGCGATACAGGGTCTTTCGGTTCAGCCCCAGGGCCTTGGCCACCTCCGAGGCGGCGTCGCCGGTGGACAGGGTCTGCAAGGCGTCGATCAGGGCGGCGTCCGCGTCGGCCTCGGTCGCCTGGACCTCTTCGCCGGGGCCGACGACTACGACGATCTCGCCCTTGGGACTGTCCAGACGGGGATCGACGGCCAAGTCGTCCAGCGTCCCGCGCACACACTCTTCATAGAGTTTGGTCAGTTCGCGGGCGACAGCGGCGGGGCGCGGGCCCAGCACGGCGGCCATGTCGGTCAAACTGTCCTTCAGACGCGGTCCGCTCTCGAAGAAGACCAGGGTCTGGCGCTGGCTCTTCAAGGCTTCCAGCGCGGCGGTGCGGCCGGCCGTCTTGGGCGGCAGGAAGCCGGCGAAAAGCACCCGATCGGCCGGCAGGCCGGCGATGCACAGGGCGGCCAATAGACTTGAGGCGCCGGGGATCGGATGGACGGGCAGTCCCTCGGCGATCACCGCGCGGGCGACGACGAAGCCGGGGTCGCTGACCAGAGGCGTGCCCGCATCCGAAACCAGGGCCACGACTTGCCCCTCACGCAACCGTTCGATCGCCTGTTCGGCCGCGCGGCCGGACGCATGGTCGTCGCAGCGTTCCAGCTTCGCCTTCAGACCATAGGCGCTCAGCAGTTTGGCGGTGACGCGGGTATCCTCGGCCAGCACCAGGTCGGCGGCGGCCAGCACGTCCAGCGCCCTCAGCGTGATGTCGCGCAGATTCCCGATCGGGGTGGCGACCAGATAGAGGCCCGGCTCCACCCGCCGGGGCGGCGGGGCGGCGGGCGGAAAGGGCGAGGCTTCGCTCAACGCTCGACCACGGCCGCGGGGGGGCGCGGCGCCGAGGTCAGGCCCGAGCCCTGGAAGGCGGGACCGGCGTCATAGGCGGCGAAGGTGGCGGCGGTGATGATCTCGCTGACCGAGGCGCCCAGAGACACGATCTGCACCGGCTTCTCCAGACCGACCAGCAGCGGACCGATCACGGTCGCGCCGCCCAGGGCCTGAACCAGCTTGGTCGAGATGGCGGCCGAATGAATGGCGGGCATGACCAGAACGTTGGCCGGCTTGGTCAGGCGGTTGAAGGCGTAGGCGGCGTGACCCTTGGGATCCAGCGCGACTTCCGGCGGCATTTCGCCTTCGTATTCGAAATCGACGCCCTTCTTGTCCAGGATGCGGATCGCCTCGCGCACCTTCTCGGCGCGGTCGCCGGGCGGGTTGCCGAAGGTGGAATAGGACAGGAAGGCCACGCGCGGGTTGCGACCCAGCTTCCTGACCGTATCGGCCGCCTTGATGGCGATGTCGGCCAGCTCTTCGGCGTTCGGCAGTTCGTGGATGGTGGTGTCGGCGACGAACAGGGTGCGGCCCTTAGCCAGCAGGATCGACAGGCCGATCAGGGTGTCATCCACGTCCAGCACGCGCTGGACCTCCTTCAGAGCCATGTTGAAGTTGCGGGTCACGCCCGCGACCATGGCGTCGGCCCGGCCCTTGGCGACCAGAGTGGCGGCGAAATAGTTGCGGTCCTGATTGATCATCCGCTGCACGTCGCGGCGCAGATAGCCACGGCGCTGCAGCTTTTCGTACAGCCAGTCGGTGTCCTCGACATTGTGGTCGGAGACGCGGGCGTTGGTGATCTCGATGCCCAGCTCGTCGAAGTTCAGACCGGCCTCTGCCGCGTTCTGACGGATCAGATCCTCGCGGCCGACCAGGATCGGCGTGCCCAGGTCGGCCTGTTTGAAGCCCCAGGCGGCGCGAATGACGGCGGGTTCTTCGCCCTCGGCGAAGACGACGCGCTTGTTCGGCCCGCCGCGCACGGCCGAGCTGATCTTCTGCATCAGGGCGGCGGACGGATCGACGCGCGAACGCAGCGCGTGGCGATAGGCGTCCATGTCCTCGATCTGGACGCGGGCCACGCCGGTGTCCATCGCCGCCTGGGCGATGAAGGGCGGGATGTACCAGATCAGGCGCGGGTCGAAGGGCGTGGGGATGATGTAGTCCGGGCCGAACTTCAGCTTGCGTCCGCGATAGGCGGCGGCGACCTCGTCCGGCACGTCTTCGCGCGCTAGGGCGGCCAGGGCCTGGGCGCAGGCGATCTTCATCTCGTGGTTCACGCGGCGCGCCCGCACGTCCAGCGCGCCCCGGAACAGATAGGGGAAGGCCAGGACGTTGTTGACCTGGTTCACATAGTCCGAGCGGCCCGTTGCGATGATGGCGTCGGAACGCACAGACTTGACGTCCTCGGGCGTGATCTCGGGGTCGGGGTTGGCCATGGCGAAGATGATCGGATTGGGCGCCATCGACGCGACCATCTCCTTGGTGATCGCGCCCTTGGCGGATAGGCCCAGCACCACGTCGGCGCCGACCATGGCCTCGGCCAGAGTGCGCAGGGGCGTATCGGTGGCGTGGGCAGCCTTCCACTGGTCCATGCCGTGGTCGCGACCCTTGTAGACGACGCCGTCGCGGTCGCAGATCACGGTGTTCTCGGCCTTGACGCCCGCGGCCTTCATCAGGGCGATGGAGGACAGGCCCGCCGCCCCGGCGCCGGCCAGTACGACCTTGATCTCGTCCAGCTTCTTGCCGGCGATATGGACCGCATTGATCAGGCCGGCGGTCGAGATGATGGCGGTGCCGTGCTGGTCGTCATGGAAGACGGGGATATCCAGCAGGTCCTGAAGCTCGCTTTCGATGACGAAGCATTCGGGGGACTTGATGTCTTCCAGATTGATGCCGCCCCAGGTGTCGCCGATGTTCTTGACGACGGTGATGAACTCGTCCGGGTCGGTGGTCTTCACCTCGACGTCGAAGCTGTCGACGTCGGCGAACCGTTTGAACAGGACCGACTTGCCCTCCATGACCGGCTTGGAGGCCATGTGACCCAGGTTGCCCAGGCCCAGGATCGCGGTGCCGTTCGAGATCACGGCGACCAGATTGCCCTTGGAGGTGTAGTCGTAGGCCTTGTCCGCATCGGCGGCGATGGCCAGGACCGGCACGGCCACGCCCGGCGAATAGGCCAGCGACAGGTCGCGCTGGGTCGCCATCGGCTTGGTCGGCGCCATGGAAATCTTGCCCGGCGTCGGGATGCGGTGGAAGTCCAGCGCTTCGTCGTCGGAGAAGGTTTGCTTTTCGGTCTGATCGGGCATCGGTCGTCCAGGGCGTCGGCGTGGCTGTAACCGTTCGTGTCCTAGAGGCTGGGACGGGCCGCGCCAACCCTTGACGCGGAGGAAGCCTGAGCAATCGGCCCGGAGCCTTACCTGCGCGTCAGCGTCAACGCCGTCAGATCGACAGCACGCCCGTCCGTTCGATCTCGACCGGCCCGGTCATCAGGACGTGATCGGTTTCTGCGTCCCAGTCGATGACCAGTTCGCCGCCATCGACGACGACTGTCGCCTTGCGGTCGGTCAGGCCGCGCCGCGCGGTGGCGACCAGGGCGGCGCAGGCGCCGGTGCCGCAGGCCTTGGTCAGGCCGGCTCCGCGTTCCCAGACCCGCAGACGGATGTGGTTCCGGTCCAGAACATTGGCGAACCCGACATTGACCCCTTGCGGGAACAGCGGGTGATGCTCGACCAGCGAGCCGGATCCGGTGACGAAGCCGTCGTCCTGGCGGTCGGTGAAGAAGACCACATGCGGATTGCCCATGGAGACGGCGCCGGGCGTATGAAGGATCGGCGCGTCGATCGGCCCGACCTGAAGCTCGATCCCGCGCGTGTCCATTTCTTCGGCCAGCGGCACCTGGGTCCAGTCCAGGCGAGGCTTGCCCATGTCCACGGTCACGCGGTGGTCGCCGGCGCGGGTGGCGGTGGTCGGGCCGCCCGCCGTGTCGATCACCACGCGGTCAGAGGCGTTGGCCTGCATCAACAGCCAGCCGACGCAGCGCAAGGCGTTGCCGCAGGTTTCGACCATCGATCCATCGGCGTTCCAGACCCGCATGAAGGCGTCGGCCGTGTCTGACGGTTCGATGGCGATCAGCTGATCGAAGCCCTCGCCCATCTGGCGGTCGCCCAGCGCACGAATCTGGTCCTCGCTGGGAGCGAACGGCTGTTCCAGCGCATTGACGACGACGAAGTCATTGCCGGCGCCGTTCATCTTGACGAAAGGACGGGTCATGCAGGCCATATAGGCCCAACCCAGCGTCGCGGAAACCAGCGTGTCCCAGACCGAAACCGATCCCAAGGACAACGGCCTGCGACTGCGCGCCCGGCTGCGATACCTTTATCACGGCAGTCAGCCGGCGGCGGTGCGGTTCCGGTTGATGGTCATCGGCATCGATCTGGCGATCATCGCCTTTTTCCTGGCCGCGCCGATCCTCAAGAATATGGGCTGGGCCTTCTATGCGCTGGATTACTTCGTCGCCGCCATCCTGGCCCTGGACCTGGCCGCGCGGGCCTATGCCTATGCCAACATCAAGGATTGGCTGAAGCGGCCGATCGTCTGGGTCGACCTGTTCGTGCTGGCGACCCTGCTGTTTCCGGCCTGGCTGTTCAACCTCGGCTTCCTGCGGATGTTGCGGCTGTGGACCCTGCTGAACTCGGACTTCTTCTGGCGCACCGTGGGGGCGCGGTTCGACGATACGCGGGTGGAGGGGATCGCGCGGGCCCTGGCCAATCTGATCACCTTCGTCTTCGTGGCGACCGGCTTCGTCTATGCGACCTTCAGGGGGCATGACGGCATCGCCGGATATGTGGATGCGCTATATTTCACGGTAGCCACTCTGACGACGACCGGCTTCGGCGACGTCACCCTGCCCGGACCATGGGGGCGGTTGCTGTCCATCGCCGTCATGCTGGTCGGCATCACCCTGTTCCTGCGCCTGGCGCAGGCCCTGATCCGACCGCACAAGGTACATTTCCCGTGCGACCGCTGCGGCCTGCAGAACCACGACCCCGACGCCGTCCACTGCAAGGCGTGCGGCAAGCTGCTCTGCATTCCCGACGAAGGATGAAGCGGCGCGTCCCGCCGGTGTGACAAAACGGTAAGGTCGCACGGCTTGCCGCACGGGAAGGCGTCGTTAAGGTGCCGGCTTCGTTTTCGGGGACCTGTCCATGATCCGTGCTTCCGCCGTCGCGCTTGCGACGCTTCTCGCCTCCACCAGCCTGACCTCGGTATCCATGGCCCAGACCCCCGCCTCCTCTCCCGCTCTGACGTCTGGCGGCTTCGCGACCAGCGATGCGACCGACCCCTATCTGTGGCTCGAAGAGGTCGAGGGCGAGCGGGCGATGGAGTGGGTCAAGGCCCACAACGAACGCACCTTCGCCGTCCTGCAGGGCGATCCGCGTTACGAGACCCTTCACCAGCAGGCGCTGGAGATCGTCCAGGCCCAGGACCGCATCCCCTCGCCCGGCTTCACCCACGACGGCCATATCGACAACTTCTGGCAGGATGCGCAGCATGTGCGCGGGCTGTGGCGCCGCACGACGCTGGACAGCTATCGCACCGCCACGCCTGAGTGGCAGACCATCCTCGACATCGACGCCCTGGCGGCGGCCGAGGGCCAGAACTGGGTCTACAAGGGCTCGACCTGCCTTCAACCCGAAGAACGCTACTGCCTGATCAGCCTGTCGAACGGCGGCAAGGACGCGGTGACCCTGCGCGAGTTCGACACGGTCGAGCGCAAGTTTGTCGACGGCGGCATCACCCTGCCGGAATCCAAGGGCGGCGCATCCTGGATCGACAAGGACACCCTGCTGATCTCGCGCGACTTCGGTCCCGGCACCCTGACCAACTCGGGCTATCCGATGGTGGTCAAGCGGATGAAGCGGGGTCAGACGCCCGATCAGGCCGAGACCCTGTTCACCGGCCAACCGACCGACGTTTCGGTGTCCGGCTATACGCTGCGCGACGCCGACGGGGTGGTGAAGGCGACCCTGATCAACCGTTCGGTGGACTTCTATTCGTCCGAGACCTGGCGCCTGGGCGACGACGGCGCCCTGACCCAGCTTCAACTCCCGGCCAAGTCCGACATCACCGGTCTGGTCCAAGGTCAGCTTCTGGTGTCGCTGAAACAAGACTGGACCGCACCGTCGGGTCAGGATTTCAAGACCGGTGACCTGATCGCCTGGCCGCTGGAGGCCTGGCTGGCCGATCAGTCGACCCCGGCCCAGCTGGTGCTGCGTCCGACCGAGCGTCAGGCCATTGAGGGCGTCAACGTCACGCGCAACCGTCTGGTCGTCGCTCTGTATGACAATGTGCGCGGCTCGGTGCGGGTCTACACCCCCGGTCAAGGCGATTGGGCGCACACGACGCTGGACCTGCCCCAGAACGTCTCGGTCGGCGTCGGCTCGGCTTCGGAGAAGGACGACAAGGTCTTCGTCAGCGTCACCGGCTATCTGAACCCGTCGAGCCTGTGGCTGGCCGATGCGGCGACCGGCGCGGTCGATCAGGTCAAGTCGATGCCGGCCAAGTTCGACGCCGCCGGGATGACGGTCGATCAGCACGAGGCCCGTTCGGCCGACGGGACCATGATCCCCTATTTCGTGGTGCATAAGGCGGACATGCCGCTAGACGGCTCCAACCCCACGCTGCTGTACGGCTACGGCGGGTTTGAAAGCTCGCTGCTGCCCGGCTATTCGGCGACGGTCGGCAAGCTGTGGCTGGAGCGGGGCGGCGTCTATGTCATCGCCAATACGCGCGGCGGCGGCGAGTTCGGACCGCGCTGGCACGAGGCGGCCCTGCAACAGAACCGCCAGCGCGCGCACGAGGACTTCCAGGCCGTGGCCTTGGACCTGATCGCCCGCGACATCACCAGCCAGCCCAAGCTGGGCATCATGGGCGGCTCGCAGGGCGGGCTGTTCATGGGGGCGATGCTGACCCAGCGACCCGACCTGATCAACGCCGCCGTCATCCAGGTGCCGCTGTTCGACATGCTGCGCTTCCACAAGTTGCTGGCCGGCGCCTCTTGGATCGGCGAATACGGCAACCCGGACATCCCCGAGCAGCGCGCCTGGATTCAGCAATATTCGCCGTATCAGAACCTGCGCGCGGGCCAGCCCTACCCCGAGGTCTTCATTCATACCTCGACCAAGGACGACCGCGTCCATCCGGGCCATGCCCGCAAGGCGGCGGCACGGCTTGAGGAGCTGGGCTATCCGGTCCTGTTCTACGAAAACGTCGACGGCGGCCACGCGGCGGGGGCGAACCTGCGCGAAACCGCGCGTCGCCTGGCGCTGGAATACACCTATCTGTCGCGCCGCCTGATGGACACGCCGGCGCAGGAATAGTCTCTGGTTGCGCTCATCCCCGCGAAAGCGGGGACCCAGTGCTTTCGCAGGGTTCGGCGGCTGGGATCGGGTTCAGTACGAACGGGCGACGCCGAACGCCCAAAGGTCTGGGTCCCCGCTTTCGCGGGGATGAGCGGAAAGTTTGAGCCATGCGTCACCTGATCCTGTCCGCCGCTATGCCGGCCCTTCTTATGGGCGCTTGCACCACAACTCCGGCGCAACCCTCGATGTGGCGGGCGGATGAGCATCCAGAGCGCATGGGGCCGCCGCCCGGTTATCCGAAGAACCTGACCCCGGCGGGTGTGGCGGCGGCGGACGATCATCTGGCGCTGGAGCAGGTGGACGGGGCCGAGGCCATGGCCTTCGTCGCCGAGGAGAACCGCAAGTCTCTCGCCGTCCTGACCGGCGACTCGCGCTACGAGACCTTCCGCGCCGAGGCTCAGGCGATCCTGACTGCGACCGATCGCATCCCCAGCCCATCCTTCCTGGGCGACGGCATCGGCAACTTTTGGCAGGACGCGACCAATCCCAAGGGCGTCTGGCGCCGCACGACGCTGGCCAGCTACCGGACCGCGACGCCGCAGTGGGAGACGCTGCTGGACATCGACGCCCTGTCCAAGGCCGAGGGCAAGGACTGGGTGTTCAAGGGCGCTGATTGTCTGGCGCCGGACGACACCCGCTGCCTGATTAATCTGTCCGACGGCGGCAAGGATGCGGTGGTCGTGCGCGAGTTCGACCTGACGACGAAGTCGTCCGTGGACGGCGGTTTCAACCTGCCCGAGGGCAAGCACCGCATCGAATGGCTGGATCGCGACACGCTTCTGGTCGCCACCGACTTCGGCGCCGGGACCATGACCGAGTCCGGCTATCCCTTCATCGTCAAGACGCTGAAGCGCGGCCAGACCCTGGCCCAGGCGACCGAGGTCTATCGCGGCGAACAGGGCGACGGCGGCTATGGCGTCAGCCCCGCCGTCTATCGCGACAAGGACGGCAAGGTTACGGCGGTCATCATCACCCGCCCGCTGGACACCTTCCGGTCGGAGACCTGGGCCATGGCCCACGACGGTTCGACGATGAAGCTGGCCCTGCCGTCGCGGGTGTCGATTTATGGCGTCATCGGCGACCGGCTGGTCGTGTCAAACGACGAGGCGTGGCGCTGGGGTGCGCGAGAGGTGACGGCGGGCTCGCTGCTGGCCGTGTCGCTGGACGAGCTGAAACGCGGAAGCGGCGGCCTTTATCCCGACACCGATCCCGAGACCATCTTCACGCCGGGGCCGCGCCAATCGCTGCAGTCGGTCGCGGTGATGAGCGATTCCGTCCTGGCCACCCTGTCGGACAATGTCGCCGGTCGCCTGACCCAATTCAGCTTCGGGCGGGACAATCGCCCGGTCTGGAGCGGCGCCTCCATCGCCGTGCCCGACAATGTGGCCGTCAATCTGGGCGACTCCTCCAAGTCGCGCGGCGAGGCCTTTGTCTCCTTCCAGGGGTTCCTGACGCCTCCGACCCTCAGCCTGGCCCGTGTGGACACCGGCGCCCTGACCGAGCTGAAATCCGCCCCGGCCAAGTTCGACGCCTCGACCCATGTGGTGGAGCAGTTCGAGGCGACCTCGACCGACGGGACCAAGATCCCCTATTTCGTCACCCGTCCGCGCGACATGAAGCTGGACGGGTCAAACCCGACCGTCATGCTGGGTTACGGCGGTTTCCAGGTCAGTCTGAACCCGGCCTACAAGCCCGAGATGGGCAAGCTGTGGCTGGAGCGCGGCGGGGTCTTCGTCCAGGCCAATATCCGTGGTGGCGGCGAGTTCGGTCCCGACTGGCACCAGGCGGCGCTGGACGGGAACCGTCAAAAGGCCTTTGACGATTTCGCCGCCGTGGCGCGCGATCTGGAACAACGCGGGATCACCAGCCCGCGGCGCCTGGGCATCTATGGCCGCTCGAACGGCGGGGTCCTGACCTCGGTGTCGATCACCCAGCACCCCGAACTGTTCAACGCGGCGGTGATCGAGAGCCCGTTGGTGGACATGCTGCGCTATCACGAACTGCCGGCCGGCGCGTCGTGGATCGGCGAATACGGCGACCCGCGCATCCCGGAAGAAGCCGCGTGGATCGCCAAATATTCCGCCTATCAGCAGCTCCGTCCAGGCCAGCCCTATCCGCGCGTCTATCTGACCACCAACACCCGTGACGACCGGGTCCACCCCGGCCATGCGCGCAAGTTCGCCGCGCGCCTGGGCGATATGGGCTATGACCACCTCTATTATGAGGACACGGCTGGCGGCCACTCCAACGACGCCGACCCGGTCGCCAACGCCCGTCGCTGGGCCCGCCACTATGTCTATCTGTCGCAACAACTGATGGATTGAATGAAGCAGAGAGAGCCTCACGCGAATATGAGGCGCTCCATTGCAGCCCAAGGGCTAAGAACGACGGCATGAACACCAAGGGCTGGATCATCGCGGGCACGGTCATGGCGGGCGCCCTCATGTCCGTCGCCTCGGCGGCCCAGCCGGCGGCGGGGCGTCCGCCGCTTGCGCCGCGCCACGCGACGGCCAACGGCCCGCCGGTGGTCGTCGAACTGTTCACCGCCCAGGGCTGTGGCGGCTGCATCGAGGCCAATGCGGCGGTGGAGAAGGCGGCGGCCCAACCCGGCGTCATCGCCCTCACCTACGGCGTCGACTACTGGGACTATCTGGGCTGGACCGACACCTTCGCCCGCCCTGAGTTCGTTCAGCGCCAGCGCGCCTATCGCGCCGCACTGCGCCAGCGCGGCGTCTCGACGCCGCAGGTCGTGATCGATGGCCGACGTCAGGTGTCGGGCGCCCGCAGCGTCGAGCTTGAAACCGCCATCGGTCAGGAGGCGGTGCGTCAGGCCTGGCCGCCCGAGATCGAGTTCCGCGAAAACGGAGCCGGCGTCGGCGTCGGTTCCGGCCGCGCGCCGGCCGGCGGCGCCGAGGTGGTGGCGGTGACCTATACCCCCGGCCCTCAGGTGGTCGAGGTCCGTCAGGGCGAGAATCGGGGTCAGGCCGTGCGACACATGAACGTCGTGCGCGGCGTGACGCGCCTGGGCGATTGGCGCGGCCGCCCGATGCTCTACGCGCTGCCGTCCGCCCGCCCCGGCGAAGCCGTGGCGGTGCTGGTGCAAGGCAAGACGGACAAGCGTATCCTGGGCGCCGCCGTCAGGGACTAGGCGCCCGCCTTTTTCGCGAAGCCCCACGCCGCGTTGCTGAGCGGACCGACCTGGGCGGCCATGGTCTTGGCGTGGGCGCTGGCGGCGGTGCCGTCGCGGACGCGGCCAGCGATGCCTTGGCAGATGGCGGCCAGACGGAACAGGTTGTAGGCGTAGAGCCAGTCGAGGTTGGCGGGCCGCATGCCTGTCGCGGCGGCGTAGCGTTCAACGGTCTCCTCGACGGACGGTATGCCCAGAGCCTCCAGATCGGCGCCGGCGAGGCCGTTGCGCAGCGAAGCCGGAATGGCCCAGGCGATCAGCAAATAGGAGAAGTCGGCCATCGGATCGCCCAGGGTCGACAGCTCCCAGTCCAGCACGGCCCGCACTTCCGCGCGATCGGGGGCCAGGATCATATTGTCGAGGCGGAAGTCGCCGTGGACGATGCGGCTAGGCCCCTCTGGCGGCAGGCTGTCGGGCAGGAAGGCGATCAGCCGGTCCATCGCCGGAACCGGCTCGGTCTCCGACGCATGATACTGCTTGGTCCAGCGTCCGACCTGACGCGCGAAATAGTTTCCTGCCTTGCCGTAGTCGCCCAGGCCGATGGCGGCCGGATCGAAGGCGTGCAGCCGGGCCAGCGTGTCCGTCTGGGCCTCATAGACAGCGCGCCGCTCGACGGGCGTCAGGCCGGGCAGTTTCAAATCCCAGAAGATTCGGCCCTCGACCTTGTCCATCACGTAGAAAATCGAACCGATGACGGTTTCGTCCAGGCACAGGGCGTGGGGTTTGGCGACGGGGAAGCCGTGCGCGGCCAGAGCCGAGATGACCTGAAACTCGCGGTCGACGGCATGGGCGCTGGGTAGCAGGACGCCGGGCGGTTTGCGCCGCAGCACATAGGCGGCCGAGGGCGTCACCAGTTCATAGGTCGGGTTCGACTGGCCGCCCTTGAACTGGCGCATCGTCAGCGGGCCGGCGTATCCCGAGACGTGGGCGCGCATCCAGGCGTCCAGCGCCGCCTCGTCCAGGCGATAGCGCGGATCGACCTCGCGCGTGCCGGAGAAGGCGCTTTGGGCGTCCAGCGGGGCGGCGTCGGTCATGCGGCGGTCCTCGTCGTTTCCTTGAGTCGTCCGGATCTCACGCCCGGTCCGACGCAGCGATGATGGCGGCCTTCACGGCCCGACGCCAGCCGGAAAGCAGACGCTCGCGCTCGTCCGCCTTCATGCGTGGTTTCCAGCAGGCGGGCGCCTCGGCTGGGCGCGCCTGCAAGTCCGGCAAAAGGCCGACGCCCAGGGCCGCCAGGCGCGCGGCGCCCAGGGCCGTCATCTCCTGGAAGGCCGGACGCTCCACCTCGACCTCGCAGATGTCGGCGACGAACTGCATGGCGAAACTGTTGGCGGTGACGCCGCCGTCCACCTTCAGCGTCTTCAGCGGCGGGGCTCCGTCGGCGGCCAGGGCGTCGAGCAAATCGCGCGTCTGATAGGCTAGGGCTTCCAGCGCGGCGCGTACGAAATGGGCCGGACCGGAATCCCGTGTCAGCCCGACGATGGTCCCCCTCGCTTCTGGTTCCCACCATGGTGCGCCCAGACCCGTGAAGCCGGGGACCATATAGACCCCGCCGTTGTCCTTGAGGGTCTGCGCCATCGCCTCCGACTGGCGCGACTCCGAGATCAGCCCGACCCCGTCTCTCAGCCACTGGATCGCCGAGCCGGCCGAGAAGATCGACCCCTCCAGCGCATAGGCGGTCTGGCCGTCGGCCTGATAGCCGAGCGTGCCCAACAGACGCCGTGTCGAGGCCACCGGCTCCGCGCCGACATTGGCGACCAGAAAGGCGCCGGTGCCATAGGTGATCTTGGCGTCCCCGGCCTTCAGCGCACCGTGCCCGACAAGGGCTGCCTGCTGGTCTCCGGCCGATCCGGCGATGGGCAGAGGCTGGCCAAACAGCGCCGGATCGCTCTCGCCGATCACACCCGCGCAGGGGACGATGTCAGGCAGGGCTTCGCGCGGGATGTCGAACAAAGCGCATAGGTCGTCCCGCCATTCGACCGTCCTCAGATCCATCAGCGACGTGCGTGAAGCATTGGTCGCGTCGGTGGCGTGGACCCGGCCGCCGGTCAGTTTCCAGATCAGCCAGGCGTCGATCGTGCCCAGCTTGACCTCGCCCTTCGCCGCCCGCTCGCGCGACCCGGGCACGGCGTCCAGCAGCCAGGCGAACTTGGTCGCCGAGAAATAGGGATCGAGGATCAGGCCGGTCGCGGTCTGGACCTTGGGCTCGTGCCCTTGGGCGGTCAGGCGTGCGGTGACGTCGGCGGTGCGGCGATCCTGCCAGACGATGGCGCGATGCAGAGGCTCGCCGGTCGCCGCGTCCCAGATTACCGCCGTTTCCCGCTGATTGGTGATGCCGATGGCGTTGAAGCGGGCGACGCCGCCGGCGTTGCGCACCACCTCTCGACAGGTCTGGAGCGTCGCGGTCCAGATTTCGGCGGCGTCATGTTCGACCCAGCCGGATTTCGGGAAATGCTGGGCCAGCTCGATCTGGCTGACCGCGACGGCCCGGAGGTCCCCTTTTTCTTTGCCTAACGTGCTTCGCGCGGCTTGAGGCGCGACCTCGAAGGCGATGGCGCGGGTCGAGGTCGTGCCCTGGTCGATGGCGAGGATCAGGCTCATGGTTCTCTCACGGCTGCGTCTTGAGCTAAGGGGAGCATATGACGACCCACCTGCCCAGCTATGAAGGCGTCCTCGACGCCGCCCGCCAGATCAATGGAGTCGCCGTCCGCACGCCCCTGCTTGAAAGTCCTGCCCTGAATGCAGCGGTCGGCGGGCGGGTTCTGATGAAAGCGGAAAGCCTGCAGCGCGCCGGAGCCTTCAAATTTCGCGGCGCTTACAACCGCATCAGCCGACTGACCGACGAGGAGAAGGCGCGCGGCGTCGTCGCCTTCTCATCCGGGAACCATGCACAGGGGGTCGCCGCCGCCGCCGCCATGGTCGGGACGCCGGCGATCATCGTCATGCCGTCGGATTCGCCCAAGGTGAAGGTCGAGGGGGTGATCGGCTTCGGTAGCGAGGTGCGCTTCTACGACCGCTGGAGCGAAAGCCGCGAGGCGATCGGCGCGGCTATCGCCGCCGAGCGCGGCTCGATCCTGGTTCCGCCGTTTGATGATCCCTTCATTATCGAGGGCCAGGGGACGACGGCGCTGGAAATGCTGGACCAGGCGGATGCGCCGTTCGACCAGTTGCTATGCGGGGCGTCCGGCGGCGGGTTGATGGCTGGGATCAACCTAGTGATGGCCGAGCTCAGTCCAGAGACGAAGGTGTTCGTGGTCGAGCCGGAAGCCTTCGACGACACGGCGCGGTCGCTGGCGGCCGGAGAGCGGGTCGGTCATCCACAGGGCGCGCCCTCGATCTGCGACGCCCTGATGTCGCCGATGCCAGGTGTGCTGACCTGGCCGATCAACCGGCGGCTGGCGGGGGCGATCACCGTCTCGGACGGCGAGGCCGCCGAGGCGATGCGGTTTGCGTTCCGCCATCTGAAGATCGTCCTCGAGCCGGGGGGCGCCGTCTCGCTCGCGGCCCTGCTTGTCGGAAAGATCGAGACGAAGGGACGGACGACGGCCATCGTGCTTTCAGGCGGCAACGTCGATCCGACGCTGTACGCCGAGATCATCGAGGGGCGTTTCTGCGGCTGAGGGTCTTCCCTTGCTCGCGACGGTCGGCCAACCTTGCCTAAAACGCACTGAGAAAACGCACGATGACCAAGGCCAGTGAACTTCAGGAATTGATCGGCCAGGAGGTCGGGGTGTCGAAATGGTTCGACGTCACCCAGGCCCGGATCGACGCCTTCGCCGATTGCACCGAAGATCACCAGTTCATCCATGTCGATCCAGAGGCGGCAAGCGCCACGCCGTTCGGCGGAACAATCGCGCACGGCTTCCTGACTCTCAGCCTCGCTTCGGCCATGAGCTATGACGCGATGGCGCCCTTGGAGGGCGTCGTGATGGGTGTGAACTACGGCTTCGACAAGCTGCGGTTCCTGGCGCCGGTTGCGGCGGGGTCACGCGTTCGCGGTCGCTTCAAGCTGTTATCGGCCGACGACAAGGGCGGCGGACGCTGGTTGCTGAAACACGAGCTGACGGTCGAGATCGACGGTGTCGACAAGCCGGCGCTGATCGCGGAGTGGCTCGGAATGCAGATGGTCGATCCAAACTACGAGCCATGACGCTCGCATAGGTGTATCGCCGCGCGGTCCTAGATTGTGACGTGTCGAGGGCTGGCGATTATCCATTCTGTGGCCTGACCCGAAATTCACGTGTATCATCAAGGCCACGGTCTAAGATTTGCTGGTCGATATCGTCACGTTTCCGCCTCGACCTTATACGGCAAGGCTGGTAAGACCCGCGGAGGCGGTAGACCCGCCCCCTACTATAACAGAGGCGGAGGGATACCCCCTATGCGTATGAAGACTTTCGTGCTGGCCTCCAGCGCAGCGGCCGCCCTGGCCCTGTCGGCTGGTGCTGCGTCAGCGGAACCCAATGGTTGGTACGGCGCCGTCGACGCCGGCTACCACATGATCGACGATATCAACGCTGAATCGTCCACGACCGGCGCCAACTGGAACTGGGAAGTGAACGACGGCTGGGCGGCTTTCGCTCGCCTCGGCTATCGCTTCAACCCGAACTGGCGCGTTGAACTGGAAGGCGGCTATCGCTCGGGCGACATCGGCCGCGTTCGCGCCGTGTCGGGCACGCAAGGCTTGTGCAACCTGACCCCGGCGACGGGCGGTTGCTTCTCGCCCGAAGGCGACATCGAATCCGCCACCCTGATGGCCAACGTCATCTATGATTTCGGCTTCGAATACTGGGGCGTTCGTCCGTTCGTCGGCCTCGGCGCCGGTGTGAACCACGTCAAGACCGACACCATCGGCAACCTGCGCGCCAACCGCGGCGCCACCTTCACCGCCGACGACAGCTCGACCAAGTTCGCCGCTCAGGCGATCGCCGGTCTGGCCTGGGCCATCGGCGACCGCACCAACATCGACCTGACCTACCGCTACCTGACGGGCGACGCCAACTTCGCCTCGACGACGGTCGGCGCTGGTCCTGGCGCCACGTCGTTCGGCGAATGGGACGGCGACTACGACCAGTCGCACACCGTGACCCTGGGTCTGCGCTACAGCTTCGGCGCGGAAGACGCGCCGCCGCCGCCGCCTCCTCCGCCCCCGCCGCCCCCGCCGCCTCCTCCGCCTCCTCCGCCCCCGCCGCCGGTCGCTCAGACCCCGGTCGCTCGCCAGTTCGTGGTCTACTTCGACTGGGATCGTTCGGACCTGACCGCGGAAGCCCGTTCGGTGGTGACGCAGGCCGCCAACTACGCCAAGTCGGGTCGTCCGACGCGCGTCCTGATCGTCGGCTACACCGACACCTCGGGTTCGGCCGCCTATAACGTGGGTCTGTCCAACCGTCGTTCGCGCACCGTCGCGGACGCCCTGGTCGCTCAAGGCGTCAACGGAGGCGTGATCGCCCTGGACGGCAAGGGCGAAACCAACCTGGCCAAGCCGACCGCCGACGGTGTGCGCGAACCGCTCAACCGCCGCGCGACCATCGACATCAACTTCTAAGACTTTCGGAGCCGATCCGGTTCGTCCGGGTCGGCTTCGACCTTCGAAGTTGTCGAAAGACAGAACGCCGCTTCCGAAAGGAGGCGGCGTTTTTTCTTGGCGCCGTCGCATCCTCAGCGCGAAAGGAACACGCAGGGAAAAGGGCGACGTCTTACGACGCCGCCCCGAGTATTCTGATTTTGACGCCGATCAGCCGGTGAAAGGACGGATCAGGATTTCGACGCGACGGTTCTGGGCCTTGCCTTCAGCCGTGGCGTTCGAGGCCACCGGCTTGCGAGAGCTTTCGCCGGCGACATAAAGCCGCTGAGCGAGGACACCGCGACGAACCAGTTCGGAAGCGACGCTGCTGGCGCGGGCCTCCGACAGGGGCTGATTGATCGCGTCACCGCCCGAGGAGTCGGTGTGGCCGATGACGTCCACCGTCGACTGGTCATACTGCTGCAGCACGCGGGCGACGTCGTCCAGTACGGGCAGGAAGCGCGGGTCGATCGACGACTGGTTCGTGGCGAAGGTCACGTCCGACGGCATCCGCAGGACCAGCAGGTCGCCCTGTCGCGCCACTCCGACGCCAGAGCCGGACAGTTCGGCCTCCATCGCACGCTGCTGACGATCCATATATTGGCCCACTGCGGCGCCGCCCAGAGCGCCGATGCCGGCACCGATCAGAGCATTCTTGCGGCCCTGTTCGCCGTTGGACGTGTTGGTCAAATAGCCGAGAAGCGCGCCGCCGACAGCGCCGGCGATGGCGCCGGTTCCGGTGTTGTTGCGGACCGGACCAGAGCGGTACGGGTCGGTGGTGGTGCAAGCGGCGGCGCCCAAGAGGGCGGCGATGGAGACACTGGCGACGACAAACTTGGCGCGCATGGACTAGTCCTTTTCTCTGATTGCGATCTGGCGCGAAAACGTAAGCTCACTGTGAAGGTTCCAGTCTGTATCGGGCATGAACGCCCGTCCGATGGTCCCGCGACGCCCTGACAAGGGCGCAGATTAGGCGTATGGGAACCGCCGCACCTTTTCAGATCGAGGATGTCCGTGAGCACGACCCTGAACGACAGCCCTGCCGGCCGCGCCATCCAGCCGGTCTCGATGACCCAATATGATGTCGATTTCCAAGGGTTCAGCGACGCCTTGGGCGCGTCCTTCTCGCGCTATGGCTTCGCGGTGGTCGCCGACCATGGTCTGGACGAGGCGCGGATCGCGGCTGCCATCGACGACGCCAAGGCCTTCTTCGCCTTGCCGGAGGACGTCAAGCGCCAGTACCACCAGCCCGGCACAGGCGGCGCGCGCGGTTTGACGCCGTTCGGCGTCGAGGCGGCCAAGGACGCCAAGACGGTCGATCTGAAGGAATTCTGGCACGTCGGCCGGGAGCTGCCCGAAGGCCATCCCTATCGCCGCTATATGCGCGACAACGTCTGGCCGACCGAGGTCGAGGGTTTCCGCGAGCACCTGTATGGCATGTTCGAGGACCTGGACGCCCTGGGGGCTAAGATCCTGCGCGCCATCGCTCGCTATCTGAAGCTGGGCGACGACTTCTTCGCCGACAAGGTCGAGATGGGCAACAGCGTCCTGCGCATGCTGCACTATCCGCCGGTTCCGGCCGATGCACCGGGTGTGCGCGCCGGGGCGCACGAAGACATCAATGTTATCACCCTGCTGCTCGGCGCCGAGGAGGCCGGTCTTCAGCTGAAGGACAAGGACGGCAGCTGGCTGGACATCGCGCCGCCGCCCGGCGCCCTGGTCGTCAATATCGGAGACATGCTGCAGCGACTGACGAACCACGTTCTGCCGTCGACCACCCACCGCGTGGTCAATCCGGCCCCCGAACGTCGCGGATTCGCGCGCTATTCGACGCCCTTCTTCCTGCACTTCAATCCGGACTTCCCGATCGAGACCCTGCCCAGCGCCATCACGCCGGATAATCCCGACCGATACGGGGGCAAGACCATCCTGGCCGAGGACTATCTGACCGAGCGCTTGCGGGAAATCCGCCTGCTCTAGGCCGTCAGCGGGAAATCCGTAGTCGGGTGATGTCGCGTCCGATGGCCTGGAAGTCGTTGGACAGGTCCGCCCCCGACTGCGGCAGGAAGGCCTTGTCCTTGTCGGTGGCGCAACTGCTGAGGATGTCCGCCGCATCGCTGCCGGGAGTGATCGAGAACCCCACCGTATAGACGATCACGTCCTTCGCCTTCATGCCGGCGCAGAGCTTGGCCGCTTGGTCGAACGGGTCGCCGTTTGTCGCGTCGCAGGCGATTTTGTCGTAGAGACTGCCCGATCCGGAACCGGCGTTTCGAGCGATCACGCCGCCGCAATAAGGGGTGTTGAACTCGCCGTCGGTCATCAGAATGACCGCCTTCAGCACCTTCGTCGGCGCATAGGCGGCGGCCGTATTCGATGTCCACAGCCCGTTGAACTGATTGGATATCGTGTACCACCCCCAGGCGAGGCCGATCTGCCCGGCTGTCGATCCCGTGACCGACAGACCATTCACAAGGTTGGTCAGGGTGTCGATGTTGGACGTCAGGGGCTGGATCGTCGCCGATGGACAGGGATTGCGGGGAGACGCGTAGTTTCGGCCGACGTAGGCGGAACTGGGGGCCGTGTCCGTATAGGCCGACGATCCCGCGCGCTCGCTGACGCAGGTCGTATTGTCGAACACATTGAGGCGATTGTACTGCGGATCGCGGAAGACGCGTTTGGCGCATCCGTCACGGCCGCATTGAACGGCGCCGCCGTTGGAATAGTCGGCATAGGCGGCGCCTCCGACGGGCAGGACGAAGGCGTCCTTGGATGTCCGCTCATAGACCTCGAAAAGACCGCTGTTGTTGTTCAAGGCCGTCATGCCGTTCACGCCGGTGATCTGAACGCCTTCGTCCTCGGACAAGCCATGGTTGGCGGAGGTGATGGTGATGAAGCAGTCCGAGCGCGTGCATTTGCGAACCTGTCCGCCGGAACTGTAGCTGCTGTAACCGCTGCTCGTATTCAGCGTATACCAGTTGCCGCCCGACTGATACTTCAGAGAGACCGTGTTGGAGTCGATGCGAACGACCTTGTAGGCGCGGTTGTTGATCTGGGTCATGCCGCTGACGCCGCTGATCCAGACGTAGTCATCGGTGGCCAGCCCATGGCCGTTGGCGGTCACGACGCCGGGTGAGGCCCGAGTGATGCCGGAAATCGACTTGGCTGAGGCCGCCGCCCACGAGGCGCCGGTGATGCTGGTCGATCCGATCGAGGCGCCGCGCGCGGCGTCGGCGCGCGCCCCCAGGTTCACGCCGATCGAATAGGGCACGATGGCCATGCGCGAATAGTAGGGCGTCTGTTTCGCCGCCGGCTGGACAACCAGTTTGATCAGCTGGTTCGCCGCGTTCTTCAGATCGCCGATCCGGTTGTTGCTGCCCATCGAGCCGGTGATGTCGAGCACCAGCGAGACCTCAATGTCCTTGGATGATCGGTTCACCTCGGAGTGGACGCTCACGGGCAGGGTGTCGTCCAGGATCTTGCCATAGGGCGGCAGGACGACGTTGGCGATCAGCGTTTTCACCTGGACCTGAATGTCGGCGATGACGACCTGCTCCTTCGTCAGCTCGATCTTTACGGCATCATCGGAAAACGGCTCGACCGAGGCATTGCGCAGATTGGCTTTCAGGGCCACCAGGGCGACCGTCTTCAAGTCCTTGGGGTCGGTGTAGGATGACCGTGCGGCGGCGAGCGTGGCGGCGTCCAACGCGTCCTGCACCCGCGCCTTGGCCGTCGTCACCCGATTGATGTCGATGCCGCCCAAGGTCAGCATGACCAAGGCCGGCATCACCAGGGCGAAGATCATGACGACATTGCCGCGCCGGTCCGAAGCCAGTTGGATCGCCAGCCTGCGCAGGGCCCGAACCGCTTTTTCGATCCGTGTGGACGCGTTCACAATGATCATCCCCAAGGGCGCAGATCGCCCGGATACCGCCTGAATAGAGCTCAGTCTGCCATCAGGCGGTTAAGGGAAGCCTCAAGCGGAAGAGTTAACTGCGTCTGGAGATCAAGTGACGCTCCAGCCGCATTGATGGCCGCGGTTCTGCTCCTGGAGCCAGACATTGAGCGGGGCGAAATAGTCGGCGATGGCCGAGGCGTCGTTGCCGTCGTCGCCGGTGAAGGCCTTCATCGCCTCCTGCCAGGGCTGCGACTGACCCATCTGCAACATGGCGTTGAAACGCGCGCCCACTTCCTTGTTGCCGTAGACGGAGCAGCGGTGCAGCGGCCCGGTCCAGCCGGCCTGTTTGCAGGCAGCGCGCTGGAACTGGAACTGATAGATGGCCGCCAGGAAGTAGCGGGTATAGGGCGTGTTGCCCGGCACATGGTATTTGGCGCCCGGATCGAAGGCGTTGGCCGGGCGCGGTCCGGGCGGAACCAGACCCTGGTACTGCAGCATGTCGGCGGTCCAGGCGGTATTGTATGCGGCCGGCGCCGTCTCGCCCGAGAAGACGTCCCAGCGCCAGCGGTCGACCATCAGGCCGAACGGCAGGAAGGCGATCTTGTCCAAGGCCATCTTGAGCAGGAAGGGAATGTCCTCCTCTGCGCCCGGCGTCGTCTTCAACAGGCCGATCTGGTTCAGATAGGTGGGGGTCAGGGCCGACAGGCCGACGAAGTCGCCGATGGCCTCATGGAAGCCGTCGTTGGCGCCGTTGCGGAACAGCATCGGCTGGTTCTTGTAGGCGCGCTGATAGTAGTTATGACCCAGCTCGTGGTGGACGGTGTAGAAGTCGTCGCCGTTGACGTTGGTGCACATCTTGATGCGGATGTCGTCGGCGTTGTCCAGGTCCCAGGCCGAGGCGTGACAGACGACTTCGCGGTCGCGCGGGCGTGTGATTTGGCTGCGTTCCCAGAAGGTCTGGGGCAGCGGATCGAGGCCCAGCGAGACGTAGAAGCCCTCGCCCGTCTTGACCATCTTCGTCGCGTCGTAGTCGGCGGCCTTGAGCAGTTCGGTGAGGTCGTAGCTGGAGGCGCCGCCGCTGGACGGGGCGACCACATCATAGATATTGCCCCATTGCTGGGACCACATATTGCCAAGAAGATCGGCGCGGATCGGGCCGTGATCGGGTTGCACTGCATCGCCGTATTTGGCGTTCAGCCTGGCGCGCACATAGCAGTGCAGGTTCTCGTAGAAGGGCTTCACCTGGGCCCACAGCCGGTCGGTCTCGGCGGCAAAATCGTCGGCGGGCATGTCGTAGCCTGACCGCCACAGGGCGCCGGTGTCGGCGAAGCCCAGTTCGCGCGAGCCCTCGTTGGCGATCTCGACCATGCGGGCGTAGTCGTCGCGCATGACCGGCGATATGGTGCGCCAGCCTTCATACAGCGCCTTGGTCTCGGCGGGGTCGCGGCTGTCGGCCAGGATCAGCGAGGCCTCGTCCAGCGTGATCGGCTTGCCTTTGAAATCGAACTTGCCGGTCGAATAGGTCGAATCCAGCCGCGTGGTGATCTGGGCCAATTCCTCGGCCGCACCGGGGCGGTTGGGGGCGGGCAGGACCAGGCTGAGCCGCAGCAGGTTCAGCTTGCGGCGCACGACCGGATCGACCTGAACGTCATTGAACTTGGCGGCCTGATTGGCCAGCTGGACCTGAAGCTCGGTCGCCTCGGCGTTGGCCTTGGATTCCAGCCACATGGTGTCGAAGGTGATGTTGGTGGCGCGCGCCCATTGGATGCGGGCGACATATTCGCTGACCTCCGCCCATTTGGTTTCGGCGTCGGCGATGAAGGCCGTCGCGCCCTCGGCAGTGATCGGATAGTCCGCGCGCATGCCGCTGACGGCCGGCGCGGGCGTCGTCGAGGCCGTCTGTTCGACGCCCGGGGCTGCGGCGGCGGGTTCGCTGGTGCTGGCGCAGCCGGCGGCGAAGGCGAGGGCGCAGACCGCGACGGCGGTCATCATCTGACGCTTCATGATGGATCTCCTGAACAGCGCGGGCAGGAGAGGTCAGGCCCGGTCGCCCGTCAAGCGTGACGGTTCAGCGGCCGACGACGCAGGCGTTCAGACCCTCGTTGCGCACCGTGCCCATGGCCGCCTGAACGCGCGAGGCGCGCCGACGCACATAGGGGCCGGGCGCGGCGGCTTCGTAACGGCGCGGGGCCGGCAGGATGGCGGCCAGGCGCGCCGCCTCACGCGGGCTCAGGTCGCGGGCGTCCTTGCCGAACCAGTGTCGCGACGCAGCCTGGGCGCCATAGACGCCGGGCGCCCATTCCACCACGTTCAGATAGACCTCCATGATCCGGCGCTTGGACCACACGGCCTCGATCAGGACGGTGTAGCCCGCCTCCAGACCTTTTCGGATCCAGTCGCGCCCGGGCCAGAGGAAGACGTTCTTGGCCGTCTGCTGGCTGATGGTCGATCCGCCGCGCAGACGCCCGCCCTCGGCGTTGTGGTCCAGGGCCTTCTGGATCGCCTCCATATCGAAGCCGTGGTGGCTGCAGAACCGGGCGTCCTCGGCGGCGATGGCCGCATTGACCAGGTTAGGCGAAATCTGGTTCAGACCGCGCCACTGATAGTCCATGCCGTCCCCCCTCGCGAGCTGGCGCAGCATCAGTATGGTGGGCGGCGGCGGCACGATGGCGACGATCAGCACGCCCGCGACCGGGATCAGGGCCAGGATCAGAAGCGCGGTCAGCACCACGCGACGCAAGCTCTTGCGGCCCGTCGCCATCAGAGGATCAACACCCCGGCGGCGCCATCTTCGTCGGCCCAGGCCACCTTGTCGACGGCGGGGCTGAGCGACAGGGCGACGATGGCCGGCCCCTTCTCGGCCTTGACGAAGTTCAGACCCTGGGCCGCCGGATGCGCGACCCAGACCCGACCGTCGGTCAGGCCGGCGGCCAGCAGGCCCTGATCGGCGCGGGCCGAGACCAGATTGACCAAGGTCGTGTCGTCATAGCCGATCTCGGTCGCCTCGCGCCCCATCGGCCCGTTCGATCCGATGAAGGGCCACAGGACCGCGCCCTGGGCGCCCGAGGTCGCCATCAGCTGACCATTGGCAAGAAACGCCATCGACCGTACCTTGCCCGGATAGCCGCCCATACGCAGGTTCTTGGCGTCCTTGATGCGCCAGCCGTGCATCTGGTTGTCCTGCATGGTCGTGACGACGAAGGCGCCGTCGGGCGAGAAGGCGACGCCGGTGTGCGACCCGGCCCAGGCCAGCTTGACCGGTTGCTGTTTCTCGATCCGTGCATACCACAGGGCCACCCCGCCATAGGTCGAGGTGGCGATGCGCCGGCCCTTGGGCTCGAAGGCGACGCCGGAGACGGTGCGCTCATGCTGGAAGTCGCGGCGGAAGCCGACCTCCTTGGGGTCGATCACCGACAGGGTGCGGCCGAAGGAGAAGGCGATCAGGCCCGAGGCCGGGGAGGCGTCGATGGCGTCGATCCACTGGTTCTTGGCCGTGGCGAGAACGACCGGGTCCTCGTCGCGACGGGTCCAGACGACCTTGCCGTCATCGCCGCCCGTGATGATCCCGTCGCCGGACGGATGAACGCAGACGCACAGCACGGCGCCGTCGTGCGCCTCTACCCGCGTCCGGTCCTCGAACCGGACAGATCCGTCGCCGAGGGCGAATACAGCGCCGGTGTTGTCGAACAGGGCGGCGGTGACCTGGGCGTCGAAATCGAAGTTCATAGGCCGCATGTAGCGACCCGACCTCGCCGCGTCACCTTCTGCCTGCCCGCTAGACCGGATCGGTCGGCTTGGGCGTCACCGACGCCGGCGCTGCTTGCGCCTTTGCGGGTTCGTCGGGCAGCGGGATGAACTCCAGATCGTCCGCGTCCGGCAGCGTCATCCGGCCCGCCTTCCAATCGGCCTTGGCCTGATCGATGCGGGCCTGGCTGGAGGCGACGAAATTCCACCAGATCAGCCGTTCACCCACCGGCTCGCCCCCCAGCACCATGACGGTCGATTGGGTCAGGGCCTTGACCGTCGGCTCGGCCGTCGGCTCCAGCACGATCATCTGGCCCTCGTGGAAAGTGCGATCGCCGACCTCGATGGAGCCCTTGGCCACGTAGAGCGCACGTTCGCTCATGCCTCCGGCACCCCTGCCGGCGGGCGGGGCCGTGCGCACGCCGGGCTGAAGCTCCCAATGGATGTAGAACAGCGGCGACGACACGGGCACGGCCGCCTTGGCGCCGTAAGCCTCGCCTGCGACCAGCCGCGCGAACAGACCGCCATTCTCGTAGGCGGGCTGGGCGTCCTCGCCGAGGTGATGGAAGGCCGGGTCCATCTCCTCGGCCTCGTCGGGCAGGGCGACCCAGGCCTGCATGCCGTGCATCGGCCCGCCCTTGCTCTTCTTCAGCGGATCGGTGCGCTCGGAATGGACGATGCCCTTGCCGGCGGTCATCCAGTTGACCTCGCCCGGCCGGATCGCCTGATCGTAGCCGAGATTGTCGTGGTGCATGATCTCGCCCTCGAACAGATAGGTCAGGGTCGACAGGCCAATGTGCGGGTGGGGGCGCACGTCGATGGCCGTGGCGCCCGGCGCGAACTCGGCCGGTCCCATCTGGTCCAGAAAGATGAAGGGCCCGATCATCCGGCGCGAATGGAAGGGCAGGACGCGCCCGACCTCGAACCCGCCCAGGTCCTTGCGGCGTGCGTCGATCACCAATTCGATCATGTGTCGGCTCCCAAAGCGGCCCGCGCCGCCTGAGCGACGTTATCCGACGTGAGGCGTGATGATGCCAAGAGGCAGAGCGGTCACATTCTTCACGCCGCGCGTGACGATGTGGCTTTCGCAGTCCGAGACGATGCCGAGGGCCAGCAGCTTCTCGCGCAGGAACAGGTCGAAGGCGTGCATGTCCGAGGTGATGATGCGCAGCACATAGTCCTCGCGCCCCGTGATGGTGGCGCACTGGACCACTTCCGGCCATTTGGCCACGGCGGCCTCGAAGACATTGAGGTTTTCCGCTGAGGGCAGCATCAGTTTGACGATGGCGTAGACCTCGAAGTCCAAGCCCAGCAGCTGAGCGTTCAGCAGCGTGACGCGCTTGGTGATCAGGCCGGAGTCTTCCAGCCGCTTGATCCGCCGCCAGCAGGGCGAGGCCGACAGTCCGACGCGATCGGCGACCTCTGCGACCGACAGCCCGGCGTCTTGTTGCAGGATATCCAGGATGCGGGCGTCGATGGGGTCGAGTTCGTCGGCCAATGCGTTTCTCCGATTATGATTATCGCGAAATAAAATACCCGATATCGGGATTGCGCAAGGTCAAATTGAGCGAGCACCTGCTTAAGCGGCGTGTTATCACACGTCCACAGGAAACACGGACGGACCCCAGAACGGATATGGACGCCCGCATGAACGATAAAATGAACAAAAAGAACAGCCAGCCCCTGTCCTTGCGCGTGCCGGAGCCGTCCGGCCGTCCCGGCGATACGCCGGACTTCAGCCATCTGCAGATGGACCCTGCGGGCGTGGTCGAGCGGCCCGAGGTCGGATCGACGCCCTATCAGATGCGCGATCTCGCCTTCCGTCTGATTCGGGTGCTGGACGATGAGGGCGCCGCAGTTGGTCCGTGGAACCCGCGCCTGGATCCCGAGACGATGCGTCGCGGCCTGAAGGCCATGATCCTGACGCGCGCTTTCGACGACCGGATGCACCGCGCCCACCGCCAGGGCAAGACCAGCTTCTATATGAAGTGCACCGGCGAAGAGGCCATCGCGGTGGCCCAGGGCATGATCCTGAGCCGCGAGGACATGGGCTTCCCCACCTATCGCCAGCAGGGGCTTTTGATTGCGCGCGGCTATCCGCTGGTCGCGATGATGAACCAGATCTATTCGAACGCCGAAGATCCGATCAAAGGCCGCCAGCTGCCGATCATGTATTCGGCCAAGGACTACGGCTTCTTCACCATCAGCGGCAATCTGGGCACCCAGGTGCCGCAAGCCGTGGGCTGGGCCATGGCCAGCGCCTACAAGGGCGACGACAAGATCGCCATCAGCTGGATCGGCGACGGCGCCACGGCCGAAGGCGACTTCCACAACGCCCTGACCTTCGCCTCCGTCTATCGCGCCCCGGTCATCCTGAACGTCGTCAACAACCAGTGGGCCATTAGTTCCTTCCAGGGCATCGCCGGTGGGCTTGAAACGACCTTCGCCTCCAAGGCCATCGGCTATGGCCTTCCGGCCCTGCGGGTGGACGGCAACGACTTCCTGGCGGTCTGGGCGGCGACCCAGTGGGCCGAGGAACGCGCGCGGTCGAACCAGGGGGCGACGGTGATCGAACTGTTCACCTATCGCGGCGCCCCGCACTCGACGTCCGACGACCCCAGCCGCTATCGTCCCGGCGACGAGCATGAGAAATGGCCGCTGGGCGATCCGATCGAACGTCTGCGCCAGCATCTGACCGTCATCGGCGAATGGGACGACGAGCGTCACGCCGCCGCGCTGAAGGACGCCGTCGAACAGGTCCGCGCCGCCGGCAAGGAATCCGAAGCCATAGGCACCCTGGGCCAGTCGCGCCCTAGCGTGAAGACGATGTTCGAAGAGGTCTATGCGACCGAAGACTGGCGGCTGATCGAACAGCGCCGCGAGGTGGGGGTCTGACCATGAGCGAGCAAACCACCTTCACCGACTCCGATCGCAACGACGGCGTCGAGCCCGACATGGTCGACCAGAACGCCGCCCCCGCCTCGGAAGCGACGGGCGCGGGCGTGGTCCCCATGAACATGATCCAGGCGCTGAACTCGGCCATCGACGTCAAGATGGCGGAAGACGCCAACGTCCTGTCGTTCGGCGAGGACGCCGGCTATTTCGGCGGCGTCTTCCGCGTCACCGACAAGCTGCAGCAGAAACACGGCCTGACCCGCAGCTTCGACGCCCCGATTTCGGAATGCGGCATCGTCGCCGCCGCGATCGGCATGGGCGCTTATGGTCTGCGTCCCGTCGTGGAGATCCAGTTCGCCGACTACATCTATCCGGCCTACGATCAGATCGTCTCGGAAGCGGCCAAGATGCGCTACCGCTCGGGCGGTCAGTTCACGTCGCCGATCACGGTGCGCAGTCCCTATGGCGGCGGCATCTTCGGCGGCCAGACCCACAGCCAGTCGCCCGAAAGCCTGTTCACCCATATCGCGGGCCTGAAGGTCGTCATTCCATCTAACCCCTATGACGCCAAGGGCCTGCTGACCGCCGCCATCGAGGATGACGATCCGGTCGTCTTCTTCGAGCCGAAACGCCTCTACAACGGCCCGTTCGACGGCTGGCACGAGAAGCCGGTCTCGCCGTGGAAGGCCCAGGATCTGGCCCAGGTCCCGACCGGCAAATATGTCGAGCCGATCGGCAAGGCGCGCGTGATGCGCGAAGGAAACGACGTCACCGTCCTGGCTTATGGCACCATGGTCTGGGTCGCCCTGGCCGGCGCGGAACACGCGGGCGTGGACGCCGAGGTTATCGACCTGCGCTCGCTTGTGCCGCTGGACATCGAAGCCATCGAGGCCTCGGTGAAGAAGACCGGCCGCTGCGTCATCGTGCATGAGGCGCCCAAGACCTCGGGCTTCGGCGGCGAGCTGTCGGCCCTGGTGCAAGAGCGCTGCTTCTATTCGTTGGAGGCGCCGATCGTGCGCGTCACCGGTTGGGACACGCCCTATCCGCACGCTTTCGAATGGGAATATTTCCCCGGACCGCAAAGGGTCGCAGACGCCTTGAAGAGCGTCATGACGGGAGGTCGCTGATATGGGTCGTTTCGTCTTCAAACTGCCCGACGTGGGCGAAGGCACCGCCGAGGCCGAACTGGTCGGATGGCACGTCAAGGTCGGCGACACGGTCGCCGAGGATCAGATCGTCGCCGACGTCATGACCGACAAGGCCACGGTCGAGATCACCGCTCCGGTCAGCGGCAAGGTCGTCGCTCTGCATGGCGAACCCGGCGCCATGGTGCCCGTGCGCGGTCCCCTGGTGGAGTTCGAGGTCGAGGGGGCGGGCAATGCCGAAGACGCCCCGACGCCCGTCGCCAAGCCAGATCCCGCGCCCATGATCGCCGAGGTGCCGAAGATTGAGACACCGGCAGCCCCCGCTGTCGAGGCGCCGACATCCGGCAACTACGTCTTCAAACTGCCCGACGTCGGCGAAGGCACGGCCGAGGCCGAACTGGTCGGCTGGCACGTCAAGATCGGGGACGCGGTCGAAGAAGACCAGATCATCGCCGACATCATGACCGACAAGGCTACGGTCGAGATCACCTCGCCGGTCGCCGGAACGGTCGTCGCCCTGTACGGCGAGGCGGGCAAGTCGGTGCCGGTCGGCGGGCCGCTGGTCGCGTTCGATGTCGAGGGTCGGGGCAATGTCTCGACGCCCGTCGCGGCGCCGAAACCGGCCTCCAAGCCGACCGAGAATACGACGAAGGCTTCCGCCGCGACTTCGACGACTCGAAGCGCCACTTCAGCGACCGCGCCCTCCAAGCCTGTTCCCGCCATGACGGGACGTGCGCCCGGTGAACGCCCGTCGGCCTCGCCGGCCGTGCGCAATCGCGCGCGGGATTTGGGCGTCGATCTGACCTTCGTGCCCGGTTCCGGCCCGGCGGGTCGGATCACGCACGAGGATCTGGACGGCTTCATCGCGCGCGGCGGTTCGCAACCTGCGTCGGCGCCGTCCGGCGGCGGCTCGACCTATGCGAAGGCGCAAGGGACGACCGAGGTCAAGATCATCGGCCTGCGCCGCAAGATTGCGGAGAAGATGGCCGAGAGCGTGCGCCGCATTCCCCACATCACCTATGTCGAGGAAATCGACATGACGGCGGTGGAGGAGCTGCGCGCCCACCTGAACGCGACGAAGTCCAAGGATCAGCCCAAGCTGAACGTCCTGCCCTTCATCGCCCGCGCCATCGTGGTCGCCCTGCGCGACCAGCCCCAGATCAACGCCACCTATGACGACGAAGCCGGCGTCCTGACCCAGCACGCCCCGGTCCATCTGGGCATCGCCGCCCAGACCCCGAACGGCCTGATGGTGCCGGTGGTCCGCCATGCCGAGGCGCGCGACCCCTACGATACGGCGCTGGAGATCGCCCGCGTCTCGGGCGCCGCCAAGGACGGTTCGGCCAAGCGCGAGGAACTGTCGGGTTCGACCATCACCATCACCTCGCTGGGCACGCTGGGCGGGGTGGTCCACACCCCGATCATCAACCACCCCGAGGTCGCCATCGTCGGTCCGAACAAGATCGCCGAACGGGTCGTGGTCAAGGACGGCCAGATGGTCGTGCGCAAGATGATGAACCTGTCGTCCAGCTTCGATCACCGCATCGTCGACGGTCACGACGCGGCGGTGTTCGTGCAGCGGATCAAGGGTCTGTTGGAGAATCCGGCGACGCTGTGGATGGGATGAAGACTTGCCCGGTCAGCAAATACTGATTGGTCCCCGAGTTGTTCTCGACACCAGCATCTTGAGAGGTGCGGGGTGGCGATCAGCGGCTATTGAAAGCCTGTTCGAACTGGCCCGGAGTGGAGAAATTGATCTCGTGGTGCCCGAGATGGCCTACGAAGAACGTCGCACCCAGTGGCGTGAAGAGGCGAAGAAAAAGCTGCTAACCAGCTCACGCCACGCTCGAAGCCTCGCTGACGATCCCTTGATCGACGCTCAAGCAAAAGAAGTGTTGGATCGCGCGCTTGCTGTGCTCGCCGAGTTGGGCGACGGAGACAAGCTCTCTGAGCGGTTGGTCCGCGGATACTTTGATCGAGGCGGTGCGACGATCGAACCAGGTATAGCTGTCGACGGCGAAGCAACGATGAAAGCTTATCTGTCGGGCGACCTACCGTTCAAGGAAGTCAAGGCGCGGGATGACATCCCCGACGGCTATATTTTCCAGGCAGTGAAGCGGTTAGCGCAGCGGCATGGTGCGATAGATTTCCTTTGCGCGGATGGAAATCTCGGAAAAGCTGCCGCTGGTCTACCTAGCGTTACCGTTCACGATGATCTCGCTGCGTTCATGGCTGGGCCAGTTGTACAAGGCTCGCTTGAGCGCGTAGCGGCTAATGCGCGATGGGCAGAAGTCCGAGCCGAGATTCCGGATGAGTGGTTCGAGGAGACCGCCGGAGAATTCGTCAGAGACGAGTACATGAATATCTTGGAGCGGGTCACGATCCGTGACCGGTCTATTCCGTCCGATGGCCATGAAGCCACGATTTCTATGTTTTATGACATCACCGATTTCAACGTCACAGATGTCAGTGATTTCGGAAATGGTTGGGTCCAGATCGAGTGCAACTTCCAAACCGAAGTTGTTCTATCATTCATGATCTATCGATCCGAAGCATACGATGTGCCGGATTGGGTCTTTGTGAGCCACGGCGATCCCGAAGAAGATCATTATTTCGAAGCAGAGGGCGAGCGAGCCATCAGTGTTTCACTCACTCTGGCTGTGAAGATGCATATCGACGCGCCCAACGGAAATGAGCCCATCGCTGACAAGATCGAAGTGTCGGGTGGTCCAGACATCCAACTATTTGACTATTGAAGCGGACATGACCCAGACCCTGAAAACCAAAGTCCTCGTCATCGGCGCAGGCACCGGCGGCTATGTCGCGGGTATCCGTTGCGGCCAGCTGGGCCTGGACACTGTGCTGGTGGACGGCGGCGATGGGCTGGGCGGGACGTGCCTGAACGTCGGCTGTATTCCGTCCAAGGCCATCATCCATGCGGCGGGCAAGTTCGAGACGGTGGCCAAGGCGGCCGGCGACGGGACGCTGGGCATCACGGCGGCGGCGCCCGCCATCGACCTGTCGCAGACGGTCGCGTGGAAGGACGGGATCGTCCGTAAGCTGAACGCCGGCGTCGCGGCCCTGCTGAAGAAGGCCAAGGTCAAGGTCATCAAGGGCTGGGCCGAGTTCGCCGACGCCAAGACCTGCATCGTGAAGACCGACGAAGGCGACATCCGCATCACCGCCGAACACGTCATCCTGGCGACGGGGTCCGAGCCGGTCGAACTGCCCTTCCTGCCGTTCGGCGGCGACGTCATTTCCTCGACCGAGGCGCTGAGCCTGTCGGAGGTCCCCAAGAAGCTGGTCGTCGTGGGCGGCGGCTATATCGGTCTGGAACTGGGCATCGCCTATCGCAAGCTGGGCGCCGAGGTGGCCATCGTCGAAATGGCCGACCGCATCCTGCCGCTCTACGACAAGGCCCTGACCGATCCGGTCGCCAAGTGGCTGGAGAAGCATGGCGTCGCGCTGCATCTGGGCGCACGCGCCGGGGGCTTCGGCCCTGATGCTCAAGGCGGGGGCAAGCTGTCGATCACGACCAAGGATGGCGAGCCGCTGCAACTGGACGCCGACAAGGTGCTGGTCACGGTCGGTCGGCGTCCGCGTACGCAAGGCTGGGGTCTGGAAAACATGGGCGTGGCCATGGCCGGTCCGTTCGTGAAGATCGACCAGCGCTGCGCCACCTCGATGAAGAACGTCTGGGCGGTCGGCGACCTGACCGGCGAACCCATGCTGGCGCACAAGGGCTCGGCCCAGGGCGAGGTGGTGGCAGAAATCATCGCCCATTCTTCAGGAAAGGGTGGCCACGACCGCATCTTCGATCCCGTCACCATCGCCGCCGTCTGTTTCACCGAGCCGGAGATCGTCTCGGCCGGCTTGGGCCCCAACGAGGTCGCGGGTCGTAACGACGTGATCCAGTCGGTCTTCCCCTTCGCCGCGATCGGTCGCGCCCTGGCCATCGAGGCGGGCGAGGACGGCGGCTTCGTGCGGGTGATCGCGTCCAAGACCGACCACCGCATCCTGGGCATCCAGGCGGTGGGCCAGCATGTGTCGGAACTGTCCAACAGCTTCGCCCAGATGCTGGAGATGGGGGCGGTTCTGGAAGACGTCGCCGGGACGATTCACGTCCACCCGACGCTGGGCGAGGCCTTCCACGAGGCCAGCCTGCGCGCCCTCGGGCACGCCATCCACATCTGATCAGATCCGGTGCAGCCGCTTTGCGTGGTTCGCCACCATGCGAAGCGCCAGGCCATCGGGCAGGAAGCGGGCCAGTCCGGCCATGACGTTGTTCATGACGCCAGGGGTGACGCTGGGACGGTTGGCCTCGCACGCGTCATAGCCGATGCGCGCCACGCGCGCGGCGTCCATCCACATCCAGGCTGGATAGGCGCTGGAGACCTGCTCACGCGAGCCGTTGACGTCATGGAACTCGGTCAGGGTGTAGCCGGGGTTCAGCACCGTCACGTGAACGCCGGTTCCCTGCGTCTCTAGATGCAGGCCCTGCGACGCCTTGATCAGGAAGCTCTTGATCGGCCCGTACAGGGTGTCGCCGCCCGTCGCGGGCATCTGGCCGGCCAGGGAGGCGACGTTCAGCACCCGGCCGAAGCCCCGCTGGATCATGCCGGGCAGCAACAGGCGCGACAGCTCGACCGGCGCGGTCAGCATGACCTGGATCATGGCGCGGTGGGCGCTCAGGTCGGTGTCCAGAAAGCCGGTGACACGGCTGAATCCCGCATTGTTGACCAAGCCGTCGACGGTCAGGCCGCGCGCGGCGATGGTCGCGACCAGCCGCTCGGGCGCCGCGGGGTCGGACAGGTTTTCGGGGATGACGGTCGCGGTCACGCCGTGGGCGGCGGTCAGTTCGTCGGCTAGGGACTGCAACGGGGCTTGGCGACGCGCCGTCAGGATCACATTCCAGTCCCCGGCCGCATAGGTCCGGGCCAGGGCCGCGCCGATGCCGGCCGAGGCGCCGGTGATCAGAACGGTTCGATTCACGACGCGATCAGGCCGCGACGGGGCAGGACTTGTGCGGCGCGAAGGCCGCCAGCGCGATCGGGTTGTCGGCCAGAAGGTCGGCGATGGTTATCTTGGACAAAGCCTCGGTCGCGGCCTCGTCCGCAGCGGTCAGGGCCTTGGCGACCTGGCGCGGGATATGTTCGCTGATCGGGCAGCCCTTGGCGCCGGCAGGGGGCGAACCGATGTGGGCGCAGCCGTTCACCGCCTTCAGCACCTGATCCAGCCGGATGTCCTCTGGCTGCCGCAACAGCCAGGAGCCGCCGGTCGCGCCCGGGCGGGTGGCGATCAGCCCGGCCTTGGCCAAAAGGGCGGTCACGCGGCGCACCACGACGGGATTGGTCGGGATCGAGGACGCCAGCACGCCGCTGGGCATCGCCTGCGCAGGCCCGAACGCGCCCTTGTGGGCCATATAGGCCAGGGCGTGGGCGGCGACGGGGAAGCGTTGGCTGTCTGACATGGTTCTGTTCCTGATGCGAAAATAGGCGTTCAGGGGCCGAATCACAAATCGCGCCGCAGAACGCCGAAACCGAATCCGCCGTGGCGCGATTGAAGACGGCGTGGAATGGGCCTAAAGGCTCGCCGCTTTGAAGGGACCGACGCCGCGTCGGAGACCCGGAGGATACGCATGGCCGGGGACACTCCCCACGACGCGAGCGCTCCCTCGCCCGCGTCGAACACGCCGGACAAACCCACCCACGCCACGGGTCCGGACTCCCACATCCCCGGCGGCCAGGCCGCCAAGCACGGCGGCTTCTGGGCTCTGACCATCGGCGCGATCGGCGTGGTGTTCGGCGACATCGGCACCAGCCCGCTCTACGCCCTGCGCGAGGCGATCGACCATGCACGCACCGGTGTCGGCGGCGATCTGGCCGTGATCGGCGTCGTGTCGCTGGCTTTTTGGGCGCTGATGGTGGTGGTGACGTTCAAATACGTCTTCTTCCTGATGCGCGCCGACAATAAGGGCGAGGGCGGCACTCTGTCCCTGATGGCGCTGGCGCAGTTCGCGGTCGGTCGGCGCAGCGCCTGGATCTTCATCCTGGGCGTTTGCGGCGCGGCCCTGTTCTATGGCGACGGCATCATCACGCCCGCCATCTCGGTCCTGTCCGCCGTCGAAGGTCTGCAGGACGCGCCGGGTCTGGCTGGGCGGCTGGATTCCTTCATCGTGCCGATCTCGGCCGGCATCCTGATCGCCCTGTTCCTGGTCCAGTCGCGCGGCACGGCCAGCTTGGCCAAGTATTTCGGCCCGATCACCGCCGTCTGGTTCCTGAGCCTGGGGGCGCTCGGCCTGTATCATATCTTCGACGACGTCAGCGTGCTGCGCGCCCTGTCGCCCCACTATGGCGTCATGCTTTTGCTCAACGATGGCTTCTTGGGCTTCGTGATCCTGGGCAGCGTCTTCCTGGCCGTCACGGGGGCCGAGGCCCTCTATGCCGACATGGGCCATTTCGGAAAGGCGCCGATCCGCATGGGCTGGCTGGCCTTCGTCCTGCCGTGCCTGACGCTGAACTATCTCGGCCAGGGCGCCCTGATCCTGGACAATCCCGCCGCGTCCGAGAACCCGTTCTGGAACATGGTGCCGCAGTTCGCCTATTGGCCGATGCTGATCCTAGCGACCGCCGCGACCGTCATCGCCTCCCAGGCGGTGATCACCGGCGCCTTCTCGGTGACGCAGCAGGCGGTGCAGCTGGGCCTACTGCCGCGCATCGACATCAAGAACACCTCCGAGACCCAGGCCGGTCAGATCTTCGTGCCGGCGGTCAACACCTTCCTGATGATCGGGGTGCTGGTGCTGCTGGTCGTGTTCCAGAGCTCGCATAACCTCACGGCCGCCTATGGGGTGGCGGTGACCGGCACCATGCTGGTCAATACGCTGATGGCCTATTCGGTCATCCGCAAGGGCTGGAAGTGGCCGATGTGGGCCGTGGCGGGGACCCTCATTCCGTTCGCCTTCATCGACAGCGTCTTCCTGACCTCCAACCTGCTGAAGATTCCGGACGGCGCGTGGATGCCGCTGGTGCTTGGCGCCCTGCTGGTCGTCGTGATGTGGACCTGGGTGCGCGGGACGCAGATTCTGACGACCAAGACGCGCAAGGACAGCCTGCCGCTGAACGATCTGATCGAGATGCTTCAGGCCCGTCCGCCGCACCGTGCGCCGGGTATGGCCATCTTCCTGACCTCTGATCCCGACGTCGCCCCGGTCGCCCTGATGCACAATCTCAAGCACAACAAGGTGCTGCACGAGAAGAACGTCATCCTGACCGTGCGCACCTCCGAGCGCCCGCGCGTCAAGGAGGCCGACCGGGTGCGGATGGAGCCGATCAACGACGACTTCAAGAAGGTCACGGTCACCTATGGCTTCATGGAGACGCCGAACGTGCCGCGTGCCCTGGGCCTGTGCCGCAAACAGGGGCTGAAGTTCGACATCATGTCGACCAGCTTCTTCCTGGGCCGACGCTCTCTGATCCCGTCGGCGCGTCAGGGCATGCCGCTGTGGCAGGACAAGCTGTTCATCTTCCTGATGCGCAACGCCGCCAATCCGACCGACTTCTTCCACATCCCGCCCGGCCGCGTGGTCGAATTGGGCGCGCAGGTGGCGGTATGAGCACCGAGGGTCGGGGCGGGCAAAGCTCGCAGGCGCGCGGGCGTCGCATGGCCACCAAGGGCCGCCCGCGCCCGGCCTCGGCCGAGGCCGCTCAAGGTCCGTCGCAGGACGACATCGGCGTGGAGGCCCGCGTCATCGCCGGCATCTTGCTCAACGCCGCGCTGGAGAAGCGCAACGGCCTGGACGAAGCCCTGTCTCAGCCTGCCGCCCGCGCGCTGGAGCCGGTGGATCGCGCCTTCGCCCGCGCCGTGGCCATGGCCGCCCTGCGTCGTTTGGGCGAGATTGATCAGATTCTGGATCGCCGCCTGAAGAAGTCGCCGCCCGAGGCTGTGCGCACCCTGATGCGCATCGCCCTGGCCCAGACCCTGGTGTTGGAAACGCCCGCTTTCGCCGCCGTCTCGACGGCGGTGAAGCTGGCCGAGCGCGATCCCAAGACCCGCCCCTACAAGAACCTGGTCAATGCGGTGCTGCGTGGGGTTGGGCGTGAAGGCCCCGGCCTGACGACGGCCGAGAGCAATCTGCCGGACTGGATCGCGGCGCGCTGGAAGGCGACCTATGGCGAGGCCGCCCTGGCGGGTCTGGCCTTGGCCGCGCGCGAAGAACCCGCGACCGATCTCAGCCTGAAACCAAGCGTCGATCCCGCCGCCGTGGCTGCCGCTGTCGAGGGCGAAGCCTTGCCCGGGGGCACGGTTCGCACCGGCCGTCGCGGCGATGTCGCCGGCTGGCCCGGTTTCGAGGACGGCGACTGGTGGGTCCAGGACGCGGCCGCCGCCGTGCCCGGCCGGCTGCTGGACGTGAAGCCCGGCGAGACGGCGCTCGACATGTGCGCCGCGCCTGGAGGCAAGACGCTGCAACTGGCGGCCGCCGGCGCCGCGGTCGTCGCGCTGGACCGTTCGGCCCCGCGTCTGAAACGCCTAACGCAGAATCTTGAGCGGACCGGCCTGACCGCCGAGGTGGTCGCCGTTCCGGCCGAGGACTGGGAGGACGCCCGCACCTTCGACGCCGTCGTGCTGGACGCGCCCTGCACCGCGACGGGCACCTTCCGCCGCAACCCCGAAGTCCTGCGCGCCACCAAACCGGCAGAGGTCGCCAAATTGGCGGACGTCCAGCACCGCCTGCTCGACGCCGCCGCCGAGCGCGTGAAGCCGGCCGGCCGTCTGGTCTATTGCACCTGCTCGCTGGAGCGCGAGGAGGGCGAGACCCAGATCATCGCCTTCCTGCGTCGCAACCCCGCCTTCCGCACCGTCGCCGCCGATCCGGCTGCCATCGGCGCCCCGCCCGAGGCGCTGACGCCCGAAGGCTGGCTGCGCATCCTGCCCTCCATGTGGGCCGAATATGGCGGACTGGACGGCTTCTTCGCCGCCAGGCTGGAACGGGTGTCCTGAGCGGGAGCGCCTTGCTCCTGCCCGCAACCCGCCTTATCCGGAAGGCCATGGCCGTTACCCCTCTGATCTGCCCGTCGATCCTCGCCAGCGATTTCGCGCGGCTGGATGAAGAAGTCCGCGCGCTGGAGGCGGCGGGCGCCGACTGGATTCATGTCGATGTGATGGACGGGCATTTCGTGCCCAACATCACGCTTGGCCCCGACATCGTGAAGGCCATCCGGCCGCACACGGCCTTGCCCTTCGACGTGCACCTGATGGTCGCGCCGGTCGATCCCTGGCTGGAGGCGTTCCGCGAGGCGGGCGCCGACGTTCTGACCGTTCATCCTGAAAGCGGGCCGCATCTGCACCGCACCTTGGGTCGCATTCGTCAGCTGGGCGCCAAGGCAGGCGTCGTTTTCAATCCGGCGACGCCGCTATCGATCTTGGAAGAGGTGGTCGATCTGGTCGATCTGGTGCTGATCATGTCGGTCAATCCGGGCTTTGGCGGTCAGAAGTTCATCGAGAGTTCGCTGAAGAAGATCGCGGGCGCGCGGGCCATTCTCGACCGCGCCGGTTCGTCGGCTCACCTTCAGGTGGACGGCGGCGTGACCTCCGCCAATGCCGCAGCCTGCGTCGCCGCCGGCGCCGATGCGCTGGTCGCCGGCTCGTTCGTGTTCAAGGGCGATTACGCGACCAATATCGCCGCCCTGAAAGCCGCGCCGGCTGCTCAGAGCTTTTCGTGAGCCCGCTCGGCCCCTTCGCCCCGCGGGGCCAGGAAACGACGCTGGACGTCGCCTCGGGTCAGATCCCCGGCCTGCCTGGCGCGCCGGTGCGCACGCCCGTGCGGTCGGGCGACACGGTCGCAGGACCCGGCCTGTGGCCCGCCATCGCCGGCCGACTGGCGACGCGGCAATTGTGGATCGAGCTTTACGGCCTGCCCGGTTACGGCCTGACGTTGGGGTCGCCGCTGGGCGGAGGCAAGGTGACAGCGTTCGCCGCCACGCCGCGCGATTTCCGCCCGCACGATCCCGCGCCGGGGCGCAATGTCCTGGCCGGGCGTTTCAGGCTGGCCGGCGCCGCGATGGAGGTCGAGCCCCCGTCCGATCCGTGGAACAGGCCCAGTCCCTCGCGGCCCTTTGCAGTCGAGCTTCACGCCTTCGCCTGGCTGCAGGGGCTGATGGCGCAAGGCGACCGTGGGGCGCGCGAGGCGCTGCGTCTGACCCTGGCCTGGGCCGACGCCTTCGCACGATGGTCGCCCTTCGCCTGGGGACCGGAAATCCTGGCGCGGCGGGTCGTCAATCTGGCGTGCGGCGCACGGCGGATGGGCGCCGTGGCGACCGAGGCGGAACGGCTGAAACTGGCCGATAGTCTGGCGCGCCAGACCCGGCAACTGCTGCGTCCGCCCGGCGGCCTGGCCAGCCGGGCCGAGCGGTTGACGGCGGCGGCCATCGGCGGCTGCGTGCTGGCGGGGGCGCCAGGGCAGGCCTTGCGTCGCCGCGCGCTGTCGCGGCTGGACGGCGCCCTGAAGACCACGGTGCAGGCCGACGGCGGCCACGCCTCGCGCAGTCCCGAGGCGGGACTTGAGCTGCTGCTCGACCTGCTGACGCTGGACGACGCCTTGTCGCAACTGTCCGAACCGACGCCTGAGGGCGTCTCGGCCGCCATCGCCCGGCTAACGCAGGGCCTGCGCCTGCTGACCTTGCCCGATGGTCGTCTGGCCAGCTTCCAGGGCGGCGGCCCCTCCACAGTTGAACGCGTCGCGGCCGCCCGCGCCCACGACGACGAGGCGACGGCCAGGAGCGACGACCCGCCTGCAGCGACCGGTGCGGTCGCCGGCCTGACACGCATCGCCAGCCCCCTGCTCACCATCATCGCCGACACCGCTCCGCCGGCGCGCGACGCCTGGGGGGCGGCCGCCTGCGCTCAGCCGCTGGCGCTGGAGATCGCCTGCGGCAAGGATCGTCTGGTGACCGGTTCGGGCTGGACGCCGGCCTCGACCGACCGCCAGGCGCTGCGCCTGACGCCGGCCCATTCGACCCTGACCCTGGGCGAACGTTCGCTGAACGAACCGCTGGGCGGCTGGAAGGGCGACTTGTTGGGTCCGCGCCTGGTCGGACCGTCGATCCATGTGACCACCGACCTGCGCGACGGCGACGGCGCCGTCTGGCTGGAGATGGAACACGACGGCTGGAATGAGTTGTTCGGCCTGAACCATCAGCGCCGACTGTATCTGGACCAGCGGCTGGACGAGCTGCGGGCCGAAGAGAAGCTGTTTCCCACGCCAGGCCGCAAGGAGATGGTGCGCCAGATCGCGGCGCCCTACGCCATCCGCTTCCATCTGGAGCCGGGGGTTCAGGCTTCGCTGGCGCGCGACCGGCGCTCGATCCTGTTGCGGGGCGCCTCGGGCCGGGGCTGGTGGTTCAGGACCGACGGACCGGACGTAGCCATCGAGCCGAGCGTGCATATCGACGCCGGACTGACCCGCCGCTCGCTACAGATCGTGGTGCGCGGCTCGGCCCGCACCGACAGCGAAACCAAGATCCGCTGGAAGCTGAGCCCGGCCGGCGCAAGCGGCGAACCGGGCTGATGTCGCGCCATAAGGTCAATCTCGTCGATCTTATTGCGGCGCGGCCGATTGTGCATCCCACCCGGATCACCTCATTCAAACTGGTCGGCGATGTGGCGAGCTTCGCCCTTCAAGGCGCATCGTGGTGGGTCGAGAATCAAGCGAACATCAACGGCGAGATCGAGTTTCGCTTCGAAGGTGTGACCCGCGGTTCGATCGACCTTTGGGCGCTTTCCGACCCCGAGTGGGACGAGGCGCTAGATATGTTCCATATGGAGCGTACAGCGGACCTCCCTTGGGCCCAGCCGTCAACTGTTTCGATCTTTTGTAATGGATCGATCCCTCGGCCGCTGGACGTTTATACTTGCGTTCAGAACTACCTTCTCGACATCAAAGCGTTGCGCTCGCCTTCGGACATTTTGAATGGCGGCGACAGGCTGTCTTGGTTTCTGGAAGTTGCTCGTTCGCCTGTGCACCAACTAGCCGTAGCGCCGCCAGTGATTGCCGACTTGATCATCGCCGAATTAAACGATCAGGGCGTGACGCACACTGTCACTTTCACACGGGGTGGCGCAATTGCGCCGATCCTCGTCCGTATCGGTGATCACGTCTTTTTCTGTGAGCGGGCGACGGCGGAATTCGATCTAGACTGACGAATTGCGTCGCCTCCAACTGTTCCGCAAGGCTGACGCAGCCTGCCGATGGTGCTAGACGCCCGGCCATCCTCCCCCAGCCTTCACGGACGACGCCATGCCCGCCGCTCCCGACTTCCCCCCAGCCCCCGACCGGGTCAAGCCGCAACGCGCCCTGATCTCTCTGTCCGACAAGGCCGGGCTGGAGGACGCGGCTCGCACCCTGCACGATCTGGGCGTCGAACTGGTCTCGACCGGCGGCACGCGCGCGGCGATCGCCAAGCTGGGTCTTCCGGTCAAGGACGTGGCCGATCTGACCGGCTTCCCCGAGATGATGGACGGCCGGGTCAAGACCCTGCACCCCGTGGTCCACGGCGGCCTGCTGGGCGTGCGCGACGCGGCCGACCATGCCCAGGCCATGGCCGACCACGGCATCGGCGCCATCGATATCGTCTGGATCGACATCTATCCGTTCGAAAGCACCGTCGCGGCGGGCGGTTCGTTCGAGGCGGCCGTCGAGAACATCGACATCGGCGGCCCGGCCATGATCCGCTCGGGCTCCAAGAACCACGGCTATGTGGCCGTCGCCGTCGATGGCGAGAGCATCGGCCTGATCCTTCAGGCGCTGAAGGCCGAAGGCTCGACCGATCTGGCCCTGCGCAAGCGCCTGGCCGCCCGCGCCTTCGCCCGTACCGCCGCCTATGACGCCGCCGTCTCCAGCTGGTTCGCCGGTCAGGTCGAGGATGCCGCCCCGGCCCGCAAGTCCATCGCGGGCTCGCTGGCCCAGACCCTGCGCTATGGCGAAAACCCGCATCAGACCGGCGCCTTCTACCGCACCGGCGAGCGCCGTCCGGGCGTGGCCTATGCCGACCAGGTTCAGGGCAAGGAACTGGGCTACAACAATATCGCCGACGCCGACGCCGCCTATGAGCTGGTCGCCGAGTTCGAACAGCCCGCCGTGGTCATCGTCAAACACGCCAACCCCTGCGGCGTGGCGGTCGGCAAGGATCTGTCCGAAGCCTATGCCCGCGCCCTGGAATGCGACGCCGTCTCGGCCTTCGGCGGCGTCATCGCGGTCAACCGCCCGCTGAACGGTGGTGACGCCCGCGCCATCACCGACATCTTCACCGAGGTCGTCATCGCCCCCGGCGCCGACGACGAGGCCAAGGCCGTCTTCGCCGCCAAGAAGAATCTGCGTCTGCTGATCACCAACGGCCTGCCCGATCCGCACGGTCCGGGCGAGGTGTTCCGCTCGGTCGCCGGCGGCTTCCTGGTCCAGTCGCGCGACCGGTCCCTGATCAAGCCGTCAGACCTGAAGATCGTCACCAAGCGCCAGCCGACGCCGACCGAGATTCAGGACATGCTGTTCGCTTTCACTGTGGCCAAGCACGTTAAGTCCAACGCCATCGTCTACGCCAAGGACGGCCAAACCGCCGGCATCGGCGCCGGCCAGATGAACCGTCGCGACAGCGCCCGCATCGCCGCCATCCGCGCCAAGGAAGCCGGAGAAGCCAAGGGTCTGACCCAGTCCCTGGCCGAGGGTTCGGCCTGCGCCTCCGAAGCCTTCTTCCCCTTCGCCGACGGCCTCTTGGAAGCCGTCGCGGCCGGCGCGACCGCGGTGATCCAGCCGGGCGGTTCGATGCGCGATGCCGAGGTCATCGCCGCCGCCGACGAGAAGGGCATCGCCATGGCCTTCACCGGCGTGCGGGTCTTCAGGCATTAGGGTAGGTAGAGGGGCGCTAACGCTCGACGCGCGGCATCGCATTGCTTGAGCGCCCTTCTTCCCGTTTTAAAGCGCGCCTTATCGTGACTGGACGACTGCCGTCAGCCGTGATGCTCTGACGTCTTTCCCGCGTTGGAGCGTCCCATGACCGTGCTGAACCGCCCCGAAGGCCAGACCGCCGACGATCTGACACTGAGCCGTCGAACCCTGGGGGCACTGGGGGGCTTGCTCTTTTCCGGCTATGCGGTCGCGGCCCTGGCCAAAGAAGCCAAGCCCCTAACGACCGACGCCGAGGGCCTGTCGACCGAGACCGTGACCTATGCCGCGCCGGACGGGTTCCAGCTTCCGGCCTATGTCGCCCGGCCGGCGGGCGACGGGCCTTTCCCGGTCGTCGTGGTGGTGTCCGAAATCTTCGGCGTCCACGAATATATCCGCGACATCTGCCGCCGTCTGGCCAAGCAGGGCTATGCCGCCATCGCGCCCGCCTTCTTCGTCCGGGTCGAGGATCCCGCGCCGCTGTCGGACATGCAGCGGATCATGCAGATTGTCGGGGCGGCGAACTATGAGCAGGTGATGGGCGACCTGTCGGCGACGCTGGAATGGGCCAGCCAGCAGTCGTGGTCCAAGGACGGCAAGGTGGGCATCACCGGCTACTGCTGGGGCGGCAAGGTGGTGTGGCAGGCGGCGGCGCGCTTCGCCGCCATCGGCGCCGGCGTGGCCTGGTACGGCCGCTTGGCGCCCGCCGCAGACGCCACGCCGGTTCAGATCTCATCGGGCCAACCCTGGCCAGTCGACATCGCCGACGATCTAAAGGCGCCCGTGCTCGGCCTGTACGGCGGCAAGGATCAGGGCATCCCATTGGCCAGCGTCGAACGGATGCGCGAAGCCCTGGCCCGCGCCGGCCAGACCGGCAGCCAGATCGTCGTCTATCCCGACGCTCAGCACGGCTTCCACGCCGACTACCGCGCCAGCTACGCGGAGGCGGACGCCAGGGACGGCTGGTCCAAGCTGCTGGCGACGTTCGAGAAGACTATAAAAGCGTAGATCAGGCCTTGCCGTCGAAGGTGTGAGTCTCGGCGGCGGGGGCGGCGCCATAGGGGTTCGGGGTTTGCGCTCCGGATCCCTTGGCGGCGACGACGACCATGGCGGGGCGGACGGTGCGGCCGAACAGTTCGAAACCGGACTGCATGGTCTGGATCACCGATCCGCCGGGCACGGTCTCGGACGGCTGTTCCATCATCGCCTGGTGCAGATGCGGGTTGAAGGCCTCGCCGGCCTGGGGCGCGACGCGCTTCAGGCCGTTGGCGTCAAAGGCTTGCAGCAGGGCCTTCTGCGTCAGTTCCAGACCGGTCACCAGACCGGCGGTCGCGCCCTCGGCGTCCTTGGGCGCAGCCATCAGGGCGCGCTCCAGATTGTCGGCGACGCCCAGCAGGTCCTTGGCGAAGCGCTGGATGGCGAAGGCGCGGGCGTCGTTCTGCTGCGTCTCGGAGCGGCGCTTCAGATTCTCCATCTCGGCGGCGACACGCAGGGCGCGGTCCTTCCATTCGTCACGCTCGGCAATCACGGCGTCCAGCGGCGCCAGATCGTCTGACGGATGGGCGTCCAGGCCGTGTTCGGCGTTGGTTTCGGCCATGTCGGCGTCCACGGCGTTCAGTTCGTCGTTAAGGGGCTTGTCGCTCACTTGTCGTTCCCGTCCAGCATCCGGCCCAGCACCCGGGCGGTATAGTCCACCAACGGAATGACACGGGCGTAGTTCAGTCTTGCGGGGCCTATCACGCCGATGGCGCCCAGAACCCGCTGTCGGCCGCTCATATAGGGCGCCGCGATCACGGCGGAACCCGAAAGTGAAAACAACCGTGTCTCCGCGCCGATGAAAATGCGCACGCCCTGGGCCGCGTCGACCCCGTCCAGCAGGCCGATCAGCTGTTCCTTCTGCTCCAGATCATCGAAAAGGACGCGGACCCGCTCCAGATCGGCCAGGCCTTCCCGGTCCTGAAGCAGGTTGGCGCGACCCCGCACGATCAGGGCGCGCTCGCGGTCTGCGCCCCCGGACCAGGCGGCGAATCCGTCCTCGACCAGGCGGGCGGCGGTCTGGTCCAGTTCGCGTCGCGCGATTTCCAGTTCTTGCGTCATCTCGCGCCGGGCGTCAGCGAAGGGGCGGCCGCGCAGGCGGGCGTTCAGAAAGTTGGAGGCCTCGACCAGGGTCGAGGGCGTGACGCCGGCTGAAAGGGTCATGATGCGGTTTTCGACCGTGCCGTCGTCAGCGACGATGACCGCCAGGGCCTGATCGCCGCCCAGGGCGACGAACTCGACATGTTTGACGCCGGAATCCCGCACCGGGCTGGAGACGACGCCGGCGCCGCCGGCCAGGCCCGACAGCAGGTTCGAGGCCTCGTCCAGCGCCGCCTCGAAGTTCCGCCCACGCCCCGCCAACCGCCCGTCGATCTCGCGCCGCTCTTCCTTGGTCAGGTCGCCGACCTCCAGCAGGCCGTCGACGAACAGGCGCAGGCCCGCATGGGTCGGGATGCGCCCGGCCGAGGTGTGGGGCGCCGCTAGCAGACCCGCGAGCGTCAGATCCTGCATGGTGTTGCGGATCGAGGCGGGCGACAGGGCGATGCCGCCCAGCGACAGGGTCCGCGACCCGACCGGCTCGCCGGTCTCCAGGTAGGATTCCACGATGCGACGGAAGATGTCGCGCGCCCGCGCATCCAGCCCCGCCAGACCCGCGAGGGCCAGATTCGGGGATGGGCCGGCGTCGAACGGCGGGTTTTTCGGGGCATACAGGCTCACGGTTTCAGGATAAGCACCGCCGCCACAGCTTCCAAGGTCAGACTTCCAAGGACCCTTCCCATGCGCCATTCGCAACGCACCGACGATCAACTGCGTCCCGTCACCATCGAGACCGGCGTCAACCGCTATGCCGAGGGTTCGTGCCTGATCAGCTTTGGCAACACCAAGGTGCTGGTGACCGCCTCGATCGAGGACAAGGTGCCGGGCTGGATGCGCAATTCGGGTCAGGGATGGGTGACCGCCGAATACGGCATGCTGCCCCGCGCCACCCATACGCGCGGCCGTCGTGAAGCCGCCGCCGGCAAACAGTCGGGCCGCACGCAAGAGATTCAGCGATTGATCGGCCGCTCGCTGCGCGCCGTGGTGGACCTGAAGGCGCTCGGCGAACGTCAGGTGCTGATCGACTGCGACGTCATTCAGGCCGATGGCGGCACCCGCACCGCCTCCATCACCGGCGCTTGGGTCGCCATGAGCTTGGCGCTGAATTATCTGCGCGACGAGGGCGTGCTGAAGGCCGACCCGATCACGGATCAGGTGGCGGCCGTGTCGTGCGGCGTCTGCGACGGCATGCCGGTGCTGGACCTGGATTACGAAGAGGATTCCGAGGCCGAGGCGGATTCGAACTTCGTCCTGACCGGCTCGGGCCAGATCGTCGAGGTCCAGGCCACCGGCGAAAAGCGCGGTTTCTCGCGCGCCGAGTTCGACCGGCTCTTCTCGCTGGCCGAGACCGGCTGCACCGAACTGTTCGCCTTGCAGAAGGCGGTCCTGGCTGCGGTGAAGCGATAGGGGGTTTCACCTCGGGGCGGGGACGGGCATCCTCGTCGGGTCAGTCCTGACCGGAGACAAGTCGATGCGTCGACCCCCCTGGCTTTCGATGGCCGCCTGCGTTGTGTTGATGGCCGGATGTCAGCGCGCTGATCCAGCCGATCAGCCTGCGTCCGGAGACACTGCGGCACGCAGTGACGTCATCGACGCGGTTCCATTGGCGCCGGACGCTCCGCCGCCTGCCCCGCCCGCCACGCCGGCGGCCGCGGAAAAGGAAGCGACCAAACCGGCCGAGGACGTCGAGGCCAGCATTCCCGAAGGACCGGACATGCCCGCTCAGCCGGTGCCGGTCAGCGAGGTCCCCTGCCGCGACGCCATCGGCGCCGCCGCCTCGGCCCGGTTGGTCGAGCGCTGCATCCAGATCAGCCCGGCGACCCGACCGCCCTGCAACGCCGCCAATCCTTGCGACCTGATCCAGGGGGAGATCGACCGATCCTGCAAACTGTGGGAACGCGACGGCGACCCCCCGGCGGCATGCAAGCCCTAGGCTGCGCGCACCGCGCCCGCCACATCGGCCACCACGCGCTTCACCAGCGCCGCGTCGTCGCCCTCGGCCATGACGCGGATCAGTTTTTCCGTACCCGAGGGACGCACCAGCAGCCGTCCCTGACCGCTCAGGGCCGCTTCGGCCTCGGCGATGGCGGCCTTGACCGCGTCGGTCTCCAACGGTTTGTCGGCGGTGAAGCGGACGTTTTCCAGCTTTTGCGGAACGGGATCGAACTGACGGGCCAGTTCGCTCATCGGCTTGCCGGATTCGACCAGGACGGCCAGCACCTGCAGCGCCGCCATCAGGCCGTCGCCGGTGGTGGCATGGTCGTGCAGAATGATGTGGCCCGACTGCTCGCCGCCGATGTTGAAGCCGCCTTCGCGCATCCTTTCCATGACATAGCGGTCGCCGACCTTGGTCCGCTCCAGCGTCAGGCCTTCGGACTTCATTTTACGCTCTAACCCCAGGTTGGACATGACGGTGGCCACCACGCCCCCGCCGGTCAGGAGGCCGCGTTTGGCCCAGTCCAACCCGACCAAGGCCATGATCTGATCGCCATCCACGACCCGACCCGTCTCGTCGCAGATGATCAGCCGGTCGGCGTCGCCGTCCAGGGCGATGCCAATATCGGCGCGATAGCGTTTGACCGCATCGGCCAGGGTCGCCGGATGGGTCGAGCCGCACTCGGCGTTGATGTTGGTGCCGTTCGGGGTCACGCCCACGGGGAAGACCTCGGCGCCCAGTTCGAAAAGAGTGGTCGGCGCGACCTTGTAGCCGGCGCCGTTGGCGCAATCGACGGCGATGCGCAGCCCTTGCAGCGTCAACCGTTTGGGGAAGGCCTGTTTGGCGATCTCGATATAGCGGGCCTGGGCGTCGTCGATGCGTTTGACCCGGCCCAGCTTATTCGACGGCGCCAAGTCCTTATCCAGGCCTTCGTCCATCATGGCCTCGATTTTCAGTTCGATCTCGTCCGACAGCTTGTAGCCGTCCGGCCCGAACAGCTTGATTCCGTTATCGGCATAGTCGTTGTGCGAGGCCGAGATCATGACGCCCAGATCGGCGCGCATCGAGCGGGTCAGCATGGCCACTCCGGGCGTCGGCACGGGCCCGAAGGTGCGAACGTCCATGCCCACCGAAGCAAACCCGGCGACCAGGGCGGGCTCGATCGTATAGCCGGACAGGCGGGTGTCCTTGCCGATCACCACCAGATGGCGGCGATCGTCGTCGGTGCGGAACAGTTTCCCGGCGGCCAGACCGACGCGCAACGCGACCTCGGCCGTCATCGGATAGGTATTGGCGCGCCCGCGAATGCCGTCGGTGCCGAAGTATTTTCTGTCGCCCAAGGCAAGGTCCTTTGGTTCGGGTAACGTTCCGAAACCCCTTTTTTGATGCGGCCTGTCTTAAGATTGCATAGACGGCCGGTGGGGCTTGATGTGTGGCTTAGCCCCGGATCGCCGCCAGTGCAAAGCGGCGCCCTTTTCCTGACTTCTCGGAGCCTTCGCTCATGTGCGGCATCATCGGCGTCACCGGCAATGGTCCTGTCGTTCCCCGGCTGATCGACAGCCTGAAACGACTGGAGTACCGCGGCTATGATTCCGCCGGCGTCGCCGCAGTCGTGGACGGCTCGGTCGAGCGCCGCCGCGCCAAGGGCAAGATACGCAATCTGGAAGCCGTCTTGGCCGAGGATCCGATGACGGCGATGGTCGGCATCGGCCATACGCGCTGGGCCACCCACGGCGCGCCGACGACAGCCAACGCCCACCCGCACAAGGCTGGGCGCGTCACCTTGGTCCACAACGGCATCATCGAGAATTTCGCCGAGCTGAAGGCCGAACTGGCCGCAGAGGGCCATGTCTTCGAGAGCCAGACCGACACCGAGGTCATCGCCCATCTGCTGGATGCGGAACTGGGGCATGGATGGGCGCCTCTGGAGGCCTTCAAGTCGGTGCTCGATCGGCTGACCGGCGCCTATGCGCTGGCGGTGCTGATCGATGGCGAGGACGATCTGATCCTGGGCGCCCGTAGAGGCAGCCCACTGGTCGTCGGCTGGGGCGAGGACGAGATGTATCTGGGCTCGGACGCGCTGGCCGTCGGTCCGTTCACGCAGAAGATTTCCTATCTGGAAGAGGGCGACTATGTCGCGGTGACCAAGACCGGCGCTCAGATGTTCGACCTCACGGGCGCGGCGGTCGAGCGGGCCGTGGTCCAGGTCTCGGCCTCCTCGGCCCTGGTCGAGAAGGGTGAATATCGCCACTTCATGGAGAAGGAGATCCATGAGCAGCCCGACAGCGTCCAGCACACCCTGTCGGAATATCTCGACTTGGTGACCGGCAAGGCCAAGGCCAACGCCATCGACTTCGGCGCCGTGGACCGGATCCAGATCGTGGCCTGCGGCACCGCCTTCTACGCCGGCCAGATCGGCCGTTACGCCTTCGAGCGCCTGGCCGGCCTGCCCTGCGACGTCGAGATCGCATCAGAGTTCCGCTATCGCTCGCCTGCGGTGTCGAAATCCACCCTGGCCGTCGCCGTCAGCCAGTCGGGCGAGACGGCCGACACCCTGGCCAGCCTGACCTGGTGCAAGGCGCAAGGGTTGCAGACGGCCGCCGTCGTCAATGTCCATTCGTCTTCCATGGCGCGCGAGGCCGCCGTCCTGTGGCCCACCCACGCCGGGCCCGAGATCGGCGTCGCCTCCACCAAGGCGTTCACCGCCCAAGTCGCGGCTCTCTTGGCCCTGGCCGTGGCGGCTGGCGTGTCGCGCGGCCGGATCGATGCGGCTCACGAGGCCGAACTGGTGAAGGCTCTGTTCGAAAGCCCGCGCTTGATCGCCGAGGCCCTGACGATGGGCGACAGCATCCGCGCCGTGACTCATGACCTGTCAAAGGCCGACGATGTCCTTTTCCTGGGCCGGGGCGCCATGTTCCCGCTGGCGATGGAAGGCGCGCTGAAGCTGAAGGAGATCAGCTATATCCACGCCGAGGGCTATGCCGCCGGAGAGTTGAAACACGGCCCCATCGCTCTGATCGACGAAGAGACCCCGACCATCGCCCTGGCTCCGCTCGACGACGTGTTCGAAAAGACCGCGTCCAACCTCCAGGAGGTTGCCGCGCGGGGCGGCCCGGTCATCATGATCGCGCCGGAAAAGGCCCCCGATCCGCACGGCGCTGGCATTCGCCGCATCCACGCCCCCGACTGCCACCCGCTGATCGCGCCTCTGGTCTATGCGGTGCCGGTGCAACTGCTGGCCTATTATACCGCCGTCCAGAAGGGCACCGACGTCGATCAGCCCCGCAACCTGGCCAAGTCCGTCACGGTCGAGTGAGGCTCGCCTGCCAGCCGGCGTAGCGTGTCCGGGTCGATGATCTGGATTGCGCCGCGCCGGAGCCGCACCGCCCCGGCGGCGCTCAGTTCCGTGCAGGCGGTCGATATGCTGGCGCGCCGCACGGCCATCAGGTCCGACAACTCGGTTTGACGCAGAGCAAGGACGTTGCCCCCTTCTCGGTCATGAACATCGAGTAGCAGAGCGGCCAGGCGCTGGCTGACCTTCAGGGCCGCATGCCGAGAAAGCTCGGCTTGAAGGGCGCTGTTGCGACGCATCAGGTCCGTCAACGACGCCTCGACCAAGCTGTCGTGAGGGAGTATTTGCGCGAGTTTTGCTGCCGATACTGTCAGGAACCGACCCGCTGTCAACCAAAGGGCGGATTCGGTTTCGCCGCCGCCTAGAACGGCATCGAAGTTGATTACGTCGTCGCTGGAGGCGAGCCCCCTTGAAAGGAAGCCGTCGAGCCCGATCCGAGCCACGACACCGGAAAGCACAAAGGTGACGATGGGGTGGCCATTGTCGGTGGGTGCGGTCCGTGCGCCGGCCTCGGCGAAGAACGCGTCGCCTGCGTCCAGGCCTTGGAGTGCAAGGCCGGACAACAAGGTGTGTGCGAGGTTCGACGTTGACATGCCTCGTCTAGAGGGCCGATCGCCGTTTTTCGCGATAACATGCGTTAAGCCATCAGACGGGCTCTGATTGCAGACGAAGATAGGTCGGATCGAACTCGGCGATTTCGGCCAGGCGACGCCAGTCCAGAATATCGATCCGCCCGCCCGCCCAGGCGACGACGCCCTCGCTGCGGAGCTCGGAAATCAGACGGCTGACATGGACAGTCGAAAGGCCGAGCGCGTCGCCCAGCGTCGTTTGCGTCAGCGGAAGATCGAATGACAGATCGCCTGTCTGGCCGACAGCTTGGAGGCGCAGGTAAAGCTCGCACACCAGATGTGCCAGATGGCCAAGGCCGCTCCGTCGGCCCATAGCCACCAGCCACTGCCGATGAATGGCGGCGTCGATGATGGTGTCCAGCCAAAGCAGTCGGCCCAGATGCGGGTGACGCTCCGTGATGTCGATCAGACTGCTGTGGGGCGCCTCTGCGATCACGCAGTCGGTTAGGGCGACCACGCCGTGATCCATCTGCTTCATCAACAGGCTGTGCAGGTCGATGAAGTCGCCCGACACATTGATTTCGGTGATCTGCCGAGACCCGTCTTCCAACGTGGAATACCGCGCGGAAAAGCCCGAGATCAGAAGGGTGCTGTGCATTGGCCGGGTGTGCTCGCGAACGATGTCGGACCCGGCGGGCGCTGTCTTTGGGGCATCGAGAACATCTCGTAAGGCGGCGATCTCCTCTTCGTCGAGACGGTCTCTCAGCGACAGCTTGTCGACCAATGTGGTGATCTTGGCGGGGCCGACGGCCTTGTGCATCAAACCTCTCCCGCCAGCGTCCAACCCTCAGGCGCCTGGTCAGACGCGGCCGCCGTCACGCTGACCACGGTTTGACCCTCCGCATCCGTGACGATGACGCTGAAGGCGCCGGTCGTCCAGAAGGACGCGCCCCTGTACCGCAGGATTTCGCCCAGAACGGCGACGGCCTCTTCGCGCGCCGCGTCCATGTTTTTCAGTTCCTCGCCCTGCTCGTCGCGGACACAATCGCCATTCTGGGTATGGAAAAAATAGCGCGGCAATCTTCCCTCCTGGCCTCAGCCGAGAGGGAAGCGGTCACGGGCGCGATTGGTTCAGTCCGCTGTGATCTTTCAGATTTCCTGGTTGAAGGCCCCGATTTCAGGATAGGCGGCCAGGCGAGGCTTGATCTCCTTGCGGAACAGATCACGCATGTCGTCTTCGGAGCGCATGCTCTCGACCACGACGACCAGTTCCGGCTTGTTGGACGAGGCGCGGACCAGAACCCATGAGCCGTCTTCCAGGTGTACGCGAACGCCGTTGACGGTGATGGCCTCGACGATCTTGCGGCCCAGGATTTCGCCACCGGCTTCGGCCAGATCGGAATATTCCGTCACGATCCGCTCCAGCACATCGTATTTCAGCTCGTCGTCGCAGTGGGGCGACATGGTCAGGCTGGTCCAGGCGTCCGGCAGAGCGGTCTTCAGTTCACTGAGTTTCTTGTCAGGATTGCGGTCCAGCATGGCCAGCACCGCGCCAGCCGCGACCAGACCGTCGTCGTAGCCGTGACCCAGATCGCCGGCCATGAAGAAGTGGCCCGATTTCTCGAACCCGGCCAGGGCGCCCAGTTCGGCGGTCTTGCGCTTGATGTAGGAGTGGCCCGTCTTCCAGTAGACGACCTCGGCCCCATTCGCCTTCAGGATTTCGTCGGTTTTGTAGAGGCCCGTCGACTTCACATCGACCACGAAGGTGCTGTCCGGATAGACCTTGGACAGGTCGCGCGCCAACATCAGGCCGATCTTGTCCGCGAAAATTTCCTCGCCTGTGTCGTCCACAACGCCGCAGCGGTCGCCGTCGCCGTCGAAGCCCAAGGCCAGATCGGCGCCCGTCTCCTTCACCCGCTGGGCCATCTGCACCAGCATGGCATGATCTTCGGGGTTCGGGTTGTATTTGGGGAAGGTGTAGTCGAGGTCGGTGTCCATCTCGATCACCTCGACCCCCATCCGCCGAAGGGCGTCGGGGGCGAAAGCGCCGGCCGTGCCGTTGCCGCAGGCGCAGACCACCTTCAGCGGGCGTTTGATCTGCACCTTTGAGGCCACGTCGGCGACATAGGTTTCGCGGAAGTCTTCGACCCGCACCAGCTTGCCGCCCGAGCGGGCCACGCCCTCTCCGTTGAGAACGATTTCTTTCAGTCGGCCCATCTCGTCAGGGCCGAAGGTCAGGGGTTTGTTCGCTCCCATCTTCACCCCGGTCCAGCCGTTCTCGTTATGGCTCGCGGTGACCATGGCCACGCAGGGCGCGTCCAGTTCGAACTGACCGAAATAGGCCATGGGCGACAGGGCCAGACCCACGTCCAGAACCTCCATCCCGCCTTCCAGCAAGCCCAGGATCAGGGCCTGTTTGACGCTGAGGCTGTAGCCGCGAAAGTCATGGCCGGTGACGATCCTCGGGGCGACGCCGATTTCATGCACATAGGTCGCCAAGCCCAAGCCCAGCGCCTGAATGCCGAGGAGGTTTATTTCCTTCTCCAGTATCCAACGCGCATCATATTCGCGAAAGCCCGTCGGCTTGACGAGGGCCTGCGTTTCGTACGCGGCCGTGTTTGGCTTGAGATCCTGGCGGGGCTTGAGCATTGGCTGTCCTTCGATGTCTCGGCCAAACGCGTCGCAGGACGCGTCGATCCATGGTTTAGGTCAGGCTGCGGCGCGTTTGCGGATGCGGGCGATGCGCCGAAGGCGACGCCAGAAGCGGCCGCGCTCTGGTTCGGGATAGGGTTGCAGGTTTTCGACAAACTGCTCAGCCGAAGCACGCCAGCTGAACTTCTCCGCATAGGTTCGGACGGCTTTGCGATCCAGGTCGAGACATTCCAGGCAGGCGGACCTGAGGTCTTTGTCAATCGCGCCGGCGTTCGAGCCGGGGATGATGTCGATCGGGCCGTGAGCCGGATAGGCCGCGACCGGCGTACCGGCGGCCATGGCTTCCAGAATCACCAGACCGAAAGTGTCGGTCCAGCTTGGGAACACGAAGACGTCGGCATCGCGGAAACAGCGGGCCAGATCGTCGCCAAACTTGGCGCCGAGGAACTTGGCATCCGGATATTTCTCTTCGAGCTCGGCGCGGGCCGGGCCATCGCCCACGACGATCTTTGTGCCGGGCAGGTCGAGCTGCAGGAAGGCCTCGATATTCTTCTCGACCGCAACACGACCGACGTTCAAAAAGAAGGGCCGCGGCCAGTCCTTGCCGCCAAATTCTTCGTAGATGCGCTCCAGGTCGGGATTGAACACATCCGTGTCCACGCCCCGCGACCAAGGGGAGACATTCTTGAACCCATGCTCGACCAGCTCGTCGCGCAGGGTCGGTGTCGCCACCATCAGGCGTCCTGACGGCTTGTGGAACCACTTCATATAGGCGTAGCCGACCTGAACCGGGATCGGGAAACGGGCCGAGACGTATTCGGGGAATTTGGTGTGATAGCTGGTTGTGAACGGCAGCTTCCATTCCACGCAAATGCGTCGTGTGGCGATGCCGATCGGACCCTCCGTGGCGATATGGACGGCCTCGGGTTCGAAGGCCCGCAGCATCTCGCGGATTTCTTCTTCCGCTCCCAGCGCCAGCCGGATCTCCGGATATGTGGGACACGGGATGGTCTTGAACAGACTGGGCTCGATGACCTCGACCTCGTGGCCCATGCCGCGGCATTCCGCGACCGTGCGGGTCAGGGTGCGGACGACGCCATTGACCTGCGGCTCCCAGGCGTCGGTGGCCAGAACGATGCGCATTGAGGCGGGCGGACCCTGAGCCGTTGATAAGGGGCGAACTTCTAGACGGTTCGAATGACGAAGGCGAGACGGCTGCGGTTGTTTGGGGAAGTTCGATAGGATAAGCGGCCTGAAAGGGCGCCTTCGGGGGTTCGGCGATCTTACGGCTCAGAGCCGCGTCTTATTGGATAGCCAAAATGCCGAAATGGCCAACATCGGTTTCCAGATTTCTGCGACCGACGATCGAGCCCCAACGACCGTATTTCTATCTCGGCGAAGGTCTCGCTCTGACGCAGTTGATGGCCGGGCCCTTTGTCTACGTGGATCCGCTCGAAGAGAGCGTCTGTCCGCATCTGATCGCGCAGGGAACGTGGGAGGCCTGGATCGCCAAGGTCGTGCTTGATCTCTTGCAGCCCGGCGACAAGGTGGTCGAGGTCGGCGGTCATGTCGGATTCTACACCTTGTTGATGGCGCAGAAAGTCGGGCCGCAAGGTTCGGTGCTTACGTTCGAAGCCAACCCTAGATTGGCCGCTTTGGCCACACGCTCCGTCCGCTTCAACGGCTATTCGCCATGGGTGCGGATCGTGCGGCAGGCGGTAAGCGACACAGAAGGATGGATCAAATTCTCTGTTTCGCGCCAATACGGCGGTGGCGGGCACGTCTATGTGTTGGATGATGCATTGGGCGACGACACCCAGGTGCTCGAGGTCGAGTCGGTGCGCCTAGACAGCCTTGGTCTGTCCAATATCCGGTTGCTGCGCATTGATGCGGAAGGGTCCGAGCCCCTCATACTCGCAGGCGCGAAGACCTTACTCCAGCAGCCGGATATAGTCTTGTGCATCGAGTGGGATGTCATTCAGATGCGATCACGCCAAGACCCGCAAATACTGGTCGACCAGCTTGTCGGCTGCGGGTTCAAATTCTGGCGCATAACCACGCAAAGCGAGTTGGTTCTTGTCGACAATGACGCCCTGACGAACCTGCCGTCTTGCGATCTGGTCGTCGCAAGACGGCATCCGCTCGAGCCTCGGTGACGGATCAGGCCAGATCGACTTCTGAGGCTTGCACCAGGCGCAGTTCGTTCAGGGTCTGTCTCATTTGACTGTATGCGGCCATGATGTGGTAGAATGAGCTGGCCGGAGCAGGTTCATCGATGAAAGAGCCCTGTTCGAGCAGCTTGTCACGCCATAGACCTTGCGGCGTCAGATAAAGCCACAGAGCCCGTAGCGCCGCAGCAGCCTGCTCGAGGCAGACTTTGCGTTTTCCTTCATCGGCAAGCGACGCCAAAATCAGCGACGCCTTCAACCACTCCGTCTGGGGCCAAAGACGCGAGCGCGCGCTACGCACGGCGCCATCGATGTTCATCGCGTCGATGGCGACACCGCGTTTGGTGTCGATCCCCCTTAGTCCGGCCTCATACAAACGCCAAGCATCGGCCAAGGCCTCGGCATCTTGGCGCTTGCGACCATATCTGGCGAGAAGCCATGCCCATTCGAACTGATGGCCGGGCTCGACCAAGGCGCCGTCCTTGCCTTCAGCGGGCGACCAGTCGGACTTAAAGAATTCGCGCAGGCATCCTGTGTCTTTGTCAATAAAATGGGTGCGAGCAAGACGAACGATCTGGTCGGATAGGCTCGACCAGTTCGGACCTCCACCCGCTTCTTCCCAGGCAAGGGCGGCTTCGAGGAGATGCATGTGGGCGTTGGACTGATAGGGATGGTCGCCCGCCTCCTTCAATCCGCCTTCGGCATCAGCGCTCTCCAGCAGAATGTCGCGGACTGCCGCGGCCTGTTGTTCAAGCGCCGCGTCGCCCTTGGCGTCGGCGATCACCGCGAGAGCGAAGATCAGGAAGGCCTGATCGTAAATCATCGCCGTTTCGTCCAATGGGCCGCCGTCGGCGGCCAGCAAGGTCCGCATGCGGCCGTCAGGTCGAAGGAACACCGCAGTCAAGCGATCCACGCCTTTTGCCGTCACAGATCGCCAGGGGCCTTCCCAACCCTGTCGTCCGGCATCTGCGTAGACCTGCAATTGACGAGCCTGAACACGAGCGCGGCGTGATGTGGCGACCCTGCGACCGTCGAGCGCCAGCACCTCTTCAAAGCCGCCGTCATCGCCCTGTCCCAAACTGGACCACATGGGCAGAGCAGCCTGTCTCAACCAATTGGTCAGCCGCGCGGCTCCAGCCTCAAGCGTCTCCTGGGGTTCAGGCGATGGAAAATCGAGATGCTGCGGCGAGAGCTTGCGCAATCTTTCGACAACCGCCTTGACGTCCTGACTCCTCCTCAAGTCCGTCACCAGAACCGCGTCATGTTCCACAACAATGCCGATGTCCCGAAGACCTATGGCCGCCACCATCACGCCATCACAGGCGCGGATCAGGCAATTTTCAGAGTCTTCGAGCACGTGCAGGCCCACATCGCCTTCCCCTGATGCGTGCACGGAGTCCCACGCGCCGAGATCCGACCATTCAAAGCGAACGGGAAGCACAGATGCGCGCGTCGTGTTTTCCATCACGGCATAGTCGATGGAAATCTTGGGGGCGGACAAAAAGGCCGATCCCAAAGTGAGGCAGGGGCCGTCCATTACGGCATGGTCCACGGCCGACCGCACAGCTTCCGCTACGGCAGGGGCGCGCTGCCCGATCTCTGCCGCCAGCACGTCGGCGCGCACGATGAAGTTGCCGCTGTTCCAGAGATAGCCTTCTGAAATGTAGCGCTCAGCCGTGGCTGCATCCGGCTTCTCGACAAAGGCCGACACCTCTGACAAGCCAGAGTTGGAGGGCGCGATATATCCATATGCGGACGAGGGTGCCGTGGGAACGACTCCAAGTGTGACGATTCGTCCGGCGGACGCCGCAGCGACGGCTTCACCGACCGAGGTTCGAAACGCCTCGGCGTCGGGAATATGATGATCGGATGCGACGAAGAGATTGACGGCCGTCGGGCTGCGCTCGGAGGTCCACAGCGCTGCGGCAGCCATTGCGGCCGATGAGTCCCGACCTTCCGGCTCCAGCAGCACGACGGCGTCGATACCGACTTCTTCGAGCTGTTGCAGGATCGCCGACCTGTGTGAGACACCGGCGACCACCACAAGCTGCCCGCCACCCTCGGCAAGTCCAGCGACCCGCGCTACTGTTTCCTGAAACAGAGACCGGTTTCCGGCCAGCGGGATGAACTGTTTGGGTCGCGACGGGCGAGAAGCGGGCCAAAGCCGAGTGCCTGAACCGCCGCACATGATTACCGGATAGATGGGGGGCATCTGAAAAACGCAGCAGTTGTCGGGACGTATCTACTAGACGAGCCCTTCTCACGCGTCACCCGTTCGAATGCAATGTCCGCCTAAAGCGGCAGCACCGTTGTCGACTTGACCTCTTCCAACACCGCATAAGTCCGCGTTTCCCGCACGCCCGGCATCCGCACCAGCACGTCGCCCAAGAAGGCGCGGTAGGCGTCCATGTCGCCGACGCGGGCCTTGATCAGATAGTCGAAGCCGCCCGCGACCATGTGGCATTCCAGCACCTCCGGCTGACTACGAACGGCGGCGGCGAAGGCTTCGAAGACGTCGCCGGTGGTGCGGTCCAGTAGGACTTCGACGAAGATCAGCAGGTCCCGACCAACCTGAGCCGGGTCGATCATGGCGGCGTAGCCGGTGATGATCTTTTTTTCGCGCAGCCGTTTGACCCGTTCGAAACAGGCGGCGGGCGACAGGTTGCAGCGTCGCGCCAGTTCGGCGTTGGAGATGCGGGCGTCGGTCTGAAGCACCCGCAGGATGCGGCGGTCAACGGCGTCGATATCGATCATCGGAAATCTGGGCTGTGGGCCAAACGATCTTCGGCTCAGGTTTGTATCATACGAAGCACCTTCAATGAACTCCGGCATATATGGCTGAAATCCACAGGATTTGTCGCCGATGACCACTCCCGCCTTCATGCCTTCGCGCCTGGCCGCCTGGGACGGTCTGGATGCGCACAAGTTCCGAGACGAGCGTGAGGCCGTCGCCGCCAATCTGGCGCGTATGCCCCTGGATGCGACCGAACGGGCTGATGTGGTCGCTGAGGCGACGGCCCTGGTCGAACACGCGCGTCGCAGCCAGAAAAAACAGGGGGTCGTCGAAAGCTTCCTGCAGCAATTCTCGCTGGGCACCCGCGAGGGTCTGGCCCTGATGTGTCTGGCCGAGGCCTTGCTGCGTGTGCCGGACGAGGACACCCGCGATCGCCTGATCGCAGAGAAGATCGGCTCGGCCGACTGGGCCGCCCACCTGGGTCAGTCGGACAGCCTGTTCGTCAACGCCTCGACCTGGGGTCTGATGCTGACCGGCAAGCTGGTCGATGTGGACGACGAGGCCCGCAGCGACCTGCCCGGCTTCCTTAAGCGGATCGCCGGTCGTCTGGGCGAGCCGGTCATTCGCCAAGCGGTGGCCACCGCCGTCAAAATCATGGGCGAGCAGTTCGTCGTCGGCCGTACCATCCAGGGCGCGTTGAAACGGTCGAACAAGGAAGGCTGGCTGTGCAGCTTCGACATGCTGGGCGAGGGCGCCCGGACCATGGCCGACGCCGAGCGCTACGAGAAAATTTACGCCGACGCCATTGAGGCGGTGGGCAAGACGTCCAAGGGCCAGGGACCGGAACACGGCCACGGCGTTTCCGTGAAACTGTCGGCCCTGTCGCCCCGCTATGAGGCGACGCACGAGGATGGCGTCTGGGCGACCCTGTATCCCCGCATCCTGCGCCTGGCCCAGATCGCGGCCAAATACGACATCAACTATACGATGGACGCCGAGGAGGCGGACCGTCTGGCTCTGTCGCTGAAACTGCTGGACCGGCTGGCGCACGAGCCGTCGCTGGGCGGTTGGACCGGACTCGGTCTGGCGGTTCAGGCCTATCAGAAGCGCGGGCTGGAAACGATCGAACGCGTCGCCGACCTCGCCCGCCGCTCGGGCCGTCGTCTGATGGTGCGCCTGGTCAAGGGCGCCTATTGGGACACCGAGATCAAGCGCGCCCAGGTGTTCGGCCGCACCGACTATCCTGTCTATACGACCAAGGCGGCGACCGATCTGAACTATCTGGTCTGCGCCAAGGCCATGATCGAGGCCGCGCCGGCCATCTATTCCCAGTTCGCCAGCCACAACGCCCATACGCTGGCGGCCGTGCGGCGTATGGCGCGTGATCACGGCGTCACGGTCGAGCACCAGCGGCTGCACGGCATGGGCGAGGCGCTTTATGACGCCGCTCAAGAAACCTGGGCCGACGAAGTCGTCATCGTCCGCGCCTACGCCCCCGTTGGCGGGCACGAAGAACTGCTGCCCTATCTGGTGCGGCGCCTTCTGGAAAACGGCGCCAACTCCTCCTTCGTCCACGCCCTGCTGGACGAGCGCGTGCCCGCCTCGGCCGTCGCGGCCGATCCCATCTCCCTGGTCGAGGCCCAGCCCGACCGTCACCCCAAGATTCCGGTTCCGAAAGACATGTACGGCGATCGTCAGAACTCCCTCGGCCGCGATTACTCTCAGGCCGCCGACCGTGAAGCCCACGCCAAGGCGCTGGAACTGGTCGACCGCGAGAAGTTGACCAGCGGCCCGATCATCGGCGGCAAGCTGCGCGCCGGCATCGCCGCCCAGGACGTGACCAATCCCTTCGATCGATCACAGGTGCTGGGCCATGTCTCGGAAGCCGAGACGGCTGACATCGACGCCGCCGTCCAGGCGGCCGCCGAGGCTCAAGTCAAATGGGACCGACAGGGCGGCGCCAAGCGCGCTATCGTGCTGCGCGCCATGGCAGACGCGCTGGAGGCCGATCTGGATCGGCTGGTCGCCCTGCTCAGCCGCGAAGCGGGCAAGACCCTGAACGACGGCGTCGCCGAGGTGCGCGAGGCCGCCGACTTCTGCCGCTATTACGCCCTGCTGGCCGAGCGCGACTTCACCGCCCCAGAAACGCTGAAGGGCCCGACCGGCGAGACCAACCAACTGTTCCTGCACGGACGGGGCGTCTTCGCCTGCATCTCGCCGTGGAACTTCCCCCTGGCCATCTTCACCGGCCAGATCGCTGCGGCCCTCGCCGCCGGCAACGCCGTGCTGGCCAAGCCCGCCGAACAGACGCCGCTGATCGCCGCAGAGGCCGTGCGCCTGTATCACAAGGCCGGCCTGAACCCCGATCTGCTGGCCTTGGTCCCTGGGCGTGGCGAGACGGTTGGCGCGGCCCTGGTCACCCATCCGGGCATCGACGGCGTGGCCTTCACCGGCGGCACCGACACGGCCGCCGCTATCAACCGTTCCATCGCGGCCCGGCCAGGCGCCATCATCCCCTTCATCGCCGAGACCGGCGGTCTGAACGGCATGTTCATCGACACGACGGCATTGAAGGAACAGGTCATCGACGACGTGATCCAGTCGGCCTTCGGCTCGGCCGGCCAGCGCTGCTCGGCACTTCGCGTCCTCTATGTGCCCAAGGATTCGGCCGACGCCCTGATCGAGGGCCTGAAGGGCGCTCTAGCTGTGCAGACCGTCGCCGACCCCGCCGACCCCAAGACCGACATCGGCCCCGTCATCGATCCCGACTCCCGTCGCGCTTTGGAAGCCCACGTCGAGCGTCTGTCAAAAGAGGCGAAGATCATCGCCCGCGCCGCCCTGCCGATGGGCGCCGAAAAGGGCGACCTGTTCGCCCCCACCATCGCTGAAATCCCCACGCCCGACTTCCTCGAACGCGAGGTCTTCGGCCCCATCCTGCACATCTACCGCTACGCCCCGTCCGACCTGAAGTCGGTCGCCGGCAAGCTGGCCGCCCGCGGTTACGGTTTGACCCTTGGCATCCACAGCCGCATCGAAGCTTTCGCCGCCGAAGTCGTCGACCTGGTCCCCGCCGGCAACGTCTACGTCAACCGCTCGATCACCGGCGCGGTGGTCGGCGTCCAACCCTTCGGCGGCGAGGGCCTGTCAGGCACCGGCCCGAAGGCCGGCGGCCCCAACAGCTTGATTCGTTATGCGGCCGAGAAGGCGATCAGCGTCAATATCGCGGCACAGGGTGGTGACCCGGCGCTGCTGAACCTTTAGGCGTTCAGCGCGCGCTTCAGCGCCTCAGCGACACGGAGGATGTCGTCGGACGACAGCAGTTCGTGGGTGGGCAGGTTGATGCCCTGGGCGGCGCAGAGGCGCGCGTTCGGGGCGTCCACGTCCGCATCGTAATAGGGCGGCATGTCGTTTACCGGATAGAAGACCGGACGGGTCTCGATCCCTTCCGCATCCAGTCGGGCCATCACTTCGTCGCGCGAGACCTTGCCGTTCGGCTTCAGCTGGATCGTGTACATCCAGAAGGAATGCACGCAGTCATCCGCCGTGAACGGCAGATCGATCAGGTCGGTCAGTCCGCTCAGCGCGTCATCGTAGGCGGCAGCAATCTCGGCGCGGCATTTCAGGGCGTCTTCGATCCGCTCCATCTGCGCCACCCCGATGGCGGCTGTCAGGTTGGTCATACGATAGTTGAAGCCGACCATCGGGTGCCAGTATCGGCGCTCGGCGCTCATGCCCTGGCTCCGCAGCAGGCGCATCCGTGCGGCCAGCGCGTCATCGTTAGTGGTGACCGCGCCGCCCTCTCCGGTAGTGATGATCTTGTTGCCGAAGAAGCTGAAGCTGCCGCATTGGCCGATCCCGCCGACGGGACGGCCGCGATAGCGGGCGCCGTGCGCCTCCGCCGCATCCTCGATTACCCAAAGGCCATGACGGTCGGCGATCTCCATGACAGGACCCATATCGGCCGAATGGCCGTAGAGGTGGACCACGACGATGCCCTTGGTCCGTGGCGTAATGGCCTCTTCGATCCGGGCGGGATCGATGTTGAAGGTGCGGGGATCGTTGTCGACGAAGACGGGCGTGGCGTTGCAGTAATGGACGCAGTTGGCAGTGGCGATATAGGTCAGCGAGGGCATGATGACCTCGTCGCCTGCCTCCAGACCCAGCCCCACCATCGCCAGATGCAGCGACGTCGTGCCGTTGTTGCAGGCGATTGCGTGCTTCGTGCCGGCCATTTCTGCGATCTGGGCCTCAAAACGCTCGATGAAGGGACCGCGCGACGAGATCCAGGTGCTGTCCAGCGCCTCGTTGACGTAGGCCTTCTCGCGGTCCGACAGGCGAGGAACGGCGACGGCGATGCGGTCCATGAGATTACCTTGTTGCTCTTGCGCGGGCGGGGGTCCCGACGGCGACAGTATTAGATGGAATATCGTGAATAGCGGTGGCGCCGGCGCCTAGGACGGCGTCGGCTCCGATCGAAACGCCCGGTGCGACGGCCGAGCCCACGCCGATCATGGCGCGGTCGCCGACGATGACGGAGCCGGCCAAACGGCTGCCGGGCGCGATATGGACCGCAATGCCAAGGCGGCAGTCGTGATCAACGGACGCGCTGGTATTGACGATGCCGAACGGCCCGATGCGGCATTCGGCGTTCAGGACGGCGCCCGGCATGACAATGGCGCCGCGCTCGACCTCGGCGGACGGCGACACTATGGCGTTCGGACTGATCAAGGCGGGCAGGCTGAAACCCAGGGCTTCCAACTCGACCCCGATACGTTCCCGCACGCGATTGTTCCCGATGCCTAGGGCGGCGAAACGCACGCCGTTCGACAGCAGGGACGACGCCATGTCGTCCCTACCGATCACAGGCGCGCCGACAACGAACCGAGGCGTGTCGTCGGCGTCCAAGCAACCCACGACCTCGAACCCGCAGGACCTCGCCAGTTCGACCACGATCTTGGCGTGTCCGCCCGCGCCGATGACCACCAATCGGGAAATAAGAGGCCCCTTATCGGTGCTTCTGGGTCAGCCGCGCGACGTCGGCGTCGACCATTTCGCAGATCATCTCTTCCAAAGTGATCGTCGGCGTCCAGCCAAGTTGCCGCTCCGCCTTGGCGGGATCGCCCAGAAGAATGTCGACCTCGGCCGGGCGGAACAGCGCCTGATCGATGACCAGGTGGTCTTCGACGGACAGGCCAGCGTGCTTGAAGGCGATGTCCACCATATGTTTGACGGTCCAGGTCTGGCCGGTTGCAACGACGTAGTCGTCGGCGGTCTCCTGCTGCAGCATCATCCACATGGCGCGGACGTAGTCGCGCGCATGACCCCAGTCGCGCTTGGCCTCGATGTTGCCGAGACGCAGTTCCTTGGCCAGACCCAGTTTGATCCGGGCGACGCCGTCGGTGACCTTGCGGGTGACGAACTCCTGCCCGCGCAGCGGAGATTCATGGTTGAACAGAATGCCCGAGCTGGCGTGCATCCCGAAGCTCTCGCGATAGTTCACTGTGATCCAGTGGCCGTAGAGCTTGGCGACGGCATAGGGCGAACGCGGGTAGAAGGGCGTGGTCTCGCTCTGCTTCTCGTGCTGGATCAGCCCGAACATTTCCGACGAAGAGGCCTGATAGAAACGGGCTTCGCTCTTGAGCAGACGAAGGGCTTCCAGCACGTTCAGCACACCGACGCCGGTGACGTTAGCGGTCAGGTGCGGCTGCTGCCAGGACGTGGCGACGAAGGACTGGGCCGCCAGGTTGTAGACCTCGTCAGGATCGACATCGGCGATGATGCGCATCAGGCTGGACAGGTCGCCCAAGTCGCCTTCCACCAGATTGATCCGGTCGAGAACGCCAAGCCATTCCAGACGGTCCAGATGCAGGCCGCCCGAACTGGAGCGTCGCGCCAGACCCCAGACTTGATAGCCCTTGTCCAGGAGGAACTCAGCCAAATAGGCCCCGTCCTGACCCGTGATCCCGGTGATAAACGCTCTTGGCACGCAAGCCCTCCATGAAAGCGGGGTCTTACTAGCTGCTGGCGACGCCTACGCCAAGCGCGGGCGAGACCAGATCGGCAATTGGCGTTGCTTTGCTGCAGAGGGGACCGTATTCGGGTGGTCCCATTTGTACGAGGTTCAACCCTTGAAAATCGCGATACTTCTTCCCGAGCGTCCTGATCTGGGGTGGCGTTGGCGCGCAAAGGAGTTGGCTCGATCTCTGCGCCAAACCGGCGCTCCTGACGGCAGCGAGATCACAGTCGCTATCGGATTGCCGCGCGAATCCGAGGCTGATTGGCGCAGGAAAGAAGCCGAAATGCTGACGGGCGATGACGGTATCGTCGTCCGCCATCTCGGTTGGGAGCGGGTCGAACCCGCAATGGCTGAACGGATGTTCCCGGATCTGAAGGCCAGTCTTGATGATATCCCCGACGTTGCGCTTCCCAGGGACTGGGGCTGGAACTTTGTTGATTGCGACGCGTGGATCATCTGCGCTGACGCAGCTCAAGGCGCCGTCGCTCCCCTGAAACCCGTTGCCTATTATGTCCGCGATCTGGCGCAGCGCTATGTGCCGACAGCGTTTGCTTCAGGACTCGATCATATTTTCTGGCGGCGGCAAGACCATGCCTTCCGTCTCTGGCGTCAGGCCGATTGCGTATTCTCTTCGCAAGCGGCGACGAACGACGACATCTCAGGCTATGCGGGGGTGCGCCGAGACCGCATCGTCCTGTCTCCTCAGTTGAAGCTAGACTTCCGTGATGCGTCCAAGCACTCATCCGGTGCTCCGATTGATCTATTGTGGGTGGCTGAGCCCTACGCTGGCCACGACCCAGCGGTCGCTTTGGAAGCCATTCGGATCTTGAGGTCGGAAGGCGAAGACGCCCAAATTACGGTCTGCGGCGAACAGGCCTATGGTTTCGATCCCGAAGATGGGCAACTGACCTTGTCTGCGACGCCGGCACGCGCCCGTCGCGCCGCCGAGTCGATCGCGTGCGAGACGGTGTCAGACGAGCGGGAGTTGGCTCGCGTCTTGTCGCGAGCGAAAATCGTCTGGTCCAGCGCCTTGGCGGATGGAGAACCGGAAGGCGTCTTGCGGGCGGCGCAGGTCGGCGTTCCTTTTGTCGGGCTGCGCTATCCGCAGGCAGAACGGCTTGTTGAAGCGTTGGGGGTGAAGGCGTTCTTCTACGATCATTCGGAAGCGGGCCTGATCGCTGACGCCCTAAAGCTGGCGCTGTCGAGCGAACACTCGGCTCCACGCTCGTCCTCGTCGCCGAAAGACGAAGCTGATGACTGGTCGTCTGTCGTCGAACGTCTCTGGAGGCGTTCCGGTGAGTGAAGGCAATCGGACTGAAATCGGCGTCTGGAGCGAGCTGCCTCCTGGCGCGCGCTGGGCCAATGAAGGCATTTCTCGAATCGTCGGTTTCCTGATCGAGGGCGGGGCGGAAACGGGCGATTACACGTTTCGCGTGCTTGTGCCGCGAGGCATGGCTGAAACGGTGCGAGACGACTTGCGCACACTGATTGCGAAGGAGGGCGTAGACTGGATCGTCGATGAACCCACTGCCGCTTTTGAGGCTAAGTGGATCAAGCAGAACGGGCCGATCTCCGGCAAGTCCGCCATCGCCGCGTCCATGGCGGCCTATGCCAATAGCCAGATCGATGTTGCGGGCTGGATCAACACCTTCCCCCATTTCACGGGGTCGCGTCTTCTGAATGGCCGCAAGGCTGTGCTGCTCCCGGATGCGATTCCCTACGACTTCCCGATCGGCTGGGACTACAACCACTATTGGGGCCCGCAAGGCGAGTGGGTTCAATGGAAGCAGATCGCCCGCGAAACGCTTTCGGACGGTCAGGCCGTCATCGCTCACTCGAAACACGTAGCGCGTCGTCACGGCGTGAAACTTTTGGGTTTGGATGAAAGCCTTATCCGGGTCGTGCCGCACGCACCTCCGGATTTGGCGCCCATTTTGCCGTTCATCAAGGATCGCAAGAAGACGCCTGAGACGTTGCGTCTGGCGGCCAATATTGTTCGCGACTACGCCGCTACCAAGGGGTTAGACTATCTGCGCGCCTTCCCGTTCGAGGAAACGCCCTTCGTCATGGTGGCGACTCAGGATCGCGTCACGAAGAATGTCGGTCGAGCGGCCGAGGTCGTGCGACGCCTGGTGCGTGATGAGCGCAAAAATCTGAAGCTGTTCACAACGGCGCCCCTGCATCACGGCGCCAACTGGACTCTTTTCCCCGGCTTGGTCGCGGGTCACCAGATGCAGCACGACATCGTCTCGATGCCTGACGTGCCGCGCGACGTCCATGCGGCGCTCTTCCATTGCGCTGCTCTCACCATACATCCGACCTTCTATGAAGGTATCGTCGGCACCCTGACCTTCTATGAGGCCGTCAGTGTCGGCACTCCATGCATCATGGGGGTGGGGCCGCACGTCAGAGAGTTGATGGAGACGGCCCCCGAGCTGGAGCCGCTGACCTTTGATCCTTACGACCTTTCCGCGATGCGTACGCTTGTTCTCGATGTCTTGAAGGACCCCGAGGCGGCGGTGGACCTTCAGCGGCCGGCGTATGAACGTCGACGTAAACGCGGTTGGGCCGCAGTCGCCCAAGCCTATGCGGACGCGGCCGCCGGCTTTGATGGGCCCGGCGCCGCATGAGCGCAACGTTGAAATCGGCCAAGAGCGTCTCGCGCATTCCGGTTGGCGTTTGGACGGAGTGGCCGGTCGGCGCACGTTGGGCCAATGAGGGTATGACGCGGCTTCTCGGTTTCATGATCGAGGGGGTGGCCAAGGGAAAGACCTACATCTTTCACATCGTCCTACCCGATGGCGTCCGCGCCGAGGCTCGTGAAGATCTGACCGCGCTGCAAGCCGTGGAGGGTGTGGACTATGTGCTGCATTCTCCTCCGCCAGAAATGAAGCTTGCCGCTGACGATTTCGAGGGCCAGGCCCGGTTCGCTAACGCCTCCGTCAAGGTCGACGGATGGATCGTGCTTTTCCCATATTTCCGTCACGCTCTGCTGCTGGATGCTCCGGTGGCCACCATCTTCCCCGACGGGATACCGGTCGCCTTCCCTGTCCCTGATGCAGGCGCCTGGGGCCCCAACGGGTATCACCTCAGGTGGCGCCAGCAGGTCCAGTCCTTGCTGGATGGCTCTGATCGGGTCGTCACCTTCTCGAACCACGTTGCGGACGATCAGGCCGGGCGGTTGTTCGGAGTGCCGAGAGACAAGATCCACGTCGTGCCGCACGCGCCGCCCAATCTTTCTCACTTGGCGCCCTACGCCAAGCATGGCGCGACGCAGGCCAGCCGCTCCGTGGCCGCCGACCTTTTGAGGTCGCATGCGCGCGAGCGTGGCTGGTCCCAGCTGGCGGACTTTCCTTTCGAGGAAGTCGACTATGTCGCTGTCTCGACGCAGGATCGTGTGACCAAAAACATCCGGCTCGTCGCGGAAGCCGTTCGGGCGCTCGTGCGAGAAGACCGGCTCGGCTTGAAGCTGTTCATGACCGCTCCGTTGCATTTCGGCGCGACTTGGACGCCTCTGCCTAATCAGCTCGAACACGACCAGATGGCGGGCGACGTCGTGTCCATGACTGACCTGCCTCGAGACGTTCACGCCGCCTTCTATCATTGCGCGGCGGTCGCGGTGCACCCGTCCATCTTTGAAGGCGGCCTAGGGCCGTTCCCGTTTTACGAGGCTGTGAGCGTGGAAACGCCCTGTCTCATGGCTGATGGCCCGCACTTGCGTGAACTCGTCGCTGACGAGCCTGAGTTGGCCCGGTTCGTTTTTGATCCGAATGACAGTCGCAAGCTGCGAAGTCTGATCATAGCGACGCTTCATGATCGCGACTCGGTGCTTACCCTTCAGAAAGCTTGTCTCAACCGTATCGCCACCTACGGATGGAGCCAGGTGGCGGCGGCCTATTCCGAGGCGGCAATTTTAGGGAAGGTTGCGACATGACGACGGACGGTTCTGCTTTGGACGCACGGCTTTTTTTGATTGAAAGCCGCATCGCCCAGTTGCAGGACATGGTCCTGGCTGGTCTTCAGAGGCAAGTCGTTCCGTTGGATGACGACTTTGTCGCAATCCGTCGCACGAATGGTTGGGCCGTCGCGGGGGCAGAAGAGTTCCGCTCTATTCTGCATTTGGCCGATGGGGTCAGCGGTCATGAACCCGGCGTTCAAACGCTTTTACAGCGGGCAGTGAAGGCGGGCGACCTGGTCGTCGATGTCGGAGCGCACATCGGCTTGATTGGGGTGGAGTTGGCCCGCCATGTCGGCGCTGAAGGTCATGTCGTTCTCGTTGAACCGAATCCGCGCTCGGCCGAGGCTGCGCGTCGAACCCTCGTTTCGAACGGGTTTGGTGACCGCATCAGTCTTCATGTCGTGGCGTGCGGCGCTCAAGCGGGGCGTTCCAGCTATTTCCTTGGCTCTAATAGCATGCTCGGCAGTTTGGCGGTGCAGGACGGAACTCAGTTTGGTGAGATCGAGGTCTGCGTTCTCGCTTTGGATGACATCGTGACTCCAGGGCAGGTCGTTTCCCTGATCAAGATCGATGCCGAAGGCTGGGAAAATGAGGTCGCAAAGGGCATGTCTCGTGTCTGTCGAGACTCTCCGGACTTGCTGGTCGTTGCAGAATTCGCCGCAAGTCATTTGGCGCGGACGGGTGTATCGCCGCAGGATTGGTTCGGCGATTTCTCGCGTCACGGCCTGTCGGAAGTTGCCTTGATCGACGACAACACAGGTGAGTTGTCAGACTGCGATGTCGTCTCATTGCTGGGAATGGAAACGGCGAACATTCTTCTCGCTAAGCCTGGAAGTTCTGCAAAAGCAGAGCTTTCCAAGGTGCGCGGTGAAGCGTAATAGCGTCGTCAGGTTTGCGGGATAAATATGGTCGACACAAAATCCGCCGCTGGCGCAACCCCTGTGGATACGATGCGTCGCGTGGCGGGTTCTCAGGCCGGGTTGTCCATAGCCTTGGGCCAGATGGACGATCGGCTAGCGCTCCTCGACACCCGTCTGCGCGCACTTGAAAACATGATGGCTGACGCGGAGACGCGCCATACCTCCTCTCAGCACCGTCTAACAGCCTTGTCGGAAAGCGTGGATGCGGCGCACGCCACGATGCAGGAGCGTTTGGACACGTTGGGTGGGCAGGCTGAAGCCAGACAACTCGCATCTCTTGAGCGTCTCGAATCCCTGTCTGCGACGGTCGACGCTGGTCAGACGAAAGCGGATGAGCAAGTTAAGACCTTATACAACAACTTTGATGCGATTCACGCGAAGACACATGAGCGCCTAGAAACCTTGAGCGCCGCTATCGCTGACAATGCTGACATGTCCCGAGAAGCTCTTGTGCGTCTTGCCAACAAGAGCGCGCAGGACACCGAGGCGCTGAGCAAAGCTGTCGAAACCTTGGGCGAACGTCAGGAAAAGACGTTCTCTGGCTTGATTGAAGCGCTGGATGCTGTCGCAGCCGAAATGGCTGAACTCGGCAAAGTTCGCAATGCGCTCCAAAACGAGCAGAGAAAAACTAGCGCGATCCAGCGAAGGCGTCTTGAGGACATCACTCGCATTCAGGCTCTGAGTGCTGAGCGCGACGCGCTTGAGATCGAGTTGCAGGCAGCGGCGACGCGCCATCGACGGGCGCTACGGAGCGCTTCGCCCGAAGCGAAGCCAGAACCGCCGGCGCTCGGCGCCCAAGCGCCGAAGTTCGCCGAGACCTCTGGGTCTGAAAGCGAAACATCGGCCCCGGTCGCCATCCCCAGCGTACCAGCAAGCTTGACGGACGGCGCTGCACTGTTGGCGGAAGCTCGTCGGGCGAAGTCCGCACGTGACTGGCAAGGCGCGCGTGACGCTTACGCCGCCTACCTCGCCGTGAAGCCCCGAAAAGCGTCCGCATGGAAGCAATACGGACACATGCTAAAAGAAAACGGTCAGTTCGAAGAAGCGAAGGTCGCCTATTTCCGGTCCCTCGCCCTTTCGCCATCTGACGTGGACACATGCCTGCATCTCGGACATCTGCTGAAAAATACCGGCGAACGCGATCTGGCTGCGGACATCTTCCGCGGGGCCTTGGCGATGGACCCCGACTTCGGCGCGGCCAAGGACGGTCTCGGGGATCTGGGCTTCGCCTTGCCTGAGCCAGGCCCAGTGCGCCCCAAATCGCAAAAGGCTGGTACGAAGCTGCAGCGCTGGCTTTATGGCAGGAGGTTGCGGTCTGCCCAAAAGGCGTTCTCCGCTAGACACTGGCGCTCTGCGGAGGGGCAGTATCGCGGCCTGCTTCAGGACCGGCCTTGGGATGCGCGCTTGATGATCCAGATCGGTCATGCGCTGAAGGAACAAGGCAAGGTCGACGAAGCTGCGCATATGTACCAAAGAGCGATCGATCAGGAACCACTGAACAGCGACGCCTATCTGCATCTCGGCCATGCGGCCAAGCTCGCCGGGAACATCGAAGGCGCCCATGTTCATTATCGCCGTGCGCTGCGTTACTGGCCCGAGAATCCTGACGCCTTGTTCGAGTTGCGAGATGCGTCTTGATCGCGACTGACAATTCGTTTGGGTCGCACATCCGCATCATCGGCGCCCTGATGATGCGTGAGACGGTCACGCGTTATGGCCGTCAGGGATTGGGGCTGTTGTGGTTGATTGGCGAGCCGTTGCTGTTCTGCTTCGGCGTCATCATCATGTGGTCGCTGATCAAGCCAGCTTACGAGCATGGCGTGCGGATCGCCCCATTTATCATGACCGGTTACATGTGCCTGCTTCTGCTTCGGCATTTGGTCGGTGCGAACATGAATGCGCTGCAGGCCAACGGCGGCCTGCTCTATCATCGCCCGGTCAAAGTGATGCACCTCTATCTTTCGCGGTGTGGCCTTGAGATCGCCGGCAATACGATGGCGTTCTTCGTCGTCTATCTGGCGATGCTGTCGATCCGCCAGGTGGATTTGCCTCATGACCTACTGCTCTTTTACTCTGGATGGTTTCTGCTCGCCTTCATGGGGTGCGGGATCAGTTTCGTCTTCGCCGGCTTGGCGCTGCGTTACGAGTTGTTCGAACGTGTTTCGCCGGTGCTTCAGTATGCGATGATCCCGCTTTCCGGCGTTTTCACCATGATGGCCTGGCTGCCCCAGCATTATAGAGACATCCTGCTGAAGGTGCCTATTCCACATACCGTGGAGATGGTTCGCGCCGGCATGTTCGGCGAGTTCACTCCCACCTATTATGACGCCGGATACGCCTTCGCCTGGGCGGTTGCTCTGAATTTTATCGGTCTGGTGCTTTTGGCGCGCGCCAAGCATCATCTGGAAATGGAATGAAGCGGCGCAACCGTTTCTGGAACTCGAAATGAACAAGCCAATTTTGACCTACCGTGGCGTCGGCGACTACGCCGAAAAGGCCGACACGACTCCCGCTTGGCAGCGACTGTTGAGAAAAGTTCCCTTGTCGTTTCTCATCGTGGTGGTCGCTCCCACGGTTCTGGTCGCAATCTACTATCTGTTGATCGCGTCTCCGCAGTACACCTCGGAAGCTCGCTTCGTCGTGCGATCCAAGTCGCAGGAGCAGCCATCCAGCCTGGGCGTCGCCCTGCAAGGTGTCGGGCTTTCGTCCAACCAGACGGACGCCTATGCGGTTCATGAGTATATACGCTCTCGCAACGCGCTGGAGGATCTTCGTGGCAAGCTGGATGTACGCGCCATCCTGGCACGTCCTGGCGTGGATGCCCTATCGCGTTACCCGCGCCCTTGGGATGGCCAGTCGTTCGACAGTCTTCACGACGGTCTGAAGCGGTTCGTGACAGTGGGATACGACTCGTCCACCGGCTTGAGCACCCTTCGCGTCAGAGCTTTCCGACCGCAAGACGCCCAGGCTTTGGCCGACGCGCTGCTCGATGGTGGTGAGCGCCTTGTCAATCAGCTCAACACGCGCGCCGATGAAGGCGCTGTGCGGGACGCCCGTCGTGACGTCGCCGAGGCGGAAGCCCGACTGACGGCCGCGCAAGTGCGTCTGACGACTTTCAGAAACCGAGAAGGCCTGCTGGATCCGGCCAAGGCGGCGGTTGAAAATATGGAGTTGATCGGCAATCTGCGTGGCACAGTGGCAAACCTTCGCGCGGAACGGTCCCAACTGTCTTCTGAAGCACCGCAAAGTCCACAACTTGCCGCGCTCGACAGCCGGATCGCCGCCTTTGAGCGCCAGATCGCTGCCGAGCAGGCCAAGATGGCGGGGGCGGCTGACTCGTTGGCGCCCAAGCTCGAAACATACGAAGCCCTCGCATTGGATCGGGAATATGCGGACAAGGCGCTGGGTTCCGCCAGGGCGATGCTGGATCGCTCGGAGTCGGAGGCCCGTAGCCAGCGTCTTTATCTGGAACGTGTCGTACGCCCCAATCTGCCAACCGATGCGTCGCAGCCCAAGCGACTGCTTGCTATATTGACCGTGTTCGCCAGTCTTCTGATCCTTTACGGCACGGCTTACCTTGTCGTCGCCGGTCTCAGAGAACACAATCAGGGATGACATCCGTTGCGCTTGAAGACGCGACCTCAGCGCCTCTGCCGACGGCGCTTGACGTGCGCGGATTAGGAAAGGCTTTTCCCGCTAGTCACGGCGCTGGAGAGCGCTGGCTGTTCCGCAACCTGGACTTTTCTCTTGTGCAGGGCGACCGCTTGGCGATCTTGGGTCGCAACGGCCAAGGCAAATCGACCTTCATCAAGATCCTAGGCGGGGTATTGCCTATGTCCGAAGGCGAGTTGACCTGGAAGGTTCGGCCGTCTTGGCCCATCGGGTTTGGTGGCGGTTTTCAGGGCAGCCTCAGCGGGTTGGACAACATCCGATTCCTTTCGCGTGTTTACGCCAGTGAATACGAGGCGGTGCTCGAACGGGTCGAGAACTTTGCCGAGTTAGGCTTGGCTTTGAAGCAACCGGTGAAACACTATTCGTCGGGTATGCGCGCGCGTCTGGCTTTCGGACTGTCCCTCGCGATCGACTTCGACTGTTATCTAATCGACGAACTCATTGCGGTTGGAGACGCGCGTTTCGCCGCGAAATGCGCGGATGAGCTATTCACGCGCCGCGCGGACAGGTCCTTCATAATGGCGTCCCACGATATGAACTCCGTCGCCGGCGTCTGTTCCAGCGCCCTCATAATCGAAAGCGGGCAGGTGAAGTTCTTCGATGACGTCGCTGAGGCCATAGATGTCTACAGCTGGTTGAGAGCTGCCTGAGGCTGTTCGGTCGGCGCTCGGCCAATCAAGACGGAAATCACTCGCAGACAGCCAGCAAACACAGCATGTGCTGCGGACACGCGCAACTCAGCGATCTTCGCGACGTCCCAATCCCTGTCCAGGACAATGTCGTATCGACCCGCACGGCCTAGCGATACTTCGTGGCGTTCATGCCCATCCAGATCGCCCCACTCGAATGCAAGGCTCTGAGCCGAAGCGGCTCGGTCGACCTCGAAGCCGATGGACAAACGCCATTTGCCAGGAGGCAGGGTAATGTGAGGGCCCCAGACCAGGACCTCCGGTCTTCCCGTCAGGTCGAAGGTCGCAAGGGGCGCGCCAGGGACCAAGCGTCGATCATTCATCCTGAGCAGCGCGACGTCGATCGGCGTCGCCGGCGCGTCTGCCCGAAACACGGCCAGGGACTGAAGCGGGCCATGTGTCGGGCTGATCGGCGCCTGACTGTCGCGAATGAGAGCGGCTTCTGCAATCCTGACGGACGCAACATCGGCGCCCTCTCCGAACACCTTGCAGTTGCCGCCTCTCTCGGCGCACTGAGAGAATAGCCTCGACAGGTCGCGTGCCTGATCTGCGCGAAACTCAGGCCGGGTATTCGGCGCTTCGGTGAGCACCACAAGCCAGTCGTCGACGCCCATCATCAAAGCCTCATCGACAGACATGCTGATCTGAACGATCGGATCGGCTGACTGTTGCTGAAAGGCGCGCGCTTTCGAGAGCCAAGCGTCGCTGTCGGCGCCTGGCGTGACAAGGATGCCGACGGAGGACGCCGGCTCAAGCCGAGTTTCGATAGCCGTCATGAAATTCCAAGCGTGCGGTAGGCCAGTTTCAAACGGTCTTTATAGGCGTCTACAGAGAAGGCGTCTGCGCGTCGTCGTCCTGCAGCCTCTAGGGCGAGGCGTTTGTCCTGGTCGCTATCCAGCGCGACGATGGCGGCGCGGATCGCCTCGATGCTGCGGGGGTCAACAGTCACCGCTGCGTCGCCTGCGATTTCTGCCGCAGCAGAGACGTTTGATGTGATGACGGCGGTTCCAGCCATCATCGATTCCAGGATCGGCAGGCCAAATCCCTCGTACAGAGAGGGAAACAGCGTCGCCTTCGCGCCACGGATCAGATTCTGCAGAAGGGCGACGGGCAGGTACTCGATGCGTCTCACGCCGCTGGTGCTTTCCGAAGCGTGATTGAGCAGGGCGAGATCTTCTTGCGCTAGCCAGTCACGTCCCGCCACGACGACGAGGGGCGTGGACACGCGACTATCCAGATAGGCCTGGATCAGACGCGATACGTTCTTCTTGGGCTCGATGGCGCCAAAGAATAAGAAATACCCTTTGAGTTCCAAGCCATGAAGCGTCGCCAATTCATTCGCGAGATCGTCTGTCGATTTCTGTTCACCCCTCGGCGTAGCAACGGCCTGGTAGGTGGTGATCACCTTGCGCTCGTCAGCACCGAGCATGGCGATCAGATCTTGACGAGTTGTCTCCGACACGGCCAGCAACAGATCGGCCCTGCGCACAACCGACGTCATCAACTCATGATACCGCCTTTTGTCGTCCAAGGTCGTGTGCGGCAACTTCAGCGGTATCAGATCGTGAACCGTGTACACATTGGCAGCCCGAAGGGCATGGATCGGCAATGGCGTCGTCCAATGCATGATGTCAGGCGAACCGTATCCGTCTAAGGACTTCTGGAAGATCAGGGGGGTGAAAGTTCCATAGACATTGTGTGCGCGGTTAGCGGTGGCGAAGAGGTCATGCGCCGCCCAATGTCTACTAATGGGCAAGGCATCGTCGCGGCTGACAATCATACCGCTCTGTTCAACCAGGCGAGCGGAGCGGCCGAAGCGCGACAGGATTGTCGAAACAGCCCTGGCGGCGCTGGCTTTTCGGCTCGAACGGCGTGCATCCGTCAGCGTGATTTCGTTGAGCAGCGGGCTGGCGGTGGACGGAGCCGTCGGCCCATGCAGGAGTTCGACATCTGTGCCAAGGCCCGCGAGGGCCTCAGCCAGATTTCGTCCATAAGTGGCGATGCCCGAGCCTTTCGCTAACGAAAGGTTCCAACCGTCGATACAGGCCCGAGCCATGCAATCTCTCTGCTTCGCCGCCGCGAACTGCGACGGGAAACGGCCTTTACATCATCCAGTCATGATCAGCGACAGGCATCCACACACGATGTGACAACGCAGGCGACGGATCGAGCTCGATCGGCGAGACCATCCACTCCACAGGCAACGTGAACATGTCATGGCTCTTGACCGCGTCGAAGTCGGTCGATCCCGGCAAGGTCTGTGCGTCCTCGTTCAAAATCATCTTGCTTGACATCGAAGAGGCCGGATCGATCCGCATGATGTCGCTGGCTTTCAGAGAGGCTCCAGCCTGAAGGGTGGCGATTAGAGCCGCACCTCCTGCGCCCGCGCCGTCCGGATCCCAGAGCACACGTCCTGTGGCCGCATCCCAAAGGATCTGGGGCCCGTTTCCGGTCGCCGTCAGGCCGTTCACGAACCAGTCGTTGCCCGTCAGGCCAAACCCACGGAACTCCAGCAGGTCTTCGCCCGATTGGAAGTCGGTGATGACATCGCCGCCTTCTGCGGCAGCGAAATAGACGAAGGCGTCACGACCCCCTCCGCCGGTGAGCAAATCGGCGCCTAGGCCGCCGGCGATCCGGTCTGATCCCGCTCCGGCGTCGATGACGTCGTCACCGCCGCGTCCCTCGATTACGTCGTCGCCGTCGCGGGCCAGGATAAAGTCTCGGCTCTGGGTGCCTAGCACATAGTCGGCGCTGTTTGAGGACACGACGCGCTCGATGGAAACATAGGTGTCACCGGCGGCTTCGCCTGTGTTTCTCCCAGAACTGATCAGGTCGATCAGCAGCGTTCCGCCGGTCACACCCTGATCGTACCAGACCGTATCCACGCCATCGTCGCCGTCGAAGGTGTCGGCGCCGCCACGCCCGAGGAAGATGTCGTCGCCGCCACGGCCCAGCATATAGTCGGCGTTGTCCGTACCGCGGATGATGTCGACATCATTGGATCCGACGACGCGCTCGATGGAGACGTAGCGGTCTCCGGTCGCCCCGCCGCCGTTTTGAGTCAGGCCGGCCAGATCGACCGTCGCGGCCGTATCGTACCAGACGGTATCTATGCCTATGTCGCCATCGAACCAGTCGCCTCCACCGCGACCCTGGAAGATGTCGTGACCGGCTCTACCGAGGAAGTACTCCGTGGCGGCGGTTCCTCTCATGATGTCATTGCCCACTTCGGAGCCGTATATGCGCTCAATCGATTGATAATGGTCGCCAGCGGCCGCGCCGCTGTTTGTGGTTGAGTCCAGCAAATCGACCGTCGCCTGGGTGTTGTACCAGACAGTGTCGATTCCTTCGCCGCCGTCGAACCAGTCGCCGCCGCCGCGGCCTTCGAAGATGTCATTGCCGTCACGTCCAACGAAGTAGTCGGTGTTGCCGGTGCCACGCATGACATCGTCGGCGTTGGACCCCACAACCCGTTCAATCGATGTGTAGCGATCCCCTGCCGCAGCGCCGCTGTTTGTCGATGACAACACGAGATCAACGACAGCTTGCTGATCGTACCAGACGGTGTCTACGCCCGCGCCGCCGTCGAACAGATCACCGCCGCCACGGCCCAGGAAGACGTCGTTGCCTTCGCGTCCGACGAAATAATCAGTGCCGGCGGTGCCGCGAATGATGTCGTCGCCCGTCGAGCCAACGACCCGTTCGATGGAATTGTAGGTGTCTCCTACCGCTTCGCCCGTGTTCTGCGACGTGTTCAGAAGATCGACGACCAGAACTCCGCCGGCGGTGTTTTCGTACCAGGCTGTATCGACGCCGTTGCCGCCGTTGAGTTGATCGGCTCCCGCGCCCCCAAACAGGATGTCATTACCGTCCAAGCCGTTCAGCACGTCATTTCCGCCCAGGCCGGACAGGATATCGTCCGACGCGGAGCCCGTGAGCGTGTCGGCGGCCGCCGTGCCAGACAAGTTAACGCCCGGGTCGTTCAGCGAAATCGTCATGTCGTCGAACTGCAATCGCTCGACGTTGGTCACGCGATCCTCGCCGTCCGGCCCCGTTACCGTTGTGACGCCGTTGGTCGTGGAGATCGTGTATGTCGAGCGCGCGCCGACATAGACGGCGGTATCCACGCCTGCTCCACCGTCAAGCGTATCGTTTCCGCCACCGCCATACAGACGATCGTCTCCATTGCCCCCCAAGAGGGTGTCGTTTGCGGAGTTGCCGTTCAGAATGTCCGCGCCCTCGCCGCCATCGAGCACGCTTCCGGTCGCGACGCCGCTGGCATAGCTGTGGCTGCTGACGGAGACGTGCATCGTGTATTGATTACCGGATGGCGGGCTGGACGTCGCGAAACCACCCACGCCTGTCCCATTCGCAAACTGTCCGACCTGGATATAGTAGATGCCAGCCGTCTGTACGGTGATGTTGATGTATGAATCTTGGGACGAGCCCTCGGAATTCGAGGCCGGCGTGTCATCGTTCTGGGCGATCTCGGTTCCGTTGGTGTCGAAGATGCGCACCGTCGAGTCAAACGACGCGTTGTCGATGTCGACACGCAGGATTGCTCCGGCGGCCAAAGTCACACTGTAATATTCCAGTCCGCCATGGGTCTGAGCCAGAACCGTCGCGTGCGGCATGACGTTGTCGGGCACGCCCTCGCGTGTGACGAGATCGAAGCCGTCGTCCAGATTGACCGCAGACCCCGTGCCGGAGTTGGCGACTGAACGGGCCTTGAAGATGTCGGAGGCGTCGCTCACGCCGCCGCCGCCGGCGAACAGCTGATCGTCGCCATCGCCGCCGTAAAGGCGGTCCGCGCCGCCCCCACCACGGATGATGTTCGCCCCGGCGTCGCCGCGAATGATGTCGTTCGCCGTCGTGCCGTTCACCTGTTCCACGCCAGACAGCCGATCGGTATCAAACCCGCTGGTGACGACGCCGGTCGCGAGGTTTGCGTTCAAGCCCGACGAGGTCGTCGTGTAATCCGCGACGTCCCAGCCCGCACCGCCGATCAGGGTGTCGTCGCCCGTGCCGCCGATCAGCGTGTCGTCGCCATCCCCGCCGTCCAGCGTGTCGTTGCCGGATCCGCCGTTCAGATAGTCGGCGCCGCCGAAGCCGTTCAACACGTCGTTGCCGCCCGCGCCGCCCAGGCTGTCCGCGAAGTTCGTGCCGTCGATCCGGTTGTCGGTCACGTCACCGGTGACGGTCAGCGGACCATTGGGTGTCAGGGTGACGGTCTGATCCGAAAATCTCAGGAACTCGACATTGCGGACGGTGGACGTCCAGCCATTGCCGGTGATCGTGCCGACCTGACCGTCCCAGTTAATTTGATAGGTGTTGCGGGCGCCCGAGAACACGACGGTGTCCGTCCCCAGTCCGCCGTCGATGGTGTCAGACCCGCCGTTCCCGGTGATGACGTTGTCGACCGCATTGCCGTATATCGTGTCGGCGCCCGTGCCGCCTATCGCGTTTTCGATCACCGCGCCCAAGGCTATCGAGACGTTGCCTGTCAGGCCGACAACACTCGAAAAGTGCCCTTGTCGAAGATCGATGGTCTGGGGTCCGGCATAGCCGGAGAAATCAAGCGTATCGACGCCGCCTGCGTCCCATACGGCGAAGATCATTCGATCCTGACTGCCGGGCCCATACCAGGCCGCGCCGGTGTTGGAGTTGAAGCCGTAGACTGTATCGCCGGTGCGGGTCGCCATGTTGGCGCCGTAGAGGCGCTGAATTGCGGAGATGTCGTCTAGAAGAGGTGCGGACGAATAACTACCAAGGAACGATGCTCCGGTGTTTGTCTCCGAGAAATAACTCATTAGCGTATATTGGCGCGAATCTTCGAAGTAAGTCGCGTCGTTGCTGTAGGTGATAGAAACGCCTTCGCTTGCATTGTAATCCGCCGGATGGCGAAGACCCAGCGCGTGGCCGATTTCGTGGGTTAGAACCTGCTGGCCATATCCCAGCATCAAGGGCGCAGCATTATAGCTTAGCGTCGAGTTGACCCAGACATCGCCGGAGTTTGACGTCGATGAGACCGTGCCGGGTCCGTAGGCGAAAGCGGCGGCGCCATTCTGTCCGCTGGAATAATTCCCAAACAGGATTGAGGCGTTGTTGGAGTAACCAGATCCGTCATCGACTTGTTGGAACACGATATTGGCGACATCCGACCACGATCGCAGCGCCAACAGCGTCGCGGCGATCTGCACGGCGGTGAACTGGCTGAATCCCGCCGTGTCGCTTGGCATTGTAGTCGCGCTGGCTCTGAAAGCGAACGTTACGGTCGCCGCAGTGCCGAGTGGCTGGCCGCCAGAAATCCACGACTGATTGCCGCGCGTAATCTGAAGTCCCGCGTCCGTTGTTGAAAGCGACGGCTTGCCGTTCGGGCCTGATCCGCCGCGACTGTCGATATTGACGATCGCGCCCTGATGCCCGTCACTGACGCTGTCGGACACCAAACGGCCGCAGCATCCGCAGACAGCAAAGGCCGAAACGCCGCCGCCCGCTGATGACGCAAACGGCCAGCCTGACTGTCCGTCGAGGTTTGAGGACGTGATGTTGAAAACGCGGCTGGTCAGGGTGGCAGGCATCATCTGGCATCCTATCGTGGTTTGGAGCACCACCCTACCTTGCCCGCGCGGGTTGGCAAGCTCAGCCGCAGCTAAGAGATCAGCGCGCTAAACGGCTTCGAATACGGTATTGATGTATTCGCGATCTCGCTCCTTCGCGAGAATACGGAATCCGGCCCGCTCGGCGACGATGTCGATGCTGTTTTCAAGATAAAAGACGGTGTGAAAGCGGGTGTCGAGATAACGTTCCTCATAGCAAGGTGACGAATGGGACATCCGCGCACCAGGCTGCAGCAGCGCTCTCATCTTCCTGAATTCATCCACGGGATGGATGAAATGTTCTATGGTGTTGTTCGAATAGATGCCTGAAAGGCCCGACGCGACGTGGCCTAGATCGTTGAGAATGAACTCGGAGGAGCCGCCAGGGGTTGGCTCGTAACCCCAGACGTTCCAGCCCTCCGATCGAAGTTGCGCCAGCGATGATGACCACCAGCCGCAGCCCCAATCCAGGTACACGTCGCCGCGAACAGGCTCGATTGCATAGAAAGTCCGGGCCGTATCCTCGACGGTGTCGCCTTCCTGATAGGAAGCGTAGAGGATTTCGTATTCGGAGGAGAGTTCTGCCTCGCTCATGACCAGCATCTTCTCCGGTCCGAACAGAGCGCCACATGTGCGGCAGTGATGACGAACGAGCTCTCCTCCTCCGAACCGGCAGACTGTGCGCGATGTGCGCATCCTGTCAGTGCTGTCGGCGGTGTCGCAGACAATACAACGCAGAACTCGGGTTCCAAGGCTGCGATAGTATATGTCGAGTGCGGCGTGTTTGCTGGCCACGACGTAGCGTTCGAGTATGGCGAGGCGATCGCTGCTCATCAAAATACCTCATACTAACTGCGTTCTCGCGCTCAGGAAGTGCGGCAGTCGGCCACAACTCCCAATGCCGATCCTGGCTCAGTATCACGCTTCCTGCGTGACACCACTCGTAACGCCCGCTATCTCGCGCGCTTGATGAACGAAACAGAACGCCAGTCGGAAGAACGCAGTTGGGAGACGGCGAAGACGCTCGCCGAGGCCTTGCCGTATATTCAGGTCTATGACCGCGAGACCGTGGTCATCAAATACGGCGGTCATGCCATGGGCGAGAGCGCTGTGGCGCGGCAGTTCGCGGCCGATGTGGTGCTGCTGAAGCTGATGGGCGTGAACCCGGTGGTGGTGCATGGCGGCGGGCCGCAGATCAGCGCCATGCTGGACAAGGCGGGGGTGAAGTCCAGCTTCGTCGACGGGCTGCGGGTCACCGATCCGGCGACGATGGAGGTCGCCGAGATGGTGCTGTCGGGCGCGGTGAACAAGGAGATTGCTCACTGGATCACCATGGCCGGCAAGGAGGCGGACGTGCGCGGCGTCGGTCTGTCGGGCAAGGACGCCGGTCTGCTGACGGTCGAGAAGACGCGCCGGACTAAGCGCGACCCTGACAGCATGATCGAGCACGAGGTCGACCTGGGCTACGTCGGCGAGCCGACCAAGGTGGACCCCAAGCTGATCGCCGGCCTGATCGCGTCCGAGACCGAGGACTGGGTCCCGGTCATCGCCCCGATCGGCGTGGCTGAGGATGGCCAGACCTACAACGTCAATGCCGACACGGTGGCGGGCGCGGTCGCGGGTTCGCTGAACGCCAAGCGGATGCTGCTGCTGACCGACGTGCCGGGGGTCAAGGGCGCCGACGGCGACATCATCCGCCAGATGACGCTGGAAGAGGCGCAAAACCTGATCGACACCGGCGTCGCCACCGGCGGCATGATCCCCAAGCTGGAGACCGCCATGGCCGCCGTTCGCGCGGGCGTTGAGGCGGTGGTGATTCTGGACGGGCGTCGGCCGCACGCCATGCTGGTCGAGTTGTTCACCGAGTTCGGCGCCGGCACCCTGGTGAAGGCGTCTTGATCGACCCCCATTCCACATCCCTTGGGCATGTGCGCGCCTGGGTGTTCGACATGGACGACACCCTGTATCCACGCGAGCAGGGTCTGATGCGGCTGGTCCAGGCGCGCATCAACGCCTTTGTGGTCGAGGCCGTCGGGCTGGAGCCCGAGGCTGCAGCCGCGATGCAGCGCCAGTTTCTGGACGAGCACGGCACGACCTTAGCCGGACTGATGGCCAACTATGCGGTCGATACCGAACGATTCCTGCGCGAGGTGCACGACGTGCCGCTGGATGGGGTCGAACCCAATCCGCGTCTGGCGGAACGGCTGAAGGCGCTGCCCGGTCGTTGCTATGTCTTCACCAACGGCGCGCGTGAATACGCCCACCGTGTGCTGGACCGGATCGGCGTCGCCGACTGTTTCGAAGGCGTCTTCGCCATCGAGGATGGGGATCTGACGCCCAAGCCCAATCCCGCGACCTTCCGACGGATGCTGGAGCAGTTCGGCATCGATCCGCACCAATCCGCCTTCTTCGAGGACACGCCCAAGAACCTGGAGCCGGCCAAGGCGCTAGGCATGGCGACAGTCTTGATCGGCGATGGTCACGGCAAGCCGATCGGGCCGCATATCGACCATGTGGCCCCAGACCTTTTCGACTTCCTCTCCGACCTGACCTTCAAGGACGCCGCATGACCGACCTGTCGCATCTCGAATCCGTCGTCGAGGCCGCCTGGGAACAGCGCGCCGAGGTGTCCGCCGCCACGCATGGCGAGGTGCGAGACGCCGTTGAAACCGCCTTGGGCCTGCTGGATTCCGGCCAGGCGCGCGTCGCCTCGCGCGGCGAGGACGGCGTCTGGACCACGCATCAGTGGCTGAAGAAGGCGGTGCTGCTGTCCTTCCGCCTGAATGACAATCGGCTCATGCGCGCGGGCGGCGACCGTTCGGCCGTCAGCCCCGGCGCGGGCGCCAACCCTGGCGTCGGCCCCTTCTGGGACAAGGTGCCCAACAAGTTCGGCGACTGGACCGCGGCGGAGTATCAGTCGGCGGGCTTCCGCTCCGTGCCCGGCGCCCTTGTTCGTCATGGCGCCTACATTGCGAAGAACGTGGTGCTGATGCCGTCGTTCGTGAACATCGGCGCCTTTGTCGACGAGGGTTCGATGGTCGATGCCTGGGCCACGGTCGGCTCCTGCGCCCAGATCGGCAAGAATGTGCACCTGTCGGGCGGCGCGGGCATCGGCGGCGTGCTGGAGCCGCTGCAGGCCAATCCGACCATCATCGAGGACGGCTGCTTCATCGGCGCCCGCGCCGAGGTCGCCGAGGGCGTGATCGTGCGCGAGGGCGCGGTCCTGGCCATGGGCGTCTATCTGTCGGGCTCGACTAAGATCGTGGACCGGGCGACCGGCGAAGTGTTCCGGGGCGAGGTGCCGGCCTATTCGGTGGTCGTGCCGGGGTCGCTGCCGGATCCCAATGGCGGGCCTTCGCTGTATTGCGCCGTCATCGTCAAGCGTGTGGACGCGCAGACGCGGGCCAAGACCGGCGTCAACGAGTTGCTGCGCGACTGATCAGGCGGCGGCGCGGACAGGCTGTGTCGCAGGCGTGTCGAACGTCGCGTGAAGCGTGAAGGTCGATCCCTTGCCGGGGGTCGACGTCACCGTGATCTCGCCGTCCATCAGGGCGGCCAGACGCTGGCAGATGCTGAGCCCCAGGCCGGTGCCGCCGAACTTGCGGGTGGACGACCCGTCCACCTGAGAGAAGGGCTGGAACAGGCGCGTCAGATCGTCGGCGGCGATGCCGATGCCGGAATCGACCACACCAAGTCGTAAGGTCGTGCGGCCGTCGCCTGCCGGCTCGCTGTCGATAATCAGGCGAACCTCCCCATGGGGCGTGAACTTGATGGCGTTGGCCAGCAGGTTATGCGTCACCTGGGCCAGGCGCAGCGGGTCCATTCTGAGAAGCGGCGGCAGCGGGCCGCGGATGTCGGTCGTGAAGGTCAGTCCGCGCGCCTCGGCCTGCGCCTTGAACGGGCCCGTCAGCCGAGCGGCGAGAGTCTCGGCTTCGACATCGACGAAGTCCAACTCCATCTTGCCGGACTCGATCTTGGTGATGTCGAGGATGTCGTTCAGCAGCACCATGAGCCCTTCGCCGGAGTCGCGGATGACCCCCACGAACTCCTTCTGGCGGTCGCTGAGCTCGGACATTTGCAACAGTTGCGCAGCCCCCAGAACCCCGTTCATCGGCGTGCGGAGCTCATGAGAGATGACGCCCAGGAAGTTGGACTTGGCCGCGCTGGCGGCGGTCGCGCTGTCGCGGGCGATTTCGAGTTCGGCGATCAGCTCGGCCTGGCGCCGGTTTACGGTCTCCAGATCGCTATCCTTCATCTGGGTGATCGCCACCTTGATCACCAAGGCCAGCGCCAGGACCGGGACCATGCTGAGCACTACCCAAAAGCCGGGCGTGCCCCACAGTTTGGCCAGTAGCAGGACCACAACCACCGAATAGGGCGCCGATGCGATCAGAGCCTCACGGGGGGCGGCGCGCATCTGGGTGAAGACCAACACATAACCGGCCATGAGAAGAGCCACGCCCAGCGGCACGCCATAGGCGCCACCGTAGAGGAAGGCGAGCAGCGGCGCCGCAGACCAGGCGATGCAGGAAATAGTGGCGGCCGCCAGCTTGATCCGGCCGTGCAGTCGCTCATCCCGGATCACCAGAACACGTTCGGCGAACGTCCGCAGCAGTCCCGACGCGGTCGCGGCTGCAAACCACAACGCTGCGGTCGCCAAATCGGTGGCGGTAAATAAGGCAACCGCCCAACTGGCGATGATCAGATACCGCATATGACCGTCGGCAATCAGATGTTGCAGAAGGGAACGGCCAGGATGGGTCTTGAACGTCGTCATCTTCGGATCTCGTCGAGCAATGACCCAAGGTGGCGCGTCTTCACCTAAGATACGATGAACGCTCAGCTTTGAGCTCGTCGTGGCCGAGACCGCGCATTGGCGACATTCTACGGCGGATGAGGAGGCGGCCGAGAGCCGCCTCCAATCCATCAACCGGCGCGCTTCAGATCCGGCGGGGTCGCTTCGTCGGTCAGGATGCGGATGGCCTCCTCGACCGTGACCAACGTCTGGGCCTGCGAGCCCAGGCGACGGATGGCGACCATGCCGTCTTCCGCCTCCTTGCGACCGACGACAGCGATGACCGGGACCTTGCCGACCGAGTGTTCGCGCACCTTGTAGCCGACCTTTTCGTTGCGCAGGTCGATCTCGGTGCGCAGGCCGGCCGCCTTGAACTTGGCCATCACGTCGCGGGCGTAGTCGTCCGCGTCCGAGGTGATGGTGGCCACCACCGCCTGGGTCGGGGCCAGCCACAGCGGGAAGGCCCCGGCGTAGTTCTCGATCATGATGCCGATGAAGCGCTCGAACGAGCCCAGGATCGCGCGGTGCAGCATGACCGGCCGGTGCTTCTGGCCGTCCTCGGCGATGTAGGTGGCGTTCAGACGTTCGGGCAGGACGTAGTCCAGCTGGATCGTGCCGCAGGTCCATTCGCGGCCGATGGCGTCCTTGACGATGAAATCCAACTTGGGCGCGTAGAAGGCCCCGTCGCCCTCGGTCACGACCGGCTCGGTTCCGGCGGCGCGGGCGGCCTCGGCCATCAGGGTCTCGGCCTTGTCCCAGAACTCATCCGTGCCGGCGCGGTTCTCGGGGCGGGTGCCCAGGCTGATGTAGGCCGTCTCCATGCCCAGATCGGCATGGACGCTGCGGGCCAGTTTGATGAACTCGGCCGTCTCCTCCACGATCTGGTCCTCGCGGCAGAAGATGTGGGCGTCGTCCTGGGTGAAGCCGCGCACGCGCATCAGGCCGTGCAGCGATCCGGACGGCTCATAGCGGTGGCAGGCGCCGAATTCGGCCATGCGCAGCGGCAGTTCGCGATAGGACCGCTGACCCTGGTCGAAGATCTGCACGTGGCCCGGGCAGTTCATCGGCTTCAGGCTCAGTTCCTCGCCCTCGACCGTCTCGCAGACGAACATGTTCGGGCGATATTTGTCCCAGTGGCCGCTCTGTTCCCAGAATTTGCGGTCCAGCACCTGGGGCGTCTTGACCTCGACATAGCCGGCGGCGTCCAGTCGGCGGCGCATATAGGCCTCCAGCACGCGCCACAGGACCCAGCCCTTCGGGTGCCAGAAGACCATGCCCCGGCCCTCTTCCTGCATATGGAAGAGCTCCATCGCCTTGCCGACCTTGCGGTGGTCGCGCTTCTCAGCCTCTTCCAGACGCTGCAGATGGGCGTCCAGATCCTCCTTGGTGGCCCAAGCGGTGCCGTAGATGCGTTGCAGCTGCTCGCGCTTGGAATCGCCTCGCCAATAGGCGCCGGCCAGCTTGGTCAGTTTGAACGCCTTGCCGACATGGCGCGTCGAGGGGAAGTGCGGACCCCGGCACAGGTCGATCCAGTCGCCCTGTTTGTACAGGGTGATGGTCTCGGTGCCCGGCAGGTCGCGGATCAGCTCGGCCTTGAACTTCTCGCCGCGCGCCTCGAAGAATTTGATGGCGTCGTCCCGCTCCCAGACCTCGCGTTCGAACTTGGCGTCGCGATCCACGATCCGGCCCATCTCCTTTTCGATGGCGGCGAAGTCGTCGGTCGAGAAGGGCTCTTCGCGGTAGAAGTCGTAATAGAAGCCGTCCTCGATCGCCGGGCCAATCGTGACCTGGGTGCCGGGGAACAGGGTCTGGACCGCTTCGGCCAGGACGTGGGCGGTGTCGTGGCGGATCGTATAGAGGGCGGCGGGGTCGTCGCGCATGATCAGGCGGAAGTCGCCGCCCGTCTCCAGCACCCGGCCCATGTCGCGCTGCTCGCCGTTCAGCTCGGCCAGCACGACCTTCTTCGCCAGCGACGGCGAGATCGAGGTCGCGACGTCGCGCGCCGTCGAACCGGCCGGGTATTGGCGCACCGCGCCGTCGGGAAATTTCAGGTCGATCATATGTCAGTCTTTAACTGGCGGGACCGGGTCGTATCCCGATCCCCCGAAAGGATGGCATTTACAGAGGCGGCGCACGGTGAGCCATCCCCCCTTTACCGGTCCGTGCTGGATCAGGGCGTCGCGCCCGTAATCCGAACAGGTCGGCAGGAACCGGCACTGCTGGCCGATCAGGGGGGACAGCGTCAGCTTGTAGCCCCGATGGGCCGCGCGCACGCCGCGTTCATAGAGAGACATATGTCCCTTCGCCGGGGGCTTGAGAGGTTCGCCGCGCTTATCCCCTGTCATCGCAGGGGGATCAACCGGTCGTGCCTGTCAGGCCGCGCCGGCGAGACGCGTTCGGGCGGCGAGGGCATTGTTCACCGCCTCCAGCGTCGCCTCCAGCGAGACCAGGGTCGAGGCGTGGCGGGCGGGGTAGTCGGCGACCTGTTTCAGCAGGCGCAGATCCTCGAACCGACCGACGGGGCCGTCGCCGCCGGATTTCAGCATGGCGATCATGGCGTCGCGGGCGTCCTTGAGATCATCGACCGACGCGCCGATCACAGATTGACCCAGCACCCCGGCCGCGGCCTGGCCGAGGGCGCAGGCTTTTACGTCCTGGGCGAAGTCGGCGATGCGGCCCGCGTTGTCCAACGTCACATCGACCGTCGCGCGCGACCCGCACAGTTTCGCTACCTGCTCGCCGGTGCCCTGAGGCGCGGGCAGACGCCCCGCATGCGGCAGGTTCGCCGCCAGCGACAGGATGCGCGCGCTGTAGAGGTCGTCGATCATGGGACGAAGATAGGCGCTCAATCCTCCCCCGTGAAGCGCGGCGTAATGGGTGAGGATTCAAAGCGTCAGGACGAGACGCCCATCGGATCGAACTTCCAGATCCGCATCCGCATAGTCCGCCAGTGTGGGATGATCGGTATCCAGCGGATGGGACCAGGCGGCGGTGACGACCAGCACGTCGGCGCCAGCCGCTTCGCCCGCCTTGATCCCGGCCTCGGCGTCCTCGAACACCAGGCAGTCGGCGATATCGAAGCCCAGGGTCGCGGCGGCCTTCAGATAGCCGGCCGGGTCGGGCTTGCCGCGTTCGACGTCTTCGGCGGTGATCATGACGGCGGGCGGGGTCACGCCTGCGGCCTTCAGACGGGCGCGCGCCAGGGGGACCGAGGCGGAGGTGACTACGGCCCAGCGGTCGGGCGGCAGGCGTTTGACGAAGTTGACGGCGCCGGAGATGGGGGCGACGCCATCCACGTCCTCGATCTCGCCGCGTTCGACCCAGGCGACCTCGGCGTCCAGGTCGATATCGGGCAGGTTCTGACGACGAATGGTGTCGATGGCGCGCACGCCGTGGATGGTAGGAACGAAGGCGGCGACATCCAGCCCGTGGCGCTCGGCCCAGCGGGTCCAGACGCGCTCGGCGGCCAAGGTCGAGGTGATCAGGGTGCCGTCCATGTCGAATAGGAAGGCCTGATAGACGCGAGGCGTGGGAAGGGCGGTCATGGCCTCATCCACCACGCGGGCGGCCAGACCGCAACGGGCGGATCAGCCGCCTTGCAGGGAATTCCAAGTGCGGGCGGTGTCGGTCGCGGGCGACGGACCTGCCGCGCCGCCGCCGGACGTCGCCGCGCCGCCGGTGCTGCGCGAGCGCAGCCATTGCAGGTTCCGCTCGGCCTGTTCGGGCGGCAGTTCGCGTCGAAGGATCTGTTCGGCCTCGCCCATCTTGCCCTGAAGGCCCAGCACCATGGCCAGGTTCTGGCGCACCTTGGCCGAGGCGGTCGGCTGGGCCACGGCGCGACGCAGCAGGGTCTCGGCGCCCGGCGCATCGCCGTGCGTCAGGGCGGCCGTGGCGGCGTTAGTCAGGACATCGGGGTTGTCGGGCGAGAGGACGAGCGCCTGGTTCCACGCGGCTCGCGCATCATCGAAGCGGCGCACCTGCTCATAAGCGACGCCCAGCAAGGAATAGGGGCGCCAATCGCGCGGCGCCTGGTCGCGGGCCTTTTCCAGCGCGGCCACGCCATAGAAGGCTTGGCCGCGCGCAATATGGGCGCGGCCCATTTCCAGAAGCGCATCGAGATTGGTCGGCTGGACCGTCAGGGTCGCCTGGGCGGCCTCGGCCGCCTGATCGTATCGACCCAGCTCACGCAGGGCCTGGGCCAGTTTCACGCCCGCCACGGCGTCGGTCGGATCGGCCTGCTGCTCCGAGGCCCAGAACACCGAGCGCGACAGGGCGTCCATCCGGTCATAGGTGGCCCGCACCGCAGCGGACGACGGCGCGCGAGCCTGGGCCGCGGACGCCGCCGTCGGATCAGCCGCCAGCGCCGGCGTGCCGGACAGGGCGATCAGGGCGACGGTTGCGAGAAGGGCGGGCATGCGCGACATGGGTCAGGTCCAGACGGTCCTAGAGGTCTCGTCCCTAGAATCGCCGGTTCGCGTCAACCGATGGTTAACTTCGTTTCGAGGGCCTCATGTCCGTCTCGCATCCCCCGCTGGTTTCCGCCCAAGATGGCGACGGCGCCATCCCGATCCGCTTCGTTCAGGCGGGCGGCGTGCTGGAGGGTGCGGCCCGGCGCTGGGGCGATCGACATGGGTTCGAAGGCAAGCCGGGCCAGCTGTTGGTCGTGCCGGACGCGGACGGCGAGATCGGCCAGGTGGTCGTGGGCGCGGGCGCGACCTTCGACCCGATGAGCGTGCGGGGACTGTCGGCGCGGCTCCCGGGCGGTCTCTATCGGCTTGAGGTCGACGCGCCCGATGCGGAGCTGGCGACCCTGGCCTTCCTGCTGGGGGCGTATGTCTTCGACCGCTACAAGGCCCGGCCGGATCGGGCGCCCGTGCGGCTGGTCGCGCCGGACGGTGTGGATGTCGCCGAAATCTCTCGCATCGCCGCCGCCTGCGCCCTGGCCCGCGAAATGGTCGATACGCCCGCCGCCGACATGGGGCCGTTGCAGATCGAGACCATCGCCCGCGAGATCGCAGAGAGCGCCGGCGCCGAGATCACCGTCACCACCGGCGACGCCCTGCTGAAAGACAACTATCCGGCCGTCCACGCCGTAGGTCGCGCCGCCGCCCCGCACCGGGCGCCGCGCCTGATCGAGATCGGCTGGAAGCTGGACCGGACCGACCTGCCGCTCGTCGCCGTGGTCGGCAAGGGGGTGGTGTTCGACACCGGCGGTCTGGACCTGAAGCCCGCCGCTGGCATGCGCAATATGAAGAAGGATATGGGCGGCTCGGCCCATGCCCTGGCCTTGGGGCGTCTGGTGATGCAGGCGGACCTGCCCGTGCGGTTGGTGGTCATCGTCGCGGCGGTCGAGAACGCCGTGTCCGCCGACGCCTTCAGGCCCGGCGACATCCTGAACAGCCGCAAGGGTCTGACGATCGAGATCGGCAACACCGACGCCGAAGGCCGGCTGATCCTGGCCGACGCCCTGACGCGGGCGGGCGAGCACCGACCCGACCTGACGCTGGACTTCGCCACCCTGACCGGCGCCGCGCGGATCGCCCTGGGTCCAGAGCTGCCGCCTCTTTACACCGACGACGAAGCCCTGGCCGCCGGGCTGCTGGCGGCGGCGGGCCAGGTGCGCGACCCCCTGTGGCGGATGCCGCTGTGGCCCGGCTATCGCGGCGCGCTGGACGCCGAGATCGCGGACCTGCGGAACGATCCGGCCGGCTGGGCCCAGGCCGGGTCGGTGACGGCCGCCTTGTTCCTGCAAAAGTTCGCTCCGGCCACGGGGGCCTGGGCGCACATGGACATCTTCGCCTGGAACCCCCGCGCCAGCCCCGGCTATCCGGAAGGCGGCGAGGCCCAGGCGCTGAGAGCCTGCTACCAATATCTCAGAACGCGGTTCTGTTGATTTTCTTTCGCAAAAGCGTCTGGCGTTAACGGCCCCTAAGCCATCGGGGGATAAGGCTGTGGGTTCAGCAATGCGAGTTCACGTTGACCGACGTCCTCGACCTTCTTCCGCCCGGCGACCGCCTCGTTCGCCCTGACCTCGCCGAACAGGCGTTGGAAGGGCTGGTGCGCGCAGACGCCTATCGGGCGACAGAGGCCATGCATTGTCGCGTCGCCGTGGCGGACATCCTGTCCGACGTCGACGGTCCCATCGACCAGCTGCTGCATGGCGAGATCTTCGACGTTCTTGATCGGTCGAACGGCCGCGCATGGGGCCGGGCGCGTCGCGACGGCGTCGTCGGCTGGGTAGTCCTGGACAGTCTGTCGGCCGGCGCGCCGCTGGCGACACACTGGATCGCCGGCGTGGATGCCGCCCTTCCATTAAACGCTCTGGTGATCGAGGCGACGGATGTGGCCGAGGCTGATCTGAAGCCTGTCGGCGCGTTCGAGACGGATCTGGTCGCGGTGGCCGAGCGGTTGCTCGGGCGGCCGCATGAACTTGGCGCGCGGTCTTCGATCTCCACCGACTGTTCCGGCCTGGTACAGCAGGCCCTGCTGGCCTGCGGCCTTCCCGGTCCCCGCCGGTCGGACGCGCAGGCCCAGATGGGGCGAGCGGCGTCTTCGTCGGACCTGCAGCGCGGCGACATCGTCGTCTGGCTGGCGCCAAACGACGATCAGGACTGGACGGGCCATTCGGCGCTGATGCTGGATGGCGAACGCATCATTCACGCGACGGGCGGCAAGGGCGTGGTGATCGAGACCCTGGCCGAGGTCGAGGCGCGTCTGGTCGCCGAGGGTTTCGCGACCGCCGTCTTCCGTCGGCTCTAGTCCCGCAAGGTCCGCATCGCGCCCAGCCGGGCGAAGGCCAGCGTCAGCGCCTTGCGGCGGGCGGGCGCCAGGCCGATCACCGGCGCGTCTCGCACGACCGCCCCGCCGAACCCGTCTGCAACGATCAGGCCCGGTTCGTCGGGCAGGATATCCTGCGGAAACTCGGGCGAGACGGCGAAGAAGAAGGCGTCGCAGAACGGTCCGTACTCATGCCATTTGCGGTCGACCCGATAGTCCTCGACGCCCGACTTGACCTCGCAGATGACGATGTCGCCCTTGCGCCCGATCGCCATGACATCGGCGCGGCGACCGTTGGGCAGGCAGACTTCCAGAAGCGGCGCATACCCCATGTCCATCATCAGCCGCGCCGCACCCCGCGTCACCGAAAGGGTGGTCTCGGGACGGCTGAATACGAGTTCGAGATGGGCGACGGCGGACATGCCGACAGCTTATGTTCCGCCTACGTTCCTATCGCAAGCGGGGCCTTAGAGGCCGGTGTGGACCAGGCGGCTGGTGCTGAAGCCCAGCGCGCGGACGCGGCTCAGAATGCGGTCGCGCTCAGCCTGCGTCGCATTCTGGTTGCGGTGCCAGATCCACCAGTTCGACTTGTCCGGCAGACCCATGATGGCCCAGCTGTAGTCCGGGGCATGGTCGTAGACCCAGTAGTTCTGGCCCGCCAGGCCGCCGAAGTTGAGCAGGCCGGTCAGGCTGAACCGGAACTTCGCATTGGTCGTGGTGTCGGTGACACGGGCGTTGGCGCGCAGCGTTTCAACCTTGCCATCGGCGCGCCGGACGCAGGTGACGGTGATGGCGTAGCGGTCGGCGGCGCTCTGCGGCGTGAAGTCGATCTGCGCCCGGCTGCAGTCCTTCTGGACGTTGTTGTGATTGCGCTCGATCTCGAACCACCGGCCGTCGAAGCGGTTCAGATCGACGTTCGACGCCTGAGCGAAGGCCATTGACGGCAGGGCGGCGAGGGCGGCGGAGGCGGCGATCAGGCTGGCGCGGAACATGGGCGTATCCTCGTTCGGTTTGGAAGGGATACGACGCGCCGACGCGTTCGGTTGTGGTCAGCGCTTCAGGCGCGTCCGATTGATCGCCCATTCGTCGCGGGTCTGGCCCCACAGATCGATGGCGATGTCCTGGAGCGGTTCGGGCAGGGCGCCCGGCCCGCGATTGCGTGATCCCAGCCGTGTCGCGACCGCCGCCGAGGGGAGGTTTTCGGGCGCGATGCAGTGGATCACGTCGTCCCAGCCCAGCACCTCGAAGGCGTAGTCCATCGTGGCTGCGGCCGCTTCGACCGCATAGCCCTTGCCGGTGGCGTCGCGATGCAGGCTTCAGCCCACCTCGCGGCCCGGCCAGCCATAGGGGTGCAGCGGGCCGATGCGGCCGATCCACTGGCCGGTCTCCTTTTCCAGGATGGAGAACATGCCTTCGCCCGTCAGAGCCCACATGCCCGCGACGGTGCAGATCAGGCGCCAGACCTGGGGCGCGGGCTGGACCCCGCCGATGAAGCGGGCGGTCTCGGGATCGGCCATGAACTCAGCCCAGCGCGGAAAGTCCTCAACCGCCGGCGGACGCAGGATCAGTCGTCCCGTCTCCAGCGTCGGCCCCAAGGTCACATGGGGCGGAACGGCGTATGCGGCAGTGGTCACAGCAGATACTCCCGCTCCAGTTCGTAAGGGCTGTTGCTATCGGTCAGGACGCTGGAATACAGGCCGAAGCGGTCGATGCGGATCGGCGGCGAATGCAGCAGATTGTGCCCCGACACCCAGGCGCCGAGCCGGTCGGGATTGGTCTGGGTTTTCAGATACGCCAGGGTCACATGCGGTTTGTAGGCGCGCGCCTCCATGCCGATCCCGGCGCGTTCGCCAGCGGCCTTGCAGCGCCCGGCCAAAACCGACAGGCGCTCGTTGGGCGTCTCGACCCCAGCCCACAGCGTGTGGCTGCGGTGGTCGTCGCCGAAACAGCCGACGCCCTTCAGCGCGATCTCGAACGGGCCGCCCGTCACGCGCGTCAGTTCCGACGCCAAATCGTCGGCGCGGCGTTCGTCGATCTCGCCATAGAAGGCGAGCGTGACGTGCAGGGCGTCCAGCGGCCGCCACCGTGCGCCGGGCAGGCCCGATTGCCGTCGTTTCAGCGTCTCTGCGACGTCAGGCGGCAGGGTCAGGGCGGTGAACAGACGAAGCATGCGACCGAAAGTAGCGGCCGGAACACAAGCCTCCAAGTCCGGTTTTCCTTGCAGCGCGGGCCTCGGCTCACGATATTCAAAGCCTGTGACCGGAGAAGTCTCTCCGGCCAATCGGAGAAAGTTCGTCGCCATGAGCGATTTCAACAACGGTTACGCCCGTCCTCTGCCGCAGACGGCCGACATGTCGGTCGACGCCGGCCTGCGCAGCTTCATGCTGGGCGTCTACAACAAACTGGCCCTGGGCCTCGTGGTCGCCGGCGCCCTGGCCTACGTCACCGGCAATGTGCCGGCGGTGCAGCAGCTGCTGTTCGGCGTGACGCCAGACGGCCGGATCGGTCTGACCGTGCTGGGCATGATCGTCCAGTTTTCGCCGCTGGTGATGCTGTTCGGCTCGATGTTCTTCATGAAGAACCCGACGGCCAAGGGCGTGAACATGCTCTATTGGGCCGTGGTCGCCACGATCGGCGCGGGCCTGGGCATCCTGTTCCTGCGCTACACGGGCGGTTCGCTGGCCACCACCTTCCTGGTGACGGCGGCGGCCTTTGGCGGCCTGAGCCTGGTGGGCTATACGACCAAGAAGGACCTGACCGGCATGGGCACCTTTCTGATCATGGGCGTGATCGGCCTGATCATCGCCTCGATTGTGAACATGTTCCTGCAGTCCGGGACCTTCTATCTGATCATCTCGGGTCTGGGCGTGCTGATCTTCTCGGGTCTGATCGCCTATGACACCCAGCGTCTGAAGATGACCTACTACGCCTTGGGCGGCGACCAGAATGCGATGGGCGTGGCGACCGGCTTCGGCGCTCTGAGCCTGTTCATCAACTTCGTGAACCTGTTCCAATTCCTGCTGGCCTTCATGGGCGGCAACCGGAACTAAGGTCTGTCGAAAGACGGATAGGGAAAGGGCCCCTCGCGGGGCCCTTTTTGTTTCTACTCCACCACCTGAAACCGGCGGCTGTCGAAGACGCGCAGCACCTGGGCCAGGTCGCGGCCGCGTTTCAGGATCTGGCCGCCTTCGCCAATGACGGCCCACTGGCCCTGGCGGGTCTGGAGGGCCGGTCGCTTTTCGATGCGGTAGAGCGGGGCGTCGCCGCTGCGGCGAAAGACGGCGAACTCGGCGAAGTCCTTGTGCCCGACCATGGAGTAGTCTCGCCATTCGCCCTGCGCGACCATGCGGCCATAGACCCTGAGGATCGGGTCAAGTTCGCGACGGTCGAAGAAGACGGGGCCGGGCGCCGGCGTCGTGTCGTGAGGGTTCAGGCTCATGGGCTAAAACTTAGGCCGCTGGAGGCCCGACGCCAGAGGCGGCCAGGAAATCGACGCAGACACGAAATGGCCCCGTTTCGGTCCTTCGCCCGCCCGTATGCGCAACGAAATATCGATCATCGGCTCGTCGGAGTTCGGAAGCGTCCCGGATCCTGAACAGCCCCCCCAGCCCCCCTGGATGTTTCCAGTTTACGGGCTCCGGCGGCCGATGCTTCCTCCAAGCGAGCGCCCGCCCTGCCTTTCCCCTCCCCCTCCCTGGCAAGGCGGGCGTTTCGCTGTCTGGAGCCCGCCAGACAGCGCCACGTCGGCGTCTGACCCCGCCTCAGAGCGACAGGGTCAGGTTCAGGGTCTCGCCATTTCTGAGCACGGTCGCCTCGACTGATCCCGAGGCGCTCTGCAGGGCGGTCGCGGCCGCGCGAGAGTCGGCGACGGGCGCGCCGGCGATGGTGGTGATCACATCGCCGGCCGTCATTTCGGCCTGGGCGGCGGGCGAGCCGGCCGAGACGGCCGTGACCTGGGCGCCGCCGTCCTGGTCTCGCAGCGTCGCCCCATAGGCCAGCACCGACTGGGCCCCGACGATCACGGGCTGATCAGCGGGCGTCTCGACCGCCAGCGACGTGGTCGCCTCGCGCCCGCCGCGCAGATAGGAGATGCTGAGATCCGAGCCCGGCGCGGCGATGCCGATCGTGGCGTTGACCGAGCCGGCGTTGGCGACGGGGCGGCCCTGGATCCGGGTGATCACGTCGTTATGGCGCAGGCCCGCGCGTTCGGCCGGTGATCCCGGCGCGACATCGGCGACGACGGCTCCACGCACGATGCCCAGATGCAGGTCACGCGCGCGTTCGGCGTTCAGCGAGCCGAAGATGGCGCCGGTCGCGCCGCGCTTGACCTCGCCGTTGTTCTTCAACTGGTCGGCGACGTAGAGCATGATCCGCGTCGGCACGGCGAAGGCGATACCGTCGTTGCCGCCGCCCAGACCGCCCGACAGGATCGAGGTGTTGATGCCGATCAGCCGGCCCCGGCTGTCCAGCAGCGGCCCGCCGGAGTTGCCCGAGTTCACGGCCGCATCGGTCTGGATATAGTCCTCGACCGCATCGCCTAGCCCTGAGCGGTTCAGGCCCGAGATGACGCCCATCGTCAGGGTCTGGTCCAGGCCCAGCGGATAGCCGACCGCGAAGGCCAGGTCGCCGGTGCGCAGGGTGTCGGAATCCACCGTCTGGACCTGTTTCAGGTTCAGCGGCCGACCGTCGGGCGTGATGCGAAGCACGGCGATGTCGGTCGCCTTGTCCGCCCCCACCAGCACGGCGTCGAACAGGCGGCCGTCCGTCAGATCGACGGTGAACTTTCGCCCGCCCTCGACGACGTGATTATTGGTGATCACCAACCCCTCGGCCGCATCGACGATGACGCCGGAGCCGGAGGCGTAGGGTTTGGGATCGGCCGCGTCGGAACTGGGACCGCGCGACTGGCCCAGGGTCGTGACCTGAACCACCGCCGGAAGCGAGCCCTCCAGCCCCGACGAGAAGCTGAAAACCCCGCGACGGGCGTCGTAGGGCAGGCTTGCCGCGCCCGATTGCGCCAGCGCCGGCGTCGCTGAGGCCAGCAGGGCCAGGGCGGCGGCCATGGAGGAGGCGGGCGAAAGGCGGATCGGCATGGGCATTTCCTTGATCGAACGCCGACCCTAGACCGAGTTTTCGCTTCTGACGATGGGTCTGAAGCGAGCGGGTCGCGCGTCGGTCACGTCCAATGAACAGATTGCGATGGGGGTTGCGTCGTCGGCCGTCCGGCGTGACCATGAGACGACGAAGCAGGGAAGGCCGCCGCCATGAGTCAGACGACGATCGACCGCCGAAGTTCGGCCTCGACCCCGTTCGACCGCCTGTTCCGCGACCACCCGCGCGAGGTCGACGAGACCTATCTGCAGCACATGGCCGCCTCGGCGGGTTTCGGCTTCAAGCTGCTGGGTCTGGCGAGCGCCGCCTTCGCCCACGCGATCGTGCCGGGCGTGCACAAGGCCACCGTCTCGACCGCGATCCGCAGCATGGCCAAGGACATGGGCGGTCGGGCCGAGGAGGCGCGCGAGACCCGGATGCGCGACGCCGGCGTCTGGGACGTGGGCCTCTAGGACGGTCGAATCCGCCCCGGCCATGCAATCGCCGGGATCCGTGCTATATAGGCCGGCTCAACCTCACGCAGGATCGCCGCCTTGAGCATCACGCTCGATCTTTCGCGCGTCTCTAACGCGCCCGCCGTCAAGGCTCCCGTCAACCTCAGCGGTCTGACGCGCGCCGGCCTGCGCCAGGCCCTGATCGACGCGAGCGTCTGTCCGCCCGAAAAGGCCAAGATGCGCGCCAGCCAGGTGTGGAGCTGGATCCACCACTATGGCGTGACCGAGTTCTCGGCCATGAGCAATGTCGCCAAGGATATGCAGGCCAAGCTGGCCGAGCATTTCACCCTGGCCCGCCCCGAGGTCGTTGAACGCCAGGTGTCCAAGGACGGCACGCGCAAATGGCTGATCCGCACCGCGCCAGGCATTGAGATCGAGACCGTCTATATTCCCGACGTGGGCCGGGCCGGCGCCCTGTGCGTGTCCAGCCAGGTCGGCTGCACCCTGAACTGCACCTTCTGCCACACCGGCACGCAGAAGCTGGTGCGCAACCTGACCGCCGCCGAGATCGTGGCCCAGGTCCAGGTCGCGCGCGACGATCTGGAGGAATGGCCGTCGCCCAAGGAAGACCGGCGCCTGTCCAACATCGTCTTTATGGGCATGGGCGAGCCGCTCTACAATCTGGACCACGTCGCCGACGCCATCGACATCATCTCGGACAACGAGGGCATCGCCTTGTCGCGCCGTCGGATCACGATCTCGACCTCAGGCGTGGTGCCGCAGCTTCAGGCCTTGGGCGACCGGACGGCGGCCATGCTGGCCATCAGCCTGCACGCCACCAACGATGCACTTCGCGACGTGCTGGTGCCGCTGAACAAGAAATATCCGCTGGACCAGCTGATGGCGGCGATCCGGGCCTATCCAGGCCTGTCGAACGCGCGGCGGGTGACGTTCGAATACGTCATGCTGAAGGGCGTCAACGATAGCCCCGAAGAGGCGCGCGCCCTGCTGAAGCTGATCGAGGGCATTCCGGCGAAGATCAATCTGATCCCGTTCAACCCCTGGCCGGGCGTCGAATACGAATGCTCGGACTGGAAGACGATCGAGCGCTTCGCCGCCATCCTGAACAAGGCCGGTTATGCGTCACCCATCCGCACCCCCCGCGGTCGCGACATCCTGGCCGCCTGCGGCCAGCTGAAGTCCGAAAGCGAGAAGGTGCGGGCCTCGGCGCTGAGGAAGGCGGAGCAGGCGGTCACGCAAGCTGCTTAGGAATATCCTCGACCACGGCGCGGAATATCCAGCCGCCGACAGCGCCGGCTAAGGGGATCGGCGCGACCGCCAACGGTCCGAACACGCCTAGAAATACTAGAGCAGCCAATCCTGCGAAAAATCCGCCAGCGCAAGCTGAAGCGACCGGACCGCTTCGCCCCAGACGTCGCAGTACCAGGAAGGCGGGCGGGCCGAAAACGAGACTTCCAAGCAGGAAGCATCCAAGCACGATAGGCGAGAGATAAAGGAGCAGCGTAATCGTCACGAGGCCGTCCATGACGGCCGTAGCCAGACCATTATGAAGCCCTGCGATCATCCAGATCACGCCGCCGAAGACTACGAAAGCAAAGCTGGCGGCGAAGCCCGACAAGATAGAGGCACCAAGCCAGAGGACTATGCTCTTGGCGAGGCGCGAAGTCATTCGATTTCGCCGCCAACGTCTGTGGTCGATCATGGCGCAATATCCTCTCCGGCGCAGTATCCCACAACCTTTGGATACATATTGTCACCCAGTGTGTCTCCGGCGCGCTTGCGGATTGGGGCGACAATCGGGCAAGGCGTCTGGGCATGGACCCCTCTTTGTCGAACGTCCTTTCCAGCGCTGAGGTGCAGGCTTTCGCCTCGGGCTTCCCGGTCATGGTGATGCACCTGATCGTGACCCTGCTGCTGCTCGCGGCGGGGGCGACGGTCTATGCGCTGCTGACGCCGTGGAAGGAGGTCGCCCTGATCCGTCAGGGCAATGTCGCCGCCGCCATCGCCTTCGCCGGCATTCTGGTGGGGTTGGCCGTGCCGCTGGCGGTATCGCTGTCGGTGTCGACCTCGGTGCGCGACATCGCTATCTGGGGCGTGGCGACCGTGGTGCTGCAGCTTCTGGCCTTCCGGGTCGTGGACCTGCTGCTGACGGGCCTGCCGGAGCGGATCCGCCATGGCGAAATCTCGGCGGCGGTGGTGCTGCTGGGCGCCAAGCTGGCGACGGCCGTCATCCTGTCCGCCGCGCTGACCGGCTGATCGGCCGGAGCGATGCAGTTTCCCCGCCTGCCGGACTGGGCCATCTATGGAGCGGTGGCGGCCGTGTTTCTGGCGGTGTCCCTGGGGCGACGCGAGAACGCCGATGCGCCGCCGGTCGCGGAGGCCGACGCCGATGTGGCCGAGGGCGCGCTGTTGGGCCCCATCACTCCTTTTGACGCCGCCGTAACCGTCGATGCGGGCGAGGCGCCGTTCAAGCCGTCGTCGGGCACGGCCTTCTCCATCGCAGGACGGGGCCGCTGGGTGACGGCGCGCCATGTCGTCGAGGGGTGCCGCAAGCCGGCGCTGGTGGTGGGCGAGGGGCGGGCGGTCGCGGCCGACGTCCGTCTGGCGCCGCGCGCCGACGTCGCCTTGCTGATCACCGACGGCGGGCCGGCGGCCCTGCCGGTCGCGGTCGAGGCGCCCCTGCGCAAGGGCCAGCGCGCCTTTCATCCAGGCTTTCCTCAAGGGCGTCCCGGCGAGGTGACGTCTCGCCTGCTGGGGCGCGAGACCTTGAAGGTCTTCGGGCGCGGCGCGCGCGACGAGCCGGTGCTGTCCTGGGCCGAGGTCGGGCGCACCAACGGGCTTGAGGGTACATTGTCGGGCCTGTCCGGCGCGCCGGCCCTGGATGCGCAGGGCCGCGTCGTGGGCGTCACCATCGCCGAGGCGCCGAGACGGGGCCGGATCTATACGACGGCGCCCGAAACCTTCGGGCCGGCGATCCGCGGCGAACAGACGCCGGCCGACGACGCGCGCGGCCAGGCCATCACGACCGAGAATTACGGCCAAGTGTCCAACCGGCTAAGGCGCGATCTTCGCGTGGCGCAGGTGGTGTGCCTGTCGGTCTAGCAGACGAGGCGTGACGGCCCGCCGCGCAGAGGCGACGGGCCGTCCAGGTTTCAATTCTACTTTAGCGAACCGCTGTTGAGGTTCAGGGCGCCGGCCTCGATGACTTCGAGGTTGGGGTGTTTGGCGCGCAGATCGTCCAGGAACTTCGAGCCGTCGCCGACGATGACCAGGCTGGCGCGGTTGACCGGCAGGTGTTCGGCGAAGGCGGCCTCGACCTGTTCCGGCGTGACGGCGCGAACACGGCCGGCGTAGTCGGCGAGGTCGCTCATCGGCAGATCATAGAGCGCCAGGTTGGCGACCAGGGCGCCCAGGCCGTCCACCGTCTCCAGCGAGCGGCCGAAGCCGCCGATCAGGGTGGCGCGGCGCGGGGCCAGATCGGCCTGGGTCGGGGTCTCGGTTCCCAGCTTGGCGATCTCGGCCAGGATCAGATCGGCGACCTCGTCGGCGGTCTCGTTCTTGGTCTGGGTCGAGGCGGTGAACAGGCCCGCATCCGCCCGTGCGCCCAGCGACGACGAGGCGCCGTAGGACAGACCGCGCTTGATCCGGATTTCCTGGTTCAGGCGCGACGAGAAGCCGCCGCCCAGCAGGGTGTTGCCGACCGTCAGCGGGAAGAAGTCCGCATCGGTGCGCGACACGCCGCGGACGGCGGCGACGACCGCGGCCTGACCGGCGCCGGGCTGGTTCACCACGACAATGCGCGGCGCCAGGGGCTGGCCGGCCGGATTGGTCGCAGCGGCCGGGGCCGCGCCAGCCGGGCGCCAGTCGCCGAACGCCTGTTGCGCCAGGGCGCGGGCGGCGGCCGGCGTGATGTCGCCCGAGAAGACCAGAGTCGCGTCCGACGGCCGGTAGCGGGCGGCGTGGAAGGCGGCGACGTCGGCCGCCGTGATGGCGGGGACCGTCTGCTGGGTGATCGTCGCGCCATAGGGGGCGTCGCCGTAGATGACGCGGCCGACCGTCATGCCGGCGATGGACGCCGGCTGGCTGAGGGCGACGCGCAGGCCGTCCAGGGTCTGGGCCTGCTGACGTTCAAGCTCTTCGCCGGCGAAGGTGGGGTTCTTCACCAGATCCGCCATCAGGGCGAGGGTCGCCGGGAAGGCGTTCGAGGGCGCGTTGGCATAGACGTTGGAGAAGTCGACCCCGGCCGATGCGCCGACGCTGGCGCCCAGCTGTTCGATCTGGGTGGCGATTTCGGGCGCGGTCCTGGTCTTGGTGCCCTGGGTCAGAAGCGCGGCGGTCATGGCGGCGACGCCGGCCTTGCCCGTCGGGTCATCGGACGAACCAGCGTCGAAGCTGAGACGGGCCGAGACCAGCGGCACGCCGTCGGTCGGGGCGACCAGGACGCGCAGGCCGTTATCGAGGCGGAAGTCGGCGACGGTCGGCGTCACGGGCGCGACCTCGGCGCCCGGCTGGGGCAGGGGCTTGCGCTCCGCCTCGGGCAGCAGGACGGCGGGCGGCCCGGCGGGGGCCAGGTCGGCGACCTTCACGGGGGCGTCCACGTTCATCTTCTGGACCGAGGCGGGGTTCTGGTCGTCGGCGGCCAGGTAGGTGATGGTCGATTGGCGCTGCGGCGTCAGATATTTGCGGGCGACGCGCTGGACGTCGGCGACGGTGACGGCCTGGATCTGGGCGACCTCTTCGTCGGCGGCGGCGGCCGAGCCGGTGTTGATCAGAGAGAAGCCCAGGGCGGTCGCACGGTCGTCCACCGTTTCGCGGCTGCGCAGCGCATTGGCGACGATCTCGTTCTTGGCCTCGGCCAGTTCGGCGGTGCTGACGGGCGTGTCGCGCAGCTTGCCGATTTCTTCGTTCAGGGCGGCGATGCCTTCCTCGGCCGTGTGACCCTGGGCCATGATCGCCAGGGCGGACAGATTGCCGGCCTGCTGCGAGAAGTCGGGGGTCGAGCCGATCTGGGCCGCGATTTGCTTGTCATAGACCAGCGAGCGATACAGGCGGCTGGATTCACCGGTGGACAGGATGCCGTCCAGAACGGTCAGGGCGGCGCGGTCGGCGTCGGCGTACTTCACCGTCGGCCAGGCGACGACGGCGGCCGGCAGCGGCACGTTCGGCGCATAGTAGGTGACGTTGCGCGGACCCGTCGGCTCGGGCTCGACGACATTGTTGGTCGGGATCGGCGTGGTCGGGTTCTTCAGCGGGCCGAAATACTGATCCACCCAGCGGTCCAGTTGAGCCTGGTCGAAGTTGCCGGCCACGATCAGATAGGCCGCGTCGGGACGGTAGTAGGTGGCGTGGAAGCGGCGCACATCCTCCAGCGACGAGGCCTCCAACTCCTCGATCGAGCCGATGCCCGGACGGCGATAGGGGCTGTCCTGATAGATCGTCTCGGGCACGAACAGGCCGAACAGGCGGCCGTAGGGATTGGCGAGGATTCGCTGGCGGTATTCCTCCTTTACCACGTCGCGCTCGGCGACGAAGGTTGGCTCGTCCACGACCAGGGACCCCATGCGGTCGGCCTCGGCGAACAGCATCCGCTCCAGATGGTTGGCGGGCACGGTCTCAAAATAGGCGGTGGTGTCGTCGGCGGTGAAGGCGTTGTTGGAGCCGCCAACGTCCTCGGTCAGCCGATCGAAGGTCTCGGGCGGCAGATTGGTGGTCGACTTGAACATCTGGTGTTCGAACAGGTGGGCGAAGCCCGAACGGCCGGCCGGATCGTCCTTAGAGCCGACCTTGTACCAGACTTGGACCGTAACGTTCGAAGTGTCGGCGTCACGCGCCGAATAGACTTCCAGCCCGTTCGCCAGAACGCGCTTGGTGAAGCCCAGCGGAGGCACGGTCACGCCCTGCGGCGCCTGCCCTGTCGATTGAACGGCGGCTGCGGCGGCCGCGGCGCCCTCTGCGAAGGCGGGGGCGGCGAGACCGAGAAGGAGGGCGGAGGCGGCTGCCCCGACTTTGAGGGTGGCGATCAGGCGGGATTTCATGAAGGGCTCCGAAGCCCGGAACGCCGGGCGGCGTGACGTTAACAGCCCTTCGCTGACATGCACCTTACCGAGATGTAATGAACCGGATGCGGCGAAGGTCGTTCATGGACAAATCCACGACGGCGATCTATTCGCCGCTAGTCGCGGGTAAGCGACCCCTACCGCCGAGGACGCGTGCCGAGACGAGCGAACGCCACTTCTGTCTCCGACGAAAAAATCGCGGTCTGGGCCTTCGTCCTGCAAAATATGGTTACTCCGCCCGCCGTTCTCTACGGCAGTTGGGCGGCGGCCGGATTAATCCTCGCGGCCCTCGGCCAGGCTTGGTTAGGGCTGGCCTTCGCCTTCGTCGGCATAAGCTTTGACGTGTGGGCGCAGGGCCGTGTGAAGCGATACCAGAAGGCAGAGGCTCCGGCTTCCGGCTGGCCCGGGCTGCTGATGTTCATTGTCGCAGTCCGCTTTGCGCTTGGCGTGTCCGGGCCGCTGATCGCCTGGCTGATGACCCCGCAGGTCGATGTGATGTTGATGGTGGTGCTGATCCAGGTCTGGTCGATCGGCGTGGCCTTCGTTCAGTTCAGCGCGGCGCCTCGGCTGTTGGCGCTGGCGGCGGCGCCGATCTGCGTGACGGTTTTGGTCGTCATCTATCCCTCGCTGATCGGGCCGCATGGGTTGGCGGTGGCGGCCGCATTCATGATGATGGCGACGATCCTGTTCATCATTTCGCGCGCGACCCACGCACTGTGGTGCGATCTGTTCAAGGCAGACCAGCGCAACAGGGCCCTGTTGGTCGAGGTGCAGGGGGCTCACGCAGCGGCCGTGCTGGACCGCGACGCCGCGCGAAGCGCGCGTCAGGAGGCGGACGAGGCCAATGCCGCCAAGTCTCGCTTCCTCGCCAATATGAGCCACGAAATCCGCACTCCGCTGAACGGCGTCATCGGCATGGCGCAAGTCATGGCCGGCGATACGCTGGAGGCCCAGCAAAGGGAGCGGCTGGAAATTTTGGATGGGTCGGCGCGTAGCTTGCTGGATCTGATCAACCAGATCCTCGATCTGTCGCGGATCGAGGCGGGGCGACTGGAAATTGTGGCCCAGGCCATCGACGCCGACGTCCTGATCCATGAGGTGGCGGAGGCGATCAGGCCGCTGGCTGTGCAAAAGGGCCTGCGCTTTCAAGTCGCGTCGCCAGGATTGGGCTGGGTCAGCGCCGATCCGGTGCGGTTGCGCCAGATCCTGTTCAACCTTTTGTCGAACGCGATCAAGTTCACGACCGAGGGCGAGGTGGGGCTGATCGTCTCACGTATCGGCGACGACACCGTGTTCCGCGTCTCGGACACGGGGCGGGGCATTCCGGCTGACCAGATCGACCAGCTGTTCACGCGCTTCGCCCAGATCGAGGCGAAGGCCGTGGACCGCCGCGACGGCGCCGGACTGGGGCTGTCTATCGTGGCGATGCTGGTCGAGTTGCTGGGCGGGCGCATCGCCGTCGAGAGCCAGCCTGGCGACGGGGCCGCCTTCATCGTCAGCTTGCCTCTACAACGTGCGGACCCGATCAACACCGAGAACGAAGCCGCCGTTTCGGACCCGCAAGGCTCGCTGCGGGTGCTGGTCGCCGAGGATCACCCGGTCAATCAGCAGGTGATCCGCGGCCTTCTGGGCCAGGTCGGGATCGAGGTCGAGATCGTCGACGACGGTCTTCAGGCGGTCGAAGCGACGCAAACGCGCGACTGGGACCTGATCCTGATGGATGTGCAGATGCCGAACATGGACGGTCCGACGGCGACACGCACGATCCGGCAGCGCGAGGCCGACCAGGGGCTGGTCCGCACGCCGATCATCGCCCTGACGGCCAATGCGATGGTGGAGCAGGTCGAGAGCTATCTGGCCGCGGGCATGGATGCGGTGGTCAGCAAGCCCGTCGATCTGAAACTGCTGCTGACCACCATTTCCGATGTGATATCCGCCGAGACCTAGTCGCGGAAGACCTGGACGTCGATCTCGCCGGCGGGCGTCAGCCAGGCGTGCTTCATGCCCTGGCTGTTGAAGGGGGCGGCGATGTTTCCGGCGGCGTCCAGGGCGATCATGCCGCCGTCGCCGCCCATCTGACCGATCTCATCGATGACGGCCTGGGTCGCCTTAGCCAAGGTCTGGCCGGCGGCGACGCGCCAGGCGACCTGGGCGGAGGCGGCGACGCGGATGAAATATTCCCCTTGGCCGGTGCAGGAGGTCGCGGCGTGGGCGTCGGCCCAGGTTCCGGCGGCGGGGATCGGCGTGTCGCCGACGCGGCCCGGCATCTTGCCGAACACCCCGGCGGTCGAGGTGGCGGCGGCGAGACGGCCCTGGCTGTCCAGCACACAGGCGCCGACGGTGCCGTGACTGAGCGTGCCGGGCGGATGATTGTCCTCGCCCTTGCCCGCGCCGGTGAACCAGGCGGCCTCGTCGGCGATGGGTTCCAGCCCCTGGTCATGGGCGAACAGGGCCGCCCCTTCGCCCACCAGCATGACGTGGGGGGTGCGATCCATCACCGCGCGCGCGGCGACGACGGGATTGCGGAACCCTTGCAGGGCGGCGACGGCGCCGGCGCGTTTCGTCGATCCGTCCATGATGCTGGCGTCCAGCTCATAGGCGCCAGCCAGATTGGGGGATGCGCCCTTGCCCGCGACATAGAGGCCCGAATCCTCCAGCATGACGACGGCGGCGACAGCCACGTCCAGGGCGCTGTCGCCTGCATCCAGCCGAACCTTCATGGCCTCGACCACCTCGCGCATATGCACGACCTCGGCGTCGTAGTTGCGTTCGCGCCGGGCGCCGGCGCCGCCGTGGAGGATGAGGGCGGTCATGTCGTCTTCCTGAGCCTTGTCCTTATCGCCTCTTTCAAACGGGCGTGGCGCTCTTTAGCGTCGCGATGAAGGCCGCGCCATGTCGGCCAAGGAGGAAAGATGCGCGCTGTTCTGTCCAAGACGCCTGGTGGCCCCGAAACCCTGGTCGTGGAGGACGTGCTCGACCCGACGCCCAAGACGGGCGAGGTGATCATCGAGGTCAAGGCGGTGGGGATCAACTATCCCGACACCCTGATCATCGAGGACAAATACCAGTTCCGGCCCGAGCGGCCCTTCTCGCCGGGCGCCGAAGTCGCCGGCGTGGTCGAGGCGGTGGGCGAGGGCGTCAAGGGCGTGCGCAAGGGCGACCGGGTCATCGCCGTGCCGGGCTGGGGCGGACTGGTTGAGCGACTGGCGGTGCGGGCCGAGACGGTCATCCCCATCCCCGACGCCATGAGCTTCGAAGAAGCGGCGGCCCTGATCATGACCTATGGCACCAGCTACTATGCGCTGAAGGACCGGGCGCAGCTGAAGGCGGGCGAAACCCTCTTGGTGCTGGGTGCGGCCGGGGGCGTCGGCGCCGCCGCCGTCGAACTGGGCAAGGCCATGGGCGCGCGTGTCGTCGCCGCCGCCTCGACCAACGACAAGGTCGAGTTCGCCTTGGAATTAGGCGCCGACAACGGCCTGATCTATCCGTCGGGACCGATGGACAAGGCGGCGCAGAAAGAGCTGTCCGGCGAGTTCAAGCTGGCGACCGGCCGCGACGGGGCGGACGTGGTTTATGACGCGGTCGGCGGCGACTACGCCGATCCGGCGCTGAGGGCCATGGACTGGAACGGGCGCTATCTGGTGGTCGGCTTCCCGGCGGGCATTCCGTCCCTGCCGCTGAACCTGACGCTGCTGAAGTCGGTGTCGGTGATCGGCGTCTTCTGGGGCGCGGCGGTGATGCGCGATCCCAAGGCCCACGCCGCCAACATGGCCGAACTGATGCAGATGTACGCCGACGGCAAGATCAGGCCGCGGGTCTCAAAGACCTTCCCGCTGGAAAAGGCCGGCGAAGCGATCAAGGCCCTGGGCGATCGTCAGGCCCTGGGCAAGATCGTGGTGACAGTCGAGAGCTAAGCTATTTCGCCTTCAGCCGCTGCACCGCGTCCTCGGCCTGGTCGCGGTGGCGGCGTTTGATGTTGGCGCCGACCAGGGCCAGCAGGGCGGTGATGACGGCCGCATCGTCGGTATAGCCGATGCCCGCGAAGAGGTCGGGAATGGCGTCCACCGGCATGACGAAATAGGCCAGACCGGCGAAGATCATGCCCTTGGCCGCCATCGGCGTCTGCGGATCGCGCGCGGCGTACCAGGCGGCCAGGGCCTGATCCGCAAAGGGGATGCGGGCGGCCGTGCGCTGGATCTTGGGCCAGAAGCCCTTGGCCACGCGGGCCTCATTGATCTTCACGACCGACGGCACGAGCGCCTTTTTCGGGTCCAGGACATCCGAGGGATCGGCGGGTTTGGCTTTGGCGGTCATGGCCGCTAAATCCTCAAACGAAACTCAGGTTCACGACAATATAGGAACGATCAGGATGAAACTCGACAACACCATCGCCGCAGTGGTCACCGGCGGCGCCTCGGGCCTGGGCGAGGGCACCGCGCGCGCCATCGCGGCGACGGGGGCGAAGGTCGCTCTGTTCGACCTGAACGCCGAAAAGGGCGAGGCCATCGCGGCCGAGATCGGCGGCGTCTTCTGCCAGGTGGACGTGACCGACGACGCCTCGGTCGCCGCCGCCTTCGAAAAGGCCCGCGCCGCCCATGGTCAGGAACGTCTGACCGTCAACTGCGCCGGCATCGCCACGGGCCAGAAGACCGTCTCGCGCAAGAAGGACACCGGCGAGATCAAGGCCCACGACATGGCCCAGTTCGAGCGCACCGTGCGGGTCAATCTGTTCGGCACCTTCCGCGTCCTGTCGCAGTCGGCGGCGGGCATGGTGACGCTGGAGCCCATGGCGGACGGCGAGCGCGGCCTAATCGTCAACACCGCCTCCGTCGCGGCTCAGGACGGCCAGATCGGCCAGGCGGCCTATTCGGCGTCCAAGGGCGGAGTCTATGCCATGACCCTGCCGATCGCTCGCGATCTGGCTCAGGAAGGGGTGCGCTGCAACACCATACTGCCCGGCATCATGTGGACGCCGATGATGGCGGGGATGGATCAGAAGATCCAGGACGCCCTGGCCGCCGCCATCCCCTTCCCCAGCCGCCTGGGCACGCCGGCCGACTATGCGTCGCTGGTGCTGGAACTGGCGCGAAACGTCTATATCAACGGCGAATGCATCCGTCTGGACGGCGGGATTCGTTTGGCCCCGCGCTGAGGCGCGGAAGGGCGCTACGCTCGCGACGCGGTCGCTCGCTGCTTGAGCGCAAAAGCGCTCAGGCGGCGAGCAGCAAAGCGTTCCGGCAGCGGCCGTGGAGGCAATTATCGGGCTCAAGCAGCGCGAACCGCGATAGCCCGAAAAAACCTCTTGCAGGACCGATCAACCCTCCGCTATACGCCCCCTCCTCGACGGGGAGCGCACCTAGCTCCTACGGAGTGCGGGCGTAGCTCAGTGGTAGAGCACAACCTTGCCAAGGTTGGGGTCGAGAGTTCGAATCTCTTCGCCCGCTCCAAGTCGAGACGGCCTTCAGGCACGTCATGGGAAATCGAAATCGAAGCCTGTCACTCGTATGGCACACGAGGCGGCTTTGGCGACGATTCGGAAGCGGGGAGACCGCTGGCAAATTCAAGTTCGGCGGAAGGGGTTCACCACTCGTTCCAAGACTTTCGCGCAGCGGCGCGACGCCGAACGATGGGGCGTGCTGCAAGAGCGTGACTTCGATCTTCTGGAAAGCAGAGGTGAGGTCGCCTCAATCGCCTTGGACGTGACCGTGCGGGAACTATTGGAACGCTACCGCACCACCGTCGTCAGCAAAAAGCGTTGCGCGTACACCGAAACCTATCTGGTCGCGGCAATGGAAAAACGGCCTATAGGCCGCATCGGAGCACGCGCTCTCAAGGCGGATGATGTCGTTGGCTATCGCGACGCCCGCCTTCGTGAGGTCGGACCAGCGGGGGTTGCTCGGGAACTCCGACTTCTCCAGCACGCGCTAGAGACCGCTCGTACATCATGGGGTTTTTCGGGATTAGCGAACCCCGCGAAAGACGTTGACGTGACCCCCGTTTCTCATCCAGCCATAACGAGAGTCCTTGGTTGATCTGAACTGGGGTTGGCGGGGTTGGCAATAGGCCGGTCTGAGCAGCCATCAACCAGCGCAGCAGACCGGCCGCTCTGTCCGGTGAGCGCCTGTGCGTAGGCCTTCGGCGTCAACCATCCCAGCTTCGAGTGAGGCCGGGTTTCGTTGTAGTCGCGCCGCCAGGTTTCGAGGACAGCCCGGGCGTGCGGCAGCGATCGGAACAGCGTCTCATTCAGCAGCTCGTCGCGCAGCCGACCATTGAAGCTCTCGTTGAAGCCGTTCTGCTGAGGCTTGCCCGGCGCGATGTAATGCCAGCTCACGCCGGCGTCGTCGGCCCAGGCCAGGATGGCGTTGGACGTATATTCCGTGCCGTTGTCGCTGATGATCGTATCCGGGCGTCCCCGCCGCAGGATGATGGCGTCCAACTCGCGCGCCACCCGTCGCCCTGACAGCGAGGTGTCGGCGACGAGCCCGAGGCACTCGCGCGTGCAGTTGTCGATCACCGTCAGGATGCGGAAGCGCCGCCCGTCCGTCATCTGGTCGGAGACGAAGTCCAGCGACCAGCGCTGGTTCGCGACCAGGGGAATCTCCAGCGGACGCCGCGTGCCTATGGCGCGTTTGCGCCCGCCGCGCCGGCGCACCGTCAGCTTCTCCTCGCGATAGATCCGCTGGACGCGCTTCTTGTTGACCGCATGCCCCTCGCGCCGAAGCATCACGTGCAGGCGGCGATAGCCGAACCGCCGTCGCTCCTGGGCCAGGGCCTTCAGCCGATCCCGCAGGACGCCGTCGTCCGGTCGCGTCGCCTGATAGCGCACGCTCGTCCGATCCACGCCCAACACCCGGCAGGCCCGCCGTTCGCTCATCGCGTAGGCCGACTGCAGGTGCGCCGCCGCCTCTCGATGCGCAGCGGGCGTCACCACTTTTTTCCCAGCAGATCCTTCAGCGCGACGCTGTCCAGCATCGAGTCCACCAGCATCCGCTTCAGCTTGGCGTTCTCCTCTTCCAGCGCCTTCAGACGCCGGGCCTCTGACACGTCCATGCCGCCATACTTGGCCTTCCACTTGTAGAAGGTCGGTGAGCTCAGCCCGTGCTTCCTGCACAGGTCCGCCACCGGAACGCCGGCCTCCTGCTCGCGCAGGATCCCGATGATCTGCTCTTCCGTGAACCGTGATCGCTTCATTCTGTCCGTCCTTTCGAGGGGCGGACTCTAGCTATTCCTGGAGGAGTTTAAGGGGGTCACGTCACTATACGCCCCCTCCTCGACGGGGAGCGCACCTAGCTCCTACGGAGTGCGGGCGTAGCTCAGTGGTAGAGCACAACCTTGCCAAGGTTGGGGTCGAGAGTTCGAATCTCTTCGCCCGCTCCAAGTCGAGACGAGTAAAATCAGGGGCCTGTCGGTTGCGGCAGGCCCCGATTTTTTGCCCGATGCCTAAGATATTTTCAGATCAGTCCGGCGACGAGCGTCAGCACGCCCAGACCGATTGACAGCGGCGCCCGCAGCGCCAGCCAGCCCTCGGGCGTCAGACCGGCCGCCTTCAGCTTCAGATCGACCAGGACGCTGGCGGCGATGAAGACTCCCAGCACGACCAGCGACACGGCCGGGTCGGAGCCCGCCGCCCAAACGACGCTGGTCGCCAACGCGAGAAGCGAGGGCGCCACAGAGGCGGTCCAGACCCATTTGGGCGCCTTCACGCCCGTCGCGGCCGCCAGTCCCCACCAGACGCCGCCCAGAAAGCTAAAGATCAGGGCGGCGTAGGCGTAGGCCAGGCCGAGGGCGGCGGTCTGCTGGTCGGCATCGCCTGCAAGAAGGACGACAACCGCCGCCGCCTGGGGCAGCAGGCCGGCGAAACCCAGTATGCGGGCGAGTGGCGGCAAGCGATGTCGGCCGGTGGGTTCAATCGTCATCGGACACCTGTCGAGGCGGGTTGCGATCCAGACTGTAGAGGACGGCCGTATAGGATGGCGAGCCCGTTCGCCGTCGCCGAGAGCCTTCGATCGTCATGACTCCCTTGCTCGTCTGGTACGATGGCGGCTGTCCTTTGTGCCGACGCGAGATCGCCCTGATGCGGCGGCTGGATCGACGCGGCGTGATCCGATTCGTGGATGTGTCGGACGGACAGACAAGCTACCCGCTGGATCGCGAGACGCTGCTGGCGCGGTTCCACGCGACGGAGAATGGAAGACTGCTGTCGGGCGCGGCGGCCTTTGCGGCGATGTGGCGGGCCATACCGCTGTTGCGCCCCCTGGGCCTGGCCGCACGCATCCCCTGGGTCCTTGCGGCGTTGGAGAGGGCGTACCGGGTGTTCCTGCGCCTGCGTCCTCGACTTCAGTCTCTCGCTCGCAAATGGGCCCGGTGATGGAAATAACGCATGTCCGTGCTTAGGCTGGTGCTGGGCGATCAGCTGTCGGCCGACCTGTCGGCGCTGAAGGATCTGAACCAGGACATCGACACGGTTCTGATGGCCGAGGTTCGCGACGAGGCGACCTATGTCCGGCATCACAAGCAGAAGCTGGCCCTGGTCTTCGCCGCCATGCGCAATCACGCCGAGCGGCTGAAGGGGCGGGGCGTCAATGTGCGCTATGTGCGCATCGACGATGCGGACAACAGCGGCTCCATCACCGGCGAACTGGCCCGGGCGCTGGACGACGGCGCTTATGAAACGGTGGTGACGACCGAATGCGGCGAGTGGCGACTGGCCGAATATCTGGCCGCCTTTGCGGAAGGGGCGGGGCTGCCGGTCGAGATTCGCGAGGATCGCCGCTTCATCAGCAGCCACGACCGTTTTCGTCGCTGGGCCTCGGGCAAGTCGCAGCTGCGCATGGAGTTCTTCTATCGCGAGATGCGCCGCGCGACGGGCATACTGATGGACGGCGATCAGCCGGAGGGCGGGCGCTGGAACTATGACGCCGAGAACCGCAAGAAGCTGGCCAAGGGCGTGACGCCGCCCGATCGCTTGCGCATCCCGCCCAACGCCGTGGCGTGCGAGGCGATCGCGGATGTCGAGCGGCTGTTCGGCGACCATTTCGGATCGCTGGACGGGTTCGGCTGGGCCACAACGGCGCAGGAGGCGGAAGCTTCGCTGAAGCACTTCCTGAAGGATGTCCTGCCGTCGTTCGGGGACTGGCAGGACGCGATGGCGGAGAATGAGCCATGGATGTGGCATGGGCTGATCTCGACGTCGATCAACCTGGGCCTGCTGGACCCGCTAGACGTCTGCAAGCGCGCCGAGGCGGTCTATCGGGCGGGCAGGGCGCCGCTGAATGCGGTCGAAGGCTTCATCCGGCAAATCCTGGGATGGCGCGAGTTCGTGCGCGGCATCTACTGGCTGAAGGCGCCGGTGTATCGGGCGCGCAACTATCTGGATGCGGACCGCAAGCTGCCCTGGTTCTACTGGTCAGGTGAGACCGACATGGCCTGTGTCGCCGATGTGGTGAAGACCACGCGCGACAACGCCTACGCCCACCATATCCAGCGGCTGATGGTGACGGGCAATCTGGCCTTGCTGCTGGGCGTGCATCCCGATCAGGTCGATGACTGGTACATGTGCGTCTATGCCGACGCCTATGAATGGGTGGAGATGCCCAATACGCGCGGCATGGCCCTGTTCGCCGACGGCGGCATCGTGGGGTCCAAGCCGTATGCCGCGTCGGGGGCCTATATCGACCGGATGAGCGACTACTGCGGGGCGTGTCGCTATGACGTGAAGAGCAAGAGCGGCGACGCGGCATGTCCGTTCAACCGGCTGTACTGGGGCTTTCTGGAGCGCAATCGCGGCCGGCTGCGGGACAATGTGCGGCTGGCCATGCCCTACAAGACGCTGGACGGGTTCGGCGAGGCCAAGCGAAAGGCCCTGGCGGCCGAGGCGGAGGCGTGCCGGACCCTGCTGGGTGCGACGCCTATGGAGTGAGCAGGGAACCTTGGCCGACCATCGGGATTTGATGGCCAACCTGTTTGTCCATTCATGAGGTCCGCCGTGGGTCTTCGCCGCCGTTCCGCCGTTCTTCTCGCCGCCGCCGCTGCGGCCTCCACGCTGTCCGCCTGCGCCTATAACGAGGCCCTGGGTCGCAATCAGCTGTTGCTGGTGGACAACGCGGCCCTGTCCCAGCAGTCCGCAGCCGCCTGGCGCGAAGCGGTGGCGAAGCCCGGCGTCAAGACGACCGGCGCTCAGGTGGACCGCATTCGCCGCGTCGGCGATCGGCTGGTGCAGGCGGCGGGCTTGGGTAATCGAACATGGGATTATGCCGTCTTCCCCGCGACCAGCCCCAACGCCTTCGTCTTGCCGTCGGGTCAGATCGGCGTGACCGACAGCCTGTTGGCCCTGGTCCAGAATGACGATCAGCTGGCCTCGGTGATCGGTCACGAAATCGCGCACGTCGTCGCCAACCACGCCGCCGAGCGCGCGTCGAGCAAGGCGGCGGCCGGTCTGGGCTTGGCGGCCGTCGGCGGCGCGGCCGGACGCTATGGGGACGCGGTCAACGCCTACGGCGGTCTGGCGGCCCAGTATGGGCTGCTGCTGCCCTATTCGCGTCGTGACGAGCTGGAGGCCGACCGTCTGGGCGTCGACTATATGGCGCGCGCCGGCTTCAAGCCGTCTGAGGCCGTGGCGCTATGGCGACTGATGGCGTCGCAACGTCAGGGCAGCATCCCGCAGTTCGCCTCGACCCACCCGTCCGATGCGGCGCGGATCGAAGCCCTGCAGCAGTATATCGCCAGCCGCGGCTGGAACTGATCAAACCCGGATGTCGAGGTAGGAGCCGGGCCGCAGGATGCGCGGCTCCTCCCTTTGCGGCGGAGCCGCCGGCGCCTCGACGGGGCGGGCCGGGTTGGCGGTGCGGATCGTGGACATGACGGCGGCGGCCGGGACCGGCGGCTTCGGCGCCGTCGTCTGATCCATGGCGGCGCGGAAAAAGGCGGCCTGGGCGCTGCGTGCGCTCGGCAGATCGAGGCCCTGGGCGGGCGTGTTCAGAGGCAGGCCGGGACGAATCGCGCTCATGCCGACATGGTTAACGGAAACCCTCGAAAAAGGGTTAACGCCGCCTCACCGCTTTGTCGGCGCGGGACGAGGCGGGGTCTGCATGGAGTCGACCAGACGGTCGATGTCGGCGTCGTTCAGCAAGGGGCCGGACTGTTTGGCGGTGATGCGCCCCATGGCGTCGACGGCGAACGTCTCGGGCACGCCGGAGATGCCGAGGTCGAGGCCCGCACGACCTTCGCGGTCCACCAGCACCATCGAATAGGGATCGCCAAGTTCGTCGAGGAAGGCGCGCGCAGCGACCGGCTCGTCCTTGTAGGCGATGCCGACCACGGCGACGCCGCGCGCCTTCAGCGCCAGCAGTTTGGGATGTTCGATCCGGCACGGCGCGCACCAGGAGGCGAACACATTGACCAGCATGGGCCGACCGACGCCGGCGGTCTTCAGGTCCAGATTGCCCGGTCCAGCCTGGTCGCCCGACAGCAGGGGCAGGACCGTCTCTGGGATCGTCTGGCCGACCAGGGCGTCGGGCTTGAACGCCGGGTCTCGCTTCAGCGACCAGCCGACGAACAGGGCCGCCAGCGCCGCGAGGACCGCCAGCGGGATCAGGGCCAGCCAGCGGTTCACGGGCGAAGCTCGTTATTTGTTGGCGCTACCGCGCTTCGCGCTGCTTGAGCGCCGTTTATTTCGCTTTCGACCCTTTCAAGTCGGGCCAGTTCGCGCTTCCATTTGCGGGAGGCGATGACGGCGCGGACGGTCAGGACGATCAGCGCCAGGGCGCTGACGCCCCAGGCGGGCCAGACGAAGGCGGCGTAGGGGGTCATGTCGAGATCGAGCATGGCTTCAGGCCTCCTGAGCCAGACGGGCGCGCAGGGTCATGACGCGGCGGCGGCGGATCTCGGTGCGGATGGCTGTCAGCCACAGGGCCGCGAACAGCGTCCCGTAGGCCGCGAGCATGGTCAGAAAGGGCGGCAGATAGACGGGGTCCAAGCCCGACGATCCGGGGGTCAGGAAACTGGCGGGCTGATGCAGGGTGTTCCACCAGTCGACCGAGAATTTCACGATCGGCAGATTGATCAGGCCGACCAATCCCAGAACGGCGGCGGCGCGCCCGGCCTTCTGCTCATCGTCGATCGAGGCCCTCAGCGCCATATAGCCGAGGTAGAAGAGAAACAGCACCAGCACGCTGGTCAGGCGCGCGTCCCACACCCACCAGGTCCCCCACATCGGCTGGCCCCACAGCGAGCCGGTGAACAGGGCCAGGGCCGTGAAGGCGGCGCCCGGCAGGGCGGCGGCGCGGGCGGCGGCGTCGGCCAGGGCGTGGCGGAAGACCAGCGCAAAAAAGCTGGATACGCCCAGCGCCGCATAGGCGCCCAGGCCCAGGGTGGCGGCAGGCACATGCACGAACATGATCCGCACCGTGTCGCCCTGCTGATAATCGGCCGGAACGGTGAAGCTGAGCCAGGCGCCGACGCCCAACAGCACGGCGGCGAGCCCCCACAGAACGGGCGTCAACGGGCCGGTGAAGGCCATGAAGCGCTGCGGATTGGACAGGCCGAACATCGGTACAGCGCTTACGCGGCGAAGGGGCGGCGGGCAAGCTCACCCTTGCGCGTTGCGAACGGCGGCGGCCCCGCCGAAGGGCGCGACGACGGCGGCGAACAGGACGTAGGCGCAGAGCAAGGCCAGCGCAGGGCCGACCGGCTGGCCCGATCCGGCGCGCTCCAGGGCGCCGGCGCCGAAGACGACCGGGGGGATGAACAGCGGCAGGACGACCACGGCGATCAGCAGCCCGCCGCGCCTGGCGCCTAGCGCGAGAGCGGCGCCCAGCGCCCCGGTGAAGGCGAAGCCCGCGCCGCCGATCAGGGCGGTCAGGGCGACCAGCGGCGTCAGCGATGTGGGCAGGCCCAGCGCCAGGGCGGCGACGGGGGCGGTCAGGGCGAGCGGCAGACCGACGGCGATCCACTGCGCCAGGGCCTTGATCAGGACGACCTGCTCCAGCGCCAGATGGCCGAGGGCGAGCAGATCCAGCGCCCCGTCCTCCATGTCGCGCTCGAACAGCCGCTCCAGCGACAGCAGGGACGCCAGGGCGAGCGCCAACCACGCGACGCCGCCGGCGACAGGGCCGAGCGTGCGCGGATCGCCGCCGGCCGCCAGCGGCAGTATGGCGGTCAGACAGACGAAGAAGCCGCAGGCCAGCAAGGGGCCGCCGCCCCCGCCCCAGGCCAGATCCAGTTCGCGCTCCAGCAGAACGCGCGTCGCGCCGCGCAGGCCGGGCGGACGGGGTTCCTGATCGACATCGCGGCGGCTCACTTCAGCGCCCCCAGGTCGAGGTTGCGGGTCGCCAGCGGCAGGGGGTCGTGGACGGCGGCGACGATCAGGCCGTCGGCGTCCAGATGACGCTGCATCTGCTCGGCGAAGGCTTCGCGCCAACGCGTGTCCAGCGGCGCCATCGGCTCGTCCAGAAGCCACAGGGCGCGCGGCGATCCGATCAGCCGGCCCATGGCCAGGCGACGGCGCTGACCAGCCGAAAGACGCCGGACCTCCAGGTCCAGCAGGGGCTTCAGGCCGAAGGCCTCAATCGCGTGGTCGACGCCGTACTGGGTGTGACCCAACCAATCGCACTGAAACCCCAGCTCTTCGCGCGCGGTGCGGCCGCCCTTCAGCCCGTCCAGATGACCGAGAAAATGGGTTTCACGTCCACGCGCCAGCCGTTCGTCCAGCCGATTGCCGTCGCCGTCCTGGAAGGCGACCGTCCCGGCGTCGGGGCGCAACAGGCCCGCGATGGCGCGCAGCAGGCTGGTCTTGCCCGCCCCATTTGCGCCCGTCAGGGCCAGCACCTCGCCGGCGCGCAGTGTCAGGTCGAGGCCGTCGAACAGTCGCCGCTCGCCGCGTGAGACGGTCAGGCCGGAGAGGGTGAGGGTGTGGATCATGACGGCATCTCCCTCCCCGCTCCGGGGAGGGTGGCCGAGCACAGCGAGGTCGGGTGGGGGCGGCGGCGTGATACATCGCTGATCGCTCTCGCCACAAGCCGCGCGCCCCTGCCGGGCCGCCCCCACCCGGTCGCTACGCGACCACCCTCCCCGTTCCGGGGAGGGAGAGGCTGGGCGTGTTTTCTGCGAACCCTTCTCAATGTCCACGTCAGGGGTGTGGACACATGGACGGTGCGGCGCGGCGGGGCTATAGGCACGGTCGCCGCAGCAGGCTTTCGCCGCGCGCGCAGGGGTCCTGTGAGCCGCTGCGTCTGCCGCGCGAAGGCGCAACCGGATTGTCGGGCGGCGCTGACCAGAGGAACTCTCCATGCCGTCGATCGACAGCTTCAAGACCCGCCAGGACCTTTCCGTCGGGCGTAAGAAATACGCCTATTACAGCCTTCCCGCCGCCGAGGAAGCAGGGCTTGCCGGGATTTCCCGCCTGCCGCGCTCGATGAAGGTGCTGCTGGAGAACCTGCTGCGCAACGAGGACGGCGTTTCCGTCACCGAGGACGACCTGAAGGCCGTCGCCGCCTGGATCGAGAACAAGGGCTCGGTCGAGCACGAGATCGCCTTCCGTCCGGCCCGCGTGCTGATGCAGGACTTCACCGGCGTGCCCGCCGTCGTCGATCTGGCCGCCATGCGCGACGCCATGAGCGCCCTGGGCGCCGACGCCGCCAAGATCAACCCGCTGGTGCCGGTCGATCTGGTCATCGACCACTCGGTCATGGTCGACAATTTCGGCACGTCCAAAGCCTTCGGCCAGAACGTCGAGCGCGAATATGAGCGCAACATCGAACGCTACAACTTCCTGCGCTGGGGTTCGTCGGCCTTCAACAACTTCCGCGTCGTGCCGCCCGGCACCGGCATCTGCCACCAGGTGAACCTGGAGAACCTGGCCCAGACCGTCTGGACCCTGGACGAAGGCAAGAAGACCGTCGCCTATCCCGACACCGTCGTCGGCACCGACAGCCACACCACCATGATCAACGGCCTGGCCGTCCTGGGCTGGGGCGTGGGCGGTATCGAGGCCGAGGCGGCCATGCTGGGCCAGCCGATCCCGATGCTGATCCCCGAGGTCATCGGCTTCAAGCTGACGGGCACGATGCCCGAAGGCACGACGGCGACCGACCTGGTGCTGACCGTCACCCAGATGCTGCGCAAGAAGGGCGTGGTCGGCAAGTTCGTCGAATTCTTCGGCGACGCACTGCCGAACATGACCATCGAGGACCAGGCGACCATCGCCAACATGGCTCCGGAATACGGCGCCACCTGCGGCTTCTTCCCCGTCTCGGCCGCGACCATCGGCTATCTGACCGCCACGGGCCGCGACAAGGCGCGCGTCGCCCTGGTCGAAGCCTACGCCAAGGCGCAAGGCCTGTGGATCGACGAGAATTCGGAAGACCCGGTCTTCACCGACGTGCTGGAACTGGACATCTCGACCGTCGTGCCGTCGCTGGCGGGTCCGAAGCGTCCGCAGGACCGCGTCGAACTGACCACCGCCGCCCCGGCCTTCGAAACCGCCCTGACCGACGTCTTCGCCCGCCCGGCCGACGCCCCGCGCGCCGAGGTCGAGGGTGAGAAGTTCACCGTCGGCGACGGCGACGTGGTCATCGCGGCCATCACCTCGTGCACCAACACCTCCAACCCGTCGGTGCTGATCGCCGCCGGTCTGGTGGCGCGCAAGGCCAATGCGCTGGGCCTGAAGGCCAAGCCCTGGGTCAAGACGTCGCTGGCCCCCGGATCGCAGGTCGTGACCGACTATCTGACCGACGCTGGCTTGCAGAAGGACCTGGACGCCCTGGGCTTCAACCTGGTCGGCTACGGCTGCACCACCTGCATCGGCAACTCGGGTCCGCTGGATCCGGCCATCTCCAAGGCGATCAACGACAACGCCCTGGTCGCCACCTCGGTCCTGTCGGGCAACCGCAACTTCGAAGGTCGCGTGAACCCGGACGTCCAGGCCAACTATCTGGCCTCGCCGCCGCTGGTCGTGGCCTACGCCATCGCCGGCTCGATGCGGATCGACATCACCAAGGATCCGATCGGTCAGGACAAGAAGGGCAACGACGTCTTCCTGAAGGACGTCTGGCCGACCACGCAGGAAATCGCCGACATCCAGCGCAAGTCCGTCACCCCGGCCATGTTCGCCAAACGCTACAAGGACGTGTTCAAGGGCGACAAGCACTGGCAGGCCATCAAGGTCACCGGCGGCCAGACCTATGAGTGGGACGACAGCTCGACCTACGTCGCCAACCCGCCCTATTTCGACGGCCTGTCGATGGACCTGACCCCGGTTCAGGACGTGGTCGAGGCCCGTGTTCTGGCCATCTTCGGCGACTCGATCACCACCGACCACATCAGCCCGGCCGGTTCGATCAAGAAGACCTCGCCTGCCGGCGTCTATCTGACCAACCACGGCGTCGAGGCCGCCGAGTTCAACAGCTACGGCGCCCGTCGCGGCAACCACGAAGTCATGATGCGCGGCACCTTCGCCAATATCCGCATCAAGAACCGCATCACGCCCGAGATCGAAGGCGGCGTCACCAAGCACTTCCCGTCGGGCGACACCATGTCGATCTATGACGCGGCCATGCGGTATCAGTCGGAAGGTCGTCCGCTGGTCGTCTTCGCCGGCAAGGAATACGGCACCGGCTCGTCGCGCGACTGGGCGGCGAAGGGCACGCGTCTGCTGGGCGTCCGCGCCGTCATCGCCGAAAGCTTCGAGCGCATCCACCGCTCCAACCTGGTCGGGATGGGCGTCGTGCCGCTGCAGTTCAAGCAGGACGGCTGGCTGAAGCTGGGCCTGACGGGCGAAGAGATCGTCACGATCCGCGGCCTGTCGGACGCCAACATCGGCAAGCTGAAGCCGCGTCAGGATCTGTGGGTCGAGCTGTTCCGCCCGTCGGACGGCAAGATGGCCCGCTTCCCGGTCCGCTGCCGCATCGATAACCAGACCGAGCTGGACTATCTGCTGGCCGGCGGCGTCATGCCTTACGTGCTGCGCAACCTGGCGCGCGGTCCGGAAACTGAAGCGCCGATCGCCGCCGAATAGGTCGCGGTTCGTCCAGACAAGAAAGAGGGCCGGCGGAACGATCCGCCGGCCCTTTTACGTTTGCAGAAAGGGCGGTGGTCAGTCGGCGCTGACGACGACCAGCTTGCGGTTCACGAACTCCTTGATGCCCACATCGCCCAACTCGCGGCCGAAGCCCGAGCGTTTGACGCCGCCGAAGGGCAGTTCGGGCATGGAGGTCGTGGTGGTGTTGATGAAGACCATGCCGGTTTCGATGCGCGAGGCCAGTTTGCGGGCGCGGTCGGTGTCGCCCGAGAAGATCGAGCCGCCCAGGCCGAAGTGGGAATCGTTGGCCAGGGCCACGACCGCATCGTCGTCCTCGACCACGAAGACCTGGGCCACCGGACCGAAGAACTCCTGATAGAAGGCCGGGTTGCCGCGCGCGACGTCGGTCAGGACGGTCGGCTCGTAGAAGAAGCCGGTGCGGTCGGCGGGCTTGCCGCCGGTCAGCGCCTTGGCGCCGTGCTGGATCGCCTCTTGCACCTGTTTGGTCAGGGTCTTCAGCGCATCCTCGGACGACAGCGGACCCAGGTCGGTGGCCTCGTCCAGCGGATCGCCCATGACGGCGGTCTTCATGCCTTCGACGAATCCGGTGATGAAGGCGTCGGAGACCGACTTCTGGACGATGAAGCGTTTGGAGCCTGTGCAGACCTGTCCGGCGTTGGACAGGCGACCCTCGACGCCCGCCGCGACCGCCTTTTCTATGTCGGCGTCGTCCAGCACCACGAAGACGTCGCTGCCACCCAGTTCAAGCGTGGACTTCTTCAGCATTTCCGAGGCGCGGGCCGAGACCTTGGCGCCGGCGCCCTCTGACCCGGTCAGGGCCACGCCCTGGATGCGGTCGTTGCCGATCAGTTCCGCGACCTTGTCCGAGGAGATGTAGAGGTTGGCGACGAAGCCTTCGGGTGCGCCGGCCTCGCGCACCAGTTCGGCGAACCGGGCGGCGCAGCGCGGCACTATGCCCGCGTGTTTGTAGAGCACGGGATTGCCGACCGCGATGGCGGGAGCCACCACGCGGATCAGCTGATAGATCGGGAAGTTCCACGGCTCGACCGCCAGCAGCACGCCGATCGGATGGAACTCGACCCAGGCCTCGCCCAGTTCGCTGTCGATCTTTTCGGGCTTGAGGAAGTCGGCGGCCTTCTCGGCATAGTAGGCGGCGATGCCGGCGCACAGATCGATCTCGCCCTGGCCCTGGGCCAGGGGCTTACCCATCTCCTCGGCCATGGTGCGGGCCAGGTCGTCGCGGTTGTCGGTCAGCAGGCCTGACAAGGATTTCAGCACGGCGAGGCGCGGCTGGATGTCGCCCTTGGACCAATCCGAATGGAACAGGCCGTCGGCCTTGGCCAAGGCGGCCTCGACGGCGTCGTCGGTGTGTTCCGGATAGTCCTCGACCAGTTGTTCGGTGAAAGGATTGAGGGTGCGATAGGCCATGGGGCGTCCTGAAGCTTCGGTCGGACGCCCGGGGCGGCGCCGATCCGTTGTCGGGAAGCCAACGCCTGCTGGGCGGCGCGGTTCAGTCCAGTTTCAATCCAGCTTCAGTCCAGCTTTAGGGCCTCGGCCAGAAGCCGGGCCTCGGCGGCGCGGCTTGAGCCGGCGCGCCAGGCGACGACGATCTCGCGATGGGGCGGGGCGCCGTCGGCCTGGTTTTCGAAGGCGCGAATGGCGACGGAGGGGTTGTCGGCCAAACCGGCCTGCACCGCCATCTTCGGCAGGAAGGAAACGCCGAGGCCCGAGCCGACCATCTGAACCAGGGTGTGCAGGCTGGTGGCCGCAAAGACGTCGTCGCCGCGCGGGGCCTCGATGTCCAAGGCCGCCAGGGCATGGTCGCGCAGGCAATGGCCGTCCTCCAGCAGGATCAGATCCTCCGCCCGCAGCGAGCCGGGACGGATGGGGCCGGGCGCGGCCAGAGCATGGTCGGCTGGGGCGGCGGCCATGATCTCGTCATCGCCGATGCGGGCGTGGGCGATGCCCGGCGCATCATAGGGCAGGGCGATGACCGCCGCGTCGATCTGACCCGCCTTCAGCGCTGCGATTAGCCGGGGCGTCAAATCCTCGCGGATGAACAGCTTCAGGCTGGGATAGGCGGCCTTCACCGACGGCAGTTTGGCGGGCAGCAGGAAGGGAGCCACGGTGGGGATGACGCCGAGGCGGAATCGGCCGGACAGCAGACGCCCGGCGTTTTTGGCCGCCTCGACCAGATCCTCGGTGCGGGCCAGGACGTCCTCGGCGCGGCGAACGGCCTCAGCTCCGACGGCGGTCATGATCACGGCGCCGCGCGCCCGTTCGACCACCGGCGCGCCCAGGATGCGCTCAAGCTCCTGCACCCCGGCGCTGAGGGCGGGTTGACTGACGTGGGCGGCCTCGGCGGCGCGCGAGAAGCTGCCGTGTTCGGCCAAGAGTTTGAGATACTGGAGCTGACGCAGGGTGGGGAGCATGGAAGTGAAATAGGCCTGTCCTATGCTGACGCCAAGGATAATCGATTGGCTTTATCCGTTTGACCCGTGTCGTATGACCCCATCATCGACAGGGCGATGCAAAAATCGCTCGCCGTCGTGCGCCAGAGCAGCAGGGAGAAAACACCATGACCGACGAAGCCAAATGCCCCTTTTCCGGCCGGACGCCCCGATCGGTCGCAGGCGGCGGCGTTCAGAATCGCGATTGGTGGCCCAATCAGCTGCGGGTCGATCTGCTGAACCAGCATTCGACCAAGTCCGATCCGCTGGGCGAGTCGTTCGACTACCGTGAGGCCTTTTCCAAGCTGGACTATGAGGCGCTGAAGGCGGACCTGCGCGCGTTGATGACGGACTCCAAGGACTGGTGGCCGGCGGACTTCGGCCATTATGGCCCGCAGTTCATCCGCATGGCCTGGCACAGCGCCGGCACCTATCGCGTCGGCGACGGTCGCGGCGGCGGCGGGCGGGGCCAGCAGCGGTTCGCGCCGCTGAACTCCTGGCCCGACAACGTCAATATCGACAAATCGCGTCGCCTGCTGTGGCCGATCAAACAGAAGTACGGCCAGGCCATCTCCTGGGCCGACCTTATGATCCTGACCGGGAACGTCGCGCTGGAAACGATGGGCTTCCGCACCTTTGGCTTCTCGGGTGGACGTGCCGACACCTGGGAGCCGGATCAGGACGTCTATTGGGGTCGCGAGACGACCTGGCTGGGCGGCGACGAACGCTATGCCCACGGCTCGGACGGGGTGGTGAAGCCGGGCGACGAGGCCGTTCTGGTCAGCGATGACAATGCGGACGGCGACAAGCATTCGCGCGATCTGGAAAACCCGCTGGCCGCCGTGCAGATGGGCCTGATCTACGTCAATCCAGAGGGGCCAGACGGCAATCCCGATCCGGTCGCGGCGGCGCGCGACATCCGCGACACCTTCGCCCGGATGGCGATGAACGACGAGGAGACGGTCGCCCTGATCGCGGGCGGCCATACCTTCGGCAAGACGCACGGCGCGGGCCCTGCCGACCACGTCGGCGCAGAGCCTGAAGGCGACGGCCTGGAGGCGCAAGGCCTGGGCTGGACCTCGAGCTTCGGCACGGGGCACGGCGCCGACGCCATCACCAGCGGCCTGGAAGTCACCTGGACCCAGACGCCGGCCCAGTGGAGCAACTTCTTCTTCGAGAACCTGTTCGGCTTCGAATGGGAGCTGGAGAAGTCCCCGGCCGGGGCGCACCAGTGGGTGGCCAAGGACGCGGGCGAGGTCATTCCCGACGCCCACGATCCGTCCAAGAAGAAGCGGCCGACCATGCTGACGACCGACCTGTCGATGCGGTTCGACGCGGAGTACGAGAAGATCTCGCGCCGGTTCCTGAACGATCCGGAAGCGTTCGCCGACGCCTTTGCGCGGGCCTGGTTCAAGCTGACGCACCGCGATCTGGGACCACGTTCGCGCTACGTCGGGCCGGAAGTCCCGAGCGAAGTCCTGCTGTGGCAGGATCCGGTGCCGGAAGTGGATCATCCGCTGATCGACGCGACGGACGCGGCGGCTCTGAAGGCCAAGGTGCTGGACTCGGGCCTGAGCGCCGCCGAACTGGTCGGCGCGGCCTGGGCCTCGGCCTCGACCTTCCGTGGCGGGGACAAGCGGGGCGGGGCCAACGGCGCGCGCATCCGCCTGGCGCCGCAGAAGGACTGGGCCGTCAATCAGCCCGAACAGCTGGACCGGGTGCTGAAGACGCTGGAGCGCATCCAGACCGAGTTCAATCAGGCGCAGACGGGCGGCAAGAAGGTCTCCCTGGCCGACCTGATCGTGCTGGCCGGCAATGCCGGCGTCGAGCAGGCGGCCAAGGCGGCGGGCCATGACGCCAGCGTGCCGTTTACGCCTGGCCGGACGGACGCCAGCCAGGCGGACACGGATGTCGAATCCTTCGGCTATCTGGAGCCGGTCGCTGACGGCTTCCGCAACTTCCAGAAGGCGCGCTATGCCGTGCCGGCCGAGTCGCTGCTGATCGATCAGGCGCAGCGGCTGACGCTAACGGCGCCGGAGATGACGGTGCTGATCGGCGGCCTGCGGGCCATCAACATCAATACGGGCGGCGCGACGCACGGCGTGCTGACTGAGCGTCCGGGCGTGCTGTCCAACGATGTCTTCGTCAACCTGCTGGACATGGACGTGAAGTGGGCGGCGACCTCGGACGCAAAGGACGTCTTCGAAGGCCGCGACCGCAAGACGGGCGAAGCCAAGTGGACCGGCACGCGTGTCGATCTGGTGTTCGGCTCCAACGCCGTGCTGCGCGCGCTGGCCGAGGTCTATGCCGGGGCCGACGCCGGAGGGAAGTTCGTCTCCGACTTCGTGGCGGCCTGGACCAAGGTCATGGAGCTGGACAGGTTCGACCTGCACGGCTGAGCCGGGGGCAGGGGCAGAAAAAGAAGAGGGCCGGGCGCTGTCGCAGCGTCCGGCCTTTTCTTCATGCGGATCAGCGCAGCTTGATCTCGAACAGCTGCGCCCAGCGTTTGCCGGTGACGAACAGGCGTTTCCCCGCCGCGTCCCAGGCGATGCCGTTCAGGACGTCGTCGTTGGGGTCGAGGTTCGCGCCCTTGGGGACCAGGGCGGTCAGGTCGATGAAGGCCTTGACCACGCCGGTCTTGGGATCGATGCGCGCGATGCGGTTGTTCTGCCAGATATTGGCGAAGACCTCGCCGTCGATCCATTCCAGCTCGTTGATCTGATCAAGCGGCCGGCCATCGGCGGTGACGGAGACGCGGCCGGTCTCGGCCAGAGTTTCGGGGTCGAGAAAGCGCAGCTGATCAGTGCCGTCGCTCATGATCAGGCGGCGGCCGTCGGTGGTCAGGGCCCAGCCCTCGCCCGGATAGGAGAAGCCGCCCAAGGGCGAGAAGTCGTCCAGCTTCCAGATGAAGCCGATGTGGTTGCGCCAGGTCAGGCTGTAGAGCTTGCCGTTCAGCGTGGTCATGCCCTCGCCGAAATAGATGATCGGCAGGTCGCGCTGACGCTCCACGCGGCCTGTTTCGAGGTCGACCTTGCGGATGAAGGAGGGATACAGGCCCGTGCTCTCGTAGAGGTCGCCGTCGTGGAAGAAGAGGCCTTCGGTGAAGGCCCCTGTGTCGTGGGGATAGGCCCGGACGACCTCGTAGGACTGGACCGGCACTTCGGCCCTGACCGGCAGGGCGACGCCTGTCGTCAGCAGCAGACCGGCGACAAGGCCGGCGAGCCGGGACGACAGGCGCATCATGAGCCTCAGCCCCGCTCGGCGGCGGCTTCGGCCTCGGCCTTTTGCGCGCGGGCCTCGGCGGCGTTCGCCTCGCTGCGGGCCAGTTCGGCCTTTTCCTTCTTGGATGCGGATTTGCGACCCAGCATGTTCAACGCCTCAACACCGGCCGAGAAGGCCATTGCCGCATAGATGTAGCCCTTGGGCACATGATAGCCGAAGCCGTCGGCGATCAACACCATGCCGATCATCAGCAGGAAGCCGAGCGCCAGCATGACGACGCTGGGGTTCTTGTTGATGAAGTTGGCCAGGGGGTCGGCGGCCAGCAGCATGACGGTCACGGCGACCAGAACGGCGACGACCATGATCGGCAGGTGCTCGGTCATGCCGACGGCGGTCAGGATCGAGTCGATCGAGAAGACGATGTCCAATAGGATGATCTGGAAGATGGCCGCGCCGGCGTTGGCGATGACCACGTCCTTCTTGTCCATGACACCGTGGCTGGGGGTGGGATCGACCGTGTGGTGGATTTCCTTGGTCGCCTTCCAGACCAGGAACAGACCACCCGCGATCAGGATCAGGTCCTTCCACGAGAATTCATTGCCCATGACGGTGAAGACCGGCTGCACCAGACCGACCAGCCAAGCGATGATCGACAGCAGGGCCAGACGCATGATCAGCGCCAGGCCGATACCGATGCGCCGCACCTTCTGCCGCTGATGCTCGGGCAGTTTGTTCGACAGAATTGAGATGAAGATCAGGTTGTCGATGCCGAGCACGACCTCCATCACGATGAGGGTCACCAATGCGGCCCAGGCGGCCGGATCGGAGAGCAAGGGGGTTATGCTGTCGAGCATGGGGTTTCCTGGTGGAGGATAAAGCTTGAGCGGAAAGCGCTAGGGCCGACGCAGGTTCCGATCAAGCGATGGGTGCGGCGTCATGGTCGCACCCCCTGTCTGTCGGGAAGGCGACTGGACACGCGACGGCGCCTTCGCGCAATCGCAGCGAAGTTGGTGGAGGGCTGGGCGGAGCGCCGGGCCTTCGCCCGGAGTTCTGTGATGTGAAGTACCGTTTCGACGAAGGGTATGACGCTCCGCGCGGAAAGTTGGCCTGCAAGCTCGGGGCGCCGAGCGGTGGCGGTCTTATCGCCTAACCCCATAAGCCTGCGACGGGTCGGCGGTCCCTGCGAGGACCGTCCCGAGTGCGATCGAGTATCCCCCTCGACCCTCCGACACCGCTCCATGAGTCGCTGTCGGCGCGAGCCGTTTCAGACCCGCTCCCGTTCCATCCGCTCTCGCCGCCGCAAGGTCGCAGGCCTTACGAGCCCTCCATGCGACGAGACGGGTGCATTATGGGGCCGTTTGACCCCGTGGATGGGAGAACGGCGACATAAATCGTCAAGCGGTTGAAATCGTTGGAGAGGCGCCAGCGACATTGCGATGGCTGAGCACCGTCTCCTCCCCATGTCATGGGGAGGTGGCCGGAGCGCAGCGGAGAGACGGAGGTGCTTTCTCTTCGCGCCCCGGCGCTTAGCGACGTCAAGAACCCCTCCACCGCTTCGCGGTCCCCCCCTCTCCACGCTGTGGGGAGGAGACGAGATACCTCGTCTGTCCCCTGCGGCATCGGCGCGCCTTCACGCAATGTTGCGAGCGGCGAAACCCCGTGCTATCAGGCGCCCGGCTTGAAGGGGGCGTATTTACGGATACGGCCTCCGTCGTGCTTTCCGTAAGCATTTCAAGCTTTTGACCGTTGCGAGCCTCGCATTCGGTTGCGACCCTGACACAACGACCTCGGACCCTAATCAGTGGCTGATGATTTCAGAACGACGGAAGTCGGCGATCGCTACGCACAGGCGCTGTTCGACCTGGCGCTGGAAACCGGCCGTCTGGACGCCGTCCGCGCCGACCTGAAGTCGCTGAAGGCGGCCTGGACCGAAAGCGCCGATCTGCGTCGCCTGGCTGTCTCGCCCGTCATCGCCGCCGCCGATCAGGCCAAGGGGCTGGTCGCCATCGCCGCCAAGGCCAAGTTCGAGCAGACCACGACCAACTTCCTGGGTCTGCTGGCGCAGAACGGTCGCGCCAAGGACCTGCCGGCCGTGATCGCCGGGTTCGAGGCGCGCTACGCCAAACACGCCGGCGTCGTCGCCGCCGAGATCGTCTCGGCCCAGCCGCTGGACGCCAAACAGGTCGCCGCCATCACCGCCGCCCTGTCCAAGAGCCTGGGCAAGGCGCCGGAACTGACCGCGCGCGTCGATCCGTCGATCCTGGGCGGCCTGAAGGTCAAGGTCGGCTCGAAACTGTTCGACGCCTCGCTGAAGACCAAGCTCGACCAGATGAAGTTCGCCCTCAAGCGGGCCTGATCGCTCGCCCCGTCCACCCGATTGTCGGCGCCTGAACGGCGCAACCGCAAAAAAGACTGAAGAACAGAGAGCCCGTCATGGACATCCGCGCCGCTGAAATCTCGGCCATCCTCAAGTCGCAGATCGCCAACTTCGGCGTCGAAGCCGATGTCTCCGACGTCGGCAGCGTGCTGTCGGTCGGCGACGGCATCGCCCGCATCCACGGTCTGGACAACGTCCAGGCCGGCGAAATGGTCGAGTTCACCAAGGCCGGCGTGAAGGGCATGGCCCTGAACCTGGAACGCGACAACGTGGGCGCCGTGATCTTCGGCGCCGACGCCGCCATCGCCGAGGGCGACGACGTGCGCCGCCTGGGCGAGATCGTGGACGTGCCGGTCGGCCGCGGCCTGCTGGGCCGCGTCGTCAACCCGCTGGGCGAGCCGATCGACGGCAAGGGCCCGATCCAGTTCACCGAGCGCCGCCGCGTGGACGTCAAGGCGCCCGGCATCATCCCGCGCAAGTCGGTTCATGAGCCGATGCAGACCGGCCTGAAGGCCATCGACACCCTGATCCCCGTCGGCCGCGGCCAGCGCGAGCTGATCATCGGCGACCGTCAGGTCGGCAAGACCGCCGTCGCCATCGACACCATCCTGAATCAGAAGAGCGTCAACAAGACCGACGACGAGAGCGCCAAGCTCTACTGCATCTACGTCGCCATCGGTCAGAAGCGTTCGACGGTCGCCCAGATCGTCAAGACCCTCGAAGAGTCCGGCGCGCTGGAATACACGATCGTCGTGGCCTGCACCGCCTCGGAGCCCGCCCCGCTGCAGTTCCTGGCTCCGTTCGCCGGCACCGCCATGGGCGAGTTCTTCCGCGACAACGGCATGCACGCCCTGATCGTCTATGACGACCTGTCGAAACAGGCCGTCGCCTATCGCCAGATGTCGCTGCTGCTGCGCCGTCCACCCGGCCGTGAAGCCTATCCGGGCGACGTCTTCTACCTGCACAGCCGCCTGCTGGAACGTTCGGCCAAGCTGAACGAGGATTACGGTTCGGGCTCGATGACCGCCCTGCCGATCATCGAAACCCAGGCCAACGACGTTTCGGCCTATATCCCCACCAACGTGATCTCGATCACCGACGGCCAGATCTTCCTGGAATCGGACCTGTTCTATCAGGGCATCCGTCCGGCCGTGAACGTCGGCATCTCGGTGTCGCGCGTCGGCTCGTCGGCCCAGACCAAGGCGATGAAGAAGGTCGCCGGTTCGATCAAGGGCGAGCTGGCCCAGTATCGCGAGATGGCCGCCTTCGCCAAGTTCGGCTCGGATCTGGACGCCTCGACCCAGAAGCTGCTGGCGCGCGGCGCCCGTCTGACGGAACTGCTGAAGCAGCCGCAGTATTCGCCGCTGGCGATGGAAGAGCAGGTCGTCTCGGTCTACGCCGGCACGCGCGGCTATATCGACGGCATCGCGGTCGGCGACGTTGGGCGCTTCGAGAAGGAGCTGCTGGCGCGCATCCATGCGAACCACGCGTCGCTGCTGGAAGGCATCCGCACCAAGAAGGACCTGACCTCGGACCTCGAAGCCGAGCTGAAGGACATCCTGGCCGCCTTCGTCAAGACCTTCGCCTGAGCCCCTCCGGACAGCTGAGAGAGTAGCGCCGGATGGCCAGCCTTAAGGAAATGCGCAATCGGATCGGAAGCGTGAAAGCCACGCAAAAGATCACGAAAGCCATGCAGATGGTCGCCGCGGCCAAGCTGAAGCGCGCCCAGGACCAGGCCGAAAGCGCCCGGCCCTATGCGCAGAAGATGGCCTCGGTCATCGCCAATCTGGCCGCCGGCGTCTCGGGCGCCGACGCGCCCAAGATGCTGTCGGGCACCGGCCAGGACCAGCGTCACCTGATCGTGGTGGCGACGGCGGACAAGGGTCTGGCGGGCGGTTTCTCGACCAACGTCATCCGCGCCGCGCGCGAGCGGATCAACAGCCTGATCAACGCCGGCAAGGACGTGAAGATCATCGCCGTCGGCAAGAAGTCGCGCGACCAGTTGGCGCGTCTGTACGGCGACAAGGTGGTCCACACCTTCGAACTGTCGGACCATAAGACGATCGGCCTGCCGTCGGCTCAGCCGGTCGCCGAAATGATCGCCACGGCGTTCGAAGAGGGTCAGGCCGATGTGGTCACCCTGTTCTACAGCCAGTTCAAGTCGGTGATCTCGCAGGTCCCGACGGCCAAGCAGCTGATCCCGGCCGTGGTCGAGGGAGATGCGGCGCCGATCGACCTGAACGGCGCGGTCTATGAGTACGAGCCCTCGGAAGAGGAAATCCTGGAAACCCTGCTGCCGCGCGCGCTGACGACGCAGATCCTGGCCGCGCTGTACGAGAACCAGGCCGGCTTCTTCGGCTCGCAGATGGCGGCGATGGACAACGCCACGCGAAATGCGGGCGACCTCATCAACGCCCTGACGCTGCAGTACAACCGCAAGCGCCAAGCCCAGATCACCACCGAACTGATCGAGATCATCGCCGGCGCCGAAGCCCTCTGATCCCGACCGAACAGACATTCCGATACGGACCCTGACCATGACCGACACCGTCGCCCCCAAGAAGCCCGCCGCCAAGAAGCCGGCCGTCAAGAAGGCCGCTCCGGCCGCCGCTCCCGTCAACGCCGCCGGCACGGGCAAGATCGCCCAGGTCATCGGCGCCGTCGTCGACGTCGAGTTCGACGGCCACCTGCCGGCGATCCTGAACGCCCTGCACACCCAGAACGTCGACCAGAAGACGGGCGAGCCCTTCACCCTGGTTCTGGAAGTCGCCCAGCACCTGGGTGAGAACATGGTCCGCGCCATCTCGATGGACACGACCGAAGGCCTGACGCGCGGCCAGCCCGTGACCGACACCGGTTCGTCGATCCAGGCGCCGGTCGGCCCCGGCACCCTGGGCCGCATCATGAACGTCGTCGGCCAGCCGATCGACGAAGCCGGCCCGATCGCCACCACCGAATACCGCCCGATCCACAAGGAAGCGCCCAGCTTCGAAGAGCAGTCGACCTCTTCGGAAATCCTGGTCACGGGCATCAAGGTCATCGACCTGATGTGCCCCTACACCAAGGGCGGCAAGATCGGCCTGTTCGGCGGCGCCGGAGTGGGCAAGACCGTGACCATGCAGGAGCTGATCAACAACATCGCCAAGGCGTACGGCGGTTATTCGGTTCTGGCCGGCGTGGGCGAGCGCACCCGCGAAGGCAACGACCTGTATCACGAGATGATCGAGTCCAACGTGAACGTGGACCCGTCCAAGAACGGCGGCTCGACCGAGGGCTCCAAGTGCGCCCTGGTCTACGGCCAGATGAACGAGCCCCCCGGCGCCCGCGCCCGCGTCGCCCTGACCGGACTGTCGATCGCGGAATACTTCCGTGACGAGGAAGGCAAGGACGTGCTGCTGTTCGTCGACAACATCTTCCGCTTCACCCAAGCCGGTTCGGAAGTGTCGGCTCTGCTGGGCCGCATCCCCTCGGCCGTGGGCTATCAGCCGACGCTGGCCACCGAGATGGGCAATCTGCAGGAGCGCATCACCTCGACCAAGAAGGGTTCGATCACCTCGGTCCAGGCCATCTACGTGCCCGCCGACGACCTGACCGACCCGGCGCCCGCCGCCTCGTTCGCCCACCTGGACGCGACGACGGTTCTGAGCCGCGACATCGCCGCCCAGGCCATCTTCCCCGCCGTCGACCCGCTGGACTCGACCTCGCGGATCATGGACCCGCTGGTCATCGGCGACGAACACTACAACGTCGCCCGTTCGGTTCAGGAAGTGCTGCAGCAGTACAAGGGCCTGAAGGACATCATCGCCATCCTAGGCATGGACGAGCTGTCGGAAGAGGACAAGCTGGTCGTCTCGCGCGCCCGCAAGATCCAGCGCTTCCTGTCGCAGCCCTTCTTCGTGGCCGAACAGTTCACCAACTCGCCCGGCAAGTTCGTCGAGCTGGCCGACACGATCCGCTCGTTCAAGGGCATCGTCGCCGGTGAATACGACCATCTGCCGGAAGCCGCCTTCTACATGGTCGGCTCCATCGAAGAGGCCGTCGCCAAGGCCGAGAAGATGGCGTCGGAAGCCTGATCATGAGCAAGGCTCTCGTCAGCCTCATTCTTCTCGCTCTGGCAACGCCCTTGTCGGCGCAGGCCCAAGTCGGTGGAGAATTCGAGGCGATGGCGGGAGCCTGCGAGGCCTTCGTGGCCGAAGGGCGTTTTCCGCCCGCTTCGGATGAGGCGAGCTTCTTTCTCCAGAAGGGCTTCAAGTCAGCCGCATCGACGGTTCAAACCGAAGAGGTTTCACGAACCTACACCTTGTCCGGGACGCCGATTGACCCGGTTCGGATTATGGTGGTGCGGCCCTCTCAACCAGGTGGCGAGAGCTGTTCCGCGCTCGACCTAAATGGGCCTGAAGCCGGTGATGGTTACATCACAAAGGCCAGGACCACACAGACTTGGACCTTCGATAGCGATTCAAACGACGTCAACGGCAAGGGTGTTCTTTTCAGGAAGAACGTCGCCGAAAGCGTGATTTACATGGCGATATGGGGCACGGGCGGGACCTATCCGATTTCCGTCGCCACCTATCAAATCGGAACATCGGACTGATGGCTGGCAAACTGAACTTTTCCCTCGTCTCGCCGGAACGCGAGGTCTTCTCGGGCCTCGTGGACCAGGTCGATGCACCGGGCGTCGAGGGCGACTTCGGCGTTCTGCCGGACCACGCGCCCTTCATGACCGCCCTGCGCGAGGGTCTGGTGACCGTCTATAACAACGGCTCAAAGACCCAGTACGACGTGCACGGCGGTTTCGCCGACGTGAACGGCGAAGGTCTGACCATCCTGGCCGAACAGGCGACCGAGGTCGTCGCGGCCTGATCCTGTCGACGGATCGAACGATTTGAGGCCTCCCGTTTCGGCGGGAGGCCTTTTTCGCGGGCGGCGGGCGCGCTAGGACCGGCCTATGACCGATCTCATCGACATCCACGGCGTTTGCGCCCCCGGCTTTGAGGCCGTGCGCGAGGCGTTCGCCGCCAACTTCACCGACGCGCCCGAGGGGCTGAACGAGCAGGCGGCGCGGTTCAGCGTGCTGGTCGAGGGCGAGGCGGTCGTCGATCTGTGGGCGGGCCATGCGGATACGGCCAGGACGACGCCGTTCACCGACTCCACCCTGACGTCGGTGTTTTCGACCGGCAAGGCGGTGATGGCCATTTTGATGGCGAGCGCGGTTGAGGCCGGGCAGGTCGACTATGACCAGCCGGTCGCCTCGCTGTGGCCCGAGTTCGGCGCGGCGGGCAAGGCGGAGGTCACCGTCGCCCAGCTGATGAGCCACCAGTCGGGCCTGCCGGGCTTTTCCGAGGCGGTCGATCCGACGATCTGGTTCGACGTGTCCGCGGTTCTGGCGCGTCTGGCGGCCCAGGCGCCGATGTGGGCGCCGGGCACGGCCTCGGGCTATCACCCGATCACCATCGGCTATCTGGCCAATGAGGTCTATCGCCGCGCGACCGGACGGACGATGGGCCAGGCGCTGCGCCAGAACTTCGCGGATCTGGACCTGTGGATCGGCCTGCCGGAAAGCGAACACGGTCGGGTGGCGCAGATGCGCAAACCCATGGCGGCGCCCAGCCTGGGGACCATCGATCCGATCAAACAGGCGGCCTTCCTGGATCGCGGCTCGGCGCCGGGCGGGCGCGGTTCTGCGGCCTGGCGCGAGATGGAGATCCCGTCGGCCAATCTGCACGGCACGGCCTTGGGCCTGGCGAAGATGCTGGGCGTGGTCGCCAATGACGGCGTGCTGGACGGCCGGTCGGTGCTGTCGGCGGGGACGCTGGAACAGCTGACGCGCGAGCGCATCCATGGGCCGGACAAGGTGCTGCCCTACACGATCAGCTGGGCGGCAGGGCTGATGCTCAATGACGGGCTGAAGGTGTTCGGGCCCAACGAAGCCTTCGGCCATTACGGCTGGGGCGGATCGATGGCCATGGCGGATCCGTCGCGAAAGCTGTCGGCGGCCTATGTGATGACGCGCCAGTCGCCGCACCTGATCGGCGACCCCCGGCCCAAGCGGTTGCTGGACGCGCTCTACGCCGCCGTCTAGACCGTCTCGGACAGGGCGACGGCGCGCTTGGCGGCGCGGCTGCGATTGAAGGCGGCCAGGGCGAAGACGCCGGCGCCGGCCCAGATGAAGACGAAAGAGATGATCCGCAGCAGGGTCAGCGGCTCGCCGGTCGCGACGCCGCAGGCGAACTGCAGCGTGGGGGCCAGGAACTGGATGAAACCGACCGTGGACAGGGGCAGACGCCGCGCCGACCAGGCGAACAGCGCCAGCGGAACCACGGTCGCCGGGCCGTTGACCAGCGCCCATATCAGACCGGACGGCGAGGCGAACCCGACCGCCTGACCGTGGGTGGTCAACCAGGCCAGGAAGACCGCACCGATGGGCAGCAGCACCAGACATTCCACGAAAAGGCCGGTCTGGGCCGAGGCGGGTACGCGCTTTCGGATCACCGCATAGGCGCAGAAGGTGACGGCCAAGGTCAGGCCGATGATCGGCACATGGCCCAGGGCGATCGTCTGGATCACGACCCCGATGGCGGCCAGACCGATGGCCAGTGCGCTCCAGCGGTCGATCTTCTCGCGGAACAACACGGCGCCGGCCGCCATGTTGAGCAGGGGATTGATATAGTAGCCGAGGCTGGCCTCCAGCGTCGCGTGATGGGTGGTGGCGAAGACGTAGAGGCTCCAGTTGGTGCCGATCAGCAGCGCGGACAGGGCCAGCCAGGCCAGGGTGCGCGGCGTGGCCAGCACCCGGCGCGCCTCGCCCCATTGCCCGGCCAGCAGCAGGACCAGGCCGGCAACGAAGACCGACCAGACCGCCCGGTGCGCCAGGATTTCGGGCGCGCCGAAGCCGTGCGCCGCCATCGCCATGAACAGCAGCGGCAGCAACCCCCACAGGGTGTAGCAGGCGATGGCCGTGCCGACGGCGCGGCCGTCGGTAGGAGCTGCGTGGGCGTTCATGACGGTTGAGACCGCCTAGACCGTGATCGAACGATATCCCGAAGACGACTTGATCACGCCGGTCTCGTCGAGAAGCTGGGCGATCTGGACGGCGTTCAGCGCGGCGCCCTTGCGCAGGTTGTCGGACACGACCCAAAAGTTCAGGCCGTTCTCGACGGTCGGGTCCTTGCGGATGCGGCTGACATAGACGGCGTGTTCGCTGGCGGCGTCGACGGGGGTGATGTAGCCGTCGTGCTCCTGCTTATCGATGACCAGCACGCCGGGCGCCTCGCGCAGGATGGCGCGGGCCTCGTCGGGTTCGATGGGGCGGTCGAACTGGACGTTCACGGCCTCGGAGTGACCCACGAAGACCGGCACGCGCACGCAGGTGACGGTGACCTGGATGTCGGGGTCCAGCATCTTGTGCGTCTCGTCCGACATCTTCTTCTCCTCGTCGGTCGAGCCGTCCTCGAGGAAGGAGCCGATGTAGGGGATGACGTTGAAGGCGATCTGTTTGGGGAACTTCTTGGGCGTGGCGTCGCCGAGGCCATAGATGGCCTTGGTCTGGTTCCACAGCTCGTCCATGCCTTCCTTGCCGGCGCCGGACACCGACTGATAGGTCGAAACCACGACCCGCTTGATCTTGGCCGCATCGTGCAGCGGCTTCAGCGCCGTCACCAGTTGGATGGTCGAGCAGTTGGGGTTGGCGATGATGTTCTTCTTGGTCGCATCCTTGATGGCGTCCGGGTTCACCTCGGGCACGATCAGCGGCACGTCGGAGTCCTTGCGGAAGGCCGAGGAGTTGTCGATCACGATGGGACCGGCCTTGCCGATCTTCTCGGACCATTCCTTGGACACCGCGCCGCCGGCGGACATCAGGACGATGTCGACCTTGGAGAAGTCGAACTGCTCGATGTCCTGGCATTTGACGGTCTTGTCGCCGAAGGAGACCTCGACGCCCTTGGACTTGCGCGAGGCGATGGCGTGGATTTCATCGACGGGGAATTCCAGCTCCTCGAGGATGTTCAGCATTTCGCGGCCCACATTGCCCGTGGCCCCGACGATGGCGACGCGATAACCCATGATGCTTGATCCTTCGGACGCGCTACCGCTCGGCTCAGCGGAGCCTTGCTGCTTGAGCGCGGTTTGGTGTGTGCTGTGCATTTAGGCGTTCGCAGCCGCGAAGCAATCGCTTTTCACTGTGCCGGGCTTTAAGCAGTCCTCCCATGACCTCCCGTATCCGCAACGCCTACGATATCCGCGTGGAAGAGGGCGTGCTGACGCCCGATCCGGCGCAGGAGAGCGTGATCACGGCGCTGGAGCGGCTCGAGGTCGATCTGGCCAAACGCGGCCTGTTCGGCAAGGCGCCGGAGGTGCGGGGCGTCTATCTCTACGGCCCGCCCGGACGCGGCAAGTCGATGCTGATGGACCTGTTCTATTCGGCGACGCCGGAGCCGCGAAAGACGCGCGCGCACTTTCACGCCTTCATGGCCCGCATCCACGATCTGGTGAAACAGTGGCGCGATGGGGATGCGAAGACCCGCAAGGCCGTGTTCGGCACGCATAAGGGCGACGACCCCATCCCGCCGATCGCCAAGCTGATCGCGTCGGAAGCCCGGCTGCTGTGTTTCGACGAATTGCAGGTCACCGACATCGCCGACGCCATGATCCTGGGCCGGTTGTTCGAAGCCCTGTTCGAGGATCGGGTGGTGCTGGCCATCACCTCGAACCGCGCGCCGGAGGACCTCTACAAGAACGGCATCAACCGTCAGCTCTTCCTGCCCTTCATCGACATTATCCGCGAGCGTTGCGTGGTGGTCGAGACGGCCGGGGCGCGGGACTGGCGGCTGGACCGGATGACCTCGGCCCAGGTCTGGCACACGCCGGACGACCGCGCGGCGTTCGAAGCGTTATGGCGCGAGCTGAAGGGGGGCGAACCAGAAGAGCCGGCGCACCTGACCGTGCTCGGCCGCGATGTGGTGGTGGCGCGGACGGTCGGGTCGATGGCGCGGGCGACGTTTAACGACCTATGCGCCAGGCCGCTGGGGCCGCAGGACTATCTGGCCATCGCCCAGCGGTTCCACACCCTGTTCCTGGAAGACGTGCCGATCCTGAGCTCGGCCAACCACCACGAGGCGCGGCGTCTGGTGACCCTGGTGGACGCCCTCTATGAGGCCAAGACCAAGCTGATCGTGCTGGCGGCGGCCAAGCCGGAGGCCCTCTATACCGAAGGGGTGGGGGCGTTCGAGTTCGAGCGCACCGTGTCGCGCTTCAACGAAATGCAGAGCAAGGACTGGCTGGCGCACGTCCGCGACTGACGGCTAGGGTAGGGCTGACCCTCGGAGTATCTCCATGCGCCGTCTCGCCCTCGCCGTTGCCCTTTCTCTGACCATATCGCCGCTGACGGCGGGAGGAGCGTTCGCCCAGACGGCGCCGGCTGCGGTCAGTCGCGGGCTGACGCCGGGCGAGGTCGGGACGTGGATCACCGGGCTGGGCGGGCGGGTCGGGCCTGTGCAGACCGAGAACGGCCTGACCTTCTTCACCGTGACCAATGCGGGCCTGACCTGGGCGATCTTCTTCTATGGCTGCGAGGCGTCTGGCTGCGGCGAGGTTCAGTTCAGCGCCGTTGTACCGGGCGCCGGCGCGACGCTGGATGCGGTCAACGCCTGGAACCGCGACAACCGCTATCTGAAGGCCTTCCACACCGCCGCCGAAACGCCGACCGCGACGGTGCAGTACGATGTCGTCGTGCTGTCGGGCGAAGGCGTGACGCAACTGGCGGACCCGCTGACGGTCTGGCTGCAACTGCTGCCGAAGTTTGCGGGCCAGATGGGGTATGTGGCGCCGTAATGATGTCCCTCTCCCGGTGGGAGAGGGCTTGAGCACACGGCGGCGATAGCCGTCGTTCTGGTGCGAAAGGGTGAGGGTCGGGTCGCGCGAGCTGGCCCACCGGCGGGCCTCATCCGGCCCTTCGGGCCACCTTCTCCCCACGGGAGAAGGGAAGAAAGAAAAGGGCCTGCGGATCGCTCCGCAGGCCCTTCGTCATTCGATCGTCGCGCGGCTTAAGCCAGCGAGGAATCGATGTCCTTGCAGGCTTGCAGCAGGCCCTGGACCGAGGCGACCGACTTTTCGAACATCGCCTTTTCTTCGTCGTTGGTGGTGAACTCGACGATCTTCTCGACGCCGTTCGCGCCGATCAGGGCGGGAACGCCGACGTAGAGGTCCGACAGACCGTATTCGCCCGACAGCCAGACGGCGCAGGGCAGGACGCGCTTCTGATCCAGCAGGTAGGACTTGGCCATGGCGATGGCGGATTCCGCCGGGGCGTAGAAGGCCGAGCCGGTCTTCAGCAGGGCCACGATCTCGCCGCCGCCCTTGCGGGTGCGCTCGACGATGGCGTCCAGCTCGTCCTGCGACAGGAAGCCGGCAGCGACGGCGTCCGGCAGGGGCAGGCCGCCGACGGTCGAGTGGCGCACCATCGGCACCATGTCGTCGCCGTGACCGCCCAGGGTCCAGGCGTGGATGTCTTGAACCGACACGCCGGTCTTTTCAGCCAGGAAGTAGGCGAAGCGGGCCGAGTCCAGCACGCCGGCCATGCCGACGACCTTCTCCTTGGGCAGGCCCGAGAATTTCTGCAGGGCCCAGACCATGGCGTCGAGCGGGTTGGTGATGCAGATGACGAAGGCATTGGGGGCGTGGGCCTTGATGCCCTCCCCGACGGCCTTCATGACCTTCAGGTTGATGCCGATCAGGTCGTCGCGGCTCATGCCCGGCTTGCGCGGCACGCCGGCGGTGACGATGCAGACGTCGGCGCCCGCGATGTCGGCATAGTCGTTGGCGCCCTTCAGGGCCACGTCCTGGCCGAAGACGGCCGAGGCCTCGGCGATGTCCAGCGCCTTGCCCTGCGGGGTGCCTTCGGCGATGTCGAACAGGATCACGTCGCCCAGGGCTTCGCGCGCGGCCACGTGGGCCAGGGTTCCGCCGATCATGCCGGCGCCGATAAGGGCGATCTTCGCGCGTGCCATGGATGTCTCCGTTTATTGCGTGTGCGAAAGGGGATTAATCGTGCGGGCGGTCTAGACCCCTCGCGCGGCTGTCGCAAGAACCTCGCTTTACGGCCTTGGTCAGGCTTGCGAAGGTCCGGCGACAACCGGAGGATTTCGATGCGCCGTTCATTCGCTTTCGCCCTGCTGCTGGCGTCGGTCGCCACGCCTGTGCTGGCCCAGACGCCGCCCGCGACGATCGGCGACCGCTATATCCCGGCGCCCTGGTGGATGCGCGATCCGGTCATCGCGTCGCTTGGCCAGGTGCGGGTCGAGATCCAGGCCAACCGCGCCTTCGTCTCGGCCAGCTTCCAGTCGGTGGACCGCAGCGTCGCCGAGGCCTCGCGCGCCGCCGCCGATCAGGTGCGTGCGCTGAGCCAGGCCTTGTCAGCCTATGGCGCGGACAAGGTGCGGGTCGAGACCAGCGTCACCACCCGGCCGCTCTATGACCAGTATCGCGACGAAAACGGGGTGATGCGCGACAACACCCGCGCCGACCGTGTGGCCCGCTATCAGGCTGACGCCTCGGTCAATGTGACGGTGCGCGATGTGCGCCTGATTGAGCGGGTCTATGCGACCATTGTGGCTTCTCGTCCGACCTCGATCGGACAGGTGAACTTCAACCTGGAGCCGGAGAACAGCTGGAAGGCCAATCTGCAGGCCGAGGCGATGAAGGATGCGCGCCGCCGGGCCGAGGCGGCGGCGGCGAATGCGGGCGCCACCCTGGGCCGCGTCAAGATCATCGATCCGTCGGGGCGGGTCTGCCAGACGGACGTGCTGGCGGGCTGGCCTTCGTACGCCGCAGGGGGCGGGCAGGAGACGACGGTGGACGATATTGTGGTGACGGGGTCGCGCATCAGCTACCCGCCGCCCGCGGCGCCGCCCCCGCCCCCGCCTCCAGCGCCCGGAGGCGGCGCGCCCAGCGAGGCCCAGATCGAGGCGGCGCGTCTGGCGCTGCAACCGCCTTTGCAGGTGATGACCGACAGCGCCTGCGTCATCTACGGTCTGAACTGATGGGGTTTTCTGTCGCGCCCGCCTTCGAGGCGGGATCGGTCGCCGCCGCCGAATGGCCGCTGTGCCATGTGCGGCTTCAGGACGACGCCCGCTTCCCCTGGCTCATCCTTATCCCCCGCGTCGAGGGGGCGGTGGAGCTGGAAGACCTCAGCATCCAACAGCGGGCCACATTGATGGAGGAGACGGTGCGGGCCGGGGGGGTGGTCCGGCGGCTGGGCGCGGTGGAAAAGCTGAACGTCGGCGCCATCGGCAATGTGACGGCGCAACTGCATGTCCATGTGGTCGGCCGCCGCCGCGACGACGGTCTCTGGCCCGATCCGGTCTGGGGTCGCGGACCGGTTGTTCCGTATACGGACGGTGAGCGGGCCCGGCGGCTGACGATCATCGCCGACAGCTAGATGATGTCCAGCGGCACGGCGTGTTTCGGGGGCGGGAAGGCCGCATCCAGCCGTTCCAGGTCTTCCAGGTCGAACTGGATCTCCAGGGCGTCGGCGTTGGCCTCGACGTGTTCGATGGAGCTGGCCTTGGGGATGGCGATGACGCCGTCGTGGCGTAGGACGGCGGCCAGCGCCACCTGGGCCGGGCTGGCGGAATGGCGATTGGCGATGTCGCGGATCAGTGGCTGTTCCAGCAGTTCGCCCCGCCCAAGCGGCGAATAGGCCATCATCGGCATGTCGCGCGCCTGCATCCACGGGAAGAGGTCGAACTCCACCCCGCGCGAGGCGAGATTATAGAGCAGCTGGTTGGCGGCGCAGTCCTCGCCCCCCTCGATCTCCATCAGCTGCTCCATGGCGCGCAGGTCCAGGTTGGACACGCCCCAGCGGGCGATCATCCCCTCGTCGACCAGATCGCGGAAGGCCGCGACAGTTTCCTCCAGCGGCACATGGCCTTCCCAGTGCAGCAAGTAGAGGTCCAGCCGCTCGACGCCGAGCCGTTCCAGTGACTTTTCGCAGGCCAGCATCATCTTCATCTCCGACGCATTCTCGGGCCGGACCTTGGAGACCACGAAGACCTCATCGCGGCGTCCGGCGATGACCTCGCCCACCAGCCGTTCCGAGCGGCCGTCGCCATAGAGCTCAGCCGTGTCGATCAGGGTCATGCCCAGATCGATGCCGCGCGCCAGGGCCTGCTGCTCCTCATCGCGCCAGGCCGGGTCGTCGCCCAGCTCCCAGGTGCCTTGGCCGAGGGCGGGAACGGTCGTACCGTCCGCAAAGGTGACGAGGCGGGTCATGTCCGTCCTGACGATAATGAGCGGCGAAGACGCCGTCGGAGGAAGCGATGCGAACCCGGCATATCAAGACCGACGGTCTGGTCCAACAGGTTCTGGAGGCCGGGTTCGAGGATGACAACGCGCCGCTGGTCCTGCTGATCCACGGCTTCCCAGAACTGGGGATCAGCTGGCGCGCTCAGGTCCAGGCGATGTCACAGGCGGGCTATCATGTCGTCGCCCCGGACATGCGGGGCTATGGCGGGACGGACAAGCCGGAGGGGGTCGAGGCCTATTCCATCCTGCATCTGGTCGGCGACATGGTCGATCTGGTCCGCGCGCTGGGCAAGGCGTCCTACATCGTCGTCGGGCATGACTGGGGCGCGCCCGTGGCCTGGCATTGCGCCCTGTTGCGGCCCGATCTGTTCACGGCGGTCGCGGGCCTGTCGGTGCCGTTCCAGCCGCGCCGACCCAAGGGACCGCCCACCGCCGCCATGGCCGCCATCTCGAAACGGGCCGGGCTGGGCGACCTCTATATCAGCCGGTTCCAGGCGCCGGATGCGCACCGCGCGCTGGACGCCGATCCCGCAATGGCGCTGAGGAAACTGTTTTACGCCTACGACGGCGCGACCCCCGCCGATCGCAGATCGACCGGCTTCATGCCCGAAGGCGTGGCTCTGCTCGACACCATCGCCGACGACGCGATCCTGCCGCCGTGGATGAGCGAGGCGCATTTCGACGAATATGTGCAGGCCTTTTCAGCAGGCGGGTTCGAAGGACCCCTGAACTGGTATCGAGCGATGGACCTGAACTGGTCGCTGACGGCCTTTCTGCAGGACCAGAAGATCACCCCGCCCGCCCTGTTCATCGTCGGCGAGGACGACCCGGTGCGCCATTACGCCGGCGGGCGTGAGGCGGGGCTGAAGGACTGGGCGCCGAACCTCGCCCGATCCGTCGTGGTGCCGGGCGCGGGCCACTGGATCCAGCAGGAACGGGCGGCCGAGATCAACCATCTGTTGGTGGAGTTTCTGGCCGAGGTTCAGGCCATTGGCGCGCGTTCCAGCCTGTAGACGCGTCCAGAGGCGTCGCGACCTTCGAAGCGATCGACGTCAATCCGGCGAAAGCCGATCAGCACGGCGTCCCCCTTTGACAAGAGATCGAACCCTTCTCTGGTCACACGCCAGTGGCTGGCCGACGACATATTCGCTGATCCACATCGGCTAGCCAGAATCGGCAGCCGACCAGCGCTTGAAACCGGGTCGAGCGTCAGGCGGCAGGTCGTTGGCAGATCGGGGCCGGCAAGCTGATAATGTCCGAAAACATCCTGGATCGTCAGCGAACTCGCCTCGGACATCGCGGCCTCCTTTGCGCTGCATGCGCCAGTAACCAATCCAACGACTGCTGCGATGGCGCCGGCCGCAATCAAGTTCGGCAAGGACTTCAATCTCATCGCGCACAACCCCATGCGTTTCGCTGGACGATCGGACAGTTGGACATCAACCATCGCTACGCCATTATGTCATGTCTATGGTTGTCGTCACGGTTTGCGTGGCCGTGTTGGACATGGAGCCGAAAGCCCGTCGTGTTGAAGTCACTGCTTCCAGAACGTCCAGGTGCGGGACCGTTGATCGAGGCCGTCAGGGCGTGTCGGGTTCATTTCGTCTGGGCGGCGGTGTTCAGCGCCCTGATCAACTTCCTCTATCTGACGCCGACCCTCTACATGATGCAGGTCTACGACCGCGTCGTGCCGACCGGCGGTTTGACGACCCTGACGCTGATGACGGCGGTCGCGGTCTTCGCCCTGGCTTGTCTGGCGGCGCTCGACTGGCTGCGGGCGCGTCTGTTGCTGAGGGCCGGGCTGCGGCTGGACCGGCTTTTGTCCACACGCATCCTGTCGCGGGTCGTCAACCTCCAGAGCAAGGCGCCGAATACTCAAGCGCTGCGCGAGTTCGACAATGTCAGAGGCGCGGTGTCGGGTTCCGGCGCCCTGGCCCTTTTCGACGCGCCCTGGACGCCGCTTTATCTGGCGTGCTGCTTCCTGCTGCACCCCTGGATCGGGGTGCTGACCTTGGTCGGGGGCATTGTCCTTTTCATTCTGGCTTGGCTGAATGAACGCGACAGTCGCTCCAGATTGTCAAAGGCCATCCAGTCCAGCACGGCCGCCTATGCCGCGCAGGAAAGCGTGGCCGCCCAGTCCGAGGTCGTCCGCGCCCTTGGCATGAGAAAAGCCAGTATCGCAGGCCAGATCGAGCAGCGCCGTAACGCCGTGTCGCAACAGTCGGAAGCGCAGCTTGCCGGCGGAAAATACTCCGGCGCGATCAAGTTCGTGCGGCTGGTTTTGCAGTCCGCCGCCTTGGGGTTAGCGGCTCTTTTGGTCGTGAAGGGGCAGATTTCGCCAGGATCGATCATCGCTTCGTCGGTGCTTCTCAGCCGCGCCGTCGCGCCGGTCGAGCTTCTGGTGGGCGCCTGGCCAGGTTTGGTCCAGGCGCGGGCGAGTTGGAACAATCTGGTCGATCTGTTCGGCCAGACTGAAGGAGAGGAACGACCGCGCACGGCCCTGCCACCGCCGGCGGGTCGGCTGAAAGTCGAGGGGGTCGTGGTGCGGTTGCCGGAAGGCGAACAACCGTTGCTGAAGGGTGTGAGCCTGGCGCTGGAGCCGGGACAAACCCTGGGTGTGATCGGCGCCAGCGGGTCGGGCAAAACCACTCTGGCGCGCGTCATCGCCGGTGCGCTGCGGCCCACAAGCGGAATCGTTCGCCTGGATGGCGCCGAGTACGATGCCCGCGACGGCGATGACCTAGCTCAGTTCATCGGATATCTCCCGCAGAATCCCAGCCTGATGGCCGGCTCGATCCGTGACAACATCTCTCGGTTTGCCGCCGCTGTGGGTGTCGAAAAGGCCATCATTGATCAAGGGGCGGTCGCCGCCGCCATTGCGGCAGGCGCGCACGATATGATCCTGCATCTGCCCAAGGGTTATGACACCGTGCTCGGCCCGCTGGGGTCCGGTGTTTCCGCCGGTCAGGCACAGAGGATCGCCTTGGCGCGCGCGCTCTATGGCGACCCCAGCCTGCTGGTGCTGGACGAGCCCAACTCGAACCTGGATCAGGAAGGCGAGAGCGCCCTGATGGTCGCGGTCGTGAAGGCGGCCGCCAGAGGCGCAGCGGTGGTCATCGTGGCGCACCGCGCCGGCGTATTGGCCCGCGTGGATCGCCTGTTGATGATGCGTGACGGCGCCGTTCAGATGGAGGGCCCGCGCGACGAAATCCTGGCGCGGATCAATCGCCCCTCGACGCTTGTTGCGGCGTCTGCACAAAGAGGCGCCGCCTCATGAGCAGCCTGATCGATACCTTCATGCGCAAGAGCCCCGACGATGCGCCCGATTCCCCGCGGCCGGAGCTGATGCTCGGCATCGGCATCATCATCGTCTTCTTCGTCGGCTTTTTGGGCTGGGCCGCGTTCGCACCGCTGGATGCGGGCGCCTTTGCGCAAGGTCAGGTTTTCGTTTCCGGCAATCGTCAGGCCGTTCAGCATCGAGACGGCGGGGTGGTCGGCGCCCTAATGGTCGCCGAGGGGGACAAGGTGCGACGCGGGCAGGTGCTGGTCAGGTTGAACGCCGGTGAGTTGACCGCCAGCGAACGCGGCGCCGCCAGCCAGGTCTTCGCCCTCCTGGCTCAACGGTCCCGCCTCATCGCCGAACGCGACCGTCTGCCGACCCTGCCGATCCCGCCCGAGTTCGCGGGCCTGCCGCCCAAGGATCAGGCGTTGGCCGACGAGGCGATGCGCCTTCAGCGGCTTCAGTATGCAGCACGCGGCGCGGGTCGCTCGACCGAGACCGGGGTGTTGAACCAACGCATCGGCCAGCTTCGCGATCAGATGGACGGCTACGAGCGCCAGATCGAGGCCAACGCCACGCAACAGCGCCTGATCGCGGAAGAACTGGAAGGCCTGCGGTCATTGGCGGCCCAGGGCTATGCGCCGCTTACCCGTGTCCGGGCGCTGGAACGGACGGCGGCCGCTCTGGAAGGCGAACAGGGATCGTTGCGGGCGCAGGTGGCGCGCACGCGCGAGCAGATCGGCGAGGCCCGCCTTCAGACATTGGGCGTGTCCACCAAGCTGAACGAGGATGTCGCCGAACAGCTGAGACAGGTGGAGATCCAGCTCAATGATCTGCGTCCCAAGATGATCGAACTGCGCGACCAACTGGCGCGCACCGAAATCCGCAGTCCCGCGACCGGCCAGGTCGTCGGCCTGTCGGTGTTTACGCCTGGAGGCGTCATTCAGCCGGGGCAGACCCTGATGGAGGTCGTGCCCGACGAGGCGTCACAGGTCATCGTGGCGCAGGTCGATCCTGCCGACATCGACAATCTGCGTGTCGGTCTGGATACGGAGGTCAAGTTCCCCGGCCTGCGCGAGCGCAACCCGCCCATCGTCCATGGCCGAGTTACGCGCATTTCCGCCGACAGCTTCACCGACGAAAAGACCGGCCGAAGCCATTACCGCGCCGAGGTCGTGGTGCCGCAGTCTGAACTGGAGAAGCTGGGTTCCGCCGCGCGATCCATCCGCGCGGGCATGCCGGTGCAAGTCGTGATGCTGACCCGCAAACGCACCGTGCTGGCCTATCTGGTGGAGCCCCTGGTGCAAAGCCTGTGGCGATCAGGCTCCGAACAATAGGAGGCTAAAGCTGCTCGCGAATCTCGGCCACGATCTCCAGGCTGCGGATGCGGGCGGCGTTGTCGAACATCATGCCGGTGACCATCAGCTCGTCCACGCCGGTCATGGCGATGAAGTCGGTCATTTGGCGCTTGACGGTCTCCGGGCCGCCAATGGCGGAATAGAGCAGGCGGCCCTTTGCGCCCGCAATCTGCTGCGGCGTCAGGATGGTGGTGATGTCGTCGACGGGCGGCGGCAGCTTGCCCGGCTTGCCGGTCGAGAGGCGGGCGAAGCTCTGCTGCATCGAGGTGGACAGGCGCACGCCCTGCGCGTCCGTGTCGGCGGCGAAGACGTTGATCGCGGCCATGGCGTGGGGCTTGGCCAGGCGGTCCGAGGCGACGAACTCGCGGCGATACAGGGCCAGGGCCTCCAGCAACAGTTCGGGCGCGAAATGGCTGGCGAAGGCGTAGGGCAGGCCGAGCTGGCCGGCGAGCTGGGCGCTGAACAGGCTGGAGCCCAAGAGCCAGATCGGCACGCGCAGGCCGGCGCCCGGCACGGCGCGGACGGGCTGGTTCTCGGCGGCCGGTTCAAACCACTGGATCAGTTCGACGACGTCGCGCGGAAACTGGTCGGCGCCTTCGAAATAGCGACGCAGCGCACGGGCGGTCGCGCCGTCCGTGCCGGGGGCGCGGCCCAGGCCGAGATCGATCCGGCCGGGAAACAGGGTCTCCAGCGTGCCGAACTGTTCGGCGACGACCAGGGGCGCATGGTTGGGCAGCATGACGCCGCCGGAGCCGACGCGGATGCGCTCGGTCCCCGCCGCGACATGGCCGATGACAATTGCGGTCGCGGCGCTGGCGATGCCGGGCATATTGTGATGTTCGGCCAGCCAGAACCGCTCATAGCCGAGCCGATCGGCGGCCTGGGCCAGGGCCAGGGTTTCATCCAGGCCGCGTCGCGCGTCGCCGCCTTCGACGATGGGGGAGAGGTCGAGAACTGAAAACCGGATCATGACGCCTAGATCGGGTCTGTGCCTTGGGGTTCAAGGGCGAGAGTCTGGAACCGCAACCGGATCAGGCGCTTTAACCTCATCTCGACGAACGGAGACTGCGTCATGACCGACACCGATCCCACCAAGCCCGAAGCGGATTGCGACGACGCCCGCGAGGCCGCCGACATGGGCGAAAAGCCGGATCTGGGTCACAAGGCGGATACGCTGATCGACGCCCTGGACGGCAGCGATTCGGGATCGGACACGCGGGCAGGCTCGCTGCGCGGCGGTTCGGCTGCAGGCACGGATGACGACCCCGATTCGGCCAAGATCAACGACCGGCTGGCGAAGGAAGGCTCGAAGGGGCAGGACGACGCCGCCGACTGAGCGGGCGCCTTGTCGCCGCCGCAACCATGCGCCACGGTGGCGCTCTGACCCTCTCGGTCCAAGGACGATCTCTCGATGACGCTTCGCTTGGCGGCCTCCGCCGTCGTAGTTCTGTTTTGCCTCGCAGGATGTGATCGCTCGGCCCAACCGGTCGAGGCGAAGGCTGCGCCTAATTCGGCGTCGTCAGCCAACGTCGACGCGACGCCGCCCGTCGCCGAGGCCCCGGTCGTGTCGAGCGCCTCCGCGCCAGCCGCAAACGGGGCGCCGGCCTTCGCCGCGCTTTATCCCGGCGCCAAGGTCGACGGCCAGCCGCTGGCGGGCGACGGAGAGGCCGGACCGGGCGCGCTGGTGACGTTCACGACCACCGCGTCTCCCGACGATGTCGTCGCCTTCTATCGCGAGCGGGCCGAGAAGGCGGGTTTGAGGTCGGTCGCCGGCATGAACCAAGGCGAAACGCGCGCCTATGGCGCGGCGGCGGACGCCGCCGACGGCCCGTCGCTGCAAGTCGTCGCGGCCCCGACCGAGACCGGGGAAACCTCCGTGCAACTGGGCTGGAGCGCGGGTCAGTGAAGCGCGCCGCCGCCCTCGGCGCGGCGATGGCGACGCTGCTGATCGCGGGTTGCGCAGGCGCGCCCAGGTCGGCGCTTACGATCCCGACCGAAGGCTTTCTAAGCGATCAGGCGATCATCGAACTGGCGGACGCCGCGCCGCCGCCTCCCGCCCAGGGGGGCGCGACGGACCTGGCGGACAAGGCGGCCTCGGCGCGGTTTGCGGCGCTGGAGGACGGCGACCGTTGGCTGCTGGCGACCGCCCATGCCGAGCTGCGTCCGCCCCTGGCCCTGCAACATTTCGACTGCGCCCTGGGGGTGCGGCTGGGATCGGCCGAGACGCCGACTCTGGACCGGGTGATGGCGAAAATCTTCCATGACGCGAACAGTGCGGCCGAACGCGTCAAGGCGCGCCAGCCGCGGCTGCGGCCGGTCGGCGACGATCCTAGTCGCCGCGCCTGCCAGACCCTGACGCCTGCGGCGAGACGCAGCGCCTCCTATCCGTCCGGCAGCGCCGCCGTCGCGACGGCCTATGGCGAGGCCTTTGCGGCGCTGGAGCCGGACCGGGCCGAGGCCGTGCGCCGGATCGGCCACGAGATCGGGGTCAGCCGCCTGATCTGCGCCATGCACTATCCGACCGATATCGCGGTCGGCGAACGGACCGGGCGGGACGTCGCGGCCCGCGCCATCGCCAGCCCGGCCTTCCAGGCGGACATGGCGGCGGCGAGGGCCGAGCTGGCGGCCGCGCGTCGCAGCGGCCTGACCAATCCCGGCTGCGCGGCCGAGCGCGCGGCCCTGGCGATCCCTGTGCCTTGATATGACGGCGGTGCTGGCTCTCGCCCTGCTGACCTTTCAGGCGCCGGTCGACCGGCCGTGCACGCCGCAAGAGGTGGCGGCGCTGACGGCGCCGTCGACGCAGCCGTATCGCCTGACGTGCCAAGTCGACCTGCCGGGCGTCGATATCCGCCGCCGCGTGCTGATCGAGGGCGCGGAAGGCTCAGGGGCGTCACTGGATTGCGGGGGCGGGACGATCCGCGCGCCGGGCCCGGCGACGACCGCCGCCCCAACCCTCGCCGTCTGGTCTCGCCGCGAGGGCGATCAGTGGTCGCGGCCGGTCGATGTGACGATCCGAAACTGCACCGTCGTCGGCAATGTGCGGATCTGGGGCATGGGGGCGGGCGGATCGATGCGCGACCTGCTGGCCTCGTCACGCACCGCCGGACACACGCAAGCGGCCCAGTCTGCCGCGCCGATCCGCGTCGCCCTGGATCGGGTTCGGTTCGAGGGCGTGGGGACCATTCCCCTGTATGTCGGGCCTGGGGTGACGCGCACCACGGTGACGCGATCCCGCTTTACGGGGCGCTCGACCTCGACCGCCGTCTATCTGGACACCGAGAGCGCAGGGGCGCTGATCCAGGACAACGATTTCGATATCCGCACCGGCCGCGAGCAGATCGCGGTGGATGGGTCGGGCGCCAACCGCATCATCGGCAACCGGCTGGCGTTGCACGGCAAGGGCGGGGTGCTTCTGTACCGCAACTGCGGCGAGGACGGCGTGATCCGCCACCAGACGCCATCCTATAATCAGATTACGGACAATTTGTTCACCGGCGCGGGCTGGCTGAGGCCGCGCGCGGTGGTGATCGGGTCGCGCGAGGGCGGACGACGCTACTGCGGCGACGACCGGGGCTGGCCGTTCGGGTCCAGCGCGGACGACGGCGACGGCGCCACGGGCAATCTGACGGCGCGAAACGTCGTGCGCCGCTGATCGAGGCCTTGCACAGGGCGGCGGTTCTGGGCTGGACTGCGGGACGGAGCGATCGGGGGATTGGATATGCGGTGGGTGTTGTTTCTGGCGTCCCTTGCGGCGGCCCTCGGCTTGGCGGTGCTGACCGCCCAGACGCCCCAATCCTTGCCTGCCTCGGCGCCTGCGGTTCAGTTCTCGGCCGCGCGCGCCATGATGGACGTGAACCGTATCGCACGAGCGCCGCATCCCGTCGGCTCGGTCGAACATCGTCAGGTTCAGACCTATCTGGTCCAAAGGCTGACGGCGCTGGGACTTCAGCCCAGCCTGCAGACCGGCGCCCTGTCGCCCGCCGCCGTCGCGCGGATCGAGCGGGAGGGTGGAAATGCGGGCGGCGTCCAGGCCGTCAATATCGTCGGGATCCTGCCGGGGCGTGACCCCGGCCTGCCCGCCGTCGTCCTGATGGCCCATTATGACAGCGTGCCGAACTCGCCCGGCGCCGCCGACGATGCGACCGGCGTGGCCGCCATTCTGGAAGCCGTGCGTGCGATCAAGGCGCGGGGCGGGGCCGAACGGACTCTGGTGGTCCTGTTCACCGACGCCGAGGAGCTGAATCTGGACGGGGCGCGGGCCTTTTTCAGTGAGCATCCGCTGCGCGACGACATCGGAGCGGTGATCAATCTGGAGGCGCGGGGCGGAGGCGGGCGCGCCATGATGTTCGAGACCGAACCCGGCAACGCCCAGACCATCGCCCGCTACGCCCAGGCGACCCACAGGGCGACGGGCGGGCCGTCCAGCAACGCCCTGGCCATCTTCGTCTATCGGCTGATGCCCAATGGCACGGACTTCACCGTGACGGCGGATCGGAGGTTGGCGGGGATCAATCTCGCCTTCATCGGCCGCCCGGCGCAGTATCATTCACCGTCCTCGACCCCGCAGGCGCTGGATCAGGGCAGCGTGCAGCATATCGGCTCCCAGTCGTTGGAAATGGCCGATGACCTGCTGCGGGCGCCGACCCTGCCGCAGGCGACGCAGAATGCGGTCTATGCCGATGTCTTCGGTCTGTTTGTCGTCCAGCATTCGCCGGCGATCGGTTGGGTCCTGCTGATCGTCGCCGCCCTGGCGACGGGCTTCGCCGCCTGGGGCGCGCGACACGCCACGGGCTTGCGCGGGATGTCCGTGGTGAAGGGCGCACTGGGCGGGCTTTGGTTACTGGCTAGCGCGGTCGTCGTCGGTCAGGCCGTGCGTGTCCTGGCCGGACCAGTGGGCAGCCGCATCGCCTCGGCCGAGACCTATTACACCCTGCTGCGGCGCCTGCCGGTCCTGGAGATCGCCGTGGCGCTAGCCATCGCCGGGCTGGTCCTCGCTTTGGTCGCGGGGCGGGCGCGGATCGGCCGCCGGATCGTCGCCGGGGTCATCATCGGCGCCGCCGTCGTGGCCACGGCTCTGGGCGGTTTGAACGTCGTGGTCATCGGGGCGACGGTCGTCGCTGTGGGGCTGAGCCTGTGGCCTGCCGGCGACGACGAGACGACCTGGGGCGGCTGGCTGGGGGCGATCGCGCTGGTCCTCATCCTTGGCGGGGTGGTGCAGGCTGTGGCGCCCGAAGCGGCCTTTATCCTGCTGTGGCCTGGGCTGATCGCGGCCCTGGCGGCCGCCGTGACGGCGATCGTCGGCGCGCGACTGACGTCATGGCGCGCGCCATGCCATCCGTCGGGATCACCATCGTCGTTGGCGGCTGGCTCTTGGTTCAAGGGCATGGGGTGTTTCTGGGCGTCGGGATGGATCTGCCCGGCGCTCTGGGCCTGGTCGCCCTGCTGATCGTGCTGTCGGCGCGGCCTCTGGCGCCCACATCCGCAAGCGCGGTCAGGGCTTTGAGCGCCCTTGCCGCCGTCGCACTCGTCCTGGGCTGCCTCACAGGGCTGGGCGCACGGCTGATCGCCTGAGCGGTCCGGATGCGTCAGAAACGGTCGTGTGATTAGAGCGTTCCCGTTTTGATCGATGAGAACATCTTGTGAACCAGAACAAAACATGCACATAGTCTCCCTCACGAAACGGGGGCGGGTCCAGGCGGGTCTCTCCCAAGCTGAATGACGGGAATCATGGCAAGGGAGACGAAGGCAATGGCTTCACAGGCGGCACTCAAATTGGTGGGCAAGGACGACGGCGACAAGCAACGCGCCCTGGAGGCGGCGATCGCGCAGATCGATCGCGCCTTCGGCAAGGGCTCGGTGATGAAACTGGGCAAGGCGGGCATGGTCGCCGAGATCGACAGCGTTTCGACCGGCTCGCTGGGCTTGGACATGGCTCTGGGCATCGGCGGCCTGCCTGTCGGGCGGGTGATCGAGGTGTTCGGCCCGGAATCGTCGGGCAAGACGACGCTGGCCCTGCACACCGTCGCGGAAGTGCAGAAGAAGGGCGGGGTCGCCGCCTTCGTCGACGCCGAACATGCGCTGGACCCGGTCTACGCCCAGAAGCTGGGCGTCAATCTGGATGATCTTCTGGTGTCGCAGCCGGACACCGGCGAGCAGGCGCTGGAGATCGTGGATACGCTGGTTCGGTCGGGCGCCGTCGATATTGTGGTCGTCGATTCCGTCGCGGCCCTGACGCCGCGCGCCGAAATCGAGGGCGAGATGGGCGACAGCCTGCCGGGCCTTCAGGCGCGCCTGATGAGCCAGGCGCTGCGCAAGCTGACGGCCTCGATCTCCAAGTCGAAATGCATCGTCCTGTTCATCAACCAGATCCGTCACAAGATCGGCGTCATGTACGGCTCGCCCGAGACGACGACGGGCGGCAATGCGCTGAAGTTCTACGCCTCGGTGCGTCTGGACATCCGCCGCACTGGCGCGATCAAGAACCGCGACGAGGTGGTCGGCAACACCACTCGGGTCAAGGTGGTTAAGAACAAGGTCGCCCCGCCATTCCGCGAGGTCATCTTCGACATCATGTATGGCGAGGGCATTTCCAAGCTGGGCGAGGTCATCGATCTGGGCGTCAAGGCCGGCATTATTGAGAAGTCGGGCAGCTGGTTCAGCTATGACTCCACCCGAATCGGTCAGGGCCGCGAGAATGTGCGCGAGTTCCTGAAGCAGAACCCGGACATCGCCGCCTCGATCGAAAAGGCCGTGCGCGCCTCGACCAACAAGATCGCCGACGAACTGCTGGGCACGCCCGAGCCGGACGAAGGCCAGGACCTGGAAGGCTGACGCCAGCCTCCGAGGCTGGGCGGACCGTCAAAGTTTGTTCCGGTCTCGGTCCGGTCTTTTCACCGCTACTCCGTCGCCCCTAGCGACCCGCCACCGACCCCGCGAAGGGCGGCGGAGCGACCCGCTCGACCTCGTGTCGGGCGGGTCTTTTCTTTTGTGAGCAGCGCTGATCTTTCTTTCGTCATTCCGGGCGAAGCGTAGCGGAGACCCGGAACCCAGCGGCGCGCATGAGCGCGAAGCTGTCGCGGACTGATGCCCCGAGATTCTGCGATGGAAAGATCGCCTCCGGCGCCGCTGGGTTCCCCAGGGCGCGCTTGGCGCGCCGGAGGATGACGAAAGTCAAACGCCAAACGAAAACGGGCGACCCGAAGGCCGCCCGTTCGTCGTTTTACCGATGTCGCCTGCTGATCAGGCGGCCACCTTCTCCGGGGCGAACTTGCCGTAGAAGGTCTCGTTCTTCGCGGCCATGTCGCGCAGCAGCTGCGGGACCTTGAAGCGGTCGCCGTAGGTCGCGGCCAGACGGTCGGCGGTTTCGACGAACTTGGCCAGGCCGATGCCGTCGATCATGCTGATCGGACCGCCGGTCCAGGGCGCGAAGCCCCAGCCCAGGATGGCGCCCAGATCGGCTTCGCGCGGATCGTCGATGACGCCCTCTTCCCAGCAGCGGGCCACTTCGACGGCTTGGCGATACAGCAGGCGCGTCTTCAGCTCGTCGATCTGAGCGAAGGCGGTCGGCTCCTCCGGCTGATCGATGCCCTTGGTCGTCGGGGCCAGTTCGCCCAGACCCTTCCAGATCGTCTTGGGCTTCTGATCGTAGTCGTAGAAGCCCTTGCCGTTCTTGCGACCGAAGCGACCGCCCTCGACCATCTTGGCGACGATGTCGGCGCCTTCCGACGGGACATATTTGTCGCCCAGATCCAGCGCCGTCTGTTTGGCGATCTTGTAGGACAGGTCCAGGGCGACGTCGTCGTGCATCTCCAGCGGGCCGCGCGGCATGCCGGTCATGCGACCGACATTGTCGATCAGGGCGGGGCCGTAGCCCTCTTCCAGCATCGCCATGCCCTCCATCAGGAAGGTTGAGAAGCAGCGCGAGGTGTAGAAGCCGCGGCTGTCGTTGACCACGATCGGCGTCTTCTTGATCTTCAGCACATAGTCCAGCGCCTTGGCGATGGCGGCCTGACCCGTCTTTTCACCCAGGATGATCTCGACCAGCATCATCTTGTCGACGGGCGAGAAGAAGTGGATGCCGATGAAGTCCTCGGGCCGCACCGAGGCCTCGGCCAGACCGGTGATCGGCAGGGTCGAGGTGTTGGAGCCGAAGACGGCGCCTTCGGCCAGTTGCGCCTCGGCGCGCTTGGTCACGTCGGCCTTGATCTCGCGGTTCTCGAACACGGCCTCGACAACCAGGTCAGAGCCCTTGATCAGATCGTAGTCCGTCGTCGCCGTCACCGAACCCAGCAGGGCGTCATACTTCTCCTGCGTCAGCTGACCGCGCGACAGGCGCTTCTTCAGCAGTTCCTCGACGTGGGCCTTGCCCTTGTCGGCGGCTTCCTGCGTCTGGTCGATCAGGATGGTTTCGATGCCGGCCAGCGCCTGCACATAGGCGATGCCCGCGCCCATCATGCCGGCGCCGATGACCGTGACCTTCTTCGGATCGGACTTGGGCACGCCGGCCGGGCGAACGGCGCCCTTGTCAAGCTCCTGCTTGGACAGGAACAGCGAACGGATCATGGCCTGCGCCTGCGGCGTCATCAGGGTCTTGATGAAGTAGCGGGTTTCGATGCGCAGGGCCGCGTCCATCGGCACCTGGGCGCCTTCGTAAACGGCCTTCATCAGGTTCACCACGGCCGGATAGTTGCCGTAGGACTGCTTGCGCAGCATGGCGTTGCCGACCATGAAGTTCTGAATGCCGGCCGGGTGATAGGGGCCGCCGCCGGGCAGTTTGAACGACTTTTCGTCCCAGGGCTGGACGGCTTTCCCGCCGTTTTTGATCCAGGCCTTGGCGGCCTCGACCGACTGGCCTTTCTCGACCACCTCATGGACGATGCCGGCGCCCTTGGCGTCGTTCGGGCGGAAGGACTTGCCCTCGCTCATCGCCATCATGGCGTTCTGGACGCCGACCAGACGCGTCAGGCGCTGGGTGCCGCCGCCGCCGGGGAACAGGCCGACCTTGATCTCGGGCAGGCCCAGCTGGATCTTATTGTCGTTCTCGACCACGCGGTAGTGAGCGGCCAGGGTGAACTCCAGCCCGCCGCCCAAGGCCAGGCCATTGATAGCAGCTGCGATCGGCTTGCCCGAGGTTTCCAGCGCACGGAAGGCGCCGTTCAGCGTCCAGCCGGCGTCGAACGCCTTTTGCAGGTCGCCGCCGCCCGACAGCACGCCGCCAGCCATGTCGCCCAGGTCCGCGCCGGCGCAGAAGCCCGAGGCCTTGCCCGAGGTTATGACGGCGCCCTTGATGGCCTCGTCGGTCTTGATGCGTTCGACCAGTTCGGGGATTTCCTTCATCACCGAGGCGGTCAGGGTGTTCATCGAACGGCCCGGAACGTCGAAGGTGATCATGGCGATGCCGTCGGCGTCGACGTCGATCTTGAAGTTTTCCATATCCATTTGCTCCTGGATCAGACGCGTTCGATGACGGTGGCGGTGCCCATGCCGCCGCCGATGCACAGGGTGACCAGGGCGGTCGACTTGTTCGAGCGCTCCAGCTCGTCCAGCGCGATGCCGGTGATCATGGCGCCGGTGGCGCCGAGCGGGTGGCCCATCGAGATACCGCCGCCGTTCACGTTCATCTTGGCGTGGTCGATGTCCAGCGCCTGCATGTAGCGCAGGACGACGGCGGCGAAGGCCTCGTTCAGCTCCCACAGGTCGATGTCGTCGGGCGTCATGCCCAGCTTGCCCAGCAGTTTGCGGGTCACATATTCCGGGCCGGTCAGCATGATCGACGGCTCCGAGCCGATCGAGGCGCCGCCCAGGATCTTGGCGCGCGGCTTCAGGCCCAGGGCCTGGCCGGCTTCCAAGGAACCGATCAGCACGCCGGCCGAACCATCGACGATGCCGGACGAGTTGCCCGGCGTGTGGACGTGATTGACGCGCTCGACCTCGGGATAGCGCTGATTGATCACGCCGTCGAAGGCCATTTCGCCCATCATGGCGAAGGAGGGGTTCAGGCCGCCGAGCGCCTGCATGTCCGTGTTCGGACGGATCGTCTCGTCATGATCCAGGATGGTCAGGCCCAGCTGGTCCTTGACGCCGATCACCGAGTTCTTGAACCGGCCCTCGGCCCAGGCCTTGGCGGCGCGCTTGTGGCTCTCGACCGAATAGGCGTCCACGTCGTCGCGGCTGAAGCCGTATTTGGTGGCGATCATGTCCGCCGACACGCCTTGCGGCACGAAATAGGTCGGGAAGGCCGAAGAAGGGTCGGTCGGCCAGGCGCCCATGTCCGAACCCATCGGCACGCGGCTCATGACCTCGACGCCGCCGCCGACGGCGAAGTCGGCCTCGCCGGACTTCACCTTGGCCGTCGCCATATTCACGGCTTCCAGGCCCGAGGCGCAGAAGCGGTTGATCTGGACGCCCGCCGTATATTGCGACCAGCCGGCCGAAAGCACGGCCGTACGCGCGATGTCGGCGCCGAGTTCGCCCACGGGCGTGACGCAACCCAGGATCACGTCATCGACCTTGGAAGTATCCAGCTCGTTGCGGTCGCGCAGGGCTTCCAGCACCTGGGTCGCCAGGCTGAGGCCGGTGATCTCGTGCAGCGAGCCGTCCTTCTTGCCCTTGCCGCGCGGCGTGCGGACGGCGTCATAGATATAGGCGTCAGCCATGGAAGTGCGTCTCCATCTTTGGGCCCATCCTCAACGTGCGGCAGGTCGCGGCACGACGGACAGGGCGGTTCCAAGCGTGGACGCCAAGAACCCTACGTTTACGTCAACGTCAAGTAATAAGCCGCGTGATCGCGGGCGCTTGAAGGCGGGTTCCTCGACAGATGGGCGCGACCAGAGCGTCGGAAAGACGCGCGAGGCCCGCAGTTAGCGAGGCGGGATGCGGGTGGCGACGCCGGTAATCTTGCAGGCGTATTCGGTCTGGGGACGCCCGGTCTGAGCGCCGGTTGGCGTCAGAATGCCTTGGTCGCGTGTGCACGAAGCTTCCAAGGCATTCAGTTCCTGCTGATAGCTATTCGTCGCGCCCGTCGTGCCGCAGCCAGAAAGCAGCGGCAGGACAACGGCGGCGGAAAGGATGAGGATACGCATGGTTCGCTGCTCCCTTTGGAGCGTCAACCGCTCCGCATAGCCCCCCGGCCTTGGAAGACTACTGTGTCGCCGACAGCCTGACCAGCTTGCCATTCTGCTCGTCGGTGATGGCCCAGACCGATCCGTCGGCGCCGACCGCCACGTCGCGTATGCGTTCGCCCAGGTCCGTCAGCAGGCGCTCTTCGCCCACCACGCGGTCATTCTGGATCACCAGACGCGCGATATGCTTCTCCTTAAGGCCTGCGACCAGCAGGTTTCCGTCCCAGCCGGGGAACATGGCGCCCTGATAGAAGGTCGCGCCGCCGGGCGCGATCACCGGATCCCAGTAATAGACGGGCTGTTCGGTGCCGTCCTTTTGCGTCGCGCCGCTGTTGATCTGACCGCCCGCATATTCCACGCCGTAGGCCGCATCCGGCCAGCCGTAGTTGGCGCCGGCCTTGTCCAGATTGACCTCGTCGCCGCCGCGCGTGCCGTGTTCGATGGTCCAGATGGCGCCCGTTCCCGGCTGGACGGCGACGCCCTGGACGTTGCGGTGTCCCAGGCTCCAGATTTCCGGCAGGGCGCCGGTGCGACCGACGAAGGGGTTGTCCTGCGGGACTGTTCCGTCGGCGTTGATGCGGATGGTCTTGCCCATGTGCGAGCCCAAATCCTGCGCCTGGGGCCGCATCGGCTTGTCCGAGCGTTCGCCCAGGGTGATGAACAGCTTGCCGTCCGGCGCGAAGGCCAGGGACGACCCGAAATGCTTGTCGCCGTCATAGACGGGCAGGGCGCGGAAGATGACCTGGACGTTCTCGACGCGTGATCCGTCGTCCGACAGACGCCCGCGCGCGACCGAGGTGGCGTTGCCGCCCTCGCGGGGTTCGGCATAGCTCCAATAGATTATGCGATCCTGCGCGAAGCTCGGTCCGACGATCACGTCCAGCAGGCCGCCTTGACCGCGCGCATCGACGGCGGGCAAGCCCGCGACCGGTTCGCCGACCTGACCCTGGGCGGTGATGATCCGCAGACGGCCCGGCTTTTCGGTGACCAGCCAGCGGCCGTCGGGCAGGGCGGCCAGACCCCAGGGGTGGACAAGGCCCGATGCGACCACCGTGTGGGTCATGGCCTGTTCGGTCTTGACGCCCGGCGCGCGGGTCTGGCCGGCGAAGGCCGGTTGCTGATCGGGATTGTTCGCGGGACGGGTCTCCAACGGCGCGCCAGCCTGGGGCGCGGCGCCGGCGCTCTCGCTGTTCGCGCCACAGGCGGCGGCGAGAACGAGCAGGGATGTCGAGGCGGCGGAGAAGATCAGGCGCATGAAGGGCGAGCTCCGGCTGGGCTGTAGGCAGTCGTTACGAAACGGCGAGGCCAGCGTTACCGTTCCTGCGGCAAGGCGTCTTGCGCTCTATCGCCGCAGGTTCTGGTCCGAGACGACTTGAACCGCGCGCCCGACGGCGATATAGGCACGCCTCTTTCGCGCTGGCCCCGGCCGCGCGCAGGGCCCGGGACTGGGTAGCTCAGATGGTTAGAGCGGTGGATTCATAACCCACAGGTCGGCGGTTCGATCCCGCCTCCAGTCACCACTTCTTCTTACGCAGAACGATTGTTTGCGACGGCTAAACGGCGAACAGCCGTCACCAATGCGGTGACGGCCTGGCTTTCGCGTGCGCGGATCGGAAGCCCTTACGCCCACGCTTAGGGGCACATGAAATAGTAAGCGTAGTGCGTGTTGTCGTAGTTTGTGGTGTCGCCGAAATCGACGGCGGGGCTTTCGCAGAACACCTGAGTGTTGCCGACCGGCTGACCGTTCCTCAGATATGTGATGACCAGCCAGGGCTTTTCGGCCGCTTCGGCGGCGCTTGGAACGAGCGTGGCGGCGCCGATAGCCGACGAGGTCATCAGAGCCGCAGCAAGCGCCAAATGGGCGAGTTTCTTCACGGGCGTGTACTCCTATAGCCCTCTTCCTGAAGGCGGATCGATCATCTGATATTATGGGTTGTGCCGCGAGTAACCTGTACGTGAACATGCGTACGGCGAGCGTTGGTCCGGCCGATAACGTCTCAAACGACTTCCGGCGGATCGGGAAATGGTTTCGCTGACCACGTGTGAGGAAACACCCGCTGCAACTTGCGCCTTTGTGCTGCGTTTGTCGGTCAAGCTTTCAACCTTGACCGGAGTTTCGTCGTGACGATCCGAACCAAAGCCTTGATGGCGGCCGTCGCCGCAATGATGCTGGGCGCCGCCGCCTGCACCCAGGCCGAGCAGGAAAGGACCGAGGCGCATGCCGAGGCTGCGGCCGACAAGACGGCCGATGTCGCGTCTCAGGCCGGCGAAGTGATCGAGGGCGGCGCGATGAAGGCGGCGCAGGCGGTCGAGAGCGGCGCCGGCAAGGTCGCCGACAAGCTGGAAACCGAACAGGCCGAGGCGGCGGCCGAGGGCAAGCCCGGCGCGATCAATCCCGCGACCGACCAGCGCGTGCCGGCCAATAACAACTAAGGGCGATCAGGCGGGGGGCGGCGCTGCGCCCTCCGCTAGGATCGCATCGATCAGGGCGCGGGCTTCCTGGCTGGACCAGTCCGCTTCGCCTCTCATGACGGCGCGAATGCGGCCCTGACGATCCAGGACGATGGTCTGCGGCATGGCGCCCTTGCCGGGAAACTCGAACGGCAGCTGGAATTTGGCGTCGCTGTAGAAGGGCAGGGGCGCATGGCTGGCCAAGAAGCGTCTGGCCTCGGCTGCGGCTTCGGGTGTGGCGTCCACGTTGATCGGCAGGACAACCAGATCCTCGTTCGTCTCATAGGCCTTCGCCAGCGCCTGAAGCGTGGGCATCTCCGCCTTGCAGGGCGCGCACCACATCGCCCAAAGATTCACGACCACGACCTTGCCCTGGAAAGCCGAGAAGCGGACGGCCGTGCCGGTGCGGTCGCGGAAGGCGTATTCGGGCGCTGAGTTGGTCTCGGCCGGGGTCGACAGGGCGGCCAGGGATCCGACCGCGAAGCGCGCCAGGTCGCTTTTTGGCGCCGCAGCGGCGGTTGTGGTCTGTTCGACTTGCGCCTTCTGGCGATGATTGGCGTATAGCGACATCGCCATGCCGCCGGCGCCGGCGATGGTGCTGACGACGACGACCGCGCCGACGACCGCCCAGATCGCCTTTCTTGAGCCGCTCATGACCGAAACACCTTCTTCCGACGCCAATCCATCCGGCGGTTCGACTGCGCCGGTGAAGCCCGCGGGTCAAGACATGTGGGGCGGACGCTTTTCGTCGCGCCCCGCCGAGATCATGCAGGCGATCAACGTCTCCATCGGCGTGGACCAGCGCCTGTGGCGTCAGGATTTGGCCGGGTCACGGGCCCACTGCCGCATGCTGGCCAAACAGGGCATCATCACGCAGGCCGATGCGGACGCGATCCTGGGCGGGCTGGACGCCATCCAGTCCGAGATCGAGGCCGGGACCTTCCCCTTCCGGGATCAGTTCGAGGACATCCACATGAATGTGGAGGCGCGCCTCAATGAACTGATCGGCGAGCCGGCCGGTCGCTTGCACACGGCGCGCAGCCGCAATGATCAGGTCGCCGTCGATTTCCGCCTGTGGGTCCGCGACGCCTGCGATCGCTCGGTCGCGCAGTTGAAGGCCTTGCAGGCCGCCCTGCTGATGCGCGCCGAACAGCATGCCGGCGACCTGATGCCCGGCTTCACCCATTTGCAGACCGCCCAGCCCGTGACCCTGGGCCACCATCTGATGGCCTATGTCGAGATGTTCGGCCGCGACGCCGGACGTTTCGCCGACGCCCGCGCTCGGATGAATGAAAGCCCGCTGGGGGCGGCGGCCTTAGCCGGTTCGCCCTTCCCCATCGATCGTCAGGCGACGGCGTCGGATCTCGGTTTCGACCGGCCGATGGCGAACTCGCTGGACGCCGTATCGGACCGCGATTTCGCGTTGGAAAGCCTGGCCGCCGCCTCGATCACGGCCGGGCATCTGTCGCGCTTGGCCGAGGAGATTGTGGTCTGGATGACGCCGATGTTCGGTTTCGCCAGCCTGCCCGACGACCTGACCACCGGCTCGTCGATCATGCCGCAGAAGCGCAACCCGGACGCCGCCGAACTGGTGCGGGCCAAGACCGGCCGGATCATGGGCTCGCTGGTCGCCCTGTCCACGGTGATGAAGGGCCTGCCGCTGGCCTATTCCAAGGATATGCAGGAGGACAAGCCGCCGGTGTTCGAGGCCTTCGATGCCCTGGATCTGGCCCTGGTCGCGATGACGGCGATGGTGTCGGCGCTGCAACCCAATACCGAGCGTATGGCCCAGGCGGCGGGCGCGGGCTTTTCGACCGCGACGGATTTGGCCGACTGGCTGGTGCGCGAACTGAACCTGCCGTTCCGCAAGGCGCACCACGTGACCGGCGCGGCCGTCAAACAGGCCGAGGCGATGGGCGTGGATCTGTCGCAACTGCCGCTGGAAGAAATGCAGAAACTGGAGCCGGGGATCACCGAAGCGGTTTACAAGGTGCTGACTGCCGAGGCTTCGTGCCAAAGCCGCCAAAGCTATGGGGGAACCGCGCCGGAACAGGTCCGTGCGCGCATCGCCGACTGGAGAGCCCGCCTGTGAAGAAAACCCTCATCCTCGCGGGCGCGCTCGCCCTTCTGACCTCGGCCTGCGGGCGGATGGCCGATCTGGAATCGCCGGTGCGCGAGACCGAGCGTGCCCCGCGCAGCAGCCGCGCGCCGGGCCTGCCCGAGCCGGCGACCCTGAACCGTCCGTCCAGCAGCGTGCCGATCGACGGCGGTCCGTCCAACCCGATCGGCGCCGGCGCCGCTCAGAACGACCCGCGGTAAGTTGCACCATTTCGACCTGAAGGACGGCGCCCTCCATGCCGAGGGCGTGCCGCTGGAGCTGATCGCGGACGAGGTCGGCACGCCGGCCTATGTCTATTCGACCGCGACGCTGAAGCGGCATTACGGCCTGCTGCGCGCTGCCGCCGATGCGCATCGGGACGCTTTGGGCGAGGCCCTGATCGCCTTTGCGGTCAAGGCCAACTCCAACCTGTCGGTGCTGGCGACCCTGGCGAAACTGGGGTCAGGCGCGGACACCGTCTCCGAGGGCGAAATCCGCCGCGCCTTGGCCGCCGGCGTGCCGTCCGACCGGATCATCTTCTCCGGCGTGGGCAAGACCGATGTGGAAATGGCTTTCGCTATCAGCGTCGGCGTGCGTCAGATCAATGTCGAATCCGGCGCCGAGCTGGATCGGCTGATCGCCGTTGCAGCCATGATGGATGCGTCTCCCGCCATCGCCGTGCGGGTCAATCCCAACGTGGGCGCGGGCGGTCACGCCAAGATCACCACGGGCGGCAAGAGCGACAAGTTCGGCGTGCCGGTCGAGGAGGCGATGGACCTCTATGCCCGCGCCTCGGCCTCGCCCCATGTCACGCCAGTGGGCCTGGCCTGTCATATCGGCAGCCAGATCACTGACCTTGAGCCGCTGAAGGCCGCCTTCGAGGTCTTGGCGGACATGACGCGCAAACTGCGGGCGCAGGGTCATGCCGTGACCCGGCTGGATCTGGGCGGCGGGCTGGGCGTGCCCTACTCAGGCGGGACCGAGCCGCCGTCGCCGGCCCAGTATGTCGCCATGGCCGCGCGGGTTCTGAACGGGCTGGACGTTGAGGCGGCATTCGAGCCGGGCCGGCTGCTGGCCGCCAACGCCGGTGTGCTGCTCAGCCAGGTGATCCAGGTCAACGAACGCTCGGACGGACGACGCTTTCTGGTGCTGGACGCGGCGATGAACGACCTGATGCGGCCGGCGCTGTACGACGCCTTCCACGACATCCAGCCGGTCAATCCGCGCGAGGGCAGGGCGACGTCCTATGACGTGGTCGGGCCGGTGTGCGAGACGGGCGACACCTTCGCGCGTGACCGCGCGCTGCCGCCGCTAGAGGCCGAAGACCTGATCGTCTTCACCGGCGCAGGGGCTTACGGCGCGGTGATGTCCAGCGAATACAACAGCCGGCCCCTGATCCCCGAGGTGCTGGTGGATGGCGATCAGTGGGCCGTGATCCGGCCACGCCCGACCTATGAAGAGATGCTGGACCGCGAGCCGTTCGCCGATTGGCTTTGATCGCCGATTCTTCTCGACCGTTATAAAGTAACACGCTATAGGGCGGTCATGTCCCCCGGTCCCGAACAGTCCGTCATGCTTTCCCTGCTGGGCGGCGGCTTCGTTGCGGCCTTCCTGCATGCGGCCCTGCCGACGCATTGGCTGCCCTTCACCCTGGTGGGGCGGGCGCAAGGCTGGCGACCGTCGCGGATTCTGATGGCGGTGACGGCGGCGGGCCTGGCCCATATCGCCACGACGGCGGTGGTCGGTGGTCTGATCGTGGCGGCGGGTCTGGCGTTGGATCAGTGGATCGAGGGCGTGCTGCCTCACCTGGCTGCGGTGCTGCTGTTCCTGTTCGGCGCCTTTTATCTGGCGCGCGCGACCCTGAAGCGCCCGGCCATGGCCGGTGGTCCTGCGGTCGAGACGCCCGAGCCGGCCGTGTCGGACAAGGCCGCCTTCCTGGGTCTGGTCGCCATGATGGCGGTTTCGCCTGGCGAAGTGCTGCTGCCCATCTATCTGTCTTCGGCCTCGGCGGGGCTTGGAGCCCTGGCGCTGCTGACGGTGGTGTTCGCGGCGGGGACCATCGCCGGCATGGCGGTCTTTACGGCCCTGGCCAGCGCCGGCGCCTCGATCCTGCGGCTGGAGCGATGGGCGCGATATGAGGGGGCGGTGCTGGGCGTGGCCCTGATCGGTCTTGGCCTGGTCGTCGCCATGCACCAACACTGACGCGATATTACATGATAACATTCAATGCGTTATCATGTATCGGCTTGGCTGTTTCGCCAGAGGGCGTATAGGCGAGCCATGAACGCCGCGCACGACCACAGCCCCAGCCACCGGCATGACCACGATCATGCGGATCACGGCCATGGGCATTCTCACAGCCACCACGGACACAGCCATGGCCACGGCGGACACAGTCACGGCCCGGTAGACACCGGCGACTGGCGCTATGCCGTCGGCCTGGTGGTCAATCTGGTCTTCGTGGCGTGCGAGTTCGGCGCGGGCCTGATCGCGGATTCCACCGCCCTGCTGGCCGATGCGGGGCATAATCTGTCGGACGTGCTGGGTCTGGCCATGGCGGGCGGCGCGGCCTGGCTGGCGCGACGCGGCGCGCATGGGGCGGCGGGCGGTCGGCGGACCTATGGTTTCGGCAAGGCGACGGTGCTGGCGGCGCTGGGCAATGCGCTGCTGCTGATCTTCGCCTGCGGGGCCATCGCGTTCGAGGCCGTGCGGCGAATCAACGAGCCGGCTCCGGTCGGGTCGGGCGTCATCATGGCGGTCGCCGGCATCGGTTTCGTCATCAACCTGGGCACGGCCCTGCTGTTCATGAAATCGCAGCACGACCTGAATGCGCGCGGCGCCTATCTGCACATGATGGCCGACGCAGGCGTGTCGCTGGGCGTGGTGCTGGCCGGCGGGCTGATCATGATGACCGGCTGGTCGGTGGTCGATCCGGTTGTCAGCCTGGCGATCGTGGTCGTGATCCTGTGGTCGACCTGGGGCCTGCTGAAGGAATCGGTCAATCTGGCCATGGACGGTGCCCCGACGGGCGTGGACGTGCCGGCTTTGGAGCAGGCGCTGGTCGGCCTGCCGGGCGTGCGCGCCGTGCATGACCTGCACGTCTGGGGACTGTCGACGACCGAGACGGCCCTGACCGCCCACCTGGTCCACGACCGCGCCGACACCGCGGCCCTGATCTGCGAGGCCCAGGCCGTGGCGAAGCGCTACGCCATCGGCCATACGACATTGCAGCTGGAGACCGAGCCGCTGCCGGATTGCCCGGGCTGCTGAGCCCTCAGGCCTGTTCGAACGTCACCGGCGCGCCCCAGAACTGGGACACCAGTTCCGACTGCGGCCCGGCCTGGCCGGTGGTGAGGAAATCGCGACGCCCGCTGTCGCCCAGATCGTATTCGGGGTGCGCTTTGAAGTAGCGCTCCAAGGCGTCCGCCACCGCCGTCGGCTGTTCGATCAGAACAGTGCCGGCCGGCAGGGCCTGGGCGAACAGTTCGGCGACGATCTCATAGTGGGTGCAGCCCAGGATGGCCTTGTCCGGGTGTCGGCCGATGCGGCGACGCAGCGCATCGACGTGGTCGTCGATCACCACCTTCAGCTCTTCCGGCGGCGCGCCCAGTTCGATCAGACCCGCCAGGCCGGGGCAAGGTTCGGAAAAGACGGCGATGTCCTCGCGCCGCTTGTCGATCTCGATCTCATAGACGCGGCTGATGGCCGTGGCGGCGGTGCAGAAGACGCCGGTGATGTCGATGGAGGCGACCTTCTCGCCCTCCTGCGGGCGCTCGGCCTCGAAGCTCCAGGGCTTGCCGGTCGCCGCCTCAATGGTCGGGACGATGATGCCCAGGATGTTGACCGGGCGGCCCAGACGCTCGCGCAGACCCGGCAGCCAGGTCTGTTGCAGGCGGCGAAGTGCAATGGCGCTGGCGGTGTTGCAGGCCAGGACAACGACGGAGGCGCCGGCCTCGAACAGACGCTCGCAGCCGGTTTTCGTCAGTTCGACGATATCTTCGCCGCCCCGCCCGCCATAGGGGGCGTGGGCCTGGTCGGCCAGATAGACGAAGTCCCGCTGGGGGAAGCGTCGGGTCAGTTCGCGGTGGACGGTCAGGCCGCCCACGCCGGAGTCGAAAACGCCAATAGCCATGGCTCGGCTTTAGAACAGTGCGACGACGTATCCAACCGGATTGGCGACAAGTTTATCCCCGCGTCAGGTGACGGGGGCGATCCGTGCGCCTAAGTGTATCGCAACCATGATCTTGTTTCGGAGCATTCCATGCATAGACGCCAGCTTCTCATCGCGGGCGGCAGCCTGATGGCCCTGTCGGCCTGCGCCACCACCATGACCGGAGAGCCGGGCGCGCCGGGCGCTCCGGGAACGAGCGGCGTCAGCTTGGCCGAGGAAGCGCGCATCGCCCGCGCCGTCCTGCCCCGCCAGACGCCGCGCGCCGAGCTGCTGCAGGCCTGGACCGGGAAATACGACGGCGTTCCGCCCTTCGACAAGGTGACGCCGGCCAAGCTGCGCGAAGCCATGCTGGAAGGCATCGAACTGCAACGCGCCGATATCGCCGCCATCGCCGACAACCCCGAGGCTCCGACGTTCGCCAACACCATGGCGGCGCTGGAGCTGGCAGGCGAGCCGCTGGACCGGGCGTCCAACGTCTATGGCGTGATGACCTCCAACATCGGCGGCGAAGCCTATGACGCGGTCGACACCGAGCTGTCGCCGCTGCTGTCCGCGGCTTCGGACGAGATCACCTTCAACGAGAAGCTGTTCCAGCGGGTCAAGACCGTCGCCGACACTGCGGACGCGGCGGGCCTCAGCGCCCAGCAGAAGCGTCTGGCCGAGCGTCGCCGCGACGCCTTCATCCGTTCGGGCGCCAATCTGGATGCGGCCGGCAAGGCCGAACTGGGCCGGATCAACACCGCCCTGTCCAACGCCTTCACCCGCTTTGGCCAGAAGGTCGTCGCCGATGAGAATTCCTGGACGCTGATCCCCAACGAGGCCGGCGTGCGGGGCTTGCCGGACTCCAACAAGGCGGCCGCCGCCAGCGCGGCGCGCAGCCGTAACCTGCAAGGCTGGGCGATCCTGAACACGCGTTCGGCGGTCGATCCCTTCCTGACCTTCGCTGACGACCGGGCCCTGCGCGAGCAGGTCTGGAAGAAGTTCGTCAATCGCGGCGACAACGGCGACGCCAACGACACCAACTCGACCATCGCCGAGATCGTGAAGCTGCGCGACCAACGCGCCAAGCTCTTGGGCTATCGCAACCACGCCGAACTGCGCATGCAGGACACGATGGCCAAGACCCCGGCCAATGCTCAGGCCCTGATGGACCGCGTCTGGGCGCCGGCCAAGGCGCGCGTCGCCGAGGAAGTCGCCGACATGAAGGCGATCGCCGGTTTCGACATCGAGCCGTGGGACTACCTCTACTTCGCCGAGAAGGTGCGCAAGGCCAAGTACGACCTGGATCAAAACCAGCTGAAGCCCTACTTTGAGCTGAACGCGGTCCGCGCCGGCTCCTTCGCCATGGCCGAGCGCCTGTATGGCTTCCAGTTCAAGAAGCTGCCCAAGGGATCGGTGTCGACCTTCGAGCCCGACGTCGAGGCCTATGAGGTCTATGACAAGAGCCGGGACGGCCGCCTGATCGGTCTGTACTACACCGACGATTACGCCCGCCCGGGCAAGCGTTCGGGCGCCTGGATGACCACCTACCGGTCCTTCTCGCAGCTGGACGGCTCCAGGATCATCCTGGCCTCGAACAACAACAACTTCACCAAGCCGGAGCCGGGCGAGCCCGTTCTGATCTCGCTGGACGACGCCGAGACCCTGTTCCACGAGTTCGGCCACGCCCTGCATTATCTGTCGTCAGTGGTGACCTATCCGTCGTACGGCAATACGCCGCGCGACTTCGTCGAATATCCGTCGCAGGTGCACGAGCACTGGGTGCTGAGCCGCCCGATCTTGGACGGCTATCTGAAGCACTATCAGACGGGCGCGGCCATGCCGGCCGAACTGGTCAACAAGATCGAGGCCGCCGCCACCTTCAACCAGGGCTATGCGACGGTCAGCTATCTGTCCTCGGCCATCGTGGACATGGACCTGCACACCCAGGCCGTGCCGCCGACCGACATCGACGCGTTCGAAAAGGCCAGCCTGGCGCGGATCGGCATGCCCAAGGAGATCGTGATGCGGCACCGCCTGCCGCAGTTCAATCACCTGTTCACGTCGGACGCCTATTCGGCGGGCTACTACAGCTATCTGTGGTCCGAGACGATGGACGCCGACACCTGGGCCTATTTCGAAGAGTCGGGCGACGTGTTCAATCCGGACATCGCCGGCCGCTTCAAGTCGATCATGCTGGCGCCGGGCAACACCACCGATCGCGCCGAGGCCTATCGCGCCTTCCGCGGTCGCGACCCGGACGTGGCGGCCCTGCTGAAGGTCCGGGGCTTCCCTGTTTCCTAAGCGCCCTACCGGCCTTCGGCCTACTTGAGGGCGTTGAGCTATCGCCGTCATGTGACCTGAGGCCGATTGGCGACTGTATGAGCGAACGGCCGGCGGAGCGATCCGTCGGCCGTTTCGTTTGTCTGAAACCTGGCCTAGAGCAGGTCGAGACCCGCGCAGATCCCGGAACCCCGCATGACCGTCGTCGCCTCCTACGTCTATCGCGACGGTCAGCGCGTGCGAGAGGCGCCGCTGACGCACGAGGGGCTGGCGCTGGAGCCGGGTGAGTTCGTCTGGATCGGCCTTTACGATCCCACGGACGCCGAGATCGAGATCCTGGTCGATCGGTTCAAACTGCATCCGCTGGCGGTCGAGGACGCCCTGGCGGCGCACCAGATGCCCAAGGTCGAGGTCTATGGCCGCGAACTGTTCGTCGTGGCGCGCACGGCCATGAAGATCGATGACCGGCTGGCCTATGGCGAAACGCACGTGTTCGTCGGCGAAGACCATGTGGTCAGCATCCGTCACGGCTCGGCCCGCGCCCACAACCATCTGCGCACACAGCTGGAAGCCTCGCCCCTGCAGCTCAAGAAGGGTCCCGACTTCGTCCTGCACGGCATTCTGGATTTCATCGTCGACGCCTATGCCCCCATCGTCGACGATGTCGAGGACAGCGTTCTGGAGATGGAGCAGCGGACGCTGGACGCCTTCCTGTCGCGCCTGGAAATCCGGCGGCTGTTCACCCTGCGCCGCGAGCTGCTGAAGTTCCGGCGCATCCTGGGACCGATGGAGGAGGTGCTGGGGCGGCTCCAGTCGTTGGACCTGCCCTGTATCGATCCCGACGTGCGGCCCTATTTCCGCGACGTGGGCGACCACGTGCGACGGGTGAACAGCCGGCTGGGCGGCTTGAACGACATCCTGTCGTCGGTCTTCGAGGTCGCCAATCTGCTGGAGCAGCAACGTCAGGGCCTGATCACGCGCAAGCTGGCCGCCTGGGCCGCCATCCTGGCCGTGCCGACCGCCATCGCCGGCATCTACGGCATGAATTTCGAGTTCATGCCCGAACTGCACTGGCGCTATGGCTATCTTGGCGCGCTGGCCTTGATGGCGTCCATCTGCACGGGCCTGTTCGTCACATTCAAGAAGACGAAGTGGCTGTAGTCCGTAGCCGCCGTCATCCTCGGGCTTGACCCGAGGATCGGATGTGGATCGGGTTCTGCGTCGCCCCAGACGCGATGCGGCGGACAGCCCGTTCCTCGGGTCAAACCCGAGGATGACGGGGTTTGAGAGGCTTATCCGCTGTTCCTCAAGCCCGCCGCCACGCCGTTGATGGCCAAAAGGATGCCCTCGCGGACGCGGGGGTCGTCGTCGCCTGCGCGGCGGCGGCGGATCAGTTCGATCTGGACGTGGTTCAGCGGCTCGACATAGGGCATGCGCAGCCGGATCAGCCGGTCCAGCTCGGGCTGGCCGCCCAGCAGGGCGTCATGGCCGGTGATGGCCAGGATGGCGTCGTGGGTGCGCTGCCACTCCTCGCGGATTTCGCCATAGATGCGCGACGCCAGAGAGCCGTCGGGGACCAGGGTGGCGTAGCGACGGGCGATGGTCATGTCGGACTTGGCCATGACCATCTCCATGTTCTGGACCAGGGTCTTGAAGAAGGGCCAGGCCTCGGCCATCGCCTTCAACTCGCCCATGTCCTTGCCCTGCACCGCCGAGCCGAAGCCGAACCAGCCGGGCAGCATGACCCGGCTTTGCGACCAGCTGAACACCCAGGGAATGGCCCGCAGATCCTCGATCCGCGTGGAGGCGGTGCGCGACGACGGGCGCGAGCCGATCTTCAGATCGGCGATCTCGGCGATGGGGGTGGCGGCCCGGTAGTAGTCGACGAAGCCCTCGGTCTCATAGACCAGCTTGCGATAGGCGGCCATCGAACGCGCCGACAGGTCCGACAGGGTCGCGCCGTGTTCGGCGGTGAAGGCGTGATCCGTCCCCTTGCCCAGGGAGGCCAGCATGGCGCCGCAGGTCAGGGCGTCCAGATTGCGAAGCGCGATTTCCGGCTCGCCGTATTTGTTGGCGATGACCTCGCCCTGTTCGGTGGTGCGGATGCGGCCCTGTACCGTGCCTTCGGGCTGGGCGAGGACGCCGGCGAAGGACGAGCCGCCGCCACGCCCGACCGTGCCGCCGCGCCCGTGGAACAGCTGCAGCTTCAGCCCGTGCTTCTGCGTCACCTCGACCAGGGCGCGCGAGGCCTCGTGCAACTCCCAGCCCGAGGTTAGGTAGGAGCCGTCCTTGTTCGAATCCGAATAGCCGATCATCACCTCCTGGACCCCGCGCGCCCTGGCGACGGCGAGGGCCGAGGGCTCCTGCAACAGCCGCTCCAGGGTGGGGCGCGCGGCGCGAAGGTCTTCGATGGTCTCGAACAAAGGCGCGGCCTGGATCGGGCAGGCGGCGGGGTCTTCGGGCCGGTAGAGACCGACCTCCTTCAGCAGCAGATAGACTTCCAGCAGATCGGACGCTGCATCCGTCTTGGACACGATATGGGTGCGGATCGCCTGGGGCCCGAAGGCGGCGAGCGCGGTCGCGGCCGCCTGAAGGATGGCGCGCTCCTTCAGGGTTTCCGGCTCATAGTCGGCATAGGGGCTGAACAGCAGGCGCGACGAGGCCAGTTCGGCGGCCAGCACCTTCAGCCGGCCCTCCTCGTCCAATGCCAGATAATCGGCGTGGACGCCGGCGACCTTCAGCAGGTCGGCGACGACGCGCTCATGGACATCGGCGTTCTGGCGCATGTCCAGGGTCGCCATATGGAAGCCGAACACCTCGACCGCCGTGATCAGGTCGCTGAGCCGGTCGTCGGCGAAGACGCCGCCGTGGTGTGACACCAGGCTGTCGTGAAGCGTCTTCAGATCGGCCTCGAAGGGGTCAGGGCCGGGATAGGGTTCGGCCTGGACCGCGGGGCGACGAGGCGGCGGGGCGTCGCCCAGCTTCTCGTGCGTGGCGGCCAGGCGGGCATAGACGCCGGTCAGGGCGCGGCGATAGGGCTCGTCCGCGCGGTGGGGCGAGGGATCGTGGGCGGCGTCGGCCAGGGCCTGAAGCTCCGGCGACACCTGCGCCAGTTCGGCCGCGAGGCTGAGTTCGGCGCCCAGGGCGTGGACCTCGTCCAGATAGAAGGTCAGCACGGCCCGCGCTTGGGTGCGGAAGGCGGCGGCCATCACCGTGGCGTCCACGTTCGGATTGCCGTCTCGGTCGCCGCCGACCCAGGTGCCGACCCGCATGAAGGGTTTCAGCTCGGGCGCCTCCAGCAGCCGCCGCCAGGCTGACAACTGCTTGGGCGCGACGTGCAGGAAGATGCGGTCCAGGAAGGAGACGACGGTGTCGATCTCGTCCTGCACCACCAGGCCCTGGGTGCGGACCAGACGCGTGGCCCACAGGATGACGATCTGGCGGCGCAGCGGTTCGGCGATGGCGTCCAGGGTGCAGGCGTCGCCGGCCTTGTCGCAGGCGTCCAGCAGGTCGGTGATGGCGGCGATGCGGTCGATGACGCTCTTGCGCCGGACCTCGGACGGGTGGGCGGTCAGGACGGGAGAGATCAGCGACTGATCCAGCAGGGCGCGCACGGCCTCGCGGTCCACGCCTTGGTCGGCCAGACGCTTCAGCGCGCCTTCCGGCGTGTCGGGCCGGGCGCCGGCCACGGCCTGGCTCTGGGCGCGACGGCGGGTGGAGCGATCCTCGGCGATATTGGCCAGCAGCGAGAACAGGGCGAAGCCGTGCGCCAGACCGGCCGCCTGATCCACCGACATAGCGGTCAGCAGCTTCTCCAGACGCTTGGCGGGGTGCGAGGCCGGGTCGCGGTGATAGGCGATCGAAGCCTGGCGCACCGCCTCGACATGGTCGAACAGGGCCTGCCCGCCCTCGTCGCGGATGATGTCGCCCAGAATGCCGCCCAGCAGTCGAACTTCGTCACGCAGGGCGTCGTCGGCGGCGGGGCTCATCATCTGGAATATCCTGGGTCGGCGCGGGGAGGTCGGCATCTGGAAGGGCGAAGTCGCCCGCGTCAACGCACGATCCGTGACAGCCGCCCCCAAAAATCACCGCGTCGATCATGGTGAACCGCCTGTTAGGGTTTCTTAACCGACGGCGCGCGATGATGCGGGCGTAGGATTCCAGATCGGTTCCACTCTTGCCCATGTTCGCCAAACGCCAATCCGCACTCGCCGCCACCGCCGGGACCGCCCCGCGCGCCAAGGACGGCCCGAGCCTGAAACCTGTCGTCGACGCCTTGAAGAAGCCGCCGGTCGCGGCGGGTCTCGCGGGCTTGCTGCTGCTCAGCGCCAGCGCCCTGTTCCTGACGGTTCTGGGCGATCCCAAGGCGGGGACGCCCTCGGCCCATGTCGCGCTGGAACGCGACGCGCCCGCGCCGCAAGCGCCGGCCCCGACGGGTTTCGAAGCCTTCTCCATGGGCGCGATGGGGCTGTATCAAAATCTGGCGGGCGGCGCCGATCCGGCCGCAGGCGGCGACGCCGTCATCACCCTGCCGGACGGCGGCAGCGTCTCGGGTCAGGGCGCGCCCATCACGGCGCCGGTCCACGCGGCCTCGCCCTTGGCCAAGGCCCCCATCGCCGGCCTGTCGCAGCCCGGATCCAACGGTCCCTTGCCGATGATCGCGCCCGACGGCCGCGTGCCGGCCCAGGCCTATGCTCGCCCGTTCCGACCGAACGGCAAGCCGCGCGTGTCGCTGATCGTCGGCGGCCTGGGCCTGAACGCCGTCACCACCCGCGCGGCCATCGAACGCCTGCCGCCGGAGGTCACGCTCAGCTTCGTGCCCTATGCGGACAATCTGCAGGGCTGGATCGACCAGGCGCGCGCCCAGGGCCATGAGGTCATGCTGGAAATGCCGATGGAGCCGACCGGCTATCCCGACAACGACCCCGGCCCCTATACGCTGCTGGCCGACGGCGGCGCCGACGACGTGACCGCCAAGATGGACTGGCTGCTGAGCCGCGCCACCGGCTATTTCGGCGTGACCAACTATCTGGGCGACCGGTTCTCCGGCTCGGACACGGGCATGAACGCCTTCCTGAGCGTGTTGCGCCAGCGCGGCGTCGCCTTCCTCGACGACGGCTCGTTCCAGCGTCGGCCGGGCGCCTGGGCGCGGGCCAGCGCGGATCGCGTCATAGACCGGACCCAGTCGCCCGCCGCCATCGTCGCCGCCCTGAATGGTCTGGAGGCCCAGGCCAAGCTGCGCGGTTCGGCCCTGGGGGCCGGCTTCAGCTATCCAGTGACGGTCGAGGCCGCCGCCCGCTGGACCGCCGGTCTGGAGCAGCGCGGCCTGCAACTGGCGCCGGCGTCGTCCATGTCGATGCGGCCGGGGCGCTAGTGTCCGATCTCGACGCCTATCGGTCCAATGTCGGGGTCGTGCTGTTCAACCGCGAGGGCCTGGTCTGGTACGGCCAGCGCCACGCCACGCCAGGCCCGCATAACTGGCAGTTCCCGCAAGGCGGCGTCGATGCGGGCGAGGATCTGGAAGCGGCCGCCCGCCGCGAATTGCATGAGGAGACCGGCGTCACCTCGATCGAACTGCTGGCGCGGACGGACGACTGGATCCTGTACGACTTCCCGCCCGAAGCCATGAACAACGCCAAGGCCTGGCGCGGTTTCAAGGGTCAGAAGCAGCAGTGGTTCGCCTTCCGCTTCACCGGCGACGAAGCCGAGATCGATCTGGCGGCCGACGACGAGGTCGAGTTCGACGCCTGGCGCTGGGGACCGCTGTCGGACGCCTGTGACCTGATCGTGCCGTTCAAACGCCCGGCCTATGAACAGGTCGTCGCCGCCTTCTCGCACTTGGCGGCATAGAAAAAGGGCGGCGCGAACGCCGCCCTTCCATAGTTCGCCTTGAAACGGCTTAGGCCGCTGCAGCCTTCTTCTCGGTCTGGCCTTCGATCAGCGGCTGGCTGGCGCCGATCTCGATACGGCGGGGCTTCAGCGCCTCGGGCAGTTCGCGCTTCAGCGAGATCGAGAGCAGACCGTTGACCAGATTGGCGTCGTTGACGACGACATAGTCGGCCAGCTGGAAGCGGCGCTCGAAATCGCGCTCGGCCAGCCCGCGATGCAGATAGGTCTTCTGCGTCGCCGTATCGTCGTTGGCGGTCTTGCGGCCGGTCACGGTGAGCAGGTTTTCCTTCACCTCGATGTTCAGCTCGTCGGGGCTGAAGCCGGCGACGGCGATCTCGATGCGATAGGCGTTCTCGCCCGTGGTCTCGATGTTGTAGGGGGGATAACCCGTGTCCTGGCTGGTCGCGCGCGAGGCGTTTTCCAGCAGATTGGCCAGACGGTCGAAGCCGACGGCCGAACGGTACAGCGGGGTGAAATCATAGGTACGCATCAGCATCCTCCTGAGGATCAGCAAGGTTGAGCCGCCCGGCGTTTTGGCCCGGACGGTGGGAGATCAGATCGACGACCCGAAACCGGCGCCGTCAGTCTGGAGAACCCGAAATCGGCATCCTCGGAAGCAAAGATGGGAACCGGCGAAACGGCGTCAAGGGCGCAGCCTGCACGATTTTGCTTGCGTCAAATCCGCCTGTGTCTCGCGAAGTTCATTTGCGCCGGCGGCCCGCCTGCCTATGGAGAACGACCTGAACCTGGAGCCCTCGATCATGCGCCCTGCCGTCTACGGCCTCGTCGCCGTCCTGCTGTCCGCCGCCCCCGCCCTGGCCCAACAGTCGCCCCAGACCCAGGGCGCGTGGACGCCGCCGCGTTCGGCCCTGTCCAGCGCCATGCCGACCTTCTCCGACGACACGGCCCTGCAGACCGCCATCGCGGCCGAGACCCGGCCCGCCGCCGACCGGGCGCGCGACGTCTATCGTCATCCGTATGAATCCCTGACCTTCTGGGGCCTGACGCCGGGCATGACGGTGGTGGAGATCGAGCCGGGCGGCGCCAGCTGGTGGCGGCACATCCTGGAACCCTATGCGGCGGCGACCGGCGGTCGTTATGTGCCGGTCAATCGCCCGCTGGAAAGCATGGGCGCGGCGGACGGAACCGCCGACTTCATCCTGGTGGCCCGCGCCTTCCATAATTGGTCGCGCGACGGCCGGACCCAGCCGTATCTGCAGGCCTTCTGCAAGGCCTTGAAGCCCGGCGGCGTGCTGGCCGTCGAACAGCACCGCAGCGCGGAGGGTCTGAATGTCGCTGACGTCGCCTCCACCGGCTATGTGCCCGAAAGCTACGTGATCCATGAGGCGCGCAACGCCGGCTTCGTGCTGGAGGCGCGCAGCGAACTGAACGCCAATCCCAAGGACGACCACGATCACCCGTTCGGCGTCTGGACCTTGCCGCCCATCCGCCAGTCGGCTGCGCGCAACGATCCGTCCGGCCGCACCCTGACGCCCGAGGAACGCGCCGCCTTCGACGCCGTCGGCGAGAGCGATCGGATGACCCTGCGTTTCCGCAAGCCCGAATAGGCCGTCTTGCGTTTTGACCGGACCTGCGAACCCGATTAAGCCCAAGACGTCAGGGTGCGTCGGACGCGGGTCCCGGCGTCCTGCGGAGGTTTTGAATGGCTGATCGTCTGGCGAGCGCGAGCGGATTGTCGCGTCGGTTTCTGCTGAGCGGCGCTGCGGCGCTGGGGCTGACCGGCGTGGCGGCTTGCGGGCGCAAGGACGAGGCCGCTAAGGCGCCCGCCGCGCCGCCCACACCCGCCGGGCCGCCGGAAGGCTCGCTGGAATGGGCGGTAGAGGGATCGTGGCGCTCGGCCCAGGATAAGGCGCGCGACGCCTTCCGTCACCCGATGGAGACGCTGCGGTTCTTCGGACTTCAACCCAAGATGACGGTGGTGGAGTTCTGGCCCGGCAGCGGCTGGTACACCGAAATCCTGGCCCCCTATCTGGCCAAGGGGGCGGGAACCTATGTCGCCGCCCTGTTTCCCGAGGGGCCGACCGCCGATCCGGCGCAGGCCGTGCTGAACACCGCCTTCCGCACGCGATTCTCCAGCGATAAGAAGCTTTATGGCGAGCCGCAGTTTTCGGTCTTCGGCGCGGGGTCCGGTCCGGTGATCGCGGCGGGTACGGCCGAGATGTGCCTGTTCATGCGAACCCTGCATGGCTGGATGGCGGCGGGCATTGCGGAAAAGGCCTTCGCCGATGCCTTCGCCGCCCTTCGCCCCGGCGGCATCCTGGGTGTCGAGCAACATCGACTGTCCCCTGCGGAGGACCAGGATCCGGTCGCGGCCAACGGCTATGTCCAGGAAGCCTTCGTGCGCCAGTTGGCGGCCGAAGCGGGCTTCGTCTTCGTCGAGGCGTCCGAGATCAACGCCAATCCGGAAGACACCAAGGATCACCCGTTCGGCGTCGACACCCTGGCGCCCACGCGCCTGACGGCGCCGCGCGGCGAACCGGCGGACCCCGCCTTCGACCGCTCCAAATATGACGCGATCGGCGAGAGCGATCGCATGACCTTGAAGTTCAGGAAGCCCGAGTGAACCGCGCCCAAGCCTTCGCCGCCAACGCCCCGTTGATGGGGGTTCCCGGCGCCGCCCCGCCGCCCGGCGGAAAGGGCGATTGGTTTCGCGGCGCGGGCGGAATGCGCCTGCGCGCCGGGCTGTGGAAGCCGTCGCATCTCGCTGCGGACAAGGTGCGCGGCACCGTGGTGCTCAGCCCCGGCCGCACCGAGCCGATCGAAAAATACTATGAGGTGATCGGCAACTTCCTGGCGCGCGGCTGGTGCGTGCTGACCCACGACTGGCGCGGCCAAGGGCTGTCGGCCCGTCTGCTGCCCGACCGGCTGAAGGGTCACGCCCGTGCGGTCGAGGAGTTTCTGGACGACTACAACCGCCTGCTGAACGCCTATGAGGATCAGTGCCCCAAGCCGTGGATCATGGTCGGCCATTCGATGGGCGCCTGTCTGAATCTCTTGTCGCTGGAAAGCGGCGAGGACCGGTTCGCCGGCGCGGTCCTGTCCAGCCCCATGCTGCGCATCAAGACCGGCAAACGGTCGATGTGGTCGGTCAAGCTGGTGGTGCGCTGGAACATTCGCCACGGCCAGGCCGGCGACTATATCCTGGGCGACCCCGACGATCCTTTCGACCACAACTTCGCCGAGGATGCCCTGACCTCGGACGAGACCCGCTATGAGATGTGGCGTCAGCAGCTGTACGCCTGTCCGCACCTGGCCATCGGCGGTCCCACCTATGGCTGGCTGGCCTTTGCGCTGGACGCCGGCGAGCGCGCGCTGAAGCCCAAGGCCCTGAAGGCGGTCAAGGCGCCGGTCGTGATCGTCCAGGCCAGCGCCGACGACGTGGTGTGGAAGCAGACCAACCAATGGGCCGCCAAACGCATCCCGCGCGGCCGCTACGTCGAGGTCGCCGGCGCCAAGCATGAGGTCATCATGGAGGCCGACGACCTGCGCGCGGTCTTCCTGAACGAATTCGACGCCATGGCCGATCTGGTCGCCCCTTCGGCCGACGCGCTCACCGATCCTTCGGCGAGAACGGCGGACGTGACGGCGGAGACTTCGTCGGTCGGCTAGGCGGCTGTCGCGGCGGCCAGAACGCGAAGGCCCGCCGCCAGAATGTCTTCGCCTTCGGGCACAGTCACGTCCGGCTGCATCAGCCAACGGGGCTGGCCTTTCACGTCATAGACGGGTTCGGCGGAATACTGGCCTTTGACGCCGGTGCGGTCGAGGGTGATGGGAAAGACCGCCGCGCCCAGCCCGATCATGGGCGTGCCGACGACCGTGGCGCGACCCAGCCCCCGCATGCCCATGGGAAAACCCTCGGCCATGCTGCCGCTCCAGTGGTTCGTCAGGACGACGACAGGGCGGACGTAGGTGAAGGGCCCGCGCGGCTCGACCGTCTCGGTCCAGAAGTCGCCGAGGCCTCGCCCCTGCCGCCGCCGCATGAGGGCGTAGGGCTTCGTCTCAGTGATGAACCGGCCCATGATCGGGCGCGCGATGGCGGTATCGCCCCCTCCGTTGTCACGCACGTCGATGATCAGGCCAGGCGCGTCGCGGAACTCGGCCAGGGCCTGATCAAAGCTTTCGGTCACCGCGTCGTCCGCAAAGCTGCGAATGGCGACATAGCCGACGCCGTCGTCCAGCCTGCGCCATTCGACATTCGGCTTGGGTGCAGATTGGCGGATCGGAAGCAGCAGGTCGCGCGGCGCGGCTGATCCGGTCGCCACCTGATAGCGACGCGGCTGACCGCGACGGCCGGCGATGGCGCTGTTCAGGGCATAGGCCTGAGCCGCCTGATCCGGCCGGCTCAGGCATTTCGGCAGCAGATCGTGGGCCACCGCCGCGACGGGGCGTCCATCCACGGTCAGGATCACGTCGCCGAGACGAAGGCCGGCCTCAGACGCCACGCTGTCCTCGTCTATGGCGGTCACCACGGCCTGTCCGTTGCGCCAATCGGCGATCAGATCCGAAATCGGCAATCTTGGAGAGCCGGCGGGCGGATCCGCCAGCGAGGTATGGGGATCATACAACTCGGCCAGGGTGCGACGAAGAACTTCGGCGAAGGCGTCGTCAGACTCCGCCGATCGCGCCAGCGGGCGATAGAGGGTCCGGACGCGATTCCAATCGGTGCGCTTGTCCGAAAAGAAGCAGTAGCGATCCCGTAGAGTTTCCCACAACTCGTCGAAATCATTCAGGAAGGTGACGTCGTGATCGGGTTCGGCCGCCCACGCTGCGCTGCCTATCGCAGGTGTCACCGCAGCCCCCAGCGCGGCCTTCAACATGAGGCGCCGATCCATCTTCGTCCCGCTCCGTAAGCAATCGTCTCGCCATTTGTGGACCGCAGGCGCGGGATTGAACCAGTTAAACTCCTGTAAGCCCCTCGGCGCGCCAGCGTCGGTCGATCGTCTGCGTGACGCCGCATAGTTGCAGGAAGGCGACGGCGACGCCGGGGCCGGTCTCGGCCTTGATCAGCAGGGGCAGAACGATCCAATCGCGCGGGAAGCGCATCACCATCACGTCGTCGCTGGCGCGCAGGTGCGGGCAGTATTTCATCGACCGGTCGACGCAGCGGCGGTGCAGGGGCGCGATCGAGCCGGCGTCGATCATAACGCGGTCGTCGGCGATATCGGCGCGAACCTGACCGCCGCGCGCCCTGAGCTGACCGGCGCACCGTCGCGCGGCGATCTGGGTCCAGCGATCGCCCTCTTCAGTCGGCTCGCCGCACATCGGACACAGCATGCGCGCGACTGTCAGGCGCTGTCGGACCAGATGGTTCTTCGAATATTGCGGCTTGCCGGCGCCGGGCGCGCTGGCCTGCATCAGGGCGAGACGGCCGCCGACGGTTCGGCACGGCGCGGCGCCCGTAATCTCCTCGCCGCTCCAACTGGTGACCCAGGGCACGTCGACGCCGACAACCAGTTTGGACAGGCCAGTCATCGAAATCCGTCCCCTCAACCGTCCGCACCCTGACGCCGTCTCTCGACCTGCGTCAATATGCGCCAGGTGAGAGCGTCAGGCGGCCGCGCGTTTCAGCGTCACCAGCGCCTGGTCGATCAGGCGCGCGTCGCCGACGGCGAGGATCTGGCCGTTGTCGTCCGGCGCTGCGCCGCGCCAGTTGACGACCTTGCCGCCGGCCGCCTCGATGACGGGCACGAGGGCGGACCAGTCCCAGGGCTTCAGGCTGGTCTCGGCGACCAGATCCATCTTGCCCGTCGCCACCATGGCGTAGGCGTAGGCGTCGCAGCCCAGGCGCGCCAGGCGGGCGGTCGCGCGCACCTGGGTCCAGGCGCCCAGTTCCGCGCCGTTGAAGATGTCGGGGTCTGTGGTCGAGATGACGGCGTCGGTCAGCTGCTCGCAGGACCGCACTGCCAGCGGCGTCTCGACGTCGCCGCGCAACAGGCGCGCGCCGGACGGGCCGCCGATGAAGATTTCGTCCAGATAGGGCTGGGCGATGACGCCCACCGTCGGCTTTCCGCCCGTGCGAAGGGCGATCAGCGTGGTCCACAGCGGCAGGCCCGAGATGAAGGCGCGGGTGCCATCGATGGGATCCAACACCCAGACGTGCTCGGCGTCCGGTCGATCCTCGCCATACTCCTCGCCGATGACGCCGTGGTCGGGATAGCGGGCGGCGATCAGGCGGCGGATGGCGGCCTCGGCCTGTTTGTCGGCTTCCGTGACGGGATCGAAGCCGGCCGCGCCACCCTTGTCCTCATGCCCGATGTCCGAGCGGAAGAAGGGCAGGGTCACGCGCGCGGCTTCGCGCGCCAGTTCGATGGCGAAGGCTTCGTGTTCGGTCATGGGGTTCCCTTACCGCGCTTTCGCCGGCATGGGCGCCCCTTGAGACGTGCAGATCGGGGAGACGCGCAGATCAGGCGGCGGCCGCGTCGCCCGCATGCAGGGACTTGGCCAAGTCCAGCAAACGTCGGCGGGGCCGTTCGTCCAACTGATAGTAGGCTTGGATCAGATCCAGCGTTTCCTTGCGCGAAAAGACTTCGCCGCCCTTGGGCGTCGGCGCGTCGGCCTCCATCGCCTCGGCCAGGCCATCGTAGAAATAGGCGACGGGCGTTTCCAGCGCCTCGGCCAACTGCCAGAGGCGTGCAGCGGAGATGCGGTTGGCGCCGCACTCGTACTTCTGGATCTGCTGAAAGCGGATGCCGACCTGGACGGCCAACTGCTGCTGGGTCAGGCCCAGCAGGCGGCGACGGCGGCGCAGGCGGCGGCCCAGATGAAGGTCGATGTCGTCGGCCATGACGGTGATCCTCGTCTCACGTCTGTCCCGATGCGGGACGACACACGTCGATCGCGGCAATCGTCGTGCCGGATCGCGCCTGAGGCGAATTCGGCCTCATTGCGGCGCCGTTGAAAGAAGGACGCAACCGTATGGCCGGAGCTGCATTTACAGCAACAGCTTGGCTTTTAAAGGAAGGAACCACAGCATGGGTCTAGGAATCATTGGTTGGCTCGTCATCGGCATCGTCGCCGGCTGGCTGGCGGAAAAGGTCATGGGTCGTAATCACGGCCTGCTGACGAACCTGATCGTCGGCGTCGTCGGCGCCCTGATCGGCGGCTTCATCGCTGCGAACGTCTTCGGTACGCCGGTTGGCGGCTTCAACTTCGTCACACTGATCGTGGCGTTCCTGGGTGCCTGCCTGCTGCTGTTCCTTCTGGGATTGGTCAAGCGTCGCGCTTGATCCGACAGTCGGTCGATAAGGAAAAGGGCGGCTCTCGCGAGCCGCCCTTTTTGCTGCGCCACTGTCGCCGCTCCGCTGCGAACAAACGAAAGGGCGGCCGGGGAACCCGACCGCCCTTGATCATTCAGCCTTGGAAGACTGTCTTACTGCGGCTCGGTCGGAGCCGGCGTAGCGCTGTCCGGGACGGGAGCAGCCGGTTCCGTCGTAGCGGGTTCCGCCGTGGTGGGATCCGTGGGCTCGGCGGCGGGCTCAGCCGTCGGTTCGGCCATCGGATCAGAAGCCGGGGCGGGGGTTGCCGCCGGAGCCGCCGGGGCGCCGGCGATCGGAGCGGCGGCGTCGAACTCGGCCTTGGTGTAGGCCACTACGACGCCGGTTCCTTCCTGACGGATGCCGCTCAGCGGCACGGCGCGAAGTTGGCCGTCGGCACCGCGAACGGTGAGCTCCTGCTTGCCTTCGGCATTGTTCTGAACGCCTTCCAGCTTGCCGAGTTCGCCATCAGGACCGGAAACGCTCGATCCGGGGTTCAGCGACAGCGATTGCTGCGAAGACGCGGCGGCGGCAGGCGCGGCGGCGGGAGCGGGCGTGGCTTCTTGCGCCAGAGCCGGCGCGACGGTCATGAAGGCGGCTGCAGCGCCAGCCAGAAGAGCGGTCTTGATATTCATGGGTCATCCCCAGTTGCACGGGCCCGACGCCCGCACCTCTATATACTCCCCGTGTTACGGATTGTTTCGTATGCCCCGAAATGACCTTGGCAGCGCCCCGGTTGGACGATTCTTGGTCTATGTTCGGGCGATCCGCGATTCGAGAGGCCACGCTTGTCCAGCCGCCCCCGGCACACATCCGGTTTGATCCGCCGACTGGCGGGCCTGGCCTTTGAGCTGACGCCCCAGATCTTCGCGGTGCTAGCCTTCGGCGCGGGCGCGCTGATGCTGGCCTCGGCGGTGACGCCGGAGTTCGACAGTCGACTGCGTCAGCTGACGGGCGTTGTCTCTCCGATCCTGATCGACCTGTCGCACTTTGTCGGCAGCATCGCCGGTTTCCTTCTTCTGCTTTTGTCGGCGGGCCTGTGGCGACGTCGACGCGGCGCCTATTGGGCGGCCCTGCTGGTCCTGGCGGCCGGGGCGGTGTTTTCGGTGCTGAAGGGTCTGGACTGGCAGCAGGCGACGGATCTGCTGGTCGTCGCAGCCTTGCTGGCGCCGTGCCGCACGGCCTTTAACCGACGTTCGCGGCTCAGCGAGCCGCTGCGGCCCAGCTGGTTGCTGCTGCTGACGGCGGTGGTGGCGGCGATGCTGTGGCTTGGCTTCTTCGCCTATCGCGACGTGGCCTATAATGACGAACTGTGGTGGCGCTTCCTCAGCGATCGTCAGGCGTCGGGCTTCCTGCGGGCCGGGCTCGTCTTGGCGATCCTGACGCTGGTTGTGGCCGGGCGCTCGCTGCTGAGCTCGCCGGGCGCCCACAGTCACGGGCCGGCCAGCAAGGCCGACATCGATCGCGCGCTCCAGGCGCTGCAGACGGCCGATACGGCGACGCCTGAGGCCTGGCTGGCCATGCTGGGCGACAAGGCGCTGATGTTCAGCCCCGCGGGTTCCAGCTTTCTGGCCTATCGCGTGCGGGGGCGGCGCTGGATCGCCATGGGCGAACCGGCAGGGCTCAAGAGCGAACGGCTGGAGTTGCTGTGGTCCTTCGCCGAGATGGCCGACAGCTATGGTGGGGCGGCGGTCTTCTATTCGGTCAGCGAAGAGGTTCTGGGCGATCTGGCGACCATGGGGCTGGCGGTGCGCAAGGTCGGCGAGACGGCCGTGATCGACGCCCACCGCTTCTCCATCGAGGGCAAGGGCAAGCAGAACCTTCGCACAGCCATCAATCGCGCCGAGCGTGAAGGCTCCTCGTTCGAGGTTCTTCCGCCCGGTTCGGCCGCAGAGATCGCGGACGAGCTGCGCGAGATTTCGGACGCCTGGCTGGCCATGCACGAGGGCTCGGAGAAATCCTTCTCCTTGGGGCGCTTCGACGTCGACTATCTGGACCTGACGCCGCTGGCGGTGGTCAAGGAGGGCGGCCGCATCGTCGCCTTCGCCAATCTGCTGACCTCGCCCGACGAAGCGGCGGTGGATCTGATGCGCCATCGGCCGGACGCGCCGCATGGGGTGATGGACTATCTGTTCATCCGCTGCGCCCAATGGGCCAAGGCGGAGGGGCTGGCCAGCTTCGACCTGGGCATGGCGCCGCTGGCCGGGCTGGAGGATCGACGCATCGCGCCGGTCTTCGCTCGCGTCGGCGCCTTGGTGTTCGAAGAGGGCGGGGCGCTCTACGGCTTCCAGGGTCTGCGCAGCTACAAGGCCAAGTTCGGCCCGGACTGGCGCTCGCGCTTCATCGCCGCGCCGGTTTCGACGCCTCTGCCGCTGGCCCTGCTGGATGTCGCTCTGCTGACCAGCGGCGGCTGGCTGGGAATGCTGGGGCTGAAGAAGGCCTAGGTCAGCAGCGCCTTGAGCACGCCGTCCAGAACCGGGCGGCCGCGCTCGGTGGCGATCAGTCGCTCGGCCTTCAGCATCAGGAACCCATCGCCGATCAGGTCCGCGACCGGCGCGCGTTCAGTCGGCAAGCCGAGCGCTGACAGCAGGGCGACAGGCGCGCCTTCGGTGGTGCGCAAGGCCAGCAGCAGCCGTTCTTCGGCGGCGTCGGCTGCAGTCTGGGCGTCGCGCTCGGACCAGGGCGCGAGGCCCGAGACGCCCGCCACATAGTCGGCGATGCGGCGGTGGGCGACGGTCGCGGTCCTGACCCCGTCCAGCGTCAGCCGACCATGGGCGCCGGGGCCGGCGCCCAGATAGTCGCCCCCGCGCCAGACATGCAGATTGTGCGACGACCGGGCGGCGGGACCGCGCGCGTGGTTGGACACCTCATAGGTTTCGAAGCCGGCGGCGGAGAGGACATCCTGGGTGGTTTCGTAGAGGGACGCGGCCCGGTCCTCGTCCGGCGGGGTCAGGGTTCCGCGTGCGAAGGCCCGACCAAAGGCGGTCGTCGGCTCTATGGTCAGTTGATAGGGCGAGACGTGTTCGAACCCGAGCGCCAGCGCCGTCGTCAGTTCGGCGGCCCAGGCCTGGGGCGTCTGATCCGGGCGGGCGTAGATCAGGTCAATGGACAGACGATCGAAGGCGCGGCGGGCCAGATCGACCGCGCGCAGGGCCTCGGCCGCCGAATGGTCGCGACCCAGAAAACGCAGGGCGGCGTCGTCCAGCGCCTGAACCCCCATCGACAAACGGTTGATCCCGGCGTCCGCCAGGGCGGCGAACCGGCCGGCCTCGGCGTCCGTGGGATTGGCCTCCAGCGTGATCTCGATGTCGCCGGCGGCCGGGAACAGGTCGCGGGCCGTGGCCACGATGCGCGAGACGGCGCCGGGCGCCATCAGCGATGGGGTGCCGCCTCCGAAGAAGATCGAGGCCAGTCGTCGCGGACCTGTAAGAGCTCTCTGGGCGCGCAGATCGGCCAGGATCGCCTCGACCAGCCCGGCCTGTTCCTCGGTGCGCCCGCGATCGCGCACGACGTTGAAGTCGCAGTAGGGGCAGATGCGCGCGCAATAGGGCCAGTGGACGTAGAGGCCGACGTCCGATCCCGGATCAAGCGGATCAGTCAATCAGGGCGGCTCTCAGCTTGGCGAAGGCGACGGTGCGGTGGCTGATGGCGTCCTTGGCCGCCGGCTCCATCTCGCCGAAGGTCCGGTCGCCGCCCTTCGGAATGAAGAGCGGGTCGTAGCCGAACCCCCGATCGCCGCGTGGGGGGAAGGTCAGCTGGCCGTGAACCTCGCCCTGGACCACCACACAGGGGCCGTCCGGCCAGGCGACCGCCAGGGCCGAGGTGAACCAGGCGGTGCGGTCCGTCGCGCCGATCTCTTCCAGCCGCTCCTCGACCTTCTTCATGGCGACGGCGAAATCCTTGCCCGGCCCGGCCCAGCGCGCAGAGAAGATGCCCGGCGCGCCATCCAGCGCCGCGACCGACAGGCCGGAATCGTCGGCCAGCGAAACCTCGCCCGACAGTTCCGCCGCGTGGCGCGCCTTCAGCATGGCGTTGCCGGTGAAGGTGCTCTCCGTTTCGTCGGGTTCGGGCAGGTCCAGCTGGCCGGCTGTGACGAGTTCGTAATTTCCGCCCAGCAGCGCCGAGATTTCGGGAACCTTACCGGCGTTATGCGTCGCCACGACGATCCGCATCCCTTTGATAAGCTTGAGATTCATCGTCGATCACGCTCCTGAAACAGTCTATTGCCAAAGTTTAATATCGTTAAACGATATGTAACGTGCCTTTTTCGCCCGCACGGCCTATCTATTGATCGTCAGGAACGAGGTCGCAGCGTTCAGGACTTCCGGAAAACCGGGAACGATCATGCGGCTAACAAATCCAAACGGCGATAATCGCCCAAACACGAAAGACGGAGAACCACAATGCATACGATGAACACCTCGATGTGGCTCGACAAGGTCGGCGCTGCTTTTGTCAGCACCGTTTTGATCGCCGCCCTGCCCACCGCCTTGGTCGTCACCCTGTTCCAAGCCCTTTGATCCCTCTCTTTTCGATCACTGGAGCTTTGACGACCTGCATGAAGACCGCGATGTATAGAGCCGCGCGCGGGTTTGCCGGACCCCGCGTGGCCATCGCCCCGCCTTCCCCGGCTTGAGATCAAAAAGACCATGCGCCTGCCCCTGCCGCCAAATCCGCTGAAGCGAGGCGAGGCAAGCGTTCCGAACTGGCTGGGCGCGCCGATCCAAGCGCTCGGCCCGGGTTCGGTGTCCAGCGTGCTGAAAGTTGTCCTGGACGTCGCCTATGTCCTTCTCTGGTTGATCACTGGCATTCTGCTGCTGCTGGTCATCGCCGCGATCTTCATTCCCTTGGACAATGTGAACATCACCGTCAGCGGGGATTCCGGCGGAAAACAACTGCCGCTGACGCGCACCCTGCTGCTGTTCGGTTTAGGCGCCGCGACCGCCTATTTCGGCGGGTTCATGCTGATCCTGCGAAGCCTGCGCCGCATCATTCGCACCCTGACCATGGGCGACCCGTTCCAGCCCGATAACGTGCGCCGTCTGCGCCAGATCGGCCTGACCCTGGCGGTCGTGACCGGCGGCGTCTGGGTGGCCCAAGGCTTCGTCGCCAAGCGTCTGGCGCCCGGCGTGATGGACCCGCAGGGTTTGGGCGAACTGCTGACCCCCATCTTTTCCGTGTTCATCGTCTTCGTGCTGGCGGAGGTGTTCCGCGAGGGCGCGCGCCTGCGTCGCGAATCCGAACTGACGATCTGAGCCGTTTCGAAGTAGGATTTCCGCATGGCCATCCGCGTCCAGCTCGACCGCGTCCTTGTGGAACGCCGCATGTCGTTGACCGAACTCGCCGACCGGGTCGGGGTGACGGTGGCGAACCTGTCGATCCTGAAGACCGGCAAGGCGCGCGCGGTTCGGTTCTCGACCCTGGACGCCCTGTGCCGCGAGCTGGACTGCCAGCCGGGCGATCTACTTGCGCACGAGCCCGGCCCCGGCGACACCATCGAGGACGACGGCGAGGCATGAGGCGAAAGGGCCCGAGCCGTGACGAAAGCGGACTGACGCCCGAAGACCGTCGCATCTGGACCCGCGTGGCCGGATCGGTCGTGACGCCGAGGACGCGCAAGGCCGCCCGCATCACGCCCGGCGCCGAAACGCCGCCCGAGATCGTGGTGACGCCGATCGAGCGTCCGCGCCCCCTGGTCAATGCGTCTCCCAAACGCACCGCTGTCGCGCCGCCGACGGAAAAGCGACCTTCGCTGAACAAGCCCAAGCCCGCGCCCGAGGATCTGGAGCCGCGCCGCAAGCAGCGCCTGTCACGCGAACGCGATCCCATCGAGGCGCGCATCGACCTGCATGGCTTTGGCCGGTTCGAGGCCGAGGATCAGCTGCGAGGCTTCCTGATATCCTGCCAGGCGCGCGGAATGCGAGCGGTGCTGGTCATCACCGGCCAGGGTCGGATGGGCGGCGGGGTGATCCGCTCGGCCTTTGCGGAGTGGATGCATTCGCCCGCACTGCGAGGCGTGGTGTCAGGCTTCACCATCGCCCACCAGAAGCACGGCGGAAACGGCGCCTTCTACGTCACCCTGAAACGCCGGACCTGACGCTCACGAAAAAGCCGGGCCTGCGCTGGCGGACCCGGCCTTTCGAAAAGCGGCTTTGCTCTGGCCTATTTGGCGGCGATGGCGCCGGCCAGGATCACGTCGATCTGCTTGCCCATATGATCCGACAGGGCCTGCGCGTCCCATTCGTCATAGGCGGCGCGGCGGTAGTTCGACAGATAGGCGTCCCAGATCAGCTCAACCAGCAGACGGCTGTCGGCGTCCTTTGACAGTTCGCCCTTGGCCACCGCATCCTGAAGGATGTTGCTGATGGCGAGCAGCAGGTTCTTGGTCGCGGCGCGGGCGCGCATTTCGGCGGCCAGGGGCTGGAACCACGAGCGGGCCACGATGGCCTGGAACAGGGGCAGTTGGTCCAGCGACGAGTGGTAGCCGGCGCTCAGCGCGCTGACGAGGCGCTGGCGGACGGGCTCGCCTTCGGGCGCTGCGGCCTCGACCACCTCGGCCAGACGCGTCATGTCTTCGGTCAGGACGGCTTCGAACAGCTCGGCCTTGTCCTGGAAGTTGGCGAAGACGGCGCCGGTGGACATGCCCGCGCCCTTGGCGATGTCACGGATCGTGGCGGGCTCATAGCCGCGCTCGGCGAAGAGCGAGCGGGCGGCGTCCAGAACCTTTTGTCGCGTGCGGATCTTGGCGGCCTGGCGGCGGTTCAAGCGGGGCTCGACAGCGAGAGAGGCGACGGTATCTGTCATATAATCAGGCTTTTACTCTACTTTCGGTCTCTGGTCGGGGCGAGCCCGGCAGCGACCTCGAATGAATGTCTGAGCCCTTGGATCGAACCGAAAGGGCGCTTCTGCTCCGCAGATGCAGTCATGGAGAGGCGCGCTTGCATCACGGAACCATGACGAAAATGGGTCCGGCGACGGTCTGTAAGGCGCTTCCCTTACTCCGCCGCGGGGTCGACGCGCGTCGGGCGTAGCGTGCGGCGCAGCGCGCGGCTGGGGCGATTGCGACGCTCGATCGGGATTGCCGACTGGAAGGCCTTGCGAAACTGATCGCGACGTTCGTGGACCGAGGCGAGCACCAGGCCCATGGGCACGCCCAGATCGACAAGTGTGTTTTCGGCCAGTTGCAGACTGGCCTCGGTCGTCTCCGGCACGGCGTCGGTGACGCCCAGTCCATACAGCCGAATGGCGTGCTGGTCGTCGCGAGCGCGGGCGATCAGGATCAGGTCGTCGCGCATCGACCGCGCCGTAGTGACCACCTCGTCCACTTTCGTCGGCGCGTCCATGGTGACGATCAGGGCGCGGGTGGATTGAACGCCGCAGTGCTGGAGCATCTCGCGCCGCCCCGCATCGCCATAGAAGACATCAAATCCGTCACGTCGGCCGGCGGCGACGGCGCCCGCATCAGTGTCCAGGGCGATGAAGGGCTGATCGTGCGCCTTCAGCATTTCTCCGATCAAACGGCCGACGCGCCCGAAGCCGACGATGATGACCGCGCCGTTCGCCGCCTCCAGCTTTGGAAGCTCGACGGGATGGCCTGCGACTGCCGACTTGCGCGCCAGCTTCTGACCCAGCATGGCGAGCAGGGGGATCGAAAAGATGCTGACGGTCGCCGACAGGGCCACGGTATTGGTCAGTTGCGGCGGTGCGAGGCCCTCGACCAGGCCGGTGGCGAAGACCACAAAGGCGAACTCGCCCGCGGGCGCCAGAACGAGCGCCGTCTCGAGCGACGGGCGGGCGCCCAGGCCCCAGAATCTCGCCAGGCTGAAGATGACGCCGGTCTTCACGACCGTCAGGGCCAGGGCCAGGCCGAAGACGCCGACCGGATCGGCGGCGATGGCGTCCAGGTCCAGACCCAGGCCGACGCCGACGAAGAAGACGCCCAGCAGAAGCCCCTTGAACGGTTCGATGGAAACCTCGACCTCGCGCCGGAACTCGGTCTCGGCCAGCAGCACGCCGGCGACAAGCGCGCCGATGCTCATGGACAGGCCGCTGGCCTGGGCGGCGAGGCCGGCGCCGACCACGACCAGCAGCGAAGCGGCGACGAACAGTTCTCCGCCCTGAGCGGCCCTGCGCGCCTTGGCCACCGACCGGAACATCGGCCGCAGCACGAGCCGCCCCAGCAGCACCATCAGCCCAAGACCGATGGCCGCCGGAACAAGGGTGAACAGGGCGCGTCCCAGAACGGCGGGATCCAACGCGCCGCCCTGCTGGGCCAGGGCCGCCAGGACGGTGACGGTGATCAGGATCGGGGCGACCGACAGATCCTGAGCCAGCAGGATGGCGAAGGTGGAACGGCCTACCGTTCCCTTCAGCCGCCCCCGCTCGGCCAGCACGGGCGTTACCACAGCCGTCGAGGACAGGGCGAGGCCCATGCCCAGCACCACGGCGCTGGCCAGGGTCTGCCCCATCAGCATGAAGCCGCCCGCCAGCACGGCGGTGCAGACGACGACCTGCATCAGGCCCAGGCCGAACACGAGACGGCGCATGGCGCGCAGCCGCTCCCACGACAGCTCCAGACCGATCATGAACAACAGGAAGGCGACGCCCAGTTCCGACAGCTGCGCCAGCTGACCCGGATCGCCGATGGTCAGCCACGACAGCCAGGGCAGGCTTTGCGCGAACCGACCCAGGCCGTCCGGCCCCAGCAAAACGCCCGCCGCGAGAAAGCCCAGCACGGGGCTGACCTTCAGCCGATTGACCAGGGGCACGATGACGCCGGCGGCCGCCAGAAAGACCACCAGATCCTTGTAGTCGCCGCCCTGACCGTGCATCCGCCCTCCTCGCGTCGGCGTATCTGACCCCTATCCCGGCGTTGTGGCGAGAGGCCGCATCGGAATCATGAACTTTTTTTAAGGCGACACCCCCCCTCGCGGGACTAGGGTCCGCGCCGAGCCATCCAAATTTCGGGTGAGAACAGGGACATAGTGATGAAAAGTCTGCTTATCGGGGCCGCCGTCGGCGCCCTTCTTCTGCCCGCCAGCACGGTTCTGGCTCAGGATATCGGTCACGACCACGCCTGCATCGACGACGCTTGCACGATAGTTTCGCTGTTCTCGGGCGAAGAGACGGCGGCGGGTTGGCAGGGTGTCGATGCGCCCCGCTACGGAACCTGGGGCTTCGACATGGCCGGACGCGACACTGCGGTGAAGCCGGGCGACGACTTCTTCCAATACGCCAACGGAAAGGCGCTGGAAAAGCTGGTCATTCCGTCGGACCGCACCAGCTACGGGTCGTTCGCCCTGCTGCGCGAACTGTCGGACAACCGCATGAAGGAACTGGTGCTGGGCCTGGCCAACCGCACCGACCTGGCGCCCGGCTCGGACGAGGCCAAGGTCGCCGACGCCTATCGCTCCTACATCGACGAGGCGCGCATCGAGCAGTTGGACGCCCAGCCGCTGCAACCCTATCTGGCCGCGATCCGCGCCGCTGACAGCCACGACAAGATGGCCGTCTACATGGGCCAGACGGTCGGCCGCTTCGGCTCGTCCTTCTTCGGCACCGGCATCACCATCGATGCAAAACAGCCCACTCGCTACGTCGTCTCGACAGGCCAGTCGGGCATCGGTCTTCCGAACCGTGACTACTATCTGGACGCCCGCTACGCGGACAAGAAGCACCTTTACACGACCTATGTCGGTCAAATCCTGGCTATGGCGGGGTGGGACAAGCCGTTCACCACGGCCGCAGAGATCGTCGAACTCGAAACCAAGATCGCGGAAGCCCACTGGACCCCGGTCGAGAACCGCAACCGCGACAAAACCTACAACGAGTTCACCATCGCCAAACTGGCCGAGGATGCGCCGGGCTTTGACTGGCAGGCCTATTACGACGCCGCCAAGCTGGGCGGCGTGCCGCGCCTGATCGTGCGTCAGGACACGGCCATGCCCAAGATCGCGGCCATCTATGCCAAGACGCCGGTGGAACTGCTGCAGGCTTGGCAGACCTTCCACACCGCCGACGACATGGCGCCCCTGCTGTCCAAACGCTTCTCCGACGCCCAGTGGGCGTTCCGTTCGCGCGATCTGTCGGGCCAGCCCGAGCAGCGCACTCGCGAAAAGCGCGCCATCTCCTTCGCCGAAGGGTCGCTGGGCGAGGCCACGGGCCGGCTCTACGTCGCCCAGTATTTCCCGGCCGAATCCAAGGCCAAGATGGAAGAGCTGGTCGCCAATCTGCGCACCGCCCTGTCGCACCGGATCGACAACCTGACCTGGATGGGAACCGAGACCAAGGCGGCGGCGCAGGAGAAGCTGCGCAAGTTCACGGTCAAGATCGGCTATCCCGACAAGTGGCGCGACTACTCCGGCCTGGACATTCGTGCGAACGACCTGGTCGGCAACGCCGAACGCCGCGGCCTGTTCGAGTGGAACTATGATCTGGCCCGCCTCGATGAGCCGGTCGACAAGTCGGAGTGGGGCATGACCCCGCAGACGGTCAACGCCTACTATAACTCGGCCAACAACGAGATCGTCTTCCCGGCGGCGATCCTGCAGCCGCCCTTCTTCGATCCGAATGGGGATGCGGCGGTCAACTATGGCGGCATCGGTGGCGTGATCGGTCACGAGATCGGCCACGGCTTCGACGACCAGGGCTCCAAGTCCGATGGCGACGGCGTGCTGCGCAACTGGTGGACGCCTGAAGACAAGGCCAACTTCGAGGCCCTGACGGCGCGTCTGGGCGCGCAATATGCGACCTATGAGCCGATCGCCGGCTATCACATCAACCCTGGCCTGACGATGGGCGAGAACATCGGCGACGCGTCTGGCGTGGCCGTCGGTCTCGAGGCCTATCACCTGTCGCTGAACGGCCAGCCGGCGCCCGTGATCGACGGAACGACCGGCGACCAGCGCTTCTTCTATGGCTGGGCTCAGGTCTGGCAGTCGAAGTATCGCGACGAAGCGCTGAAGCAGCAGGTCGCCACCGACCCGCACTCGGCCGCCCAGTTCCGCGTCATCGGCCCGCTGCGCAACGTCGACGCCTGGTACGACGCATTCGACGTTCAGCCGGGCACGAAATACTATCTGACGCCCGAGGAGCGCGTCCGTCTCTGGTAAGGCGACGCTTGTTCGAGAATAGAAAGGCCGGGGTTCGCCCCGGCCTTTTTCATATCGAGACCGGGCTGCTCGATCTCGACGCCGCATCAAGAATTTGTTGAGGTTTCATAGGGGCCTGTCTGGGCGCCAGACGCGAAAAAGCCCGCTGCGGGGGATACATCGCAGCGGGCTTTCGCGCTCTTTAAAGAGCGGACGTTTCCTCCCCGAAACGCCTTCGAGTGCTGCGCGCTTGAGCAACGCTTGCCCTCGAGTGAGGTCATTTGACGCAAGGGCCGGTCGGTCGTCAACGGCCCGTTTGGCAAGAGTCGAACTTTCTTCGACTTATCACTGATAACCCATTTCAGGGGCGCGGCATTATCGAAGCTTATTCGATAATGGACGTGATGGCGGCGACCAGGCCTTCGCGGCGTATCTTCATTTGGCCGGGACGTTCGGCCTTCCAGGCGTCGTTGTCCGTGATGGCGGCGGCAGCGGCGCGGCCGGCGTCCAGATCCTTGATCGTGACCTCGCCGGCGGCAATCTCGTCTCCGCCCAGGATCACGACAGCCGGGGCGCCGCGCCGGTCGGCGTATTTCATCTGCGCCTTCATGCCAGCGCGACCCAGATAAAGCTCGGCGGCGATCCCGGCGGTGCGCAGTTCGGCGACGGCGGTCAGATAATGGGCCATGTCGTCCTCGGAGAAGACGATGACGACCACGGGGCCGCGCACCGCGTCCTCGGCGCCCCGTCCCGCCGCGCGCAGGGCCGAGGCCAGACGCGAGACGCCGAACGAGAAGCCGGTCGCCGGCGTGCTCTGGCCGGTGAAGCGGGCGACCAGATCGTCATAGCGACCGCCGCCGCCGATGGAGCCGAAGCGGACGGGACGACCCTTGTCGTCAACCGTGTCGAGCAGCAGCTCGGCCTCAAAGACGGCGCCGGTGTAATATTCCAGGCCGCGCACGATGGTCGGATCGAACTTCACGGCGTCCTGGCCGACCGACATAGCGGCCAGCGCGCGGTCGATGGCGGCCAGTTCGTTCAGCGCCGCCTCGCCCGCCGCGCCGAGGTCGCCGGAGCGCGCGACGGCGTCCAGCGTCTCGGCCCGCGACAGGCCGGGGGTATTGGCAGAGGCCAGGAACGCCTCGATGGCGGCCGTGACCTTGGCGGGAAGCTGGGCGCCCTTGGTGTAGTCGCCCGAGTCGTCCAGACGCCCTTCGCCCAGCAGTTGGACCACGCCCTCCCATCCCAGGCGGTCGAACTTGTCGATGGCGCGAAGCGCCGTCAGTCGCTGACCGGCCTCGGTCACGCCGCCGGCGTCGAACAGGCCGTCGAACAGCTTGCGGTTCGAGACGCGGATCTGGGCGTGGCCGGCGTCCAGCCCGGCGGCGCGCAGGCCCTCGCAACCCATGGCGATGATCTCGGCGTCGGCCTCGGGCCGGTCCGAGCCGACGGTGTCGGCGTCGCACTGCCAGAACTCGCGGAAGCGACCTGGGCCGGGCTTCTCGTTGCGCCAGACGGGACCATAGGCATAGCGCCGGAACGGCTTGGGCAGGGTCTCCCAGGTCTGGGCGGCGAACCGGGCCAGGGGCGCGGTGTGGTCGTAGCGCAGCGCCATCCAGTCGCCCGGCTCGTCCGAGCCCGCGTCGTCCTGAAGCGCGAAGACGCCCTCGTTGGGACGGTCGGCGTCGGGCAGGAACTTGCCCAGCGCATCGGCATATTCGAAGGCCGGCGTCTCCAGCGGCTCGAAGCCCCACCGCTCGTAAACCTCGGACACGCGCGCGACGATGCGCCGCTCCGCGGTCAGGTCGCGGCCGCGCTTGTCGGCGAAGCCGCGCGGGTTGCGGGCGAGGGGGCGGGGAGGCGCGGCGTCGGTCATGGCGCGCGCTTAAGCCAAGGCGCCCCTGATCGCAAATTCTCCACCAAAGCTGACCTACGAGCTGCGTCCGTCGGTGTTGCGCAATTGTCTGTTCTTAAAGACGAAATCGTAATGCCGACGGAACTGCTATGCGGATTTTTCGTTGATGGCGCATGACGCCCCATGCCCTTCTCGTTGCGCGCACTTGCAACACCTCCGATCGCCGCACGATCCGGTGGTGGGAGTGTGAGCTGATCGACGAGGCCGGGTCGCGGCGCGTGCAAAACCAAGCCTTCTTCTCGATCCGCGAGGCGCGATCGTGGGCGATCGCCCAAGGCTATCCCATCAGCGACGACGCCGCCTCAGCGGCCGAGCTTTGATGTCGGACGTCGCGCCGAGCGGCGTTCTGACCGCCGAAGCTTTCGATACGCCCCGTATCCTGCTCGCCGGCGCGGTCGACTACGCCATGTATGAAAGATTTCGCCAGCAGATGGCGGAGGCGCCCGACACCGGGCTGACCGTCATCGAACTGTCGACCCTGGGCGGTGATCCGGAAGTGGCGCGCATGATGGGCGAGGATGTGCGCTTTCAAAGCGACATCAATCCGTCGCGCCGACTGGTCTTTCTGGGCAAGGCGGCGATCTATTCCGCCGGCGCCACCTTCATGAGCTTCTTTGCGGTGGAGAACCGCTATCTGACGCGCGGCGCGCGGGTGATGATCCACGAGCGCAAGATGGACACTCAGTTGCACGTCAGCGGTCCGTTGACGACCTGCATCGCTTCGGTCCACGCCATGCTGAATGAGCTGGAACACTCCATCGCCATCCAGAACGAGGGATTCGAGAACCTGGTGCGCGGATCGTCGGTGACGATGGAGGAGGTGCTAAAACGCGCCCCCGCCAACTGGTACATCGAGGCCCAGGAAGCCAAGGCGTTGGGCCTGATCGCCGAGGTGATCTGACCCGCCTGCCGAATCAGGCCTGGAGCGTTTCCACGGTCAGATTGCCGTTGGTGTAGACGCAAATTTCGGCCGCGATCTTCATGGCCTTGCGGGCGACCTGTTCGGCGTCCAAATCGGTTTCCTCGATCAGGGCCCGGGCGGCCGACAGGGCATAGTTGCCGCCCGAACCCACGGCGGCGACGCCATGCTCCGGCTCCAGCACATCGCCCACGCCCGTTACGGTGAAGATGGACGACTTGTCCGCCACCAGCAGCATGGCCTCCAGACGGCGCAGGTAGCGGTCGGTGCGCCAATCCTTCGCGAGGTCGACGCAGGCGCGAGCCAGCTGATCCGGATACTGCTCCAGCTTGGCTTCTAGGCGCTCGATCAGTGTGAAGGCGTCGGCGGTCGCGCCGGCGAACCCCGCCAGAACCTTGCCGCCCGCGAGGGTCCGCACCTTGCGGGCGGCGCCTTTGACGATGGTTGGGCCCATCGAGACCTGGCCGTCGCCGGCGATCACGGTGCGTCCGTTCTTGCGCACCGCCAGAATGGTGGTGCCGTGCCAGTCGGGGAAGTTGGATGCGGTCTGGGTCATGACGATCAGATGGCGTGGCGGACGGTCGGCATCAAGTCTGTCGCGCCTATGGATAACGCTGTCTTATTTTGACCCCAATATTGGATAGAAGGCGCAATCCAATTTCACCGATCTTTGATATCGAGGGCCAAGCTTTGCTTTATCGCGTCGTTTTCGTGAGTGAAGTGATCGGTGGCGTGAACCACACGCTTCAGGCGCTTGCCGAAATCCTGGGCGTGTCGGAGCGAAATAATCGCCGGGATCACATCGGTAGCGCCATGCTGTTCCACGAAGGCGAGGCTGCACAGATGATCGAGGGTGCGCGCGCGGACGTAGATCGGCTGATGTCGCGTCTTTGGAACGACCCACGCCACTGCAACATCCGTGTGCTGGATGATCGCCCGGTCATGCAGCGACGGGTACAAGAGCCCGCGCGCCTGTGCGCCCTCAGCACCCAACAGGCCGCCGACATTCTGCGTGGCCGGCGCCTGAGCGATCTGTCCAGCGCGGGTCTGGAAAAGCTGCTGTCGTGCGAACACGTGCGGATGGCCGCCTGAGGCGATAGGCGACAGGCGACAGGCCCCTCGCGTCGGGATCTGTGCGGCGCTAGATAGGGCGGTGATCTTTTCCGAAGACGAAGTCGAACGCTATGCCCGCCATCTGGTCCTGTCCGAAGTCGGCGGGCCGGGGCAGCAGGCGCTGAAGCGCGCGCGGGTGCTGATCGTCGGGGCTGGCGGCGTGGGATCGCCGGCGGCGCTCTATCTGGCGGCGGCAGGTGTCGGGACGCTGGGCCTGATCGACGACGACGTTGTGGGCCTGTCCAACCTTCAGCGGCAGATCGCCTTTTCGACGGCGCAGGTCGGTCAGTTGAAGGTCGAGGCGGCGGCGGAACGGCTGGTCGGCCTCAATCCGCATGTCGCGGTCGAAACCTTCGCCGAGCAGATCTCCGCCGAGAATGCGGCGGCGCGGATCGCAGCCTTCGACATCGTGCTGGACGGGACCGATGACTTCCAGACCCGACTGTGGGTTAATGCGGCCTGCGTTGCGGCGCGCAAGCCGCTGGTGTCGGGGGCGCTTGGCCGCTGGAACGGGCAGGTCGGGGTGTTTGCGGGCAAGCCCTGCTATCAATGCCTGGTGCCAGAGGTTCCGCCGGATGCCGAAACCTGTACGCGCGTCGGCGTCGTGGGCGCCCTGACCGGCGTGATCGGATCGATGGCGGCGCTGGAGGTCATCAAACTGATCACAGGCGCGGGCGAGGCCCTGACGGGACGGCTTATGCTGTATGACGGTCTGGCGGGCTCGGCGCGGACCGTCCGGGTCGCCGCCGATCCGGAATGCCCGGTCTGCGGCCGCTGACGATCAGGCGGCCGTCGCGAAACGGATGTCGGCCAGATCCAAATCAGGCAGGGGAGCAGCGAAGCCCAGCGCCGGGTTGCTGAGCACCGTCACCAGACGTTCGCCGCAGTAGAGATAAAGGGTCTCGAACCCGACCCAGTTGCGGGCGATCGCCTCAAGCGCCTGATTGGCCGCCGTGTCATTAATCGCGTCGAGGACGCAGATGTCCCGCACCGGAACACCGGGCAGGTTGACGATGCAGTAGTAGGAGTCCAACGCACACTTCCTCGATCAGGACGCCGGAAACGAAGCGCGTTTACGACGGTTCCTCCCCTGCCAGCGGTTTTCGACAGCCGTGTGAGTTCGGTCCGACAGACTTGTGAAAAGGAGGCCTGATGGCCCGACATCCCGCCTCGCCCAAACGCCTGAACGCCGCCAATCTCAGCGGCTTGGGGGCTGAGCGTCTGGGCGAACTGCTGATGCAGGCGGCGGATGCGGATGCGATCCTGAAGCGGCGGCTCAGGCTGGTGATGGCGGCCGAGACGGGGCCGGATCTGCTGGCCCTGGAAATCGACAAGCGATTGACCACCATCGCCGCCAGCCGCGCGCGGGTGTCGTGGCGAAAGCGGCCGGACCTGCTGCGCGATCTGGAAATTCTGCGGGCTGCAATCGTCGAGGATCTGGCCGAGGCCGCGCCGGCGATGGGGTTGGAGCGATTGATCGGCTGGTTCGATCTGTTTCGCGGCCTGGCGTCGCGGGTCAAGGATCAGAAGGGCGAAGTGGCCGAAGCGTTCGAAACGGCGGCCTCGGATTTGTGGCGGATCGCCGAGGACGCAGTTCGGACGGACGAAAGCACAGTCGGTCTGATGGCGGAGGCGGTGGCGCGGCAACCGCTTGAATACGCCGGTTGGATCGGCGCGGGCGGCGACGATCTGACGGCGGACTTGGCCAAGAGGCTGCTGGGTCGTCTCGATACCGCATCCAGCGCGCGCGGCATGCGGACGGTCGTGCGGCGGCTGGCGGATCGGGCGGACGATCTGGACCTGTGGCTGTCGATGACGACGCCGGAGGAACGGGGCTCGCCGGATTTCGCGGCGGTGATGGCCAAGCGGCTGCTGGTTGCTGATCGCATTGCAGAAGCGCGTCAGGCGCTGGAGGCGGCGCTGAAGCCGTCGGCGGGCAACCGGCGCTGGACCTTCGGGCGATCGCCACAGGCCGGACCGCCGGTCCTGACGCCGGCATGGGAGGCGACCTCGATCGACCTCTTGGAAGCCGAGGGCCGCAAGGACGACGCGCAGAACCTGCGCTGGGCGATGTTCGAGCGCGACCTGTCCGCGCCGGTGCTGCGGGCCTATCTGGCGCGTCTGCCGGACTTCGACGATGTGGAGGCGCTGGACCGCGCCCTGGCCCATGCCGCGACCTATGCCGATTTCGAGACGGCGCTGGGGTTTCTGATGGACTGGCCCGCGCACCGCGAGGCCGCCGCCCTGGTCGAGCGCCGCATTCGCGAGGTACGCGCGCCGCTGCCGCTCAAGGCCGACTGGGCGGCGCGGCTGGCGCAGAAATATCCCGATGCGGCCGAGCGGTTGCTGGCTGCCCCCTAAAGCATTGCGGGGATGACGCGATCCGGCGGGCGGTGGCCGTTCTGATAGGTCATGACGTTGGCGATGACGCGGTCGCCCATGTCCTGCCGCGCTTCCAGGGTGGCGGAACCCAGGTGGGGCAGCAGCACGACATTGGATTGACCCAGCAGGCCATGATGGATCGCGGGCTCGTTCTCGAACACATCCAGCCCGACGCCGGACAGGGCGCGCATGGCCACCGCTTGAGCCAGGGCCGCCTCGTCGATCAGTTCGCCGCGGGCGGTATTGATCAGGATGGCGTGGGGCTGGAGACGGGCCAGCCGCTCGGCCGACAGCAGATGGTGGGTGTCCTTCGTCGCCGGGCAGTTCAGCGAGACGATGTCCATCCGGGCCAGCATCTGGTCCAGGTCGTCCCAATAGGTCGCGCCCAGTTCTTCCTCGATCAGGGCCGGGACGGGCTTGCGATTGTGATAGTGGACCTGAAGCCCGAAGGCCTTGGCGCGGCGGGCCAGGGCCTGGCCGATCCGGCCCATGCCGACGATGCCCAGCCGCTTGCCCCAAAGCTTGCGTCCGCACATCCAGGTCGGGGTCCAGCCCTCGAACCGGCCTTCGGCGACCACCTGGGCGCCCTCGACGATGCGGCGGCTGACGGCCAGGATCAGGCTCATGGCCAGGTCGGCGGTGTCCTCGGTCAGGACGCCAGGCGTGTTGGTCACGATGATGCCGCGCGCCACGGCGGCGTCGACGTCGATATGGTCTACCCCGGCGCCGAAGTTGGCGATCATCTTCAACTGCTCGCCTGCGCCATTGATCAGGCCGGCGTCGATGACGTCGGTGATGGTGGGCACCAGGACCTCGGCGCGCTGGACGGCGGCCTGCAACGCGGCGCGGTCCATCGGCTGATCCTTCAGGTTCAACTCGGCGTCGAACAACTCGCGCATCCGCGTCTCGACCGCGTCGGGCAGGCGTCTGGTTAATACGACCTTAAGCTTGCGGGGGGACATTCTCGGCCTTGGTTAGCGGGCGGCGATTCAGACGGATCAAAGCCCGCGCGACGGGTCGTTCCAATCAGTGTCTAGCAAAGCCGCCGCCATCTTCCAAAGCCTGCGACGCCGCATCGCCCTCGTTGGAGCCATTCTCGGCCTCGGCGTGATGGCCAGCGCCGGCGCGACCATGCCCGACGGCCGCCCGACGCCCACCGGGCTTGAGGTGCCGCGCTGGATTTCGCTGAAGTCCTCGCACGTCCGCGCGCGCCAGGGGCCGGGCCTGGATTATCCGATCCTGTGGGAATATCGGGCCGCCGGCCTGCCGGTTCAGGTGATCGCCGAGACGACCGAATGGCGCAAGATCTGCGATCCCGACGGGGCCGTGGCCTGGATCCACCGCACGGTGTCGTCGGGCCGGCGTTACGTCTTCAATACAACCGCCGAGGAGGTGCCGATCCGCTCGGGCCGATCCGAGACGGCGTCGGTGCGCGCGCGCCTGTCGCCGCGCGCCTTGGTGATGCTGGACGAATGCGAGGAGGGCTGGTGCAAGGTCCGGGCGCGACGGCTGGAGGGTTTCGTGGCCCAGCGGGCCGTGTTCGGCACCCAGGAACGCGCGCTGTGCAACGCCAATCGCCCCGCGGGCACGGGTCGCAACTGACCGCACGCTGTTGAGCGAAGCGGCGCGGTCGTGTAACCCGCGCGCAACGCCTTAAGAAACGGAAGCGCCTTGACCCAGTCCCAATATCCTTCGTCCTTCGATCATGAGGCCCTGCTGGCCTCGGGCCGCGGCGAGCTGTTCGGTCCCGGCAACGCCCAGCTGCCCGCTCCGCCGATGCTGATGTTCGACCGCATCACCACGATCAATGCGGACGGCGGCGAGCACGGCAAGGGCTATGTCGAGGCCGAACTCGACATCCATCCCGACCTCTGGTTCTTCCAGTGCCACTTCATTGGCGACCCCGTCATGCCGGGCTGCCTGGGCCTGGACGCCATGTGGCAGCTGGTCGGCTTCTATCTGGGCTGGATCGGCGGTCCCGGTCGCGGCCGCGCCCTGGGCGTCGGCGAGGTCAAGTTCACCGGCCAGGTCACGCCGGACATCAAGAAGGTGGTCTATAAGATCAACCTGAAGCGCGTCATCAACCGCAAGCTGGTCATGGGCATCGCCGACGGCGTGCTGGAGGCCGACGGCCAGGTCATCTACACCTGCAACGACATGCGGGTCGGCCTGTTCGGCGCCAAGGATGAGGCGGCGGGCGGCTAACGCCCCTATATAACCGCGAACAAGGCGGACGGTCCTCGGACCAGGAAGCATCAAGAAGGAAACACCATGCGTCGTGTCGTCGTCACCGGCCTGGGCATCGTCTCTTCCATCGGCCACGGCGCCGAGGAGGTGACCCAGTCCCTGCGCGAAGCCCGGTCGGGCGTCGTTCATGCCCCCGACCACGCCAAATACGGCTTCCGCAGCCAGGTCTGGGCGCCGCCCAAGATCGGTCCGTGGGAAGAGCTGGTCGACCGTCGCGCCGCGCGCTTCCTAGCCAACGGCACGGCTTGGGGCCACATCGCCTTCGAAGAAGCGCTGAAGTCGTCGGGCATGACGGCGGACGAGATCAAGGACGACCGGATCGGCCTGATCGTCGGCGAGGGCGGCCCCTCGACCCAGGTGATCCTGCAGGCGGCCGCGACCACGGTCGAAAAGGGCGCGCCCAAGCGCATCGGCCCGTTCGCGGTGCCCAAGGCGATGGCGTCGGGCCCGTCGGCGGTGCTGTCGACCTGGTTCCAGATGCGCGGCATCAACTATTCGATCAGCTCGGCCTGCGCGACCAGCGCCCACTGCATCGGCGCCGGGGTCGAACAGATCCAGTGGGGCAAGCAGGACGTGGTCTTCGCCGGCGGCTGCGAGGACATCGACTGGTCCATGTCCAACATGTTCGACGCCATGGGCGCCATGTCGTCGGACTTCAACGACAATCCGTCGGTCGCCTCCAGAGCCTATGACGCCAACCGCGACGGCTTCGTCATCGCCGGCGGCGCAGGCATCGTGGTGCTGGAAGAGTATGAGCGGGCCAAGGCGCGCGGCGCGACCATCTATGCCGAGGTCACCGGCTATGGCGCCAACGCCGACGGCTACGACATGGTCGCCCCCTCGGGCGAGGGCGCCCAGCGCTGCATGAAGATCGCGCTGGAACAGGCCGGCAATCCGAAGATCGACTATCTGAACCCGCACGGCACCTCCACGCCCGTGGGTGACGCCAAGGAGATGGAGGCTGTGCGCGCTGTCTTCGGCGACCAGATGCCGATGATCTCCTCGACCAAGTCGCTGACCGGCCACTCGCTCGGCGCGGCCGGCGCCCAGGAAGCCATCTACTGCCTGCTGATGATGCAGAATGGCTTCGCCGCCGAAAGCGCCCATATCGAAAATCTCGATCCGGCGTTCGAGGGCATGCCGATCCTGCGTCATCGCCGCGACGGCGAACTGACCCACGTCATGTCCAACAGCTTCGGCTTCGGCGGCACCAACGGCACGCTGATCCTGTCGAAGGTTTGAGACCTTCTTTTCTCGTCATCCCAGGGCTTGTCCCTGGGATCCATATGCCCGGCGCCCAAAAGCGGCTCACCTTGCGGACAGGCCGGGATTATGGATCCTCGCTACAGGGGCGAGGATGACGAAGTTTTTGCGCGTTGAGCACTCCAAAGCAGCGCCTGCGCCCGATCGTTCCCAATTTGGCCGTTTACACGATCGTTTCTCGCCCTTAGAGAGCGTCGCCGTGACGCAGCGCCTGACTAAAGCGATGACCCTGAAAACCACCGGCTTTGGCGGGGCGGTTTCGGGTGCGCGCACGGTCTAGCGACAACCCCGATCCCAAGCCCCGCCGATGCGCGGGGCGGTCGATCCGGCTGAACCCCGCGCCTCCACCCTTCACAGGAGACGCCTGAATGTCCTTTTCCCCGTCCAACCCGCCCCACGTGGGTATCGTCGGCGCCACCGGCCTGGTCGGCGAGATGATGCGCGGCCTGCTGGCCGAGCGGGACTTCCCGCTGGCCTCGCTGCGCCTGTTCGCCTCGGCCCGGTCGGCGGGCAAGACCATCCGCTTCGGTGAGACCGACATCGTGGTCGAGGATGCGGCGAGCGCGGACTACGCTGGTCTGGACATCGTCTTCTTCTCGGCCGGCGGCGAGACGTCCAAGGCCCTGGCGCCCAAGGTGGCGGCGGCCGGGGCGGTGGTGATCGACAATTCCTCGGCCTGGCGGTCTGACCCCCAGGTGCCCCTGGTGGTCGCCGAGGTGAACCCGCACGCTTTGGTCAACCTGCCCAAGGGGATCATCGCCAACCCCAACTGCACCACCATGGCTGCGATGCCGGTTTTGAAGCCCCTGCACGACGCGGCGGGGCTGAAGCGTCTGACGGTCTCGACCTATCAGGCCGTCTCGGGCGGCGGGATCGAGGGCATTCGCGTGCTGGAGGACCAGTCGCGCGCGACCGTGGGGCGGGGCGCGGCCCTGGCCCACGACGGCGGGGCCGTGGACTTCGGCGCGCCAGAGAAGTGGGTCGTGCCGATCGCCGCGAACGTCGTGGCCCTGAACTATGCGCTGGGCGAAGACGGCTATACCGACGAGGAGCTGAAGCTGCGCGACGAGAGCCGAAAGATCCTGGAGATCCCCGGCCTGCCGGTCTCGGGCACCTGCGTGCGGGTGCCGGTCTTCACCGGCCACTCCCTGTCGATCAACGCCGAGTTCGAGCGCGCGCTGTCGGCGGCTCAGGCGCTGGACCTGCTGGCCCAGGCGCCCGGCGTGGTGGTGACGGCCGTGCCGAATCCGCTGGAGGCGTCGGGTCAGGACCCGGTCTTCGTCGGGCGCGTGCGGCCCGATTCGACGGTCGAGCATGGTCTCGCCCTATTCGTCTCGAACGACAATCTGAGGAAGGGCGCGGCCTTGAACGCCGTCCAGATCGCCGAGGTGCTGGTCCAGCAGCGCGGCTGACTGGCGAGGTCAGTCGTAGCGCACGCCGCTGAGATAGAGCCCGGTCGCGGGGGCGACGGGACCGCACCGCGCGCGGTCCTTCGCCTCCAACGCGGCCTTGACGTCGTGGGCGCTCCAGCGACCCAGCCCCACCTCGACAAGTGTGCCAGCCATGGACCGGACCTGGCGGTGCAGGAAGCTGCGCGCCTGAAACACCAGATGCACCTCCTCGCCGAAGCGGGATACGCGGGCCACGTCCAGCGATTTGACCGGCGATTTGGACTGACAGCCGACGTCGCGGAAGGTGGTGAAGTCATGGTGGCCGACCAGCACCTGGGCCGCGTGGTGCATGGCCTCGGCGTCCAGGGTCTTCTTGACGTGCCAGACCCGGTCCCGCTCCAGCACCGGCTGGGGGCGGCGGTTCAGGATTCGGTAGAGATAGCCCCGGCCGGTCGCTGAGAACCGCGCGTGCCAGTCGGGATCGGGCGCATATTCGGCCGCCAGGACGCAGACGTCCTGGCGCACCAGGTGCGCGTTCAGGGCGTTCAGCACCGTATCGACGGGCCAGTCGCGGCCCAGATCGGCATGGATGACCTGGGCCGTCGCATGGACCCCGGTGTCGGTGCGGCCGGCGGCGGCGATGCGAATCCGCTCGCCGGAAAAGGCGTGGATCGCCGCCTCAAGCGCACCCTGCACTGTCGGCTGGCCGTCCTGGGCCTGGAAGCCGTTGTAGGCCGTACCGTCGTATTCGATCGTCAGCTTATAGCGCGGCATCAGCCGAGCACGGTCCCGGCCGGCAGCGGAAAGCCGCGTAGCATCTCCTCGGCCGATTGCGCCGCCTTGCCTTCGCGCTGAACGCGGATCAGACGCACGGCGCCGTCGCCACAGGCCACGGTCAGGGCGTCATCCAGCACGGTTCCGGGCGCGCCCGATCCGTCCGCCAGACCCGACAGCAGCGCCTTGATCCGCACGGGTCCGGCGTCTGACGCGGCCTCGAACCAGGCGCCGGGGAAGGGCGAGAGGCCTCGGATATGGGCGTCCACCTCGGCGGCGGGGCGGCTCCAGTCGATCCGGGCCTCGGCCGGGGTGATCTTCTTGGCGTAGGTCGGCTCTCCGACCTGCTCGGACGGCGTGACCCCGCCCCGGTCGATGGCGGCCAGCGCGCGGGGCCACAGGCCCGCGCCGACATGGGCCATCCGTTCGGACAGGCTGGCGGCCGTGTCGTCGGGCAGAATGTCCATCAGTTCGCTGAGCAGGATGGGGCCTTCGTCCAGACCCAGGCTCATCTGCATGATCTGGACGCCGGTCTGCTTGTCCCCGGCCATGATGGCCCGCTGGATCGGGGCGGCCCCGCGCCAGCGCGGCAGCAGCGAGCCATGCAGGTTCAGACAACCCAGGCGTGGCGCCTCGAGCACCTCGGTCTTCAGAATCTGGCCGTAGGCGACGACGCAGGCCGCATCAAGATCCAGGCTTCTGAAGGTATCGATCGCCTCGGCGTCTTTCAGGCATTCGGGCGTGAAGACGGGCAGGCCCATGGTCTCGGCGAAGGCGTGGACGGGCGAAGGCGTCAGCTTCTGGCCCCGGCCTTTAGGGCGAGGCGGCTGTGAATAGACGGCGACGATCTCGTGACCCGAGGCGATCAGCTCGGCCAGGGACGGCACGGCGAAGTCGGGAGTTCCCATGAAGGCAAGGCGCATGGGCACGCCTTTAGAGGTTTACTGCCAGCGGGTGAAGACGCCGCCGCCCTCGTCCCATTCGCCGCCTGCGTCCAGCGCATCGTCGAAATCGAGCAGGCGATCCAGCAGCAGGCCGGCCACGACGCCCAGCAAGGCCACGCCGGCCAGGGTCGCGACGCCGGCGACGCCGACCTTCTGGCTGCGCGTCAGGCGACGACGGCCCGAGGAGTCGATGATCAGCGAGCGGCCGCGCGGGATGGACGGGGCGATCCGGCGCGCAGCGCGTTCGATACGTTCGGGGCGGACGATCTTGGTCATCAGGCGGCGATCCTGTCGCGGGCGGCCTTCTTGACCTTGGTCACGGCGCGGTCCCGCTTGAGACGCGACAGATGGTCGATGAATAGCACGCCGTTAAGGTGGTCCATCTCGTGCTGGATGCAGACGGCATAGAGGCCTTCGGCCTCTTCCTCCACCGACTGACCGTCACGGTTCAGATAGCGAATGCGGACACGGGCGGGGCGTTCCACCTTGTCGAAATACTCGGGGATCGACAGGCAGCCTTCCTCGTAGGTGTAGAGCTCGTCCGAGGTCCACAGGATTTCCGGGTTGGCGAAGAAACGCGGGTTCTTGCGGGCCTCGGCGTTCTCGGCCGCCTCTTCCTCGGTCTCGCAGACCACGCCGTCCTTGTCGCCCAGGTCCATGACGATCAAGCGGTCCAGGGCGCCGATCTGCACGGCGGCCAGGCCGATGCCCGGCGCGTCGTACATCGTCTCCAGCATGTCATCCATCAGGGCGCGGACGGCGTCGTCCACGGCCGCGACGGGTTTGGACACCTGCTTCAGGATCGCCAGGTCGGCGGCGTTGTCGATGGTGAGGATGCGTCGAATGGCCATGGCCGGGAGGTAGGCCCGCCCCGGCGCAAGGTCAAGATTTGCGCCTCTTGCCGCGCTTTACGCCTTGCCGGGCAGAGGGCGGGGTTTGCGGTTTTCGTCGATGGCGACATAGGTGAAGACGCCCTGGGTCACGCGCACCGACGCGGCCTGGGGCTGGCCCCGCGCCCGCTTCCACGCCTCGACCTGGACGCGGATGGAGGTGCGGCCCGAGCCGATCACGTGGGCGTAGATGCTGACCTCGTCGCCGACCGAGACCGGCTGGTGAAAGACCATGCCGTCCAGCGCCACGGTCGCGCAGCGCCCGCACGCCAGTTCGAACGCCGGGGTCGCGCCCGCGAGGTCCATCTGCGCCAGCAGCCAGCCGCCGAAGATGTCACCCTCGGGGTTGGTATCGGCGGGCATGGCGATGATGCGACCGACGGGCTGATCTTCGGGTGGATATTCGGGGGCGTCGGACATAGAAGCAGCCTGCAGTTCGGGGAGGCGGGCTCTCTAGCGCGGCTTCGGCGGCTTGTCGCCCTTCAGCGCTTGGGACGTGTGGACTCCGGCACGGACAGGGTCAGGCGGGATGTGCGAAAAGCCTGCGCATCGCGCAAGGCGCGCCAGGCGGCGCCCAGCTCCATGGCGGTCATCAGGTGATCCTGTGTCAGCACGGCGCGTCGAGACGCCCGCAAGGTCGCGACATCGGCCAAGAGGCGCGCAGCGGCCTGAACATCCTCGCGGTCGGACCGCGCGCCCAAATCCTGCAGCCGGGCGAAGCGCCAACCCTGTTCGGGCGGATAGCGCAGGGCTAGGGCGAAGCGTTCGGACGGCTCGATCTGGCGGGCCATGAAAATCCAGTCCGCCGTTTCGGGATCGCGACGATAGTGGCCCGGCTGGGTGGGCAGGCCGGCCTGGGCATAGATCTCCAGCGCCCCGGCTTCGATTTCGGCCAAGGCCAGGCTCAAGGCGTCAGGTTCTTCCGGCTCAAGCTCGGTCGGCCGCTCGAACGGGTCGATCGTGTCGTCGGCGGGCGCAGCCGGGGACTTGCGCGAAAACAGTCCCGAAAGCAGCGCCCGCCGTCTGGCCATGACGTCAGTTGTTGTTGAGCGTGCTGGTCACCGACACGTCGTAGACGACGCGGGTCAGGCTCTGAACGACCTCGAAGAATTTGCGCATCTCGGCAGCGCCGGCCAGGGGCACATAGATCACGTCCTCGGGCATCACTTCCATGTTCGTGGCGGCGAAGACATTGGCGGCGTCGCTGAAGTCCAGTTCGTAGACGACCGGCACGCCACGCGGGGTGGCCGGCTGGTTGATGCCCAGCGCTTGGGCCACCTCGGGACGTTCGAAGCGGAAGATCAGAACGCGACGCGCATTGGCCGTGTTGGTGTTCAGCCCGCCGACCTTGGACAGGGCGCCGGTCAGGGTCACGGGACCAGCCGGCATGTCGACTTGGGCCACGGCGTTCAGGCCGCCGAAGGTCGAGAAACGACGGGGTTTGTACTGAACATTGACGACGTCGCCGCGCTGCAGACGCACGTTCTCGCCGAACTCGGTCGTCACCGCCGACAGGGGCGCGGTATAGGTGCGGCCCTCGCGCTGGATCGAGATGGTCAGATCGTCGGTGGTGCGGGCAGAGCCGCCGGCCGCGGCGATGACGTCCAGGATGCGGTCGCTGTTGACGCCCAGCGGCGCACGACCCGGCTGGCGCACGTCGCCCAGCACATTGACCGTGTTGGAGGCGTTGCCGGCGATGGACACCAGCACCTGCGGATTGGCGACCTTGCCGACCAGGGCGCGCCGGATGGCCGACGCCGCCTGGGTCGAGGTCAGACCCTGAACACGGACCTGCCCGCCGAAAGGAATAGTCACTGAGCCGCTGCGATCAACGGTAGCGCCGGGAAGGGCCTGGTTGCCGCCCGACAACGTCGTGCTCGTGCGGCTCGACGACGAGCCGGAGCCAAGCGATCCACCGAACAGGGACCCCGAGGGATCGAAGATCGAGATCGCCAAGGTGTCGCCTTCGCCGATCACGTCTGCGGGTTGGTCGCTGGATCCAGCAACCAGGCTGCCGAAGAACTGCGGCGGGACCTGCTTCATCCGCTCAGTCGCCTCGAACGTCAGCGGAACGAGGGCGTAGCTGCCCAAGGCCGACGCGGTCGTGGCCCCGGCGTTCACAGAGGCGCCCGAGGGCCCGTCGCGCGGGAGCGTGGAACAGCCGCCGAGAATGGCGACAATGGCAAGCGGCAGAATGGTGCGCGTCATGAAGCTGGAAAGCCCTCGTTCGCGGATTGATTACAAGCCTTTGACCGCGCTCGCCAGTGGCGAAACGGGCTGAAGGCCGATGGCGTCGGCGACGATGCGGAAATGCTCAGTCCAGGACGGAGCATGATAAGAGGGCGACGGGTTCGGCGCCGCCTCGGTCGCGCGCTCGATGGCGGCCAGCCAGCCTAGGCCATCGAGCGGATCGATCAGTTCGGCGTTTGGCGTCAACTCGCGGTGCGGCGGGATGTCGGAAGCGATCAGCGACAGGCCCATGGCGCAGGCCTCAACGGCGGGAAGATCGAACCCTTCCACGGAAGATGGGGCAAGCACGGCGCGCGCCCCGCGCATCAACCGCGCCAGCATGACGTCGGACAGGTTGGAGGCTTGATGGACGACCCCTTGCAGATTTGGCGAGCGTTGCAGATGGTCCAGCACCGCCTCATTCTCCCAGCCGTAGCGGCCAATCAGCACCAGGGACGGCGTCTGATCGCCCATCCGTTCATCCAGTCGCCGCCATAGCGTCAGCAGCAGAGCCAGGTTCTTGCGTGCCTCGATCGTGCCGACGTGGACGAAATAGGGACGCGGCGCCTCAATTGCGTCGCCGGCGACGAAGGCCGGCTCCAGCCCCAGGTGGGCGACGTGGACCGGCGGCAGAGGCAGGCCCTCGCGCTCCGCGAAGGCGCGGAGTTCATCGCCGGTGTAGGCGGAGTTGACGATGATCCGGCTGGCTAGACGGAGGGTGTTTGAGACCCGCGCATGGTGTTTGTCGCCGTCGCCGGGTCGGCAGAATTCAGGGTGGGTGACGGGGATCAGATCGTGCAACAGGACGACGCGCTCGATCCCGGCGGCCTTCAGATCTTCCAGCGCCGCCGGCTCATGCAGGGTGGTGTGACCAACGGTCAGATATAGATCAGCCTGCGGGAGCGGGGCGACATGGCGGGAGCGGAAGAACTGCTTGAACACCCGCGTCTTGTCGGCGGGCTTTTCCTTATCCGCGACAGGAGGTGCGGATAACACCGAGGCGGCCGGCCGTTGTTCCGCAGTCAGGGCGGCGAGCAGCCGCTGCTCGTGCGCCAGACCGGCCGCCGTGCTGGCGGTGCCGTTCCATTTGGCGCGCAGATCGGCCACGAACCGCCGGAACCAGCCGATCTCGACGGCGACCAGCCGGCTCTTGCGGCCACGTACCGGGATTGTCGTGATATCAGGTGAGGCCAGCAGCCATTCGGCGTAGGCGAGACATACCCGGTCCACGCCCGTCGGCGCCGACCGTTCGGCCCGGCTCATCAGCCGGCTGGCGTCGTAGAGAATGCGCATACTAGGCGACGTAGCCGGCCTGCATCAGTTCGGCGATATGGACGATGGCCGTGGGCTTGCCGTCCTCGACCACGAACAGATTGGCGATCTTGTTGGCGGTCAAAAGATCGACGACATCGCTCATGCGCGCATCCGGGTCCACGGTGATTGGATTGGCGCCCATGATATCGGCCGCCGTCAGATGGGTGGTGTCGCGCTGGAAGGCCCGGCGCAAGTCGCCGTCCGTGACGATGCCTGCGAGCGCGCCATCGGCGTCCAGGACGGCCACCGCGCCCTTTCGGCCTTCGGTGATGGCTGAGACCACGTCGCCGAAGCTGGCGTTCAACGGCACGCTGGCCGGGACGGCGGCGTTGTCGCCCATCCATTCGCGCACGCTTTGCAAGCTCATGCCCAGGGCGCCGCCGGGGTGGTGCAGGCCGAAGTCCATGGCCGTGAACTCGCGGCGATCCATCAGCACCATGGCGAGCGCATCGCCCAGAGCCAGGGTCATCAGGGTCGAGGTGGTGGGCGCCAAGCCGTTGGGGCAGGCCTCGGCGACCTTGGGCATGGTCAGGCAGACCGCTGCGTTGCGCCCCAGGAAGCTGGCGGGCCGCTGGGTGATGGCGATGACGGGAATGCCGTTGCGTTGGCAATAGATCAGCGGATCACGTAGTTCGCGGCTCTCGCCCGAGTTGGAGATGGCCAGCACCGTCACGTCGGGACGCAGCATCCCCAGATCGCCGTGACTCATCTCGGCCGGGTGGACGAAGAAGGCGTTGGTGCCGGTCGAGGCCAGCGTGGCGGCGATCTTGCCGCCGATATGGCCCGACTTGCCCATGCCGGTGACGACGACATAGCCCGGCCGGCTCATGATGACATCGACCGCGCGCGCCAGCGACACGTCGATCGAGCGTTCCAGCGCCTCCAGCGCCTCGATGTTCAGGCGCACGACCTCACGGGCGCGGTCTGTCATCGCGGCGATGTCGTCGGGGGTCGAGTGAGCGATCTCGGTCATTGTTTCCTTGGCCCGCAACCGGGCTCTCCTTTTTTGTCGGGCGTGATCCGCCGCAAGGACGTTTCGCGCGCCGCCTCCCTTTCAGACGACTTTGTCGGTTTCTGGTCAACCTTTGCCGCTTTGGCGCGTTACGTCGATCGGGGAACTAAAACAAAGAGTTTGATCGTCCATGCCGTCTCACGCCGGAGCCGCCTCGCTATTGCTCCCATCTCCGCCCGTCGTCGCCGACGGGATCGCGCTGTTCCTGGACATGGACGGCGTACTGGCGCCGATGGCCCCCACTCCGGACGCCGTCGTGCCGACTGCGCGCCGAACGGCGGCGTTGAAGGCGATCGAGGCGCGACTTGCGGGCCGCGTCGCCATCGTCAGCGGCCGCACCATCGCCGAGATCGACCGCATTTCCGATCATGCCCTGGTGTCCGGCTCCGGCGTACATGGCCTGGAGCGGCGTCTGAAGGACGGCTCCATTGAACGCAAGACGCCCGACGCCGGCGTCGCCCAGGCGCTGGACGCGTTCGAGGCGTTCGCCGCCGATCGACCTGGCGTGATCGTTGAGGACAAGGGCGTCTCGGTCGGCCTGCACTATCGTCAGGCGCCGGATGAAGCCGGGGCCGCCAAGGGACTGGCCGCCGAGCTGCAGGCCGAAACGGGATTGACGCTCCAACCTGGTCATATGGTGCTGGAGCTAAAGACGCCCGGCGCGGACAAGGGTACGGCCGTCACGGCCTTCATGCAGGAGGCGCCGTTCAAGGGCGCAGTCCCGGTTATGCTGGGTGACGATCTGACTGATGAATACGGGTTCGAGGCGGCGGCGGCGCTGGGCGGATATGGCGTGCTGGTTGGACCCGAGCGCGAGACGGCGGCGCGATATCGGCTGGACGATGTGGATGCTGTGCTCACCTGGCTTGAAGCCGTAGCGAAGGCCTGAACCGATGAAGCCCAATCTGGATTTGTTTCCCATCGGCAACTGCGGCGTCTGCGCCCTGATCGACCGCCAGGGGCGTTTCGTCTGGGCCTGCGCGCCGCGCGTGGACGGCGACCCGGTCTTTTCTGCCCTGATGGACGGCATGGAGCCTGAGCATGGCTTCTGGGCCATCGAGATGGAGGACGTGAAGTCGATCGATCAGGCCTATGTCCGCAACACGCCGGTTCTGCGAACGGTGATAACGGCCGAGGACGGATCGTCAGCCGAGATCATCGACTTCGCACCGCGCCATCCGAAGCACTCGCGCACCTATCGCCCGCTGGCCTTCGCCCGCATCATACGACCACTGTCGGGCACGCCGCGCATCCGTGTGCGGTTGCGGCCCTCGACGGACTGGGGCGCGCGCCCGGCGCCGCACACCTCGGGATCTAACCACATCCGCTATATGTGCGCCGACGTCACCTTCCGCCTGACGACCGATTGTCCCGTGTCGCATGTGCTGGAGGAGCGCGTGTTCCGGCTGGAGCGATCGCATGCCTTCTTCCTGGGTCCGGACGAGGGCTACGACCAGGATGTCGGCCACGGCGTGCAGGGCGCGCTGGATCGCACGGTCGCCTATTGGCAGGACTGGGTGCGCAAACTCTATCTGCCGCTCGACTATCAGGAGGCGGTGATCCGCGCGGCCATCACGCTGAAGCTGTGCGCCTATGAGGAGACCGGCGCTATCGTCGCCGCCATGACGACCTCGGTGCCCGAGTTCAAGGAGAGCGGGCGCAACTGGGACTATCGCTACTGCTGGATCCGGGACGCCTATTACACGGTGCGGGCGCTGAACCGGTTGGGCGCGGTCGACATCCTCGAGAACTATCTCGTCTATCTGAGAAACCTGGTCGACGATTCCGCCGGCGGCCATGTTCAGCCGGTCTATGGCGTGGGTCTGGAGCCCGGCATCGGCGAGAGCATCATCGACAGTGTCGAGGGCTATCGCGGCATGAAGCCGGTGCGGATCGGCAATCAGGCGCACGAACATCTGCAACACGACGTCTACGGACAGATCGTGCTGCCTCTGGTTCAGGCCTTCTATGACGCACGTCTCCTGCGTCCGGGCACGCTGGAGGATTTCCACGCGCTGGAGGCGATCGGCGAGCGGGCCTTCGCCATGCACGATCAGACCGACGCAGGCCTTTGGGAGTTCCGCACAATCGCGCGGGTGCACACCTATTCGTCCGTCATGTGCTGGGCCGCCTGCGATCGTCTGGCCAAGGCGGCCGACCATCTGAATCTGCCGGAGCGGGCCGTCTTCTGGCGTGAGCGGGCGCAAATCATCCGTCAGCGGATCGAGGCGGAGGCCTATCTGCCCGACGAGGGCCGGTTCGCCGCCAGCTTCGGCGGCCGCGAGTTGGATGCCTCCCTGCTGCAGATGACCGATCTGGGTTTCCTCGACGCCCACGATCCGCGTCAGGTCGCCACCTTCGACGCCATCGAGCGCGACCTGAAGAAGGGCAGCCACCTGTTCCGCTATGTCGAGCCGGACGACTTCGGCGAGCCGGAGACTGCCTTCAACTTCTGCACCTTCTGGTTCATCGAGGCCCTGCACCAGAACGGCCGCATCGAGGAAGCCCGCACCATCTTCCAGGAGATGCTGAGCCGGCGAACGGCCGCAGGGCTGTTGAGCGAGGACATCTCGATCGACGATGGCGAACTGTGGGGCAACTATCCGCAGACCTATTCCTTGGTCGGCATCATCAATTGCGCCGTGCTGTTGAGCCGTTCGTGGACCGATGTGCGTTAATGTCTGGATCCCGGGGCTGGGGTCGCTGTGTAAAGTGAAGTTATGAGCCGCCTGATCGTTGTTTCGAACCGGGTTTCGGCCCCGACCGATCCCGCCGCCGGGTCGGCCGGCGGCTTGGCGATGGCACTGTCCGCCGCTCTGCGAAAATACGACGGCCTGTGGTTCGGTTGGTCGGGCGAGCGGGTCGATCACTACACCGGCGAGGTGAAGATCGAGGACCGGGCCGGCGTCACCGTGGGGCTCGTCGACCTGGAGGGGCAGGACGTCGACGAATACTACAACGGCTATGCCAACAAAACGCTGTGGCCGCTATTCCACCACCGCATCGACCTGGCCCAATACGAGCGTTCCTACGGCGAGGGCTATGAGCGGGTGAACCGGCGCTTTGCCGAGGCGCTGGCGCCGTTGATCCAGCCCGACGACATGATCTGGATCCACGATTATCACATGATCCCGATGGCGCGGGATCTGCGCCGCCTGGGTGTGCGCAACCGGATCGGCTTCTTCCTGCACACGCCCTGGCCAGCGCGGCAGTTGCTGGTGACCCTGCCGCATCACCGGCGGCTGGTGGAATCAATGTTCGATTTCGACCTGATCGGCTTCCATACCCAGGAATGGAGCGATCTGTTCACCGACTATGTGGTGTCCGAGGCTCAGGGCGACTTGGACGGGACCGGCGGGCTGGAGTGTTTCGGTCGCAAGGTCCAGACCGGCGTCTTCCCCATCGGCATCGACGTGGACGGCTTCCTGGCGGCGCGAGATTCGGCGCTGGGGGCGCGGACCTATGACCGGATGGCGGCGTCCTCGGCGTTCCGCTCTATGATGGTGGGCGTGGATCGGCTGGACTATTCCAAGGGGCTTGAAGAGCGGCTGCTGGGTTACGAACAGTTCCTGCAAGACAACGCCTCGATGCGGGGCGAGGTCTTCCTGCTGCAGGTCACCCCCATCTCGCGCGACGACGTGGACAGCTATCAGGACATTCGTTCGCGGCTGGACGCCCTGGCGGGACGGATCAACGGCGCCTTCGCCGACATGGACTGGCAGCCGATCCGTTATCTGAACCGCACCTATCGCCGGGATCAGCTGGCGGGCATCTACCGCGCGGCGCGGGTCGGTCTGGTGACGCCGTTGCGTGACGGCATGAACCTGGTGGCCAAGGAATATGTCTGCGCCCAGAACCCGGACGATCCCGGCGTGCTGATCCTGTCGCGCTTCGCAGGCGCGGCCGAACAGATGGGCGAGGCGCTGCTGGTCAATCCCTACAGTCGCGAAGAGCTGTCCGACGCCATCCAGAAGGCGCTGACCATGCCGCTGGCCGAGCGTATCCGGAAATGGGAAGCCTTGATGGATGTGGTTCGCGCCACCGATGTCGGCATCTGGCGCGATGATTTCGTGCGCGCCCTGCAAGCCGATGAATCGACTTCGCAACCGACGCAGTGGGCCGGCGCGGCCTGACGCCTAGCGCAGGTCGAAGGCCAGCATCAGGGTGCGCTGGGCTGGATTGAAGTTGTCGTCGGACAGGATGTAGAGGCGGGTCCTGCCGTTTCGCATCTCTGCGGCGATCCCCTCGAAATTGTCGGTCGTGCCGGGCAGTTTCAGCTCGATCAGCACAGGCCCCAGCGTCCCGTCGGGGGCCATGCGGCGCACGCGCGCGCGCATATCGATGGGCGCCCGGTACAGGCGCTGGACCACGAACCATCCGGCGCCCGACGGATCACGATCCAGGCCGGTGATACGGTATTCGCTGTCGGGGAAGGGGGTTGCAGGCGGTGCGCTCACGACCGTGCATCTCGCCGCCGCGCAATCCCAGACGCCGCCGGCCTCGCCAGAGACGCGCCAGCCGCCGGGCGACGTCGCCAGACCCTCCATCCCATCGTTCTCGGTGAAGGCGAAGTCGGGCGACCGCACCGGCGTCGGCTGGGTCTTCAGCGCCAACAACGGGCCGTAGTTCCAGATCCGGTGACGCCGCTCGAAACTGACCAGCAGATCGCCGGAGGGGGTGATGGCCAGGCCCTCGGCGTCGCCGTCCGACTTGTCGGAAATCGCGGCGCCGTCCTGAAGCGTCAGCCGGTGCGAGCGGAAATGATCCAGCCCGACCAGCCGCCCCCGGGCGTCCAGGCGAATGTCGCCGCGCACCAGATCGCCGGTGTCCGATACCGTGACGAAGCCGCCGTCGCCGGTCAGTTTCAGGTCCGACAGGCTGTGCAGCGGGGAGGTCGAGGCGGCGCTGATCTGCAGGCCGCCGGCGAACGTCACGCCGTCAGCCAACTGCGTGCCGCCGGGCAAGCCCAGACTGACGCTTCGCAGTTCCGCGACTTGGGGCGTCCAGCCGTCCGACGCCAACGGATAAGGACGCGGCGCACCCAGCGAGGCGGCGCAGGCCGACAGCGACAGGGCGATCCAGACACTGGCCAGCCGGCCGAAACGGCTCATGCCGCCAGCCTTCGCTTGGCGCGACGGGTGGGACCCGCCGCCCCCTCGTTCTCGAACAATTCGGCCAGCTTCTCGGTCATGGCGCCCGCCAACTGCTCCACGTCCACGATGGTCAGGGCCTTGCGATACCAGCGGGTCACGTCGTGGCCGATGCCGATCGCCAGCAGTTCGACCGGCGAGCGATCCTCGATCTCTGCGATCACCTGGCGCAGGTGCTTGTCCAGATAGAGGGCCGCATTCGCCGACTGGGTCGAATCGTCGACCGGCGAACCGTCGGAAATGACCATCAGGATGCGGCGCTGTTCGGTGCGGGCCAGCAGGCGACCGTGGGCCCATTGCAGGGCCTCGCCGTCGATGTTTTCCTTCAGAAGACCTTCGCGCATCATCAGGCCCAGGTTCTTCTTGGCCCGGCGCCAAGGCGCGTCGGCGGCCTTGTAGATGATGTGGCGCAGGTCGTTCAGGCGGCCCGGATTTTGCGGCTTGCCGGCGGTGATCCAGGCCTCGCGACTTTGTCCGCCCTTCCAGGCGCGGGTGGTGAAGCCCAGAATTTCGACCTTCACCCCACAACGTTCCAGCGTTCGCGCCAGGATGTCGGCGCAGACCGCTGCCACCATGATCGGCCGCCCGCGCATCGAGCCGGAGTTGTCCAGCAGCAGGGTCACGACCGTATCGCGGAACGGGCTTTCGCTCTCGGCCTTGAACGACAGGGGGGCGGTCGGCTCGGTGACGATCCGGGTCAGCCGCGCCGTGTCCAGCATCCCCTCTTCCAGATCGAAGACCCAGGAGCGGTTCTGCTGCGCCAGCAGGCGCCGTTGCAGCTTGTTGGCCAGGCGCGACACGACGCTGGACAGGATGGCCAGCTGGCCGTCCAGCAGGGCGCGCAGCCGGTCCAGCTCGACCGGGTCGCACAGGTCGGCGGCGTCCACCACCTCGTCGAAGGCGGTGGTGAAGACGCGGTAGAAATCGACCGCGCGACCGTCGTCGGCCGTCTGCTGACGGTTCGGCTGCTGGCCTTCCTGAAGTTCCGGGCCATCGTCGGCGCCTTCGCCGTCGGGATCGGCGGGCGCGCCTTCGGGGCGACTTTCGCGCTCTTGCTCGGAAGACTGATCGTCGGCGTCGCCCTCCATCGACTGGGAGCCTTCGCCGCCGTCCTGCTCTTCATCCTCGTCCTGATCGTCGTCAGCCGCAGGGTCCTGAGGATCGGGCTCCTCGTCGCCGGGATCTTCGGACGTATCTTCGCCGCGCCCGTCGCCGGGATCGAGGTCCAGCGCGCGCAGCACCTCGCGCATCTTCAGTGCAAAGCCTTCCTGATCGCCCGCCGTTCCGGCCAGGGCGTCCAGCTTGGCGCCCGCCTTGGCCTCGATGTTGGCGCGCACCAGATCCAGCATGGCCCGGGCGCCGTCGGGGGCGGGGCGCCCGGTCAGCCGCTCGCGCACCAGCAGGGCCACGGCCTCGGACACGGGCACGCGCTCGGCGTCGCTGATGCGCAGGGCGCCCGTCTTTTCCAGCCGCGTGATCAGGGCGGCGCCCAGGTTGTCGCGCACCCCGGCCAGATGTTCAGAACCGAAGGCCTCGACGCGCGCCTGTTCGACCGCGTCGAAAACCTCGGCCGCCTTGGCGTCCGCCGGCCGCATCCGGCTGTTCACCGTCGCATCGTGATTGGCCAGACGCAGCGCCAGCCGGTCGGCCTGGCCGCGCAAGGACGCGCTCTCGGGCCCGGACGGATCGCGGGGCGGATGGGGCAGGGTCAGGACGCCGTTCGACAGTTTGGGCCCGTCGGACCCGAACACCACCTCCAACTCCGGCTGCTCGGCCAGCGCCCGCGCGGCATGACCCAGCGCGCGCTTGAAGGTTTCGGCGGGAGTATCCGGGGCGGCCATGGCCCTCAGTTAATCGCTTCGCGCCTGCGATAAAAGCGCCGTCAGCCGCCTTTTGAAATCGGCACCCGACGGCCGTAGGTCAGACAGCGCCAAACCCACTCCAGCGGCCCCATGCTGAACCGCGACAACCACAGTGGCGACCAGATCAGTTGCAGCGCCCAGACCGCCACGACCAGGCCCCACATCTGCACATAGTCGGCCCGTCCGAACAGGCGCGGCCCCCACGGCATGTAGAAGATCGACGTCATGATCAGGGTCTGGGTCAGATAGTTGGTGAAGGCCATCTGTCCCACCGACCGCAGCGCCGCCGTGATCCAGGCCGCCCCTCGCGTCGTCGCCAGCACGATCAGGCTGACATAGGCCAGGGTGACGAAGATGGGGAAGGAGGCGACGACCTCCGCCAGGCCGCGCGTCGGGCGAGCTCCGGCCGGGGCCATGGCCTCGCGCCATTCCAGCACACCCAGCAGGGCCAGCACGGCTCCGCCGACAGCGATCAAGGCGACATAAACCCCGTTGGGTGCCCGGCCGCTGAACACGCCGGCCTTGAACAGACCCAGACCCAGCATCATCAGGGCCACGGTAGAGAAGACGAACATGGTCAGGCTGGCGCCCTGCAGCAGCAGCCAGTTCTGAATGTTCTGGCCCATCGCCCCGGTCCAGCCGCTGCGATAGGCGGCGATCGATTCCGTCACCATGGCGGCGGTGTCATGCGGCCGGCCCTGGTTCATCGCCTCGGTGATCGCCGGCGGCCCGGCGACCATCAGCCAGGTCGCGCCCGCCTGCATCGCGCCCAGCAACAGGGTCACCGCCAGGCCGATCCCGATCAACGTCCCCGCCCGCATCGACCGCAACAGCATCACGAACAGGCCCGACCAGGCGTAGAGCAGCAGCACGTCGCCATACCAGAAGGCCAGGCCGTGGATCAGGGCGATGACCGCCAGCCAGAACAGGCGGCGCCGCAGCAACTTGCCACGCGCCGCATCGCCCCGCTCGCCCCCGACCAGATAGATCGAGGCCCCGAACAGCATCGAAAACAGGGTGATGAACTTCTGATGGAAGAAGACGTCCATCGTCCAGCGCGCCACGGCGTTGGCGCCGGTGACCGGGAACGGGCTCAGGCTGGCGTCCTGATAGACCATGACCGGCAGGCCGAACGAGACGACATTGACCGCCAGGATGCCCAGCACCGCCAGCCCCCGCATGACGTCCAGGCTGGCGATGCGCGAGGTCGCCGCGACGGGCGACAGGATCTCCGCCGCATCCTTGTCCGTGTCGTCCATGGTCATTCTCGGATCCCCCAATCCTCGAACTCAGGCGTCAGGCCCGAATGTCAGCCCATGCATTTCAGCTTTTGGGCATCAGGCCCAGTCTGTCCTTGACCGCCGGCCGCGCCTCGAAGGCGATGAACGCGGCGCACAACCCGGCCCACAGGGCGTAGCTGACGCCCACGATCATGGCGATGGGCAGGCCGCCGACCCCGAAGATCAGCAGGGTGGTCTCGGTCGCGCCCAAGGCCTGCATCACATCGCCGGCCTCGAACCAGCCCATCACGCTCATGCCCAGGGCGACGACGATCTGAACCAGGGCTGCCGCCAGGCCGCCGTACATCATGAAGCGCCAGACGACGCCCAGCCGCGTGCCGGGCCGGCCGTCGCGCTTGCGCTCGTTCAGAACACGATAAAGCGCCAGCGGCACGGTGATCAGGCCTATCAGCATCACCACCAACCGCCAGTCCATGTCGCGACCCGGCAGATAGGCGTGCGGCCGCCAGAAGGGCAGGGTCAACCACAGAGGCGGCCAGGCCGCGCCGGCCAGGCAGGCCAGAATCCGAGGCGTCCGCCCAGGCCGCGCGGCGATGGTCGCCTGACCGGGCAGGTCGGAATAGCTCTCGAACCGGCTCATCGCGTCGGCGCCGGCGCAGCGCCGGAATAGTCATAGAAGCCGCGTCCGCTCTTCCTGCCCAGCCAGCCGGCCTCGACATATTTCACCAGCAGGGGGCAGGGACGATATTTGCTGTCGGCCAGGCCGTCATACAGCACGTTCATGATGGCCAGGACGACGTCCAGACCCATGAAGTCCGCCAGTTCCAGCGGCCCCATCGGATGATTGGCGCCCAGGCGCAGCGCCTTGTCGATCGAAGCGACGTTGCCGACCCCTTCGTACAGGGCGAAGATGGCCTCGTTCATCATCGGTACCAGGATGCGGTTGACGATGAAGGCGGGAAAATCCTCGGCGTCCGTGGTGGTTTTGCCCAGGCTTTCGGCGAAGGCGACGGCGGCGGAATGGGTCTCGGCCGAGGTGGCGATGCCGCGGATGATCTCCACCAGCTTCATCACCGGCGCCGGCTTCATGAAATGCAGGCCGACGAACCGGTCCGGCCGGTCCGTCGAGGACGCCAGGCGGGTGATCGAGATCGAAGAGGTGTTGGACGCCAGCAGCGTCTGCGGCCCCAGGTGCGGCACGACCTGCGCATAGATGGCCTTCTTGACGGCCTCGTCTTCCAGCGCCGCCTCGATGACCAGATCGGCGCCGGCGACGGTCTCGGCCATTCCGTCGCTGGTCGTGATGCGGGCCAGGGCCGCATCGGCGGCGGCCTGATCGACCAGGCCGCGTCCGACGTGACGCGCCAGGCTGGCCGCGATCTCGCCCTGCGCCAGCGGCAGCCGGTCGGCGACGACGTCATAAAGGCGAACCGAATAGCCCCCGAGCGCGACCGCCTGCGCGATGCCTGCGCCCATCTGTCCGGCGCCCAGAATGGCGACTGTGGTGATCGAGGTCATGAACCGTGGTCGAAAGTGGTCGGGCGGGCACCTTTAGAAAGGAAGGCGCGCGGCGCAAGAGCGGATCAACCCTCTCGCATCAGATTTCCGCCCGCCGTGTCGCCTCAGCCGAGCAGTTGGATCAGGGCCGGCGCCGCCGTGCGGTTGAACAGCACGCTGATGAACTGCAGCAGCAGGATCACCACGATGGGCGAGATGTCGATGCCGCCCAGGTTCGGAATGATGCGGCGGAACGGCTCCAGCAGGGGCGCGGTGACCCGGTCCAGGAAGGTCCCGACCGAATAGACGAAGCGGTTGCGATAGTTGACGACGTCGAACGCCACCAACCAGCTCAGAATGGCCTGGGCGATGATGAACCAGATCATCAGACTGATGATGGTGTTGATCAACCAGACGAGCGCATAGCCCATGAACGGTAACTCCTGCTTGGATCGGCGCTTCTAGCCTGTTCGCCCCGGCTCCGACAACGGCCGTATCCGACCTGCGCGCTTTGCGCGCACAAGCCCGTTGACACCACGCCCGCCCGCCTTCTATGTCCGCCACGCCTGTGAAACCCGATCCCACGCTGGAAACGGGGCCGTAGCTCAGTTGGTAGAGCGCGTCGTTCGCAATGACGAGGTCAGGGGTTCGACTCCCCTCGGCTCCACCAAATCCTTGTTCCACAAGGGTTTGGTCGGAAACAGGCGAAAAAACTGACACCACGCTGCTACACACGGCCTCCAAGAGACCGTCGAAAAAGCGTTCCTCTACAGTTAGTTCACCGTCCCGAGGCTGTAGCACCACCTCGTCGCACACACCGTCCAAACGGCCTCCCAGACCCTCTCCACGGTCACATAATGCTGGGCGGCGGCAATCGTCTGGCCTGATCGTCCGGGGATCGACCTACTACCTTCGTCTTCGTGTCCCTCGACCGTTGGCCGGGATCATCGGCAAGACGCACGTCATGAAATCGCTCGGCACGGGATATCGGGCGTGACGTGACCCCCGTTTCTCATCCAGCCATAACGAGAGTCCTTGGTTGATCTGAACTGGGGTTGGCGGGGTTGGCAATAGGCCGGTCTGAGCAGCCATCAACCAGCGCAGCAGACCGGCCGCTCTGTCCGGTGAGCGCCTGTGCGTAGGCCTTCGGCGTCAACCATCCCAGCTTCGAGTGAGGCCGGGTTTCGTTGTAGTCGCGCCGCCAGGTTTCGAGGACAGCCCGGGCGTGCGGCAGCGATCGGAACAGCGTCTCATTCAGCAGCTCGTCGCGCAGCCGACCATTGAAGCTCTCGTTGAAGCCGTTCTGCTGAGGCTTGCCCGGCGCGATGTAATGCCAGCTCACGCCGGCGTCGTCGGCCCAGGCCAGGATGGCGTTGGACGTATATTCCGTGCCGTTGTCGCTGATGATCGTATCCGGGCGTCCCCGCCGCAGGATGATGGCGTCCAACTCGCGCGCCACCCGTCGCCCTGACAGCGAGGTGTCGGCGACGAGCCCGAGGCACTCGCGCGTGCAGTTGTCGATCACCGTCAGGATGCGGAAGCGCCGCCCGTCCGTCATCTGGTCGGAGACGAAGTCCAGCGACCAGCGCTGGTTCGCGACCAGGGGAATCTCCAGCGGACGCCGCGTGCCTATGGCGCGTTTGCGCCCGCCGCGCCGGCGCACCGTCAGCTTCTCCTCGCGATAGATCCGCTGGACGCGCTTCTTGTTGACCGCATGCCCCTCGCGCCGAAGCATCACGTGCAGGCGGCGATAGCCGAACCGCCGTCGCTCCTGGGCCAGGGCCTTCAGCCGATCCCGCAGGACGCCGTCGTCCGGTCGCGTCGCCTGATAGCGCACGCTCGTCCGATCCACGCCCAACACCCGGCAGGCCCGCCGTTCGCTCATCGCGTAGGCCGACTGCAGGTGCGCCGCCGCCTCTCGATGCGCAGCGGGCGTCACCACTTTTTTCCCAGCAGATCCTTCAGCGCGACGCTGTCCAGCATCGAGTCCACCAGCATCCGCTTCAGCTTGGCGTTCTCCTCTTCCAGCGCCTTCAGACGCCGGGCCTCTGACACGTCCATGCCGCCATACTTGGCCTTCCACTTGTAGAAGGTCGGTGAGCTCAGCCCGTGCTTCCTGCACAGGTCCGCCACCGGAACGCCGGCCTCCTGCTCGCGCAGGATCCCGATGATCTGCTCTTCCGTGAACCGTGATCGCTTCATTCTGTCCGTCCTTTCGAGGGGCGGACTCTAGCTATTCCTGGAGGAGTTTAAGGGGGTCACGTCAGCGGCAGTGTTCCATCTTGTCGGCGTGCATCTCGCACTCCTCGGCGCACAGGCGGCAAGCGTCCTCGCAGACCTCCAGCATGCGGGCGATCAGTTGTTCGTTCGACCCTGTGCGCCGGGTGCCGAGTGTGCCGGTCGTGATGCAGACGTCGGCGCAGTCCAGACAGGTGCGGATGCATTGGGTCATCTGCGCCACCATCTCTTCGCCCAGACAGGCGTCGGCGCATGAGGTGCAGGTCTGCGAGCAGTCGTAGCACTCCTCGATGCAGCGGATCAGGGCGTCGTTGGTGCTGCCTTGGACGTGCGGGTGCGTGGAAATCATCTCATGCGCGTGCATGTCGGCTCTCCTTTTGAATGGAGCCGATTCAACAGGTCGCGCGGTGCGCCGTTCCACTCCCCGGCGCCGTCCCCTGAATCAGATGGAAGCGGGCACGAAATATCGACCACGCCAGCATTGGGTTTGCGGGCCGTGAAACACAGCGATTTCCACCCCTGTTTCCGAGAACGGCGCCAATGGCGCCAATAGCGCCAGTAGCGACCAAAATCTGTCGCTCGCGTGCTTGGTCGGCCTTCGGCCACGTCACCTGAATTTTCTGGTTCACGAGATCAAATCGATCAAGGCCATCGCTGGTCGAAGGCGAGCGGCTCGTCCGCGACGACATCGACCAAGGCGAACGACGTCGTGGCCGAAGGACACGGCTCGTCCACATCAACCAGATCAGGCTGAAGCCTCACCACCACCATCAGCGAGGCGACCGCCTTCGGCGATCACCTGCGACAGGGCCGTTCGTCTCGACTTCGGCTTCGCCTCGTTCGGCCGATCAGCCCCGTCGATCTCTCCAGACCTCGGTCACCTCGTCCGCGAGAGCCAAGGCCCGAAAATGTCGCCCATGTCTTCTAAGAGAGCACGCAGGCGACATTTTCTTCAGACCTTCCACGCCACAGCTTCGCGACGATCCAGCCAGCATGCCCAACACCCTGTTGGCGCTATTGGCGCCAATGACAGAGGGGGAAGGAAGGGGACGTGGCGGTAACGAAGGACGAGTGGATCAAGAACCTACGCAGAGCGGCGGTGCACTTCGAGAGCGAGTATGAGTCGGCCGCTGCCAGCGGGCGATGGCTTTCGGCTTACGAAAGCCGCCTCTCGGGCTTGATCTGGCGTGCTGCCGCGCTCGCCATTCAGCACGGCTTCGTGGATCACCGTTTGAACCTTGGCGCAGGAGCACTCGACCTTGCGCGCTTGATGCGAGCCGAGGTCATGGCTGCTGCCGACGACCTCGAACCAAGTCGAGATGAGACCTCGCCTTTCAGAAAGGCCGAAATCGTCATCGACCTCTTGTCCTCTCTTCTCGATGGCGTCGGCGTGATGGAGGCGTGGACCCGCGCAGACCCGAAGGAACCCCCGTTCACAGCCCTGCGAGGGTTCGAACTCGGCCGAGCCGAAGTCGCTCTTTCACTTGCTGAGCGTGGGCATTGGGAACAGGTCGCGGCTTGGTCAAACAGGCGAGTCGGGCGCGGTAAGGGGTATCGCGAGCCGTGGCGCGTCGCCATCGCTCCAACACTTCAGGGGTGGATCGACGATGATCCGAAGGCCACCATCAAGACGCTGATGATCAAGATGTGGGACTGGCTCGAAGAATACGCCGCGCACGAAAAAGACTTCAGTCTCCCCGACTTCGAGTCTTTGCGAAAGGCAGTAGAGACTATGCACGAGCAAGGGCTAATCAGCCACCCCCGCTGGGCATAGCCACCCCAGATTTGAATCTAACTTACATTCCACGACGCCAGCGCGGGTGTGGCCGATCCTGTGATCACTGAAAACCACAGGAGGCCAGCATGGCTATCAAGAAAGACACCGCTTCTACCAACGTCGTCCCGTTCAACGCTCCATTCAACTGGAACAGCCCCGACACGTCGCTGCTTCACAGCACTGTCGAAGACCGTGCGACTTTCCCGACCGGCATGCTCGGCGGCACCATGTCGCAATGGGTTGAGGCCATCGCGCAGAGCAGAAATGTGCCGGTCGATTATGTCGGCGCCAGCCTGATCACTCTGGCCGCTGGTCTGATCGGCAATGCTCGAACGACCGACGCCATCGGCTGGACAGAGCCATCCGTCCTCTGGACCGTCCTCATCGGCAATCCTTCGGCCGGGAAGTCGCCCGCCATGGACCCCTTCGTTGAAATGATCGCCGATTTCGAAGCTGAAGCCGCCGACGAACTGGAGGAGGATGAGCAGAGCAACTGGGCGATCCATATCGACGACGTGACGGCTCAAGCCGCCGCTGAGGTCGCGTCCGCCAGCCCGAAAGGTCTGATCCTCATCAAGGATGAACTCTCGCACTGGTGGTCGCGGCTCGGCCAGACCGGCGGTGAAGCCTTCTGGCTCAAAGCCTTCGGCGCGAGGCCAGAGATGGTGAAGCGCAAAGGCAAACGCGCCCTTCACATCAAGCGGCTGGCGATCAGCGTGCTGGGCGGCGCCCAGCCGAATACGCTCACCCAGTTCGTCTGCTCTAAGGAGAACAAGGGGTTCGCCGCACGTTGGCTCTATGTCTTCCCGAAGCCGGTCAAAGGATTTCGGATCGCGAAATCGGTGAGCATGGACCCCGGCAGAACGGTCCTTCGACGACTGTGGAATCTTGGCCTCGTCGATGGACGGCCCGTCGCCATCCCGGTTTCTCGCCGAGCCATTGCCCGGTTCGAGCAATGGGTGGGTCAGAAGAGACAGGCCGCAGAAGCCGATGAGGATGGTGTGTGGGGCCAATGGCTCGGGAAGCAGGGTGGCGTCGCGCTGCGGCTGGCTCTCGTGCTCGAACACCTCTGGTGGGCGTCAGACGCCAAGCCGGACGACACGACTGGTCCTACGACGATCAGCGCTTCGGCCATGACGGCGGCGATGAAGTTCATCGACGCATATGCGTCGCCGATGGCTGCTCTCGCGCTCAAGAACGCAGCCCAGCCCGTCGAAGATCAGGATGCCCTCCGTCTGCTTCGCCTACTTGCCAACAAGGGCGACGCCCAGTTCAACGCCCGTCTGCTCGGCCGTGGCAGCCATGGTCCGGCGGGGCGCCTATCGCAACCTTCCGTCATGACGGCAGCCTGCGAGGTGCTGACGGCGGCCAAGCTGATCCGTCATGTCGGCGAACGCGCGGACGGAAAGGCGGGGAAGCGTCCCGGCCTCTACGAGGTCAACCCGATCCTGTTTGACATCGGGGTTCGCAAGGCCGCTCCCCGGGGAGCGCGCGGATGACCGGATCGCCCCCTATCCACCCCGCGATCCCGACCTTTACGGTCGGGTTCCGCATCCAACCCAGTGACAAGGCATCCATCAGGGCGTGGATTGCGGCAAGGAAGAAGGTTTGCAGGCCGAACAGCATACGAATGTGGCTCAACGCGGAGATCGCGAAGGCTGAAACTGCGCTTATCGACCTGAAGCCCATCAAGACTCATCCGAGCGTCGAACTGGCCCGGCGAAACGCCCGCGCGCACCTCGACTGGGCCACAGCTACCAAGGCCGAACTGCTGCGGATGTATCCAAACGCACGGAGCAAGTTCGTGTCGAAGAGACGCCCTCGCCGCCCGGTGCGTAGGAGGGTGGGAACTCTCGCTCGGGAGGCCCAAGTGTTTGGGCGCGACCAGCCGGGGGGAGAGGATAGCTGAACCTATTGGCGCCATTGGCGCCAATGACGCCGCCAGAGATTCTCGAACGTCGGCCACACATCCCCGCGCGCTTCGATCCGTTCCAGTCGGGTCCAGCGTGCGGGGCCGTGGTTCAGACTTTTGATCTGAGCTTCGCAAGCCGAGCGTGCCGCCCATGGGACAAGCACCTCAGTCGCCGGTGATCCCTCGATCCGTTCGACGCCGGGTATCGTGATCCGCAGCATGGCTGCTGCTCCGGGTGATGCAACGCGGAGCCTGAACGTCGGCAACGGCGTGTGGATGATCACCGCCCCATCCGGCATCGCGCTCAGAATGCGGTCAAGCGTGACGTTGCCATCATCGGGAAAGTCGCAAAGGTAGTCGCACCAGCCGCTCATCGCCGAGCTTCCTGTGGGAGCCAAAGCACCGCCCACGCGACCCGCATAGCCAGCACCAGCTTCCCCTCCCTCACCAGCGTCTGGAAGAGTTCGATGAGGGCATCGGCAGATGGTCCGCGACCGGCCCGTAGGCACAGGTAGTTCTCGGCGCGGTTCAGCCATGCGGAGGAGAAGTGGCGATGGGAGTCGGTCAGGCCGCGTTTAAGGAAGTGGTGATAGATGTCCATACCGGAGGTTTTTCTTTCCGGTATTTATCCCGCTTCATCAAAACGGCGCGCTTCCTTTGAGCCATATATCCATTTCGTGTATGGTCCCGTCTTCATAGAACCTGTGGAACACAGTTTCCACATCTTCGCCCCACCTGTCATCCCACATCAATCGATCACCGACCGAGATGTTTGGAAATGGTGTTGTGCTCTCAAATACCTTCCCCACACGAGCCGCCCGAATCCGCAGCCGGTATTTTCTGATAGGGCCTGCGGGTTCGTCCCGGCTGGCGAGCGAAAGCATCAGCGAGCCTCCGTAGGACCGGTCACAACGCTGCCCTTGCCATACTGCGCTTCGAGCAGTTCCCGCGCAGCCACGAAGTGCTGTGCCTGAATCCGAACCTCTCGGGGAAATCCATTCACTCGAACCTGCGCCTTGAACGTCCTCATATCGCTTGGCCTCCGCTGTTCTGCGACGACCCGAGGCTTAAAGCTGAGCCGTTAAGATACATACAATAGTTGATAAACGGCGAGACCCCGCATCGCCACGGTGCCTCCCATGGACATGCGGCTGCTCGTGGGGAGGAACGTCAAACGGCTCAGGACCGCGCGTGGGCTGACGCAGGAAGAACTGGCCGAATGCTCGGGCTTCTCTCAACAGTATCTGAGCGATCTGGAACGGGGTCGCCGGAACCCGACCATCGTCAGTCTGTGGGAGTTGGCGCAAGCCTTGGGTGCAACGCCGGTCGATCTGATCACGCCCGATGACGAGGCGGGCTGATCACCTCGGTTCGGCCGGTATGGTTGACGGGTCGGCGAACCGTGAGAGCCTGTGGAGGCTCTTAGCTTTTCGCTGCCGGGGTTCATGTCCTCTCGCCTTCACCAAGACGATTCCGCCGCATGGCGCCGCGAGGTCGGAGCGAACATTCGACGTATCAGACGGGCGCAGGGGCTGACCCAAGCTGCGCTGGCCCAACGTGCTGGTCTCAGCACTGGCTACGTCAGCCTGATCGAGCAGGGTCGTGCCAATCCTCGGCTGGAAGCCATAGTTGCCCTCGCCAACGCATTGAAGGCGTCACCCATGGCTTTGCTGAAGACTGAGACGTCCAACCGAGGGGAGTGAAGCCATATCACTGACGCGCCAGAGCCAGTTCGGTGAACCCTCTGACATTCATCAGCCAGCGTTGTTGGTGTTCCGTGTATGTCGGAATGAGGGGAGCCGGAATAACCAACTGAACTCCCTCCGCAGCCATTTCATCAGTCTGGTGGGTGCTGATGCTCGGTTCGAGCGTGAGGAGGTGTTTCAATGGCACTCGGGCAGCTTCATTAAGAATCTGGCGCCAACGATCCTTACAAGTGGACTTCGCGGCAAGCATGGTCAGCCGATCTGACGGGAATGCAGGATCGGCATAGCGGGAAATCGACGGGAAAATGAAGTCAGGCTTGAGCCGGTTCTCTGTGACACCCGTCCTCGTGTAGCCGATACCGAGGTCTCCAAAGACCTGCTCAAGATGGTTCTCCAGCGCCGATCCGGCTCTTGATTTGCGTCTCTGCAACGCGCTTTGGACGAGCTTGATGAAGGCGTCAGGTTCTGGGTCTCCAGACGATGTAAGGTGTTGTAGCTGTTCCCCCAGCAGGTGCTTTTCGAGGGTGCGAAACAGGATTTCCTCCCGCTCCATCCATGCGACCAGAGCCGCGTCGGGGTCGTCTTTCGCGGATACACCGTTCAGCGTGCTGCGGGCATAGGCAGAGAATTCGAGCGTCTTGGGGAACGCACCTTCGAACCGCTGCATCATCTGGTCGAGGTAGTTCGGAGCCTCTTCCTCAAGCTCGATCCCAATGGCTTCAAGGATCGTGCGAGCAGCGAAGCCGATCCGGTCCTGTTCAGTCTCAAGTTCGGACTTCACGGAGAAGCCGGGGTGGGCACCTTCTCCGAATCCGAACAGCCATTGAATTTGCCGTTCGATGGTGGTGCCGGATTCAGCGACAATGGCCAGCACACCGCCTTCGGAAAGGCGGGCAATCAGCAGTAGATCGCCTTCTGCCGCGCACATCGAGACCAGATTGGTCGGAAAATAGAGCCGATACTCAGTTCGCATGACGCCCCGTTCGAGCCGCGCTTTGGCGCGGGCGTCATACCAAGTGAGAAAGCCCTCATCGGACACGGGTTGGTCTTCCTGATCGGTCAGATAGAGGAAGCGCGCCGGATAGCGGACCTTTCCTTCAGGCTCGCCGAACATGGCGCGAAAGCCCTCGACGCCGTTGAACTCGTGCTGGTTCGACTTGATGACATCAGCTTCGACCCCGCTGAGCCGTTTGATGCCCACGCTCTGAAAATACTGTGACAGATAGCCGTGCTTCACCGGGCCGTCTCCCCATCCAACATCCCGCTATGCAACGCAGCGGCGCGTTGTTGAGTAGCTGGTCAGGGTTCATGTGTAGCCGAATCGCGCCAGATTTCATCAACTGCCGCTCGAGACCCTTGATGCGATGAACCTGACCTCGACTCTCACCGCGTTCACCGCGATGTCCGACGCCGACGTCGGGATCGCCCTCGGCTTCCATGGGCGAACAGCAAAGAACCGGGGGGCGTTCGCCAAGCATGTATCAGGGGAAATTTTGTCGATCCCTCTTGGAGGGCGGTGGCAGGTCATCGATCTTAAGCCAAAGCAGGTCGAAGCACTGGACGCACTGATTGCTCACGTCCCCTCGGTGATGGATCGGCTGGAGCATTATCTTCCGCGAGCCGCCGCCTTGAAAGTTCTCGTGGAGCAAAAGCTTGGTGGCAAAATCACGGCCGCACGCTTGTCGGAAGCCAACGAAGTCTGGTCGGCTCTTGTCTCGGATTTGGTGAAGCCACGGCTGCGACGCTTCCTTCGCGGAACGCTCTCGTTCGACGAGAGCGGCCAGACAACAATCTCACTGGAAGACCTGATCGACGTCCTCACCGGGCCATACGGTGATTTCATGAAGAAGCAGGCCGCAGGCTTCATTTCATTCGTCGGGGGCTACAACGAGTTGCTGGTTCGAGAGGCCCTCATCAACAGAGGGCTGTCTGCGAGCATGGTGCAGACCGGAACAGGTGGTGCCGGGGACATCGTGATCAAACCGACAGCGGCCAAGGCCACCGCGAACCTTACCGTCGAGGTGAAGAGCTATGCAGCACGGGAGCGACTTCTGCGCGGCCTTCAGGATTGCCAGCCACCCAAAATCGGAGTCGGCTTCTTCAACAACGCGGGAGAATTCAACCCAAACCGCACGACCGCTCTGCTCCAGACCCAAGCCTTGGCAATCTATATGCCGGAGCAAACGCTGGCGAAGCTGAATCCGGCCGTGCTTGACCGAATGAACACGGAAAACGGTCTCTTCTATCGGCCGTTGGGGATGCTGGCGGACGATGTTGCCGCCTTCCTCACCGCAGGATCGTCGGCATTCGGCTTGTTCAGAGAGCGTCTGTAGCGGCTATCCAGTCCGCTCTGGCAATCTCGCTCGATGCAAAGCCGACTCGAAGCCAGTCCTCGGTGCGATCAAGTGTGAATGCCGTCAATTCACTGGAGCCGCGCAAAGCGCATTCCCAGATCACGAGCGTTCTAAGGCCCATGGCTTTAAGCTCCCGAAGCTGGCGAACATCACGAGCCTGATTGCTGGCGAGTTTCTGCCGCCAGAAATCGGGCCGTGTCTTCGGCATTTTGGCCAGTGAGCAGTCGTGGGCATGCCAGAAGCAGCCGTGGACCAAAATGGCCGCCGAGTATTTCGGCAGCACGAGGTCGGGACGGCCCGGCAGGTTGGCTCCGTGAAGACGGAACCGAAAGCCTCGCCTATGCAGCCCACGCCTGACGAGAAGTTCCGGCTTCGTATTTTTCCCCCGAATGCCCGACATCATCCGGCTGCGGGTCGCCGCATCAACGACGTCAGCCATCACGTCATCCGAACAGGGGTTCCTGAACGATGCCGGATTCATCCTGCTCTATGATGGCCTCAATATGGGGCACCATTATGCGGGCGACTTCCTGCATCACCGGCATGACAACGCTGTTGCCGAACTGCCTGTATGCTTGCGTATCGCTCACCGGGATTTTGAAAGTGTCAGGGAACCCCATGAGACGGGCGCACTCGCGGGGGGTCAGTCGGCGCGGCCGCTTCCGTTTGCCCTGATCAACAAGAATTTCCGACCCGTCCTTATAATAGCGGGCTGACAGGGTGCGGGTGACGCTTTCGGCCGAAACCAGCCCATATCCGAAGCCATTTCCTGCGGCGCGATGCTTCTCGGCATACCGCTGGAGATAATCCCACAACTTCGGAGTCAAAGTGAATTTCGACTGAACCGCATTGGTGTCATGGTCGAAATAGCGATCACCATCCCACGGCAGCACTGGCTCTGTCCCATCGGTTTTATGCAGGATCGACCCTAAGCGTGGGCGGGGCGACGGCAACTTGAGATCGTCCCAAGAGAAGCCTGTTTTTCGCTTGAAACCGACGATGATGATCCGCTCGCGATGTTGCGGCGTGAAGTGCTGCCCGTCGATGATCTTTGTATGAACGTCGTAGCCAAGCTCCTCGCGGAGCGTCTGAACGATGACCCTGAATGTGTTGCCGCCGTCGTGGGAAACGAGGTTCTTTACGTTCTCCAGCAGGAAAGCTGCCGGGCGTTTGGCGTCGATGATCCGTGCCACATCGAAGAACAGCGTCCCTTGAGTGGTGCATTCGAAACCGTGGGGCCGCCCTAAGGAGTTCTTCTTGCTCACCCCAGCGATGCTGAAGGGCTGGCACGGAAATCCGGCAAGCAGGACGTCGTGATCAGGCACTTCCGAGGCTTCGACCGGAACAATGTCGCCGATGAACGGATGATCGTCACCATGATTGGCCAGATAGGTCTTCTTCGAAAAATCGTTCCACTCGCTCGTGAAGACGCAGCGGCCGCCGTGCGCCTCAAAACCCAAGCGGATTCCGCCCACGCCAGCGAAAAGATCGATCAATCGGAAGCGCGCGTCGTTGGCCGCTTGAGGCTGCTGTGAATGCAGGATTTCGCGCAGGGCGGCTTCGAGCATCGCAGGACATGCGATCTCACCTTTCTCCCAACGACGGATGGTCTTCGCATCTTTCCCGATGAGGTCCGCAATTTCCTTTTGCGAGAAGCGTTCACGCGCCTGTCGGAGAATGTCGAGAGAGTCGGATTGGCGCATGGCTCGGGTCTCCGCTGGGAATTTCAGCGGACATTATGTCCGTTCTCTTTCCCTTTCCAGCGATTTGTTCACTTTGTGTGCCGGGGAGCGGTGCTGCCCACCGCCCCCCTTCGCATGGACGCTCGCTCCTCAATCAGCTTTTCACGCTGGGCGTCGAACATTTGCAGCCGTGCCTCTATGCGGATCAGCGTGGCCTCGTCGAGGCCGAGGTCAAATGAGCGACCTGCCATCAGGACGGCTTGCCGCTCGATCCTGTTGATGCGACGCGTCAGGCGTCGTTCATGCGTTTGCTTTGCCTTCCCCATGCCGTTCACCCCCATTCCAACTCGCCGGTGAAGCGACGGTAGCTCTTCCAACCGCCGTCGCCCGAATCATCGATCCGGGGGACGCCCATCTGGTCGCATTTCGCCTCAACCTCGGCGATCAAGGCCAGAGGGACGGGCCGGTTTCGCTCGATGTGGACGTCACGCAGCAGCCAGCCCGCCCCTCGGGTCAGGGGCCGGAACTCTACAAGGCATTCCGCACGATACTCAGCCACGGCCATCTTCCCCGCCGCAACATCGGCCATCCGGTGGACGAGGCAGTTTCGGTATCTCCGGCCCGCTTCCATCAGATCGCGCATGGAGGCGAGGGGCCGGAATTCGCTGTCCCCCTGTTGAACAGGATGGGGCGGCAATCGGTCGGCTCGACGAAGCAAGCGGTCGAGCAGCCGAGGCAGAGAGGACGTTGGCCGCATGAGCGCGATAGCTCCAGCGACCGCCTCGTCCGACGCCTTGGTGTTTACCGACTGGACGAAGGCTACGGCCTTATTGAAGGTCATGGCCTCGGCGCCGGTGTCGAGACGTTCGAGCGCGTTGGCGTGGCGCCATCGCGGATCGAGCGTATGCAAAACTTCCAGCTTTCGGCAGGTGATCCGCCCGGAGCCGCGCAAAGCGTCGGCGCCGCGCACATCGTCGTCCACGAGCAGATCATGCAGGACGATGTAGTCCTTGGGGCGGGGGAGCGGTCGCTCGCCGATCTGCGCCAGCAATCCCGATAGACCATCGGGCACGGCGCCGAACGCTCGTCGCAGGATGTCGTTGGCCCGGCCGTGACGAATGATCTCGGCGAACGACACCGGAAACGGACCGTCGCCGACATCGAAAACACCGACCTTTTCTTCCCGCGCGGCGAGAGCGGCGAAGATGGCCTGACGCCGCGAAGGCGCCGCCGTAAGAACCCTCGCGAGAATTCCCGGTGCCTCGTCATCCAGCTTTACCAGCGCGTCGGTCGCCCATCCCAGCAGTTTCTCACGCATGGACGCGCTCCCATGGAAAGTAGCCCTGACCTTCGCGATTGGGAGAAACCTGAAACGCAACCCAGCGCCATTTCCGCCCCTCGGCGGGCGTGGTCTGGTGGTCGAACAGGATGCGTGGCGGATCACCGGTAAGGTCTTCGAGGATCGCACGAACCGCGACCTCTTCGGGCATCACGACCGGCACAGTCGGCCAGTCGCCCGCCTCAGGGGGCGGATCGACGAACAGCCATTCGGTCGTCGAGAGCCACTGGTGACGGCCAGCAACCTCATTCAGGAAAGCTTCCAGTTCAATGCCATTGATCTCGCCCGGCTTGTCGAAGACGACGCGGACGGCGAGGCATCGCAGCGGTAGTTCGACTGGCGCCAAGCGACCTCCATTTGCTGTGGAGGTTCGAGCGTCTCATGAAAGCCGAAACCGTCAACCAGATCGCTGTCGCATTGCGGCCGAGGGGCCGGAGTTTCTCCCCAGCGTCGCCAACAAGCGTCTTCGCGCGGCGTGATTAGTGCCCTTCCGCTCTTGCTCATGTTCTGCATATGTTCCCGCATGGGTGAACCCGCTTACAAAGGTGCCGAGACGACGGGCTTTCAAAGCCCGGCGCAGGATCACGTCGAGGCGGTGCCCGATCTCGCCGAACTACTGGAGCTACGGCGGCCCCAGCGATACGCGGTAAGGGTCAAGGGCGAGGGGCTGCGGAAGCGCGGCATCCATGGCGGCGACATCCTCGTGGTCAACACCGACGCCGAGCCACGGTCAGGGAAGGTCTGCGTCGCCTTCTTGCATGGTGATGTGGTCCTCGCGATCCTCATCGAGAAGGATGGGCAGTGGTGGCTCGAACCCTCGAATGACGCACCGCAGCCGGTCTGCGACGAAACGGAAGTGTGGGCCATGATCGCCGCGCTGGTCAGGACAGACGTTTGACCCATGTTCGGCCTGATCGACGGCAACAACTTCTATGTCTCGTGCGAAAGAGCCTTTGACCCGACCTTGATCGGTAAGCCGGTGATCGTGCTGTCGAACAACGACGGCTGCGCTATCGCCAGATCGGCGGAAGCGAAGGCCCTCGGGATCAGGATGGGCGAGGTCTGGCACCTGTCGAAGCGCAAGCCGGAGTATCGAGAGGTCATCGCCAAAAGCTCGAACTATGCCTTGTATGGAGATATGAGCCGGAGGGTCCTCGAAGTTCTCTCCGACCATTTCGCAAGGGTCGAACCCTACTCTATCGACGAGATGTTCTTGGACCTGACTGCCTTCGCGAGGGTAGATTATTGCCGCCGCGTTCGCGACCGGGTGCGCCGGATCACGAAGATTCCGACGTGCGTCGGCATAGGGCCGACCAAGACGTTGGCGAAGCTGGCGAACAAGCACGCGAAAACGGCGACCGGCGTTTCCGATTTCAGCAACATCGACATCCGGCGCGAGGCGTTCGCCACCATGCCCATCGACGAAATCTGGGGGGTTGGCCGAGCCAACCAGACGAAGCTCAACGAACTCGGCATCTTCACGGTCGAGCAGTTCGCTGCACTGCCATCAGCGAGCGTTCGGAAGCTGATGACCGTCACAGGACAGCGAACCCATGCCGAGTTGAACGGCGTGTCGTGTCTGCCCCTCACGCTGGCGCCGGATCAGAAGCAGACGGCTGCGGTGACACGGATGTTCGGACGTCCGGTGGAGACGTGGACCGACATGCGAGAGGCACTGGCGGCCCACGCCGCTCGGGCGGCCGAGAAGTGTCGCCAGCATGGTCTGGTCGCGAGCGCGATGCAGGTCTTCTTCCACACCCACCCGCACAACGGCGACCCTTGGTATCATGGCCAGAGGTCGTTCGAGATCGAGCCAACCGCCGACAGCTTCGCCATTATCAGTCAGGCTGTCTCGGCCGGTCGGTCAATGTGGAAACCTGACACGCGCTACGCCAAGGCGGGCGTCATCCTGCTGGATTTGCAAGCCCCACAGGACGCACCCCGCGATCTGCTGCCGACCGTCGATCCAGTCAGATCAGAAAAGTTGATGACTGCGCTGGACGCGGTAAACGCTCGCTTCGGTCGAGGAACGCTGCGGCCGGGCGGGATACGCCAGACGACACCATGGTCCACGCGGGCCAACAACCGTTCGCCAAGATACACCACGCGGCTCAGCGATCTGATGGAGGTTCGGGCCTAACCCAGCACGAACCGTGCGGGACGCACGGCCGCGAACAAGTCGCGAGCGTCCGTGGACGGGTTCAGCCACGTCCCCCAATCCTCGCGCTCCAAGATCACCGGCGCCCTTGAATGGTAGTTGCCCAGCCATCCGTTCGACGGACCCGTGATGATCGTGAACGATCCGAACTCGCCCGCGTCGGGCGTTATGACGTGATCCCAGACACCGGCGAACCATAGGAGATCGCCGTCAGCGCGGGTGAAGCGGTGTTTGACCTTCGATCCCTTGTCTCCGGTCCATTCGAACCACGCTGAGGCCGGGACGATGCAGCGGCGTTTCGCAAAGGCTTCCCTGAACGTCGAAGTCCCAGCGCACGTCTCGGAGCGGGCATTGAAGGTCGTCAGCTTGAAGCCGTCGCCCTTGCCCTTCTCGGTGTCCTTGAGAGGCTTCCCAGACCTCCAGAAGGGCACGAGGCCCCAGCGCATCTTCTCGACCACCCAGCCGTCGCTTTCGAGCCGGGCGGTCGCTTGCATGGTGGTGGGGCGAACATCGTCGTCCTCGTCGAGATTGAGCGGCGGCGTCGTGACCGGAGCGTAGGCAGACAGCGCGGCGTGGATTTCAGCCCACTGGTATTTGCCCGTCGTTTCGAACCGCCCGCACATCAGGGCTTCAAGAACTCGCGGATCATGGCGACCACGGCATCACGTTGCGGTTCGCGAAGCTGCTGCCACAGCTTGAGAATGGCGCGCTCCGACATAGACGTCCCTGCCGGATCGGGGTCGCCGTAGAGATCGGCGACGCTGCATGCAAGCGCGTCCGCGATCCTGAGCAATGCTGCGGCGGATATGCGATTGGCGCCACGCTCATATTTCTGAATCTGCTGGAAGGTGACGCCGACGCTTTGGCCAAGCTGGGCCTGCGTAACGCCGAGGGCTTCCCGGCGGTCGCGCACGCTCGCGCCAATCTTGGTGTCGATGTCAGAGGCGGGAATGGCGGGCATGGTCCTCACATAACGCGAAGCTATCGTCCCACCCAAGACCGGAATGCTTAGATCGGAATTATGAAGACGCGCTCGTAGCCGACCTGTCCGTCAGAGCTTGGCAGGACGACGAACTCGCTTCCGGCATTGTCGATGAGATCACGGGCGAGTTCATTGAACTCGTCTTCATGACCCGCGCGGCTGATGAGCGTGTAACCGTCATCGCTCGCCGAAAGTTCGTAGGCGGGATCGTCGCGCGACAGTTTGTCGAGGAAGCGGCCCATTCATGTAAATGAACACCAACGATTGGCGAAGTCCAGCTTGGCTGTTGTTACACCACGCGGATGATCTCAAAAGCGCCCACTTTCTTGCCCTCAGCCCGGCCCCGATGGTCAAAGAACGCGCGCGAAACATCCAGTCGATTTGCCGTGTTCAGACGAATAGCTACCGCGTCGATCTTCGCTCGGCGGAAGGTCGCCAACGCTGCGGCCAAGGCCGCGTCGGGCGTCTCATAGACCTTGCCGTCAGAGTAGGGGTTGCCGCTCTGCCGATAGGTGTTCAGCACAAAGGCACCGCCCGTTTCAAGCATCACGAGAGGCGCGAGGTCGTCGAGATAGACGACGGTTTGATCTCTCGGGTCGGCCAGCCGTTTGGACTGCTGTGACACGATCACGAAGAAGGCGACAGCCACGGCTATCGCGCAGATGATGGCGAACAAGGTGGCCTCCGCTTATGCGATCATCAGATGATCGCCGCACGGGCAAATGTGGGCATGATCCCACGTCAACTGGCTACCCCAATTTGCCCGGAGGTCGCGTAACCTCTCCTGCCGATGCCAAAAGCCCTTCGATCCACAAACCCCTCGACCCTTCGTGCTTGCCTGCCGGTTCCGGTCATGGGGCGATCCTCTCCATGATCGGCGTCAAGGCGTCTGCTTCGCCCTTTCCTTCGCCCGCTGTCGCTGCTCCTGACGGGCCTTCGACTTTGGATGGCGATCCCCTTTTCCCTTGGCTCCGGGAACCCGCACGACCGGCTTGGCGGACTTGCTCCCCCCTGACTGCGATTTCGATTTTCCGAAGGTCTCGGTCAGGATGCCCGCGCTCTCGACGGCGACCAGATCGACTGACGTGGCGATGCGTTCCAGTTTGGCCTTCAACGCCTCGGCTTGACGCTTTGAGTAAACGTAGCAGTCGTAGCCCTCACCATAGGACTCATTGCGAACAACGCCCCTCATGACGAACTGGTGAATGTCCTCATCCTCACGGGCGGCAAGGACATCGACTTCTGACATATCAAACAATGGGCCGCTCAGCGCGGCGTCGCCGGGAAGACGTTTGCTGCTGTAGATGAAGGCGCAGCTTCGAAGATCACGGTATTCGTTCGATCCGGCGATCTTCGGCCTCGTTAGCACGCCGCCGACACGCCATTCCATCAGATTGCGGACGTCCTCGTTCCCTGACCAGAATCCCAGATCAGGCACATGTTCAACGAGGTAGTCGCAGACGGCCTTGATCATCCGGCGGCCGTCGCTGGTTCCCCAGAACTTACTCGTCCCCTCGTGACCTTCCGTGAAATAGTGAACCTTGATGGTCGGCCTGCCCGACCGAGGCTTCCTGTCGAGGGGTATCGAGGTCGTCTTCTCCTCGATTTCGTCACCCCACCACCTCTTGGCCGCCTTGTAGCCGAGGCTGTCGAGATAGGCGGCGGCCGCTATCTTCAGCGATGCCGCGTGCTCAAGGAAGGTGGGCGACCACAACGACACCCACTGAAACTCCTTCACGTCCTTCCACGACTGGACGTTGACGAAGGCGCCCTGCGGCCGGGCCGCGAGTTTGAAGAATTCACCGAGGCGACTGAGGAGTGCATCGCCAGCGCGGTCTTTCCAATTGGCTTGAGCGTTGTTGAGCTTGGCGTGCGCCCAGTCATCACCGACAGAATCGAGCGTGAACGCACTGTGGAAGAAGCTCCGCGTCTCGGTTGTCCCGATAGTGACCTTGCCGGTTTGGACCGCATTGGGCACCTCGTCGATGCGGATATGCCAATCTACGAAGTCGGATAGATCGCACGTCATCATCGACTCATGGGTCATGAACACGACGGCATGAGTGGTCCCATCCGCCGCGAGTTTAGCCCGTGCGTCGTCGAGTTGGCGTTGAACCTTGCTCCGCCCACCGCCCTCGCCCGAACGCGCCTCGATGATCTCGACGTGTGGGCCGGGCCGCAGTTTGCGAAAGGTCTGGGCTTGTTCTTGGATCAGAGGGATCGTCGGAAGGCAGAACAGATAGAGGCCGGGAACACCGAGTGCCTCTTCCCGCATTGCGACGCTCTTTCCGGCCCCGGGAGCACCGTAAAGCACCTCGATTTCGATCTTCCCCGCTGCATTCCGCAATCCCACGTCCCCTTCCTTCCCCCTCTGTCATTGGCGCCAATAGCGCCAACAGGGTGTTGGGCATGCTGGCTGGATCGTCGCGAAGCTGTGGCGTGGAAGGTCTGAAGAAAATGTCGCCTGCGTGCTCTCTTAGAAGACATGGGCGACATTTTCGGGCCTTGGCTCTCGCGGACGAGGTGACCGAGGTCTGGAGAGATCGACGGGGCTGATCGGCCGAACGAGGCGAAGCCGAAGTCGAGACGAACGGCCCTGTCGCAGGTGATCGCCGAAGGCGGTCGCCTCGCTGATGGTGGTGGTGAGGCTTCAGCCTGATCTGGTTGATGTGGACGAGCCGTGTCCTTCGGCCACGACGTCGTTCGCCTTGGTCGATGTCGTCGCGGACGAGCCGCTCGCCTTCGACCAGCGATGGCCTTGATCGATTTGATCTCGTGAACCAGAAAATTCAGGTGACGTGGCCGAAGGCCGACCAAGCACGCGAGCGACAGATTTTGGTCGCTACTGGCGCTATTGGCGCCATTGGCGCCGTTCTCGGAAACAGGGGTGGAAATCGCTGTGTTTCACGGCCCGCAAACCCAATGCTGGCGTGGTCGATATTTCGTGCCCGCTTCCATCTGATTCAGGGGACGGCGCCGGGGAGTGGAACGGCGCACCGCGCGACCTGTTGAATCGGCTCCATTCAAAAGGAGAGCCGACATGCACGCGCATGAGATGATTTCCACGCACCCGCACGTCCAAGGCAGCACCAACGACGCCCTGATCCGCTGCATCGAGGAGTGCTACGACTGCTCGCAGACCTGCACCTCATGCGCCGACGCCTGTCTGGGCGAAGAGATGGTGGCGCAGATGACCCAATGCATCCGCACCTGTCTGGACTGCGCCGACGTCTGCATCACGACCGGCACACTCGGCACCCGGCGCACAGGGTCGAACGAACAACTGATCGCCCGCATGCTGGAGGTCTGCGAGGACGCTTGCCGCCTGTGCGCCGAGGAGTGCGAGATGCACGCCGACAAGATGGAACACTGCCGCATCTGCGGAGAAGCCTGCCGCCGTTGTGAACGCGCCTGCCAAGAGGCTCGCCAGACCTTCGCCCAGACGGTGCAATAAGCGAATAGCTGCGCTCGCCGAGCTTGGTGAAGGATCGATCTTTTTGCGTCTGCGTTTGCGGCAGATGGGGCGACGGTCGAGCAGCTATAATCGGGAGCGAGCGATCCGTGCGCGTGAACTGGCGCGCCAGACCTCCGTTGTCGAACACCGTCAGCGCTATCTGCGGCTCGCCTTCCAGTATGACGCCATCGCCGATTTGGAGGAGGCGCAGCCCCGGCTCGCGTGTCTGAGACGGCCGAGCGTAGCCGCAGAGCGTCATCTATGGCAGTCGCTGCCCAATGAGCGCAGCAGTTCACATCAGGGCCTATGACGAGGCCGATCTCGACGCCCTTATCGACCTGTTCGCGGGGTCGGTCAGGCAGGTAGCCAGCCGCGACTACAGCCCGGCCCAGATCGAGGCTTGGGCGCCGGTGGCGGTGAACCGCGAGCACTGGGCGACCCGACTGGGAAGCCGTCCGACCTATGTGGCGCAAGCAAGCGGGATCGTCGGCTTCAGCGATCTGGAGCCGGATGGTCACATCGACATGCTGTTCGTCCATGCCGATCACCAAGGCCGAGGTGTTGCCCGAGCATTGCTGGATCACATCCACGCCCGCGCCAACGAGCAGGGCATCGTCCGCCTATTCACCGAAGCCAGCATCACCGCGCGTCCGTTCTTCGAGCGCCATGGGTTCGAGGTGATCGAGGCGCAGGACGTCGAACTGCGAGGGCAGACCTTCCGCAACTACCGAATGGCCAAGTCCCTTTGAGCCTTCGTCGTCGCCCGAAACCGATCTGATTGACGCTCCACCGATCCATGAGAGCTTGTTCTCCCATCACCAGATCGGAGAACACCCCTGACCAAGCGCGTCGCCATCTACGCCCGTGTCTCGACGGCCGATAAGAACCAGACCGTCGAAAACCAGCTTCGCGATCTACTGGTCGTCGCCGAGCGTCAGGACTGGGAGGTGGTGGCCACCTTCTGCGACGAGGGTATCAGCGGGGCCAAGGGACGGGACAAACGACCAGCCTTTGACGCTCTGCTCAAAGGCGTCGCCCGCAAGGACTTCGACCTCATCGCCACCTTCTCGGTCTGCCGGATCGGCCGGTCCTTGCCCGATCTGATCCACTTCCTCGGCGACATCCAAGCTAAAGGCGTGGACCTCTACGTCCATACGCAGGGCCTCGACACCTCGACGCCCTCGGGCGCCATGATGTTCCAGATGCTGTCGGTGTTTAGCTCCTACGAGAGGGCCATGATCCGTGAGCGCATCATGAGCGGCCTTCGTCGCACGACCAAGAAGAGCGGCCGCAAGCCCATGCCGCAGGACCGTGTGGAAGCGATCAGGAAATCGTTGCGAGACGGTCAGGGCATCCGGGCCACCGCCCGACTGCATCGTGCGTCGCCCATGACCGTGACCGCCATCAAGCGGTCGATGGAGAGCGTCCCGGCTTAAGCCAGAGCCAGCTTCGCATTCACCTGATCTTCCTCCCGGCTGAACTGGAAGCGCACCTCGACGCCACCATTGCCGAGCGGATAGTGCGGCCAGTTCGACGGCTCGATGCCGATAGACATCACTACCGCCTTCGCCCGCTCGGCCAGAACCTGCTGGGCCAGCGCGTTCAACGACAGCTTCCCGACATCGTAGCCCGCCTCGGCCAGAACCTCGGCGAGCCGCTGCTCCTCGGCGTCAACATCGGACGCGGAGACGACGTGATCCAGCTTCCACACGTTGACCTTCTCCCCGTCCGATCAGAGCCTTGGCGACCTCCTAACCAACCGAGTCGCACACTGCCACCATGACCGACGAAAGCGACCACACGGCCGTCCCCTCGGCTCCACCAGGCACCTTCGATTAGTTCAATCTATTCAAGCCGCTGCGCACCGGCGCGCGGCGTTACCCTAAACGATACCCTAAATACGATTTCTGCTCGCCGGGTTTGGCGTCGCCGAAGATAATACACACTGATGCGCATTTATCGTTGCGAGCCTTGTGGCCGTGTGTATAAATACTCACATGAAGAGCGCGGACGTCATCAAGGTTCTGAAGGCCAACGGGTGGGAACAGGTTCGCCAGCGCGGATCGCACTGCCAGTTTCGCAAGCCCGGCAATCCGAACCTTGTGACCGTTCCGCACCCTAAGCGTGACCTCCCGATAGGGACGCTGCGGTCGATAGAGAAGACGAGCGGCCTCACCTTCGGGTGAGGCCAGACGATGACGACGACGATGACGACGACGATGACGATGGAGACGACGATGGCGAAGGTGTTTTACATGGGTGTGGTCGAGCGAGGTCTGAACGGCTCGTTTGGCGTCTACTTCCCTGATCTACCCGGCTGCGTGTCGGCCGCCGAGACCTTCGAGGAGACGGTGACGGGTGGACAGGAAGCCCTGGAGCTTCATCTGGAAGGCATGATCGAGGATGGCCTCGATATTCCCGATCCCAGCCCCGTGACGGCTTTCGACGCCGATGAGTGGCCCGGCTCCCAGGTCGTGCGCATCGTCATGTTCCCGGTCGAAAATCCCGGCGCCAAGGTCGAGGATTCCACTCCCGCCGTGCGGATCAACATGACCATGAACTCGCGGCTCCTCAGCCGGGTCGACGCCGCCGCTCAAGCCAATGGCCTGACACGCTCCGGTCTGCTGGCGCTGGCCGCTCGGCAGTGGATCAACACCAACGGAAACGGTGCCAGCCGATGACCGACTATTTCGAAGAAGACGCTCCGGAGCCGCGCGAGGAGCGGACCGTTTATTGGGCCGGGCGCCAGTGGTGCGTGACGTCGTTCGGCTTAGAGACTGTCATTGACCACGACTACGACGTGGCGGCCGCCGCGCTGGGCCACCTGACGGATGGGTCGAACGAGCCGATGGCCGAACGCCTGCGCCACATCGGGTCGTCGCATAGCTGGGTCGATATCGAAGATCTGATCACGGCATTTGCGGTCGCCCTAACCATCCACGCCGGAAAGTATACAGCGTTGCCGCACGGCGCTTTTTTGAACGCAGCCGGCTATCTGCGGCGCGTCCGGTGGATGAACGATTGGAGCAGGAAGAACGGGTATCGGGACGACGACACGCGCGACTTCATGAAGGAGATGAAGGCTTCCGGCGACGCTGCTGACGCCCGCGAGATCGACCTGCCATTTACTCAGGTGCCCGATCCGCATCCGGTTGCACGGAGCAGATCCGACGAGGACGCCTGAACGCAAAAAAGACCCGCCCGCCCCGGATGGGACGGGCGGGCTTAGTCGGCTTTAGTCGGCAAGCCGTCGACTTAGCCTCGGACGATGACCTCGCCGGCGGACTGGCCACCGCCTTGGACGCTGTAGGCCGTTTTCACGCTCTCGATGTCGAAGGCGGCGAAGGTTTGCCGAACCTCAGGGCGATCGTTCAGGGATAGGACGAACTGGCCCTTGATGCTGGCCAGCACGTCGGCAAGCACGGCGAACTGGTCGCGGCCGAACAGATCGGCGCCGTAGTCGCCCTCGCAGCCCCAGTAGGGCGGATCGAGATAGAACAGCGTCTCGGGCGTGTCGTAGCGCCGAATGAACGCATCAAACGGCAAGCGTTCGATCACGACTCCGGCCAGGCGCTCGTGCAATACCTCCAGCATCGGGCCCAGCTTCGTCACATCGAATGTGCCGGGCCGATGATGAGAGACGCCGAAGTTTCGGCCCGCGACCTTTCCGCCGAAAGCCGTCTTCTGCAGGTAGAGGAAGCGCGCGGCGCGCTCCATGTCGGTCAGGGTCGAGGGATCGACCTTGATCAGCCGCTCGAACTCAGAGCGGGTCGTCAGTTGGAAACGGAGCATATCGCGGAAGGCCACGTAGTGGCGCTGGAGCACGCGATAGAAAGTGGCGACGTCCTGGCTCCAGTCATTGATGACTTCGGCCTGTGGACGCAGCCGGCGGCGCAAGAAGACGCCGCCCATCCCCACGAACGGCTCCGCGTAAGTCCGATGGGGGATGGTCTCGACCAGCGAGACGAGGCGGCGAGCGAGGTTTCGCTTGCCGCCGATGTAGGGAGCGGCCGGGCGCACGGATGCGACGGCCGAGAAGAGACTCGACTCCATTGGGGTGGTTCTGCCTTAAGCGATCCCGCCCGGTGCACGGGTGACGGGACTGGAGACGGCGCGCGCCGTCGAAGGTGCAGGGGTCAGAGCCTGCGGTTCGGGTGCGCTAACACCCTAACCCCCGTCGTTTCGAACGGAGGAAACACATGAAGAGAAACTGGCAAATCCAGGCGCTGAATGTTCAGTTCGCCCAGAAGCGTTGCGACGTGTCGCTCTCGGATGGAGGGGTATATGTGAACGTCAGCTTCCCCTTCGATCCCAAGGGAGATCAGAAGGAGAGCGAGGTGCAGCGGCGGGCTCTGGCACAGGCCAAGGCGCTATTCGCTGAGGCTGCGGATGCAAATGTCCAGCCGGTCGACTGAGGCCTAGTTCGGTAGGATGCGGCGTAGCCACCCCTGGCGTCGCCGTTCCTCCAGCTTCAGCCACTCATCAATCAGCTGATGTTCGGCCCGCTGCGTTTCGACGGCGAGCCGCCGCGCGCCATCGCAGTTGACGATCTGTGCGCCGCGCGTGGCGTAGGCGGCGTCAAGGTCGCCTTGAGTGGGGTTCGCCGGGAGAACAGCCAGAGGGCAGGGCTGGGTCGCCGCATCAGGAAGCGCCAGGCGAGGCGGGGCAACCGGCCGGGGCGATGTCGCACAGGCGGCGGTCATGATCGCGAAGGCGAGCGGCGCGATCGGCCGCGAGAAGATCGGTCGCATCAGGCGCGCTCCGGGCTTGAGTGATGGATTCGGCGGTGGCGGCTTCGACGCGCACGCGGATGTCGCCATAGGCTTCCGTGCGTCGGACCTGCTCGGCGTTGCCCTGGGCTTCCAGACCGCGCGCCGACGCGTCGCTCTCTGCGCGATCGGCCCGCGCCTCCGCCCGATCCAGACGTGCCTCGGCCGACCACGGCAGCCAAGCCCAGAGATTGTTCCAACCCCAGGCGATCAGCGCGACCGCCATCAGCAGGGCAATGCCGGCGATCAGCCAGCCCAGCGGCGTAAGGGTGCGGGTCATGCCTCATTCACCGTCACGGGCACGCCGGCGGCGTTGAGACGGATCACTTGAACCGCCGGCAGCACGACGCCGGCCGGCCAGCGCATGCCGCCCTTGGCCAGCCGATCCTTGGCGATGCGGGTGATCGAGACGGCATTGCCCTGATTGCCGCCCAGGACGTGGAAGTGGGTCGCGTCCTCGCCGATGTAGAAGCCGACGTGACCGCCGCCCGTGCGCGTGAGGACCAAGACACAGCCCAGACGCGGCCCGACCAGCTCACGGCCCCACGTCGCCCAGGACGAGGCGCGAACGGCGATCGCCGGCGACGCCAGCCCAGCCATCATCATGCACATGGCGACGAAGGTGCCGCACCACGCCGTCTCGTCATCGACGACCTTGATGCCCAGCACCTTGGCGCCGAGCTTCTGGATCCAGCCCATGATGACCGGGCTGTGTTTGGGTCCGACGATTTCGCGCACGCCGATTTGCTGGCGGGCGAACGCCAGCCAGGTAGGCTCTTTCGAGGCCATGGTCAGTCTCCGGTTTTCGTGGTGTTTGAGCGCCCGAGCTAACCCTCAGGAGCAGATGTCGTGGATCAGGTGATGTGGAGAGCGCCGGTTCTGGCGCTCAACGAGGCTGGCGTTCATGATCCAGCCAATCCATTGGCTTCGCCCTGCGTCGCCATTCAGTTTTCATTCGGACTGGACATTGCCCAGAGGGGTGCCTCGGAAGGTGCAGCCATGGCTCTGATCGACACCGGTGCCGACCTGTGCGTAATCGACCGTTCGTTGGTGCCGCCGCACGCCCAACTGCAACAATCGATGCCGTTCATCAGTATCGAAGGTCTTGGCGTGACCTCCGTCTATCTGGTCGAGTTGCTTCTCAGGGGAACCGGCAAATCTTTCGTCACGCAGATCGTCGCTGCCGAGGCCAGCCAAGGCAGGGCGCACCAAATGATATTGGGTCGAAACCTACTTCGGGAGTTTCGCTTCGAGTTCGACCGCCATGATGGGATACGCTGGATCGACGTCTTCTGACCCGATCAGCCTAGGACCATTCCGCATATCCAGAACCAGGCCATCCAAGTTGATCAGCGCTTCAGCCGAGGCGGTCACACAAGCTGACAGTTCGCCACGCGACTTCGCGCCCAGGACACAATGCATGGACAGTCTCCATTGATCTGAGATTTTTGCAGCAGCGCTCGAACCGGTCGTCCTGAGCGAAGTTTGGTCGAAATGCCGTTCGCTGCCCGTGCCTTGAGAGACGAAGCCCGCCGCTATCGAGAGCTAAAGCGCGCGATCAACTGCCCGCGCACACTCGCGCTGCTGGATCAGATGGCGACCGATCTTGAGGACAAGGCGGAAGTGATCGAGGCGAATGCCGCGCGTACGCCCTCCGCTGACAAAGGTCGGAAGACCGACTAAGGCAACGGGGTCGCGGCTCGTGCCCGAACTGCGTCAGGCGGCCCGGCTGGGCGAGGACATCAACGGCCGGGCCGCAAAGCCTTTGGGGACGTGGAATGGATGACGGGACGCTGGAGCGGCGCGCCATGGGCGCGGAACAGCTGATGACGGCGAAGATCACCGAGTTTGCAGCCCATCTGACGGCGGGCGATCGATCTGCCGCAGAGCGTGCCCGAACCGAGGCCATTGCAGCGCTGGAAGTCCACCTGGACCTGACGGATCAGCTGATCGCGCAGACCTTCGCCTGAATCACCAAGGCGCCGAAGGCCCGCTTTCCGCGCTGGAGCCGACGTCGTGTTTCGACCCAAAGCGGAAGTTGTTTGCGCTTGGCAGTCGAGCGTTACCGCAGTAGCATCGTCCAGCGGGCACACGCGGACGCCCGACCAGACGGTTTGCCGTCCAAGCTCCGCTCCTCTCTCTGCGCCACCCGCGCAGGAACCGGAGCTATGCTTGTGACGATCCTCGACGCCGACGCGACCCCTCCCTCCCTTTCGCTTCAGGCGATTTTCACGCGCTTCCTTCGCTTCGGCCTGCTCGCTTTTGGAGGTCCGGTCGCGCAGATCGCCATGATCCGGCGCGAACTTGTCGATGAGGAGCGGTGGATTTCGAACGCGCACTTCAACCGGCTTTTGGCCGTTCTTCAGGTCCTGCCCGGACCGGAAGCACATGAACTTTGCGTCCACCTCGGCATGAGAGCGCGGGGTCGTATCGGCGGCTTGCTCGCCGGCCTTGGCTTCATGCTTCCCGGCTTCGTGATCATGCTCGGGATCGGCTGGGTCTACGTCGCCCTTTCGCCTGTTATGAGCATTCTGATCGGAGCGTTCCTAGGCGTTCAGGCCGCAGTCGTGGCCGTGATCGTCCGGGCCGTTCATAAAATCGGCTCGCACATTCTGGAAGACCGATGGCTTTGGGTAGTTGCCATCCTTGGTTTTGGAGCGACCCTGCTCGGCGTCGCCTTCTGGATCGTCCTCATGGGGGGTGGCGCGGCCTACGCCTTGGTGAAGGCAGGCCGCCATGGCCTGGCCGCTGTCGTCTCCATCGCGGCCCTGATCCTCGCGCTCGGTCTGCATCTCCAAGGGCGACATTTTTCCACGGGGAACGTTGACGTTGTCTCCTCGACCGGCGCGCTGCCGATGCTTTGGACCGGCTTGAAGGCGGGTCTGCTGACGTTCGGGGGCGCTTATACGGCGATACCTTACGTCCGGGCTGACACGGTGGGTCGCGGACAAATCAGTGACGGAGAGTTTCTCGACGGGATCGCCTTCGCCGGCATCATTCCCGCCCCCCTCGTGATCTTTTGCACCTTCGTCGGCTTCGTGGTCGGCGGATGGGTCGGCGCGCTCGCGATGACGGTGGGCGTGTTCCTTCCAGCGTTCGCGTTCTCGATGATCTTCTATGAGCGTCTGGAAGCCGTCGTCGGCGACGAACGACTGCATCGCGTCCTGTCAGGTGTCGCCGCCGCAGTCGTGGGGATTATCGCGGCGACAAGCATCCAGTTGGGTTGGGCGACGCTCCAGCGCGTTCCTTCAGTTCCTTTCGCGATAGCGATCTTCTTGGGTGCCTTCGCAGCGGTGTGGTTTTGGAAAAGCCGATACGCCGTCGCGCTCGTGCTTACGGGTGCGGCCATCGCCGGGTGGCTCTTGTTCCGGCGATAGACGACCTCACCTTTCTGACCGCAGTCTCTTTTATACGGCTGCCGGTCAGTCGGGACACTCCAGAGCCATTGCGGACAGACAAGCCGACTGGCAGTTGAACCTTATGCTATACTTCATCCTCAAAGCGGCCATCTCTGTGACGTGACCCCCTTAAACTCCTCCAGGAATAGCTAGAGTCCGCCCCTCGAAAGGACGGACAGAATGAAGCGATCACGGTTCACGGAAGAGCAGATCATCGGGATCCTGCGCGAGCAGGAGGCCGGCGTTCCGGTGGCGGACCTGTGCAGGAAGCACGGGCTGAGCTCACCGACCTTCTACAAGTGGAAGGCCAAGTATGGCGGCATGGACGTGTCAGAGGCCCGGCGTCTGAAGGCGCTGGAAGAGGAGAACGCCAAGCTGAAGCGGATGCTGGTGGACTCGATGCTGGACAGCGTCGCGCTGAAGGATCTGCTGGGAAAAAAGTGGTGACGCCCGCTGCGCATCGAGAGGCGGCGGCGCACCTGCAGTCGGCCTACGCGATGAGCGAACGGCGGGCCTGCCGGGTGTTGGGCGTGGATCGGACGAGCGTGCGCTATCAGGCGACGCGACCGGACGACGGCGTCCTGCGGGATCGGCTGAAGGCCCTGGCCCAGGAGCGACGGCGGTTCGGCTATCGCCGCCTGCACGTGATGCTTCGGCGCGAGGGGCATGCGGTCAACAAGAAGCGCGTCCAGCGGATCTATCGCGAGGAGAAGCTGACGGTGCGCCGGCGCGGCGGGCGCAAACGCGCCATAGGCACGCGGCGTCCGCTGGAGATTCCCCTGGTCGCGAACCAGCGCTGGTCGCTGGACTTCGTCTCCGACCAGATGACGGACGGGCGGCGCTTCCGCATCCTGACGGTGATCGACAACTGCACGCGCGAGTGCCTCGGGCTCGTCGCCGACACCTCGCTGTCAGGGCGACGGGTGGCGCGCGAGTTGGACGCCATCATCCTGCGGCGGGGACGCCCGGATACGATCATCAGCGACAACGGCACGGAATATACGTCCAACGCCATCCTGGCCTGGGCCGACGACGCCGGCGTGAGCTGGCATTACATCGCGCCGGGCAAGCCTCAGCAGAACGGCTTCAACGAGAGCTTCAATGGTCGGCTGCGCGACGAGCTGCTGAATGAGACGCTGTTCCGATCGCTGCCGCACGCCCGGGCTGTCCTCGAAACCTGGCGGCGCGACTACAACGAAACCCGGCCTCACTCGAAGCTGGGATGGTTGACGCCGAAGGCCTACGCACAGGCGCTCACCGGACAGAGCGGCCGGTCTGCTGCGCTGGTTGATGGCTGCTCAGACCGGCCTATTGCCAACCCCGCCAACCCCAGTTCAGATCAACCAAGGACTCTCGTTATGGCTGGATGAGAAACGGGGGTCACGTCACCGGTCATCCTCGGCAGTGACCACGCAGCCACCTATGGCAAGCCAGTGAGACTGACCGCCGACCTGGCCGTCACCCCGGAGTTTTCCAAAACCCTCATCCCCTGCTTCGTCGATGTAGACGATGTATTCGCGCGACATTCGCCTTGATAGGCGCGACTGCAACGGTGAGTCGAGCCTTCTGCGAGCCGGGGATGCATCGGGGTCAGGCCTTGCGCATCTCGACCACCGTCGCGGACTTCGGACGGTCCAGGTAGCCCGCCCAGGCATCCATCAGCTTGATGCGCTTTTGGAAGGCATCGCCGCGCCGGTAGGCGCGCTCCGTCTCGTCCCCGACCCTATGCGCCAGCGCCGCCTCGGCGACGGAGTCCGCGAAGGCCGTGCATTCCCCCGCCCAATCCCTGAAGGTCGAGCGGAAGCCGTGGACGCTGTAGGCGTCGTCACCCATGCGCTCCAACAGCGCGGACATCGCCGCCGTCGAAAGGGCCGCGCCGTCAGCCTTGGCAAAGATGAAATCCGCCTTCGGCATTTCCTCCATCAGCTCCGTCACGATCTGGACGGCGCGGTCGGTCAGCGGCACCCGGTGCGCGACCTTCATCTTCATGCGGTCGGCGGGGACGTTCCAGACCTTGTTGACCAGATCCACCTCACCCGGCCGGGCGAAGATCGTCTCGCTCGTCCGGGCGGCCGTCAGGATCGTGAACTCCAGGGCGCGCGCGGCGAGCGCCGGCCGGGTGCGCAGGCGGGCCATGAAGTCGGCCGCCGCTTCATAGGGCATGGCTGGGTGATGGCCCTGTGTCAGCCGTTGGCGCTTCGGCAACAGAAGGGACAGGTGGCCCTTCCAGCGCGCCGGGTTCTCGCCCTTGCGCAGGCCCTTGGCCTTGGCGGCGTCCAGCACCCGCTCAATCCGTCCGCGCGTGCGCGATGCGGTTTCCGGCTTCACCGACCAGATCGGCTTCAGCACGTCCAGCACGTCCTCGGTCGAGACGGCATCAACGGCGAGCGGCCGAAGAGCGGCTGCCTCGACGGTTAGGCTCTGCTTCCACTGGTAGAGGTGCTTCGCGTTCTTCCACTCCGGCGCCAACGCCTTCAGCAGATCATCCGCCACGTCGCCGAAGGTCACGCCCTCGACTTGGGCCGCCTTCTTCGCCTCGATGGGATTGACGCCCTTAGCGACCTGGCGCCGGGCTTCCTCGGCGATCTCGCGCGCCTCGGCCAGTGACGTGACCGCCAGACCACCAAGACCCATCTGCTTGCGCGCCCCGCGCCACTGAAACAGAAAGGTCCAGCGCTTGCCGACGCCGCTCTTATCGACCTCCAGATACAGACCACCGCCATCGGCATGAAGGCCGGGCTGTTTCGTCGTGGTGACGAAGCGGTGTGTCAGACGGTTGGTCGGTCGCGCCATAAGTAGAACGTAGCATGAACTCGCGTTCTTGGCGCGTTCTGCCTTACCCTAAAAGTTACCCTAAAAGCGGACGCGGCTTGAGCCGCACCGCTACGGACACTTACGGACGACGCGGCGCGCATCGTCAATGGTGGTGGGCATCTTCTGGACTGATGTGGACCCTCGCGAATACAGGTCGGTATTCCCTCGGCTCCACCAGGCGTTCCTGATCAGACAGAGCGTTACTGGCTGGAAATCATCCGGCGCACCCGTCAGCCTGCGTTCTGTCTCGTCTGGGGTGTATGATGGCTGCGCTGGATGTCTTGCTGATCGTTGTCGTCGTAGCCGCCTTTGTGGCGATCTCCGCCTTCGTCGGGCTCGCGGTAGCGTCCGACGATAGCCATCGCCGGTATCCCGGCACGAAGTTTGATCGTTTCAGGGACATCGCGGTGATGAATGTTCCGGCCATCCCGTTTTTGGCGCTGCTTTTCGCCAGTTCGATCAGTGATCTGGATGACGGTCGCTTCTTCACGCCCATATTGGCGCTTTGCGCTGGCTTCACCCTGGCGGGACACTTTCTACCGCCGGTCAAAAGGGCGCGGGAGCGTTTCAGGAGCGCCTATTCCGAAAATCCTCCCTGGCGCTGAACCAGACGAGCCAGCCGACAGGGCTAGCGATCAATGCTGGGTCGGCCGGACCAGCGTCAGGTCGTATCCCAAGGCGCGGGTGCGGTTCAGGATGGTCTCGCGGGTCTGGGGCGAGGGTTGCGCGTTGCGATTGAGCAGCCAAAGGTAGCGGCCCGACGGCTCGCCGACGATGGACCAGGAATAGTCGTCGGCGTGGTCCAGAACCCAATAGTCGCCGACGTAGAAGGGGCCGAAGAAGGATACCTTCAGCTTGGCGTTGTCGCTGCCCTCGACGATCTTCGCCTTGCCCTCGGAGGTCTTTTCCGGACCATCGACCGCACCCTGTCGGCAGGTGTTCAGCACCCCGACCAGACCGTCATCGCGCACCGTATATTGGGCGGTCACGCCTTCGCAGCCGCGCTCGAACCCGTTCTCGTAACGCCCGATCTCATACCACAGGCCGGCGTAGCGGTTCAGGTCGACCGGCTTCGTGGGTTGAGGCACGGCGGCGTTGCCGATGGGGCCGCGTTGAAGGGTGGCGCAGGCGCCCAGCGCCAGGGCGGCGCCGACGATCAGGGCGATGGAAGCGGTGCGAACGATTTTCATGGCCGCAGAACGACGATGAGGGCGCCCGGTTCCGGACACTTGTCCTCGTCAGATCACCGCAGCGCGACGTAGCCCCGTTCGATGACCCGACGCAGAGCCTCATAGGCTTCGGCCAGTTCGTCATAGGCGGTGCGGGCGGCGGTCAGGCGGGCGACCTGGTCCGGCGTGACGGCCGAGCCGGAGTGAGCGAGGCGCAGCGATTCCGCGACCCATTTGGCGCGGGCCGTGGCGGTCATGACCGCCAGCTTTTGCAGCGAGCCGGCGTCCACGCCGGTCAGGGCGTGCCCGATCACCTCCTTGTTGGCGACGTAGGCGGCGTAGTCGATCTGCTCCAGCTGCCCGCGCAGGCGACGCTGTTCGTGCGGATCGGTGTCTTGCGGCTCGAAATGGTCGCTGTGGCGGCGGGTGCTGGACGTCATCTTGGTCGACATGGGCGAGCCCTCCCCGGCCTGTCCTGGCGGTCTGGGCGGCCGCTCGACGAAGAAGGTGCGCCGTCTCGGTTAACGCCGCGTTGCGCTGGGGACCCGCGCATCCGATATCGGAGGCTGCACAGGATCGGAGAAGACCATGGACCTGAAACTGAACGGCAAGCGCGCCCTGATCTGCGGCGGCTCATCCGGCCTTGGCCGCGCCGTGGCGACGGCCCTGGTCGCGGAGGGCGCGCACGTCGCCCTGCTGTCGCGCGATGAAGGCAAGCTTCAGGCCGTGGCAAATGCGTTGAATGCGGCCGGGCCTGGCCGGGCGGTCGTGGTTACAGCGGACCTGGCGGACCATGAGGCGCTGTTGAAGGCGACGGACCGGGCCGAGGATCTGCTGGGCGGGCACATCGAAATCCTGCTGAACAACACCGGGGGGCCGCCGCCGTCGGGCGTGTCGGGGCTGGAGCCGGCGGTGTGGCGCGATCATTTCGAATCGATGGTGCTGTCGATCTTCCGCCTGACGGACCGGGTGCTGCCGGCCATGCGGGCGGCCGGCTGGGGGCGACTCCTGAACGTCGCCTCGATCACGGTGGTCGAGCCGTCGGCGGCGCTGGGCGTGTCCAACACCCTGCGGGCCTCGGTCGCGGCCTGGGCCAAGACGCTGGCCAATGAGGTCGGACCGGATGGGGTGACGGTCAACACCCTGCTGCCGGGGCGGATCGATACGCCGCGCATCGAAAGGCTGGACCAGGCGACCGCCGAGCGCACCGGCACGACACCGCAAGAGGCGCGGGCCGAATCCGTCAAATCCATCCCGGTCGGCCGCATCGGCACGACCGAGGAGTTCGGCGCGACCGCCGCCTTCCTGTGCAGTCCGCTGGCGGCCTATGTCACCGGCTCTCTGATCCGGCTGGACGGCGGGGCGATCAAGGCGATCTGATCAGCCGGGCGTCCGACGGCGCAGCACGCCGCCGAAGGCCACGCGGCTGCGGCCGTAATCCAGGGTGATGCGGCTGAACCGGCTCAGGATATCGGCGCCCAGCAGCAGGGTTGGCTTGTCGATCAGGTCCATGACCTGAAACACATGCAGGTCGGCGAACAGCAGCGGGGTCGGGCCCAGCGATCGTCCCGCGATGTGCAGGGCGGACGTCGTGCCGGTGCGGGCCGTCACCGCCCCGCCGACGATGCCGACCATGCGCACCGGCTCGGATGAGGCGGGGGCCTGACCAATGTCGATCGCCTGCATCAGGGCCAGATTGCCGATCGAATATTGCGCGCCGCTGTCGATGAAGGCCGCGACCTCCACGCCGGCGACCTCGATCCGGGTCAGGATCAGCTGACCGAAGCGACCGCGACGACCAGCGACCAGCACGTCCTGCTGCTGGGGCCGGGTTGAGTCGGGGCTGGTCGTCAACGCGATGCTGGTCGAGCCTGATGGCGACAGGGCGACCTGGCGGGCGTTGACGTCCAGCGTCAGGCGAAAACGGGACAGCAGGTCCAGACCGAGCAGGCCGTCGGCGCCCAGGGCGTCGCGCGGGAAGACCGGCAGGGTCAGGTCGCTGAAGCGTCGGCGGCCGATCTCGATCTGCGCCAGTTCGACGGTCGGCGTGACCTCGGCCGCCGTAATCCCGTGCACCATGACGGGGCGGCCGGGCGGCAGAGACAAGGCCTGAGCTAGTTCGGCCGAAACCGCGCTGCGCTCGGCGCCGGTGTCGATGACGAAGACCTGCTGCACGCCCTCGTTCAGACGCACGCCGACGCCCATCCGCGTCAGCAGATTTTGCAAGAGGCGCACCTGATCGGGCGGGTCCGCCGGGCGGTCTGGGCGGACACAAACGGAACAGCCGCCAGCAGGCCCAGCGTCTTGCGCCGCGACGTTTTCACGCTCGATCCTTCGCCAAACCCTGGCCGCACTTGCCTGTCCTCCTCGGGCCTTCGCCAGGGCAGGGCACGCTACGCGCTTTTGGCGAAGAGCCTGAGACATATTCTTGTCCGTCGTGTCTCAGCGCGGCTGCGCCTTCCCGCCCGGCGTTCGGCGCCGTCTGGCCAATCGGGGGTTGTCGACGTATCGTCCCAGCCGAAACAGGAGGATGCGATGCTGACCTTGCTTATGCTGGCCCTGTCGGACCCCGCGGCGGCGTCTTCCAGCGCGATTACCAGCCGTGATCTTGTCGTTGTTTCCGCACCAAGGGAGGACACGCGGCGTTGCGGCGATCCGCTGATGCAGGCTCGGCAAGGCGGCGCCGGCGCCATGACGCTGGATCGCTCGCTCGATGATGGCCAGGTTCGGCGCTATCTGCTGCTGGACCGGCGCGATCAGAACAACTGCCCCCTGCCGATCAGCTACGCCGTGCCGGATCAACGGGCGCTGGGTCGAAACCTGATGCCGGCTCAGCCGGATGTCGGCGTGCGGCCCGCTCCGCCCGCGCCGCGTCGCTAGGCGCGGGGATGGGCGGCCGCATAGGCGTTCAAAAGTCTATCGGCGTCGACGCCGGTGTATTTCTGGGTCGTCGACAGGCTGGCGTGGCCCAGCAGTTCCTGGATGGACCGCAGGTCGGCCCCGGCGCCCAGCAGGTGGGTCGCGAAACTGTGGCGCAGGGCGTGAGGTGTGGTGCGCTCGGGCAGGCCCAGTCGCCCGCGCAACCTCTGGACCGAGGCCTGCACGTGACGGGGGCTCAAGGGGCCGCCGCGGCGGGCGCGAAACAGGGCGTCGGCGGGCTGGAGCGGGAAGGGGAGAAGCGCCAGATAGGCGTCCACCGCCGCACGTACGGCGGGCAGGATCGGCGCGATCCGGGTCTTGGAGCCCTTGCCGACGATGCGCAGCGTCTCACCCAGCGGCGCATCGGCGCGGGTCAGGGACATGGCCTCGGAGATCCGCAGGCCGCAGCCGTACAGCAGGGTCAGCACGGCGCGGTCGCGCGCGGCCTCCCACGGTTCGGCGTCGGGATCGGCGTCCGGTTCGGCCAGCAGGCCGCGGGCCTGATCCTCGGTCACCGGGCGGGGCAGGGACGGCTTGACCTTGGGGCCGCGCACCAGGGCCAGCTGCGGAGCGGGGGTGTCCAGCCGCCGGTCGAGGAAGGCGTGAAAACCGCGAACGGCCGACAGGCTCTGGCTCAGCGACCGAGCCGCCAGCGGCTGATCTCCGGATCGTCGCTCGGCCATGTGGGCGCGGACCTCGGCGGCGGTGATCGTGCCCATGTCTTTCAGCGACAGCGCCTCGCCGCGATGGCGTTCAAGGAAGGCGACATAGAGCCGCCCGATGTGGCCATAGGCCTCCAGCGTGCGCGGCGACAGCCGACGCTCGTGCGCCAAATGGTCCAGCCAGGCGCGCAGGGCGTCGGAGGCGGTCAGTTGAGAACCGGCCATCGCTCGGCCATCCGCTCTGTCACCCGCGCCAGGAAGGCGGCCAGTTCGCAGCCCATGTTGGGGGTGAAGCCTTCGGGCTCGGGCGAGCCGAAGGCGCAGATGCAGGGGCGGGGCGGGCCACCCGGCGTCAGGTGCGGGGCCATGCGGACCAGGGCGATGGACCGCACCTGATCCTCGGCCGCGCCAAAGAAATTCAGTCCTTGTATCATTGGGCCCAGCCAGGTCAGGCCATGCTCGCCCAGCAGATTGTCGACGTCGCCCTCTTCCAGGGCGCGCCAGCCGAAGGGCACGCCGCCGGGCTTTTCCAGGGCGATGGCGGCGCCGGCCAACCCAAACCGCCCCTGCGCCGCCGCATCCAGCCGACGGGCCAGGTCGGAATGGTTCTTGGCCTCCATCAGGTCCAGGGTCGCGACGTGGGTCTGGGTCTGGGCGGCGAAGTTGGCGCGGGCGATCAGTTCGATCTCACGCCGGGCGCCGGTCTCGCGCTCGACCACGGCCTCCAGCCGCGTCAGGGCGGCGGCGCCGAACTCGACCACGTTGCGGCCATGCGGCCGCAGACCGATCTCTTCCAGCAGGGAGCGGTCGTCCAGCAGGGTCTGGGGATGGGTCTGCAGCCAGCCGCGCACGTCCGGCCAATGCAAGCCGTCGCCGATATGGGGCGTTGCGTCCGATTCCGACGTTTCGAAAAGGTCCATTGATCCGCTCAAACAGACCTCTCCGGGAACCGCGATGCTACAGAATAGACTGACCCGTCTTGGCCCAGTCCGCCACGAAGGCATCAAGACCCTTGTCGGTTAACGGGTGGTTCACCAAGGCCTTGAAGGTGTCGGCGCCGAAGGTGGCGGCGTCCGATCCGGCGACGGCGGCGGCGGCGACATGGCCCACATTGCGCAGGGACGCGGCCAGGATCTGGGTCTCGAAACCGTGCACGTCATACAGGACGCGGATTTCTTCCAGCAGGCCGATGCCGTCGGCGCCGTTGTCTTCCAGACGTCCGACGAACGGCGAGACGAAGGTGGCGCCGGCCTTGGCGGCCAACAGGGCCTGGGCGGCCGAGAAACACAGGGTGACGTTGGTCTTGATGCCCTTGTCGGTGAAGACGCGGCAGGCGCGCAGGCCGTCCCAGGTCAGGGGCAGTTTCACCACCACGTTCGGGGCGATGGCGGCCAGCTTGTCGCCTTCCTTGACCATGGTCTCGAAATCGAGCGAGACGGCCTCGGCGGAAATCGGCCCCTCGACCAGGGCGCAGATTTCGGCGATGACCTCGGCGATGTTCCGACCCGACTTGGCGATCAGCGACGGATTGGTGGTGACGCCATCCACCATTCCGGTGGGGACCATGTCCTTGATGACGGCGACGTCGGCGGTATCGAGAAAGAGTTTCATGGGTTGGGGTTCTAGCGTCGCAGAAGGGCCGCGTCGATCCTCCCCCGCGACGCGGGGGAGGGGGACCGCGCAGCGGTGGAGGGGGCGGAACCGTGATCGGCTTTTCGCCGCTTCGACTGGACGCGTGCTGGCCGCCGTCAATGCGGCGTTCGCCCCCTCCACCACGCTGCGCGCGGTCCTCCTCCCCCGCTGTGCGGGGGAGGAGCTGTGAAAGTCGCCTCGGTCCTCATTCCCCTGCCGGTGCCGGAGGCCTTCGACTACGAGGCGCCCGAAGGCATGACGCTGACGCGGGGCGATCAGGTCGCCGTGCCGCTGGGGCCGCGTCTGATCCGGGGCGTGGTGTCCGAGGTGTTCGAGACGACGGGATCGAACCGGCGACTGAAGGCGATCGACAGCTTGCTGGACGATCCGCCCCTGCCGGCGGGCGTCATGGACTTCGTGGAATGGGCAGGGCGCTGGACCCTGGCGGCCCCGGGCGAGATGGCGGCGACGGCGTTGAAGGGCTTGCGCGCGCCCCGGCCCCGGCCGGAACGCCGGGTGCGTCGGGTGGGCGAGCGGTCGCCGTCGCGCGCCACCCCGGCGCGGACGGGCGTGCTGGAGGCCCTGGGCGATCGCGCCATGCCGCCGGCCGATCTGGCGCGGGCGGCGGGCGTGTCGTCGGGCGTGGTCAAGGGCCTGATCGATGAGGGCGTGCTGGAGATCATCGAGATCGCGGCCGAGGCGGCGTTCGACCGGCCCGACCCCGACCACGCCCCCGCCGCGCTGAACGGCGACCAGGCGGCGTCGGCGACGGCGATGGCGGATGGCGTGGCGGGTGGCGGCTTTCGCCCCTTCCTGCTGGACGGGGTGACGGGATCGGGCAAGACCGAGGCCTATCTGGAGGCGATCGCGCGGGTGCTGCGGGCCGATCCGGCCGCGCAAATCCTCATCCTGCTGCCCGAGATCGCTCTGACCCAGGCCCTGATCGAGCGGATCACGGCGCGGTTCGGCGCCGCCCCGGCCGAATGGCATTCCGGCGTCGCCCCGCCGCGCCGTCGTCAGGTGTGGGAGGCGGTCGTCGCCGGGCGCTGCAACATCGTGGTCGGGGCGCGCTCGGCCCTGTTTCTGCCCTTCGTCAATCTGCGCCTGATCGTCGTGGACGAGGAGCATGACGGCTCGTTCAAACAAGAGGAAGGCCTGGTCTATCACGGCCGCGACCTGGCCGTGGCGCGGGCGCGGATCGAGGGGGCGGCGGTGGTCCTGGCCTCAGCGACGCCGTCGCTGGAGACGCTGTGGAACGCCCAGAGCGGGCGATACGACTGGCTGAAGCTGGGCGCGCGGCACGGGACGGCGGTGCTGCCGGACATCGCCCTGCTGGATTTGCGGCAGAACACGCCCGATCCGCAGACCTGGCTGTCGCAGCCGCTGCGCCTGGCCATCGGCGAAACCCTGGCGCGCGGCGAGCAGACCCTGCTGTTCCTGAACCGGCGCGGCTATGCGCCCGTGGTCCTGTGTCGCGCCTGCGGCCATCGGCTGACGGCGCCGGACACCGACAGCTGGCTGGTCGAGCATCGCTATACCGGGCGGCTGGTCTGTCACCTGACCGGCTTTTCGATGGCGCGGCCCAAGCTGTGTCCCTCGTGCAGGGCCGAGGATTCGCTGGTCTCGGTCGGGCCGGGTGTCGAGCGGGTCGAGGAAGAGGTGCGCCAGCTGTTCCCCGAGGCGCGCACGGCGGTGTTCAGCTCCGACACCGCGCCGGACGCGCGATCGGCCCGCGCCCTGATCCAGAAGATGACGGACGGCGAGATCGACATTCTGGTGGCGACGCAGGCCGCGGCCAAGGGCCACAACTTTCCGCGCTTGACGCTGGTGGGCGTGGTGGATGCGGATCTGGGCCTGCGGGGCGGCGACCTGCGCGCGGCCGAGCGGACCTATCAGCTGCTGGCCCAGGCGACGGGGCGGGCGGGACGGGCGGATCGGCCGGGGCGGGCGCTGCTTCAGACCTGGACGCCCGAGCATCCGGTGCTGATGGCGCTGGCGGCCGGCGATCGCGACGCCTTCGTCGAGGCGGAAATGGCCGAGCGCGAGGCGGCGTCCCTGCCGCCCTATGGCCGTCTGGCGGCGATCATCCTGTCCAGCGAGAATGCGGCCGCCGTCGAGAAGACGGCGAACGATCTGGCCCAGGCCATTCCCAACGCCGAACGGCTGGAGGTCTATGGCCCCGCCGATGCGCCGCTGGCCCTGGTGCGGGGGAGGCGGCGCAAGCGGCTGCTGGTGCGGGCCGACCGGGACGTGAACCTCCAGGCCTTTTTGAGAGCCTGGCTTCAGCGGGTGAAGGTGCCGGGCTCCGTCCGCCTGACGGTGGATGTGGATCCCTATTCCTTCCTCTAGAGGCGGAAGTCAGACCGCCATGACGGTGCCGAGCAGCAGACGGGCGCCGGCGCGGCCCAGGGTGGCGTTGGTCGCCGCCTGAAGCGCGGCCGACAGCTGGTCGATGTCGGGCACGACGCCGGGACGCAGCCCGTTGGCGAAGCGCTGGGCGGCGGTGTTGTAGGCGGCGCGCAGGCGCGGCGCGGACTGCTGGGCGCGGGTGCGAAGGGTCGCATCGGGCACGTCGACCCCGGTTTCGATGGTCAGCACGCCCCGCCGGCCGCTGGCCTGGATGATCGAGGCGGTGATGACCGGCAGCCGGATATAGGTGTCGGCCGACGGCGCCGCGCCGCCGCTCGAAGCGCGGGCGGAGGTCGAGGCGGCGGCCGTCGCGACGACGGCGAGACCGAGAAGAGCGCGGCGTTCCATGCCGCAGCCCTAGCCGAAATCCCTTAATTCTCCGTTGCCTGATCCAGGGCGCCTGCGGGCATGGGCTTCAGATCCAGCAGGGCGAACAGGCGGGCGTCTTTGTCCTGTTCAGGGTTGGGGGTGGTCAGCAGCTTGCCGCCGACGAAGATGGAGTTGGCCCCGGCGAGGAAGCACAGGGCCTGCATCTCGACGCTCATGGTCTCGCGTCCCGCCGACAAGCGCACCATCGCTCTGGGGCATACCAGTCGGGCGACCGCGACGGTGCGAACGAACTCGATGGGATCGATCTCGCCAGTCTTCAGGACGCGCTCCCCCAGCGGGGTGCCGGTGACGGGGACCAGGGCGTTGACCGGCAGGCTGTCGGGATGGACGGGCAGGGTCGCCAGGGCGTGCAGCAGGCCGGCGCGATCACGCCGCGCCTCGCCCATGCCGACGATGCCGCCGCAGCAGGTGCTCATGCCCGCGTCGCGGACATGCTCAAGCGTGTCCAGCCGGTCCTGATAGCTGCGGGTGGTGACGACCTCGGCATAGTAGTCGGGGCCGGTGTCGAGGTTGTGGTTGTAGTAGTCGAGACCGGCGTCCTTCAGTTGGCGCGCCTGATCGGCGGTCAGCATGCCCAGGGTGGCGCAGGTCTCCAAGCCCAGCGCCTTCACGCCCGAGATCATCGCCGCCAGCTTGGGCGTGTCGCGATCCTTCAGCTCCCGCCAGGCCGCGCCCATGCAGAACCGGCTGGCGCCGCCCGCCTTGGCGGCCATGGCCTCGGAGATGACGGCCGACGGCTCCATCAGCTTTTCAGCCCTCAGCCCGGTCTTGAAGCTGGCCGATTGCGAACAGTACCCGCAGTTCTCGGCGCAGCCGCCGGTCTTGATCGACAGCAGTTGCGACTTCTGGACCTGGCTGGGGTCGAACCAGCGGCGGTGGACCGAGGCGGCGTCGAACACCAGCTCCATGAAAGGCCGGGCGAACAGGGCCTCGACCTCCTCCAGCGTCCAGTCGTGGCGGGGTCGCGCCACGTCGAGATCGTCGCGGAGGCGTGTTGGAAGGGTGCGGGAAAGGTCGTCGGCCATGCGCCACGACTAGCATCCGTTTCCCCTGACGCAAGGAGGGTCATATGCAAAAGCGCAATTTTGCAAATCCGCGCCTTCACAAAATCGGTCTCGGTGGTGCCGCATCACATAAGGATATCTTTATGGCTTTCTTGCTCATAAAGGCCGGGCGGGCTATGAGGCCCCAAACCTTCCTGAGGCTCGGAGCCCCGACATGACCGACTACATCGTTCGCGACATCACCTTGGCCGATTGGGGCAATAAGGAAATCGAGATCGCGGAAACCGAAATGCCGGGCCTGATGTCCCTGCGTGACGAGTTCGGCGCCAGCCAGCCGCTGAAGGGCGCCCGCATCGCCGGCAGCCTGCACATGACCATCCAGACGGCGGTCCTGATCCAGACGCTGGAAGCCCTGGGCGCCGAAGTGCGCTGGGCCTCGTGCAACATCTTCTCGACCCAGGACCACGCCGCCGCCGCCATCGCCGCCAACGGCACGCCGGTCTTCGCCACCAAGGGCGAGACGCTGGAAGAGTACTGGGACTACGCCCACAAGATCTTCGAATGGGCCGACGGCGGCTATCCGAACCTGATCCTGGACGACGGCGGCGATGCGACCCTGCTGTGCGTGCTGGGTCCGAAGGCCGAGAAGGACATCTCGGTCCTGGCCAACCCGCAGAACGAAGAGGAAGAGGCTCTCTTCAAGGTCATGAAGCGCTATCTGGCTGAGAAGCCGGGCTTCTATTCGGCCATCCGCGACGCCATCGGCGGCGTGTCGGAAGAGACGACCACGGGCGTTCATCGCCTGTATCAGATGGCCGAAAAGGGCGAGCTGCCCTTCCCCGCCATCAACGTCAACGACAGCGTCACCAAGTCCAAGTTCGACAACCTGTACGGCTGCCGGGAATCGCTGGTCGACGCGATCCGTCGCGGCACCGACGTTATGCTGTCGGGCAAGGTCGCGGTGGTCTGCGGCTACGGCGACGTGGGCAAGGGCTCGGCCGCCTCGCTGCGCCAGGGCGGCGCCCGCGTGATCGTGACCGAGATCGACCCGATCTGCGCCCTGCAGGCCGCGATGGAAGGCTATGAGGTCCAGACGCTGGACGACACCGCCGGCCGCGCCGACATCTATGTGACGACGACCGGCAACAAGGACGTCATCACCGTCGACCACATGCGTCAGATGAAGAACAACGCCATCGTCTGCAACATCGGCCACTTCGATAGCGAGATTCAGGTCGCCGGCCTGAAGAACTTCAAGTGGGACGAGATCAAGCCGCAGGTCCACCACGTCGAGTTCCCGGACGGCAAGAAGATCATCCTGCTGTCGGAAGGCCGCCTGGTGAACCTGGGCAACGCCACGGGCCACCCGTCCTTCGTGATGTCGGCGTCCTTCACCAACCAGACGCTGGCCCAGATCGAACTGTGGACCAACGCCGACAAGTACGAGAACAAGGTCTACACCCTGCCCAAGCACCTGGACGAGAAGGTCGCCATGCTGCACCTGGCCAAGCTGGGCGCCAAGCTGACCGTCCTGACCAAGGACCAGGCCGACTACATCAACGTGCCGGTCGAAGGCCCGTTCAAGGCGGATCACTACCGTTACTAAGCTCTCCCCGAGGCTGGAACCGCGAGGTTCCCAGTGACGAGGGCGTCTTCGGACGCCCTCGTCGACGTCCTGGTGGTCGGGGCCGGCGCGGCCGGGATGATGGCCGCCATCGAGGCCGGGCGACGCGGGCGGCGGGTCAGGGTCGTGGACCATGCCGACCGGCCCGGCGAGAAGATCCGCATCTCGGGCGGCGGACGCTGCAACTTCACCAATCTGGGCTGCGGGCCGGCGAACTTCCTGGGCGAGAACCCCCGGTTCGCGACCTCGGCCCTGCGCCGCTACACCCAGCACGACTTCGTCAAGCGCATCGATAGGGCCGGCATCGCCTGGCACGAGAAGACGCTGGGTCAGCTGTTCTGCGACGATAGCGCCAAGCAGATCGTCCGTATGCTGACCGACGACATGGCGGCGGCGGGCGTGACCCTGAGCCTGAAGACCGGCGTGACGCGGATCGAACGATCCGGCGAGGGCCTTACGGCGATCCTGTCGGACGGATCGCAGGTCACGGCGGCGTCGCTCATCGTGGCGACCGGCGGCAAGTCGATCCCCAAGATGGGGGCGACCGGCTGGGCCTATGAGGTCGCGCGCCAGTTCGACATTCGCGTCACCGAGACCCGACCGGCGCTGGTTCCCCTGACGTTCGAGGCGGGACTGCTGGAGACGCTGGCGCCGCTGGCGGGGGTGGCGGTGGACGTCTCGGTCGCCTCGGCGCCCGAAGGGGCCAAGGCGCGCAAGGCCAGCTTCAACGAGGCGATGCTGTTCACGCATCGCGGCCTGTCGGGTCCGGCCATTCTTCAGATCAGCTCCTACTGGCGCGAGGGCGAGGCAGTGGTGGCGTCGATGGCGCCGGGCCGCGACGTGTTCGAGGAGTTGAAGGCGGCCAAGGCGTCGAACGGCAAACAGGCCGTGCATACGGCGCTGGGCCATATCGTGCCGCGTCGTCTGGCCGAGAGCCTGTGCCAGCGCGAAGGGGCGTCGGGCAATCTGGCGGACCTGTCGGACAAGGTGCTGCGGCGGCTGGATCAGGCAGTCAACGCCTGGGCTGTCAAGCCGGTGGGGTCCGAGGGTTACAGGACCGCCGAGGTGACGCTGGGCGGGGTTGATACGGCCGCGCTGGATCAGCAGACGATGCAGGCCAAAACGGTTCCGGGGCTGTATTTCATCGGCGAGGCGGTGGACGTGACCGGCTGGCTGGGCGGCTATAATTTCCAGTGGGCCTGGTCGTCGGGGTGGGCCGCCGGGCAGGTCTGCTAGAATTTTTTGAGTGCAATCTGTGCACTTTGGCCGGCGGGTCCGCTGACAAAAACACCGTCTAATTCGTCTAATCTGTCTATTTCGGCGTTCTGGCGGCGCGCGAAGATGTCAAAGACCGGGGCGCCATTCTAACCCGGCCCAGGGTCATGACAGGCGAAGGGTCGCTGGTCGGTCGTAAGCCGTGGTAAAATCTCGCGATCGTCGTCGCTGATAGGATGGCAGGGACGGCCGACGCCCCCCCTGCGGCCCCGCGACGCATGGCGGCGGGCGGCGACGGCGCCTAGCTTGAAGAGGCGGAACGGGCCCCTCTGGCGTTCTCGCGGTCTGGCGTCCCCCTTCCTTGCGCCGGATCGTGCGACGCGATGTCGGACCGCAAGGGCGTGTCGATGCGGCGAAGCTTTCCCCTCCTGGCCTGTCGCATCGACCGCCCATTCTTTTTCGATCGGAGCCCGACATGCCCCTTCTGATGTGCCCCAACGACAACGCCGCCATGCAGACGCTGGAGCGCAACGGCGTCCAGTTCGACATGTGTCCCGACTGCCGGGGCGTCTGGCTGGATCGCGGCGAGCTGGAAAAGCTGATGGCCGCCGCCGTCGAGGAGGGCCGCGCCGCTACGCCGGTCGCGCCCGCCCCGCAGGCCTATGCGCCCGCCCCGCAGGCCTATGCGCCGCCTCCGCAGCCCTATGCACAGCCCCAGTCCCAACCTCAGTCCCACCCGTGGGGCGGCGGGGCGTCACAGCCGTATCGCGGCGACGATCGAGGCTACCGGAGCGACAAATATCGCGACGACCGGCATCGCGACGACGACTACCGCTACAAGAAAAAGAAGCGCGACAGCATCTTCGACATCTTCGACTGAGGTCGGTTAGGCCGCCAGCCCGGCCTGCTGCATCAGTCCCTTGATCGCCGTGACGCCTTCCGGCGCCGCCGTCAGGGCGGTGCGGACGTCGGGCGAGCGCAGCAATTTGATGACTTCGGCGCGGGCGCGGTCTGCGACAGGCCCCAAGGGTCCGGCCTCGCCAGTCGCCAGTTTGAGAAGGGCCGTCAGCTTCTGGGGCGCCGTCACCTGGGCGCGGATGATCTGGGCGACCAGTTTGGCGTCGGCTTCCAGATTGCCGCCGACGGCGCCGATGGCCTCGATGATCTGATGTTCATCGTGCTCGCCCAGTTTGGCGGATTGGACCGAGCGCTGCAGGCGCGCCAGCGTCGCCAGCTTGTGCGAGGCGCTGGGGCCGCCGGGGACGGACTGGCGGATCTCGGTTTCGAAACGCAGCGAGCCGATACAGGCGCTGAGCCAGCGCGCGGCGGCGCGCTTGTTGGCGCCGCCGGTCACGTTTTCGCACAGCCGCGTCAGATGCTCGGCCTCGGCCAGCACCGTCTCACAGGGATTGACGTAGGCGCCGACGAAATCGGCCGTGACCAGGCTCTTGGAGCGTTCGATGAAGGCGGTCTGGACCTCTTCCAGCGTCAGCAGGCGCCCGGCCGAGGCGGTCAGGGCCATGGCCAGCAGACGCAGGATGTCGATCTCGCCTGCGGGATCGGCGGGACGCAGCCGACGCGGGCTGGTCAGCTCCAGCGTGACGAGCCGCGCCAGGGAGGCGCCGAGCAGCGGGAAGTCGCCGGACGCCAGATGCAGCCCCAGGCGGGCAGCCGGACCCTCCACCTGCGGCATCATCAGCGCCAGACGCGGGTCCATGCGTAAAAGCGTATCCATCTCGGCCGGCGCGACCATGCGGACGATGGCCGCCAGATTGGCGCCTTGGTCCAAGGACGGTCCCAGCACTTCGGTCAGGTTGGTGCGCACGGCCAGCATTTCGGCGACGATCTGCTCGACCACCACCACGACCAGGGCGCGCGGCGGACCGTCGGCGGGCGCGGCGTCCATCAGGTCCATCAAGACGCCCAACCGCGTGCGGGCGCCGCGCCGATCCTTCAGCGCGCCGGCGACGACGCCGCCCATGACGAAGGCGCGGTCGGGTGCGCCCGCCAGCCGATGGGCCAGATCGGCGATGGAGCGGTCCTCCAGCGAAGGAAAGACGCCCTCGCGCCCGGCCTTGCGCAGCCGGGCCATCGCCTGTTCGGTCAGCTTTTGATAGTGGCGCACGACGCCGTGCACCTCCTGGCCCGTGGCCTGACTTTCGGGGACCGCGACCTTCTGGATGGCGTGCTGAAGCTCGACCCCGGCCGCCTCCAGCCGTTCGGCCACATCGGGGCGATGCAGGAGTTCGAAGGCGGTCACGCCCTCGCGTTTCAGCCAGTCCTCCAGCACCCGGCCGATCAGGGCGCGGGCATGGGGCGAGTAGAGTTCGGCCGGACTGCTGCAGGCCGGCGGGACCGCCTTGTCGGCGACCTTCTTCTTTCGCTCCTCCGGCGCGCCCAGCGTCAGGATGGTCAGGGAGCTGAACTCCATCGTCTCGGGGTCCAGCGTCTCCTTGGTCACGCGCGAGGCGATGGCGAGACGGTCGCGAAGCTGCTCCTCGGCGGTCTCGATGGCGTGTTTGCGGTCTTCGGTCGCGATCAGCAGCGTCCACGACGACGGGGCGCTCTTGCGGACATAGACTTCGTAGTGGATCGGACCCGCCATGGGCCGATCCTGCATCCCAAGCCTTTAAGGCGAGGTTTTCGAAGGTGGAATGTTTCTGCGTGCGCCGGAGCGACGCGGTGCGCGCGTTGAAATGAGGCGGCGCAATGACCATCTGGCTGTCACCGAACCGCTTTCGGGTTGCAGGCGATTTTCATTCGACCCGAAACGCCTTAGCCCTAATGTGACCGAGATCGAACGGTTACGCTTGCTGTGCGTTCTCGCTCGCGGGAACGTAAAGTTCAGGAGAAGACACCCTTGGCCAACATCACTCTGGTCGATGACGACGAGAACATCGTGGCGTCCGTTTCGCTGGCGCTGGAAAGCCATGGCCACAAGATCACCGCCTATCACGACGGGGCCTCGGGTCTGGCCGCGCTGGAATCCTCGCCGCCCGATCTGGCGATCCTGGACGTGAAGATGCCGCGCATGGACGGGATGGAGGTGCTGCGTCGCCTGCGCCAGACCTCGCAAATCCCGGTTATCATGCTGACGTCCAAGGACGAGGAGATCGACGAGATCCTGGGCTTCAACCTGGGCGCGGACGACTATATCCACAAACCCTTCAGCCAGCGTCTGCTGATCGAGCGGGTCAAGGCGCTGTTGCGCCGCACGGGCGCCGACGGCGCCGAGCCGGAAGCCGCCGCCGAGGTCTCGGGCCGGGCGATCAAGCGCGGCAAGCTGTCGATGGACCCGGCGCGCCACGAGTCGACCTGGGACGGCAAGCCCGTCAAGCTGACGGTGACCGAGTTCCTGCTGCTGCAGGCCCTGGCGCAGCGTCCCGGCTTCGTGAAGAGCCGCGACAACCTGATGGACGCCGCCTACGACGACCAGGTCTATGTCGACGACCGCACCATCGACAGCCACGTGAAGCGGATGCGCAAGAAGTTCCGCGCCGTGGACAATGAGTTCGACGCGATCGAGACCCTGTATGGCGTCGGCTACCGCTACCGCGAGAGCTGAACCGGGCGGGCGCGAGCCCGACGAGGAGCCCCAGCGCCGGCCGTTGTTCCGCTTCGGCGGGTCGCGGCTGGGCGGGTTCATCCTGGTGCTCAATCTGCTCAGCCTGCTGATCCTGTTCGGCGGGGCACTGGCGATCAATGAATGGCGTCCGGGCCTGATCGAGGCGCGTCAGGAATCGCTGACGGTCCAGGCCGAACTGCTGGCCAATGTGTTGCGCGAAGAAGGCGTGACGCGGGGCGAACCGACGCCCGAACTGGACCCCATCCGCGCGTCGATCTGGCTGACCGACCGGTTCATCCCGGCGGGCCAGCGGGTGCGACTATATGATGTGAACGGCCTGTTGCTGGTCGACAGCTATCAGGTGACCGAGGCCATCGGTGGGCGGCCCCTGCCCGACGCGCAGCTGGCGGGGACGGCGACCGAGGACGCCGCCAAGGCCAATCTGCTGTCCGAGCGCCGCGTCGCGCGCGCCGACAGCGAACTGGCGGCCGAGGTGGCGGCGGCGCTGGACGGCTCGCCCCAATCGACCCTGCGTCGCAACGAATCCGGCGACCGGGTCGTCTCCGTCTCCATTCCCGTGCGCCATGTGCGTCAGGTGCTGGGCGTGCTGACCGTCGAGTCCGGGGACGTGGACGAAATCCTGGGCGCTCAGCGGCAGGCGCTGTTCCCGTTCGCCCTGGTGGCGCTGGGGGTCAATCTCTTGGGATCGCTGCTGCTGCATCTGTTCGTGGCGCGGCCAATCATGCGGCTGTCGGCGGCGGCGGATCAGGTGAAGCTGCAACGCGCGCGGGCCATCTCCCTGCCGGATCTGGAGGATCGCAAGGACGAGATCGGCGATCTGGCGCGGTCTCTGGAATCCATGACCGACACCCTGTCGACGCGGATGGACGCCATCGAACGGTTCGCGGCCGATGTGTCGCACGAGATCAAGAACCCCCTGACCTCGATCCGTTCGGCGCTGGAAACCCTGCCGCTGGTCAAGACCGATGCGCACCGCGAGAAGCTGACGGCGCTGTTGCAGCAGGACGTGCGTCGGCTGGACCGGCTGATCACCGACATCTCCAACGCCTCGCGGCTGGATGCGGAGCTGTCGCGCGATCGGCCCCGGCCGGTCGATCTGAACCGTCTGCTGGTCGATATCGTCGGCGTCTATGAAACGACGGCCAAGCCCGGCGACATTCCGGTCGTGCTCACAGCGCCCGAACAGGCCCTGCGGGTCATGGGGCGCGACGGGCCGCTGGGGCAGGTGTTCCGCAACCTGATCGACAACGCCCGCTCGTTCAGCCCCCCAGGCGGCGTGGTGCGGGTGACGCTGGAGGACATCGGGGACGATCTGCCGATCCGCGTACGGGTCGAGGACCAGGGGCCGGGCATTCCGGCCGAGAATCTGGAGACGGTGTTCGAGCGGTTCTACACCTCGCGGCCCAAGGGGGCGGTGTTCGGCTCCAACTCGGGCCTGGGCCTGTCCATCGTGCGTCAGATCGTCGAGGCGCATGGCGGTCGCGTCCACGCCGAAAACAAGACCGAAGGCGGCGCGCGGTTCGAGATCGTCTTCCCGTCGGTCGGCCGCTGGTCGTGAGCCCGGGCCAGCCGATCCACGCCACCACCGTCGCCGTGCGCCGGCGCGGGGCGTGGCAGGGGGTGATGATCCTGGGACCGTCGGGCGCGGGCAAGAGCGATCTGGCGCTGCGGCTGATCGCGCGGGGTTGGCGGCTGGTCAGCGACGACTACACCCAGGTCTGGGCCTCGGACGGGGCCGTTCACGCGTCGGCGCCGGCCTCCATCGCCGGTCGGATCGAGGTGCGCGGCCTTGGAATCGTGGCCGCCAGAACACGCCCGGTCTGTCGCGTGGCGCTGGCCGTCGCCTGTGTGGGGGAAGGCGTCGAACGGCTTCCGGAGCCGCAGACACGGGCTTTCGCGGGGGTGGACCTGCCCCTCTTGGCGCTGGACCCCAGACCCGCCTCGGCCGTCGATGTGGTCGCAGCGGCGTTGGAGACGCTTTGAAACCCCGAAAGACGGGTCTATGACACGCCCCTTGCGGTCCATAGAGGGCGGCGTCCGGCCTCCCTTGCCGGGCGGGGGAATGCCTGGGACGGTTCGGGGCGGGATGCGAGTGAAGTCCTCATGATCGGTCTGGTGATCGTCACCCACGGCGGGTTGGCGTCCGAGTTTCTCTCCGCCATGGAGCATGTGGTCGGCCCGCAGCGCGGCGTCGCGGCCATCTGCATCGGGCCCGACGACGACATGGAGCGTCGGCGTCGCGACATCGTGGACGCGGCCGCGGCCGTGGACGACGGCGAAGGGGTCATCCTGCTGACCGACATGTTCGGCGGCACGCCGTCGAACCTGGCCATCTCGGTGATGGAACAGACGCGCGCCGAGGTCATCGCCGGGCTGAACCTGCCCATGCTGATCAAACTGGCCAGCGTGCGCGGGCGCGAGACGCTGGAATCCTGCGTGGCCCATGCGCAGGACGCCGGGCGCAAATACATCTCCGTCGCGTCCTGGGTGCTCGCAGGCGAAAAATGACCGTCACCGCGACCCTGAACATCTGCAATACGCGCGGCCTGCACGCCCGCGCCTCGGCCAAGTTCGTCAAACTGGCCTCCAGCTTCGAAAGCGAGATCCACGTCACCCGCGACGGCGTGACGGTGGACGCCCGCTCGATCATGGGCCTGCTGATGCTGGGCGCCGGCATCGGCTGCAGCATCGACGTCTCCGCCGAGGGCCCGGACGCCGCAGAGGCGATGGAAGCCCTGACGGACCTAGTCGCGCGCAAGTTCGACGAGGATCAGTAGGCGGTCGTCCGCGCTGGTCTCAGACGAACGGCGCCGGCATCGGCGCAGGCGTCACCCCCGATGGTGCAGGCGCTTCCACACCTGATAGCCGACGATGGGGGCGAAGCCGCAGAGGAGGGCGGCGATCAGGACCATCCAGAAGCCGCCCCCCAGCCAGACTTCGCCGGCCAGGGCCCCGGCGCCGGCCGCCAGGACCGGGCCGAGCCAGGGCAGCCAGGTCGGCGGCCGCATCTTCATTCAGGCGTCGACCTTGATGACGCCGCGACGGATCTGGTCCAGCTCGATGGAATCGAACAGGGCCTGGAAGTTGCCGTTGCCGAAGCCTTCGTTGCCCTTGCGCTGGATGATCTCGAAGAAGATCGGGCCGAAGGTGTCCTGGGTGAAGATCTGCAGCAGCAGGCCTTCCTCGTCCGAACCGTCGATCAGGATGCGGTTCTTGCGCATCCGCTCCACGTCCTCGCCATGGTTGGGCAGGCGCTTGTCGATCAGTTCGAAATAGGTCTCGATCGTGTCCTGGAAGGCGACGCCGCGTTCCTTCATCGCTTCGACCGTCTCGAAGATGTTCTCGGTCGTCAGGGCGATGTGCTGGATGCCCTCGCCGTTGTAGCGACGGATGAACTCCTCGATCTGGGAGTTCTCGTCCTGGCTTTCGTTCAGCGGGATGCGGATGGCGCGGTCGGGCGCGATCATGGCCTGGGAGAACAGGCCCGTCGCCTTGCCCTTGATGTCGAAATACTTCTGCTCTTCGAAGTTGAAGATCGAGTTGTAGAAGCCCGACCAGGTGCGCATCTGGCCGCGACGGACGTTGTGGGTCAGGTGGTCCAGGATCTCCAGGCCCACCGAATTCTTGCGCTCGGCCTCTTCCCAGCCCTCGATCTCGTCCCAGGCGTCATAGAGCGAGCCGGCGTCGCCGTACTGGTCGATGACGTAGAGCAGCGAGCCGCCGATGCCTTGCAAGATGTAGGGGTAGTCGTCGCCCAGCGCGCCGCCGGCGGCATCCGTCGCGGCGACGGCGCCGCGAGCCAGCGCGCCCTCATAGGCGGCCTTGGCGTCGGTGGTGCGAAAAGCCATGCCGTTGGCGGACGGGCCGTGATCCTTGGCGAAGTCGGCGGCCTGACCCTTGGGCGAGCGCTGCACCAGGAAGCTGATGTCGCCCTGTTTCAGGCGCACCACGTCGGTCCTGGGGTTCACGTGCGTCTGGGTGAAGCCCATCAGCTCCAGGCGCGAAATCATCGCCTCGGGCTCGGGGCCGGTGAATTCGACGAACTCGAAACCGTCGACGCCGAGGGGGTTGTCAAGGTCGATCTGTTCCGCCGTCGGCTGGCCTTGGGTCATGTCGTTCATGGCGCGTCTCCCGCGTAGCTTTTGAGGCGGGCTTAACCGAAAGGAGCCGCCGATTGGCGCGGAACCTAGTCACAGAAGACGACGGAGCCAAGACGAAGCCACGGGGTCGTGATGACGGACGCCCCGCAAGTCCCGTCGGCCGTCTTTATGCGATCAGCGCAGGACGGGTTCAGGATCGACCAGCCGGACGTCGTGCATCTGATCCAGATAGGCTTCGTAGTAGCCCTTGTGCGAGGCGCCGACGATGGTCAGCATCCGCGTGCCCGGATAGCGGCCCAGAACATCGCGCATATTGGCGACCATGCGCAGATTGCGCGTCTCCCAATAGCCGAGGTAGTGGCGGCCGAAGGCCTGCGGCGACGGCTCGACCAAGGTCGCGCCGAAGTCGGACTGATAGGTCAGGGCCGGCGTCGTCGGCGCGTTATAGGCGCGGTACATGCGCAGCACGCCGTCGGGCTGATCGAGGGCGGCGCCCAGTTCCGCGTCCTGCGTTCGACGGGTCTGGCTGGCGGGATTGTTCCACGCGCCCATGATGGCGTCGGCGTAGGCTTTCTTCTCGACGGGGTCGGTCGGGTCGGGGGTGTCGGCGGTGTGGTCGTCGACGCTCCACAGCCGCTCCAGTCCCAGGCGTGCGCCCAGGGGCGCGGAGATTAGGTAGGTCTCATTGGCCCTCTCTTTGATGCGGTTCAGAACGGCGACCAGGGCGTCGTTCAGGCCGTCGCCGACGGTGCGGTCCTCGGGCGCCAGTCGTAGCCACTGGACCAAGGCGGATCCCCGCTCGCCGGCCGCCAGGAAGACCGCCGCCAGATGACGCCGCTGGGCCGCCGTGGGCTGATCGGGCCACTCGGCCAGCAGCCGCTCGGCCTCGGCATTGGCGGCCGGTACGTCCAGACCGGTGGCCAGGGCGGCGGGGGCGGGATCCCAGCAGTAGGTCTCGACCGTCTCGGCATAGCGCGACGGATAGCGACGCAGGCTGTCGCATTGCAGGCCCGAAAGGTCCTCCGTCGCGATGGCGGTCGGCATCCAGGCCGCCAACCGATCCAGCAGCGGGGCCAGGCTCTCGGCCTTGAAGCCGTCGTCCAGGTTCGACAGGTGCGGCGTGCCCAGCACCAAGACCTCGTTCAGCGCGCCGGCGGGCGGCCCCTTCAGCTGATCAGGATGGAAGGCTTGGCGATAGTCCTGGGCGGCTGCCGGCAGGGCGGTGGCCAGCAGTGCGCCGACGGCGACGAACAGGATGTGAGAGAAACGAAGAGGCAGAGCCATGACACGCCGTGAAAGAAGATTGGGAATGATCGACCGTCGGTCGGTCACGCCACCTTCGACGGATCGCCGCCCGGGCGCCCGTTAATTCTTGGACATCTAAGGCAGCGCTTGCGTTGAAGCCGCATCAGCCCGGCAGCCAGCGCGTGGCCCATTCGGCGCCCATCAGAAGGCCGGTCCCGAGCGCGCCCAAGATGGTCAGCCACACGGTGGTTACGGCGCAGCCCGCGAGGACGAACAGGCCGTCGCGCTGGATCAGGCCGACCGACAGCAAGGCCAGGGCGATGGACGGGATGGTGTTGGTCAGCGGCATGACGATGGTCACGGTCGCCAGGATCATGAAGACGGCGGCCAGCTTTTCGCCCGGCCCATCGGCGAAGCGGCGCAAGCGCGGGCGCGACAGCCGGTCGATCCAGCCCAGTTTGGTTTCGGCGAAGTCGGCCATGGCCTTCAGCCACGACCCCTTGCACCGCAGGTTCAGAAACCAGCGCGGCAGCCATGGCTCCTCGCGCCCGACCAGCATCTGGCCTGCCAGCAGGATGACGATCAACCCGACCACCTGCGGCACGCCGTAAAGGCCCGGCACGAGACAAGGGATGGAGAGCAGCAGGATCAAAAGCCCATAGGCGCGCTCGTCCAGCCGGTCGCGGATTTCGTGCAGGGTCAGGCCTGCGTCGCCGCCGTCGTCGGCCAGCCGCCGCAGCAGCCGGGTCACGTTGTGGCTGACGTCGTCCTGCTGGACCGTGGACGGGGGAGAGGCGGGGGTCGTCATTCAGGCGCTCTAGCAGGTGGACGTGACGGCCGAGGATGACGCAACGCCGCAGGGGTGCTAACGCGCCGTGCCGCCTTAAGGATCTCCATGCTGCGCAAACTCTATGACCGCGTCTTCGACCTGGCGCGCAGCCGCCATGCGACCAAGGCCCTGGCGGTCGTCTCCTTCGCCGAGAGTTCGTTCTTTCCGATCCCGCCCGACGTGATGCTGGCGCCCATGATCCTGGCGCGGCCGCAGAAGGCGTATTTCTACGCCGCCGTCTGCACCGTGGCGTCGGTTCTGGGCGGGATTCTCGGTTATGCGATCGGCTATTTCCTGACCGACCTAGGCTTGGCGATCATGCGGGTGCTGGGCCATTCGGACGGGCTGGAGCAGTTTCGCGCGTGGTTCGATCAGTGGGGCCTGTGGGTCATTCTGATCAAGGGGCTGACACCCATCCCCTACAAGCTGGTGACCATCGCTTCGGGCCTGGCGGCGTTCAGCTTTCCGGTCTTCATGGCCGCGTCGGTCGTGACGCGGGGCGGGCGCTTCTTCCTGGAAGCGTGGATCCTGAAACGCTGGGGGCCGGCCATGCTGGCGCAGGTCGAAAAGCGGCTGGCGATGTGGAGCGTGATCGGCCTGGTCGGGCTGGTCGCGTTGATCGTCGTCCTGAAGCTTCTGTAAGTCGACGGCGCGTTCGGGGCGGGGTAAGACCGTTTCAAGATGATCGATGTCTATCGCCTTCTGACCCGTTGGTGGACCGCCTTCGCCCTGGCCGCGTCGCTGGCCATGCTGGGCGCGGCCCATGCGTTCGAACGGTTCGGCGGCCTTGCGCCCTGCAACCTGTGTCTGAAACAGCGCGAGGTCTATTGGGGGGCGGTCGTCGTGGCGGTGCTGGCTACGGGCTGGACCCTGTTCAGCGGCGGACGCCGGGGCACGCCGCGCATCGCCGCCTTCCTGCTGGCGGCCGTCTTCGCCACAGGCGCCATCACGGCCATCTTCCACATGGGCGGCGAATACAAATGGTGGGCCTTGCCTGCGACCTGTTCGTCCGTCGGCGGCTCGGTCGATATGGACAGCCTGACGGCGCTCGCCATGGGCACGGGGCCGGTGACCAAGGTGATCGGCTGCGGCGATGTGGCCTGGAGCTGGCTCGGTCTGTCAATGGCAGGATGGAACGCGATCATCGCCTCGGCGCTTGCGGGGTTCAGCCTGTTGGCGGCGAAACGTCCAAAGGACGCCCGAGCGCCCCGGATCGAAAAGGCCTGATGCGATGAGCCATTCCATTCCGCTTCCCCGTCCCGGTCAGGGCGCCGACAAGGCGCGGATGGACGAAATCCTGCGTGTCGATCACGCCGGGGAATATGCGGCCGTCCTGATCTATCGCGCCCAGAAGGCGGTGTTTGAAGGGCGCAAGGGGCGTGACGGCATCGCCCACGACCTGTCGGAGATGCAGGACCAGGAGGCGGTGCATCTGGCGCGCTTCGAGCGGCTGCTGAACGAGCGGCGGGTGCGGCCCACGGTCATGACGCCCCTGTGGCGCATCGCCGCCTCGGCCCTGGGCGCCGGCACGGCCCTGATGGGTGAAAAGGCCGCGCACGCCTGCACCGAGGCGGTCGAAAGCGTGATCGAGAAACACTATGCCGACCAGATCGCCGAGATCGGCGATCGCGACCCGGCTCTGGCGGCCGAGCTGAAACAGTTCCGCGACGAAGAACTGGCCCACCACGACCACGCCATCGAACACGGCAGCCGCGAAGCGCCGGCCTATCGCCTGCTGTCCGGCGTGATCAAGGTGGGCTGCAAGGCGGCGATCAAGATCAGCGAGCGGGTTTAAGCGCCCCTCGCTGCGGAGCAGGGAGGGGACTGTAACGTCAGTAGATTTCGAACAGCCCGGCCGCCCCCATGCCGCCGCCGATGCACATGGTGACGACGCCGTATTTGGCCCCGCGACGCTTGCCCTCGATCAGGACGTGGCCGGTCATGCGTGCGCCGGACATGCCGTAGGGGTGGCCGATGGAGATGGCGCCGCCCGAGACGTTCAGACGGTCGTCGGGAATGCCCAGCGTGTCCTGGCAATACAGGACCTGGGCGGCGAAGGCCTCGTTCAGCTCCCAGATGCCGATGTCGTCTATCGTCAAGCCGTGGCGCTTCAGCAGTTTGGGCACGGCATAAACCGGCCCGATGCCCATTTCGTCCGGCTCGCAGCCGGCGACCGCCATGCCGCGATAGGCGCCGAGCGGTTGCAGATTGCGCTTCACCGCCTCGCCGGCCTCCATGACGACGCAGGCCGAGGCGCCGTCCGACAGTTGCGAGGCGTTTCCGGCGGTGATGAACTCACCCGTCTGGATCTCCTCGCCGCCGCCGAAGACGGGCTTCAAAGCCTTCAGCCCTTCCAGCGTCGTGTCGGGACGGTTGCCCTCGTCCTTGGACAGGGTGACCTCTTTCGATGAGGTCTGGCCGGTGGCCTTGTCCATGACCAGCATGGTGGTGGTCATGGGCACGATCTCGGCGTCTAACCGACCGGCGTCCTGGGCCGCGGCGGTGCGCTGCTGGGACTTCAGCGCATAGTCGTCCTGGCGGTCGCGGCTGACGCCGTAGCGGCGCGACACCACCTCGGCCGTCTCCAGCATCGACATATAGATATGGGGCGACAGCTTCAGCAGCGCCTCGTCCTTCATCCGGTACAGGTTCATATTCTGGTTCTGGACCAGGGAGATGCTTTCCAGCCCGCCGCCGACCGCCATCTTCTGCTGATCGAAGACGACCTGTTTCGCCGCCGTGGCGATGCCCATCAGGCCCGAGGCGCACTGACGGTCCAGGCTCATGCCGGGCACGGAGGAGGGCAGGCCGGCGGCGAGCGCGATCTGGCGCGCGACGTTGGTGCCGGTCGAACCCTGCTGCAGGGCCGCGCCCATGATCACGTCCTCGATCTCGGCCGGATCGACGCCGGCGCGCTGGACCGCGTGCTTCACCGCATGGGCACCGAGGCTTTGCGCCTGGGTGTCGTTGAAGGCGCCGCGATAGGCGCGTCCGATGGGGGTGCGGGCGGTGGAGACGATGACGGCTTCGCGCATGAGCTTTCCTCCTGGGGCTATCGCCCTTTGGGCTACTTGAGCCCATTCTTGTTTGGCCTATCGCGCTTGGCGCTGCTTGAGGCCGTTCCTGTTTGGCCTACGCTCGTTCGCGCTGCTTGAGGCCGGTTTCCTCTGACGCCAAGTTAGGCGCCTCACGTTGCGTCAACGCAAGGCGCCTTATTGCTCAACCGCCGTGCGCCTTCTGCGCCTTGGTCAGTTCGATCATGCCCTGGGCGGCACCCATCTCCGGCACAATCTCGCCCGCGCGGTCCGAAATGGCGTCGAAGCGGGCGGCGACCTGTTCTGGCGCATCGTCGCCGGTGACGAAGTCGCCTTGCGTCAGGGTGACATAGGCGCGCTCGAATCCGCCGGCGCCGGCGCCCAGAATGGCGCGGCTCGGCGCCTCCTGGCTGACCAGATAAAGCAGGCCGGGCGTGACCAGGGCCGGGGCCAGTGCCTCCAGCGGCAGGGCGGCGCCCAGATCCTCGGTCATGCGGGTGTGGGCGGTGGGCGCCAGACAGTTGACGCGGATGTTGTTCTTGGCCCCCTCGATCGATAGGGTCTGCATCAGACCGACCAGCGCCATCTTGGCCGCGCCATAGTTCGACTGGCCGAAGTTGCCGTACAGACCCGACGACGAAGTGGTCATCACGATCCGGCCGTAGTTCTGCCCGCGCATGATCTCCCACACCGCCTTGGTGCAGTTGACCGCCCCCATCAGGTGGACGTCGACGACGAAGCGGAAGTCCTCGATATCCATATTAGCGAAAGTCTTGTCGCGCAGGACGCCGGCGTTGTTCACCAGGATGTCGATCCGGCCCCATTTCGCCATGGCCTGATCGACCATGGCCTGGACCGCGGCAAAGTCCGTCACCGAGGCCGCGTTGGCCACGGCCTCGCCGCCGGCCGCCTCGATTTCCGCCACGACCGATTCCGCCGCCGTCGCCGAACCGCCCGAACCGTCGCGCGCCCCGCCCAGGTCGTTGACCACCACCCTGGCCCCCCGCGCCGCGAGAGCGAGCGCGTGTTCGCGCCCCAGCCCGCCACCGGCGCCTGTCACGATCGCCACCTGTCCGTCAAACCGCATCGTCATAATCGTTTCCTCTCGCAGACGCCCAATGTGTTGAAACGGCGCCACAGTCGACACAATCGTAGCTCAAGCGCGGAACCGCACGCCAGCCACGCCGTTCGGTCCCGTGAATGCTGTGCTATTGCGCAGCTTCGCGCATTCACACAGTGAGGAAGCTATGAAGCTCAAACTTCTCGCCTCCGTTGCCGCCGCCGGACTGTTCGCAGCCGGCGCCGCATCGGCGGAACCCAATGGTTGGTACGGCGCCGTCGACGCCGGCTACCACATGATCGACGATATCAACGCTGAATCGTCCACGACCGGCGCCAACTGGAACTGGGAAGTGAACGACGGCTGGGCGGCTTTCGCTCGCCTCGGCTATCGCTTCAACCCGAACTGGCGCGTTGAACTGGAAGGCGGCTATCGCTCGGGCGACATCGGCCGCGTTCGCGCCGTGTCGGGCACGCAGGGCCTGTGCAACCTGACCCCGGCGACGGGCGGCTGCTTCTCGCCCGAAGGCGACATCGAATCCGCCACCCTGATGGCCAACGTCATCTATGATTTCGGCTTCGAATACTGGGGCGTTCGTCCGTTCGTCGGCCTCGGCGCCGGTGTGAACCACGTCAAGACCGACACCATCGGCAACCTGCGCGCCAACCGCGGCGCCACCTTCACCGCCGACGACAGCTCGACCAAGTTCGCCGCTCAGGCGATCGCCGGTCTGGCCTGGGCCATCGGCGACCGCACCAACATCGACCTGACCTACCGCTACCTGACGGGCGACGCCAACTTCGCCTCGACGACGGTCGGCGCTGGTCCTGGCGCCACGTCGTTCGGCGAATGGGACGGCGACTACGACCAGTCGCACACCGTGACCCTGGGTCTGCGCTACAGCTTCGGCGCGGAAGACGCGCCGCCGCCGCCGCCTCCTCCGCCCCCGCCGCCCCCGCCGCCTCCTCCGCCTCCTCCGCCCCCGCCGCCGGTCGCTCAGACCCCGGTCGCTCGCCAGTTCGTGGTCTACTTCGACTGGGATCGTTCGGACCTGACCGCGGAAGCCCGTTCGGTGGTGACGCAGGCCGCCAACTACGCCAAGTCGGGTCGTCCGACGCGCGTCCTGATCGTCGGCTACACCGACACCTCGGGTTCGGCCGCCTATAACGTGGGTCTGTCCAACCGTCGTTCGCGCACCGTCGCGGACGCCCTGGTCGCTCAAGGCGTCAACGGCGGCGTGATCGCCCTGGACGGCAAGGGCGAAACCAACCTGGCCAAGCCGACCGCCGACGGTGTGCGCGAACCGCTCAACCGCCGCGCGACCATCGACATCAACTTCTAAGATGTTGCGGGAGCCGGTTGGGGCTGACCCAGCCGGCGACCTGCGACGCATGGAAGTCGACGTTGCAAAGACATCAGGCCGTCGCCGTCCTCCGGGCGGCGGCGGTTTTGATGCTAAAAAACAACGCTTAAAGCGCCACGTTTCAAAATTTCCGAACTCTGGGCGTTTTCGATTGATCGCAAAAGGTGGTCGCGACAAAAGGGCGGTGATGCGCTTTGTCGATAAACTCTTCGGTTGCACCGGCCGCGCCGAAGCGGCTTCTGTTCCGTCATTGTACCGGTGGGCGTGATGGTGGACGTGCGTTCGTCTTCTCGAGTTCTGTCGGCGCGACGTCGTCGCCGTTATCGCTTAAGGGCAGATGACGTGCGGCCGGGGGTTTCTCTGCGATTGCGCTCAGCGGCGCCTGCCCAGACAACGGTAATCTCTGCATTTCCCGCGACACGACAGGGCGGGCGGCACGCGCTATCGGGTCGCCGCTTCCTGATCGTCTCCGCCCCCTTCGGATCGTTCGGAGCCGCACTGGCCTCGGTGCTCGAATCGCGCGGGGCGGTCGTCAACCGCATGATCTTCAACGCCGGCGATGCGATGAACTGGCGCAGACCAGGCGGTATAGTATTCAAGGAGACGGCGAAATCGTGGAGTGACGATCTGTTCCGAATCCTGGCCGGTTTCAGCGACATCATCGTCTTTGGCGAGGCTGGCGCCTACAATCGCGCGGTACTGGCCGCCTCGGAAAGCCTGAAGGCTCGCGTCTGGGTTCTGGAGAACGGCTATTTCCGCCCTGACTGGGTCACGGTCGAGCGCAACGGCGTCAACGGGTCCAGCGCCCTTCCGCGCTTTCGAGACGGATATCCGGATCCGGCGCCGCGACTGCCCGAGCCTGTCGCAGTCGGAAAAATCCTGCCGCACCATGTCGCCAATATCAGCGCCTATCATACGGTGCAGGTGGCGGGAAAAGCGTTCTTCCCAAACTATACAGCGCCCTATGTGTTCTCACCGCTGAAACAGTGCCTGGGCCATATCCGACGCTACGTCAGCCTGGCCTTCCGTCGGCCGGAGAATTGCGACGCCGACATCATTCGTGACAGAGGCGAGTTCTTCATCGCCTGCCTGCAGCGGGAGGGCGATGCGCAGCTGCTGCGCTATTCTCGATACGCCGACAATCGCGCCTTCCTGACGGCCGTCATCTCCAGCTTCGCCGCAAACGCGTCACCTGAGATGCGGCTGGTGATCAAAAACCATCCGCTGGATCCGGGCCTAGTCAATCTTCGCGCAATCACGATGCGGCTTGCTCGGGAGCATGGCTTGGCGGGACGTGTCGATTTCATTGACGGCGGCAATTTGGCCGCCCTGTGCCGCGCGTCGCTGGGCATGGTCGTCAACAACTCCAGCGCTGCGCTTTCTGCGCTCGGCTTCCACACGCCGGTCAAGGTTCTGGGCGACGCCTTCTTTAACTTCGAAGGCCTGACGGACCAAAAGCCGCTGGATGCCTTTTGGCAGACGCCGGAGGCTCCCGACAGCGCCCTGTTCACGCGTTTCCGCGCGCATGTGATCGCCCAGAGCCAGGTCAACGGCAACTATCACGAGCCGCATGCCATAATGCCGACGGCGAACGGCATAGCCGACGTGTTTGAGCGGGCGTCAGCCTAGCCCAGCCGCCGTAGGGTGTGGCGCCCAGACCACCCTCTGGCGCTGTCATATTGCTGTTACATAACTGTCGCCCAAGGTTTCAACATGCGCCCTAGAGGGGGCTGGATTGCGACAGGCGATGGACGTCTGCCGCCAAAAGGCCATTGGCGCCGTCCATCTGGGGATAGATGTAATGATTTCTCGCAAAAGCCTGATCTGGGCGACCACCGCCCTAGCCGGCTCGCTGGCCTTCGCCGGCGCCGCCTCCGCCCAATCGACCGGCACCGAAGCGACGGAAGTGCAGGAAGTGGTCGTCACCGGCACGCGCGGTCCCCGCACCACCGACGGCACCATCGTAGCCGAAACAGCAGGCAAGACGCGCTCGACCGTCACCCAGGAGTTCATCTCGACCCAGGCCGCCGGTCAGACCATCGTCCAGACGCTGAACCTGACGCCCGGACTGAACTTCACAAACAACGACCCGTATGGCTCGTCGGGCGGCAACATCCGTCTGCGTGGCTTCGACGGCAACCGCGTTTCGCTGACCTTCGACGGCATTCCGCTGAACGACACCGGCAACTACGCCAGCTACACCAACCAACAGCTGGACCCGGAACTGATCGAGCGCGCCTCGGTCAACACCGGTACGACCGACGTCGACAGCCCCACCGCTTCGGCGACCGGCGGCACCATCAACTATACCTCGCGTCGTCCGGCTGCGGACTTCGGCGGCTGGATCCAGGGCTCGCTCGGCGACTTCGACTATAAGCGCATCATGGCGCTGGTCGATACCGGCCAAGTGGGTCCTTGGGGGACCTCGGCCTGGTTCGCCGTCTCGCACCAGGAATATGACAAGTTCAAAGGCCAGGGCGACCTGAAGAAGACGCAGTACAACATGCGTATCTATCAGCCCATCGGTTCGAACGGCGACTTCGTGGCGTTGTCGGCTCACTACAACGAGAATCGCAACTTCTCGTACTATAGCCCGAGCCTTGAATCGACGTCGGCGCTCGGCGTCGTGACGCCGGCGGAAGTCGAAACCAGCCCGTTCGGCTGGAATATCGACTACAGCACCAACTATACGGCCCCCACTTTCCGCAACGGTCTGGCCGATATCGACACCAACACGTCCAGCACCTCGGCTGCGGCCTACTATGGTCTTCGCATTAACCCGTCGGACACGGGCAATGTCCGCCTGAACTCGAAGTTCACGCTGGCTGAAGGTCTGACCTTCACCTTCGATCCGTCGTTCCAGTACACCCAAGCCAACGGCGGTGGTCAGCAAACCACGCTGACGGAAACCAACGCGTTGATCCGCGGCACGCGCACCACCGGCGGCATCGACCTGAACGGCGACGGCGATACCCTGGACACCGTCCGCGTCATGACGCCGTCGAACACCAACACCTATCGCTACGGCATCAACAGCTCGCTGATCTGGAACATCAACGACGATCACCAGTTGCGCGCCGCCTACACGCTGGACTACGGGCGTCACCGTCAGACGGGCGCCTACGGCTTCATCGATTTCAGCGACCCGGCCAACCCGCGCTTCGCCGATGAGTTCGGCGGTCTGGACGACAAGAACAACCGGATCGTCAATCTGGACGGATACTATCTGCGCGCTCGCGACCGTCTGTCGTACGCCGAGCTGAACCAAGCCGCCTTCGAGTATCGCGGCGACTTCCTGGACAAGGCCCTGCGCATCAACATCGGCGTGCGCGCGCCCTTCTTCAAACGCGAGCTGAACCAGTACTGCTATTCGCAGAACGGTTCGACGAGCGTGCGCTGCACTAGCGAGACGCCGAACGCCACCCTAGCTAACGGCAACGTCACCTTCGCCTCGACGGGCACGACCCAGTATATCGCGCCTTACTCGCGCGAGGTGAAGTATGACGACATCCTGCCGAACGTCGGCGCCACCTATCGCTTCGGCGGCGACCACATGGTCTATGCGTCTTATGCCGAAGGCATCTCGGCACCGCGCACCGACAGCTTGTATGCCGTCACGCGTCTGGCCGATGGATCGATCGGCAACCCGAACGTCCAGCCTGAAACCACTAAGACCTTCGATCTGGGCTATCGCTATCAGACCTCCAGCCTGATCGCCTCGGCCGCCGTCTGGCACACCGATTACCAGAACCGCATCGTCTCCTCGTACGATCAGGACCTGGGCTTCAACGTCGATCGTAACGTGGGCGCGGTGGAATCTTACGGCTTCGACGGTTCGCTGGGCTGGGAGCCGACCGACAAGCTGAGCATCTTCGCTTCGCTGTCGCTGCTGGAAAGCGAGCTGAAGGACAACGTCAACATCTCCTCCACCCTGGTCGCCTTGACCAAGGGCAAGGAAGTTGTCGAGACGCCGAAGGAAACCCTGGGCCTGCGCATCGCCTACGACTTCAACCCGGTCTTCTCTGCGGCGATCCAGGGCAAATATGTCGGCGAGCGTTGGGTCACCGACGTCAACGACCAGAAGGTCGATGCCTATACGGTCGTCGATCTGGACGCCCGCTTCGACTTCGCGCCGCTGGGCCTGCAAGGCACCTACCTGCAGTTCAACGTGATCAACCTGTTTGACGAGCGCTATTACGGTTCGTTGGGTTCGACGACGTCTTCGGTCGTCGGCGGCGCCGGCTACAGCCGCCCGTTCGCCAACATCGCCGCTCCGCGGACGGTTATGGCCAGCGTGCGCTACGCCTTCTGAGGCTTAAGCCAGACTGAAACGACGAGGGGCGGTCCGTTCGCGGGCCGCCCTTTTTCGTGGCTGACGTTGAAGTCGGGGGCGCTTGGGGCCATATGGCGCGGCTCCCAGTTCGGCCCTTCTTGAGGACGCCCGCATGACCGATCCGACTGCTGCCGCCATCCCCGCCGAATGGGCGCCGCACCGCGCCATGTGGGTGGGCTGGCCCAGCCATGCGGAATATTGGTTCGAGGCGCTGGAGCAGGCGCAAGACGAGGTCGAAGGGCTGGTGCGGGCCTTGGCCGGTCCGGGTCGCGAGCAGGTCAAGCTGATGGTCGGCAAGGCCGATGTTCTGGCCGACGCCCAGGCGCGCTTTGCGGGTGTGGCCAATGTCGAGGTCGTGCCCGGCGAGTTCGGCGACGTCTGGCTGCGCGACACCGGGCCGATCTTCGGCGCGGGATCCAAAACGGCCGCCGCCTTCAAGTTCAACGGCTGGGGCGGGAAATACGACATGCCGGGCGACGACCTGGTCGCCGGCCAGATCGGCCGACATGCGGGCGTGCCCCTGACCTGGAACGACTTTGTCATGGAGGGCGGGTCGCTGGATCACGACGGGGAGGGGACCGTCCTGACCACGCGCCAGTGCCTGCTGAACCCGAACCGCAATCCCGCCTGGAACCAGGATGAGGCCGTCGCGGCGGCGGCGCTGGAGAAGGCGGTCGGCGCCAAGGTGGTGGTGTGGCTCGGCGACGGTCTGCTGAACGACCACACCGACGGGCACGTCGATAATCTGGCGCGGTTCGTCGCGCCGGGCGTGGTCGCCTGCCCGGTCGCCTGGGGGACGAACGACGTCAACGCCGACGTCTATGACGCGACGGCGCGCGATCTGGCCGCCGTGACCGATGCCGCGGGCCGTCGGCTGAAGGTCGTGCGAATCCCGTCGCCGGGCCTAGTGCTGGACGAGGACGAACGCCCGATCCCGGCCAGCCACATGAACTTCCTAATCGCCAACGGCGCGGTGATCGTTCCCACCTATGGCGATGCGCGCGCCGCCGACATGGCCTGTCAGGCGTTGAAGCACGTCTTCCCCGATCGCGAGATCATCCCGCTGCCGTCCAACGCCATCCTGACCGGCGGCGGCTCGTTCCACTGCATCTCCCAGCAGGAGCCGGCTTGAGTGACGAGTGCTAGTGAGCAAGGGGTGAGCGACAGCGCGCCCCGCAGTCATCGTGATCTCAAGGTCTGGCAGATCGCCTTGGATATGACCGAGACGCTCTATCGGACGACGGCCGATTGGCCGAAGTCGGAGCAGTACGGCCTCGTCAGTCAGGTACGTCGAGCGGCTGTTTCCGTGCCGGCGAACATCGCTGAAGGAGCAGGCCGCAGGTCGCCCGGAGAATTCATGCACTTTGTCGGCATCGCGCGGGGTTCCTTGGCGGAGCTGGAGACTCTGCTGATCATCGCGCGCCGTCTCGGGTACATCGAAGAGCCGCCGTTCCGTGCGATAATCGATGATCTTTTCGAACTGAGCCGAATGACGACCGGTCTGCTGAAATCACTCAACGAACGCCGCTGAGCGGCTCACCCCTTGCTCACTAGCACTCTTCACCCGGAGCCCAGCATGACCCGCAACATCACCGTCGCCGGCATCCAGACCTCGTATGGCGAGGACATGCAGGCCAATATCGACAAGACCATCGCCTTCGTGCGCGAGGCGGCGGGGCGGGGCGCCCAGGTGATCCTGCCGTCGGAGCTGTTCCAGGGGCCGTATTTCTGCGTCTCGCAGGAAGAGCACTGGTTCAGCCACGCCTATGAGTGGCGCGAACATCCGTGTGTTGTGGCCATGGCGCCGGTGGCCAAGGAGCTGGGCGTGGCCATACCGGTCTCCATCTTCGAGAAGGACGGGCCGCAATATTACAACTCGCTGGTCATGCTGGATGCGGACGGCGAGGCGCTGGGCGTCTATCGCAAGAGCCATATCCCTGACGGCCCCGGCTATCAGGAAAAATACTATTTCCGGCCGGGCGACACCGGCTTCAAGGTCTGGAAGACGCGCTTCGGCAAGGTCGGGGTTGGCATCTGCTGGGACCAGTGGTTCCCGGAAGCGGCACGGGCGATGATGCTGATGGGCGCCGACGTCCTGATGTATCCGACCGCCATCGGCACCGAGCCGCATGATGCGACCCTGCACACGGCCGAGCCCTGGCGGCGCGCCATGCAGGGGCATGCGGTGTCTAACGCCGTGCCGGTCGTCGGCGCCAACCGGATCGGTCACGAGCGCGTGACCGAGGTCGGCCAGACCTTCTACGGCCATTCCTTCATCGCCGACCAACAGGGCGAACTGGTCGAGCAACTGGGCGCCGAGGAGGAGGGGGTGCTGGTGCACCGCTTCGACCTGGACGAGCTGGACAAATACCGCGCGGCCTGGGGCTTCTTCCGCGATCGACGGACGGATCTGTACGGGGCGCTGGCGGGTAAGGGCTGATCTAGCCCCGCATCGCCTCGACCGCTGCGACCAGTCGGTCGAGGTCCGCGGGCGTCGAAAGCCGGTGATCGCCGCCCTCGATCAGATCCAGGCGTACATCGCCGCCCCTCAGCCGTTCGACCAGTTCGACCTGATGGCGCCACGGCACGACGTCGTCGGCGCGACCTTGCAGGACGTGAACCGGGGCGGCGATGTCGATCACGCCGTCCAGCAGCAGCCAGTCGCGCGCCTCTTCGAACATGCGCCGCGTCAGGACATATTCGCCCAGACCTTCCTCGACGATCAGGGTTTCGCCCTCGCGCAGGATGGCCTGACGCTCGTGGTCCGCCAGGCCGGGCCACATCAGCCGTTCGGTGAAATCCTGGGCCGGATTGACCAGGACCAGGCCCTTGATCCGGTCAGGCCGCGCCAGGGTCGCCAGCAGCGAGACCCAGCCGCCCATCGAGGAGCCGACCGGAATGACCGGGCCGGACAGGCTGTCGATCAGGGCGACGGCGTCCTCGCGCCAGCGCCCGATGGTGGCCTGTCTCCAGTCGCCGGTGGACTGGCCATGGGCGAAATGGTCGTAGCGGACGAAGTTCCAGCCGCGTTCGCGCGCGACGGCGTCCAGGGCCAGGGCCTTGGTCCCCTCCATGTCCGAACGAAAGCCGCCGACCCAGATCACGATCGGGCCGTCGCCGTCGACGCGTTTGAAGGCCAGGGTTTCGCCATCGGGGCGGGACAGATGCTGGATGTCGGTCATGGCGCCGTTCTGCCCGGACTTTCCGCCGTCGTCACCCTTGACCGCGACGCGCGATGGCGGAACACAGACCCATGTCCGCACCCCAGGTCCTGTTCGTCACCTCCAACCGCATCGGCGACTGCGTCATCTCGTCGGGCGTGATCCGAGAGATCGCGCGTCAGGTCCCGGGGGCCGAGATCACCGTCGCCTGCGGCCGGCCGCCCGCGCCCTTCTTCCGCAAGGCGCCCGGCGTGGTGCGCACCATCGTGCTCGACAAGAAGAAGCTGTCCGGCCACTGGCTCGATCTGTGGAAACAGGTCGTCGGCACGCGCTGGGACCTGGTGATTGACATCCGGGGTTCGGCGCTTAGCTATCTGATCCCGGCGAAGCGGCGCATCGTCTATAACCGCTCGTGGGAGACGGGCCTGCGCAAGGTCGAGATGGTGTCGCGCCTGATGGGTTCGCCGACGCCGCTGGATCCCGAAATCTTCCTGGACGATCAGGCGCGGGCCGAGGCCGCCGCCGTGATCGATCCGCAGCTGGCGGGCGGCGCGGGTCCCGGCCCGATCATCGCCCTGGCCCCTATCGCGCATCAGCCGGGCAAGAGCTGGCCTGCCGATCGTTGGGGCGCGCTGGTCGAGAAGCTGAAAGCCGAGCCGCGCTTTGATGGCTGGCGCTTCATGCCGGTGGGCGGGCCGGGCGACCGGCCCCCGGCGACGCCGGCTTTGGAGGCGGCGGGCCATTCTGAGCAAGGAGGGCGCGGCATCGATTTCGTCGGCAAGGGCGACATCCTGGCCTCGGCCGCCGCCATCGACCGGGCCGATCTGTTCGTTGGCAACGATTCGGGTCTGATGCACGTGTCGGCGGCGCTGGGCCGGCCGACCCTGGGTCTGTTCGGTCCGACGGAGTGGTGGCTGTACGGTCCCTGGGGGGCCAAGGCGCGCACGGCGGCGTCCAACGAGACGCGCGGCCAGTTTGCGCCGATCGAAGACCTGACGGTGGATCACGTCTTCGACGCGGTGCTGGCGCTGCATGACGCCTACATCGTCGAAACGCCTGCCAACCCTTGAAAAATCGGGGCTCGCGGCGCATATTGCCGGCCTTGAGGGGAACGTGGCGATCGCCGCGTGCATTCGCTCATCACGACATACGCCTTCTCTGACCACATAAGGAAACGACGCCCATTCGCCGTCCCATGCAAGCGCCACCCGTGAAAGACGGGCCGCGTATGAACCAGGATATCCGCGCCCCTCGCGTTCTGCTCATCGACCAGAACGGCGAAAAACAGGGCGTCATGCCCACCTCCGCTGCTCTGGAAGCCGCCGAGGAAGCCGGGATGGACCTGGTCGAGATCGTCTCCACCTCCGAGCCGCCGGTGGCCAAGATCCTCGATTACGGCAAGCACCGTTTCCAGGAACAGAAGAAGAAGGCCGAGCAGCGCAAGCGCCAGAAGGTCGTAGAGCTGAAGGAGATCAAACTCCGTCCGAACATCGACACCCACGACTACGAGGTGAAGGCCAAGGCCATGCACCGCTTCTTCGACGAAGGCGACAAGGTCAAGGTCACCCTGCGCTTCCGCGGTCGCGAAATGGCGCACCCCGAACTGGGCATGAAGCTGCTGAACAAGGTCCAGGCCGATTTCGACGAAATCGCCAAGGTCGAGTTCGCGCCTAAGATGGAAGGTCGCCAGATGATCATGATCCTGGCCCCGCGCTGATCGCGATCCATTGCTGAATACGAAACGCCCCGGTCCCGCGACCGGGGCGTTTTGTTTTGCGCCTTGAGCGCAGAGGGCTTGCAACCAGAGCTATAAGTCCGTGAAAAGGCAGCTGGCTTCGGGGGAGGGCAGGCTTGGCGTTCAGGTGGGGAGTGTGGGCGGCCGCCGTAATGGTCTCTACGGCCTTATGCGGGGGCGGGGCGGTTGCGGCGGGTCGAGCAGAGGCGTCGTCTCTGGAAGCGCCGCCGCTGCAGGCCTATGGGGCCTTGCCGGCGATCGAATATCTGGAGCTGTCGCCGAGCGGCGAGCGCTTGGCCCGCATCACTGTCGCAGACGAAATCCGGGCTCTGGCCGTCACGGATATGAGCGGCGGGATTCTGTTCGTCGCCGACGTGGGCGACGTCAAGGTTCGCGATCTGCGCTGGATCGGGGAGGACAAGGTGTTGGTCGTCACCTCCCGCACGCAGAGCATCGCCTCCCTGGGCGTGCCGAAGTCGGAGCTCTACTTTGGTCAAATTCTTGATCTTCAAACGAAAAGGATGGTTCAGGTTCTGAACCGGACGCCAGACGTGCTGGCCGTGCTGTACGGCCCCGCTTCGATCCGCCGGACGGGCGATGATGCCACTCTTTATGCGCGAGGCGTCAATCTGACCACCAATCAAATCGATCTGCACGCCATCAACCTGACCACCGGACGCGGTCGACCCGTGAGGGGAATGGACCGAGAGATCGAAGACTTCGTGCAGGATCCGTCTGGCGACGTGATCGCCATGGGCCGCTATGTCGAGCGCAGCAAACAGTGGACGCTGAAGCTCAAACAGGGGAGCTTTTTCCGCGACGCCTGGTCGGTGGAGGCGCCGATAGACACCCCGGCCTTCTTCGGACTGGGGCGCACGCCGCGGTCCATCGTCATCGGGGCGGACCGGCCCGATCTGGCGCCGGCGGACCCCGAAGCGGAAACCCTGGACCTGCTGTTCGAGGTGGACGTGGATAGCGGCGATTGGCGCCCCCTGCCGTTCAAGCACCATCCCGACTTTCTGGTCCATCATCCCGTCACCCATCTGTTGATCGGCGCTGGGCGGACCGAGGACGACGGGATCCACTATGAGTTCATCGACGCGGAAGCGGCCCGTCGCTGGGCCGCGATCGAGCGCGCCTTCGCCGGAAAGCGGCCGAAGCTGATGTCGTGGAACGACGCGCTGAACCAGGCCGTGGTCTTCACGGATCAGGGCGAGGCCGGGGTCTATCAACTGATCGACTTCCGCCGCGGCGTGGCGGAGATTTTGGCCGAACCCTATCCGACGATCCCGTCCGACCGGGTCGGCGCGACAAGGATGGCGACCTATAAGGCGGCCGACGGCCTGGAGATTCCCGCCTATTTGACGGTCCCGCCTGGCGTGGAGACGCCCAAGGCGTTGCCTCTCATCGTGCTGGCCCATGGCGGTCCGGCGTCTCAGGACGTGGCGGGCTTCGACTGGTGGGCCCAGGCCCTGGCCTCGCGCGGCTATGCGGTGCTCCAGGCGAATTTCCGCGGCTCCACAGGCTACGGCCGCAGCTTTTTGGAGGCGGGCTATGGCGAATGGGGGCGCAAGATGCAGACGGATCTGTCGGACGGCGTTCGCTGGCTGGCCTCCGAAGGCGTCATCGACCCCGAGCGCGTCTGCATCGTCGGCGCCAGCTATGGCGGCTATGCGGCCATGGCGGGCATGACCCTGGACGCGGGGGTCTATCGTTGCGGCGTGGCCGTAGCGGGGGTTTCGGACCTTCGCCGAATGGTCAATTGGGAGGCGCGCCAGGAGGACCGTCGCGACAGCCAGACCGTCCGCTACTGGAACCGGTTCATGGGGGCCGAGCGCTTGAACGATCGTGGTCTGGACCAGCTGTCGCCGGCCTATCTGGCCCAGGCCAGCGCCGGTCCCCTGCTGCTGCTCCATGGGCGCGACGACACCGTCGTCCCGATCGAACAGAGTCGCGTCATGGCCGACGCGCTGCAACGAGCGGGCAAACCGGTCGAGTTCATCGACTGAAAGGCGAGGATCACTGGCTTTCACGCGCCGACACCCGACTGCAGATGCTTCAAGAGACCCTGCGGTTCCTTCAGGCGCACAACCCCGCGAGTTGACCACAGCGGCGACGCGCTTCTCCAACCGCCGGCGTCGCGCTAAGGCTTCGCCATGACCGCAAACACGCCGACGCCCAAGCTCAAGACACCGGCGTTGGCCGTGCTGTTCGCGACGGTGTTCATCAATCTGGTCGGGTTTGGGCTCGTGGTGCCGTTGCTGCCGTTCTTCGCCCAGAGCCTGAAGGCCGAGGCGTGGCAGGTCACGCTGATGTTCTCGGCCTATTCGCTGGGTCAGTTCTTCGCCGAGCCGTTCTGGGGGCGGTTGTCGGATCGGATCGGGCGAAAGCCCGTGCTGTTGATGACCTTGATCGCCAATGCGCTGGGTTATCTGATGCTGGCCTTCGTGCCCAACATCTGGCTAGCGATCGCGGTCAGGCTGTTCACCGGCCTGGGCGCGGGCAATATCTCGACGGTTCAGGGGTATGTCGCCGATGTGACTCCGCCCGAGCAGAGGGCCGGGCGAATGGGTTTGATCGGGGCCGCGTTCGGCTTGGGCTTCATTGTCGGGCCGGGCTTGGGTGGATTGCTGACGCAGCCGCAGCTGGGACGACTGGGCTATCAGCTGCCGATCTTCCTGGCGGCGGCGTTGGCGGCGATCGCGGCGGTCGGCGTGGTCGTCTTCCTGCGCGAGAGCCGGGCCAAGGCCGATCCCGCCGCGCCGCGTCCGGCCTTCCTGGCGGGCCTGAAGGCTGCGCGCGACAACGCGGTGGTGTCGCGCGTGCTGGTCGTGACCCTGATCTATATGGCCGGGTTTTCGGCGATGGAGAGCGTGTTCGGCCTGTGGTCCGAGAGCCGCTATCAATGGGGCGCGCGCGAGGTGGGGCTCAGCTTCATGATCGTGGGCATCGTCTCGACGCTGAACCAGGGGTTCTTCGCCGGGCGGCTGGCGCGGCGTTTCGGCGAATCGCGCGTGCTGGCCACCGGCATGCTGCTGTTTGGCGCATCGCTGGTGTTGCAGGTGCTGGCGCCGGTCGCGTGGTTTCCCGCGACGCGGCTTGAGCTGGGCGCCCTGACGATCCCGGTCGTCCAGGGCTGGATCATCCCGATCGTGATGGCGATCGGCGCGTGCGGCATGTCGCTGGCCATGCCCAATATCTCGGCCATGATCAGCCGCGCCTCGCCGCCTGATCGGCAGGGGGCCATGCTGGGTCTGAACATGGCTTCAAGCTCGGTGGCGCGCATCTTCGGGCCGATGATCGCGGGCGCGCTGTTTTCGGGGTTGGGGCATGACTGGCCCTTCGTGATCGGGGCGCTGCTGACCCTCCCGGCGGCCCTGATGGCGATCAACGCCGGGCGCGTCATTCGCAGCAGCGAGGGCGGCGTCAAAGCCCCGGCCTGACTCGTCTTGCAATGGCGGCGCTCTTCACGTAGAAGCCGCGCCTTCGCGTACCGAACCGCCAGGCGAACAGGCATGCCTGGGCGGTTCTTAAACTCTGAGGAAACACCGCACGACGGGCTCAAGTAGCTCGAAGAGCGGTAGCCCCCTCAAAAAGGAGACTGAAATGCCGAAACTGAAGACGAAGTCGGGCGCCAAGAAGCGCTTCAAATTCACGGCCACTGGCAAGGTTAAGGCCGGCGTTGCGGGCAAGCGTCACCGCTTGATCAGCCACAACTCGAAATACATCCGCCAGAACCGCGGCACCTCGGTCATGGCCGACGCCGACGCCAAGAAGATCAAATCCTACATGCCGTACGCCTGATCGGCGCGCGCTGTACGACTGATCTCCATCCCAAAGAATTTGAAGGAATAGCGACATGGCTCGCGTTAAACGTGGCGTAACCTCGCACGCCAAGCACAAGAAGGTTCTGGAGCAGGCCAAGGGCTTCTCCGGCCGCCGCAAGAATACCATCCGTACGGCCAAGGCCGCCGTCGACCGCGCCGGGCAATACGCCTATCGCGACCGTCGCGCCAAGAAGCGCAACTTCCGCGCCCTGTGGATCCAGCGCATCAACGCCGCCGCCCGTCTGGAAGGCTTCACCTACAGCCAGTTCATCAACGGCCTGAACAAGGCCGGCATCGAACTGGACCGCAAGGTTCTGGCCGCGATCGCCGCCGACGCCACCGGCTTCAAGGCCGTCGCCGACAAGGTCCGCGCCGCCCTGGCGTAAGAGCTGTGCTCAAGCCGCGAGCGACCGCGTCGCGAGCGTAGCGCACTAAGAATGACGCCCGCTCCGGTTTCCGGGGCGGGCGTTCTTCGTTTTGGAGCGCAGCTTTTCGGCGTCATTCCGGGGCTGAGCGGAGCGAGGAATCCGGAAGCCAGGGGCTGTCGCGCTGTTGGACGCGTGGGGCGGCGCGAAATGGTCTCCTGGGTTCCGGGTTCGTCCTGCGGAAGCCCCGGAATGACGACGCTTAAGCGGCCTGTTGCGCCGGGGTGGTTTCGACAACGCTCATGATCCGCCGGATGGCGTTCAGCAGGGCGTCGGGCTGGATCGGCTTTTGCGCCACGCCGTTCATGCCGGCGGCGATATAGTCCAGCTCGTCGCGCTCGTCGGCGTTCGCCGTCAGGGCCAGGATCGGCAAGGCGCCGGCCGGACCGGGCAGGGCGCGGATAGCCCGCGTCGCGGCGACGCCGTCCATCACCGGCATCTTGATGTCCATCAGGGCCAGGTCGAACGGACGGGCCATTACAGCGTCCACCGCCTCGCGCCCGTTCTCGGCCATCTCGCAGGTGCAGCCAAACATCTCCAGCAGCTTGCCGGCGACGAAGCGGTTGGTGGCGTTGTCGTCCACCACCAGCACATGCAGGGTGTCGTGCGGCGTCGGCTCGGCCATGGCGGGGGCGGGCGCGGGGGCCTCGGTCGCGACGCGCAGCGGCAGGCGCACCTGAAAGCGCGCGCCGCCCTGGGGCGAGGCGCCCAGCGAGATCGCGCCGCCCATCCGTTCGGCGATCTGTCGACAGATGGCCAGCCCCAGGCCCGCGCCCGCGCCCTCCCGCCCGGCCTTTCCGGTGTTGAACGGGTCGAAGATGGTCGCGGCCGCCGCCTCGGGCACGCCGGGGCCGCTGTCGTCCACGGTGAAGATCACCTCGCCGTCGGCGTGGCTTTCGATCAGGGCGACGACCTCGCCCGTCAGGGTGAACTTCAGCGCATTGCCGATCAGGTTGTTCAGCAACTGCTTCAGCCGCATCCCGTCGGCCTGAACGCAAGAAACGGCCAGGTCGGTGCGGATGGTCAGGGCCAGGGCCTTTTCCTCGGCCCGCGCGCGCCACAGGGCGTCGATGTCGAAGGCGACTGCCGACAGGTCCAGCGGCTCCTCCTCCAGCGTCAGCATGCCGGCCGAGGCGCGCGACATGTCCAGCGCGTCGGTCAGCAACCGCAGAAGGCTCTGGCCCGAATCGATGACGGTGCGGACGTAGGGGCGCAGCTCTTCCTGCTCCAGCTTCTTGTCCATCAAGGCCGCGACGCCCAGCACGCCGTTCAGGGGCGTGCGAATCTCGTGGCTCATCACCGCCAGAAACTCGGACTTGGCCCGGCTGGAGGCGACGGCCTCGGCCTCGGCGAGCGCCAGGTCGCGAGCCAGGGCGCTCATTTCCTCTGCCCGCTGGCGGTGCAGGGCCGCGCCTGCCTGCACCACCTGCAGCGCCGTGCCGACGCCGACGTAGCGGCCGCCCGCCACCACGATGAAGCCCGTCAGCAGGGCGCCCAGTTCAGCCGCGTCGTAGGCGTGGAAGAAGGCCTCGGCGCTTGTCGCCGCCTCCGCCACCGGCGCATTGCGGTCCATCAGGCTTTCGGCGGGCTTTCGGGCATAAAGGGCGCGTCCGAACTCGGCCGCCATCCTCAGGGTGAAGGCGTTACGTTCGATGATGCCGAGGGGGCGGCCATCTTCGTCGACGACGGCCAGGGCCAGGGTGTTCGGCTCGGTCTGGAACCGTTCGAACACATCCGCGCCCGGCGTGGACGGGGCCACGGGCGCGATCAAGTCGACGAAATCACCGATCAGCGGCATCAAGGTCCTCGCAAGTCCGGACGCCTGATTAGACGGTGATATTTAACGCCAGCTTTGCCGTTCATGAACCTTTCGCGGCGGGTTTTCGACAGTCGATCCGTAGGCGGATGGAAAGTCCGGACTGCGAGCGATATTCCCTCGCGCACGCGACTTCGATAGCCTCGCCGCATGATGCGCACCCTGATCTGCGGCCTGGTTGCGGCCCTCGTTCTTTTCACTCCCGCCGCCGCGCAGGACCGACGCGTCGCCGTGACCTTCGACGACCTGCCGTTCCAAACGGATGCGGCGACCCTGTGCGATCCGGCGCGCCTGATGACGATCACCCAGGATTTCGTCGCCATGCTGAAGCCGCTGGATACGCACGGCACAGCCTTCGTCAATGCGGGCAAGGTGTGCGAGGGCGCCACGATCCTGCCGCGCGTGCTGAACGTCTGGCTGGACGCTGGTCTGGACCTGGGCAACCACACCAATACCCATCTGAACATTCACTCGACGACGGTCGAGGCCTATCTGGCCGATGTGGATGCTGGGGCGCCGATCGTTCGGCAGGCGCTTGAGGCGCGTGGCAAGACCCTGCGTTGGTTCCGCCACCCCTATCTGTTCACCGGCGAGACGCAGGAAAAGCACGACGCCATCGCCGCCGGCCTGGCCCAGCGCGGCTATACGGTCGCGCCTGTGACCCTCGACAACAACGACTGGATGTTCGCCGACGTCTATCGCAAGGCCGAGCAGATGGGCGACCAGGCGCTGATGCAGCGCATCGGTCAGGCCTATGTGGCGCATATGGCGACGGTGCTGGACTTCTTCGAACCCTACAGCGCCGATGTGGCGGGCGGGCGTGAACCGGCGCAGGTCCTGCTGCTGCACGCCAACAGCCTGAACCAGGCCTGGTATCCGCAGATCCACGCCCTGTATCTGGCGCGCGGCTATCGCTTCGTGCCGCTGGAAGAGGCGCTGGCCGATCCGATCTATCAGCACCCCGACACCTATGTCCGCGCCAACGGAATCTCGTGGTTGCACCGCTGGATGCGGACCGACGGCCGGCCCATCCGCTGGGAGCCCGAACCGCCCGCCTGGATCGTTGCGGCCAACAAGGCGCCGGCGTCGGAACTTCAGGCCATCGCATCGGCGCCTTGAAGGGTGACGAAACGGCTTCCACCCGTCAGGGCCTGATCGGCTGAAGGGAAATCGCTTCGCGATTTCGCTGATGCCGTGAATCCGGCCCTTATTTTCACCGTGAGCATGATTCACGCTCCTGTCGGAACCGCGAGGCGGTTCCGTCCGAACCGATCATGCTCTAAGGCACGGGGCAAATGACCGATCTCGCCACACTCGAACTCGACCTGATCAACGCCATCGGCGGCGCGGAAACCGTCGCCGCCCTGGAAGAGGTGCGCGTCGCCGCCCTGGGCAAGTCCGGCTCCGTCTCCGGCCTGCTGAAGGGCATGGGCGCCATGAGCCCCGACGAACGCCGCGAACAGGGGCCGATGATCAACGGCCTGCGTGACCGCGTCGCCGCCGCCATCGCCGCGAAGAAGACCGCGCTGGAAGCCGCCGAACTGGACGCCCGGCTGCTGTCAGAACGCATCGACCTGACCTTGCCGGCGCGTCCGCGCAGGAAGGGCGGGGTCCATCCGACCATGCAGGTGATGGACGAGATGATCGCCCTGTTCGCCGAAATGGGCTTCGCCGTGGCCGAAGGGCCGGACATCGAGGACGACTTCCACAACTTCACCGCCCTGAACTTCCCGCCCAAACACCCGGCGCGGGAAATGCACGACACCTTCTTCCTAAAGCCGGACCCCGAAACGGGCGAGCGCAAGGTGCTGCGCACCCACACCTCGCCGGTGCAGGTCCGCACCATGATGAGCCAGAAGCCGCCGATCCGCATCGTCGCCCCGGGCCGCACCTTCCGTAAGGACTCCGACGCCACACACACGCCGATGTTCCACCAGATCGAAGGCCTGGTGATCGACCGCGACATCCACATGGGCCACCTGAAGACCACGCTTCAGACCTTCATCGCCCGCTTCTTCGAGCTGGACGCGGTTCAGGCGCGCTTCCGTCCGCACCACTTCCCCTTCACCGAGCCCTCGGCCGAGATGGACATCCGTTGCGACCGTTCGGGCGGCAAGCTGGTGTTCAACACCGGCGACGACTGGCTGGAAATCCTGGGCTGCGGGATGGTGCATCCCAATGTGCTGAAGAACTGCGGCATCGACCCGGACGAGTATCAGGGCTTCGCCTTCGGCATGGGCGTGGATCGCCTGGCCATGCTGAAATACGGCGTGCCCGACCTGCGCCCCATGTTCGACGCCGACACCCGCTGGCTGTCCCACTACGGCTTCTCGGCCTTCGCCGCCCCCAACCCGGCCTCGGGCCTGAGCTGAACCCATGACGATGACCTTCAATGATGACACGCTGGCCCTGCCGATCATCGGGCCGGGGCCACAGTATGTTTCGCGCTACATCTGGCTGCCGCAGCTCGTGATCGAAGCCGCTCAGCGCGGCGAGACGGTGATCGATGGCAAGACCTTCACCGATTGCCGCTTCGAGGGGCCGGCCGTCCTGCTGCCGGTGTCCGGATGCCGGTTCGATGGGTGCAACATGGGCGACACCATGGGCGACGCCCGCAATCTGATGCTGACGCCGATGGGGCCGCAGAAGGTGACGGGCGTCATCGCCTTCAAGGACTGCGCCTTCGTCAACTGTCATTTCCTGCGCGTCGGCTTTACAGGCCAGGCCGCATTCCTGAATGAGCTTGTGACGATGCTCGACGGCGGGGCGAACCGATGAAATCCCTGCTGCCGATCAATCGCGCCGTGATCGATCCGACGGACCTGAATGCAACGACCTTCGAGCACGTCGATATCATCCTCTATGAACTGTATGTCGCGGCGTCGAAGAACGGGGCCGGCCTGATCCAGGGGCGCACCTTCACCGGCTGCCGCTTCCAAGGGCCGGCCATCGTGCTGGTCGCGGACGGCACGACATTCGAGGACACCAACTTCGGCGATAGCCGTGGCGGGATGGGCAATCTTCTGCTGCGGCCCGTCGGCGACAAGGCGCTTGGCACCATCCCGATGCGCGATTGCCGCTTCGTCGGCTGCGAATTCTACAACGTCGGCTTCACCGGCTCGCACGAGCTTATCGACCAAATGGCCGCCGTGCCCACGCTTTCGATGTCCCCGCAATGAAGTTCACCCTGTCCTGGCTGAAGGACCACCTCGAGACCGAGGCCGACGTCCATCAGATCGCCGAGGCCATGACCATGGCCGGGCTGGAGGTCGAGGAGGTGCTCGACCCCGCCGCCAAACTGGCGCCCTTCACCGTGGCCAAGATCGTCTCGGCCGAGCGGCATCCCAACGCCGACCGGCTGCAGGTCTGCCAGGTCGACACGGTCGACGGGATGAAGGAGATCGTCTGCGGCGCGCCAAACGCGCGGGCGGGCCTGACCACCATCTATGCCCCCATCGGCGCCTATGTGCCGGGCCTGGGCGTGACCTTGGTCGAGAAGCCGGTGCGCGGCGTGGTGTCGAACGGCATGCTGTGCTCGGCCTCCGAGCTCGAGCTGTCGGACGAGAGCGACGGCATTCAGGAACTGCCGCCGGAGATCCCCGTCGGCACGCCGGTCGCCGGCCTGTTCGGCGCAGAGCCGGTCATCGATTTCGAGGTTACGCCGAACCGACCCGACTGGCTGGGCGTCGCCGGCATCGCGCGGGATCTGGCGGCCGCCAGCGTGGGCAAGCTGAAGCATTTCGACATCGCCGTAGTGCGCGGGGCCTTCCCCTCGCCGATCACCGTGCGGCTGGAAGCGCCCGAGATGTGCCCGGTCTTCGCCGGTCGCGTCATTCGCGGCGTCAAGAACGGCCCGTCGCCAGCCTGGCTGCAGAAGCGTCTGACGGCCATCGGCCTGCGCTCGATCAACCGTCTGGTCGACGTGACCAATCTGATCGCCTATGACCGCGCTCGCCCGCTACACGTCTACGACGTCGCCAAGCTGTCGGGGACCGAGATCGTGGTGCGGGCGGGGCAGGTTTCGGCCGCGACGGCTCACATAGAAGGCGGCGAGCACGAGCATCTGATCGCCCTGGACGGCAAGACCTACGCCGCATCCGCAGCCGACTGCGTCATCGCCGACGCCGGGGGCGAGCGCCCCATCGGCTTGGGCGGCGTCATGGGCGGGGAATCGACCGGCTGCGACGAGACCACTACGGACGTCTTCCTGGAAAGCGCCTGGTTCGACCCGCTGGTCATCGCCCAGACCGGCCGTGCGCTGGGCATCCATTCCGACGCCCAGTACCGGTTCGCGCGCGGCGTCGATCCGGTCTCGGTCACGCCGGGTCTGGAACTGGCCACGCGCCTGATCCTTGACCTGTGCGGCGGCGAGCCGTCGGACATCGTCTTCGTCGGCGAACCGCCGGCGAGCCCGGCGCCCTTCGCCTTCGACCCCGCCTATGTGAAGCGCCTCAGCGGCATGGACCTGGCCGATGACCGGATCGGGACCATCCTGGGCCAGCTCGGTTTCCTGGTTCAGGCCGCGCCGGCCGGTCAGGCCGAGCCCTGGCTCGTCACTCCGCCCTCGTGGCGTCGCGACGTCGAAGGCCCGGCCGATCTGGTGGAAGAGGTTGCGAGGATCGAGGGCTTCGACAGCCTGCCCGATACGCCTCTGCCCGAGGTCGCCCGCCCCGCCGGCGGCGTGCTGAGCCCGCGCCAGGCCCGCGTCCGCACCGCGCGTCGCGCCTTGGCGGCCCTTGGTTACGCCGAAGCCGTCACCTGGTCCTTCACCAAACAATCGACCGCAGCCCTGTTTGGCGGCGGGGATGATCGGCTGGTGCTGGAGAACCCGATTGCGGCGGATCTGGATTGCATGCGGCCCTCGGCCCTGCCGAACCTGGTCCAGGCGGCGGCGCGCAACGCCGCGCGCGGTTTCGACGACGCCGCGCTGTTCGAGATCGGCCCCATCTATCTGGGCGACGGTCCGGCGGATCAGCGCACAGTCATCGCCGCCCTGGTCGCCCCGCACGCCGCCCGTCACTGGGCCGGCGCCGGTGAGGACGCCCTGTTCACGCTCAAGGGTGATCTGACCACCCTGCTGGAAGAGATCGGCGCCCCGGTGGCCTCGCTGCAACTGACCCAAGGCCAGAACCGCGACTGGTGGCACCCTGGCCGTTCGGCCCGGCTGCAACTCGGCCCCAAGAATGTGATGGTCGAGTTCGGCGAACTGCATCCGCGCGTGTTGAAGGCGCTGGACGCCGACGGCCCCATGCTGGCGTTCGAAATCGTGCTGGACAATGTGCCCGAGCCGCGCGGCAAAAGCGGCAAGGCTCGCGGATCGGCCGATCTGTCGGCCCTCATGCCCCTGACGCGCGACTTCGCCTTCGTGGTGGAAGACGCCAAGCCGGTAGGCGATCTGGTCCGGGCCGCAACGGGCGCCGACAAGGCCCTGATCGCCGACGTCCGCGTCTTCGACGTCTATCGCGGCAAGGGCGTGGACGACGGTTTCAAGTCCGTGGCCCTGGAGATCGTGATTCAACCGCGCGAAGCCACGCTGACCGAAGCCGAGATCGAGGCCCTGACCGCCAAGGTCGTCGGAGCGGTCGAAAAGCAGGGCGGCAAGCTGCGGGCTTGAGGGGCGCAGCGCCGTCTTTCGGGCGGCGCGGGGGACATAGGCGATGACGACGGAACCTCAGGCGGCCCAACCGGATCGCGGCCATCTGCTGCGCGTCCTGGGCGTGACGTTCGGCGTCGCCGTCGTGGTCGGCGGCGTCATCGGTCAGGGCATACTGCGCACGCCGGGCGTGGTCGCTGAGGGGGTTCAGAACCCCACGATCATCATCGCCCTGTGGTGCGTCGCGGGTCTGGTCGCCTGGATCGACGCCATGTCGACCGTCGAACTGGCCGCCTCGATCCGCAAGACGGGCGGCCCCTATATCTTCGCCCGGCGCGCCTTCGGGTCGTTGACCGGCCTCGCCGTCGGCGTCTGCGACTGGCTGGGCAATATGGGCGGCATCGCCTTCATCGCCGTGGTCTTTGGCGAATATCTGCACCGGTTAGGCGTCGCGACCAGTGTGCCCATCGGCGTCCTCGCCCTGCTGATCGTCGTCGTGGTGGGCAGCGTGCAATGGCTGGGCACCAAGGTCGGCGGTCGGTCGCAGGAGATCGGCAGCGCGGTCAAGGCGGCCCTGTTCACCGTGCTGATCATCGGCCTGTTCCTGGCGCCGCGCGGCGCGCCCGTCGCGACCGAGATCGCGCCGGCGACGGCGGCGGCCCTGACCTTCGGCGGCATCGTCATGGCCCTGCGGGCGATCTCAGGCACCTACTACGGCTGGAACAGCGCCTCCTATTTCTGCGAGGAGGTCGTCGATCCGGGCCGGACCATCGCGCGGGCGACCTTCTCGGGCATCGCCGTGGTGACGGTGATCTATGTGCTGGCCAACCTGGCCTATCTGAACGTCCTGACGCCGGCCGAGATGGCCGGCTCGAACCTTGTCGCGGCGGATGCGGCCGGTCGGGTGTTCGGCGATGTCGCCGGCCCCATCGTCACGGCCATTTCTCTGGTGTCGCTGGTGACGATCATCAATGCGATGGTCATGGTGTTTCCGCGCGTCCTGTTCGCCATGGCGCGCGAGTATCAGATTTCGGCCCTCACCCGTGTCGCCGCCAACGGCACGCCGCGTCTGGCCCTGATCGCGACCGTGCTGGCCGGCGGGCTGCTGGCGACGATCGGCGTCTATGAGACCCTTCTGACCTTCTCGACGTCGCTGCTGGCGCTGATGAGCGTGCTAGTGAATGCCGCCGTCATCGTGCTGAGGGTGCGCGAACCGGATCTGGAACGGCCGTGGAAGATGCCGCTCTATCCCCTGCCGGCGATCATCGCCCTGACGATCAATACGACCCTTTTCGTGATCTTCGTGGTCGAGGACCCGCTGACGGCCGCCAAGGCCTTTGGAATGCTGGCGCTGCTTATCGGCATCGCCTGGCTGCTGGTCCGGCGAAAGCGCGCTGCGGCCTGATCGGCACCCCCCGGTAAGATCCCGTTAACCTTGAAGCCGCAAGGCTGCCGCAAAGGTCGGGGACGGTGAGGCCAAGACCGGCGCGCCAGCCGGCCGTCCTCTCGTCGCCTTTCGGAGCGCCCTCCATGCATCGCCGCCAACTGATCCTTTCGGGCCTCGCCACCGCCGCCGGCGCCTCGTCGCTGGGCGCCTGCGCCTCGGCGCCGCCGCGCGATCCCAATTATCCGATCCGCTCGGACCAGACGGCCCAGGCCTACAGCTTCGATGAACTGGTGGCGGCCGGCTCGCGCGAGCTGGGCATCGCGGCCGAGGTCGTTGGCGGCGCGATCGAGCGCGTCTTCGCCGACCAGGGCGACCGCCCGACCGCCTATATCGCAGGCGAGGAAGGCTCCGGCGCCGTGGTCGTCGGCGCGCGCTACGGCCGCGGCGCCCTGCACATGAAGGACCTGTCGGCCTCTCAGGAAGTGTTCTGGCAGGGCGCGTCGGTGGGCTGGGACTGGGGCGGCAACGCCAGCCGCGTCTTCACCCTGGTCTATGGCCTGTACCACCCCGACATGATCTATCGCCGCTATCCCGGCATCGAGGGCTCGGCCTATCTGGTCGCGGGCCTAGGCGTGAACTATCAGCGCGCCGACGGCATCGTCCTGGCCCCTATCCGCACTGGCGTCGGCCTGCGCCTGGGCGCCAACGTCGGCACCATGAGCTACAGCCGCCAACGCAATCTGCTGCCCTTCTAAGCGCGCTAAGCTTGCGACTCGGTCGCTCGCGGCTTGAGCGCGTGGCCGTTTCGCGGGTTAGCTCACCAATCGCAGCGGCGGCGGAGCGTCCATCAGCGTCGCCAGCCCCTCGCGCCAGCTGGGATAGGCGGGCCGCCAGCCCAACTCGGCCTTGGCCAGGGCGTTCGAGACGCGCTTGGAATCCAGATAGAAGCGGCGCATCGCCTCGCTGACGCTGTCGTCGGTCCAATCGACCTGGGGCGGGCGGGGCAGGCCCATCCGATCCGCCGCCCATTCCATCACCACATCGGCGGGCGACGGTTCGTCGTCGGTCAGATTGTAGGCGGCGCCCGGTCGCGGGCGGGCCATCGAGGCGAACAGGCCCGAGACGATGTCATCCACATGGATGCGGTTGAAGACCTGACCGGGCTTTCTGACCAGTTTCGCCGTGCCTTCCCCCAGCCGCTCGACCACGCTGCGCCCCGGCCCGTAGAAACCGGGCAGGCGGAAGATCTGAACCGTCAGGCCCATTCCTTGCGCCCCGTCCAGCCAATCGCGTTCGGCCCGGACGCGGCGTGCGCCCTCCAGATTGGCGGCGTTCAGAGGCCCGTCCTCGAACACCCATCCGCCGGCCCGGTCGCCATAGACGGAGGTGGAGGAGACATAACCGATCCAGTCGGGCCAGGCGTCGCCCGCCAGAGGCCCCAGGGCCCGCAGACCGGGACAGCCTTGGGCGTCCGGCGCGGCGGTGATCAGCACGGCCGTCGCCGCCTCCAGCGCCGTCTTCAGGGCAGCCGTATCGCTGGGGTCGATGGCCGTGATCCCGTCGGCCGCCAGGGCGCGGCGCCGCTCGGGGTCGCGCGATGTGGCGGTCGCCCGCCCGCCGCGCCGTATGGACTCCAGCGCCGTCGCCCGCCCCAGATAGCCGCCGCCGAAGACCAGAAGATCGAGGGGAGGGGAGGCGATAGGCATTACGAAACTCAGGCCGTCAGAACTTGGGAAGGTGGCGCGTCAACTGCCGGTCGCGCCTCATTTTCCAGCGCCTCCGCCCGGCGTTGGTTCCAGGCGGATACGCATGGCACCCGACCCAGATCGGCGCGGTCGGCATAGCGGCGGGCGATGTCCGTGACCTCGTCCATCAGACCCTGGGCCAGTGTGATCGGCTTGAGCCCCAGTTCGCGGAACTGGTCATTGGCGACGACCAGATCGTTCTCGTCGGCCTCCTGACGCGGATTGGCGACATTGTGGATTTCGGCGCCGGTCTTGTCGGCGATCATGGCTGCCAGATCGCGCACGCGGCGGCTCTCGGTCATCTGGTTCAGGATCTTGACCCGGTCGCCGCGTTTGGGCGGGTTCTTCAGCGCCAGTTCGACGCAGCGCACCGTGTCCTGAATATGGATGAAGGCCCGCGTCTGGCCGCCCGATCCATGCACGGTCAGCGGATAGCCGACCGCCGCCTGCATCAAAAAGCGGTTCAGCACCGTGCCGTAATCGCCGTCATAGTCGAAGCGGTTGATCAGTCGTTCGTCCTGTTTGGTCTGTTCGGTCTGGGTGCCCCAGACGATGCCCTGGTGCAGGTCGGTGATGCGCAGATTGTCGTTGCGGGCATAGAACTGGAACAGCAGGGCGTCCTGCGTCTTGGTCATGTGATAGATGCTGCCCGGATTGGGCGGGAACAGGATTTCCTGCTCGGCGGGACCGTTGTCGGTCTCCACCGTCACCTTCAGATAACCCTCGGGAATACGCAGGCCCGCCGTGCCGTAGCCATAGACCCCCATCGTGCCGAGGTGCGCCAGATGGACATCCAGGCCGCTTTCGACGATGGCGGCCAGCAGATGGTTGGTGGCGTTGATGTTGTTGTCGACGGTGTACAGCTTGTGCCGCGCCGACTTCATCGAATAGGGGGCCGCCCGCTGCTCGGCGAAATGCACCACGCTGTCGGGGGCGAAGTCACGGATCAGGGCGACCAGGCGGTCGAACTCCTTGCCCACCGTCATGTTGACGAAGCCGATGTCGCGGCCGGAGACGTCTTTCCACGCCTTGATCCGCTCGCTCATCGTGCGGATCGGCGTCAGGGACTGGACCTCCAACTCGTTGTCGATGTTGCGGCGGCTCAGGTTGTCGACGATGGTCACGTCCCACCCTTCGGCCGACAGATGCAGGGCCGTGGGCCAGCCGCAAAAACCGTCGCCGCCCAGAACCAGCACGCGCATGGGATAGCCTCGTCGTCGTCTCAAAGGTCATGCCTAGCCCAGCCGTCGCGCTTGGCAAAGCGGCGCTGTGCAGGGTTCGGTGCGACGCATTGACGAATATCGCTTGGAAAGGCCGCGCACTCGGGTTAAGTCTCTGCCGTCTCCCACTCAATCGCAGCTTTACGGGCGCATACCCGGCTGTTCGCGGCTTGAGCCGGCCATGACGGTCGGTCCCGAAAGGACCGGCGCACCATGCGGGCGACAAGGCATTCCGACAGTTCGACAATCGGGGATCGGCCCCGAGCGAGACGGAACCACGAAACGGACGGAACCGGCCTTCAGGCTTTGGTCCGCCCCTGCACACGGTAGCGCGAATGAGAGATTTCAAGGGCATGAAGCGTCAGCGCGGACGCAATCGGAACAAGGCGGGCGCCAATAACGCCAACAACGCCAATCCGAATCGTTCGTGGGATTCGCAAGGCCCCGAGAACATCAAGGTCCGGGGCAACGCCCAGACGGTGTATGAGCGCTATCAGCAGCTGGCCCGCGATGCGGCCTCCAGCGGCGACCGGGTGCTGGCCGAAAACTATCAGCAGCACGCCGAACACTATTACCGCGTCCTGCGCGCGCTCCAGCCGCAGCGGTCCTTCTCGGACATCGCCGCGCGCGAACAGTCCAACCAGGGCTTCGACATCGACTTCGAGGACGAATCCGGCGCCCAGGCCGCCGCCTTCGTCGCCGCCCAGCAGGCCGCCGACCGTCAGGCCGCGGAGGCTGCAGAGCGCGCCGAGCAGAATCAGAACCGCGATCAGAACCGCGACCGCGACTACAATCGCGACCGGGATCGGGATCGTGACAACCGCGACCGCGATCACAACCGTGATCGTGACCGTGACCAGAACCGCGACGGCCAGCAGCCGCGCGAACCCCGCGAGCCCCGCGAGGGCGACGAGGTCCGCGCCGAGGGCGAGGGCGGCGGTCGTCGCGAAAGCCGCCGCGAACGCTGGGAGCGTCGCCGCGAGGAACGCAATCGCCGCTTCGACAATCAGGACGGCGCCCAAGAGGGCGCTGAGGGCGCCGCCCCCGCCTACGCCGAGGCCGACCGCGCCGAAGCCGTCAGCGAAGCGCCCGCCGCTGAAGCCCCTGTCGCTGAAACGCCGAGCGTCGAGGCGCCGACCGCCGACGAACGCCCCGCGCGCCGTCCCCGCCGCACCGCCGCCGCTGTCGCAGCGGACGACGGCGACGCCCCGACCGCCTTGCCGGGCTTTCTGACCCGCGCGCCCGCTTCGGCTTCGGCTGGGGTGTCGGCTCCCGAGGCGGAAGGCGAGCCGGCGCCGCGTCGCCGTGCGCCGCGCCGCAAGCCCGAAGCCGCCACGACCAGCGAAGACTGAAGACAACTCAGACGGGTGTGTTTACCTGAACGCAACTCCTGCGCGCCATCTTGGTGCTTAGGAGGGCGTCATGGATTTTGTCTTGCTTGTCCTGTCCCTGGCGCTGGCCGGGACCTGTTCGGGCGTGTGGCTGTGGCTGCGCGCGGATGAGGCGGCGACACGGCTGAAGCGTGAGAACGCCCGGCTCGAAACCCGCCTGGGCCGACAGACGCAAGGGCTGCGCCGGGCCCTGTCGACCGCCGAAGCCGAGGTCGAACGTCTGACCGCCGCCGTGCGCACGCGAGGCGAGGTGATGCAGGCCCTGGGCCGCGAACTGCGTACGCCCCTGACCACCGTCATGGGCTTCACCCAGCTTCTCCTCATCAACGACCAGACCGATCCCTTGTCGACACGACAGGTTCAGGCCGTCGGTCAGATCGAGGCGGCGGGCGGCGTCCTGCTGGCGCTGATCGAAGAGACGGACGCCTTCATGACGTGCGAAGACGGCGGCGGCGCTCAGGCGATCCACCGCGTCGATCTCCGTCTGGCGCTGCGCCAGGTCTGCGACGGCCTGCAATCCCAGGCGCGAGAGGCGGGGGTGACGCTGGCCTGTCCGCCGCCCGCCTACGGTCTGTGCGTCATGGCGGACCCTGGCCAGATTCGCCGCATTCTGCGTCGACTGGTCGAGAACGCCCTGCATCATTCGTCCCCCGGCGGGACAGTGCGAATGGAGCTGTCGCGCGTCGACGAGGAAATTCGCATCGCCATCCACGACGCGAAATCAGGGCCGCAGGGCCAAGGGGCGGAGCGGCTGTTTCGCCCTCTGGACGGCCGGGACGCGCGCGGCGGCACGGGTCTGGGCGTCGCCTCAGCCCAGCGCCTGGCCGAACGGATGGGCGGGACGTTGGCGATGCAGAATGATCCATCAGGCGGCGCCGTCTTCTCGCTCAACGTGCCTGCCGCGCCGTCCCCTGGCGTCACGCCGGTCGTCGCGCTCTCGAAACCGGCTGTGGCGCTCTATATCGAGGACAACGCCGCCAACATCGCGTTGATGCGTCAGGTCGCACGCGGTCTCGGCCTGACCCTGCATGCCGCGACCACAGGCGCGGAGGGGCTGGACCTGGCGCGCGCGCTCGGCCCCGACGTCATCCTGCTCGACATCGGTTTGCCCGACATGGACGGCTATGAGGTCAAGGCGCGGCTGGACGTCGATCCCCTGACGCGCGACGTCCCGGTGCTGGCGCTGACGGCCGCCGCCTCGCCTCGGGACAGCGCGCAGGGGCGCGCTGCGGGCTTCGACGCCTGGCTGGCCAAGCCGCTGGATCTCGCTGCATTCGGCGCGGCGCTGAACGATGTGCTGGACGGCGGTTCGGCCTGTCCCGGCCTTGACGACGAGGGGCGCCAGAGGGCCTAAGAGGCTTGAGTTCGCCCGTAAGGTCGCCCCCCAAGGGAAGCGTTGATGCGTCTGTTCATTTCGTCCCGCACGCTCGTGCGCCGCCTGGCGCCGCTGGCGGCCCTGTACGCCGTCGCCGCCTGCGCTTCGACCCCGCCGCCACCGCCGCCGCCCGGCGCGGCCGGCGCCCTGATGGACTGGCGCGGCGTCATCATATCGGCCGACCGGGATCGCTATCGCCGCGTCGACGCCGCCTGGACCCTGGCCCTGCAACAAGCCAAACGTCAGCGCGGTTCCGGCGACCTTGGCGCCTTAGGCGAACTGATCGACCCGAAGGCCGACCGACCCGGAGTCGCGCCGCCGCCCGGCGACTATCGCTGCCGCACCGTCAAACTCGGCACTCAGGGCGGCGAGGACGGGCTGGGCTATGTCGTCTACGGCTGGTTCGCCTGCCGCATCGAACAGACGCCGAAAGGCCTGAAGTTCTCCAAGCTGACCGGCTCGCAGCGCCCCTCCGGTCTGCTCTTTCCCGAAGACGACCGCCATATGGTTATGCTCGGCTCGCTGGCCCTGGCGCAGGAGCCGGCCGCCAACACCTATGGCCGCAACCCCGACCGCGATCTGGTGGCCATCCTGCAACGCATCGGCGAGGCGCGCTGGCGTCTGGTCCTGCCCTGGCCCAACACCGAATCCAATCTGGACCTGATCGAACTGGTCCCGGCGCCGCGCGGCTAAGGTTCGGCTGAACCTCGGGCGCCCTGTCACGTTCGGTCAGGGCAACCGATGGAGACGCTGATGCGCCGCACCCCTCTGGCCGTTCTGGCCCTGATGACCACGACCACCCTGGCGGCCTGTGGCGACAACAGTCCCGCCGCCCCAACGGAGGCCTCGCCCGCCGTCACCACGCCCGCGCCCGGCGTGCCGCCACAAGCCGCGCCTGAAGCGACGGCGACGCCGCAACCACAGACGACCCCCGCCGAGGGGATGCAGGGCGGAACCGATGATTGGCGCAAGGTCGCCAACACAGCCGACGCCAGCCTGCTGGGGCGGCTGGATCAGGCCTGGCGCATGGCTCGCGCCGAGGCCGAGGAGGGTGGCTTCTCACGTCAGGTCGAGGCCTTGGGACCGCTCGCCGACCCCAATGCGGGGCAGAGCGGCCGCGTCCAACCTGGTCAGGGGAACTATCGTTGCCGCACCATCAAGATGGGCAGCCGCAATGGGTCGGGCCTGGCCTATGTCGAATATCCCTGGTTCCGCTGCACGGTCGAACTGACGGCGGGAGGCGACCTTATCCTGACCAAGCTGACGGGCTCGCAGCGCACCCGGGGTCTGATCTACCCCGACACCGACCGTCGTAGCGTGTACATCGGCGCCCAGGCCTGGGGCGCCGACGAGAACCGGTATCCGGCCTACGGCGACAGCGCCGAGCGGGATCAGGTCGGCGTCATCGAACGCATTGGCCAGAATCGCTGGCGCCTTGTCCTGCCGTGGCCTAAGCAGGAGGCCAAGCTGGAGTTGCTGGAGATCACCGGCTAGCGCGCGCCGGTCGAGCGGGCGATTGCGGCGCGCATGCCCTCGGCGTGAAGCGCGCCGGAGGGGGCGATCTTGGTGTTCGGCGTTTCGCTGGGCCCCAGATCGGCGGTGCGATCGTCCGGCCCGGTCCAGGTCGGGCTTTCGGCCTTGCGACGAACGGCCTCGCGCAGATTCTCGGTCGAAGTCGCCGTCGCCGTCGCGGACGCGCCGCCGGATTTACGCCGGTCCATCTCATCGGCGACGCGGGCGATGGCTTGGGTCAGAAGCGCCTTCTTCTCGCGCGCGCCCGCATCCGGGCCGCTCTCTCCCGCACGAACGCGCGTCCGGATCTGGCGCTGAACCCGATCGCGCCGCGCGCGCAGCCGCCCGATCAGGTCGCGCAGTTCCGGCGGCGAGCGCTCGGCCAACGTCTTCGTCTGTTCGACCATATCCGCCTCGTCGCGATCCAGCGCGCGCGGGTTTGGGGTCTTGGACATGACGGTCTCCCTTTCGATTGATGGGAAGACAGCGTTAGGGCGACGGGCTCGTTCCGCTTTGCGACCCTGGGTCACAGGGTCGTCCGAGGTCACACGCGCGTCAGTCTCAGGTCCTGATAGTCGTAGCTGAAGTCGATGTCGGGGCTGACGCCCTTCATCGTCGCCGTCGCCGGTTTGGCCGTCAGGATCGAGAAGGTGACGAAGGCGTCCTCCTCGCGCTTGTCCGGGAAACGTGTGCGGAAGGTCTCGCCGTCATACGGCTCCAGCCAGCCTTGCAGGGCAGGCGTATGGGTAAAGCTCAGCCACAGGCCGCTTTTCCTGTTTCGGCCGCGTCTTTCGGTCTTTGGAGCAATGACGATGTCGCCGTACCACGGATCGCGCCAGGTGCCGGCGTAGGCCTCCAGCGGCATGGATGGGGGCGCGCCCGCCGCCTGTTTGGCGTCGATCTCGGCGGCGGCGGCGATGGATTTCGCATTGCCCTCGGCCTCCAGCTTCTTGGAATCCGCGATCCAGTCCACATCGACCTTGCCCATGCAGATGTCGGTGATGCCGGACCGCAAGGCGCGCAGCAGGAAGCTCTCCTCGGCGTTGGAGAAGACGCTGAAGCCGGTCTTGCGGCCAGGGATCAGCACCGTAGCGGAAATGCCGCCGGGCGAGCCGCCGCCGTGGCTGGCGATCCGCTCGCCGCGATAGTCCTGAACCTGAAGCCCCATGGCATAGGTCGAGGCGATCGATCGGTTGGGCAGTTCCGCCGTCGGTCCGGCCGACGATCCGACGATGATGTTGGGGCGAACCATCTCGCGCGCCGCATCCTCGGAATACAGCCGCGTCCCGTCGGGCAGCTTGCCGTCGTTCAGCCGCACGGCGACCCATTTGGCCCAGTCGATCGGCGTGGTGCAGATGCCGCCCGCCGCCGCCGCCGAATCCCAGTTCCACACCTCGACGATGGACTTGGCGATGGGCGTCATCGCTCCTTGATAGCGCAGTGGCGGCCCGACCCGGCCGTGGGGCAGGGCGGACTTGGACGCATCGGCCAGACGCGCCAGCGGCACGGTCTCGGTCATCCCGACCTTGTCCAAGATGCGCGTCTGGATGAAGGCCTCCCAACTCATGCCGGACACGGCCTCCAGCACCGCGCCTGCGACCACTAACATCAGGTTGCAATAGTGATAGCGCGCCCTGAACCCGTCCTCGATCGGCACGAAGGCGGCCTGGGCCAGCACCTCGGCGCGGGTGCGGTCCGAGTTGGGCCAGAACAGGAGGTCGCCGGCGCCCAGGCCGAACCCCGCCCGGTGGCTCAGCGTATCGCGCACCGTGATGTGTTCGCCGATATAGGGATCGGACAGGGTGAAGCCGGGCAGATAGGTCCGAACCGGTTCGTCCCACTTCACCTTGCCCTCGTCGACCAGGATGGCCAGGGCCGCGGCGGTGACATTCTTGGTGTTGGAGGCGATGGCGAACAGGGTGTGCTCATCGGCCCGCGCCGGCTTGCCCTGAACCTTGACGCCGTATCCGCGCGCCAGGACGGTCGCCCCGTCCTTGACCACTGCGACGCCCAGCGCCGGCTGATCCGGCCAGGCCGCCATGCACTTGGCCACATAGGCGTCCACCGCCGCCGCCAGCGACGCATCGTCGTTTGCCGGCGCGCTCTGGGCGAACACAGGCCTCGCCGCCAGCGCCACAGCACCTCCGGAAGCGAACAGGGTGCGGCGCGACAGACGAAGGGACATGGGCAGGCTCCGGCAAACGATAGGGCACGCTAACGTCCCGAAGGCCTGGGGCCAAGGCCGTCTGACGGACTGTCAGTGCGGACGTGAAAAAGGGCGCAGCCCATCGGCTGCGCCCTTTCATCGAACGGCATGGAAGATCAGCCGCGACGGTTGTCGTAATCGCGGCGCTCGTAACGGATCTGGGCCGAAAGGCGGTCGAAGCGACGGTCAAGGTCCTGGCGTTCCCAGGCGGTCAGGCCGCCGCGGCGATAGTTGGCTTCCAGGCGCAGCAGGCTGTCGAACTCGCTGCGCAGACGGATGGCCTCGCGGCGGCTTAGTTGGCCGTTGCGGTAGCCTTGGTCGATGCGGCGATCCAGGTTGGCCTGGCGGGCGTTGATCGACTGCCACGAGCCATAGCCGGCGTGATGGGGCGGGGCCGGGCGGTGATGATAGGACTGGGCGAAGGACGGCGCGGCGACCGAGGCAGCGGCCAGGGCGATGGCGGGGACGATGAGCTTGCGCATGGCGATCTCCTCAAATGTTCTGCCGGTCGGGGTGACCAGCGATGAGGCGATCTGAGCACCCGGCGACTGAGCCGGTTCTGAACAGGATCGATCAGGTTCGGTTCATCTGGATGAAAAGACGTCAAGCCGCCGTCTTTTGATCTGGTCTCCGGTTTGGAGCAGCGTTCGCTTTAAACTATACGACGTATTCAGCGCCCGTTCAGATGATCGGGACTAGATCGGTCGCCATGTTTCGTAAACCCGCCCCTCTCCTGATCGCCCCTCCGGCCCTGGCTCTGGCTCTCGGTCTGGCTGTTGCGCCCGTCATGACGACGTCGGCGCAGGCCCAGTCGCGCGACCAGGATCAGCGCTCGCAGGACCGTGGTCCGCGCGTCAGTCCCGACGAAGCCCGTCGTCGTGGCGGCGAGGCCGGCGGCGGTCGTCCCATCGACACCCAACCGCGCCGCGACGGCAACTATTCCGTCCTGGTCGAACGCGACGGACGCGTGCGCGAGGTGGTGGTTGACGGCCAGACCGGACAGGCGCGTCCAGACAACAACAATCAACGTCGCAGGCCGAACTGATGCGGGTGCTTCTGGTCGAGGACGACGCGGATCTGTCGCGTCAGCTTAAGGCGGCGCTGGGCGACGCGGGCTATGCCGTGGATCACGCGCCGGATGGCGAGGAAGCCCACTACCTGGGCGAGAACGAACCCTATGACGTCATCGTCCTGGACCTGGGCCTGCCCAATATCGACGGCGTGTCGGTGCTGGAGCGCTGGCGGCGCGAGGGCAAGACGACGCCGGTCCTGATCCTGACGGCGCGCGGCGCCTGGTCGGACAAGGTGGCGGGCTTCGACGCCGGCGCCGACGACTATCTGACCAAGCCCTTCCACACCGAAGAGCTGCTGGCGCGTCTGCGGGCGCTGCTCCACCGCTCGGCGGGCATCGCCTCGGCCACCTTGTCGTGCGGCGGCTTGCGGCTTGATCCTCGCGCGGCGCGGGCCAGCGTCAATGGCGAGCCCCTGCGCCTGACTTCGCTGGAGTACCGGCTGCTGCACTACATGATGATGCATCAGGGCCGCGTCATCAGCCGCACCGAGCTGGTCGAACACCTCTACGATCAGGACTTCGACCGTGATTCCAACACCATCGAGGTCTTCATCGGCCGGGTGCGCAAGAAGGTCGGATCGGACCGGATCGAGACCGTGCGGGGCCTCGGCTATCGGCTGACGCCGCTGGCGGGCGAATCCGACCCGGCGTGACCGAGGCGACGGCTTCGAAACCCAACGCCGGCGGGCTCCACGACTGGGGCCGCTGGTTCGGTCGCCCCGGTCGCTCCCTGACCCGCCGGCTGATCTGGCTGGCCTCGGCCTGGATCGTGGTCGCGCTGGTTATTTCAGCGCTGGTGCTGACCCAGGCTTTCCAGGAATCCGCCCTGCGACGTCTGGGCGCCATGCTGAACGAGACGATCGACGAGATCGTGGTCGGCGCCAGTCGCACGCCGCAAGGCGAAGCGATTCCGCAGATCCAGGACGCCAGAACCCTGCGGCTGCTGTCGGGCAAATACTGGCAGATCATGGAGGTTCGCCCCAACGGCCGGCTGGTCAATCTCGCCCGCTCCAACTCGCTGTGGAGCTATGACCTCGCCCTTCCGGCCGATCTGCCTCGACGCCTGGATGCGGCCTTCGGCGACGTCATCACCTTCAACACAACCGGCCCCAAGGATGACGTCGAGACGCGCGAGCCGCTGCGCGTCGCCGCCAGCATGAAGTCCATCCCCCGGCACGAACATCCGGTCATCTTCATCGCCGCGCTGGATCGCTCCGACGTCGATGCGGACACGCGTCAGTTCGCCCGCGTGACCTGGATCGCCTTCCTGATTTTGGGGCTCGGACTCGTATCAGCGGTCTTCATTCAGGTGCGGATCGGCCTGCGCCCCCTGTTCGACCTGCGCGACGAGATCGCGGACGTACGCAAGGGCAGGTCGGCGCGGATCGGCCGCTCATACCCTCAGGAAATCCAGCCTCTGGCCGAGCAGGTGAACCGCTTGCTGGACCACAATCAGGAGGTCGTGGATCGCCAGCGCACCCACGTCGGCAATCTGGCCCATGCGTTGAAGACGCCGATCTCCGTCATGCTGGCCGAGGCGGGGACGAGCGAGGGCGATCTGCCTGAGCTGGTGCGGCGCCAGACCAAGATCATGCAGGGACAGGTCGATCACCACCTGCGCCGCGCCCGCGCCGCCGCCCGCGCCGCGCACGGTCTGGGCGAGACGACGCCCGTCGCCGAGGTGCTGGACGAACTGGCGGTGATGATCGAGCAGGTGTTCCGCGACAAGAATGTCGAGATCGACTGGCGCGCGCCCGACACCCTGTCCTTCCTGGGCGAGCGTCAGGATTTGCAGGAAATCCTGGGCAATCTGATCGAGAACGCCGCCAAGTTTTCCAAGCGCCGGGTGCGCGTCTCGGCTGGCGGCAGCGGCCTGGGCCAGATGATCCTAGTGGTCGAGGACGACGGCGCGGGTCTGCCGGCCGATCAGCGCGACACCGTCATGCAGCGCGGTGCGCGGCTGGACGAGACCGCGCCAGGTTCGGGCCTGGGCCTGTCGATCGTGGACGACCTGACGCGCGCCTATGGCGGGCGGCTGATGCTGTCGGACAGCGACATGGGCGGCCTGAAGGCGGTGCTCGAACTGCCCGCCGCCCAAGTCGACTAGGGCTGCAGGTCGTCGCCCCGGCGGTAGCATTCACAAGCCGCCCGCTCCAGGGCCGCCCGATCCAGCACCGTGATCCGGCCGCGCGAATAGGCGATGGCGCCCGCCTTTTGAAGCCCCTGGGCCGCCTCGTTCACCGTCGTCCGCTGGGAGCCCAGCATGGAGGCCAGATACTCCTGCGTCAGATTCAGGGTGTCGCCCTCGACCCTGTCGTGGCATCGCAGCAGCCATTTGGCGAACCGCTGCCCGGCGTGGTGCAGGGCGTTGCAGGCGGCCGACTGCTCCAACTCGCCCTGAAGCCGCGCCATGTAGTCGGCGACGGCGTCGCGAACGCCCGGCCGTTGCGCCGACAGGGCGCGGAACTTGGCGGCGTCCACCCGGCGCGCCGTCCCGGCGACCTGGGCCACACTGCGGGTATGGGCTTGTTGCGGCACGACCGAAGCGACGACGCCCAGCACGCCCTCGCGGCCGATCATCACGGTCTCCACCGTCCGGCCGTCTTCCAGAACCGCCACCGAGGAGCAGAAGCCGCTGTCGATGAAATGCAGGTGTTCGATGGCGTCGTCAGGCTCGCTGAACACATGGCCGGGCGCGAATTCCATCGCTGTGGCGATGGCGAGCAGGGCGTCTCGATCGTCAGGGTTCATCCCTTGGATCAATCGGTTACCGGACGAAAGGCGGTTCATGAGTTCGCGCATAAGGCGATCTGATCGCGGCGTCTGTCGAAACTCGACACAGCGTTGCTATATATCACACGGCTTGCTGGGGAAAAGTCGTGTGTTTACCGCGTTGTGTACGCCAGCGAGCAGAGCGCCAACGAACTTCAGCGGGTGACGCGCCCGACCAGACGACCGGCCTCCAGCACCTCCACCCCCGCGCAGGAGGCGTGATGCGACAGCTGCGTCCTGGCCGCTTCCAGCGCCGTCGCATCGTCGGCCCCGTCGAAGAAGTCGAGCAAGGGGCGGCGATCCGCCTCGTCGAAGAAATGAAACTCGTAGATGTTCAACCGAACGCCTCCCAAGGACGCGAACCTTAACGGCATACGCCTGCGGGCGTCTGTCGGATGTCGACACAGGGTGAAAGCGGAGCCTTTGTTGTCGTCGGTGCGTTGAGGCGTCCTGACGACGCCCAGAGACGCCTCATGAACGCTGCCAAGTCCCTTCGCCTGCCGCCGCTGGCGACCCTGATCGAATGGGCGGCGCGGGTCGGCTATGGGGCGCGAGGCTTTGTTTACCTGTCGGCCGGGGCGCTGACCCTGCTGGCGGCGACGGACCGGATCGGTGATGCGGTGGGGACCAGCGGGGCGGCGGGCTGGCTGGCCGAGCAGCCGTTCGGCAAGGTCTGGCTGGTGCTGCTGGGGCTGGGCCTGTGGGCCTTCGTCGGCTGGCGGGTGTTGCAGGCGGTGTTCGACGCGGATCACGAGGGCAGCGACCTGAAGGGCTGGGCCACGCGCGCGGGCCAGGCGGTCAGCGGCCTGTTCTACGGCGTGCTGGCGTTGGGGGTGTTCGAATATCTGGACGAGTTCGGCGAGGCGACGAATGCTTCAAAGGCCCAGGCCGAGAGCGTGGCCGAGAATCAGGAGAAGGCCGCCATGCTGCTGGGGATGCCATTCGGCGAGGTGCTGCTGATCGGGGCGGGGCTTGTGGTGCTGGGCGTCGGCGTCGGCAATATCGTCAGGGCGATCCGCGACGACTTCGACGACGCCCTGGCCTGCCCCAAGGCCTTCTGCGGCACGGCGACGGCGCTGGCGCGGGCGGGCTATGCGGCGCGAGGGTTCGCCTATCTGCCGCTGGGCGTGTTCGTGGTTCTGGGGGGGCTGCATGCGCGCTCGGGCGAGGTGACGACGACGGCGGCGGCGCTGGATGCGCTGGAGGCCCAGCCGGGCGGGTCGTGGATCCTGGGGCTGACGGCGGCGGGGCTGATGGCCTTCGGCGCCTTCGCCTTCGTGGAGGCGCGCTGGCGCCGGATCCGCCCGCCGAGAGACCTGAAGATCAGCTGAGCCGGTCGTGCGGGTGAAGAGTCTGGTGAGCAAGAGGTGAGCCGCGCGACCCCCGTTCCAGCGACCTTCGCCCGCGTGGCGCCGCCCGACGCAACGCTCACCTCTCGCTCACCAGCACTCTTCACTAACCGCCTCGCCTTCCCATATGCTTTGCAACAACCGCTGTTCCAGAAGGCCGCGCCATGAACGCTCCGCTCAAGACCCTGAAGATCGACTTCGTCTCCGATGTCGTCTGCCCCTGGTGCGTGGTGGGGCTGGGCGGGCTGGACACGGCCCTGGATGCCCTGAAGGACGAGGGGATCGCCGCCGACATCGCCTTTCAGCCGTTCGAGCTGAACCCCCAGATCGCGCCAGAGGGCGAGAACATCGTCGAACACATCGGCCGCAAATACGGCGCGAGCCCTGAGCAGTCCGCCGCCAACCGCGCCATGATCCGCGAGCGGGCGGGCGAGGTGGGCTTCGACATGCGCATGACCGACGACAGCCGCATCTGGAACACCTTCGACGCCCACCGGCTGCTGCACTGGGCGCACGAGACGGCGCTAGAGAAGCAGAAGGCGCTGAAACAGGCGCTGTTCACCGCCCACTTCACCGAGAACAAGAACCTGACCGACGCCGGCGTCCTGACCGCCGCCGCCGAAAAGGCCGGGCTGGACCGGGCCGAGGCGGCCGAGGTGCTAGCCTCGGGCCGCTACGCTCAGGCCGTGCGCCAGGCTGAAGACCTGTGGCGCGCACGCGGCATCACCTCGGTCCCGGCCGTGGTGGTCGAGGGCAAATATCTGATCTCGGGCGGCCAGCCGGCCTCGGTGTTCGAAGAGGCCCTGCGCAAGATCGCGTCGGAGGTTTGACTTTAGTCGGCGATCAGGCGCCGCTGAAGGTGTCGCAGGAGGCTGGGTCGCCCGACTGATAGCCGCGCTGCAGCCATTCGACCCGTTGCGCCGAGGAGCCGTGGGTGAAGCTTTCGGGCGAGACGCGGCCGCCGCTGCGCCGTTGCAGGGTGTCGTCGCCGATGGCCTGGGCGGTCTTCATGCCCTCCTCGAACTCCCCAACATCCAGGGCGACCTGACCATTCGAGACGGCCGAGGCGTTCCGGGCCCAGACGCCGGCGTAGCAGTCGGCCTGAAGCTCCAGCGCGACGGAATACTGATTGGCTTCGGCCTGACCGGAGGCGCGCTGCTGGGCCCGGCGGACCTGATCCGATGTGCCGGTCAGGGTCTGGACGTGATGGCCGAACTCGTGGGCGATGACATAGGCGCGGGCGAAGTCGGCGCCCGAGGCCCCGAGCTTGTTCTCCATCTCCTGCCAGAAACCGAGGTCCAGATAGACGGTCTTGTCGGTCGGGCAGTAGAAAGGCCCCATGGCCGACTGACCATAACCGCAGCCGGTGGGCGTGCCCTGTTCGTAGATGACGACGTTGGGCCGCTGATAGCCCTCAAGCTTCTGTGACCAGACATCATCGATGTTGGCGCCGATGACATCGACGAAACGGCCGGCCTGATCCTTGGGCGTGCCGACTTGGCCCTGCTGTTGCTCGGCGCCGACGCCGCCGAACTGGCTGGCGAGCTGCGTCGTGGTCGAAGGATCGATGCCGAAGACCAGATAGCCGATAATGGCGAGAACGCCGACGCCCAAGCCGCCGCCAGCGATGGCTCCGCCGCCAAGACCCCGTCGATCCTCGACCCCGCCGCCTGTCCGTCCACCCTGCCAGCGCATGCCTTATCCTCCGCCCGATCCTCGTTAAGCTAGGCAGGAACGCGGGTGCAAGGGAAGGGATGCGTCAGTTTTGACGATCAAGCCAGTTGTCGATCTGGTTCATGCCCTGGGCCGTCTGCTGGCGGCGTTCGGCGGCGGACTGGCGCAAGGTCCGCTCCTGTTCGGGGCTGTAGAGCGGGCGGGGCGGCAAGGGCTGGGCAGCCGTTGGTTCGCGTGCACCTTCGATGGCGCGCAGGCGAAGCTGAGTCTCGATCTGCTGTTGACGCGCTTGGTCCGCGTTCGACTGCGCTTGAGAACGCAGGCGATCGTTCTCATAGCGGTGCTGGTCGGCGATGGCGGCGGGGACGCCCCCCGGATAGGCGCCGTAGGGACGGCCGGCCTGCGGATAGGTCTGGGCCAAGGCCGGCGTGGCGGCAGCGGCCAACAGCGCGGTCAGGGTCAGGAGCGATCGCATGGATACGATGTGGGGACGCGCGCCGTCGCCGCCAAGCGGAGCCGCAACCCTTTGAGTTTCTGTGGGTTCATACCGCCGAACCCCCTTTACGAACGGAGCATTCCTCATGGCCCAATCCCTTTCCGGCAAGACTGTCGCCATCCTCGCGACCGACGGCGTCGAGCTGGTCGAACTGAATGAACCGATGAAGGCGCTGAAGGATGCGGGCGCGGTGGTCGAGATCGTGTCGCTGAAGGCCGGCGAGTTCCAGGGCTTCGACCATCTGACGCCGGGCGACAAGGTCACGGCCGACAAGGCGGTGGCGGCGGTGGACGCCTCGGCCTATTCCGCCCTGCTGTTGCCGGGCGGGGTGGCGAACCCGGACCTGCTGCGGGCGGACGAGGACGCGGTGAAGTTCGTTCGGGCCTTCTTCGACGCCGGCAAGCCGGTCGCCGCCATCTGTCACGCGCCGTGGCTGCTGATCGAGGCGGGCGTGGTCGAGGGGCGCACGATGACGTCGTTCGAAAGCCTGCGCACCGACCTGAAGAACGCCGGGGCCAATGTGGTCAATGAGGCGGTGGTGGCGGATCAGGGCCTGGTGACCAGCCGCTGCCCCGACGACATTCCCGCCTTCAACGCCAAGATGATCGAGGAGTTCGCCGAAGGCCGCCATGAGGGGCAGGCTGCCGCTTAAAGGAGGTCGCCGCCTAAGGCATCGCCCAGACGGAGGACCGCTTGATCTCCTGGTCCTCCAGCTCGCGCGACGTCGGGACGCGGTACTCGGCCAGAAAATCCAGGCCCGTGCGTGGGAAATAGGTGCGTCCCGGATCGCCGATCAGGACCCGGGTTCCCCTGGCGCGGGCCTGGGCCAGCCAGGCCAGAACGGCGTCAGTCATCGGGCGCTCGTAGCAGATGTCGCCTGCGCAGATGACGTCCACATCCGGCGGGGCGGCGTCCAGCAGATTGGTCTGGGTGAAGTCCAGCGTCACGCCGTTCGCCGTCGCATTGGCGGCGACGGCGGCCTGACAGAAGGGATCGATGTCGGCGCACAGGACATGGGTCGCCCCCGCCTTCATCGCCGCCACGCCGACCAGACCCGAACCGGCGGCGAAGTCCAAGACACGCTTGCCGGCGACCTCCTGCGGATGATCTAACAGATACCGGCTCAGCGCCTGTCCGCCGGCCCAGGCGAAGGCCCAGAAGGGCGGCGGCACGCCCATTTCGCCCAGCTCTTCTTCCGTCAGCCGCCAGATCGGCGTGATCTCGTCCGCCAGCCACAAGGAAATCTCGGGGGCGTGCGGCACGGGCTGAAGCCGGGTGTTGTCACGGATGAAGGCGGCGGGATCGAGGACGGTCATTCCGGCTGGCGCGTAACAGCCTTCAGCACGCTGGCATAGCCGGGTGCGACCGCCATCGCCTCAGCTTGCGGCTTCGCACGAATGGCGCGGTGCAGGCGCGCCAGCTTCCAGCAGGGCACATGCATGAACAGGTGGTGCTCGGCGTGGAAGTTGACCCAGTAGGGCGCGATGAAGGCGCGCTCCCACCAAGATGCGCGGGTGGTGCGGGCGGCGCGGAACGGATCGACGGCCGAACCCTCGACGCAGGCGTGTTCGGCGATGTTTCGTAGACGCGTCACCATCGGAAACCACGTCGCCATCGGCAGCAGCCACAGCATGAAGAAAGCCCACCAAACGCCGGCGGCGATGAAGCCCGCCAGGAGGATCGTGTTGAAGGCGAGGAAGGGCAGGACGGATCGGCCCGTCACGATCGACTCATAGTCATGTGCGCCATCATCTCGGGGGCCGCTCGAGCGCGCCTGCGCCAGCGGCAGCAGGGCCCGCTGCTTGAAGAAGGTCTGGCCCGTCAGATCGCGGATCAGCTTGCGGCGCAGCGAGGCCGTGCTGACGGGAAACGGCGCGGACAGCATCAAATCGGGATCCTCGGCCTGCTGGGCGAAGCGGTGATGCGTCAGGTGATAGGGGCGATAGGCCTTCAGGCTGGCGCCGATCGGCACGGCGCATAGCCAGTGGCCGAGAAAATCGTTCAGCCGGTTCGACTTCGACAGCCCGCCATGCGCCGCTTCGTGCATCAGAATGGCCAGACCCAGCTGACGCGTGCCGACGATCATGACGCACAGCGGGATCAGCCATGGGACCAGGACGCCCGCGATCACGGCCAGCGCGATCACGGCCCAGCAGTGGGCCACCAGCAGCGGGCCGGCCCAGGCCGAGCGTATCTGATACGGCGCCCATTCCTGAGGCGTGAACAGGGCCGACGGGGCAATGTGCGGAGCGGCGGACATGGGTGAAGTCTAGCCCCTGAAGCGCGTCCGGAAAAGCAACGGAGGAATGTTGGGCGCGCCTGACAAAAAGTCAGGTTGACATGACATTCTGTCGGTGTCAGGTTGTCCTTACACAAGGAGAGCCAATATGTTCACCGCCTGGAAGACCGGAACGCCTGCGCATCGACGCTACATCATTCGCACGATGGCGTTCTCCGTGCCTTACGTCGCGATCTGCGTCGCGATGATGACGACCGACGCGTTCGACGATCTGATGGGCAAGCCGGCGGCCTGGGTCCTGGCGGCGGCGGTGTCGGCGCCGGTAATCGGGCAGATCTGGGCGACCCTGGCGCTGATGCGCGAAAGCGACGAGTTCGTGCGCGGCGTGACGGCCAAACAGTTCATCATCGCGGCCGGACTGGCGTTAGCCGTCGCCACCTTCTGGGGCTTTGGCGAGAGTTTCGCCGGCGCGCCGCATATGCAGACCTGGTTGATCGTGCCGGTCTTCTGGGGCCTCTACGGCGTCGTTTCACCCTTCATCCGGAGCAGCCGATGAAGAACCGTCTTAAGCTTCTACGCGTCGAGCGCGGCTGGACCCAGGAACAGATGGGTCAGGCGCTGGGGGTCTCGCGCCAGGCGGTGATCGCCCTGGAGACGGAGCGGCACGACCCCTCGCTGGACCTGGCCTACCGGATCGCCGCCGTCTTCGAGCGGCCGGTCGAAGAGATCTTTGAGAACCCTCACGCGGACTGACCGAAAAGTCAGAATAACCTTACAATTGGAGACTGTGATGTCGAACGTCATTCGCCCTTGCCGGGGCGTCTTCGCCCCGTCGCGCCTTGCCATCATCCTGGGCGTTGTGATCGCCTGCGCTGTGGCCAGCGATCAGGCCCGCGCCCAGACCGCGCTGCCAGCGGCGTCCGCCGCTGCGCCCTTCGCCTCCGACCGGCTGTCGGTCGAGGTGGTGGGGCAGGGCCCCGATGTCATCCTGATTCCCGGCTTCGGCTGTTCGCGGGAGGTCTGGCGGGCGACGGCCGATCGGCTGAAGGCGACGCACAGGGTGCATCTGGTGCAGTTGGCCGGGTTCGCCGGCGAGCCGTGGTCGCATGGGGACGGCCCCTTCTTGCAGCCTGTGGTGGATGAGCTGGATCGCTACATTCGCCAGGAGACCCTGAACCGACCAGCGGTCATCGGCCATTCCATGGGCGCGCTTGTCGGGCTGAGGCTGGCGCAGGCGCATCCCGATGCCGTGGGACGATTGATGAGTGTCGACAGCCTGCCCTTCTTCTCCGCCCTGTTCGGGCCGCAGGTCACAGCCGAGACCGCGCGCCCCTTCGCCGATCAGGCGGCGAGCGGCATTCTGAACACCCCGCAGGACGCCTTCCGCAACGGCCAGACGCAGACCGCAGCGGGCTATTCACGCGATCCGGCGACCCAGGCGGACATCGTGGCGTGGTCCATGGCGGGCGACCGACACGCGATGGCGGCGGCGATCAAGGATGTGATGACCACCGACGCGCGACCCGGCCTGGCCGCGATGACGACCCCGGTGACGGCCCTCTACGCCGCCGATGCGGATGGCGGGGCGCCTGCGGCGGTGGCGGACGCCATGTGGACGCGGGAGTATGCGACCTTGCCCGGCGTGAGCCTGATCCGCGTCGACGGCTCGCGACACTTCATCATGGCCGATCAGCCCGAGCGGTTCGCCGAACTGATCGATGCCTTTCTGGCGAAGTGAGCCTTGAAGATCCTCCCCCGAGTAGCGCAGCGAAACGGGGGAGGGGGACCGCGCGTAGCGTGGTGGAGGGGGCGAAAACCGCACGAATCTGAACCGGCGAGAGCAGTGATGCGTCCGCCCCCTCCACCACTTTGTGGTCCCCCTCCCCCGCAGGCGGGGGAGGATGTACAGGCGTCAGCCATTCTTCGGCGTCACGTCGCCGGCCTTGGCCGGTGCGCCGTCGAACTGGTCGGCGTAGGCGGGATTGAGCAGGGCGCGGAAGACGCTCTGCGGCAGGGCGATCCAGTAGGGGCCGTCCGAATAGGGGCCGATCTGATAGGGTCCCATCAGGAAAGTCACGCCGCCCGCCTTGCCCGGCGTCGTGCCCGGCGTCAGGACGAACGGGGTCGAGACGGCCTTGGGGCAGGTCCACATCTTGCCGTCCAGCGTCGCGGCCTCCGAGCCCGGCGAGCGGGCCTGTTTGGCGGCGTTGGCGGCGGCGCACAAGGCCTTGTCCAAGACCGACAGGTCGGCGCCCGGCCGGAACAGGTCGGCGAAGCCCAGCCGCTTATTGGTCGTCTTGTCCCAGATCACGGCGTCGAAACTGGTGTTGGGATGGGCGCCGCCGGTGAACTCGAAATCGGTGCGGGCCAGGCTGACCAGCTTGCCGGTCTCGGCGCCCGGCGCGAAGGCGATGGTCTTTTCATAAGGGTTCGGGCCGCCGCCGGCTTCGCTGAGATCGGCCTGGGCGCCTTCCTCGAACTGCTTCAGGTCGCGCACCGTGTCGGCGTAGAGGGCGGCGTGCAGGGCGGGCGTGGTCTTGATCGCCTGGGGCAGGGTCAGCTTTACCGCGGCATAGGGGGTCTTGCTGTCATAGCCGACGGGGGTGTTCGACATGGCCGGCGCAGCGGCCGGGGCCGGCGCGGCCGGCGCCTGGGCCTTGTCTTCCTTGCGCTGGCAGGCGGCCAGAGACGCGGAAAGCGTGGCGGCGACAGCGGCGGACAACAGCAGGATGCGGGCGGTGCGCGACATGGGAAACTCCATCATCGGGGGGATCACAGGGAGATTGAGCCAAGAGCGATGGCGGCCAGCAGGATCAGACCGGCCTCGCGATTGGACTTGAACAGTTTCAGCGCCAGGGCGCCGTCGTTGCGGTCCAGCCGCACGACCTGACGCGCCAAATGGGCGGCATAGATCAGCAGCCCGAGCCAGAAGAGCGGCCCAAGCCCGGCGGCGAGGCCAGTCAGGGCGGCAAGGATCACGGTCAGACCATAGAAGACCGCCACGCCGGGCCGCACGGCCGAGGCCAGGCGGCGGGCCGAGGACTTCACCCCGATCATGGCGTCGTCCTCGATGTCCTGAAGCGCATAAATGGTGTCGTAGCCCAGGGTCCAGAAGACGCCGCCGATCCACAGCAGGACGGCGGGGAGATAGGCCTGCAACGTCAGGGCGATCGCATGGCCGCTTTCGCTGGCCGGGGACCACAGAAAGGGCCGGAACTCGCCGGCGAGATCGGCGGGCAGCAGCAATGCGGCCGCCGCCAGGGGCAAGGCGGCGGCGAACCCCATCAGCGCGCCCCAGTTGAAGGTCAGGCCCAGCCAGGCCTGGGGCCACCAGGTGATCCGCTTCATGAAGGGATAGGCCGCGACCAGGCCCAGCGACCCGACCCCCAGCAGAATGGCGACGGTCGACAGGGTCAGCAGGACCAGAAGGCTGATCAGGCTGCATCCTACCACAAAGACCCAGGCCTGTTTGACCGAGATGCGGCCGGACGGGATGGGTCTCTGGGCGGTGCGGGCGACCTGGGCGTCGAAATCCCGATCGACGATGTCGTTGAAGGCGCACCCCGCCGCCCGCATCAGACAAGCGCCGATGCCGAAACCGACGAACAGCCACAGATCATAGAGACCCGGCGCCTGCCGGTACTGCGCCAAGGCCAGCGCGATCCCCTGCCACCCAGGCAGCAGCAGCAGCCAGATGCCGATGGGCCGGTCGAACCGCCCCAGCTTCAACCAGGGCTTCAGCCCCTCCGGCGCATGCCGATCGACCCAGTTGGCGCCGGCGTCGGGGAGGGGAGCGAAAGTCATGCGGCTGACTTAGCGCGAAGGGGACGAGGGGTGAAGGCGTGGTTGCAGACGCGATTCCCTCAAACTGCTCACCGCGCGCCACCGAAACGGGTTGCTCGTCGGCGTTCGGGCCTTCAAACGACGAGGGTGTCTATTCAGTCCCTGATCATCGATTGCGACCCCGGCGTGGACGACGCCGTGGCGCTGTTTCTGGCCTTCGCCGCGCCCGAGCTGGAGCTGCTGGCCATAACCACGGTCGGGGGCAATGTCCCCGGCGCCAAGACCCAACGCAATGCGCGGATCATCCGCCAGATCGCCGGGCGCGAGGACGTGCCGGTGTTCGGCGGGGCGGAGCGGCCGCTGAAACGTCCGCCGGCGGGGGCGGGCGCGTTTCACGGCGTCGAGGGTCTGGGCGATCTGGAGCCGTTCGAACCGACGGGGATCGTCGGCGACGGGCCGGCCGCCAACGCCATCGTCGATCTGGTGATGAGGCGGCCCGAAGGTTCGGTCGCCATCGCCGTCCTGGGGCCGATGACCAATCTGGCGCTGGCGATGCGGCGCGAGCGGCGGCTGGCCGAACGGCTGGGGCCGGTGGTCGTCATGGGCGGGGCGCGGTCGGAAGGCGGCAATGTCACCGCATCGGCAGAGTTCAACATCTGGGCCGATCCGGATGCGGCGGCGGTGGTGTTCGGATCGGGGTGTCAGGTGGTCGCCTTCGGCCTGGATGCGACCCATCAGGTGCGTGCGACCGAGGACCGGATCGCGGCGATAGAGGCCATCGACAGCGAGGCCGCGCGGGCGGCGGCATCGACGCTGCGGTTCTCGCAGCGGGTGGAGCGCGAGATCGTGGGGTGGCCCACTTTCGATTGGGGCGCCCCGTTGCATGACCCGTGTCCCATCGCCTGGCTGATCCAGCCTGACCTGTTCGAAACCAAGCCCTGCCGGATCGAGGTGGAGACGGGTTCGGACTTGACGCGTGGGCATACGGCGGTGGAGTTCCGGATCGATCCGGCGACGGCGCGGCATCGCTGGGCGGTCGCGGCGGACGCGCAAGGCGTGTTCGATCTGATCGTCGCCAAACTGAAGGCTCAGGCGCTGGGGGCTGAGGCGCTGGAGGTCGGCGCATGAGGATCACCGTCGTCGGCTCGATCAACCTGGATCTGGTGGCCACCGCGCCCCAACTGCCGGCGCCGGGCGAGACGGTGACGGGGGCGACCCTGGCGCGGCATCCCGGCGGCAAGGGCGCCAACCAGGCGCTGGCGGCCGAGAAACTGGGGGCAGAGGCCAGCCTGATCGGGCGGGTCGGCAACGACGCCATGGCTGGCGAGGCCCTGGCCCTGATGGAAGACCTGGGTGTCGATCTGGCGGGGGTGGAGGTGGATGTGGCGGCCCCGACGGGCGTCGCCCTGATCGCCGTCGATCCAACCGGCGAGAACCAGATCGTGGTCGCGGCCGGCGCCAACCATATGGTCACCCCTGAACAGCTGCCCCAGCGGATCGAGGGCGCGCTGATCGTACAGCTGGAGCTGCCGATCGAGACGGTCGAGGCGGCGGTGGGCCGAGCGACGGGCTTCGTCTGCGCCAATCTGGCGCCCGCCGCGCCGGTGTCGGAACTGCTGCTGCGCCGCGCCGACCTGATCGTCGTCAATGAGACCGAGGCGGCCTTCTATGGCGACGGCCTGCACCGGGGCGGGGGACGGGTGGTCGTCACCAAGGGCGCCCGAGGCGCGGCCATGTATCAGCGCGGCGTCGAAATGGCCTGGGCGACCCCGCCGGCCGTCGAGGCGGTCGATGCGACGGGCGCGGGAGACGCCTTCGTCGCCGCCATCACCGTGGCTTTGCTGGAAGGCATGGACCCGGCCGAGGCGCTGCGCTTCGCCTGCGCCGCCGGGGCTTTCGCCGCAACCCGCCCGGGCGCGCAGCCGTCGGCGCCGGAGCGCGATCAGGTCGAGGCGCTGTTGGTGTCCTGAGCCTCATCTTAGTCGGTGTCATGCCGGGTTCGTCCTACGGACACCTCGGAATGACGGGTTTAGGGTTTCGGCGCGGCGGCCTCCGCCGCGGCGTTGACGGCCGCGAGACGCGCGTCCTGTTCCGACTGGGGCGGGACGCCGAAGACGGCGCGCAGGCTGTCGGGGATCAGGGCGCGGTCGTAGGGATCGAGGGTGGCCGGGGCGTCGCGGGTCTTGCGGGTCTGGGTGCCGTAGATCTGGGCCTTGTCGGTCATCTGCAAATAGCGGTCGAGGGTGGCGGCGGCGATCCAGGCGCCGTCGGGCGAGCCCTTGGCCACGGCGGCGACGGCCAGGCTATGGGCCAGCAGATAATCCTCGGGCGTGGAGCCGTGCTGGAAGACGAAGGCGGCGGCGCGATAGTCCTCGCCGGTCTGGAGCGCCCCGGCGTCCAGCAAGGCGCGCGTCTGGACCCGGCGCGCGGCGTCGCCCGCGATCATTTCGGTCATGCGCGCGCGATCATTGAAGAAGTCGGGCGACAGATTCTGACGCACGGCCTGATCGGCGGCGAAGATGGCGACCATTTCCGCGTTGTTCTGAGGCGGAGCTTCCTGAGCCAAGGCCGGGACGGCGAAGGCGACGGCCGACATTGCGGCGGCGCAGGACAGTCGAGACGGGCGCATGAGAAATTTCCGCTGAAGCTTGAGCGGAGATTGACGATCCTTTTTGTGGCTGATTGCGGGCGTGCAGGTTACGGAACTGTCAGATCAAGCGCGAACCCATCCGGCATGCTCTCGACGATCTCGCACATGCGAAAGCGGAGGTTCGCCCATTTGTCGCCAAATCCACGTCACGTCCCGAACGCAGGCCCATACTTCGTAACAAGGCGTGACCCTACAGCCGCGCATGGGTCTTGACCCATTGTGCATTGCAACCTAAGTTGACCTCTGACGCCTCCGGGCGTCTTGCCCTTCCTGGGCGTTTCCTCCCTATAGACTTTTAATGCCGCACCCTCGGGTGCGGCTTTTTTTTGATCTGATCAGCGATCAGTCAGACCGACCACGCGTCCGCGCAGAGGGCTGCGATCACGCGGGAGAGGGCCTTCTGCGTCTTTGCGTAGGTCCCATTGGGGGCCAGCGTCGCCTCGTCCAGATACAGTTTGCGGCTCAGCTCGATCTGGATGGCCTCATAGCCCTCGTCCGGACGGCCCCAGCGTTGGGTGGACCAACCGCCGGCGTAGGGGTGGTTTTGCGCCACGCGCCAGCCCAGCCCTTCGAACAGGTCGCGCAGTCTTCGGCTGAGCCGTGCGTCGCAGGTCGAGCCATAGCGGTCGCCCAAGACCACCTCGGCCCCGACGGCGCGCGCTGGCATCGAATGCCAGTCGATCAGCACCGCTCGTCCATGCCTCGCGCGCGTCGCCTGCATAAGTTCGCCCAGGGCCTGGTGATAGGGGGCGTGGACGGTGGCGATGCGGTGTCTGGCTTCCGCCAGCGTCAGCCGGCGCGCATAGAGCGGCGTCCCGTCACCGGCCAACCGGGGGATCACGCCATAACCGGCGGCCGTCTTGGCCCCGACCGGGCCGTCCAAATCCGCGATCAGGACCGGGTCAAGCTCGGACGGGTCACGGTTCAGATCGACATAGGCTCGGCCGATCCGGCCTTCGATCAGCGCGGCTCCTCTGCGCGGCCCCTCTGCGATCAAGCGCCCGACCAGGGCGTCCTCGGCGCTTTTCAGGCTGGCGCGCGACAGGCCCGGCGCCGCGCCCATGTCATCGGGATAGAGGTCGCCGGAGTGGGGCGAGGCGAAGACCAGCGCCGTCGCGGGCGCGTCCGCCGCCGGGGCGGTGATCGAAAAGCTGTCGCCGCCGTCGGTCATGCTTCCGCTTAGCGCGTTTCGCTGTGGAAGGAAGTCGGCTGATCGGCGAATTTCATCGGCGGTTTACCGTTCGGGCTCTAGGTTTGCGGTCTGTTTCAAGGGTGTTTCTCGAATGGCGCGTATTCTCCTGGCCGAAGACGACGGTTCGTTGCGCGGATTTCTGACGCGCGCGCTGGAGCGGGCCGGTCACCAGGTCATCGACTGCGAGAACGGCGACGACGCCATCGACGCCCTGGAACATGGTCCCTACGACCTGTTGCTGACCGACATCGTCATGCCGGGCGCCGACGGGATCGAGGTCGCCCGCGTCGCCGCCGCCCGCCAGCCCGGCCTTCGCATCATGTTCATCACCGGCTTCGCCGCCGTGGCCCTGACGGCCGCCCAGGCCACGCCGGACGCCAAGGTTTTGTCCAAGCCCGTCCACCTGCGCGATCTGGTCAATGAGGTCGAGCGGATGGTCGCCGCCTGAACCTGAAGCGCGCCGAGCGGCGTTCGGCGAGAAATCGCATTCTTGCCGTTAAATCGGCTTGATGCCGACGGGCCTCGCCGCTATACGACCGCTCTTCCCGCTCCGAAGACGGTTTTCGGAGCCCTACGGCGGATGCGTAGCTCAGCGGGAGAGCACCTCGTTGACATCGAGGGGGTCACAGGTTCAATCCCTGTCGCGTCCACCATTTTCCTCACTTTCTTCGTTTGTCCCGTAATGGCGCCGGCCAGCATCTGCAGGGCGTGAATGAATCGAACTGATCGCCTAATTCTGGCTGTGGGCGCGTGTGTAGTCGTCGATCCAGGTCAGAGAGGGTTGATCAAGCAGGTTGCCGACCATCTCCGCCAGGGTGTTCAGCGCCACCGGTTTGCAAACATATCCGGAGGCGCCCGACTGCTTGGCGCGAACAATGGTCTCGGTCTCATGCGACGCGGTAAACACCAGGATGCGCACGTGCCGCCAGGTTTCCGCAGCCCGGAAGTGACGAAGAACCTCCAGGCCTGAGATGTCGGGAAGACCGAGATCGAGCAGAACGAGGTCCGGCGCAGGCGCGGCCATCGATGCCAATGCGGCCGCTCCGGTCGCAGCGACGCTCACGCGGCACCCTTGTCGCTTCAGCAGGATTTCCGCCATCTGCTGAATAAAGGTGTCGTCATCGACCACGAGCACACGCGCACCGCGCGATAAATTGGCGCTGGATCCGGTCATGCTGGCAAAAGTGCTCGCACCGACGCGATCAAGTCCTCGCCCATGACGGGTTTCTGAAGCCAGGTTGCCGAAAGGCCCTTCGTTCCCGATTGGCACTCTTCCAGAGACCAGGCCGTCACCATTAAGATGGGTATGTGTCCGACATCGTCATCGGTTCGAAGGGTTCTCAGCGCTTCGACCCCTGAGCCTCCCGGCATGGCGAAATCCATCACGACCGCAGAGGGTCGAAGCTCCCGCGCTTTTTGGACGCCATCGGCCGCGCTGGTCGCCAGAGCGACTTGATAGCCGACCCCTTCCAGGTGGACGCGCGTGATTTCGCGCATGAAGGCGTCATCATCGACCACCAGGATCAGCGGGCTTGCTTCCATCATCTGCTCCGATCTCGGGCCGTCAGCCCGACAGTGATTCCCAGCTGCCCAAAACTTACCGCCCGGTGAGCGGGTGCGATTTGCCCCGACGCGGAGCCTTGACGCCGTCTAGGTCAAAACCCGCGCCGCAGGCCGCAAGCGTGGCTGCTGGAGAATTTCGACACCGTTCATCTCGATAAAAACTGAAGTCAAGCGTCATAGTGGCGCGGTGCAAGGCTTTCGTTAACTTTAGCGTTCGAGGCCGATCTGGCGCGTTCAGGAGGTCGACGTCAGCTGGAGATGGAGCGACTGTCTTTTGTCGTGGTCGCAGGGAGGATGGACAAGGCGAAATCTAAAGCAGACGGCCTTGGTCTGGTCTTTGGGCGGCAAGGTCCGCCAATAGGCCGCGGCGGCGAAGCTCGGTCGCGGCGGTGAAGGCGATGTCGATGTCGCGTCCCGACGCCAGGACATGAAGCCGGTCGGCATCCACCGCGCTCCACGCCTTGCCACGCTCGGGGCCGGCGGGCACGCGGGGCAGCAGTCCCGGCTCGCGGCTCCAGGCCAGCAGCTGCTCGACGGTCGCCTGGTTCAGCATGTCGCGCAGATGATGCGCGGTGACATAGGCGTCGGGCAGGGCGCGATGCGCCGGCAGGCCCAGCTCATGCACCAGTCCTTGGGGCCTGCGCAGGTAGCGCAGCATCTGGTTGGAGAAGCGCGGCAGATCGGGCCACAGCCGCAGGGCGCATTTCCAGGTGCAGATCCACCTTGCGCCGCCTGACAGGGCGGGGGTGCAATACCGCTGCTCGAAACTGGCCCGGTGAGCCGCTAGGGCAATCACGCCCGTCTCCGGACGAAGGATGGGCGGCGCGACGGCCTTCCAGTAGCCGGCGTCCTGAACCCACTCGTCCAGAATGTGATGGATCGCCATGGTGTCGGGCGAGATCGGCCGACCGGGATTCACGAAACGGGCGCCGCGCGTCGCATCCAAACGCCATGGGCCGGCCCCGTCGCGCACCACGTCCTGCCAGCCGATCTCGCACACGTCCTGAGGGCCGGATCCGGCCGTCTCCAGATCGATGACGCGGATGCGTTGGGGTGATGGGGAGAAGTCGGTCAGGGCGTCCTCGGCGTCGGGTTCACACCTGACAACGCCTGGGGCATCGGATTCGGTCCGGCGCCTGAAAAGGCCGCCGACAGCTTCTCGTCAGTTCGGCAGACGGATCGAGCCGTGCGGCATGACGGTCATCACGGCCCACAGCCCGACCAGCACCACGGGCGAGGCGATCAGCGCCCGCCGACAGCGATGCGCCAGATAGAGAGCCTCGCCGATCACGATCGACACCAGCATTCGCGTTTCCCCCGAAACGATAAGCGACACTTCTATGACGTCGCCGGCAGTCGTGTCCCTCAATGAGACGAAATCCATTTTGTCGTAGCCGCTCCGCAGGCCGCGCGGTCGCTGGACGTGCGGCCAGGAATGCGCAATCTCGCGGCATGGGATCTGTCGCGCGCCTGTTCCGTCTGCATTTGTCGCTATGGCTTGGGCTGCTGGTCCTGGCGGCCGTCGCAGCGCTGGCGCCGGCCAGCTTCGGCTGGCCGATGCGACTGGCGGCCGGATGGGACGCGGGCGTGGCGACCTTCCTCGTTGCGACCTTTGCGCAGATCTTCAGGGCGCGTTCTCAGGAGGCGATGCGACGCCGCGCGGCGGAACTGGATCAAGCGGGCGTCCTGGTCCTGCCGCTCAGCATGGCGGCGGCCGTGGCCAGCGTCGTGGTCCTGGTCCTCGCGATGGTGGCCAGCGACGGCAAGCCGACGGTCGGGCAGGCGATGTTCTCAGTGTGCACCGTCGGGCTGTCGTGGCTGTATGTGCACATCATCTTCGCCCTGCATTACGCCCATGGCTTCTACGCGCCGCGTGACGACGGCAAGGGCGATCAGGGCGGGCTGATCTTTCCGGGTGAGGAGGATGCGGACTACTGGGATTTTCTACACTTCGCCCTGATCATCGGCGTGGCGAACCAGACGGCCGATGTGCAGATCTCCAGCCGCAAGCTGCGCGGCCTGGCGACGTTTCACAGCCTGATCGCCTGGTTCTTCAACGCCGTCATCTTGGCGCTGACGGTCAATCTGGCCGCCACGTTGCTCTAGAGCGTAGGCGTCGTACGATCGAACGCGACCTTCGCGTGAAGGTGGTCAAACGGGCTATTCTGAAGGGATGGCCAGTCTCCCTCTTCCTCGAAATATCGATGGAAGAGGGAGGCTGATGGTGGAGCTTAGCGGAGTCGAACCGCTGACCTCTTGCATGCCATTAGGATAATGTTCCTATTTCATGCCTTTTCAGGTCATCTCATTCTGTTCCAACTTACGGAAAAGATTGTAGAAATCCTGTTTTCCGGTACGATGTGCAAATCGCGGAAACAGGTAGCAAATCGCACTTTCTGCTACCCATACGCTACCTTTTTTGGGCCGTTCGATGCCGAAACTGACGAAGAAACTGATTGAAAACCTAGAACCCGCAGCCGCCGAGTTCTGCGTGTGGGACACCCAGGTCACAGGCTTTGGAGTTCGCGTCAGGCCCGGAGGCGGACGCAGCTATGTCCTCTTTTATCGACTGGGAGGCCGGTTCCGGAAGCTCACCCTTGGCAAGGCCGACGGAGGGTATGGTCTTGATGAGGCGCGTGACCGGGCGATCGAGAAACTTCAGGACGTGAGGGACGGGGTCGATCCCCAAGCCCAGAAGGTCGCCGACAGGAACGCGCTGACCGTGGAAGCGCTGACCGACCTCTATCTCGAGCAGGGACCCGCGCTGAAGCCGAATAAGAAGGACTCAAGCTGGGAGACGAACCGCATCATGTTCGATTGCCACATCAAGCCGCTGCTCGGCCGGCATCTCGCCCGCGACGTCACCGCGATGGATGTGTCGCGGATGCAGTTCGACATCTCTCAGGGCAAGACGGCCAGAAACGTCATGCTTGGACACCGTCGTCGGTCGAAGGTGAGGGGCGGCAAGCGCGTGGCCGCGATGGCGGTGATCACGCTCGGGGCGGTCTACGAGTTCGCGATTAAGGCCGAGTATCTCCAGAAGAACCCGACCAAAGGCGTCGAAAGGTTCAAAACGATCCGAAAGGAGCGATACCTATCCGAGCGGGAAATTGCCGCGCTCGCCGAGGCCTTGGCGGAGTTTGAGCGCGAGGACGAGCGCTACGCCGTCATGGCCGACTCGGTGCGCCTGCTGATGCTGACCGGGTGCCGCAAATCGGAAATCCTGACGCTGCAATGGGACTTCGTCGACTGGTCCAAGGGCTGCCTGCGCCTCCCCGAGTCAAAGACTGGGGCCAAGGTCGTGCCGCTGGCCGACGATGCGATCGCGGTGCTCCGGCGTCGTTGGGACGAGACCCGAGCTCCCGAGGCGTCGAGGGGCCACAACTCGGGGGACACGACGCCGGCGCTTGGCACGGGATCGCCCTGGGTGCTGCCCGCCCTGAAGGGAGACGGCCACTTCGTCGGCCTCCCCAATCTGTGGACCAAGGTCAAGGCAAGAGCGGATGCGATCCTGCATCGGCGGATCCACGACCTGGGCGGCGACCTTCGCGAAGTCCGGTCATTAACGACCGTCCGACTCCATGACCTCCGGCACAGTTTCGCGAGCTTCGCCATCGCGGATGGCGCGTCACTGTTCCTCGTCGGAAAGGTTCTCGGCCATAAGCAGGCGAGGACGACCGAGATCTACGCGCACCTGAGCGATGATCCGCTGAAGCTTGTGGCGAACAAGACGGCAGCGAGACTGAGCCAGGCCATGAGGTTCTAGCCGCTGCTCTATCATTGCCGCTTAAGCACCCTCCCTTACAGCTCCCAGCCGACAGTTAGACGGTCGCGGCCCGGAGGCAACAGGCCACTCACCCTCCGCCAACGAGAGGCCTCTTGCCCCGCCACAGCTTTAACGTTGATGGTGGGCTATGCCTTTCCCCGACCCAAACTGGATCGCGCCGCGCACGGGCCACGATTGGCGTGACGAAGACGTGCGCGCCGCGGTCGATTGGCTGAAAGGCTTCGTGCCGGTCAGTGAAATGGAGGGCCGGCTTGAGGTCCAGCGCGCTCACCTTGCGTCGGCGCTCGAAGCTTGGAAGCGAGGCCAACACGCCGATCCCTTTGATCCATCCGACGCCGCGGCGTGGTGGATCGTCCAGGGCGAGGCCTTCGCCGCCAACCGCGAGAGCTTCGTGCCGGACGCCATGGTTCGGTCTGTTCCCTACCTGAAGCGCCTCGGCCTGGAGTTGGGGCGATTGCGGGCGATACCGGGTGCCGAGGACCGGGCCGCGCGCCTGATGACGGGCGATCGGCGCCAGCCCGAGCCCGGCATTTATGAACTGCTGGTCGCCCTAGCCTGGAACAGGCATGGCTGGGACACCCGGTTCGTACAAGAAATCCGTGGCGGACCGCCGACCCCGGACTTGCATGCCTCCCGGGGCACTCGTCGCTGGGCCATCGAATGCAAGCGCCTCATGCCATCGGCCTACGCCATCAAAGAGCGTCAGCTTGGCTTGGCGCTCGCTGCGCCCGTCCATCGCCTGAGGGAGCGCCTGGACACGTCCTTCATCCTGACAATCGACTTCAAGGTCGAACTTCAGGACGTCCCGCCCGACTATCTCGTAAACCGGGTGGAGACGGCCCTTCGCGAAAAGCGGGCAGTCTGGTCCGATCAGGTCTCGGACGGTGCGATCGCCGCGCCGACCTGGCATCTGGCGCGCCGGGTCATGGCCCATGACGACGTGTTCTACGGGTCGAGCCGGATGATCGAACTGGTCTCCGGCAACTACGATCACGAAGCCGACCACAGCTTCTCGGCCCGGTGGCGCCCGGCGAAGAAGCGGCCAATCTACGCCCATACCATCTACCGTGTGAGCGTTGTGACCTGGACAAGTTCCTCGCCCGCCGCCATCCGGCACAAGGCCAAGCACTTCCGGCAGGTGGTTGCGAAGGCCGAGCGGCAGCTGCCGGCCGACCGGCCTGGTGTCGTCCACGTCGGCGTCGAGACCATGGGCGGACGCGACGTGAACACCGTCAGGCACGTTCGAAACATGGTAGAGGCCCACCAGTTCACGCCCGACAATCCGCGCTTCCGCTGGGTATACGCCAACTACTTGCGCCCTGAACTGACCACGGATCGAAATGAGACCTGGGCGCTGACGGAGTCGATGGCGCCCTACCGTATCGGCCGGCACGCGACGCCGTGGCCGCTTCCGGATCATCTCTTAGTAAGCGAGGAGGCCGAGTCGAGTCCTGGTCTTCGGTTCTGACCGGGGATGCGGATCGTATGAGCGCGCACCTAGGTCGATGTTTTCTTCGTTCCTGGTTTCAAGGCAAAGGTTCCGGCAACCACGCCCGCAGCAATGGTCGCGCTAGAAGTTGTGTCCAGATGGAGCATCGCCTCGCACGCCTTTAAAGTACCTAGCGCGGGGAGGGCGGATGCCGCGAGCGGGGGGAGCCCATTGACGAAGAGTTCTCCAGTTTCCTTTCCAAGACGAAATACGCCTTGGAAAAGCTCACTAACCGCAGCCCATTGGGTTTCAAAAGGGCGTCCTGCGCGGGCCAAACGCAGCAGGTCGCCGAGTTCCCGATGGAGCCTGTGGAGAGCGTCGATCTCCTCCCACAGAAGCGGTTGAGATGCGTTTGAGGCTCCCGGAATGCTCCGATCACGGATCAGCCGTTCCAGACCTTCAAGAGCAATCGGCGCTAGCCGGACCACTCGTTGCGCTCGCGCTGTAAGCGGCATGTCAAAGTTATCGAACGGCTCATCCTCTGAGGAAGAAGGAGTTGGCTCGATCGCTACAGGAAGACTGCCTGGGAGGGGTGCAAATGGCGTGTCTTTGGGTTTGTCGGGCCAAAAGGTGCGAGCGTAGTTTGTTGATCTCGGGCGAAAAACGAGCTCCATGTATTCGCCGAGGGGTTCAAATGCCTCATGCACGTGGGCGATCTGCTCATCAATCGAAAGGCCAGTTCTGGCCAGATATCGCGTGAGCGCCGGCAGGTCCGCGCTGTCTTCGACGAAGTCTGGCACAAGGTCGGACATACCGGTGTCGCGCGTAAAATGCCGCCGGAGAAATGCGTAGGCGGGCTCGAGATTGACGCTTGGTTCGAGCAACGCGGTTTCGATAAGGTCCGTAAAAGCGAGCAGAAGATCCCAGTGGTCCTCAGGCATGTCTTCGACAGCCAACGTAAACCGCCCCATGTTCCGTCCTCGTATGGTGATGCGCTCCACCATACTTCGGAGTCGCAAGAGCGAGCTTATCCGAAGAGGCCGCCAGCCACGATCCGATCATCCAGTCGTCGGCCAAAGCGTCTCTGCCCCTGGCTTCCGGACTTCAACGCCGGATGTGGAGCGATGGCGACTACCCGTGCCTTCTGATCACCAGGTTGCGGATTTCGGTCATGTCTTCCATGGCGAACTTGACCCCCTCGCGTCCCAGCCCTGAATCCTTGACCCCGCCATACGGCATGTTGTCCACGCGATAGCTGGGAACGTCGCCGATGAGCACGCCGCCGACCTCCAGCACCTCCCAGGCCCGCATCGCCTTGTGGATGTCGCGAGTGAAGATACCGGCCTGCAGGCCGAACCGGCTGTCGTTGACCTCTTCCAGCGCAACCTCGAAATCGGAGAAACGGGACAGGATCGCGACCGGCCCGAACGCCTCCTCGTCGCGGATCTTCAGGCCCCGACCTACGCCCTCCAGCAGCGTCGCTTCCAACATCGCGCCCTGACGGCCGCCGCCGCACAGTAGGGTCGCGCCCGCAGCGGTAGCCTCGGCGATCCAGCTCTCAAGCCGGCGCGCCTCCCCCTCGTCAATCATGGGGCCGATGAAGACGTTCTCGTCCAGAGGATCGCCAGAGACGAGCGCGCGGACCTTGGTGACCAGCATGTCCCGCAAGGCCTCGTAGATGTCCTCGTGGATCAGGATGCGCTGCACGCCGATGCACGACTGCCCCGACTGGTAAAAGGCCCCGAAGATGATCCGGTCCGTGGCGTCCGCCAGATCGGTATCGCGATCGACGATCACCGCAGCATTGCCGCCGAGCTCCAGCACCACCTTCTTCTTGCCGGATCTGGCCTTGAGGGCCCAGCCCACCTCGGGCGAGCCCGTGAACGAAAGCAGCTTCAACCGGTCGTCGGTGGTGAATAGATCCGCGCCGTCGCGGGTCGCCGGCAGGATGGAGAAAGCGCCTTTGGGAAGGTCGGTCTCGGCCAGCACCTCGCCGATGATCAAGGCGCCCAGCGGCGTCCTCGACGCAGGTTTCATCACGAAGGGGCAGCCGACGGCCAGCGCCGGGGCGATCTTGTGCGCCGCAAGGTTCAGAGGGAAGTTGAACGGTGAGATGAAGGAGCAGGGGCCGATCGGAACGCGCTTCCACATGCCTTGATATCCTTTGGCGCGGGCGGAGATGTCCAGCGGCTGGACCTCGCCGGTCATGCGCACGGATTCCTCGGCCGCGATGCGGAAGGTGTCGATCAGTCGGCTGACCTCGCCGCGCGAGTCCCGGATCGGCTTACCGGCCTCGATGCACAGGGCATAGGCCAGTTCGTCCGCCCGTTCCTGGAACCGAGTCACGCAATGGGCGAGGACCGCCTGGCGTTCGTAGGCCGCCATCTCGGCCATCGGACGCGTGGCCTGAACCGCCGCGCCGATGGCCTTGTCGATCGTCGCCGCGTCGGCCAGGGCGACCCTTGTCGCCACCTCGCCGGAGTATTTGTTGGTGACCTCGAGGTCCTGGTTCGGGCTCAGCGCCTCATTGGCCAGGTAGAGCGGATAGGACGTCTTCAGGGAGGGCAAAGGATCGCTCCGGCATAGGCTGGCGGTTGACCTAGAGCGCGGCGCTCAGGTCACGAATGTCAGTGTTCAGAATACGGTCGTTGTCGGCATAGTCGACCGGAACCTCCACCAGATGGACGCCCGGCGTATCGAGGCAGGCCCGCAAGAGGTCTGGCAGGCCTTCCGCGCTGGTCGCGCGGTGCCCGTGTGCTCCGTAGGACTCGGCGTATTTGACGAAGTCCGGATTGCCGTAGGTCAGACCCCAGTCGGCAAAACCCATATGCGCCTGTTTCCAGCGGATCATGCCGTAACTGTTGTCGTTGAGAACCAGAACGACCAGGTTGAGCCCCAGCCTGACGGCGGTTTCCATCTCCTGGCTGTTCATCATGAAGCCGCCGTCGCCGCAGACGGCCATGACCTTTCGCCCCGGGCAGATCATGGCCGACGCCATCGCCGAGGGCAGGCCGGCGCCCATGGTGGCCAGCGCGTTGTCCACCAGCATGGTGTTGGGCATGTAGGCCGGGTAGTTCCGGGTGAACCAGATTTTGTAGACGCCGTTGTCGAGGCAGACGATGCCGTCGTCCGGCATCACCTGCCGGATCTGGTCGACCAGGTATTGCGGATAGACCGGATAGCGCGTGTCACCCACCGAGGCGGCGGAATGCGCGATCTCGGCGCGCCGGAACCGCTCCATGTCCGCGAATGTCCAGTCGGCCTGCGGGTCAAGGGCTTCCTTCAGCTGCCAGATGGCGTTGGCTATGTCGCCGACCACCTCGATCTGGGGGAAATAGACAGGATCCACCTCGGCTGTGCGGAAGCCGATGTGGATCACGTCGCAACCCTCGGCAGTCATGAAGAAGGGCGGCTTCTCGATGACATCATGGCCGACATTGATGATGACGTCCGCCGCATCGACGACGCGATGAACGAAGTCGCCTGACGAAAGAGCGGCGCAGCCGAGATATTTCGGATTGCGCTCGTCGATGACGCCTTTGCCCAGTTGGGTGGTGATGAAGGGGATGCCGGTTTTCTCGACGAACTCGGTAAGCATCCGGCTGGTCATCTTGCGGTTGGCGCCCGCCCCGACGATCAGAAGCGGGGATTTGGCCCGCGCAATCCGGTCGGCCGCGATCTGGATCGACTTGGGGTCTGGAATGGGACGGCGCACCTGGCTCGCGGGGATCGGGCCGTTGTCGGTCTGTTCGCGGGCGACGTCTTCGGGCAGTTCCAGATGCGTCGCGCCGGGCTTTTCCTCCTGGGCCAGGCGCACGGCCTCGCGCACCCGGGCGGGGATGTTGTCGGCCGAGGCCAGTTGATGCGTGTATTTGGTGATCGGCCGCATCATGTCGACCACATCCAGAATCTGGAATCGTCCCTGTTTGGAGGACTTGATCGGCTTCTGGCCGGTGATCATCATCATTGGCATGCCGCCCAGCTGCGCATAGGCGGCCGTGGTGACGAGATTGGTCGCGCCTGGACCCAGCGTCGCCAGGCAGACGCCGACCTTGCCCGTGTGCCGGCCATAGGTCGCCGCCATGAATCCTGCGCCCTGTTCGTGGCGCGTGAGGATCAGCCGGATCTGTTTTGATCGGGACAGGCTGTCCAGAAGGTCGAGATTCTCCTCGCCCGGCACGCCGAATACGTATTCGACACCCTCCTGTTCGAGGCATGCGACGAACAGATCAGACGCCTTGGTCATGGAAACTCCGGGGTCAGGTGACGATCAACTCCCGGACTGGGGGGCCGGGCGTAGGTGGATCAACGATGGGGCGGTCAACCGACGCGCGATTGATCCTGTAGCTGGCGAACGGTGGCGCGGTCGCCCTGAAGCTCGACCGACTGCTGGCCGATCAGGTGGTTATACCGTCTCGAAAGTAGCGAGATAGGCGCTGAAGTGTGGACCGGCGTAGAAAAGGGATCCCGTTAGCTGTGTGGTCGGCGTCAATAAGGACCCCTGATCCCTGAAGCCTAACGGTGGCGGCTTGGCGGATAGCGCGCGCCGTTTGCTGAATGATCGGATCACGCTTCGCGGCCTGCTCGGTTGGCCGCAGAAAGCCACAGCCTTGCTTGCTGCTCCAAAGCAGACGTCGTGAAGCGCCGTTCTCAGTCCTTGAGGCATGGAGCGACCGGTAGGGATTCGATCCCAGAACCCGCGAGCCTTCCAACGCCAGATCGACGTTATAAACCGCTGCTCTGCGCCGCTACCGACGGCGTCGCCCGTGTCAACGCCCGCATCGGCAATGCGCCGATGCGGGCGTCTTTGACAGGCTAGGCGTTCGCGCCGCCGTCGACCGTTATAACCGTGCCGTTGATCATGCTGGCCGCCGGGCTGGCCAGGAAGGCGACGGCGTCGGCGATTTCGCGCGGGTCCGCATAGCGTCCCACGGACGACAGACCGCGCTGAAAATCGGCGCCTTCGCCGTCAGCCGGATTGGCCTCGGTATCGGTCGATCCTGGCGAGACGAGGTTCACGGTGACGCCGAGCGGACCAAGCTCCCGCGAAAGGCCGCGCGTGAAGGACAGTAGAGCCGATTTCGTCATGGCGTAGGCCGTCACCCCAGGGAAGGGGACCCGATCACCCAAGGCGGAGCCGATCGAGATGATCCGCCCGCCCTGACCGAGGTGCGGGATCGCGGCCTTGGAAAAGGCGACGGGTCCGCGAACATTCACGTCCATCAGGGTCTGGAATTGAGCGAGGTCCAGATCCGCGACGGGACCGGCTAGTCCGATGGCCGCGCTATTGACCAGGATGTCCAAGCCGCCGAGCGCATTGACCGTCTCAGCTACGGCGCTCTCGATGGCGTCGGTGTCGGCGCTGTCGGCCTTCACGGCGAGGCCGCGGCGCCCGACCTTCTGGATCGCAGCGACGACGCTGTCCGCGCGCTGCGGGGAGTTTTGGTAGGTGATGGCGACGTCCGCGCCGCGCTCGGCCAAGGCCTGAGCAATCGCAGCGCCAATAGCGGCATATAGCCCGGGGCCAGGACGACGGCGATGAAGCCGATATCGGTGGCGCTCACGGCCACGAGGTTGATCCACCAGCCCCGTGAACTGTTCCGCCAGTTCAGGACCACCGCGGCTACGATCGCTATCAGGGCGAAGCAGAGCAGGTTCCAGGCGTTCTGCAGAACTCGCGCGCGTTCCATGCCGTCCGCCATCTGCTGTCCGAGACTGTAGACCTTCCACGCCGCCTGAACGTGGAGCAGGCCCCAGATCACGTAGGCGACCGCGCCCGCCTTCGCCAGCCAGGCGGCGGCCGGGGCTGAGGAGGGGGGCGGGGCGGAGCGGGGGCGCTGAAGCGTCATGACGGTCTCTGGTCTCGTGTTGTCGCGCCGAAGCCTTCTTGGCGACCGGTGCTCGGGCGATGTCCGCACGGCGCCGCCGTGTCAGGTTTCCGCTCGTGACGGGGTTGCCAGGGGCGGGCCCCCGGGAAGGTCTAGCCCGTCGGCTGACCAGCGGCGGCGCCGGACTGGAGAACACTGAGTTCTCCCGGTCCAGGCGGACGGCGACAGGCGAGGGGGCTACCTTGACCCCATCGTCGCCTTGGCCGGGCTTCCCCCCAATCCCCCGACCCGGCCGGGCGTCGTCAGCCTGCGTGCTTGCGCGCAGGCGCATCCCGATCTCAACGCCAGGAGTATCTGTAATGGCTAGCGAACCCATCCGTGATCCGAAAACCGATCACCTCCTCACGCCGCAAAACTGCGCTTTTCTTCTGATCGACTATCAGCCGATCCAGGTCAGCTCGATCCGGTCCATCGGCCAGGAGGAACTGCTCTTCAACATCGTCCACACCGTCAAGGCGGTCGTGAATTACAACGTCCCGGTCATCCACTCGTCGGTGAACGTGGCGACGGGCCTCAACAAAGCGCCGATTCAACCCCTCATGGACCTGCTGCCTGACACGCCGGTCATCGACCGCACGACGGTGAATGCGTGGGAAGCTGTGGAATTCAAGCAAGCCGTCCTCGCCACGGGCCGCAAGAAGCTGATCATGACCGCGCTGTGGACCGAGGTCTGCCTTGCCTTCCCCGCACTCGACGCACTGCGCGAAGGGTTCGACGTCTACGTCGTGGCCGACGCGATCGGCGGCACCTCCGTGGCGGCGCATGAGCTCGGGCTGCGCCGCGTCGAGCAGGCCGGCGGCAAGCTCATCAGCAAAACTCAGCTGTGGTGCGAGCTCCAGCGCGACTGGTCCCGCAAGGATACGGTCCCGGGCTTCATGGACGTGTTCGAGAGTTGGGACGGGTTCAACCCCGAAAAGAACGCCCACGTCTAAGAGTTCTACCGCTCCCGCGCCCTTCCGAGGGCGCGGGCGCGACGCCTTGGTCTCTCTTCCCGCCGGTCGGCGAGAAGAGAGGTGGGCGCGCATGCAGGCCGTCATCAGGACCTTCACCTGCAGGATGTCGCCATGGACGACGATCGGATTGCGGCAATATTCTTCACACGGGTGTTCCCATCTCCACGTGGTTGGGGGCCGAACCCAACGGCGCGACCGTGAAATGCGCCGAACATGTTTTCACAAAATCCGGGACGGTCGGTTCTACGAGCAGAACTTCCTGCTCGACGGAGCGGCGATACACAGGCAGCTCGTGGTGAACTTGGCGCTGTACAGTCGGTCGCCCGGGCCGACCGGCCAGCGTCGAACCTGAGTTATGGCTGAGCGCCTTGAGCGCCAGTCGGCAAGGGAGAATCGACGCTTCAGACGATGTTGAGGAGTGGCTCGGGCGCCGCGATCTAGCCCTGCGATGATAGTCGCTTGGCTGGAGTTGCAATGGTTTTCGTGACGTCGGAAAGGCCGGTCACCCGCCCGGTTGTCAGCTATAGGGGGCCGGTCGGACTCGATCCTGGAGGATCGCGCCTAGGCCGAGCGAACGCGCCGTCGGTCCTAGTTGCCGCCTTCGCGGCCGCCGGCTTCCCGCAGCAGGTCGCCAATCCCTCGCCCGTTCAGGCGACAGGCGGCGACGACGCGATCGTAGACGACGACCCGGCCGCTTCTGCCCCTGACCGCGACGCAGGTTAGCCTGCGCCCCCGCACCAGACTGGCCAGACGATCCCGGGCGCCGCGACCGGCCGGGCTGTTGAGTTCCGGGGCGTCAAAGTCCGACAGCCGCACCTCGATCCAGGTCGCCGGGTCCGCCGTGGAGCCAAGGCACAGGCCGTCGCCGTCCCCGACATAGCGGACCACCCCGGAGAAGGTTTCGCCGGCCCGGTCAGGCAGGCGGCCCTCGCACGGGTCGGCGCGGGCAGCGGCGGGGGTGAGGAGGAGGCCGGCGACAACGAGGAGCCATTTCATGGGCACAGGGTGAAGCGTGTCCGCCGCTTCGCCAAGACGCCGTCGATCGAAAGGGAAAGCGAGGGCGGCGGCGGGCGCTCCGATCAGGGAGCGCAGACCAGGAGGTCGCCATGAGATCGCTTCCCGACCGCGCGCCGGCATATCCGGCCCTTGCGGCTACACCCTCCTTCGCCGCCGAGCCGTCAACTCTCTCAAGTCTGGACGACCTGGCCCTGCTCGGCCTGCTGCTTGGGCGATGCCTGTCGGCGCCTATGGTCGGCGCCACCGCTGAGGCCCTCGTCGATCGGTTCGGGTCGCTCGGCGATATCGCCGCCGCCGAGGTCGCCGAACTCGGCCGGCTGCCCGGGATGGGTCCGGCGGCCATTCTGGATCTCAAGCTGTTGCGCGAACTGAGCGTGCGGCTGTCGCGGACCACGGCGTGCGCCCGCCCGGTCCTGTCATCCTGGAACGCGCTCACAGCCTATGCCCGGACGACCCTGGCCCATCTGCCCCGGGAACAGTTCCGAACCCTCTTTCTCGACCGCCGCAATCACCTCTTGCGCGACGAACTGGTCGCCGACGGCACGGTGGACCACGCGCCCGTCTATCCGCGGGAAATCATCCGGCGGGCGCTCGAACTGTCCGCCTCGTCCCTGATCCTGGTGCACAACCACCCTTCCGGCGATCCGACCCCGTCCCAGGCGGACATCGTCGTCACCCGCCAGATCATCGACGCTGCGAAACTGTTCGGCATCCAGGTCCACGACCATCTGGTCCTGGGGCGTCAGGGGACGGCGAGCTTCAAGCAACTCGGCCTGATCTGAGGCCGTCATGACCCTTCACCCCATCGTCGCCGCCCTGGGCGGCGACCTCTACCAGAGCGGGCTGCGCGCCAATGTGCCCGCGCCGGGCCACAGCCAGGCCGATCGATCGGTCTCGCTCCTCCTTTCCCAGGGTCGGGTCATCATCCACGGGTTCGGCGCGGCGGACTGGAGGGCCATCCGCGACCACCTGCGTAGTTCGGGTTTCATCGACGATACCGGGCGTCTCACGGGGGCGGGGCGCGCCCCGGTGTCGGCCCCGGCGCCGGACCGCCGGCGGCGCATCGAGACCGCCTCTCGTCTGTGGCATGACGCTCGACCGTTAAGCCCCTCCGATCCCGCGTCCCTCTACCTGCGACGCCGCGCCGTCCACGGCGGCGATGGGGCGCTCGACCTGCGCTTCCATCCCGCCGTCCCCGTCTCCATCTACCGGCCCGGCGGGCGTACGCGACCGGCCCTCGTCGCGCGAATCGTCGCGGCGGACGGGGGCCTGACGGCCGTCGAGGTGACCTATCTCGAGCCGAACGGCCTGGGCGTCGTCGGCCTCGCCGTGCCGCGCAAGACGGTGGGGGTCGTGCCGCCTAGCGCGGCGGTTCGCCTGTCGCCGGCGGCCGAGGAGATGCTGGTCGGCGAAGGGGTGGTCACCACCCTGTCCGCCATCGACCGCTTCCGCCTTCCCGGCTGGGCCCTGATGTCGGCGAACAATCTCGCGGCCTGGACCCCGCCCCCGGACGTCCGTCGCGTGCTGGTCGCCGCAGACCGGGGCATGGTCGGCGAGGACGCCGCCGCCCGCCTTAGCCATCGCCTCAGGACGCTGGGAATCCAGGTTCGGGTCTGGTGCCCCAACCCGCCGTTTGAGGACTGGAACGCGATCGCCCGCGGCGTCGCGAAAGGAGGAGCGAGGGCGCTCGGGGGCGCCGGAGCGGCGGGGATGGGCCCCGTCGCCCTGCGGAGATGATCCCATGACCGACCTCGCTCCCGTTATCACCCCTGTCGTTGTCGTCGAGCGCGACCGACGCACAGTCCGTCTCGGCGATCTGGGCATCGCCCGGGAAAACCTTCGTCACGACGAGCCGCCTGACGACGACATCCCCACGCTCGCCGCGACGATGCGGGCCGCCGGCCAGCTTCAGCCCCTGACCGTCCGCCCGGGTCGCGGCAGGAAGGAAGAGCCGTGGATGGCGCTCGACGGGCGCCGGCGCCGGCTCGCGCTCGGCCTCCTCCTCGAGGCCGGCGAGATCGGCGACGACCATCCCGTCGATGTCTTCGTCGAGACCGACCCGGCCCGTCAGGCCGCGGCGGTGCTTCTCACCAACACTGCGGTTCCCGTCCATGTCGCCGACATCATCGCGGCGATCGGCCGGATGCTGAAGTCGAAGCTGACGGTCGCGGTGATCGCCAGGGCGTTGGGCTATGCCGAGATCGAGATCAAGCGTCTGGCGGCGCTCGCCGGCCTGCCGTCCGCAGCGCTCGTCGCCCTGAAGAGCGGCCGCATGAGCCTGAAGCAGGCGCGGCTGCTGGCGCGGTTGCCGGACAAGGCCGAGCAGGAGGAACTCGCCGAGGCGGCCTTGGACGGTCACGGCTTCCAGGACTGGCGCGTTCTCGAGCGGCTCGACGACGCTCGCGTCACCGCCCGCGACCGCCGTTGCGCCCTCGTCCATCCGACCACCTACGGCGAGGCCGGGGGCCGCACCGAGACCGATCTCTTCGGCGAACTCGTCCCCGTCCTGCTCGACCCTGACATCCTGACCGATCTCTGGCTGAGGCGCGCCCGTGGCATCGCAGCCGTGTTCGAGGCGGAAGGCGTCGCCGTCCACGTCACCGCTGGCCCGGAGCCGGACCTGCCCGAGGACCTGGAGGCGCTCGGCTATGTCTATGGCGGATCCCTCCCGGCCGAGGAGATGGCGCGATATCGCGCCCAGCGCGAGGTCTTCAACGATCGTGTCGAGGCTGCGCGCCTGGCCTTGGCCGACCCGGCCCGACCGGACATCGCCGATCTCGCCATCATGGACATGATCCGCGCGCGGATCGCCTCCGACCAGACCGGCTGCGGCGGCCGCGTCGTGACGACGATGGTGATGTGGCCGGCGGCGGACACGGGAGTGGAGGTGCGCTGCTACACGCCGGAGGAGCCCGAGACCGACGACGATGAGAGAGGCGGGGGCGATCCGGTCCCGCGTGCGGCCGCCCCGCCGGCCTACATCTCGCCCGAGGTCGAGGCGCCCGAACCTGAGACCGAAGGGGTCAACCACGCCCTCCATGCGGCGCGCACCGACGTCGCCACGCGAGGCCTGATCCGGGCCCTGGCCGATGCTCCGTCCGCCGCCCTGACGGCGCTGATCTCGCGCCTGTTCACGGTGATCGTCCTGCGCAGCCGCGTGGCCCGGTCGGAGTCGGCCCTGGCGATCGTGGCCACGGGGTTCAACCCTTCGGCCGGGAGGGTCATCGAGGCCCTCGACGGCGACGTCCGCCAGCGCCTCGACGATCGTCGCGCCGACTGGCAGGCCTCGGGCGAGACCGTGATCGCCTGGATCCATGGGCTGCCGCATGGCGAAAAGATGGGACTGCTGGCCGAACTCACCGCCGTCAGCCTCGACGTCCGGGAGGAGAAGACTTTCCAGATCCGCCGGGCAGCCCGGGCCGAGGCGGCGGAACTCGCCGCGCTGTGCGATGCGGACATCAGCCTGCACTGGACGCCCGATGCGCCCTTCCTGCAGTCCCATTCCAAGGGCCTCCTGCTGGGCATGCTCGAGACCATGGGCTCCGAGGACGAGCGCGCCCGGGCCCTGAAGAAGACGGAACTGGTCGATTGGGTGGTCGAACAGGCGGCCACGCGGACCTGGGCCCCCGCAAGCCTGTCCTGGCGCGCCTCCGTCAATGATGGAGGCGCGTCTGCGGAGGATGGTCAGGACGCAGAGGACGGTCCTTCCGACGCGCTGAACGACGAGGCCGATGACGATGGCGTCGGCGCCTTCGCCGTCACTCCAGAGGGCCAAGCCGCGCTCGACTCCGCCGCAGCCTGAACATTCGCCGACGACGAACGCGCCGCCTCGACCTCGGTCGGGGCGGCGTTGTCGTGCGGACCCGGAAAGGCGGGGGAAGGGCGGGGCGAGGCGAGCCTGGAGGACCGTGGGGGAGGCTCCCTCCGCTCCAGGTGATCCGGATGCCCGCCATGCCTGCCGCCTCGACCACCCCGTCCCTGTTCGCCACGCCTTCGCGGTCCGACCGATCGGCCAATGTCCTCGCCGCGGCGCGGGCGCTCGCCATCGCCCTTGCGCGGTCCCGGCCGCTCGACCGGCGTCTCGTCGCCGATGTGATGACCACCGCATTCGGCGCGTCGGACGCGGACGGGGCCTGGACCTGGCGCGACGCCTACGATGCCATCGAGGCCGGGACCGTGATGCAGATCCGGCGCCTGGCCCCCCAGGTCGCGAGGCTGGAAGACGCGCCGGCCGAGATCGCCGCAGTCCTCGCCGGCGTGTCCGCCCTGGGTCTGACCCACAGCCGTCGCAGCGAGGAACAGGTCGCGCTCGACCAGTTCTCGACCCCGCCGCCGCTCGCGGCCATGGCGGTCCTGGCCGCCCAGGTGCGGCCCGGCGACCGCGTGCTGGAGCCCTCCGCCGGCACAGGGCTGCTCGCGGTGGTGGCCGAGGTCTGCGGAGGCGCGCTGACCTTGAACGAGAGGGCGCCGGGCCGCGCCGGCCTTCTCGACGGCCTGTTTCCTCAGGCCGCGCGGACGCGCCATGATGGTCGCCACCTCGCCGACCTGCTGCCCGAGGCCGGCCGCTTCGACGTCGTCCTCGTCAATCCGCCCTTCTCCGACCTGGCGGCTCACCTCGTCGCCGGTCTCAAGGCTCTGGCGGACGGGGGGAGGATGGCGGCCATCGTGCCCCTGACGGCCCTGGCGGACACGGCGATGCGCCGCGCGTTCGAGGCGCATGGCGCCGTCGTCGGGACGATCGCCTTTCCGGGCCGCGCCTTCGCCAAACATGGCACATCCGTCGAAACCGGGTTGCTGGTCGTTGATCGCGCGCCGGCGCGGACCTGGGATGGGCTCCTGCACCAGCCGGACGACTGGGACGCGATGACGGGCCTGATCCGGGGCCTGTCTCCGCGCGCCTCAGCCAGGCCGCGCGTCCGGGTCGGGCTCGCCGCGACCTCCCTCCTCGCGCCGAGGGACCGTGGCCTGGCTCTGCCCTCCGGCCGGCTTGGCTTCCTCGCGGGCGCGGCGCCGCTCGCCTATGCGGTCAAGGCGTGGAGCGGGGAGGGCCGCGACGTCGGCCTCTACCAGGCCCACGCCCTGGCGCGGATCGACCTGCCGGACCCGAGGCCGCATCCGTCCCCTCTGGTGGAGTCCGGGCCAATGGCCTCGGTCGCGCCCCCGGCGCCGACCTATCGTCCGGTCTTGCCGCCGGCGATGCGGGTCGAGGCTCGCCTCTCGGACGCCCAGACAGAGAGCGTCATCTACGCCGGCGAGGCCCACGGCGGGCATCTGCCTGGGCGATTCCGCCCGGCCGAGGCGCCGCACGAGGTCGTGCTCGTCCGGGACGATGCGGAGGACGCGATCCGGTTTCGCCGCGGCTTCTTCCTGGGCGACGGCACGGGCTGCGGCAAGGGCCGCCAGATCGCGGCCGTCATCGCCGACAACATGGGCCAGGGCCGTATGCGGGCTGTGTGGCTGTCGCGGAACGACGCCCTTCTGGAGGACGCTCGCCGCGACTGGGGCGCGATCGGCGGCGGGGCCTATGACATCGTCCCGCTTTCGAGCTGGAAACAGGGCGACGGGATCCGTCTGAATCGCGGCATCCTGTTCACGACCTATGCGACTCTTCGCCAGCCCGCGCGGGCCGCGCGCCCGTCGCGTCTGGACCAGATCGTGGCCTGGCTAGGGGAGGACTTCGACGGCGTCATCGCCTTCGACGAGGCGCACGCCATGGCCAACGCCGCCGGGGGTGGCAAGGGCGCGCGTGGGGCGAAGAAGGCTTCGCTGCAGGGCATGGCGGGTCTCGCCCTGCAGAACCGTCTGCCGAACGCCCGGATCCTCTACGTCTCGGCGACCGGGGCCACCACGGCCGAGAACCTCGCCTATGCGGGGCGTCTCGGCCTGTGGGGCGGGCCGGAGGCGCCGTTCATGACCCGCGCCGACTTCCTCGACGCCATGGACCGAGGCGGTGTCGCGGCGATGGAATTGGTGGCGCGCGAGCTCAAGGCGCTCGGCCTCTATGTGGCGCGATCGCTTTCGTTCGAGGGCGTCGAATACGAGCCGCTCGTCCATCCGCTGACGCCCGACGACATCGCCATCTGGGACGCCTGGGCCGACGCGTTCCAAGTCATCCACGCCAACCTGGCCGAGGCGCTGAAGGCCACCGGTTTGAATGACCCGGAGGGCAAGCCCAGGAGCGGACAGGCGGCCTCCGCCGTCCATTCCGCCTTCGAGGGCGCCAAGTTGCGCTTCTTCGGCCATCTCCTCGCCGGGCTGAAGGCCCCCAGCCTGATCGCCTCCATCCGTGACGACCTCGCTGCCAACCGCTCGGCCGTGGTCCAGATCGTCTCGACCAATGAGGCGGTGATGGAACGCCGGCTCTCCTCCATCCCGCCCGAAGAGTGGAACAATCTGTCGATCGACCTGACCCCCCGCGAATACGTCCTCGACTATCTGCGCGAGGCCTTCCCGATCCATCTGATGGAAGCGATTGAGGACGACAGGGGCGGGGTCACCATGGTCCCGGTCATGGTCGACGGACGACCGGCCGTCAGCCGGGAAGCCGTCGAACGCCGACAGGTCCTTATCACGCGTATGGCCTGCCTGCCCGCGGTGCCCGGCGTGCTCGACGCCCTCCTGGAAGCCTTCGGCACGGACGCCGTCGCCGAGATCACCGGCCGCTCGCGCCGGGTGGTGGTGCGGGACGGCCGACGCGTGGTGGAACGGCGCGGCGCCTCCGCCGCCCGCGCCGAGACGGACGCCTTCATGTCCGGACGCAAGCGGGTGCTGATCTTCTCGGACGCGGGCGGGACGGGCCGCAGCTACCATGCCGACCTGTCGGCGGAGAACCGCCAGCGTCGCGTCCACTACCTGGTCGAGCCCGGCTGGCGGGCGGACGCCGCCATCCAGGGGCTGGGCCGCAGCCACCGGACCCACCAGGCCTCGGCGCCCCTGTTTCGGCCCGTGACCACCGACATCCAGGGCGAAAAGCGTTTCACCTCCACGATCGCCCGGCGCCTCGATTCCCTGGGCGCGTTGACGCGCGGAGAGCGCCGGACCGCCGGAGCTGGTCTTTTCCGGGCCGAGGACAACCTCGAAAGCCCCTGGGCGCGCCGCGCCCTGCTGGTCTTCTACGGAGCTCTGGCCTTCGGCGAGCTGTCGTCCATGACGCTGGAGACCTTTATGGCCAAGACGAGCCTGAAGCTCCTGGACGAGGACGGCGGCCTCAAACCTTCCGACGACCTGCCTCCCATCCACACCTTCCTGAACCGGCTGCTGGCCCTGCGCATCGCCGATCAGAACGCCCTCTTCGACGATTTCGACCGCATCCTCTCCGGCATCCTGGAGCGAGCGGCCGCCTCGGGGGACCTGGATCGCGGCCTGGAGGACATCGAGGCCGAGGAGCTGGACGTCGTCGATCAGGAGAGGATCCGCACCGATGTCGCCACCGGCGCCGAGACGGCCCTGGTCACCTTCGCACTGAAGGTGCGGCGCGAGATCCTCAACGCCGACGACGCCCTGAACCTGGCGGGTGACATCGCCCACCGGCTGGTGGTCAACGAGAAGTCGGGCCGGGCGGCGATAGCCGAGCTCGGCCTGACGACGGCCACGGACGACGATCGCCTGGTCACGGCGGTGCGGCTCATTCGTCCCGACGACCGCCAGATCCTGGCCGAGAAGGCCTTCGAGGAGTCGTCCTGGAAGCCTGCGATCGTCGAGGACTGGCGGCGGGCGTGGGACGAGGAGGTCGCCGGTACGGACCCGTGGCGTCGGCGCGAGCTGACCCTGGCGACCGGCCTGCTTCTGCCAATCTGGGGCCGGCTGCCAGCCAGGGGCTGTTCCGTTCGTCGCGTCCGCGCGCCCGATGGGCGGCGCTGGCTCGGCCGTGTCCTCGACGCCGTCCAGGCCCGCGCTCTGAAGGCCGCTCTCGGCCTGACGGACGTGAGCGAAGCCTGGGCCGACGGCTCGACGACCGGGGCAGCAGTGCTCGACCGAGGCGTCCAGCTCTCGCTGGAAGGCGGCCTCTGGCTAAAGCGGGCTCGCGTCATGGACCGCTGGCGCCTGGAGATCGTCGGGGCGCGCGCCGATCGCGACGCCCTGGTCTCGTTGGGCTGCTTCGTCGAAATCATCGCCTTCACGCCGCGAGTGTTCGTGCCCGTAGATCGGCCGCGGGTGGTCGAGGCGGTGCTCCGGCGTCACCCCGTGCAGACCATGCTCGACGGCGCCGCAGCCTGAGCGCCGGCCTGAGCTAGCCTTCGGCTTCTCGCAGGGGCTGTCGGCGACGCACGGTCTTCATCAGGTCTTCGTTCAACTTGGGCGGATCCCAGGCGCGGCCGCCCGGGATCGTGGCCAGGGCTTCGGGGAAACGCATGTAGGTGAAGACCCTGTCGACGATCTCGATCATCAGGGCCTTCATTTCCGGATCGGAAATCCGGCTGAGCTCGGCCCATGGAATCTCGCCGTCCGGCGTGATGACCACGACGTCGCTGAAGTCGCCCGTGCGCGAGACCGGAAACCGTCCGGCGTGGAGCGTCTCGAGTTCGGTGTTCCGGACGCAGATCTCCACGATCGCCTTGGACATCCGCGCCAGGTCGCGCGCGTCCTTGGCCGACAAAGGCTCCCGATCCATGCCGTCCCTCCTGGGTCGATCCCAAAGCGTCAGTCTAGCACGGGGGGGCTTGGCACGGGCATCACCTGACAGAGCAGACCGTCCGGGCGGAGGCCCGAACCGGAAAGTAACGGAGGAAGGGAGGCCATGGGTGAAGCGGGATGAGGGAGATCGGCTCCCCGGCGCTTCGGATCGACAGGAGACTGACATGCAATCCATGATGTTCACCGGGCGTCTCGCAGCGGATCCCCAGATCAGCGACGACTTCGGCAAGGCCGTGTTCCGGCTGCTCGAGAAGCGTGGCGTCGACGCAGCCGGCAAGGACCGGCTGGTCGGGGTCAACTGCGTCAGCTGGTCCAAGGGTCTGAACGAGAAGGTCATCGCTCGCGGACTGGCCCAGGGCTGCGAGGCCGTGGTCATCGGCGCCTTCATCGACACCACCTACACGGCCCGGGACGGCAAGGAGCGGGCGGCCAAGGAGTTGGTGATCAACCGGCTGACCGTCCTCGACTGGGCCGAAGGCCGCGACGCCTCGGTCGGCTCGCCCGACCGCGCCGCCGCCTGATCCTTTCAACCCCCTACATTCAACAGGAGACTGACCATGCAGACCCTCGTCATCGAAGGCTATCTGGCCGCCGACCCCTCCATCCTCTCCGCCCAGGGCTCGGGCAAGAAGCGCGCGAGCTTCCGCGTGCTGGAGACCACCCGCTTCCGGCGCGGCGACGGCACGCCGGGCGAACGCACCACCGGCTTCAACTGCGTCTGCTTCAACGAAGCGACCGCCGAACGCTACATCGAGCAGTACGCCAGGAAGGGCAGCCGGGTCGTGATCCAGGGCCATGTCGAGAACGACACCTGGACCGGCAAGGACGGGGTCGAACACTACGACCTTCGCCTGATCGTCGGCGACATTCGCCTCAAGAATCGGCGGGAGCGCGACGGCGAGGACGACGCGGCGGAAAGCCGCCAGGTCCAGGAACCGGCCGGCGGCTACGATTTGAACGACGACATCCCGTTCTGATCGGAGCGGCTCCCTCCCTGAACGGCCCGGCGCGCAAGCGTCGGGCCGTTCTTCGTCTGCCGGAGAAAAAGGAAGGGTGGGAGGGGCGAGCCGATCGGGCTCGTCGCATCGGGAGTCCCCCCAATGACCGCCTCCGCCTGGACCCAGGACCGTATCGAACGCTTGAAGATCCTTTGGAGAGAAGGAAAGACCGCCGAGTACATTGCTCACGAGCTTGCGCACGGCATCAGTCGAAGCGCCGTGCTGGGCAAGGTCTATCGCATGGGCCTGTCGGCCGGACGCGCCGCCGCGCCGCCGACGATGAAACCGCAGCCCGCCCGGGCTTTGACCTCCCGCGCTCCGACCCTGCCGGCCCCTTCGCCACAGGAGGGCCCGGCCGATGATTGTCCGGAGCCCCCGGAGACCGGCCGGGCGTCCCTCCTGACCGTCCGCCGCCACGACTGTCGCTGGCCTCTGGGAGATCCGGGCTCTCGCAGCTTCAGTCTCTGCGGACGGCCCGCCGTCCGCGGGGCCTATTGCGCGCCGCACGCCCAGATCGCGTATCGGCCTGCGCTTGAGACGACCCGCAGCCTTGAGCGGCTGGCGGGTCTGGTCTGACTGCCGTCCTGGCCATGTGGCCGCTGCAATCCACGTCTACACAAGCCCGAACGGCGGCCTCGACGAGGTCGCCGTTTGTCATTTGTCCGGCCGACCCCATCAAGCCGCCCGCTTTTCGGCCCCGGCCGCACAAGGTACATCATGGCGTCCCCCTCCGCTGAACTGAAGGTCGCCCGCCAGATCCTGGGCTGGGATGCGCTGACGATGGCGCGCGCACTACGTCTGGTCGGCACGCCGGAGAAGCTGGAGGCGCGCATCCAGGACATGGAGGCCGGAAAGCGCGACATCAGCGGGCCGGTCAAGGTCGCGATCGAGGCCTTCCTCAGCGGCTGGCGGCCGGCCGGATGGGTAGAGCCCGTTTAGGACAAGCAGACCGGCGGACGGTCTGCGGCGCTAGGCTGACGGACATGCCGATGTCGTAGGCATCGAGGAAGCTGATTGCGTTCCGGTCGACCGGGCAGCGTCGTCGGCTCGCCGACGTCGACGGGCAGGAAGATCGATGTCCATTCGTCCGCATCGGCGCGACGGCGCCGAGTTGTGTCGTCGTCGCGAAGAGCGACGACGACTTGCCCCCACACAACGCCCTCCGATCTTGTCACAGCACCCCGGAAGTCAACGGCTTCGCCTTATTCCCTCCACGGAGGGCAAGCGGCCCTCCGCTCCGGTGACTGTCGGGGACCCCGCTGTGGCCAAGACCGGGGTCGTTGCGCATGGGGCGCACGGCATTCTCAAGGAATGTTCCAATGACCTTCTACAACCATCCCTTCATCGCCTCCGCTGCCCAGAAGTCCGACTCCGCCTTCGACGACCTGACCGCGTCCCTGGGTGAGGATCGTCCGCACCCGACGGAGGATGCCCTGGTCCAGCTCGGGCGAGCGCTCATGACCGAGCTGGTGGACGTGATTTCTGACACCGCGCTGGAAGACTATCAGACCATTCTGGGGGAGGCGTTGATCGGAGCCTTCCATTCGGCGGCCGGACGGATCGAACGCGATGCGGATCGGGCGCGCGACACGATGAGAACGCTCGACCGACACTTCGACGGATCGGAGGCGGCCGACACCGAGCTTCAGGAAGCGACGGCGAAGGCCAAGGCGGGCGATGCCGCGACGCAGGCCTGCGAACTGATCCGGGACGCGGCCTCCGAAACCTGGACAGTCGCGACCGGCGAGGTCTGGACGGCCTGGCGGGGTTCGCGCCGCGGCACCCATCTGACGGCGGCGCAGCTCGAGGCCAAACAGGCGATCCGGGCGATCCGCAACCGGAAGTCCGGAGAGGCCGATCCAGGCGGTCCGGTGATCGCCTTCCGGGGCGCGCCGACGGCCGACACGGCGGAGGATGCGGGGCGGATCTTCGACGCTCTCAACTGGGCGAAGCAGGAGTGGCCCGACATGGCCCTGGCGACGACTGGGGCGAAGGGGTCCGAGAAATTGGCGATCAGATGGGCCCAGCAGAAGGGGGTGAAACTCATCCTGGCTCGGGCGGATTTCGATGCGCACGGCAAGGCGGCTCCCTTCCGGGCGAACGAAGAGCTGATCGCGCTCGAGCCGGAAGTTTGCCTGACCCTGGTCCATTCGGTGGCGGGGATGCGGGAGGATCAGCGGCCGTTCGGACCGGCGCTCAACCTCGGGCAGAAGGCGATGGAGAACGGGCTGCGACACGTCTCCATCAAGGCGCGTGCAGCCTGACAGATCCGGACTGAGATCAACGACCCGCTCGGCTTCGGCCGGGCGGATTTTTGTTTGTCATCCGGTGGCGTCCGACTTCCGGAGCGGTCTCGACGAGAACATCCCGGCGCAGGAGCGAACCAAGCGGTTTCTATTGATCGGGCATGTCGAGAGATGATCGGAATGTATGACAATCTGCAAAAGAGGTCGGAGGGCAAGATAAAAGGGTGTTTTTGGCGCTGCGCTTTTCTTCTATTCTGACCGTGACTTAGTCGATACGCGCGGACCTCTTGGCGAGTTGCGTTGAGTTGCCGCCGGGGAACTCGGGGATATCTGAGGAGCGGTCTAAATGCTGATCCGCGACGCCATTGGAGAGAGGATGGCCGCCGCCTCCCGCGAGGATCCGGAAGGCGTCCGCGTCAGCCTTCCAATCCGGCTAAAGAAGGACCGGCCCTGCGTTCGCAAGGGCATGATGCAACGGCTGGCGAGTTCCAGGGCGTTCGCGCTCGGCGACCGATCCGGCGTCCTGAAGGCGGCGCAGAACCGGTCGGGCCGGGCCTTCCGTCTCGACGTTCGCCAGAAGGTCATCGTCAAGGCGCTGGTCTCGCGTCATGTCGGCCGAGGCGCCGATCGGGCTGCCGCCCTGGGCAAGCATGTCGCCTACCTCGGCCGGTCCGGCGCCGGTGTCGAAGGCGAGCGTCCGGAGTTCTTCGATCGCGAGGTCGACGGGATCCGGCCGGCCGCGGAGACCGACGGCTGGAGCGATGACCGTCACCATTTCCGGTTCATCATCTCGCCCGAGCATGGCGAGCGGCTCGACATGAAATCCTATGTCCGCGAGGTCATGGCGCGCGTCTCTGCGGACCTGGGAGAGGCCAATCTGAAATGGGTCGCGACCTGCCACTACGACACCGATCAACCGCATGGGCATGTCCTGGTTCGGGGGCGGCGGGAGGACGGCCGGGACCTCGTCATCCCTCGCGACTACATCGGCTACGGCTTCAGGGCGCGGGCGCAGGAGGTCGCCCAGGAGCGCCTCGGAGACCTGTCGCGGGTGGAGGCCGAGCGACGGATCTGGAAGGAGACTGAGGCGAACCGGTTCACCGGCTTCGATCGGCGCCTGATCGCCGAGGCGGACGGCAGCCGGATGGTGGACGACGGCGTCGGCGCGACGGACGCCTGGGCGGCGCTAACCCGGGGAAGGCTGAAGCATCTGGAACGCCTCGGCCTGGCGACGCCCGTGGGGCGTCGGTACCGTCTCGACGACGACATGGAGGCGAAGCTGCGGACGCTCCAGGCGCGCAGGGACATCATCCGCACCCTAAATCAGCGACGACTTGAGGGCGCGAAGGAGGTTCGGCCTTTGGGTCAGGACGGGGTCAGGGGCGTGGTGGTGAAGACGGGGTTTCACGATGAGGCGGGGGCGGCCCCATGGGCGATCGTGAGGGACGGTGACGGTGTGGAGCACTACGCCCGGCTGCGGTCAGGTAGCGCGGCTTTGCAGGTCGGCAAGCCAGCCACGCTTCAACTCGTTTCGCACGGGCTGGCCCAGGTGATCACCGGACGCGGCGCGGATCTCTCCAGATAGGGTTGTGTGACTTGTCCGGAAGCTAGACTGTCGGCGCCCGGATGGCTGTTGCGCATGTCCAAGCCGAGAGGGCAAAGGCGGCGGTGCGTGTTTTCAAGCATGTTCCTCAACGCCCGGCGCCAGAGACCTCTGGGGAGGGCCAGGCGCTGGCCGGTCGTCGCCTGTCATGCCGAAGCGACGGGCTGTGTCGCGGACCATTCGTCGATGGCCCGGAGGATGCTCAAGGCGCCTCGACCTGCGGCAAAGACCAAGTCTCCCCCGCCGAGATTCGCTCGTATGAAATCCGTCGCCGCGTGCGTCGCCGACGCCGCGACGACGACGAAAAGGTCTGCGTTCTCGGCAAGCGACTTCAGCGCCTTCGTCCCGACGTGCTCGCTGCTGACCCGCACATCCGCGCCCGGGGCGTGCAGGTGCAGTCGCTGGACTGCCTGTGCGGCGGCTGACTCGGTCAGGGTGTAGATCGCGATCAGCTTGCCCGAGAGGCGGGACGCGAGTTCCTGATCGGCCTGGGAGGACGTTGCGGTTTCGAACGTCTCGGGCGAGGTGTTCTCCGCCCAGCCCAAGGCCGAGCCGAGATGTCCCAGGCCTGCGCGCTGAAGGGCCGTCAGTTGCGAGGCGACGGGCGTGAGGCGGCCGATCGCCTCGTGCCAGAACTGCTCCCGCGCTGACTGGTCCGGGGCGTCGGCGACGATCGTCTCGTCGATGATCTCGAGCAGCCAAGAGGCAGCACGAACGCCGGCGCCTTCGCCCACCAACGACAGGCAATCGGCCAGCAAGCGTCTGTAGGCTTCGGCCGACGGCGCGAGAGAGAGCAACGCGCGGAAAAGAACGGCCGCTGAATCCATCAGCGGCGCGATCCGCCCGGCCAGCACGAGGCGCTCGAGCGCGCGTTCGTAAATCGCTTGAGCTGCGGGCCGCGCGAAATCGGGGTCGCGAACGAGCCAGGCGACGAGGTAGGGCAAGCCGTCCACGAAGCGCTCGAAGGCCAAGCCGTCCAGCGGCAGGTCCTCGATCCCATCGGCCAGTCGCGCGGTGAAGACAGGGTCGTCGAATCCCGCACGCCACTCTCGCGCGCCCTGCCTGGCGATGGCCCCGGCCGCTGTGAAGTTCGGATCTTCCAACCGTTCAAGCCATTCGCTCCACCCGGTGGGGGGAAGAACGTCGCCGTACTCCGCCTCGATATCCTCGAAGGCCAATCGGACGGCATCGTTGCGGAATAGCTGCGCGCGCTCGCTGTCGCTCAGCTGGTTGACCAACGCCGCTGCCTGCTCAAACGCTGACAGTCCGCCGTTGATGTCGGCGATCTCGATCGCCTCCGCAGCTTCGACCGGCGCCGGGAGGGCCGGCGGGATCGGTTCGTCCGGCGCTTCGCGGGCGAGAGCGACGACGGCGCTCATGAGGTCTGCCAGATCGTGGCCGGAAGCTACAGCGGCCTCGGCCAGCGATTTTGCGCGGGGCGAGCCGGAGAGAGCCTCCAGCGCGTAGAGCCGCCATCCGCCCTGGTCGAGTGTCGCAGGCGCCGGCAGCCGGATGAGATCCTGGGCCCTGTGCCGAACGGCCGATCGATAGGCGTCCAGGGTCAGATCGCCGGCAGAGGATGCGGTGCGGTAAAGAGCCTCGAGCAGCGCTGCTGTGACGGCGGGTGGGCGTCGGGTAAGCAGCAGGCTGTCGAAGTAAGGGGCCGATGCGATTTTCGTCCAGTCCCGCGCCGTCGCGAGGATCTCGATCTCGAGGAAGCGAAGATTGAGCGCATCCAAACGGTGTTCGCGACGGCACTGGTCGAGGATTTCCAGCGCAGCATCGATCGCCAGATTGTTCAGGTGATCGCGAACCAGAGCGAGCATCCGCCCCGTGGAGTCCGGGGCCGCTTCGCCGTGGGCTGGAGCCCTTGCCAGGGTGGCGCGAAGCCGGGCCAGGGCGCGAAGAGCGGAAGGCGCCGTTCCCGGATGAGGCACGAGACGGGCCACGGCCGCCGGGTTGTGGGCGGCGAGATGGGCTTCGTGAGGCAGCGCCCGGTTGAGCAGGCGCGGGGCTCCCGAAAAGTCCGTCAGCGTCGGACCCGCGAAGGCCAGCAATAGGGGGCGCAGTTGGCGCCATTGCCGATGGTTCGAGGCCACGGCGTAGAAGACCGGCACGCGATCAGCTCCTCGGTCCCAGACGAGCAGGGCGCCAGGGAAGGCGTCGTCCAGGGCCGTGGATTCGAGGGCCAGATGATCCGGCGCCAGGTTGGGACGGCCGGTCGCATCCCGAAATGCGTCAAGTGAGGCCTGCGAGGCTTCGAGCGTTTCAGCCAGCAACGACGTCGCTCCATTTTTCCTCGAGCTGCAGGCGTCTCTCCGCGACCGAAGCCGGATCGGTCCTCAGCAGAATGTGCTCGTCGTTCACGGTGATGCCGTTCCACGTGAGGTTCATCGAGCCCGACAGGACGTAGTCGGTCGACAAAAGGCCCTTCTCATGGAAGTCCGGAGCCACCTTGATCCGAACCGAGTTCCCGAGGTCGAGCTTTTGCATTTTCTCGATGAAGCTGACGTTGTGAGGATGATCTCTGATCAGGATAACGATCTCGCAACCGCGTTCCGCGAGCGTGGCCAGGATCGTGGACAACCGGATCATCGAGACGGGCCAATCCGGACAAAGGGCCGCGAACTGCCGAGCCTCGTTGTCCAGGATTTCGATGTCCGTGATCCACCCGAACCCGATCCAGAGCCGCTTGCTCGGCTTGATCAGTTCGACTGCGAACAGCGACTGCAAAAGGTCTCGGATGGCACGGGTCTGGCCGGGTCCAGTCAGGTCGCGCGAGGTCATACCTGCTCCTGAATGACGAGGGTGACGATCAGTGTATCGCCCTGGCGTTCCGTGCGCTCGAGCTTCGGGAAGAACTGCAGATAACCGATGTCGACAGGTGTGATGAGAAGTTCGACCAGCGCCGTGCGGAGTTGGTCAGCGCCGGCGATCGGCATGGAAACCTCGACGGCTCCGTCCTCGGCGAGAACGCGGGCGGCCGTGGCCTGCCAGTTCGGTTGATCGAGGGGCACCCGTTGTCCGGTCCGGTCGAGAAGGGCGCGGGCCATTCTGGGATCGGTGCTGCGGCGCTGGGTGAACCGATTGTAGGACTGCAAGGCCTGCTGAGAGATCTGGACGCCTCGGGGCCACAGGAGATTGCTGAGGATCTGCGCTGCGTCGGCGGGTTGCAGTTGTCCCGCCACTCCGGTCGCCGCGGCGACCCGAGTGCGCAGGTCTTCGGACAGGGCGAAGACGAACGAGATCTCCCGAACGCTGATCGCGACGCCAGTCGCGCGCTCTAGATCAATCCAGCGCACCAACAGGTCGGCGAGCAGCGGGTCGAGTTCCGGCCGCGCTCCTGGCGTGAGCAGTCGTGCGTTCAGAGACACGCTCAGCGCATGACCGACGGTCAGCCCCCTGTCGTCCAGAAGGCTGTAGAGGATCCTCCGCTGCGCCTCACGGGGTGCATAGGTCGTCTCCGACCTGAGACCTTGCGTCGCCGCAGCTACTTCGGGATCGTCCCGCAGAAGCCCGACGAAGGTCTCCAGGCCGCTCGCCGCGAGTTCGAGGTCGGTCGGCGCCAGCGCCGCTTCGAGCGCCCGTGAAAGAGCTCTCGGCTCCTGGACGATCCGATCCACGATCGCTTGCAGGACGCCGGCGCCCCCAAGGGTCGTCTCGGTCACCCAGAGACGCGCCGCGTCCCCGATCTCGACATCGACGACAAGCGCATCGGTCGAGACGTGGCGCGGCGCCAGGCTGGCGCAGGCCTGAAGGAGAGCTTCCCCCATGGTGCTGACGAAGGTGTCGCGGATCCATCGGCCGAACAGGGTCGGGTCAGGCGCATCGAACTCCTGCGCCAGATCCCTCAGGCGAGCCAGAACCTCCGGACGGCGAAGGACGTCGGTCAGGGTCTGCGCCTGGGCGCTCGCATGCCCTCCATCCGCGGCTGTCGCCATGGCGGCCTCGTCATCTCCGGCGCTGGCTGGATCGTCCGCGACCCCAGGCGTCTGGAAGATCGCATCGACCGTTCTCGAGAGATGCTGCGCCGCGTCGTGCCCGCCCAACAGAGCGGCGGCAGCGCCGGCGAGGCTCTCCCCTGTCGCAGCAGCGCGGGCGATGGCGGCTCCGATGACGATCTGCTGCAGCCAGTCCCTCTGAAAGGCGTCGATATCATCCGGAAGCAGATCGTCCGCAAGGAGACGGTGCCGGAAGTAAGCCAGCCTGCATCCCGACAGGACGCTTTCGGGCAGATGGCGCCAACGCGTCTCGATCAGGCCGAAATTGAGGTCAAGCGCGAGCGCGTCCACATCGATCTCAAAGCCCACAGCCGCCGGATTTCCCTCGTCGTCCGTGAAGCGGTAGCGGATGCGGCGATCGCTGCCGACGCGACGGAGGAGCGCCTCGCCCGAAGGCGCATAGCGCCGCACGGCGACGTGACTTCGGAACCTGTGCAGGTAGGCCGACACCCCGGTGATCTGGTCCCGCCACGGATTGCGATATCCGAGATCGATCGCGACCGGCTCGCCGAACGGGATGAACTCGCTCGCCCAGTTAAGCCTTGCATTCGATGTCGGACCCGCCACGTGTCGCGGCGCGTGGTGCAGCGGAATGCTCCACGGCCGGTAGACCCGAACGCTCGCGCCTGGCGGACCGAACAGTCCGACTTCCTCGGAAGCGCCAGTGAACTGGCCGATCGGCACATCCTGCTCGGGCAGGTCGGGATCCAGGGGGGACCAATGGTGTAGGTGGCCGTGTTCTGTGGCGAAGCGACGGGTGACCCGTCCTGGGGCGAGTTCCGTCAGGGCCTGAGCGATGAGCATGTTGCTCTGCTTGGCCGCGTCTCGCCGGGTCGCGGCGGGAATGTCCACGATCACTTCCGGAAGGTTCAGATCGCTGAAGAGGGTCCGGGCGACGAAATCGGGCAGCGGATGATAGTCCGACTGGATGTCGAGAAGGCTCGGCGGGACAGGGTGAGCCTTCGCCCAATCTCGATGAAGCCGTCGGAGAAGCGTTGGCGCGGCCTCGAGAAGGATTGACCGGGGAGGAGACCAGAGCAGGCTCCGCAGAGCGGCCTCGTCGATCTGCAGCGCGCCTTTGAGGTAGGCGCCGAGATCGGCCAGGGTCGCGGCGTGGCCTTCGACCACCTTAAGCAGCAGGGTCTTGGCGGCCTCGCGCAGAGGCGTCGTCTTCGAGCCTGAGGGGCGGCTCAGCACGTCCCAGGACCAGCCCCACGGCGCCCGGCTTCGATCCGCGATCCAGTCGAACAGGGCGTAGGTCGCCTGCATCCGAAGCACGTAGTCGTTTTCGACGGGGAGGCGTTGCGGCGGCAGGGCGGGATCGAAGAGATGCTCGTAGGCTTCGAAAGCCACGCGATCCCGTCCGTAATCGCTCAGCACGGTCACCGTGAGGGGCCGCATCCCGCGGCGGCGTCCGGCACGTCCTTTCCTCTGCAGGAAGGAGGCTGCGTCCTTCGGAGCCTTGTGCTGAAGGACGGCGCCGACACGGTCGTCATTGTAGCCGACCTCAAGGGCGGCGGTGGCGATGATCACGTCCGCATCGGCCTGTACGCCGCTGTCGGCTGAGGTTGTGCGTCCGATGACGAGCGGCGCGGTAACGCCCCGACCGATCGCATCCGCCGCCGCCCAGACCTGGCCGTCCCGATCTCGGCGCCGGCGTGTCGTGAAGTCCGCGGTCGGTGCACGCAGGGCCGCCAGGGGGAGGTCGCCCGGGCGAGGGCGCCCGAAGGGGTCGAGGCTTTCCGCATCGCGGAAACTGTCGAAGAGCCGATTGATGACGTCGAGGTTGTCGGTGAACGCGAACAGGCGACTGCCGAAGGCCCCGCCCGAGCGACCGCCTTCGAGCGGGTCCAGCATCCGGGCGAGCAGCATTAGGCTCTGGATGGAGGTCGACAGAAGTGATGTCTGGGACGCCGGATCGCCTCGCAGAAGGATCTGATACTCGCCGCCCTCCTGGACCAAGTCGCCGGGCGTGATCTCGTCGACCGCTCCCGGCGGCAATCCTACGAGATCGGCGAAGAACCGCGGGGCCTCTCGAAGCGTGGCGGAAAGTCCCGCGTACACGATCGGCGCGTTCAAGGCATGCTTCCAGCGCCTCAGGGTGAGGGCCGCCTGAGCGCCGGCCACCCCGGTATAGGTGTGAACCTCATCCAGCAGGGCGAAGAACGGTCGCTGCTGGAAGGGGCGGCCCACGCCGAACAGGCGGCGAGCCTTCAGGTCGGAGAGCCGCTGGTTGAGCATCTCCGTGGTCGTGAACAGGACGTCGGGCGCGGCGTCCATCAGCCGATTGCGTGTCAGGACGATCTGGGTTTCGGGTATCGACGCATGGCAGGAGACCGAAGCGCAGACCAACCTCTCGCGCTTCTCCGTGATGTCCTCGCCGCGCCAGATCAACCTGTCGCCACAGGCAGGGCAGGGCAGCCAGGGGCAGACGTACGCATCGCCCAGCTTGCGCCATTTCGCATCGGCGACGTCCTTCATCGTCGCCTGGCGAGGGGTCGAGGCGAAGAAGGCGCCGATGGAGACCGGACGGCTTTGGGCCAGAGCCCCGTCAGCCTTGCGCAGCAGGCGGAACGCCTCCGAGAACTGGTCTTTCAGAAGCTCGGTACGAGGATAGACGGCGAGGACCTTGACCCAGAACTCTCCCGGGCGAACCGCCTCTGCGACGCGCGTCATGGCCGGAAGGTAGAAGGCCAGGGTCTTCCCGGAGCCTGTGCCGGCCGTCACGATGACGCCCGCGTCGCCGCGAGCCTTGAGCAACCGCTCGGTGGCCGCTTCCTGGAAATCAGCGAGATCCATGTCGGTCGGACCCGTGAACGCGCTCCAGATCGCCCGTCTCTGGAGAGAGGCCGCCGGGTCGATCCGCGTCAGGACGTCCGACGCGGTCCGGTCGCGTCGAGGATAGCGCCGCTGCCTATAGTCGACGCGAAAGTCCGACACGAGACGGGGCGCCGTCGTCCAGGCCCGCCCATCGAACTGCTGCCGGAGGCGGCTGAGCAGGCGAACCGTCTCCGCGAAGCGGGACCGATACGCGATCTCGTCACCCACGCCTCGCACTTCCAGGATCAGGCGTCGATCAAGGAGGTCCTCGATCGCATCGTCGCCGACAGGGCCGCCACCGAGGATCTCGGCGGCCAGGGCCGTCGCCTCGTCTTCTGTCAGGTTTCCGTCGACGAAACCCCACCGCAGGGCTTCCATTTCGAGGCGCTCGATCGCGTCGAGAAGGTCGAGAGAGCTCACTACGACGCCGACCTTTGTGGAACGATCCGGAATCCCGCAAGGAGGTTTCTCGCAACCAGCCAGTCCCTGACGTCCACGGTGAAGTCGTCCAGGCCGGCGCCGCCTTGTGCGACCTTGCGCAAGAAGGCGAGCACAGTGGGTGGGACATCTCCGCCTTCAATGGCGCCGATCGCTTCGGATCGGGCCTTCACGGCAGCGTTGAGGGCGTCGAGCCTTTCCTTGACGGCGCCGGCCTCAGGGATCGTGTCACGGATGCCGATCAAGATCGCATCGAGTTGGCGAATGCGGGCGACTGCTCCGGCGTAGGCGGAAAGGTTTTCGAGGGCGCTCAGAACCTGGTCGAGGGCCGCGATGTCCGCCTTGGCGACGACCATCGCGCGCCAAGCCTCGGAAGAGGTCTTTCCTGACTCTGCGATGGCCGACTTCAACGCGCCGGTGAACGCGTGACGGATGGCGGGGTCTGCGTCGGACAGACTGTCGCGGTCGTCGCGGAACTTCGCCAGCAAGGTTTGGGCCTGTTGTCGGGCCTGGGGCAGGGGGCTTGGGGCCCGGACCTCCACGCCCTCCGCCAGCAGGGCGCGACGGACGTCTTCGGCCTTGGTCAGATCGGTCGCGAGCGGGCCGAACTGGACTGCGCGGGAGCGAAAGACCGATGCCTTGCCGCTCGCCTTCTTGAGTTCGCGATGCCGGTCGAGCGCGGTGCGCAACTGCTGTGCCTGGTCAAGCAGCATCGGACGCCTCCCACTCCAGAAGGGCGTCCGAAATGGTCTCGAGCGCACCTTCGATCGTCTGGATGTCGCGCAGGACGCCCTCATCCTCGGCATTGATGCGGTTGGCCTGTTCCGCGAGGTAGCCTTGCCCCTGGTTCAGGAACGCGGTCGCAGCGGTTATCAGATCACGCCCGCCGACGAGGGCTCCCGACCGTGCTCTGGCGTATGTCGGCAAGCTCGCGACCGGGTCCTCCACCGTCCGCAAGGAGCGGGCTGATTGGACGGCATCGTCGTAAAGGACGGTCTGGAACGTGTTCAAGGCTTCGTCCAATTTCGCCGTCGTCCGTCCGGCCAACCCCTCGTCGGCGAACGCATCGCGGGTTTGCCTGAGAGACGTGATGATGGCCGCCCGCTTTGCGTCGACTCCGAACGCCGCCTCCATTTCGTCGAGCCACTGGAGCCGCGCAGCACGTTCCTCGTCGCAGGCAGCCTCGAGGGCGTCCTTGGCCTTCTGATAGGCAACCGAGATCCTCGGGAACTGATCCGCCTTCGTTTGCGCCGGGGGTGTCTGCTTCAGGCGCCAGCCATCGCTTCTAAGACGACGGAGCGTCGATGCGATGCGCGTCGGACTGATCAGCGTGCCGACCTCGCCGCCCTTGCTTCCGGAGTTCAGCGCACGGACGACACCGCGGAGATCGCTATGACGGTGATTGATCCCGTCGTTCAGTTGGCTGAGGGGCTGGGTCATCGCCGAAGCGTCGCCTGGCTTTTCGGCGAGTATCGCGCTGACGTCAGACACCGTATCCGCCTCGGCTTTCACGCGGCCGCTCAATACGGCCTGGACGGCCAGCAGCTCGATGGCTGCTGTCACGAGATCCCAACCCGGTTGCGGGGCCGTGAACGCCCTTAGTTGCCCTTCGACGTCAGCCTTCCAACTCGAGAGAATTTCCAGGTAAGCGGCGAGCGCCTCGGAACCCCCAACGAAGTCCCAGCTGCCGTGTTGCTTCGCACGGACAAGGCCGGAAAGCCCCACCACCGTGCGGTCCAGTTCTGAGGCATCTGCACCAGCATGCGGGATACGCAGGGTGAGGGGCAGCGCAAGTTCGGTCGTGCCTTGACGGTCGAACACGATCGAGCGTCTACGGAACATTCGGTCGGCCTCGTTTCCGCAGAACCGCGACTTCTCCAATCCCAGGTCATCCCAATCGATCGCGTCGGCAACGGCCTCGAAAATCATCGGGCGCAGCGTGTCGGGCGCCTTGTCCAGAAACTCGCCCCTGGCCCAGGCCTCCAGTTCGACCTCCTCTCTCGTGAGCTTGCGGCCGCTCGCGGGCGGCGCAAGGACCGGCTTCGCCGCGATGTCGTCGGTCTCGTCTCCTGGGGCGTCCGCCACATCGCCCAGGGTGGGAATGCCGAACGCCTCTCGCAGGTCCTGTGGCAGGTTCAACGGACGACCGGAGCCATCCCATAGTTCGAGGAAGGCGCCGACACGTCCTTCCTCCGCTCCAGCACGACGCCTGAGCTCGCTCCGGGCCGCCGCGTCGAAGGCTCTGAAGCCGCCCAGGCGTTCGAGCAGGGCCGGAGGCGGGAACTCGCCTGCCGGCAGACTCGGACCGTAGTCGTCAAGCACCGGCGTGAGAACGCCGGTTTGGAGCGTTCGCGGATTGAACGCCTCCACGAGTTGATCGTCGGCCCGCTGCGCCATGTTCCAAAGCGCTTTGGGCGTGAAGGGGAAGAGCCCGTGTCCCGCGGGCGTATGTCCGAACGTCTGGTGGCACCCCGTCTTTAACGGACACTCCTCGCAGGCATTCGGAAGTCGCGCGCCGACGCCCTGCGCTTCCCACGCCTGAAGTCCGTTCGGTCCCAGCCTCACCGCATTAAGGTAGGGGCCTGCGAACGCCGCGAGCCCCGCTTGGTCCAGCAGATCGACGTCAGCGCGAGCCGTCGAACGGTCCATGTTCACGAAATGGGTGATGCGCGTGTAGACGGTGTCGACAACCTGCTCGAAAAAGCCTGTCGTGACGGCGATCGCCCATCTCAGCTTGCAGAGGCTGCTGTCTTGTCCCTGGTCGATCATGGCCTGAAGCAGCGCCCGATCGAGGCCTTGGACCCGCGCGAAATCCTCGATCAGCAGGACGAGTTCGCGTCCGTCCTCCTTGAGGTGTCGTCGCAATGTGACCATCAGTTCGACGAGGCGGTCGCCGGAGAAACTCAATGTTCGACTGATCGCAAGCTCGAGGCAGCGGTTGAGCATGTCCACGGCCATTTCGGGCGCGCCTGGGATCGAATAGAGATACTGCAGCGCCGTCTGCGCCAAGGCTGCGGCGTCCTTGAAGTCAATCGGATCGATCGGCAGGTCGGCGAGGGTGAACATGCGCCGCTGCTCCGCCGGCCTGTAGGCGGACGGGGCGGCGAAGACGTGATCGACCAGATCGGCGATGAGGTTGCCGTCGGCGTAGAAATGCTTCTGCCGGAAATGGACGTCCTGGAAGAGGTAAGGCACGTTCTTGATCAGTTCGGCCTCCAGATCTCGGTCGAGACTGTGCTCGGACGGCTCGAGTTCGCCGATGGCGTATGCGATCTCGTTGAGGAGCCGTTCCTTCTGTCCTTGCCGGGTCGCGACCGCTTCGCCCGTACGCGACAGCGCGTCCCGGAACGACTCCTGTCGGTCTACGGGAAGCTCGCCGATCAACATTTCCAGGATGGCGCGCAAGCTGGTGCCAGCCTTGGGCACGACGACGACGAGGCGGTCGGATGTCGTCGGGATGTTGAGCTTCAGCCAGTGGATCAGGTGCGACTTTCCCGAACCTGACCGGCCGTAGACCACCAAGCGGGAATAGGGCGCCTCTGGGCGAAGAAACTCCGCGAGCAATCCATCCTGGCTTATCGGTCTGAAGTGGTTCGGTTGCAGTTCATGAAAGTTCGTGCCGATGAAGCCGCTCACCCGCAGTTCGCGGGCAGAGTGGACGGCCCGGAAAACCACAGACGGGATCGCCTCGGCTTCGGTATTGATGATCTGAAGGACCTCTCTTGGGGTCCAGCAAAGCGGCATCGTCATGCCTGGCCTCCCACAAGACCAATATGGCTGACGCGGCGCGTCGGGTCGGCTCCGAGGTCAAGGGTCACGGCCTCGGCGTCCGACGGATTGCGCAGCCGGATCAGTCCCTCACGCTCGAGGCGCAGAAGCGCGAAACTCGTCGACTTGGAAAGTCGCTGGGGCTCGCGCTCGAACCCCGGCTTGGCTTCAGACTCGATGACACGACGTACGCGCCCCTGCTCGAATACGACGACCGCGGATGCGAGGTTCGCCAGGAAGGCGCCAATCGGCAGGTCCGGCGCCCCACCCATCGCGGAGGTCAGGTGGCGGCGCACAGCATCGGTGGGATCCGGAACGACCGCCCGGTTGGCCAGAACCTGCCCGTATCCGAGATAGCGGATCCAATAGGTGAACGTGTTCCAGCGATCGCCACTGGTCAGGTCGAAGGGCGCGCCGGAGTCCGAATGGAGTTGCTGCTCGAGTTTCGGCTTGTAGTTTGTGGCGAAGGGCAAGGGGTGTCGGGGCGATTGCATCAGAAACCAGGCCATGGCCTTTGCGAAGGCTTCTTCGTCTTCCAGACCATCGTCTGTCGATAACAGCGCGGCTTCGATTTGACTGAAGACGGCGGCCTCAGTGTTGGAGGACTTGCCGGCGGTCTTGAGATTGGCCTGCAGCCTCCCTTCCGCTTCGACGACGAGGCCAAGATCCTTGGCGGTCAAGAGCGTGGTTCTGAAGACAGAAGTGGGGTCCTTCACCTCGCGCCTGAGGGACTGCGGAGAGCACAGTCCCAACAGACGCTCCTCAGTCTCGCCAGATGGCCGTTCCGCGAGCACGGACACGAGAAGGCGGACGCGAGTGGGCATGGCTTCAAGGCGGCTGATCACACTCATACGGTCAGCCTTGAATAGAAGGTGTTAAAGTCATACTGCCTACCCGCATAGGTGGCGCTTAGGTAGACGCCCGGCCTGTCCGGGTCGAGCGTGTCGCGCGGCATGAAAATGACCCGCTCGAGGCCGAGGGCGCGGGGTTCCAGGATCGTCCGATCCAGCGTTTCACCCGAGCCGAGGATCAGCACTTCAGGGCCGCGAGGTAGACGCCGGCGCGTGTGCCGATCCACCCGACTGACGAAGAGAACGCGATCGACTCCGACGGTCGTCACGGCGTCGTCAATGGTCGCGCTTGTCGCCACCAGCCCGAAGCTCTGAACGCCGCAGTCGTGAAGGGCTTCGAAGCACCCTCGCAAACGTCTCCGGAAACCGCGATCTGCGGCAAGCGGGTCGTACCAGACCACGGCTCTGCGGTTGTGATCCAAAAGCCCCGAAAGCGTCTCTGACAGCAGGGAGGATGTGGGCCAGGGATTGAGAGGCTCGAGGCGGGGCTGGGACGGCGCCCGAGCATTTGGTTGCGGACGACATTTGGCGCAGCGGGCGCAGGCTTGTGCTTCGGGGCCGCAGTCGTAAAGATTCAGCAGGGCGGGTGACGGGCAGTCCTGCTGGCGTACGAAATCCTTCATCCGCTGCAAGTCGCCCGCACCCGCCCTGTGGAGTGAAAGCCGGACGGGTTCCACGCGGTCACGCCAAGTCTCTTCCCGGCTGTGTTCGAAATCCAGGATCCTGACGCGCTCGTGCGGGCCGACCCGATTGCCGTCCCAGACCGGCGGGCCGAGCAGTTCGACCAGGCCGGCCCGCGCCATCAAGGCCAGCACGCGGGCATTCCAGTCACTGTTGCGCTCACCCTGCATGTCGATGTCGTCGGCCTCCTGGCTCGGTGCGACGTCGAGCGGCAACAGATAGGTGTCAGGCGCGTCGAGGCCAAGGCGGCGATCGAACATGGACGTCCAGCGCTGCAGGCCCCGCTTCACGCTGATGACGATGACGTCGCTGAGCTTCTGGGCGACGCTCTCGTCTCCGAGGGCAGGCAACATCAGCGCCAGGGCAGCGCGTCCATCCCGGCCGGCGCGCCCGACCTCTTGGTAGTATCGGTCCAGCGTTTCGGGAATGCAGGCGTGCAGGACTGTTCTGACGTGCTGATAGTCGATGCCGACGCCGAAGGCGGAGGTGCCGACGACGAGGTCCAGGTCTCCGGCGCGCCACCTTTTGAGCACCTGTTCCCGCGCCGTGGCGGCCGTGCCGCCGTGGACCATGGCGATGTTCGAGAACCCTTCGGCCTTGAGCCGCACTCGCCAGGCTTCGGCATCCGCGACCCGGGTGACGTAAAGGATCGCCGGGCGTGGCGCATGCCTCAGCGCCTCGACCACCCGGTCGTCTCGAAGGCTCGCCGGCGTTGGTGGCACGACCCGATAGTCCAGTTCGCTGCGCAGTCTCAGCGCGCTCAGAACCTCGAACGGGCCAGGGCCGGAGAAGAGAGCTTCAAGCGTTTGTAGCGAGGGTGGCGTCAGCGTGGCGGACAGGAGGAGCGTACGCATCGCTCGGTGAGACGGTGCACGCGCGATCCAGTCCCGCCGGACGCCCGACAGCGACTGGAACTCCGTGCGGAACCCCGTGCCCCACGCATCGACCAGGTGCGCCTCGTCGATCACCAGGGCGCTCAGATCGCCTCGGTCGGCGACCTCGCCGAGACAGGCCCTGAGAGGACCGCAGATGGCCTCTGGAGAGGCGACGCACAGTGTCTGACGACCGTCGCGGATCAACTGAATCAACTGGGCGTTGCTCGTGTCGTCGCCTCCGCGGTACGCAATCGGCCCGGAGAAGCCCTTCTCGATCGCTGCGTTCTCGTGGTCGATGGCCAGCGCGACCGTGGGCGTCACGACGACGACGAGACCGCGAATGCCGTCGGAGAAGCCAAGGCGGGCGGCGAGTTGGAAGATGAGGCTTTTGCCTTCGCCGGTCGCCAGGCTCACGGTCAGGCTGGCGCCAGGTGGCGTGGTCAAGGCGGCTCTGACCGCCGCCCGCTGTCCGACGCTCTGGTACGCGGAGTGACCGACCTGACCGAGGAAGGGATCCCCCTCGGCGACTGAGCCGAAGTCGGTCCGCTTCCAGGCTTCCGACGAGGCGTAAGCCTCTAGCCCGTCATCGGTATCGTCGGCAGTCCAATCCGGACGCCAGGCGCGCGCGGACAGGAGCTGGCCGCCGCTGAGCGGCGAGGCTTCGAGGCCGACCCGACCGAGGTCGAAACCGTCAAGGGGGGAACCCGACGGCATGAGCAGCCGCGCCGAGCCGCTTTGTCGTTGGCTGGCCTCGCGCACGAGCACCTGGCGAAGAAGCACGGCGAGTTCGAGTTGCGAGCGATCGGCACCCAGACGCCAGGCCTGCCGCAGACGGTCGATGGCCGGGCTCGCGGCGCTCCACGGTTCCTCGGAAGGCTTGGCGATGTGCGCTTGCAGGGCCTGGAAGGCCTCATGGTCGGTCAATCGCGTCACAGCGACTCCGGCGTCGAACCAGAGAGTGCGATAAAACCAACAGAATCAATGCGAAGTCGCGGTGCTTCGACAGCCCGCTGAAGGGTTCGTGAGAGCGTGGCGTCTTCGCCGGCCTCAAGACGCTCGCGGCGCTGCTGATCCTGGCGTGCCTGAACAATGGCGAGGGACACTCGGCTCGTGAAACCCGGGTCGGACCGGAGCTTGTCCTCCGCAAGCCCTCTTACGAATTGCAACCGGTCTCTGAGCAGCGACATCGGCGCGATGCGTTCGAACAGATCAGGTCGACTCGTCAGATTGATGTCCCGGGCGCCGGCGGCGTCTGGGGATTTCGAGTAGGGCCGCGCCAGGATCGTCTCGTGGGCATCAGATGCGACGGCACCGTCGACGTCGATGTGGAACCGGTGCGACCAGGGCGGAAGGAAGCCTTGAGCCCTGCGGGAGACGCCAAATCGATCCACGCTGCCGAAGACCTCCGTGTCGGCGTCAAGCGCAGGCTCGACGACGAAGCAAAAGCGGAATCCCGCCCATGCGACGCCCGAGCGAGACAACGAGGGATCGATGCGCCAGGTCGCGAACGCCGATCCGCGATCGTCCCACCGGAGGTGCCTCTCCATAGCGTCCAGCATCTGGGACCCGGGGCGAAGCAGACCGACCGTCTGCCGCATGGCGATCCGACGACGCCAAGTCATGGCCGTCTGAGAGGTGAGGCCGAACTCGTTCTCCCAGGGCTCTCGAGGCACGAGGGTGCTCGGCGTCCAGCAGTAGCGAAGCTGATCCGCGGTCTTGCCGACCTGACGGAACTGCAGAGCGGAGAGAAGCCAGTGCTCGGTTCGCGCCTGCAGATCGGCCTCGTCGCCTTCTGCATCCTCGATGGACTGCGACATTGCCTCGGCGCCATCCGCGAGAGCGAACGCGTCGAGCGCGTACTGTTCGTCAGCCTCGGAGCGGGCGGCGGCGATCTGCTCGCGAACCCAGGGAATACGCTCGCGAAGACCTTCAGCGCCGCGCTCCAGGAAGGCCTGAGCGAGGTCCCCTTCAAGGCGATCCAGAGCGAACTGGATGTCGCTCGTCGAATGCTCGAACAGGCCGAAACCATCGGCGAGGACATCCAGCCACGCAGCCCAGGGACTGGCGTCGTCGTCCGTCGCCAAGACCACCCTCTGCTGGATCGCGCCCTTGGTCCGCCCGAAGCGGTCGAGGCGGCCGATCCGTTGCTCCATGCGCGTGACCGAGAACGGCAGGTCGAGGTGCACGATGCCGTCAGCGAAATTGAGGTTCAGTCCTTCTTCTCCCGACCGGTCGCAAATCAGGATCTCGGCGTCAGGGCTTTCCCGGAACGCGGTGACCCGGTCCTTGGCGTCGGAGGGCTGGGTGTCGCGCGTGAGGAGGAGGGCGGACGTCTGGTGCGGGCCGAACAAGGTGTGCACCTCGACCGCACGCTCCTGTTCGGTGGCGAATGCGACGATCTTGGGCGTCTTCTGGCCGGCGGCCTTGAGTTGCCTGACGGCGGACTGAAGCACTTCGATCGCAACGACGCTGAGGGGCCGTGCGCCGGGGTCGCTGTCGAGCGTGTGGGCAAAACGGACGGCGGTCGCCTCGGAGGGAATGCGACGTCCCGACGACAGGCCATCGAGAACTGTGATCAACTCTCGTCCTGCGGCCTGTCTCTGGATCACTTCGGACAGGTCGGATTTGAGCTCGTCGCGCCAGTCCTCGATCGCGTGGAGGATATCAGGCCACCGTTGGTCCTCATCGACCTCGACGCGAAGATGCCTGCGAACAGTTCCGTCTACAGCGCCGCGATCGTGGAAATAGATGGCGGCGTCACGTCGTCTCGCGCGGATCAGGCGATGGTGAACCCGATATGTATCGGCGAGGTGCTGACGCAAGCCGCCGATGGCGTCCCGAAACTGGTCCTCATGCTCCGAGATTTGGCGAACCGTGTCGATCACCGCATCGTCGGGCAGACGGTCCGCCAACTGCTGAACGGTTCTCCTGAGCAAGAAAACGGGCGCGCCTTCGTCGAGCGACATCAGCAGCCGACCGAGTTCCCGGCTGAGACCCAGCCGATCGCGGAGTTTGGACCCGTCCGTCGGCGCGTAGGCTCTGGGATCGAGAATGTGCAGGAGCGACAGCAAATGACGCGCGTCACCGAGCGCCGGTGTCGCCGAGAGCAGCAAGAGGCGGGGGGCGCTGTGCGCAAGGCCTACGAACTCTGCAAGGCGGTTCGGATCCTCGACCAGGTGGTGAGCCTCGTCGACGATCAGGAGATCCGGCTTCGCCATCGGCAAGGCTTCGCCGTGCGCAAAGATCCTGACCTGCGGCGAACCGAGGCCGAAGCGAAGAGAGAGTTCGTCCGACCACTGCTCCACCAGAGCGGAGGGCGCTAGCACCCAGACATTGCGGTTTGGGTCGTCGATCAGACACTGCCTTGCGACGGCGCCTGCCTCGATGGTTTTGCCCATGCCGACCTCGTCGGCGAGGAGGTAGCGTTGCACCGGGTCGGTCAGGATCCGTCGGACCGCCGAAACCTGGTGGGGAACGATCTCGATGCTGGCGGAGAGCAGGCCGGTAAGCCCTTGAGCGGCCGCCTTGAGTGAGACGCCGGTTTCGACGGCGCCCCAACGACGGTCATGCAGGAACTGGCTCTCGCCGCCGCCACTGGTCAGGACCTCGCAGGGATCTCCAAAAGCCTCGAACACCCGGACCCTGAGCCGGTCCTCGGTCAGTTCTGCGACACGGCCGTTGGGGAACCTGACCGTATAGGTGACCCAGGGCGCCGTGGCGTAATCGTAGGCCTTTACGCGACCCACGCGCCATCCCGCTTCGGTTTCGACATAGACCCTCGTTTCCGGACCCAGGGCGACGCGATCCAATCCGGAGATCGAGCCGGTCTCGACCCTTACGTCAGCAATCGAATGAAAGACTGCAAGATCGCATCGCGCGCCGTCCGTCGAGACGACGGTCGCTGCTCCGCGCCGCCCAGGTAGGGCGACGAGCATTCCGACTTTAATCCGCGAATCGACCAATGATACTTCCACCCCGAGCGCAGTTTTCGTCGCACAAGCCGGAGAGGAAAAGGGAAATCGGACGGGTAGCCTAGATTGTGAGGGAAAGCCTCATCAGGGTCTGTGCTGGGCTGACCACCGCTCGAAGCCGGTGCGGCGCAGGTCGCAGGCGGGGCACTCGCCGCAGCCTCGGCCCCAGGCGTTCATCGTCTCGGCTTCGCCCTTGTAGCAGGTGAGGGTTTCGGCGCGGATCAACTCGACGAGTTCAGCGCCGCCGAGCGCGTCGGCTAGCGCCCAGGTCTGCGCCTTGTCGATCCACATCAGCGGCGTCTCGAGCACGTGCCGGGATTCCATGCCGAGGTTGATGGCGACCTGCAGCGCCTTGATCGTGTCGTCCCGGCAGTCCGGATATCCAGAGTAGTCGGTTTCGCAAACCCCCGTCACGACATGCTTCAGACCACGCCGGTAGGCGATGGCGGCGGCGAAAGTGAGGAACAACAGATTGCGGCCGGGCACGAAGGTGTTCGGCAGGCCCGAGGCTGAAGTGAAGATCTCCACGTCCTGGGTCAGGGCGGTGTCGCTGATCTCGCCCAGGACGCTGAGACTAAGGATCCGGTCCTCGCCGAGTTTTCTACCCCAGTCCTTGAAGGTCCGGATGCGATCGAGGACGACCGACCGCGCGTCGAGCTCGACGCGATGTCGCTGGCCGTAGTCGAAACCGATAGTCTCGACGCGTTCGAACCGGTCGAGCGCCCACGCCAGGCAGGTGGCCGAGTCCTGTCCGCCCGAGAAAAGCACCAGGGCGCCGCTCATGCCGCTTCGCCGAAGTAGGTGACCTGATCTTCGGTGGAGTCCCGCAGCACTGTCACGCTGAAGAGGGTCGGGATGTCGTCCTCGAGCTTGCGCCAGATGTAGGCGCACAGGTTCTCCATCGTCCCGGGGCCGAGATCATTGATCTCGTCGAGGAAGCGATGGTCGAGGGCGTCGCGCGCCTGGCCCAGCTTCATGGCCAGTAGGGAGGTGTCGATGATCATGCCGCTCACCGGATCCGGCCTGCCGCGCAGCGTCACCTGGGCGCGGTAGGAATGACCATGAATGCGCCGGCTGCCCTCGGTCTCGACGACACGTTCGAGGGTGTGGGCGCAGTCGAAGCGGAATTGTTTGGTCAGTTCATACATGGCGTCAGCTAGACAAGATCATGAGTCGAGGGTTTTGAGCAGATCAGGTTGAGCGTCAGCAGCCTGTGCCGCAGCGACTTTGCGTGCCCGGATATCGCGCCGCACGATGCTCTCCACATGTTTGGTGAGCAGGGCTACGTCGCTGGAGGTGACGTTGACCGCCTTCCAATGCCGAGCGTCGCCGTTGCCGAAATCCCAGGAGCCCGAGGTCCAGGCTGTGCGGCCTTCGAGTGCGGCGAGGCCCTTGGCGAATTCGCTCCAGGTGCGGGCGTTGTCGAGCGTAGCCAGCGTCTCCATCACAAACCCCATGGCCTGGATACCAGCCCCGTGGACCAGACGCGACGAGGCGGGCTTATGGCCCCACCAGTCCTGCGGGAAGACACTCTGGACGGCCTTGAAGAACTCGCTGATCAGATCGAAGCATTTTCTGGGGCCGTTCGGCTCCGTCACCATCAGCCGCATGATCCCGTCGCTGAGGGAGTTCATCAGAACCTTCTGGATGGCGGTGTCCTTGATCACGCCGGATGGATTGGTGTGCTGGTAGATCTGCCCTTTGAGCGAAGAGGCGTTGCTGTAGTTGAGACGAGCGGTGAGATCGGCCGCCAAGGCGCGGCTCTGCATCCGGTCGGGGAGCCCATCGACCTCGGGCAGCAGTTCATAGATGAGCGACTTGGGCAGCGGCCGGGTATTGTTGACCAGGACGAACTGACGCCGCAGTTCAGCCTCGTCCCGGCAAATCATCAGGGACACAAACATCTGGAAGTCCTGGCGCGAGGACAGGCTGAGAGCGGTCAGTCGTTGCTGGCCATCGACGACCAGGCCGCGCGGTCCGTTCGAAAGATCGATCGTGACCCGGCAGATTCCGTCGCCGACCTCCTCCACCGCGACGCCCTCGATGAAGGCGACCACGATAGCGTTGGGCAGGATGGCTGCGGGAGTCTCAAGATAGTCGCGGATCTCGCGGATGTGGCCGGCGATCTGGGGGCGTTGGAAGCCGCTGAGCGCGCCGGCGTCGTCGCGCCCGACCCGGTCGATCTCGGCGAACCTCTGAACCTGTTCTGCCGTAGCGGCGAACGTGAGGACGTCATGGTCCGCACTCTGCCGGGCGCGTGCGGCGAGAAAGCTCAGTGTCATCATGGGGCCTTGTCTTTCGGCGGGGTGAGGGCGTCGACCACGGTCTTGAAGGCCCCCAGATTATGGATGCCGCGTCGTTTGTTGCGGTTGCTCGCGCGGAAGATCATCACCTCGATGCCGACGTCGCGGCAGATTCGGCAATCGCACCTGCGCCAGGGCTTGTCGGCTAGGGTTGTGCGATAGCGACCTCGCAGCTTCTCCATCGTCGGGCTGGTGCGGACGTGTTCGTACGCTTGGCCCGTCGCGAGGACGGCGTTGTATTCCAGGATAGTTTCAAGCACCCCTTCGAGATCAAGATCGTCGTGGTCGTAGGCGCGCAGGGCCGCCAGTGCGCTCGTCTCCATCTGCGTCAGCCGTTCCGCCTTGAAGTCCCCCTGACGCACATGGCGCTGAAGGCGCGGGTTTTCGATCGCCTGGGGGACGCGGATCGCCGTGTAGTAGGTCAGGCTAGGACCGTCCCCGAGCCAGTAGTTCTGCTTGTCGTCCTTGAAGGCGCGCAACAGGGGCGAGGTGGTGTCGATGCTGGTTACGTTGAAGGGCGCGAACTCGTGGATCTCGTTGGCCTTGGCGAAACCCAGGATGTGAAGGCGGGTCGAGGGCGGGACGGCATCCCGGATCGCTACGAGGCAGCGCTTGATCTGTTCAGCCTTGAGCGGAACCATGCCGCCGATGGCTAGGTAGTCGTAGCCCATAGCTACGAGGCGGCGAGCGGCCTCGGCCATGCTGCCGGGAGACCATCCTTGGATCACGCCCAGGGGCGTAAATCGTTTGAACGCCCGAGCCTCTTTGTGAAAGACAGCGGCGTTCTCAAGGGTGATCTCGAACCGGCGATGCGCTTCGGCGCTGCCGCCCTCCATGCCGGCGACCGTTTCGTCGAAGTCGAAGATAATATGGTCGACCGAGCAGCCGTGAGTGAAGCCGCAGTCGTCGTAGAACTCCATAGTGTCGGCCGGGGTATAAGGCGGCACGTCTTCAGCGACATAGGTGAAGGCGCCGCAGTCGCCGAACAGCGCCAGGTCGGCGAAGGCCGGAGTGTTCAATCGAAGGAATTCGCGCGCGCCCACGCGGCGGAACCGCATCGCCTGGGCCTCCGTGTACTTTCCCTTTACCGGACCGTCGCCGACGATTCCGCGTGACACCAACATGCCGTGATAAGGCGCATAGCCCATGATCTCGTGCGGATAGGCGTCGTCCCAATAGGGCTTGCGGCCCGGAGCGTTTCGGTCGTTGAGGAAATCGTATCCTGGATCCACGAAGTCGAGGCTGTCAGCGAATATGAACTTCATCGCGCCGGCCTCGAAAGCTCTCGGTCGAGTTTCAGCAGATGCTCGGTCAATCCTTTGATGTGCTTGCTGGTGGCCTGGATGTCGCCCCAGCCCCAACCGAGGCCATCCCACTGCCCTTCAGTCCAGGCGCAGCGGGGAGCGATGCGGGCTAAAGCCTCCGCGACCGCCGTGTCCGGGTCCGCACTGGCGTCGGCGCGAGTCCAGATCGGATCCATCAAGGCGCCCATCGCCTGGATGCCCGCCGTATGCATCAGCCGGCTATCCTCGGAGGACTTGCCCCATGCGTCCGGGAAGGCGTCGCGGACAGCTCCCCAATAGGTGCAAAGGGCTTGAAATGCAGCGTCCATGCCGCCCTGAGGATCATAGGCGCCGAGGGCGCCGGCGGGACGAAGGTTCGCCGCGATCGCCTTGGTTAGACCTGAGTCTGTGATAACGCCGACCGGACCCTCGCTCTGGGATTCCCGTTTGATCATCCCCTTCAGCGGTGAACCTGGCGTATCGGCGAGAGCGGCGCAGAGCGCGCTGGGCAGCTGTCGCGCCTTCAGGGATTTGGGTAGCACCATCGCCATAGATGGCAGCAATTCGTCGATCAGGCGCGGCGACAGCGGCTTGGCCTTGTTGACGAGAATGAACTGGGCGCGCTGGGTCTCGGTGTCGTCCGACAAGAAAGCTACAATAGGGACAGGCAGGTCCGCCTGTTTCGCGCGCGCCAAGGCCAGCGAACGCTGCTGACCATCGACAATCCAAGCCGCGCGCTGACCTTCCGGTCGGATGGGGATGTGCAACTCGCCACTGCGCACGGCCTCGTCCTCACCCGCCGGTCCGCGGGCGGATTTGAAGCGAACTTGCGGAGACAGGGCGAGGATGATCGCGTTGGGGAAGAGTACTGGGCCCTGACTTAGGAACTCGGCGATCTCAGAAACGTGCGCGCGGATTTCCTTCCGTTGGAAACCCTCGAGCTGGCCTTCACCGCGACGTAAACGCGTGATGTCGGCGATCTGCGCGACTTGATCGCCGGGGAGGAAGAAAGCGAAGACATCGACGTCGACGCCCTGGCGTGTCCGCAGCGCCCGGACCGTAATCTTGGGGCCCTTCATTGGTCACCTCCCTTGCGCTCTGCGGCGACGGTCGTGAACAGTGTCCGAAATCGACCTTGCTCACAGGCGATGCCGAGGTCATCGCGCAGGTGGCGCAACATCGCGCCGGAGCGTCCCTGAACGGCATCCCAATGGGCGCGAATAGCGGACTGAACGTCGGCATCAGATGCGCGCTTTCGGACTGGGACCTGGCGAGCGCTAAATCCGTCAAGGGCGTGACGGACGGCGGCGCGATCCTCATCAAGTGAACCCCTCTTCCGCAGGACCACCGCAAAATGGCGCAGCGCGCGTTGGGCAAAGTCGCTCTGGGTCCCGGCGAGGCCGTCCGCAGCCGCGTCCAACCGGTCGTCATAGGGCATCCACGCTTGGCGAAGCCCCTCAGGGAGAGCGGCGGGCTCCTCCTTGGTGAACAGTCTCAAGCGGGCCTGCCGCTCGACAGGCCACTGACCCCAGTCATTCGCGAGCAGAGCGAGATAGGAAGATGAAAGGGCCGCGAGAATGGGTCCGGTTTCCGTCTCCAACGCATCACAGTGAAATGGAGACAGGGCCGTCAGGGCTGTCCACCAGTCCGCAGCGCCGCGGGTTGTCTTCCTAAGGATGTCGTCTGGGTCACGGCGCGCAGTCGTCAGGCTGTAGGAGGGTACAGCCGTCTCGCCATCGACTAGGCCAAGGCCGGCCGACACGACGGCGAGCGAAGCCCCAAGGTCGAGGGCGGTTCGGCGGGCCTCAAAGAATGCGCGGCCGGCATAGAGTGCTGACGCTGACATCGAAGGCGTTGTAGCCTTTAGACGGGCGACCCAAGCCTCGGCCACGGCATTGGGTGCCCCGTTTTCCAGATCGCGAGCGTGGAGCGCCGGATCGGCCGGAACGCGCTTTCGCTTGCTGCAGTTTGAGATAATCAGGGTCACAGTTTCCGCACCGATTGAAGCGCGACTCTATGCAGTTTCTGCAGGCAAATCACGATTTCGATGTGCAGTTTCTCACTTGATTTGCCGAGGCGCCAGCGACAAGCGCCGTTCGGAGCGCTTGGACATGCGCGAGCTTGACCATGAGAACGGTCTCTACCTCATGAGTTTGGGGGCTCGTTGCCACAAGTGGCACTTGATCCCGTGATCCCGAAGTCAGTCAGTCGAACAACTGCCCCGGGGCAATGTCCAACGCTATGGCGATCGCGAGCAGCGTCTCGAGGCTAGGATTCTCCTCACCGCGCTCGACACCAGCGAGGAAGCGCAGTGAAAGGTCGGCTTCGCCAGCCAGCACTTGTTGCGACCAGCCCTTACCGCTTCTGGCGCTCAAGATATTTCTGCCGACGCGTAGCTTCCAATCCATGCCGCATGGGTCGTCGGTGAAGCGGCTTTGGAAAAGGTGCTATACAGCTAGCAATATGTTGCTCATGCTTGTTTTTATGATTTGACCTTCGAGGCGGCTCTAAAGTGTCTACTAATCCGCGCCTTACTCGTACCCCCTCCAACATCGCGGCGGGCCTTCACGACAGGCTGCCTAACCGAGGTCGCGGTCATCTAGACCGCCTCTACCGTCTCTATTCGCCATGGCTGACGGCGCGCATCCGGCGGCGCTTCGGCTGGGATGCCGAAGACGTCGTGCAGGAAGCTTGGCTCTGGATCATTCCGATGAGCGACACGACCGACATCCGCCATCCGAAGGCGTTGCTGCTCAAAGTCGCCTCCAATATCGCGATCACCCGGGCGCGGCTGACGAGGCGTCGGACGGAGCTGCTTATCGAAGCGACGCCAGGGTTTGCGCACTCGCATGCGGCGGATCAGGCGCACGTTCTTATGATGCAGGAGGTGGTGCTGAGCTTGCCACAACCGTTGCGAGATGTATTTGTGCTGTCCAGGGTCGGGGGTCTGTCGAACAGCCAGATCGCCGAACAACTCGGGCTCAGCCCAAAGACCGTCGAGTGGCGCATGACCAAGGCTTTGGCGATGTGCGCCGCGCAGCTCAGGCGCTAGAGGTGGGACGCATCATGGCCGGCCCGAAACAGCGGGTTACGAACGCCGAGACCGAGGCCGCGGCATGGCATTCGCGCCTGGGCGAACGCAGCGTATCGACCCAAACGATCAAGGACTTCTTCTCTTGGCGTGAGTTGCCGGAAAATGCGGACGCATATCGTCGGTGCGAGCAGGCTTGGGGAGAAAGTCGCAAGCTTGCCACCCAACCCGCCATGCAGGATGCCCTGAACGATGTGCTCTCGCGCGGTTCGCGGCCGCCGGCGACCCGGCGCAGACGCCTGGTGGCGGGTGGTCTGATCGGCATTACCGCCGCCGCCGCCCTGGCTTTCTGCGGTTGGTCCTGGCTTCACACCCGGACAATGTTCTCGACGTCTGTTGGCGAACAGCGCCTCGTTCAGCTCTCCGACGGGTCTTCTGTTCGTCTCGACACAGCATCCCGGATCAGAGTTCGGTTCGACGGAGACCAGCGCCTTATTGATCTCGAATCTGGACAGGCCTTGTTCGATGTTTCGCACGACGGCGAACGGCCCTTCATCGTGCAGGCGGGTTCCGCCCGTGTGACGGCGGTGGGAACGGTCTTCGACGTGCGGCGGGATGGAGAGGATGCCCGGGTCACCCTCGTCTCAGGAATCGTCGAAGTCGCGGGCGGACGGACCACTCAGCGCATCGAGCCCGGCCAGCAAGCCCGTGTCACACCTACACGCTCACAGGCTCGCCACGTGGACACGCAGGCCGAAATCAGCTGGACGGACGGCCGGATCGTGTTCCGGGACACGCCGCTGAGCGTCGCAGTGGCCGAAGTGAACCGGTACTTGACGGCAAAGGTGGAACTGGACGCTGCTGCCCGGCAGGATGAACGGGTCAACGGCGTGTTCAAAACCGGCGACCGGGACGCGTTCGTCTCCACGGCGTCCGAAGTCTTCGGTCTTCGGGCGTCGGCAGGCCCCGACGGCTCGATCCGATTGTCGGAACGCGGAAAATAAATCGGATCGGCCTCCGGGGCCGCAGTGGGGCTGAGTCGCCTCTTCCCCGACGCAACGTGGCGTCGAGGGGAAGTTTGAAATGAATCGCGTGCATCGTCTGTCCGCCATGGCGCTTGTCGCCGGTGCGGTTTCCATCAGTGTCGCCGCCAGCGCTCAGGATGCGCGGGAATTCGCCATTCCGCCCGGATCGCTGGGCGACGCCCTGAACCTCTTCGCCGCCCAGTCCGATCAGCAAATCATGTTCTCGGGCGATCTGGTCGCCGGTCTGCGAACCGATGGATTGCGGGGCCGCCATATTCCCAGTGACGCGCTGGGACACCTGCTTCGCGGATCAGGCCTGATGTGGTCCGAGACCCGGCCAGGCGTCATCTATCTGCGACGTGGCTCGCCTCGCGCGCAGGCGGCCGGGGAGGCGGTCACGGCGCTGGAGGACGTGATCGTCACAGGCACCCTGTTGCGAACGTCTGGACAACTCGCCTCTCCACTGGTCACGCTCAGCCGTGATGATCTCGATCGCCGGGCTGCGGGCACCGTGGCGGAGGCCCTCATCGCCCTGCCGCAGAACTACGCCGGCGCGTCGACACCGATCAGCCAGGCCGCCCTGTCCGACACCGGCGGGTCGAACAATGTCTTTGCGACAGGCGTCAACCTGCGCGGCCTGGGACCGGCGTCGACCCTCGTTCTGGTCAACGGCAGGCGGCTGGCCGGGACGGGATCCCGCGCGGAGTTCGCCGACATCTCCGCCCTGCCGTCTGCTGCCGTGGAGCGGGTGGATGTTCTGCTCGACGGGGCATCGGCCCTGTATGGCGCGGACGCTGTCGCCGGCGTTGTAAACGTCATCATGCGCCGCAGCTTCGATGGCCATGAAAGCCGGGTGCGGGCCTCCGCGGCGAAGGGCGGCGCCGAGGACGTGCAGGCCTCCCACATTGTCGGCGGCGGATGGTCGTCGGGTGCAGCCTATCTGTCCTACGAATACCAGAGCGCCAAGGCCTTCAGCACCTCCGACCGTCCCTACACGGCGAACGGCGACCTGCGTCCGTTCGGTGGAACGGATCACCGGGGCTTTTACAGCGCGCCGGGCAACATCGTCGCGTTCAATCCTGCGACCTCAAGCTATGGCGTGCAGTACGCGATCCGCCCCAACGCCAGCGGCTCGGTTCAGGGGCCAGCCGACTTCGTGGCCGGGGAGACAAACCGCCAGTCGGGCATGCTCGGCGTGGATCTGCTCCCCGAACTGCAGCGGCACAGCGCCTATGGTCGGGTCAGCCAGTCGCTCGGCGACCGGGTCGAGCTCACCGCGGATGTTCGCTACAGCCTTCGCACGACCGACCTCGCGACGGCGCCGTCCGCCGGCATTTTCACCGTCACGCGCGCCAATCCCTGGTTCGTTTCACCAACCGGCGCGGCGTCTCACACCGTCGCCTATTCTTTCGTTCGGGATATCGGGCCGGCGCGGAGCCATACGGAATCGGAAAGCCTTGGCGCGACCCTCGGCGTGCGGGTCGATCTGTCGGCGGACTGGTCGGCGGAGGCCTACCTCGCCGAAGCGACGGAAAAGGCCGACTTCGGCAACAGCAACCGCGTGAACAGCCGCTATCTGGCGGAGGCCCTGGGCGCCATCCCGGACGATCCCGCCACGCCGTACCGGGCCGCCGTGGATGGGTACTTCAATCTGTTCAGCCAAGGTGGCGCGAACAGTCGCGCCGTACTCGACTTCATCGCCAGCGGCTACGGCGAAGTGCATAACCGGAGCCGTTCGCGGTCGGCCAATATCCTGGTTCAGGGGCCTCTGACGCGGTTGCCCGGCGGCGATCTTTCGGTCGCGATCGGCGCTCAACTCAGGGATGAGAGGTTCGACACCCGCGGGCTGACCTTCCTGTCGGGAGCCGCGCCGCTGCCCTTCTCAAGCCCGAGGGCGGAGCGATCAATCTCGGCGGCGTTCGTCGAGGCCCGGATTCCGATCGTGGGCCCGGACAATGCCCGGCCAGGGATCCGTCGACTCGACCTGTCGGTAGCGGGCCGGATCGAGGACTACGACGATTTCGGAACAACCACGAACCCCAAGATCGGCCTGGTCTGGTCGCCGCTTGAGGCCATCGTCGTGCGGTCCTCCTGGGGCACCTCGTTTCGCGCCGGCGCCCTGGCCCAGTTGTTCGACGCGCCGGGCGTCTCCCCGACCTTTCTCGACCGCGCTGATGGCTCCGAAGCCCTGATCCTGATGGTCTATGGAGGCAACGCCGACCTGAAACCCGAGACTTCGGAGACCTTCACCGCCGGGATCGATTTCAGGCCGCGAGATGGAACATCGCTAAGCCTCAACTACTTCGACACCCGCTTTGAAGACCGGATTGCGCAACCTGTGAACGCCAACTTCCGCGGGGCCCTCGTCGATCCGACCCTGAGACCGTTCGTAACCTTTGTCGATCCGGCCAACCGGCCCGCCGACCGCGCCCTGATCGAGGCCTATGCCGGGGTTCCGGGATACTCCACGCTGTTTCCTGTCGAGGCCTACGGCGCCCTGGTCGACACGCGCTGGGTGAATACCGGCTCCGTCAGGATCCGCGGCCTGGATGTCACGGCCCGCTCCGGCTGGTCGGTGGGTGATGGCCGAGTAATGGCGGAGACCAACCTCTCCTGGATCCTGGACTACGAGAACCAGACCACGCCAACCGCTATCGTCGAAGAGGTGGCGGGCCTGATCGGATATCCGGCGGAGCTACGCGCTCGAACCGGTCTGACCTGGTCTCGCGGCGGCGTTCAGGCGGGGGCATACTGGAACCATGTCGCCGGACAGAAGGATCGGCTCGGCGCGCAGATCGACGCCTGGGATACGGTTGACGCCCGTCTGGCCTGGTCGCCCGGCCGCGATGGCGACGGCCTCCAGATCGAACTGGCCGTGCAGAATCTCACCGACGAAGACCCGCCCTTCTATGACGCCTCGACAGGCCTCGGCTTTGATCCCGGCCAGGCCAATCCGTTGGGCCGGGTGGTCTCGCTTCAGCTCACGCGTCGCTGGTGAGCCGGTTCGATGTGGACATGCATAAGACGCTTCACCGCAGGGCTCGTGGCGGCGGGCTGGATCGCGATGGCCGCCGCCGCCGGGGCCGAGGACACGGCCCGGCGGTTGACCGTGGACGACCTTCTCGGCCTTGAGGCCTTCGGTCACGCCGACATCTCACCCGACGGCCGATATGCGATCTACGAAAGGCGGGCAGGCTACGACACCCTGGCGGAGGTCCGTCTGGGTGGACGCTCGACCCGAACCCTCATGGACCTTTGGCTGGCGGATTCCCAGCAGCCGTCCGCGCCGCCCCGGCGTCTTCTCAACGGCGCCGGTCTGGGGCTGCAGCACGTGGCCTGGTCTCCGGCCGGCGACCGCCTGCTGATCACGCGTCTTCGCGGCCAGAGCTTCGAATATGGAATCGTCACCCTGTCTGACGGCTCCGTCACGTGGACGGGGCTGACGCCGGATCTCCCGCTCAATGGCGCTGCAGCGGCCTGGGCGTCCGATACGGTCGTCGTTCTTGTCGTTCGGCCCGACGGCAGTCTGCCGCTTCTGCTGGGCTACGACCAGACCGCAACGACAAGGCGCAGCGAAGCGTGGGAGCGGACGGCGCTCGGTGTTGAGCCGTCTCGCACGGTGATCGAGGCCCACGACGGCGTCCTGTCGACGGAAACGCCTGAGCCGATCCAGCGGCTCGTCCGCCTCGACGTCATGACAGGCGCGCTTCGGACACTGGCCGACGGTCGTATCGGCGACTTCGCCCTGTCGCCCGACGGCGCCAAGGCGGCGCTGATCCGAAGGGCAGAGCAGATTCCGCTGGCCCGGCCAGAACTGCTTCATATGGAGGACGACCGTCGACACAGACTGTCGCTCATCGATCTCGATACTGGAACGGAAACCCGGCCGACCGGCGACATGGATGTCGCTTTCCATCTCCTGCGGTGGTCGCCCGATTCCCGCAGCGTTCTGATCTGGGCGCGTCATGACGCCAATCGCTGGAGAGAGGGGCGTCTGGGTCAGGTCTCGGCCGCCGGCGCCGTCTGGTTCGAAACGCGCGGCCTCGATGTCGGCACGTCCGCCGAAGTCGTGTTGAACGGCGTCAAGGCGGACTGGATCGGCGCGGCTCCGGTTCTCTACGCCAAGGGCGCCGGGACCGAGCGCCGGGACTGGCATCTGCTGTCCGCGAACGAACCGCCCCAGGTTCTGACGCACGACATGGCCACGGCGCCTACGCGGATTGCAGCGGCGGGTCCAGACCGCCTCTATGTCTTCGCCGACGGCGGCTACTGGGCCCTGACGGCGGAGGGGATGCGCCGGTTGACGGAGGAGACGTCCACAGTCCGGGAAGCCGTCGTCTTCAACCCCGACCTCGGTCGCCGTTTGAAGGGGAATGAGGCGCCGCGCCGCGACTGGTCTTCGGCCCTCGGCGCCCGTGGGGAAAGCCTCGTCCTCACCGAGGTCGGCGCTGCGCGTTTCCAGGGTCTGGGCGGCAAGGAGGAGAGGGTGGTCGCCGTGTCGGCGCAGGGCGTTCTCACCCTCCGTCCCGAGGGTTTGTCGGAAACCCTGGTGCGGCGCAGCTCCGCTCCGCCGCAAGACCTCGACCGGGTCAACGAAACTCTTGAAGACATCGTCCTGACCGAAGCCGTGCCGATCCGGCATCCGGATGTGAACGGGAGCGAGACCACCAGCTGGCTGTTCCTGCCCCCGGGGCCCGCTCGGGACATTCGGGGCGTGATCGTCAAGGTCTATCCGGGCTGGGCCGACAACCAGGCTCGGGTCGATCCGCTCGCAATGACCTACGGCACCCGCCCGGAAGTCTTCGTCTCGGCGGGATATGCGATCCTCAGTCCCTCGATGCCGGGAGACGCCCTGGTCCAGGACCGGGGTGAGGCCTATGTCCGCAGCGCCGACCTGGCCGTTGACGCCGCTCACGCCGCCTATCCTGAGGCGCCCTTCGACCGCATGGTCCTCTGGGGCCACAGCTTCGGCGGTTACGCCACCCTGGAGATCGCCACGCGCTCGGATCGATACCGGTCCTATATCGCCTCCGCCCCCTTCAGCGACATGGCGGGAATGTGGGGCGAGTTCGACGGCCAGGGTCGTATCCAGCCGGAAAACGGCATCTTCTTTCGGTTCAATCAGGGTTGGACGGAGGTGGGGCAGGGGGCTTTGTCCACGCCGCCCTGGCGCGACCCCGAACTCTATGCGGCCTCCAGTCCATTCGGGCGGGCCGACCGCATCACGCGGCCTGTCCTCTTCCTCACGGCCGACATGGATTTCACCCCGATGAGCCAATCGGAGCGGATGTTCAGCGCCATCCTAAGGAACGGTGGCGACGCCCGGATGGTGACCTACTGGGGGGAGAAGCACCTGATCTGGAGCCCCGCCAACATTCGGGACTACTACGCTCAGATCTTCGACTGGCTCGATCGCAGCCTGTCCGAGCCGAGCCGGCTCACGCGGCGCGCCCCAGGCGATCCTCCCACAGACGTGTCCATCCCTCGAATGCCGCCAGCGCCAGGATGAACGCATGCCGCCCCCGCCAGATGAGGGCTTCGGGCGTGAGCTCGACCTCGGTGGCGGCTCGATCGATGAGGCCCAACGCCGCCAGCCGGCCGTCGATGAGCCAGGGCCTCAGGATGTCGAGGTTGTCGACGATCAGCCGGCCATAGAGGCGGGTCATCTCCCCCTTGGACCGCCGGTCGGCGATGACGGCTGGCAGCCGATCCCTGAAGGCGAGCCGCGCCAATCCCCGGTCGCGCCCTCGGGCCGTCAGCAAGGCGGTGGGAAGGCCGAGACAGGCCTCGACAACCGGCTGGGCGCATAGAGGATGGCGGACGTCGACGGTCTGGGACAGGACAGAAGGGCCATGATGGGAAACGCTGTCGGCCACCCCGGCGACATGAAAAGCCTTGGCGGGGCCAAAGTCCCCCAGGTCCCGGAGCCAGGGATGGGGAGCGAAGGGTCGACGAAGGGGAGAGAGGATCGGATGGGCCTGTTGCAGCGGTTCGTGTCCCGCGTTCTGGTGACCCAGCGCGGCCCGGATCATCGTCCAGATCGAAATTTCGTTGGCGGCGGCCAGTTCGGCCAGGTCCGGATGCTCGAGCGCGCGCCAGCCGCGCGCTTTCCAGAGATCGATGAAGACGTCAGTGGTGGCGGCCTGAAACAGAATGCTGTCGCCGCCCTTGCCGGTCATCAGAGCCCGGGCGCCCGCATCGATCACATGCCCTGACCAGGCGATATCCTGCCGATAATCGAGCCCGTTCAACCCCGGCCGGAAATCGCCGGAGATGGCCGCCAGCCAATCCGGATCCATCCGGCCCGCCACATGGGGCACGGACAGGGGGGTGAAGCCGAGCCTGCCGCCAAGTGCGGCGACGAAGACGCGTTCATCCGACTCCGCGTTAGCGCCATAGGCGTTGATCCAGAGGCGGGCCGGGTCAGGCCTTTGCCGAACAAGGCTGGAGGCGATGATGCTGGAGTCGAGCCCTCCAGACACCTCCGCGGCAAGCGGCCCGGGAAGGCTCGCCAGGCCGGCCACGGCCTCGTCGATCGCGGACCGGACCTCCTCCATCGCGGTATCCCGATCCGGCGCGGCGGCGAGACTTCGCCGGGCAATGTCCGCAGGCGTCCATAGGGGGTGGGCCGGCTCGTCTGGCGGAAGAGCCTGCAGGGTTCCGGGTTCGAGGGCCGTGGGACCGTCGATCAGAAGCTGACCGGTCGGAGCGACGACGGCGTGCAGGGCCTCAGCCAGACGATCAATGTTGATACGCCAGGCGGGACGAAGGACGTCGATCAGCCAGCGGGGGGCGGCGGAGGTTACGATCGTCAGTCCGTCCTGTGACCAGACCACGCATTCCAAGGCGCCCGACGGGTCGCGAAGAAGACTGGAGATCTGACCGCGGGCGCCGAAGAGGACCCCGACATATCGGCCCCAGAACCTCGCCATCAACTTGCGTTCATAGTCCCACGGATCATCGGGGGCCGTCCGGGGCAGCGCGGGCGAGCGCCGATCAAAGACATCGCCGATCAGGGTCCAGGCGCCGACGCGAACGGGCGTGGCGGGAACCGATCCCTTGACCGCGAGCCAGGCGGTCGGATTGAGCCTTCTGACAGTCAGGCCATGGACGGCTGCGGTCTGGACCAGTTGGTCCGAGCGAGCCTCGGCCGTCGGGTCGTCAGGCGCGCGACAGACGAGGACATAGTCGCCCACCGTCAGGCTCGCAGTATCGGCGTGTAGCGTCTCACCCGGGCGAGCCGGTCGCCGACCACGAGGTCGCCGATCTGCAGCCAGCAGTGGGCGCTGAAGGGCCAGGTCCTGACGCCGAAGATCCAGTCAGAGGCGACGCCGCGCGATGCTAGGTAGCAGCGCAGCTGGAAAGACCTCTGCAGGCATTCTCCCTCGAACGGAATCCAGGGCCGTACGCGACGGGCGGCCCCAGCCAAGTGGGCCAGCCGGACTTCGTCCTGGTCGATCGCGCGGCCCCGCAGGGCCCTATGAAACTCGGCCAGCACGGACAACGGCTTGCCGCGGAACAGGGCGGTGGCGACGATCCAGGCAAGGGCGGCGCGGGCGATCTCCAGGCGGGGCGGTTCGGGCGCCGGGGTGAGTTCGCGCATCGGAGGGATAGGGGGTCGGCGTCCCGCACCCAGGGGGGCGTCGCCGGCGAGCCCCGCGTCGCGAAGCCCCTCGGCGACCAGATCGCTGACCGGGAGGATACTGCCGTCCGGCTTAAGCTTAAGGAGCGCCGCGGCGCCCAACAGGCAGTCGTAACGGTCGCCCGCGACGTCGAGGATGACCACATCCTCGTCCACCACGGCCAGAAAGATGTCGGGATGACACCAGAGGTCAACAGTCATGGCGCTTCAAGGTCCGGGGATTGATCGGCGGCGCATGGGCGATTGAAGCGGCAAGCGGACGACCGCCTAGACGTCGGTCGTCCGCCCCGCGCTCAGCCCTCGGTCGGACGGATGCCGTTCTTGACGCCGGCTTCCTCGAACAGGGCTCCCATGCCGTCACGGGTCAGGGCCTTGGCGCTGCCGAAGCTGACGAGGCGGAGTGTGATCGTCTTCATTTCAGTCTCCCTTGGTTGATCGCCACGGATGTGGCCTGCTCAGGGAGCGCGCGACCGGCGCAGAAGCAAAGCTATATCCGGCGTATATCTGGATCAGCGTCCGGGCTTGGGCCGCCTGGAGGAGAGGTCATGCTTGCCTTCCTCGAGGAAGGTCGCCGCCTCTTGCGCACGCTGGTCACAGATCTCGGTCAGCTTGTCGAAAAAGTCGCCGAACGCCTCAATGAAGGCGCGGGCGTCGAGATCGTGAATACGATCTCCCATCTTCAGGTCGTAGGCCTGAAGCAGGATGGTGAAGGTGGTCATGAACTGGTTGTCCGCCGTGCGCACGGCGAACTCCGGGGACCCGATCGCGATCGCATGGAGCAGGCCATAGAAGTCGCTTCGCGTGACTTCGCTGAAGCGGTGCAGGTAGTCGAGATTCAGCCGACCGTGTCCGGCTTCGAAATGCTCATAGGTGCGCAGTCTCATGTGAAGTCCGTCCGCGACCTCCTGGGCTGACATATTCCGTGCCTTGCGGACCCGTTTGAGGGCGGCCGAGCGAAGGGCACCGTCATCCTGGGGGCTTAGCGAAACACGACTCATCAACCACACGCCCTTCCGCATCGATCGGTAGGGGATCGTGCGTCGAGAATGGCTCGCGATCAACGCCCGCGTGTGGAGAGCAGCGCCGGGCTTCGTCTCACCCGCCAATTATTTGCGGGTCGGTCCGCAATTTCTTGTGGGTGAGCCGACTTTAACTTGCGGATCGCGTGTTCCGGCTTCGCAACCCATTGGCGAGGCCGCATGACCTGTTGATAAGAGAAACTCTCCTTGTTCGGAGCAGTAATGGCGCGTCCCCGAGACCCATTCAGCCTGGCGCTCGAAAGCCTTCGGGATCGCGCGATGCAGGGCGTCTACCTGCCCGGCAGGTCGGTGGTCATCATCGAGGAAGCTCGCCGGCTGGGTCTGTCGACCACGCCGGTACGCGAGGCGCTCGCCTGGCTGTGTGGCGAGGGGTTGATGGAGCGGGCGCCGCGGGTGGGTTATGTCGCCCCGCGCGTCGATACGTCGCTGCTGCGGGATCGCTTCTGGGTCCGGTGCCGATGTCTTGAGACGAGCCTGGAGCTGACCGTCGGCCTGACCACAGCCTCCGTCCCCGCTTCGGACGTCTCCGGGGAAGTCGCGGTTCGAGACCTCTTCGATCGGCTCGTTCGCGCCACCGGAAACCGCGCGCTGATCGAGGCCTTCCGTCTCGTCGACGCCCAACTCCGAATGCTTGCCGAAACCGAGGCGCGCGTGTTCGGCGACGTCGCGGAGGAAGCGAACGAGTTGCTGCGCATCGAGACGGTGGGATCACAGACCCAGTTGCTGGCGGCGATCGTCGCCTATCATCGGCGACGGATCGACAGCGCCGCGGTCCTCGTTCTGGAGGTCGAACGCCGACGACAGCCCCCGGCGGCCGGGTAGATGCGGACGCGCCTCATCTTCCTCGCACTCGGCCTGCTGCTCGGGTGCCAGGGCGCGACCCAGGCCTTTGCCTGGCTCTATGATGACGCGCCTGCCCTCGGCGGCGCGCTACGCCTCGGCCCGGACGTCTCACTCTACCCGCCATGGTCGATCCTCGCCTGGAGGCTCCGGTTCGCCACTGAGGCGCAACAGGCCTTCACCTCCTGCTCGCCCCTGATCCTGCTCGGCGCCGTCGGCGGCCTTGGTCTTGGCGCGATGGCCGACGGCGGCTCCGCGATCCGCCGCGTGAGGGGCTGGGGCGGCCTGGACGACGCCAGGAAGGCCGGGTTGACGGCGACCGGCGGATGCGTCCTCGGCCTCCTGGGACGGCGATTGCTTGCTACGACCGACCTGCGGCCGAGCCTGGTCACCGGCGGCACGCGATCCGGCAAGGGACGCGGGCACGTGATGCCGACCCTTCTTTCGTGGAACGCGAGCGTGCTCGTCCATGACCCGAAGCGGGAGCTGTGGCGGCTGAGCGCGGGGTGGCGGTCGCGCTTCAGCCACGCCCTCTACTTCGATCCGCGCGATCCGGCCTCGGCCTGCTGGAATCCGCTCGCCGAAATCCTGCCGGGCCCGGGGGAACTGGCCCACGTCCAGCGCCTCGTCGCCATTCTCTCCGACCCCGGCGGCGCGCGTGACGACGAGGCGATCTGGGACAAGGCGGCTTCGGAGATCCTGGAAGCCGTGATCCTGCACGTCCTCTACACGGCGGAGGACGCCGACAAGACACTGCTGACCGTGCGCGGCATGCTCGCCGACCTCGACGACGCGGCCGACGTCATGGCGCGGGCCCTGCATCGGCCGGGGCAGGACGGAGAGCCCGAGACGCACCCGTTCATCGCCACTGCCGTCAAAGGCTATGCGGCGATGCACGATCGCTTCCGCACCTCCGTTCAGGGCACGGCGCGCTCCTACCTCAAGTGGCTGGCCGGGGAGGACATCGAGCGCTGCCTCTCGCGGTCCGACTTCGCCATGGGCGACCTGATGTGCGCGCCGGTTCCCCTGTCCCTCTACGTCCAGGTCGCGCCGGCCGATGCGGCGGCGCTGCGTCCGCTCGTCCGCCTGTTCTTCTATGCTGCGGCCCAGTCCCTGACGGTGCGGGAGGGCGAGGCCTCCGACGGTCGAAACAAACAGCACAATCTTCTGATGCTGATGGACGAGTTTCCCCTGCTCGGGCGCGTCACCTTCTTCGAGAAGTCCTTGCGGCTGCTGAGCGGTTACGGGGTCAAGGTCATGTTTGTCGCCCAGTCGCTGAACGACATCGTGGAGACCTATGGGTCAAACAACACCATCCTCGACAACTGCGCGGTCTACACCGCCTTCTCGGCCCTCGATCCCCTGACGCAGGACAAGGTCTCCAAGCTCACGGGGTCGGTTCTCGAGACACGGACGAGCCGAAGTTCCCCGGCCGGGCTGGGCGCAGGAAGGAGCTCGGTTTCGCGATCCCAGATCGAACGACCGCTGCTGGAGCCCGGCGAAGTCCGGTCCCTGCCGGACGACGACCAGCTGATCTTCGCCGCCGGCACTCGGCCCCTGAGGACACGAAAGCTCCTTTATGACCGGCGCGAGCCGTTCCGGACCCGGGCCCGTGACGCCGCACCCGACCAGGGCGAGCGGTTGGACGCGCCGCCGGCCTCCCCGCATCCCTGGTTGGGTCGCCGTGGCCTCGGCGAGGATCCGAAGGGCAGCCTGCCTCTGTTCAAGGAGGTGGCGGCGGCCATGGACGACCGGAAGGTCGCCGCGCGCGTGGCCGACATCTACGGGCGGGTGGCGCAGGAAATGGCCGCGCAGGACGCGGCGCTCGATCACCTGAAAGGACTGGGCGATGGCTAGACGAGACGCGGCGACCTGCAGGGTCCAGGTCTATCTCAACGACCCCAAGATTCTGGCGGGCCTCAACCGGGAGGCGCGCAGTGGCAGGATGCCGCTCAGCCAGGCGGCCGGCCGCGCCATCGCCCGGGGCCTGCAGAAGAGCCCCCAGGCCGATCCGGAGGACCGGTTGCTCCACCTTGAACGCTCCCTGCGCGACCATATGAAATCCACCGCCCGGGACATGCAGATCGTCCAGGAACTCCTGATCGAGGTCGCGAGGGCCTTCTTCCTGCGGCTTCCGGATGCCGTGGTCGACCAGGACCCCACGGTCCAGGCCGCCGTCGACCGCCGCATCGAGCGCCTGCTCGACGCGACGGCGGCACGGATCGTCGCTGGTCGCACGGACCGCCAGCCGGACGTTGCGTCCGACGATCGGTCGTTCGGCCAGGCCAACTGATGGCCAGCCATCCGATCATCGCCAGCCGCAAGCTGGAGGCGCTCCGGCATGCGCTCGGCGAGACCATCCTGGCAGCCCTGGTCGAGCCCGAGGTGGTCGAGATCCTCGCCAATCCCGATGGCCGGCTTGTCCTGGACCGGAGCGGCGAGGGGCGGCGGGACACAGGCGAGACCCTTTCAGCCGAGGCGCGGGAGCGGGTGGTCCGCCTGATCGCGGACTATGTCGGGGAGACCGTCACCCGCGACGATCCGAGACTGTCGGGCGTGCTCCCGGGCTCTGGCGAGCGGTTCCATGGCCTGCTCCCGCCGGTGACCCCGGCCCCCGCCTTCTCGATCCGCAAGCGCCCGGCCGTGATCTGGACCCTGGACGACTATGTGGTCGGGGGAATGATGACGCAGGGCCAGGCTCACGTGCTTCGGACGGCCGCCGCCGATCGGCTCAACATCCTCATCTCGGGAGGGACAGGCTCGGGCAAGACGACCCTGGCCAATGCCGTGCTCGCCGAGCCGGCCTTCGCCGGTGACCGTGTCTTTATGGTGGAGGATACGCCCGAGCTGCAATGCTCGGCCTGGGACGTCGTCTCTGTCCTCACCCGGCGGCAACCGGTCATGATCGGCGTCGTGGATTTGGTCCGCGACGCCCTGCGCATGCGACCCGACCGGATCGTGGTCGGCGAGATGCGAGATGGCGCTGCGGCGCTCGAGACCCTGAAGAGCTGGAACACCGGACATCCCGGCGGCCTGTCGACCATCCATGCGAACTCTGCCGACGATGTGCTTCGCCGTGTCGAGGACCTGATCACGGAGGTATCGACCCGGACGCCGCGCCGCGCCATCGCACAGGCGGTCGATCGCATCGTCCATATCCGCCGGACGGCGACCGGGCGGAAGGTCGAGGCCGTACTCGGCGTCGAGCCGTCGGGCGAGGACGCCTATGCGATCAGCCTTCTGGCCTGAGTCCTCCATCGATCTACATTAGTTGACAATCCTTCCGTCACCTACAATCTTGTCCGCAGTCCTAGGACAGCGGACAAATGCAATGAGCGGTATCAAGAGCCAGGACATCGTCGTCCTCCTGAAACTGGTGAGCCTCGAGCAGGAGCGCCTCCGGCTGCGCGACACAGGCGTCGAGCACAGGGAGGGGCCTCACACGGTGCGCGACCTGGAGATGCAGCTCGGCATCAGCAAGTCCGAGGTGAACAGCTCGATACGGCGAAGCCTTGCCTCCGGCCTCGCTCTCCGTGACCGCGTGGACAGACGCCCACGGGCCAATGCGCGCAGCCTGCTGGACTTCATCAGCCATGGTTTGAAGTTCGTCTTCCCGGCCACGCCGGGCGCCATGACGCGGGGCATGGCCACGGCCTTCGCTGCACCGATGCTGCAGGGCCTTCTGGTGAGCGCCGGCGAGTATATCTACGTCTGGCCGTCGCCCGACGGCGAGGTGGTGGGACAGGGCGTGAAGCCGCTGTTCAAGAGCGTCCCGGTCGCCGCTCGCCAGGACGACAGGCTCTACGAGTACCTGGCTCTCGTCGATGCGGTTCGCCTCGGCGGTCGCCGTGAATCCGACCTCGCCGGCGAGCGCCTGGCCGCGGCGATCCTCGCGCCATGAGCGTCCGGGGGCAGCTTCTCGCCATGCTTGAGCAGGTGGCCGAGGCCCTTGGCGAGGACCTGCGGGCGCGGATGGTCTTCGTCGGGGGATGCACCACGGCCTTCTTCGTCACCGACATCGCGACCCTGGAAGGGGTCCGGGCGACCGACGATGTCGACCTGGTCGTGGACCTCGCCGGCTATGGGGAGTGGGCGCGGCTGCAGGACGAGCTCATGGATCGAGGGTTCCGCGTCTCCGCCGAGGACGACGTGATCTGCCGCATGCGCCTGGGTGCGCTCAAGGTCGACGTCATGCCCGACGACCCGGAGATCCTGGGCTTCAGCAACCGATGGTACAGGCTCGGTATGGAGACGGCCGTCGAGCAGCCGTTGACCGACCGGCTCATGATCCGCCTGTTCACGCCGCCCCTCTTCCTCGCGACCAAGCTCGAGGCCTGGCTCGGCCGCGGCGCCGGGGACATGGTGATGAGCCGGGATCTGGAAGACGTCCTGCTGGTCGTCGACGGCCGCCCGGCCCTCGTCGATGAGGTGCGGGCCGCGGAGGCGCAGGTCCGCGTCTTCATCGCCGAACAGATCGCGGCGCTCATGCAGGGCAGGGATTTCAACCACCTCCTGGAAGACAATATCCGTGGCCCGGAGGGACGGACCGACATCGTCTACCGCCGCCTCGCCGACCTGGCTGCAAGCGGCGGCGGCCATGGGGTTTGACGTCGCCTGGCGGACCCGGACCGGACGACGCACCGCGGACAACCGCGACTGCGCCGGCCTGGGCGTGCGCGGCGACGAAGCGCTCTGCATTGTCCTGGACGGATCGACCCGGGGGCCCGACAGCGGCGCCCTGGCCCGCGACATCGCCCGGGGCCTGATCGACTGGTTTGTCGAACTCGAGAGCGCCGTCACCGCTGGAGCGTTGAAGGCAAAGCTCCGCGACCTGCACCAGGCGCTTGCTTCGCGCCGGCCGCGCGCCTCGGCGAGCTACGCGCTCGTTCACCTGAATGGCTCCGGCGACGGGCTGGCGCTGCATGCGGGCGACTGTCTGCTGGGACGGGTCCGCGCAGGGCGCGCCGAATGGCTCTTGCGCCCCGACACCCTCGCCAACGCCTTCGTCGACCTCGATATCGCGGCGATCGCGGCCGATCCGGCCCGGCATCGTCTGACGCGCAGCTTCAGACCCAGGGAGTTCATGCCGCCCTCCGCCCTCCCGCTTGAGGACGAGCGGGACCTGATCCTGGCGACCGACGGCTTCTGGGCCGATCTTCCCAATCCCGAACAGACCCGCTTCCTGGCGGGAGAGGACATTCCCCCTGGAGACCAGGCCGACGACCGGAGCGTCCTGCGCCTCCGCATACGCCCGGGCGACGGCGGTCTGACCCGGCTTGCGGAGGGGGGCAACGAGGGCTTTCACGTCCGCGTAGCGACGTCTTCGCGCTCCGCCTGACCGATAACGGCGCCGCCCGGCCCGACCGGCCAATCCGCCTCTCCGCCAATGAATATGGCGCCCGCGTTTTCTTCCAGAGAAACGGGTGAGCGCTACGCAAAACCGCGCGCGGACCGCACGGGGCCAAAGCCCCGCCACGACTGGACATGATTGGAAGTCGTCGCAAGTCGACCGGGGAGTTTCCGAGACTTCGCGAATAAGTCGCCACAAGTCGTCAGATGAGTTGTAGGGACTCGAATGTAAGTCAAAATACAGTCGCTCAAAATAATCGATCCACAGAGTTGACAGCCTGTGGATATATTTGCTTGCAATGTGTTGAGGCGCGGTGAGACGCGCTGAAAACAAAGGAAGCAGACATGCGACGGATACTGGGGCGCCGGCTTCTCGGCGCGATGACAACGTGCGGCCTGTTGTTGGCCGGACCCGCCCTGGCCGGGGGATCCGGGATGCCGTGGGAGGGGCCGCTGCAGCAGGTGGTCGAGTCGATCACCGGACCGGTGGTTCAGGCCGCGGCCGTCGTGGCGGTGGTCGTCTTCGGCGCCGGCATCGCCATGAGCGAGAACGGATCCTCGATGCGCAGGGGCCTCGGCATCATGTTCGGTCTGTCGATCGCCTTCGCCGCCTCGACCTTCTTCCTCGACTTCTTCGGCTTCGCCGGCGGGGCGGAGATCGGGTGATGGCCGGCTTCGCTCACGACGGCCGTCCGGACGGCTGGGATCTTCCGGTCGCCCAGGCCCTGGCTGAACCCGTGCTGATGGCCGGGATGCCGAGGGACTATGCGATCGCCATGGGCACGATCGCCATGGTTCTCGGCCTGGCGCTGCGTATCTGGTGGCTGGGCCTGCTGTGGTGGGCGGCGGCCCACGCCATTGGCCTGTGGGCCGCCAAGGCGGATCGCCGCTTCTTCGATGTCCTGCGCCGGCACCTGGCCATGCCGGGCCATCTGGACGCGTGAGGCCGGAATGCGTTTTCTCGACGAGCATCGCAGACGACCGGCGGCCCTCGCCGATCACCTGCCCTGGGCGGCCCTGGTCGCCCCCGGCGTCATCCTGAACAAGGACGGCTCCTTCACCACCGGCTTCCGCTTTCGGGGGCCTGACCTCGAGTCCTCGACGGAGGACGAACTGATGGCGGTCCGGGCCCGGCTGAACAACGCGCTGAAGCGGCTCGGCACCGGCTGGTGCCTCCACATGGAAGCCCGTCGGCGCGAGGCGGCGCCCTATCCGGAAAGCGCCTTCGACCTCGACGTCGCCTGGCTCCTGGACGAGGAGCGCCGCAGCCGCTTTGAGGCCGGCGACCTGGCCTTCGAGACCGACTTCCGACTGGCCCTGACCTGGTTGCCGCCGGCCGACGAGACGCGTCGGATCGAACGCTGGCTGTTCGACGGTCTGGCCCGCAGCGGCGCCGACTGGAGCCAGGCCCTCGCCCTGTTCGCCCGTGAGGCGGAGACCACGCTCGACCTTCTGTCCGATGCCTTGCCCGAGATCGCAGTCCTGGACGACGCGTCCCTGCTGACTTGGCTACACGACTGCGTCTCCACGCGCCCCTTCCAGATCGCCGTCCCCGAGCAGCCGATGTTCCTGGACGCCTGGCTGGCGGACACCGATCTCTCCGGCGGCATCGCGCCGAAGCTCGGGACGCGCTGGCTCAAGGTCGTCTCCGTGCGCGGCCTGCCCTCCGTCACCCGGCCGGGGCTGCTCGATGCCTTGGGCGCCTTGCCGTTCCCCTACCGCTGGACCGCGCGCTGGATCGGCCTCGACAAGCCGGAAGCCGAGCGCGAGATCGTTAAGCTGAGGAAGCGCTGGTTCGCCAAGCGCAAGGGCGTCGGCGTCCTGCTTCGCGAAGCCATCACCAAGGAGGAGGTCCCGCTCCTCGACACCGACGCCGCCTCCAAGACCGAGGAATGCGACGGGGCCCTGGCGGCCCTCGGGGCCGAGGCCTGCGCCTTCGGCTATCTGACCATGACCGTGACGGTGCTGGATGCCACGGAGGAGGGGGCTGCCGCCAAGGCCCGCGCCATCGAAGCGGCGCTCAACGCACAGGGGCTCGTCGCCCGCATCGAGGATCTCAACGCGGTCGAGGCCTGGCTCGGCTCCCTCCCGGGCGAGCCCTATGCCGATGTCCGCCGGCCGATGGTCTCGACCCTGAACTTGGCCGATCTGCTGCCGGTCTCCGCAGTCTGGGCGGGCCCGGCCCTGGACGCCCACCTGGACGGTCCGCCCCTGGCGACGGCGCGAACGACGGGGTCGACGCCGTTTCGTCTCGTGCTGCACGTCGGGGACGTCGGGCACGCCATGGTCGTCGGACCGACGGGCTCGGGCAAGAGCGCCCTCCTGTCCTTTCTGGCCCTGCAGTGGTTCCGCTACCCGGACGCCCGCGTCGTCTTCTTCGACAAGGGCCGCTCGGCCCGCGCCGCCACCCTGGCGGCGGGCGGGCGGTGGCGCGCCCTCGAACCCGGGGCGAAGTTTTCGCTCCAGCCCCTGGCCCGGATCGACGAGGAGACCGAGCGGGCCTGGGCCTCGGAATGGATCGCCGAGACCGTCCGCCTGGCCGGTCTGGAGCCCGTACCCCGGATTCGCGAGGAGATCTGGGCGGCGCTGGGCGCGCTCGCCGATGCGCCCGTCAGCCAGCGCACCCTCACCCTGTTCTGCGCCCTGGTCCAGGACCGCGCCGTGGCGGCGGCCCTGGAGCCCCTGACGCTCAAGGGGCCTCACGGCGCCCTGCTGGACGGGGAGGGCGAAGCCCCCGCGCCCGGACGGTTCGACACCTTCGAGTTGGAGAGCCTGATGGCGACGCCGTCCGCGGTGGCTCCGGTCCTCTCGGCCCTCTTTCACCATCTGGAGAGGAGCTTCGACGGGCGGCCGACCCTGCTGATCCTCGACGAGGCCTGGCTCTTCCTCGGCGAGACCGCCTTCGCCGCCAAGATTCGTGAGTGGCTCAAGACTTTGCGCAAGAAACGGGTGGCGGTGATCTTCGCGACCCAGAGCCTGGACGATGTCGCGGCCTCGCCGATCGCCTCCACCCTCATCGAGAGCTGTCCGACCCAGGTCTTCCTGCCCAACCCGCGCGCGCTCGAGCCGTCATCCGCCCGGCTCTACGAGGGGTTCGGGCTCAACCGGCGGCAGCTGGAGCTGATCGCCTTCGCCACCCCCAAGAGGGCCTACTACTGGCGCCAGCCTCGCGGCCGCCGGCTATTTGATCTTCGTCTGACCGGCGTCGCCCTGGCCCTTTGCGGCTCCGGCGCGCCGGAAGACCAGACCCTCATCGACGACATCCTCGCGCGCTCCGGAGAGGCCGGATTCGCGCGCCAGTTCCTCACAGCCAAGGGAGTCCATCATGTCGACGCCGTCCTCGACGCCTTCGCCCCGCCGCTCGCGGCCGAGTAGTTCTCTTCGCGTCCTCGCCTCCGGGCTGGTCGCGGCCAGTTTCCTGGGCGCCGCGCCGGCCCCGGCCCCGGCCCAGCAGGTGGTGTTCGATCCCCGCAATCACATCGAGAACGCGCTGCAGGCGGCGCGTCAGCTGGAGAGCCTGGCCAATGAGGCCCGGACCCTGGCGGCATCCCCCTACAGCCACCTGACCCGGAACAGCCAGAGCCTGCGCGACATGGCGGAATTGGCCCGGACCGCCCGAGGGCTCGCGACCTCAGTCGAAGGCCTGGAACAGCAGTTCGCGGAGCTCTACCCGGACGACCTGTCCGGCGCCGACCTGGCCCGCCTGGTGGCGCAGGGCGAAGCGCGCACAGCCGCTGCCCGGCGAACGGCCGAGGATGTGGCTCGCACCGCGGCCGAACTCGAACGGCTCGGTCAGGGGCGCAACGGCCGGCTCACAGGCGCCCTGTCGGCGAGCGAGGCCGCCGTTGGGCAGACGGCGGCGATCCAGTCGTCGAACCAGATGCTGGCCGTCCTGGCCGAGGACCTCGCCGCGCTCCGGACCGTCATGCTGGCCCAATCCCGCTTGCTGGCCGAGACGACCGCCCGGGAGGCCGCCGACCGGGCCGCCGGAGACGAGGCCCGTCGCCGCCGCTGGTCCGCGCCGGTGACCACGCCGACCGCCCCGGTCTTCGATCCGCTGTCGCACGCACGGGACTGAGGAGCCCTCGAATGTCGGTCGGAACGGAAACCCCAAACGAGCTGATGGTGGTGTTCTCCAACACCATCTCGGCCGGGTTCGACGCCCTGCAGGGTTCGGTCAACGGCGTCTTCGGCCTGCTGATCGCCCTGGTCGTGGCCCTGACGGGCATCCAGTGGGCGATGTCGCCCAACCGGGAGGTGCTGGCGTCTGGGTTCGGCAAGGTCCTTCTGATCGGCGCCTTCGCCTGGCTGATCAACGACTGGCAGCGACTGTCGGAGACGATCTACGCCGGCTTCATCGAGCTCGGCCTCACCGCGGGCGGCGGCTCGCTCAGCCGTGCTGACTTCCTCAACCCCGGAGCCATCCTCGCACAGGGCTGGGAGATCGTGAAAGCGCTCGGCGAGACGCCCGCGCCCGTCGACAATCCGCTCGACGTCGTCGGCAACATGACCGACGCCCTGATCCTGGGCCTGGCCATGATCGGCATCATGCTGGCCTTCGCCGTGCTGGCCCTGCAGATCGTCGTCACCCTGCTGGAGTTCAAGATCGTCACCCTGGGCGGCTTCGTGCTCCTGCCCTTCGGCATCTGGAACAAGTCCGCCTTCCTGGCCGAACGGCCCCTCGGCTACGTCGTCTCCTCGGGTCTGAAGGTCCTGGCCCTGGCCATCGTGGTCTCGGGCGCGCGGACGATCTTCGATCAGCTACAGCCTTCGGCCAACCCCGACATCTACGAGGCCCTGAGCATCCTCGTGGCCGCCATCCTCCTGGCCATGCTGGCGCTGTTCATCCCCAACCTCGCCTCGGCCCTCGTGACCGGCGGCCCCGCGCTTGGAGCCGGCGCTGCCCTGGCCGGGACCCTGGCGGTCAGCGGCGCAGGCGCCCTGGCGGCCGGGGCCGTGGCCGGCGCCGGAGCCGCAGTCTCCGGCGGGGCGGCGCGGATGGCTGGGCCTGCGCGGGCGGCGGCGGGGGCGGGTTCCGGTCGGTCGCCGACGTCGCCGTCGGGACCCTGGTCGCCAGGTTCGGGCCCATCCGGTTCCGGGCCTTCCGGATCGGGGTCGCCGCGTCCGTCTAACGACAATCCCGCCCCCTCGGGCCCGCGCTCCGGCGGGCGAGGCCCTGGCGTCGCCGAGCCGGCGCGAGCCTGGGAGGGCGAGGTCGCATCGGCCGAGCCAGACCCTGCTGTCACCCAGGCTTCCATGTCGGGGGCGGGCGGGTCGGCCGCTGGACCCGATGGCGCGTCGTCCGGCCGGCCCTCGGCGACGATCGGACGCGAGGCCGAGGCCGCGCGCCGCGCCTTCCATCGCGCCGCGTCCGGATCCGCCCAGGCCGCACCGCGTCCGCCGGGGCGGGCTGCCGCTCTGCAGGCTTTCTTCGTCGCCAATGCCGGACGGGGCTTGCTCCCCGCCGGCGAGACCAGCGGCGTCCTGTCTCCCAACCTCCGGACAGAGGACCAGTGACCATGCATCCCTTCTTCCGCCCTCGACGCGTCCAGCCGTCCGCCCCCGAAGCGACGCCCTACCAGCGCGCGGGCCAGGTCTGGGACGACCGCATGGGTCTGTCGCTCGCCCATGCCCGCAACTGGCGGCGGATCGCGCTGGCCAACCTTGTCCTCGCCGGCTTTCTCGGCGCGGGCTGGTGGGTCCAGGCCGACCGGGCCGTGGTCAAGCCGTTCGTGGTGGAGGTCTCCGACTGGGGCGAGACCCAGAGGATCACGGCCATCGGCGGCCGCTACGATCCGACCGAGGCCCAGATCGGCCATGCCCTCGCGCGCTGGATTCGCGACGTCCGCTCCAAGTCCATCGATCCGATCGTGATCCGGCAGAACTGGCTGGCAGCCTACGATTTGCTGACGCCCCGGGCGGCGAGTTTCCTCAACGCCTGGGCCCAGTCGCATGACCCGTTCGCCGATGTCGGGCGCGAGGCGGTCAACGTCGAGATCCTCAATGTCGTGCGCCGCACCGAGCGGACCTACGACCTGCAATGGCGCGAGACCCGGTTCGTCAACGGCCAGCAGGCCGGGGTCGAGCGATGGCGCGCTCTGATCACGACCGGGCGCCAGGCGCCGCGGACCGAGGCTGAACTGATGAAAAACCCCCTTGGCATCAAAATCGAGGACATCTCATGGACCCCCGACGCCTCCTGATCCTGACCATCGCCGGGCTCGGCCTGACCGGCTGCGCCGTGCTTCGCGACCCGGCCCCGGCCCTCGGTCCCGCCATCGTCCTGTCGCCGTATCCCGTACCTCCGGCGGAGGCGCCCCACTCTCTGGAGACTGCGGCTTCCGCTGTGAGCGAGGGAGCTTTCGAGGAGACGCGCGCCGTGGATGGGGCGGAAGCCGAGCCGGCGAACAGCGGTCCTGTTCCTTATGAGACGGTCGCCGCGATCTCCTCCTCAGCGCCTGCTGCGCGTGCGGAAACCGCAACGCCGGCCGCTTCCGGACGACGCGCCATCGCGGCCGCCAACGTGGAGGCTCGGACGGCGTCGCAGTCCGACGCCTTTGTCGGCGGGGTGCAGGTGTTCGGCTGGTCCCCGGGTCGGGTCTATGAGGTCTGGACCGCGCCCCTGCGCGTCACCACCCTGACGCTCGGCGCCGGGGAGACCCTGGTCTCGAAAGCGGCGGGAGACACCGTTCGCTGGCAGATCGGCGAGACCACCTCGGGCGAGGGCGCAGGCCGGCGCATCCATGTTCTGCTCAAGCCGCTGCAACGCGGGCTGGAGACCAACCTGGTCCTCACCACCAACCGGCGTGTCTACCTGCTGGACCTGCGAAGCGGCGCGGCGGACGGGTTCAATGCGGCGATCGCCTGGGACGTCGGGGCGATGGACGAACCGGCGTCGCCCTTGGTCGAGGATGGTGTGGACCTACGCGTTCCCGACCCGGTCGCGACCCCGGAGGGCCCGCTCGACGCCCGCTACCGGATCGAGCCCCAGGGACGGCGAGCGCGGTGGACGCCGGTCTCGGTGTTCAACGACGGTCTGCGCACCTTCATCGCCTTTGATCCCGATCTGCACATCGATGAGGCGCCGGCCCTGTTCGTGATCGCGCCGGACGGCGAGGCGCAGATGGTCAACTACCGCCAGGCCGGGGGCCTCTTCATTGTCGACCGCGTGTTCGACCGCGCCGAGCTGAGACTTGGCGACCGGCGGCCCCAGGTCGTGCGCATCCGCCGTCTTCAGGGAGCCGCCCGATGACCCTTCCTCCTGACCCTCGCCCTGAGTCCGACACGGCCGAGGCCGATCAACCGGCCGCCAAGACGCCGCCGCCGGGCCTGTCGATGCGGGCGCCGCGTCCGCCAGCGACCCGCCTGCGAAAGTCCGTCGTCCAGGCGATCATGATCGGCGGGGCTGTGCTGGTCTCCGGCTCGCTGGCCTGGGCTTTCGTGATCCAGCCCGAACTGCGCGACAGCGCCCGCGCGCGGGCGGCGGAGGCCCGGGAGGACGAGGCGCGCGGCGTGGTGCGGCCGGCCGAGGCCGTGACCGAACAGCCGGCGACCTATGATCGTCTGCCCGAGCCGCGCACCGCCGCCGAGCCGGAGGCGGAACCGGGAGCGGTTGCGTCGTCCCGGACCGAGCCTGTGCGATCCTATGGCGGCGGGTCTGCGCCACGATCCGCGCCGCGAGACCAGGGGCCGGGACCGCAGGAACTGGCGGCGCGATCGGGGCTGTTCTTTGAAACGGCGCAAGGCTCGGCGACGCCGGGGGAGCGAGCGCCGGCTGGCGGGTCCCCCCGGGCCGGTGGCGCCGACGCCGCCGGCATCGGCGCCACCTACAACGGCCATGTGCTGACCGCGCCCCTCTCGCCCTACGAGTTGAAGGCGGGCGCCATCATCCCCGCCGTGCTTCTGACCGGCGTGGACACCTCGCGGGCGGGACCCGTCGTGGCGACGGTGTCCCAAAACGTCTTCGACTCGGTGAGCGGCCGCCACCTGGTTCTGCCCCAGGGAACGCGGCTGATCGGCCGGCATGAGGGTGAGAGCGCCTATGGCGACCGCCGCGCCTTCCTGGCCTGGGACCGATTGATCCTGCCCAACGGCAAGAGCCTGGTCCTGACGGAGGAGCCCGGGGTGGACGCCCAGGGCGCCGTCGGCGTGCGGGGATCGGTCGATCGTCGGCTGTTGCCGCTTTTTGTCGGGACCCTGTTCGCCGGCGCCATCACGACCCTTGGCCAGATTGCGCGGGACGGCGATGACCGCAGCTCCGGCGGCCTGCTCGGCGACGCCGGCGACGCGGCCGCCATCGAGGGGTCGCAGGTCGGCGGGCGATTGGTCGATCGCGAGCTCCAGGTCCGACCTTCGATCCGGCTCCGGCCCGGCGCCTCCGTTCGGGTGATGATCACCCGGGACCTGATCCTGGAGCCCTACCAGCCATGACTTCGCCCCTGGACAATGGAAATCGCTGGGCGGCCCTTGGAGTCACCGTCTTCGTTCTTGGCTGCGTCGCCGCGGTCGCAGACCGGACCCCGGCCCTGGCGCTCGTCAACGAAAGCCCGAGCCTGCCCAAGGGGCTCTATCTCCGTGAGATCGGCGCCGCACCCGGTCGCGGCGCCACCGTCGCCCTGCCGCAGCCGCCGGAGGCCCAGCGCTATCTCGGCGCCCTCGGGATGCCGGTCGACGTCCTGCTGATCAAGCGGGTGGCGGCGGTCGGGGGGGACCTCGTCTGCCGGGGCGAGGCCGGGGTGACGGCCGCCGGTCGGACCGCGCCAGTCCTGGAGCGCGACGGCCGTGGCGAGCCGCTGCCGCAGTGGCGAGGGTGCCGGCGGCTCGGCCCGGGCCAGCTGTTCGTCCTGGGAGACACGCCGGGCAGTTTCGACAGCCGGTATTTTGGACCCGTTGCCCTTGGCGATGTCGACGGGGTGTTCCGGGAGACCCTGACATGGTGAAGATCTGTTTGGTGGCGGCGACGGCTTTGCTCTGGCCTGCGGCGTCCCAGGCCCAGTCGATCGACTGGCGTGAGGCGGGCGGCGACCTGTTCGGACGGCCGGCGGCGGTCGAAACGGTCGAGGTCGCCGACGCCGCGGGCTTCGCGGCTCGGCTTCCGCCCCTGTCTCAGCCGTTCATGGAGGCGATCGACCGGGCGGCGGATCGGCACGGGTTCGACCCCAAGCTCCTCCACGCGCTGGTGATCACGGAGTCTGCCTATCGCGCCGACGCATGCTCGTCCGCGGGCGCCTGCGGCCTGACCCAGTTGATGCCAGGGACCGCAGCCGAATTGGGGGTAAACGATCGATTCGACGTGGAGCAGAACCTCTCCGGCGGAGCCGACTATCTGGCCCGTCAGCTGATGCGCTTCGGGGACGTCCGCCTGGCGCTCGCGGCGTACAATTCCGGGCCCGGTCGCGTCGCCCGGCTCGGCCGCATCCCCGAGATCGCCGCGACCCGCGCCTATGTCGTCAGCGTTGTAGAATGCTACCTGGCGCTCTCCGCCGGACGCGGGGCTCGGAACTCCCGGGAGTGTCGGCCGCCGGAGGGCGGGCTGTGATCGCCGGGATGCAAGCCGGGCACACGGAACCGGAGGCCGGCGATGACGACCTGCTGACACGCAAGGAAGCCTCAGCCTTCCTCGTCCAGTTCGGCATTCGCATGAAGCCCGAGACGCTCGCCCGATTGTGGTCGACGGGGGGCAATGGTCCGCCCTGCCGGCACGTTCGGCACAAGCCCTACTATCCGAGGGGCGTGCTCAGGACCTGGGCCCTGGCCCAGGTCAGCGACCTGCGCGCATCAGCCCCGCCCGCAGCACGGGGGCGTCGCCATGGCTGATCCGCAATCACAGCCGGTGTCTGATCGCAGCATGCTGACGGTGGCGGACTTGCTGGTGGATCCGGCGGTCAGCTTCGCCCTGAAGGAGGTGCTGCGCGCCTGGGAGATGCGCGACCCGGTCGACGCGGCGCTGGACGCCCGGATCCTCGCCGATCTTCTCGAGCGCCGGGCGGACGAGGCTGTGTCATGGGCGTCGTGACCGACGGGCGTCCGGGCGGCGCTGACGATCGCCTGCTCGCATGGCCGGCTGTTCACGCCGTGACTGGCCTCAGCCGCACCACCGCCTGGCGAATGCAGAAGGCGGGGGATTTTCCACTGCCGGTCCTGGTGTCGCGGGGCCGGGTGGGATGGTGGGAGAGCGAATTGGCCGCATGGAAGCTGGCGCGGGCCCCGCGTCGTCCGGCCGAGCCCCGGCTGTTCGAGGCTTCAGCCGACCCGGAACGGCAAGGCGGCAGCCGCCCCGTCGCCCCCGCGAGTAAGGCTCCTGCGACGACGACCCCTGCCGGTGAGCCGGTGCAGGAGAGCGCGGCATCCGTCGGACGCCGGGGCTCCAAGACCTCGCCTGGCCAGATCGCCTTCGACTTCGGAAGCTAGGAAATCGGCTCTTTGGACGGAAGGCGTCGGAAGCGCACGCGATCTGCGCCGACGATCAGAAAGGCGTCGAAGCCGGCGTCGCCCCAGGCCCTGCGCTGGACGTGGGTCGTATCCGGGTCGGTAACGTTGGCCCACCACTGGGGCCGCGCCGCGCTCTTGGGCAGCATATAGCCGATCTTGCGCTCCATCTCGGCGAAGGTGAGTTCGAACTCGTCGAGTTTCTGTTTGCGTAGGTAGTCGCGGAGAGGATCGTATTTGGCCATCCCTGACAGTCTATCCGGCGGGCGCTGGCCTTGAAAGGCGCGGTTGTGCTCGACGCCGCCGGACTGGCGACGCGTCTGCGATCGGCGTCCTGCTCGGCTTCGTGGCGCCGCCGGTCCCGTCGTCGCCCCAGTTGCGGACGGCAGCGACCGCCGATTTTTCGGACCGCGATCCGCCCAGGTCCTGCGCCGACGGCCACGCCGCGGCGGCTAGAACCGGGACGGAAGGCGGCGCAGACCCCATGTGCGATCCTTTCGCGGGAGCGTTCCAGGAGCGGACCGCAGACGGGCCTGCGAAACGAGGACGCGGACTAGGGCGCCGGCTTCACTGTCGTCAACCTTGGCGCTCGAGTCGCGCCTGGACGCTCCGCTCGGCGACATCGCCGGGCAGGACATAGCCGTTGAACAGGGCGAGCAGCGGAGCGACGAGCTTGGCCGCGAACGGGGCGACGGCATTCGACGCCGTCTCCAGAGGAAGCGTCGTGAAGCTCTCCACCGCGTCGTCACGTGCGCGGTTCTCACCGAAGATCATAGGCGATCCGGTGAAGGATATGAGGTTCCGGCCCTGCACTCCGGTCCACCGGCACCGTACACCCAAGGTTGTCGTGCTGGGGTCCCACCCGAGGGCCGTCATATAGATCAGAGCGGCGGCCAGGCTTTCTCCCACGCCTTGGATCGTCAGGCGCGGCTCCATGGTTGCCTGGGTCTTCGCCTTGCGCTGTCGAGCGCTCGCGTCCGTGTCGAGCAGACGGTTCTGGTAGAAGACGCCAGCTGGCTCGAATCGCATGAAGTCAAGAATGTCGAACCAGCTGTCCACGATGACACGGCATTCCAGGCCGCCGTCCTCGAAGACCGGACGCTGATCGAGGGTGCCATCGTACCACAAGGCCATGCCGCCGAAGTTCGGGTCGCTGCCTGCGAGTGCGCGTCTGTCGGTCTGATCGGCCGGTCTGGCCGTCTGGGGAGGATCGGCGACGACCGCGATCTCGAACCGACCCCAGTCAAGTCCGGCGGCAGGGACCGGCTCCTGCGCCATAGCCTTTTCGTAGCGCTTCCGGCCGCGGGCCATGGCCTTGACGGTGATTTCAGCCAGGTCGTCTGCCCGGGGCGCGGACGGAAGTAGCGCCGTCAGGGCTCCCAGGTCCGAGGAGGCGAGATGCCGCCTGATGAAGCCCGCGATGTCGGCTTCGCGGTTGTCGAAGCAGATTTGCATCAGGACCGGCCAGTCCGCAGCGCAGGCCGGGGCGGTGCTGACGACGCCGCTGCCGTGAAGGGTGCGGACGTAGACGGTGTCCTTGGGAGCAGTGCCAATGGCTTTCTTTAGAACGGCGGGCGTTCTGACCCCGGTCGGAATGATAAGGACTGGGTGGTCGATCTCGCCGTTGCGGACGAACCGGACCTCGACCGGAATGGCGGGGGTGAGATGTCGGGAAACAAGGCCCTGGATCACGTCGTCGTTGAACAGGCTGCGCGGATCACTGGGCGGGCTGTCAGCCGGCTGGCGGGTCTTGTCGTCAATCCCGATCACTAGGTAGCCGCCGCCGTGATTGTAGAGGGCGGCGACGGCGCAGATGATTTTCTGCTTTCCTGCCTCAGCCGTCGGGTCGATCCAGCGCTTAAGTTCCAGCGACAGCGATTCCGTCGGTTCCGCTATCAGCCGGGACAGGTCATCGATTCGCGTCGGGGTCATCTCGACAATCCTGAGCGGAGTGTGGTGGCAGTCCGACCATCACGCGAGGTCGTTCGGCTGGTCTCCAATCGCCGGGTCAATCGCGTCGCCTTCTTCGATTCCGGCACCGGCGCGAACCCGGATCCGGTCCGCCACGAATGCATAGGCGTCGGTGAAGCTCACGCCGTCGTGCCGCAACTGAACCGGCCCGAGCGCGATCTGAGCGCGGATCGCGTCTCTGAGCGCCGGTGTGACGACGAACTGGGTCGGCTCAATCCAGCCGAAAATTTCCGGCACGACTACAGAGTCGCCCCGAAGCTCTATCGTCTCATTGCGCTTCACGCCGATGAAGCAGTCATGCTTGTAGGGGAGGCCCTCGGCGAGACTATCGAAACTGAGGATTTTAAAGTCATCTCGCTCCTCCGCCGCGATGATGGCCCGGCGAAGGTCGTTGTCGCCATATTCTCCGCGCCGGCCGTGGACGAGAACAAACTTCGGACGGACCGGATTTCGTCGCATGACGAGGGGCAGATGGAGGGGAGCGACGGTTGTCGCCATGAAGGCGGCCACGTTTTCCGGCGATGATAACCAGGCGCGCCAGCGGTTGATCTGCTGCAGTCCGGCCTGGAAATCCGGATGCAGGGCGTTGGAGTTGTCGCGGAAGAACCGGCTTCCCGGCTTTTCGATTTCGACGAAGACGATGTTCCAGTCGTCCGAACTCTTCGACATGTAGAAGAAATCGCACGCGTACTCGGCTCCGAACCGGAGTTTGCGCAGCACAGTTCCGAAATGGAGCCCGTGGTTCTGAATGAACTCTCGGGGGATCAATCGGGTGTGGCGCTCCAGAAAGGCTTGATAGACCTGCTCGCGTTCTTGAGCGTCGAGGAGCGCGAGATACTCCTCCTTCAGCCCCGGTTGTGGAACACTGGTTTGGCTATCGGTCATGACGGCGGCATAGCGGCTGTGTCTCGTCGCCGCCATAGGCAAGGTTGCGACCGGTCCTTCAGGCTTGGGCGTCCCGCTCAAGGGCGGCCGCCAGTGCCGCCTCGTAGTCCCCGATCTCGTAGCGGTCGAAGCTGTCTTCCTGGTCGAACAGGTCTGCGAGCCGCATCCTGTAGAACCTGTCCCCGCGCCATGGTCCCCACGGAGAAGGGCCGCAATGAACCATGACCGGAAGGATTGCGCCTCGCCCGCTTCTTCGGGAAGCGCGCGCAGGGTGCGGAGTGCAACGCGGTGCAGCAGGCCGGCAACCTCCGGGTCTATTCGGGTCGAGGTGACAACGAGCTGCAACACTTCGACCAGCGCAAGGGCGGCAGTGGGGGGAATCTCGCCGGGCTCGAACTTCGTCGGGAGGCTGCGCGTCCGGGAGTCGGCAGGGAGGTGATCGAAGAGGGCCACCCATCCCGAAAGGAAGTTGACGATTTCATAGAGGAGTCGCGCACCGCGGGTCGGAAACTCCCTATCTCGATCCACGTCGTCAGAGTCGTAACCGGCCTCTAGACTACGGGCGAAAAGCGGGAGGTAGAGGAGCCACATGTGGTAGCCCACGTCCTGACGCGCCGCCGAGGTCACCATCAGGTCGAAGAAGAATAGCCCCATCCACGTCGGATCCTGCATCTTCTCGCCGTCGAAGTCAGAGCCGGGTTCGTTCAGCCAGGCAGGATAGTCGGGGCGTTCGTCTCCCTTCAGCAGGCGGTTCACATAGTCCCCCACGGGCTTCCAGACCGAAAGCCGTTCCGCCACGCGCGCGTCCGAGAAGAAGAAATACAGGAGCCGGTTTCTCGCCTCCAGCCGGTAGCCAATCAGACCGTCCGAGGCGTCGTTGGTGGAGAGTTCGTGGTAGAGAGCGCTAGACGGGTCGGCGATCATCCGCGTCAGGACCCGCGAGGTGAACTCGGTGTCGCCGAACACCGGCTCCACGACCAGACAGGCGGCGAAGTGCGGACGCCGCTCAACGACATGGTCGAGCACCCGGGGCGACGTCAGCAGGAGTCGCATCAGATCCTCGGCGGACTGTTCTGCGCGCCGGTCGGCGGGAACGAGGGCCGCCAGGGCCCGGACGGGCGTCGCGGCCCACCGGGGCCAGGTCTCGCCCAGGAACCGGCGTCGACCGTGCCGACCTGGCCGACGTACGAAGGCCTCGAACGACCCCGGCCTGGGCGGACCGAACTGCTCAAGCCAGCGGCGAAGACGCTGACGGCGGGTCGCGCGGCGGCTCGCTCGGGCGACAAGCGCGATGTTGGGCTCGAGCAGCTTGAAGGCGTCGCCGTACTGCTCGTCGTCGATCAAGGCTGTGGCGAGGCGGACGAAGGCCGGCAGCGTCCCAAGCGAAGGCCGGGTCCTCTGATGGATGATCACGGACGCGACGAGCCAGGCGAACGCCAGGAGGAAGGCGAACTTTCGGGCCGGCCCCGGGTCATCGCCGCCCAGAACCAAGGGGCCGCACAGGCCTTCGAGGCCGGGTAGGCAGGCTGGCGGGCGCCAGTCGAACAGCTCGAAGCCGAGGATCAGGCCGCAGGCCGGAAGAGCGAGCAAGACCTGGGCGCGCCACGACAGGGTCGCCCGCATGCGCTGCACCGGAGAAAGTACGGCGTAGACGGCCGCGAGCAGCGCAAGGACGGTAAGGAAACCGTCGAGCGTCACGAGGCTGCGCCCTCTGCGGCGCGGCGGCGGCCTCGGAAGCTTTCGCTCTGCTGAAGCGAGGCGGCGCGCCGGTCTCCCGCATCGACGAGAACATCGAGGATTCGCAACAGCTTGTCCTGGGTCTCAGGCGCAGGCGCTTCGTCCCTGTCGATGATGAACTGGATCAGGGAGCCGATACGAGGGTGCAGACCGGCCGCACTCAACGGGTTGCGCGGGGACTCGCGAGCGAACGCCTCGGTCAACTGGTCGGCGAACAGATCGATCGGGTAGGTGGTGCGGGCCGCTTCGACGAACCGCAGCCAGATTGCGACGAAGCCGGGAAGCTCAGCCAGGCCGTCGAACAAAGTCGTCGATACTGGCAGGACCATGGGCAGGTCGCGCCAGTCGCCATTGGCGAACCTGCGGCTGGCTGGCGCGTCAGTGACCCCGATGCACAGCAGATCCTGGATCAGGAGGTGGGCCTCGTCCGGCAGATCCCCGCGTCGGGTCTTCGTCAAACCGGCCAGCCGCGTCGCGACCGCGGACATGATCTCGATGGCGCGGGGGTCTAGGGTCTTGGCGTCGCAGACCCGGTTCCCTACGACGACGCTGACGAACGGCATCATCAACGCGCAGAAGGGCGCGTCGTTGAGGGCCGCCGCCGGCGCGACGATGTCGCCGACCGGGTCGATGTCGGGATCGCCGGCCGCGACGCGGGCCATCCAGTTCATGACGTCGAATCGCCACCGGTGCAGTCGCGAGGCATCCCGATCGCCGCGGGACAGGGTCCGTAGCTTCGCGACCGTCCAGGCGAGCAGATTCAGGGCCACGGGGCGAAGGATCGCCGCGCCCTCCGGCGTCCGGCCCAGGATCAACAGCGGCGGCAGGTGCGCCGACAGGAAGCCGGTGTCGAGCATCGTCTCCGAGGTAAGGGCTTCCTCGCCCTCGTCTCCCCAATCTTCATCTTCGGCGTCCTCAGACGCCAGCGGGATCGGAAGAACGGGGAGGGTCGGCTCCGCGTCCTCGAAGGCTACGGCGAACGCGTGCACGGTCGCGGCCTGGAGCGCCTGCTGACGGACGGCTCGCGCACCGTCGCGGTCGCCCCAATAGCGACGAGAAAGATCGGAGCGGATGGAGAGGGAGAGCGCCAGGCAGAGGGCGGCTTTGGCGAGCGCGGGATGGTGGTCGCCAAGGGCGTAAATCTCGCCGGCAGCGCTCGCCGATGCCTCGATCAGGGGATGGGTGACCAGGCCCAGCAAGTCGCGCAGGGCAGCCGGTTGATCCAGGTCCCTGCGGATCATCCCCGCCAGCGCGGCGGGCACATAGTTCAGCGGATGGAAAGAGAGGGTCGTCTCGGGAACTGTCATGCCGTCGTTTGGAAGCGGCGTGGCCGCCGCCCGGAACGTCACATCGGCGGCCCAGGCAAGAACCTCCGCCGCCTCGAAAGCGTCATCGGCCAGGACGGCGGCGGCGACGCCGGCCACCCCCGCGCGGCGGATCTCCTCCAGCGAGCCCGTTTCCCAACGGACCTCGAACAGGTCAGGGGCGTCCAGGGCGCGCGCCTCAGAGATGGCCTCGTCCAGCGTCATGTCCGGGCCGGCGGGGCGGACGCCCATGCGATCGGCCGCCCAGGTCTCAAGCCGCATCCACCGGAACATGGATCCCCGGGCCGCCTCCTGCTCAATGACGGTCTCGTCTTCGATGGGCGGCGGCTCGAACGCAATCTCGATCCCGTCCTCCGCCTCGCGCATCCTGTAGTGTGCGGGATCGCCCATCCTCGCCCAGATTTCCGCAGTGCGACGGCGATCGTCCATGAGGGCGTCGTCCTGGCGTTCCTCTTCCAGATCGAGTCCACCCTCCGCCGAGAAGGTGCTTGCGGCGGCGAGGAAGGGCCGGCGCAGGGTGTCATCGGACGACAGGGCGAACAGGATCGCGATCTGCCGGATGTCGGTCTTGCGGCAGGGTCGCTGGTTTGCCCGCTGGAGGGCTATCGCGGCTGGCGTCCCCGGCCGGGAACCCAGGATGTTGAACGAGCTGTCATGGTCGATCTTCACGAGCCGCCGCACATCCCAGTTCCAGAGCCGCTGGCTGCTGATCAGGGGCAGGGTCGTGGCCGAGGCCCGGTTCGTCGTGACCGCCAGCGCAGCCGCGATTCCGAGGAAGGCGTTATGGCGCGTCCCCTTAAGGACGTCGGACAGGATCTCGTCGACGTCGCGCCCGCCTTCCTGCTCCCGGAACGCCCAGTCCTCGAGGGCCATCAGCGCGGCCTCGAGCATCGGCGGCGCGAAGGCAGCCCGGAAGGCGACGTATTCTCGCTCGCCGCCCCAGAAGGTCTCCAAGCCCCAGGGGAACGCGAGAACGAGGGGGACGGGCGTGCCCCCGTCCTCGGGATCCAGGTCATGCAGTTCGAGCCAGGACGAAACGGCGTGATCGGCGATCGACTTGACCAGGCGGAGCGCCTCGCCCGGGGCATGTCTGAAGAGAGCATTGAAGGGCTCGGTCTGGGGCGAGGGCGGGTAGAACAGGTCTGCCCGCCGATCGAGCGACAGCTTGTCCCAGTCGTGGTGATCGACCATCCCGCCGAGGAACGAGGGCATCAGCAGGCTCCTCTCGCGCGAACCCGCCGGATGCTTCAAGGCTTCGTCCCGGCGCTGGCGGTCGCTTTCCAGCTCCAGTCGCAGTTTCTCCTTGGGCAGGGTCTCCAGCATTTCCGCGAGGAAGGCGTCGACGAGCAGGGCTGGCGCGGCCTTTGCCACCCAGGCGGCCGATTCCATGACGGACCGCCAGACATGGCGGCCGCCCCGGCGCGAGCCATCCAGCGCTCGGAGATAGCGGATCGTGGGATCGGGATAAGCCAGCGCGGCCCTGAAGATCTGGGTCCGGAGCCGATCGGCGAACTGGTCCTGCGCGTTGTGATCCATGCCGCCGAACCGTCCCGGCAAGGTGCGCGGCTCTGTCGGATTCTGGTGGGCCTCCAGCGCAAGGAGCCAATGCTCCTCAAGCGCCACAAGGCCTTCGGTGGTCGTGTTTGGAATCCTGGTAAGGGCTGACTGCCAGATCTCCGCGAGGGTAAGGACGGTTGGCCAGAGGGACACCGGAACCTGGCCCTGTTGCGCCAGCAGCCAGTCGAGCAACCGTCTCCACGCCCGATAGTCTGCGGGCTCGGCCATCATGTCGGCCAGGCGGATCCGGTCGGTCGAGGACAGGGCGTCGTAGGGCGGCAGTCCGTCGAGCCCCTTGCCGGGGCGGGTCCTCACCGCCTGGAACCACGTCAGCAGTTGTCGCAATCGGCTGGAATCGCCCAGAACGAAAAATGCTGCGGTGAAGGTCGAGGCTCTCTCCTCGAAGCGCGGCGATGACAGCGGCGCCATCATCCATGAGCGGCGCCATTGCGATCGGCTATGCGCGGCTTCCAGCCGATCGAGCTGGGCGGCCCAAGCCCGGTCGGCGTCGAAGCGGAGCTGCGAGAGCAGTTCGACCGGTCGTCCGAGCGCGGGTGGCTCGCCCGCCTCGACGACCGCCTGGAGCCAGTCGGCGCCCGCGCTGACGAGGCGATGGGTGAACGCCCATTCGAAGAAGATGTCGTGCCGGAAGGAGACGGTGTGGCCTGGCTCGGCATCCTTGAGAATATCGTCCGCCTTCAGGCTTTCGATGGCGTCATGGTCAAGCCCCCGGACCGGGGCGTCGCGACCGAGATTCGCGGCGCTGGCCGAGGCCAGGGCCAGCAGGACCTCCTGGCGGCGCGCGCGGACGGCGCCCTCCGCATCATAGCCGCCTCCACGCCACCAGGCAGACAGCAGTTCGGCTTCGCTGGACGGGATCGGGTCTCCGCCGTCCCCGATGGCAGTGGCCAGCACGTCCAGGAAGAAGGGCCGTCGCGAAATCTCCTGCACGGCGGGGGCGCCGAAGAGGAGCGGGGCAAGGCCCGGCCTGACCTCCGACAGATCGGTCGCTTCCTGATCGGTCAGGGGCGTCACCTCGACGCGGCTTGTTGCCAGAGCCCCGAGGGCGGTCGCCCATCGGCCGACGTCGCTCCAGGCGCCATCGCGCAGGGTCACCAGCACCCGCCAGGTCCTGAGCGTCGGCTCCGTCAAGACGGCGTCGAGCACCTCCTGGACGATCTGCCGATCTTCGCGACGCACGCGGTCGATGGCGTCGATCACCAGAACGCAGTCGCCTGCCGCGGCGATCTCCCGGAGGATCGGTCTGGGATCGACGCCCGTGAGACCCAGGGCCCGCGCATACGCCGGCCACCCTCCGGGGCTGAGACGGTCGGCCCGCAGGGCGAGGACTGAGCCGCGGTCCGCCGCCATTGTCGCGTAGCGCGCGAGCAGGGCGGACTTGCCCGAGCCCGGGGCGCCGACGATCTGGACCACGCGATCGGCTTGCAAACGGCGATTGATCTCGTCGACGAGATCGTCGCGATCGAGGGTGACGCCGTCGACCGTCCGGCGAATGGTCGAGAGGGCGAGCCGGGCTTCCGCGCGGACATGGTCGAGCTCTGCCGCCCAGAACCGGCCGGGCGTGAATCGGTCCCCGCGGCCGACCCTTTCGACGAGGTTGCTCCGGACGAAGCTTCCGGCCTCACCCGCGGCCTCGCGCGCGATCACCCGCAGCCCGGTCCAGACGTCGCCGCCGTCGCCGACGGCATCGGTTCTCAGGACGCCCCGAATGCGGTCCAGCACTAGGTCCGCGTCGGCCGCGCCCTCGCCCAGGAGTTCGAATCTCATGACCACGAGGTGTCGGAAGACCTGGAACACCTCCTCGTCCCCCGCAGGGGCGCCCGACGCCCTGGCGAGGGCGGATCGGATCGCGGCGACCAGCGCCCGCTTGGTCTCGGCGGCGAAACCGGGTTTGGCGACCCGGACGTGGAAATCGCGCGCGGTCGCGCTGTCCCGCGCCCAGTCGCAGAGCGTGCGGATGTGGCGGTAGGCGCCCAGATCGACCTCGTCTGTCGCGATCCCGACCCGGTCGCGTCCGTGGCGAAAGCTCGCCTTCGCGATCGTTTCAAGGATACGCGCCACGACGTCCTGAAAGACGGCGTTGGACTCCCGGTCGGCGAAGATGAAGCTTCGCTTGACCTGAATGCTCAGGGTCGAGCCCTCGCCCCCGTCCTCGCTCTCGACGATGACGTCGTCGAGCGGCTCGCCCAAGGCGCCACGCTGGACACGAACCTCCTTGACCGTAGCGGCTCCAGTTCCACGCGCGGTGTGCTCCCCGAGAAGGGAAGCGAGATAGTAGGCGACGACGGTGTCTTCGAAGGTGAAGCCGGCGCCGCCGGTGAGTTCAGGACTGGCAGGCATGGGGGGCGAGACTCAGATGAAGGCTCGACAAGCTAGGGCTGTGCGGTGCCCGGAGCCATAACCGCTGCGAGGGTTGCGCGGCGATTTCAGTGGGCAATCGCCGGTCTTTGTCGAGACCCTGGTCCTGGAAGCTTGCCACAGTCTGAAACGGCGGGGACGCGCATCGCCGTCAACATGCAAACGACCCTCCGGCCGTCTTGATTCGCCGGAGATGCGAGCCCTTCGGCGAGAGCCCCCGAAACCGGCTGAAATCCCCGGCAGCCCAGTGAAAACGACTAGGCTGAGAAGTTTTTCACGTAACGCGGTTTGCTACCCATGTGCTACCCGGAAAGCAAAAGGGGTTAGCAGTTTCCTGCTAACCCCTTGAAAAATTGGTGGAGCTTAGCGGAGTCGAACCGCTGACCTCTTGCATGCCATGCAAGCGCTCTACCAGCTGAGCTAAAGCCCCGGACCTGTCGGTCTGGATCGCCCGGTTCATCTTGCGATGGCCCCCGGCGAGGCGGCGGAAACTAGGTCAGGCTTTTTCTGCGATCAAGCCCGTTTCGAGATTTATTTTCACCGCGTTCCCAAGGGTGAAAATACGCAGGTTTTTCAAACCGAAAGGTGTGAAAGGCCTGCTGTCCCGCCGCGTCTCCCTAACGGGAAATGCGGCGGGTGCAACAAGAATCTGAGCCTATCCACAGGCCCCAAAAAGGCGGGCCTCATGTAGCGCGAAGCGCGATAGGCCCAAAAAAATCAGTCGTCGTCGCGCGACGGCTTGGCGATTTCGTCGTCGATCGAGTCGTCGTCTTCGTCTTCGATGAACGGCACGGAGTCGTCATCGTCGTCGGCCAGCAGATCGTCGTCGCCGTCGGTCGAGCCCATGCCGGCTTCTTCCGAGGCGTCAGCCGGGGAGTCTTCGTCCTCGTCGTCCGGCGTCAGGATCGGCTCGTGGCCTTCCTCGTCGATTTCCGGCGTCTTGACGTCGTCTTCCTCGTCCTCGTCGCCGTCGACCTTCTTGTCCTTGACCTGATCTTCCGTGTCCTCATCGTCGGACGGATAGCCGGGACGGGCGCGGCGGCTGCGCAGCTTCATCGCCTCTTCGGGATCGAAGTCGGTTCCGCATTTGGGGCAGTGTGCGGGGCGACGGTTCAGGTCGTAAAACTTCGCCTGGCAGTTGGGGCAGACCTGTTTGGCGCCCAGTTCGGGATTGGCCACGTTTGGATGCTTTCAACGGGTTGAATTCGGGGCGGTCCCTTGCCACCCCTTTGACCCGCTGTCAAAAGCTGTCTTTCGCGCCGCCCGCGCGGCCCTTCGCACAATATAGCCTGAAGCGGGTGATCATGCCGTCCCAACTGACTTCGCGCCGCGCCTCCGCACTGACCGGAAAGGTCCGCGCGCCGGGCGACAAGTCGATGTCGCACCGGTCGATGATCCTGGGTGGAATGGCGTCGGGCGTGACCGAGGTCGAGGGTCTTCTTGAGGGCGACGACGTTCTGGCCACCGCCCGCGCGGCCGAAGCCTTCGGCGCCAAGGTCGAGCGGATCGGTGATGGGAAATGGCGGATCGAGGGGGCGGGCGGCTTTAAGACGCCTTCGTCGGTGATCGACTGCGGCAACGCCGGAACCGGGGTGCGCCTGCTGATGGGCGCAGCGGCCGGCTATCCGCTGACGGCGACGTTCGACGGCGACGGTTCGCTTAGGAAGCGTCCGATGAAGCGGGTCACGGGACCGCTGGCCGACATGGGGGCGGCGTTCGATTGGCAGGCGGCCGAGGATCGACTCCCGGTGGCCCTGACCGGGGGCGCGCTGAAGGCCATCGACTATGTGCAGACGGTGGCCTCGGCCCAGGTGAAGTCGGCCATCCTGCTGGCAGGGGTGAACGCCGAGGGCGTCACCTCGGTGGTCGAGCCCGAAAAGAGCCGCGATCACACCGAGCGGATGCTGCGGGCCTTCGGCGCCGAGGTGGGCGTCGAGGAGAGGGGCGAGGGCTGGAAGGTGACGCTGAAGGGCGGTCAGGCCCTGACGGGGACCTTCGTCGCCGTGCCGGGCGATCCGTCCTCGGCGGCGTTTCCCCTGGCGGCGGGGCTGATCGTGCCGGGGTCGGAGGTCACGGTCGAGGGCGTGATGCTGAACCCGCTTCGCACCGGCCTGTTCGACACCTGGATCGAGATGGGCGCCGACCTGACCATCACCAACCGGCGTGAGGCCGGGGGCGAAGAGGTCGGCGACATCACCGCCCGCCATTCAGCGCTAAAGGGCGTGGTCGTGCCTGAGGATCGCGCCGCCTCCATGATCGACGAATATCCGATCCTTGCGGCGACGGCGGCCTTTGCGGACGGCGTCACCGTCATGCGCGGCGTGGGTGAAATGCGGGTCAAGGAAAGCGACCGGATTTCGCTGATGGTCGAGGGGCTGCGCGCCTGCGGCATTCAGGTCGAGGAGGAGCCGGAAGGCTTCATCGTCACCGGCGCCGGCCAGGGCGGGGCGGTGCGTGGAGGCGGCCTGGTCCACACCGCCCACGACCACCGCATCGCCATGAGCCATCTGGTCCTGGGCCTGGCCGCCGAACAGCCGGTCTCGGTCGACGAGCCTGGCATGATCGCCACCAGCTTCCCCTGCTTCGTCGAGATGATGAACGGGCTGGGCGGGCGGATCGCGTGAAGCCCGCGCGCGACGTCCTCGGTCGGGGCATCGCGGTCCTCGGTCTTCTGACCTGTCTGGGCGGAGCCGGCTGGACGGCCTGGATCGTCTGGCACGGGGTGACGACAGGCCGGGTCTCGGGCAAACATGGCGCCGTGCATCTCAGGGCCGAGGGCGACGCCTTCTTCTATTCGACCGTGGCGCTGAGCGGCGTCGCCTGTCTGGTGTGGCTGGGTTTGGCGGCCTTCGCGGTCGTGGTTCTGGCGCGTTGGAAGGCATGGTCGTGAACCGGCCGGAGAAGTCGGGCTGGATCAAGCCGATCCTGACGCTGGCGATCGCGATCCTGATCGGCTGGTTCTGCGTGATCGGCGCCCGAGAGATCGTCCAAAGCCTGGATGCCGGGGTGCTGAACAACCGAAAGGGGCCGGACGTTCTGTTGGCGGACCGACCCCTGCTGTTCTGGAGTGTCCTCGGCTTCTATGTGGCGTCGGTTGCGGCTGGGGCGGGCCTGGCGGTCCTGCTGGCCAGCCTTGCAATTCGTGATTTGGTCGGACGCCGGGACTGAGGGCTTCGGCTGGATTGGTCGGGCGATCCTCGCTATCAGGTTCGGCCTCCCATGCGTTTGGGAGCGAGATTGAAGTGCGCCACGCGCTGTGGAGACCTGCTTGACCCTGATCATCGCCGTCGACGGACCGGCCGCCTCTGGCAAGGGGACCATCGCCGCGCGCCTGGCCCAGACCTATGGCCTGCCGCATCTGGATACGGGGCTGCTGTACCGGGCTGTGGGCGCAAAGGTGCTGGCGGACGGCGGATCGCTGGATGACGAAGCCGCAGCGACACAGGCGGCGCGGGGCCTCGACGCGGGGGGGCTGTCGGACGATCCGCGCCTGACGACAGGTGAGGCGGGCGAGGCCGCCAGCCGTGTCGCCAGCTTTGCCGGCGTTCGCGCGGCTCTGCTGGAGCTGCAGCAGGCGTTCGCGGCCCAGGCGGGCGGCGCCGTTCTCGACGGACGCGACATCGGCACGGTGATTGCGCCGAACGCTCAGGCCAAGCTGTTCGTCACCGCGACGCCTGAGGTGCGGGCCACGCGTCGCTGGAAGCAGCTGAAGGCGCGCGGATCGGACATCGCCTTTGACGCCATGCTGGCCGACATCCAGCGCCGCGACGAGCGCGACGCCGGGCGCGGGGCGGCCCCGATGGTCCAGGCCGATGACGCGGTCTTGCTGGACACGACCGATCTGGGTATAGAGGCCGCCTTCGATGCGGCCCGCCGTATCGTCGAGGCGGCGCGCGCGAAACACGGTCTCTGACCCACTTCGCAAATCCAACGCTCCCACCCTCGGCCTCCGCGGGCGTTTTGATCGTTCTGAACGGTCTCGCATCCCGACGACCTTATTCCATCTTTTCCCATCGCCCCGCGCGCCGCCTTTCGCTGCGTCAGGGGTCCACCTCGCGCGGGATCGTTCTTCGGTCACGCGCCACAGCCCCACTGGAAACACCAGAGCTTCATGTCTGATACTCTCAACCCCACGCGCGACGACTTCTCGGCGCTGCTCGACGAACAACTGTCGGGTCGCGACTTCGGCGAAGGCCAGGTCGTCCACGGCCGCGTCGTCGGCATCGAAAAAGACATCGTCATCATCGACGTTGGTCTGAAGACCGAAGGCCGCATCGCCATGCGCGAATTCGGCCAAGGCGATGACGGCGCCCTGCCCAAGGTCGGCGACAACGTCGAGGTTTACCTGGAGCGCGTCGAGAACGCCCTGGGCGAAGCCGTCATCAGCCGCGACAAGGCCCGTCGCGAAGAAGCCTGGACCCGTCTGGAAGTCGTGTTCGCCGAAGGCCAGCCGGTCAACGGCGCCATCGTCGGCCGCGTCAAGGGCGGCTTCACCGTCGACCTGGGCGGCGCCTCGGCCTTCCTGCCCGGTTCGCAAGTCGACATCCGCCCGGTCCGCGACGTCGGCCCGCTGATGGGCAAAGAACAGCCCTTCGCCATCCTGAAAATGGACCGTCCGCGCGGCAACATCGTCGTCTCGCGTCGCGCCATCCTGGAAGAAGCCCGCGCCGAACAGCGCACGGAACTGGTCGGTCAGCTGGCCGAGGGTGAAGTCCGCGAAGGCGTCGTCAAGAACATCACCGACTACGGCGCGTTCGTCGACCTGGGCGGCATCGACGGCCTGCTGCACGTCACCGACATGTCGTGGAAGCGCGTTTCGCACCCGAGCCAGGTTCTGGCCGTCGGCGACACCGTCAAGGTCCAGATCGTCAAGATCAACCCGGACACCCAGCGTATCTCGCTGGGCATGAAGCAACTGCAGTCGGACCCCTGGGACGGCGTGGAAGCCAAGTATCCGGTCGGCGCCAAGTACACGGGCCGCATCACCAATATCACGGACTACGGCGCCTTCGTGGAGCTGGAAGCCGGTGTCGAGGGCCTGGTGCACGTCTCGGAAATGTCCTGGACCAAGAAGAACGTCCACCCCGGCAAGATCGTCTCGACCTCGCAGGAAGTCGACGTCGTGGTTCTGGATGTCGACGCCTCCAAGCGCCGCATCTCGTTGGGCCTGAAGCAGGCTCAGGACAATCCGTGGGACGCCTTCGTCGCCAACAACCCGATCGGTTCGACCGTCGAGGGCGAAGTCAAAAACGCCACCGAGTTCGGCCTGTTCATCGGCCTGGACAACGACATCGACGGCATGGTGCACCTGTCCGACCTCGACTGGTCGGTGTCGGGTGAAGAGGCCATCCAACGCTACCGCAAGGGCGAGATGGTCAAGGCCAAGGTCCTGGACGTCGACGTCGAGAAGGAACGCGTCTCGCTGGGCATCAAGCAGCTGGGCGGCGATCCGATCGGTGAGGGCGACACCTATCGTCGCGGCCAGCAGATCACCGTCACCGTGACGGCGATCGAGTCGGGCGGCATCGAGGTCAAGTTTGGTGAAGACGACGCGCCGGTCACGGCCTTCGTTCGCAAGTCGGACCTGTCGCGCGACCGCAACGATCAACGTCCGGAACGCTTCGCCGTCGGCGACCGCGTCGACGCCATGATCACCGCCGTGGACAAGGCCTCGCGCCGCGTCTCGGTGTCGATCAAGGCGCTGGAAATGAAGGACGAGCAGGAAGCCATCGAACAGTTCGGATCGTCCGATTCGGGCGCTTCGCTGGGCGACATCCTGGGCGCCGCGCTGAAGAACGCCGGCACCAAGGAGTAAGGCTCAAGCCGAAGGGCGCACCGCGTCCTTCGGTCGCCTCGCTTATTCAGCAGAGCTCGCGCGCTCTGCGATAGCGGCGATCTCGCTTATTCAGCAGAGCGCCGCGCGCTCTGCGATAGCGACAAAGACTGAGGGCGGCGGGAGCGATCTCGCCGCCCTTTTCTCTGTTCGAAACATCGCTGTGTTCGGCTCCGGACATTTTTCTTGCGAATGACGCGCATCTTTGTCGGATAAGGGCTTTTTCGAGAGCCGGTCGGGGGTTAGGGTGTGGCTCTGGATCGACGGCGGGCGAAACGGCCTGTCCAAACGAGCTGGCAGGGGCGCAGATGATCAAGTCCGAACTGATCGAGAAACTTGCAGCGGAAAACACCCACCTGACTCACGCCGAGGTGGAACGGCTGGTCAATGCGATCCTCAATACCATGACGTCGGCGCTGGCTGAGGGCGGCCGGGTCGAGTTGCGCGGTTTCGGCGCCCTGTCCGTGCGATCGCGGCCGGCGCGCGCAGGTCGCAATCCGCGCACCGGTGAGACCGTCGACGTGCCCGCCAAGGCCGTCCCCTTCTTCAAGAGCGGCAAGGAGCTGCGCGAGCGGCTGAACGCCTCGGGCGACGCCTGATCGTTATTTAAGGATACCCTATGGGCCTGCTTTCGGAATTCCGCGAGTTCGCGGTCAAGGGCAATGTCGTGGACCTGGCGGTCGGCGTGATCATCGGCGCCGCCTTCAACGGCATCGTCAAAAGCCTGGTCGATCAGGTGGTGATGCCGCCGATCGGCTTGATCACCGGGGGCATCGATTTCTCGGAACTGGAATGGGTGCTGCGCGCCGAGAACCCGGCGACCGAGGCGGTCGAGAAGGTGGCGATCCAATATGGCGCCTTCCTGAACACCGTGATCCAGTTCCTGATCGTCGCCTGGGTCGTCTTCCTTGTGGTCAAGGGCATCAACGCCCTGCGTCGTCAGGAAGCCGCCAAGCCCGATCCGGCGCCCGCCGCGCCGACGGCGACCGAAGCTCTGCTGGCGGAGATTCGCGACGAGCTGAAGGCTCGCCCCAAGGCCTGATCTGATCAGGCCTTGGCCGCGCGGCCGCCCAAGGTCGAGCGCGTGATGGCGGCGGCGGCCGACGCCTTGGGCATCGGCGGCGTGCGCGAGCAGATGCCGTAGTCCCCGTCGAACGGCGTCGGCGTCCAGGCGGCCGCCAGCGCGGGATTGTCGATGATGGCGTGGCAGTGTCCCCAGCCGCCCTCGCGCCGCGTCGTCTTGGCCAGATCGCCCAACTGCGACAGCAGGCGCGGCGTCACCACCTGCAGCCGCACCTTGGCGGCCCCCAGCGCGCGGGCGTTGTCGATCAACGCCTGGGTAAGCAGCCCAATCGCCTCGGGCGCCGTCTCCAGCGCGATCAGATCGACAATATCCAGATAGGGCGGCTCGATCAGACTGGTCTTGGTTATCTGCGCCATCGCCATCCCGACGATGCGGCTATCCCTGACATAGGCCAGCATGACCGGCGGCAGGGTCAGGTCGGGGTCCGCCAACCGCCAGCGCAGGATTTCTGGACTGCGATCCGCCAGCAGACGCTCTTCTTGTGACAACAGGCGCCAGAAGTCCGCATAGGGCGAAGCGTCCGACAGATCGCGGAGCATCGTCACCCCAGCCGGCAGCACCAGCGACGTCTGGCGAAACACGCGCCCGTTCATCAGCCGCTCGCCCAGCCGTGCGGCGGTTTCGGCGGAGGTTTGGCCCAGCAACAGGCGCAAACCTCGACCCTGAGCGCAGGCCAGACGATCGGTGATCCACGACAGCTTCAGGCCGTGGGTCTGCGCCGGCCAGGGCTTCATGTCGAACAGGCCATACAGCGGCGCCGAGCGCGCATTGGCGTTGAAGGTGTAGCGGGCGAACAGGCCTGGCTGTTTCAGAAAGGTACGGATAAGAGGGCGGCTGGCGCCCTTCTGGCTGGGTGGCACGATGATCGAAAACCCGGTGGCGCCGAAGTGGTCCTGGGCGCCGTAGCGAAACCGCTGGATGAAGTTGCCCAGCATGGCGACGCCGTTGTCATTCTCGTCGGCCACGACCCAACCGGCGGGCGCGCCCATCGCCAAACGCGCCGGATTGGCCTCGAGCCAGCGCCATCCGGCCGGCGACCGCTCGGGCCAGCCGACCTGACGATGCAGCCGGTTCAGCGCCTCATGGTCGAGAGCCGCGATCGGTCTGACAGACATCTGGCGCGCCTTCCCATTATGAAACCGCGTGCGTTTCTGATGAACGACCTAGCAGGATATGCGCCATCGAACATCACCTAAGGTTGTTTTTCGCTTTCCTTGCGCACCGCGTGACCGCCCCCGCGACAGCCTTAACACTTGTTCGGATTTGCCCGCTGTGCTGGGTATGCGCCTTTCGCGCGCCCGATAAGCGGCGCGGCAGTTGGGAGTGAGCCGTTGACAGCGACGGATGGGGGGGCGCTCGCGCCTCGCAAGACTTTCTTGGGACACCCTCGGGGGCTGGTGATCCTGTTCTTCACCGAAATGTGGGAGCGGTTTTCCTACTACGGCATGCGCGCCCTGCTGGTGCTGTATCTGACGCAGCACTTCCTGTTCGGGCCGGCCGAGGCTCAGGGCATCTACGCCGCCTACGCCGCCCTCGTTTATCTGATGCCGGTCCTCGGCGGCCTGATTGCAGACCGCTATCTCGGATCGCGCAAGGCCGTCATCATCGGCGCAGTTCTCTTGGTGCTGGGCCACTTCACCATGGCCTTCGAGGGCACGGGGGGGCGCGAACGCCTTACCATCGGCGACACGACCTATGAGCTGCAGGTCGAAGGCCGCGACCAAAACCGCCGCATCTTCGCCGTGAACGGGGATGAGCGGGTTCAGGTCGCCATATCGCCCGAAGGCGTGTCCGCCGTCGGCGCCGAGCCCTCCGCTGCGAATGCCGCCGATGTCGCGGCTGTCGCCACGGGTGCGGCGATCGGCGCCCAGCCAACCGGCGCGCTCGATCCGGCGACGGCTGCCGCGCCCCAAGCCGCCGCCAGGTCTGGCTTCCCGGCCTTCACCGCGACCGGCGCCTATAAGCTAGAGACCACGCGCGATCTGGCGCTTGGCGAGCCGGTGCTATTCCTCGCCCTGGCCCTGATTATCGTGGGTGTGGGCTTCCTGAAGGCCAACATCTCCACTGTCGTAGGCGCGCTCTATGAAGAGAACGATCCGCGGCGCGACGGGGGCTTCACCATCTTTTACGTGGGGATCAACCTCGGTTCGTTCCTGGCGACCATCGCCTGCTCCTATCTCGGCATCAAATACGGCTGGGCCTACGGTTTCGGTCTGGCCGGCATCGGCATGCTGTTCGGCCTGTTGACCTTCGTCCTGGGCCAACCGTGGCTCGAGGGCCGCGGCGCGCCGCCGGTCCCCGTCCAAGGCCGCTCGATCCTTGGCGTGCCGCTCGTGCCCTTCTTCTGGATCGCGGGCATTGTCGCCGTGATTCCGACGTGGCTGCTGATGCAGCGGCACGAGATCATCGAGACGGCCCTACCTTGGATCGCGGGCGTGATCTTCGCCGCAGTGGTGGGCTTCACCGTCTTCCGTCTGAAGGGCGCCGAGCGATCGCGCATGCTGGTCGCCCAGGTGCTGATCTTCTTCTCCGTGCTGTTCTGGGCCCTGTTCGAACAGGCCGGGTCGTCCCTGACCCTGTTCGCCGATCAGTCGACCCAAATGCCGTCGTGGTTCAACGCCGCCATGACCCAGACCTTCAACCCCGGCATCATCGTTCTGGGCGGGCCGATCATCGCCGCCCTGTGGGTTTGGTTGGGCAAACGCAAGCTGGAGCCGTCGACCCCGGTCAAGTTCTCCTTCGGCCTTGTCTTCGTGGGCCTGGGCTTCCTGGTGCTGACCTGGGCAGCGGCGACGCAGGCCAACGGCGCTTTCCGGGTGCCGTTGATCTTCCTGTTCCTGACCTACTTCTTCCACACGATCGGCGAACTTTGCCTTTCGCCCGTCGGCCTTTCGATGATCACCAAACTGTCGGTGGCCCGCGTGGTCGGCATGATGATGGGGGTCTGGTTCCTGTCCAGCTCGGTCGCCCACATCGTCGCCGGCATTATCGCCAAGGCGACGGCGACGGACACGGTCGCCGGGGTCGTCACCAGCCCCGAACTGGCGCTTCAGACCTACGGCTCGATCTTTGGCACCATCGGCTGGACGGGCGTCGGCGTCGGCGTGTTCCTGCTGCTGATCTCGCCCCTGCTCAAAAAGGGTATGGCCGGGATCCACTGATCCGCAACAAACCAACGGAAAAGCCCCGGCGGAGCGATCCGCCGGGGCTTTTTGCTGCGCGGATCTAGGCCTCAGAAGGTCTTGCGGACCCGCAGGGAGACGAAAGTGCGCGGGTCGATGGAGCGCTCCTCGACGAAGGCCACGGTGCGAGGATCGCGGGTGGCGTAGACCGTGCGGCGCATGGTGAAGTCGTCCCACAGGTTCAGCTGGGCGCGCAGCGACAGGGTCGCGCTGGGCTTGTATTCGACGAAGGCTTCCAGATAGTCGGCGCCGCGCCAGGCGAAGGTTTGGTCCGGATCATAGGTCGCCTGCCCCAGACGCGGCAGCCAGTTGACGCCCCATTGGGTCTTCCACGAGGTGATGTCCTGCTCGAAGCCGACGTTGGCCTGACTGGGTCGCACGCCCGAGATGCGGCGGTCCTCGCCCGTGGTCGGGTCGGTGACGCTGGTCTTGTTCCAGTCGTTGCGGAAGGTGAAGCGGGCGCCCGAAATCCCGACCTTGTCCAGCGGCACCACCACGTTCAGCGACAGCTGATCCAATGTCCCGTCGCCGATGTTGCCGGTCGCCGACAGGCCGCCGGGCAGGGGCAGGCGGTCGATCACGTCGATGATGCGGTCGTGGCGATAGCCGATCGAAACCACGCCCTCGCCCCAGAAGCGACGCTCGTAGGAAAGTTCGGAAATCCAGCGCTGTTCCGGCTCCAGATCCACGTTGCCGCCGAACACCGTGCCGTCGTCCAGCTCAGCCGAGGCGGCGAAGTCGCCGAAGTCCAGCTGACCCAGTTCGCGCTCGAAGCGGAAGCGCAGCTGGTTGTTCGCCATCGGCGTCCAGGTCGCCAGCAGCCGCGGTTTGGCGAAGAAGAAGCTCTTTTCCTGATCCGCATCGCCCGACTGGCTGATGGTGGAGGCTTCCAGGCGCACCCCGCCTTCCAGCGTCAGTTTCGGATTGATCCGCCAGGTCGCCTTGCTGAAGGCCTCGCCGCGCGTCTCCTCGACCTTGACCGAGGCGCTGGGCAGCGGCACGTCGACGCCGCCGACGGTGAAGGCCTGGTTCACGTCCAGCATGTTGTAGGCGATCTCGGCGCCGGCCTCGATCGTCAGGGCGGGCGAGCGTTCGTGACGCACCAGGGCGCGCAGGATGGATTCCGACGAGTCGCCGTTGGACTTGAACTGTTGCTCCGGCGCTGCCGTCCCGTTGAGCGTCTCGTTGCTGCCCGAGACGCTGTCGAAGCTTGAGAACTCGTGGATCAGACGCGTCTCCAGCGTCCAGCGCGGGTTCAGGGTGCGGGTCCAGGTCAGGCCCAGCTCACCGGAATCGCCGTCTTCGGCGTAGTCGCTACGCCGCAGCGACGTGGGCGACGAAAGCTCGGTCCAGTTCTGATAGTCGTTCAGACCATAGCGGGCGGTGCCTTCAAGCTTTCCGCCGAACAGCGGGCCGGTGTAGTTGCCGCGAATGCTCTGGCCGCCGCCCCATCCGTCGTTTTCAAAACGCTCGTCGCGGATGACATCGCCGGCGGCGTTGCGACGGATCGACCGGCCGACGCCGTTGGAATCGCTGGAGCCCATGCCGTCCGACAGCGTCACGCCCCAGCTGCGATCGCCCTTGTTCTGCGTGAACTGATAGGAGCCGCCATAGATGTCATGGCCGCCTTCGAACAGCATGGCGTTCCAGGTCAGGATCGACTGGCGGCTGTCGGTCGTCTTCAGGATGACGTTCACGACGACGGAATAACCCTGCATGTCGATGCCCGGCGCGCCGCCCCGGATCAGTTCGATACGCTCGACCTGATTGGCCAGGGTCCGGCCCAGGACGTTCGAACCCGAGTCGTTCTTTGAGGCGGGACGGTTGTTGTTGATGAGGACGTTGCCTACCGCCCCTTCGAAGCCGCGCGCGCCCGATCCGTTGTCGATGGAGAAGCCGGGGACGCGGTTGACCATGTCCAGCGCCGTATTGGGGCGCTGGGCGGCGAAGAAGTCCGGCGTGAAGACCAGCACGCCGCGCTGGCTGGCGTCGGCCAGGGGCGCCTGGTTGGTCGGGCCGGTCGGCACGGGGGCCTCGGCGACTTGCGGCTTGTCGGCAGCAAAGGCGACGCCGGCGGTGAAAAGCAGGGCGGTGCTGGCCAGCAGCAGGGTCTTTGTCATTGGTCTTCCCCTCGGGTGTTGGCGAGAGGTGTGCCGATCCGGCGCGTTCATCTCCAGTTACAAGGCCGCAAGGTGGATTAAATCGACGACATCATTACAGCGATTTCATTACACTGGTGACAGTAATAAAGTTTACAGCGATGTAATGATCAGACGCTCATTTTCTCTATTGCTTTTACTTGCCCCGACGGCGGTGACGACCGCGCCTGCCGTCGCGCAGGACGCGCCTTCGGACGCCGTCGAGGATATCGTCGTCACCGCCCGCCGGATCGAGGCGCCGATGTGGGAGGTGCGGCGCGGCGACAGCGTTCTGATCCTGGTCGGATCGATCGACGGTTTGCCCAGGAAGATGGAGTGGCGCACCGACGCTCTCATCTCGGCGGTTGATCGTGCCGACCGCGTCTTGTTTCCCGTCGAGGGGCGGGCGTCGCTCGCCGATGTGGGCCGACTGATCTGGCGGTTTCGGACGCTGACGCGTTTGCCGAACGGGCGCACCAGCGCCGACTATCTGTCCCCGGACCTTGAGACCCGGGTCGAAAACCTGACAGGCGAAGGTCCGACCCGCGACAGCATGCTGATCCTGTCGGGCGATCTGATGGAACTGGGCGGTTACAGCAGCGGAGGGCGTCCGGTGTCCGGCCTGGTACGCCAAGCGACACGCGCCAATCGCACGCCCGCTGAACCCGTCGGCATCTTCAGGGGTGACGAACTGATCGAAAAGGTTCTGACGACGCCGCCCGAACGTTATCTCGACTGCATCGAGGCTGCGGCGACGGCGGCCGAGGCCGGGGTCGAGGCGGGCGCGCAACGTGCGGAGAACTGGCGTCTGCGACGGATTCCAGCGGTGTTGGATTCGCCCTTGGAAAAGGCGGCGACGGCCTGTTCTTACTGGTCTGTTATGGCCCAGGCTGACGATCTGCGTCGCATATGGAATACGGCGGTGGACAAGGCGCTGGCCGAGACCGGGGTCACCGTCGCCATTGCGCCTTTGCGGCTGTTGGCCGAGCCGGACGGCGTATTGGATCGGCTGGAGGCGGAGGGGCTGGAACCGATCGGTCCCGAATGGCGCCCCTCCGCTTCCGCGCGATCCGACCGCTAGACTTAGTTGCGGTTCGGAACGGCGTCGCGCGCGGCGTCGCCGATGTTCTCGGCGGCGTTGCCGACGCTCTCGGCCGCTCCGGCGACGGCGTTGGACTCGATCGCGTCGTTGCGGTTCATGTTCATCAGGAAGTAGCCGATCACGAGCACGGCCAGGAGGCCGACAATCAGGGCGACGATGGCGCCCATGCCGCTGCCGCTGCGGCGCTCAACGACGGTCGTCGGGGCGGCGCTGCTTTCGCTTATGCGCTCGACGCGGCCATCGGGATGTTCGACGGTACGTTCGGTGGTCATGGTGTGTCCTCTCCAGTGATGGCGGGGAAACACCCGTTGCAGCCATACGGTTCCGCTGGCCTAGACGGCCGTGCCGCCGACCGTCAGACCGCCGATCTTCAAACTAGGCTGGCCGATGCCGACGGGCACGCCCTGTCCGGCCTTGCCGCAGACGCCGACGCCCGGATCGAAGGCGAAGTCGTCGCCGACCATCTGGATCTTGGTCAGGGCCGTGGCCCCGTCGCCGATCAGGGTCGCGCCGCGGACGGGTGCGGTGATCACCCCGTCCTCGATCAGATAGGCCTCGTTGCACTGGAACACGAACTTGCCGTTGGTGATGTCCACCTGGCCGCCCGAGAAGTTGGCGGCGTAGAGGCCGCGCTTCGTATTGGCGATCATGTCGGCCTTGGAATCCTTGCCGCCCTCCATGAAGGTGTTGGTCATGCGCGGCATCGGCATATGGGCGAAGGACTGGCGCCGGCCGTTGCCGGTCGCGGCCACGCGCAGCTGCCGCGCCGACAGCCGGTCGTGCATCAACCCGACCATAATCCCGTCCTCGATCAGCACCGTGCGCGAGGTGGGCGTCCCCTCGTCGTCGACCGACAGTGAGCCGCGACGCCCCGCGATCGAGCCGTCATCGACCACGGTGACGCCGGGGGCGGCGACCCGCTGGCCCATCATGCCGTTGAAGACCGACGAGCCCTTACGGTGGAAGTCGCCCTCGAAACCGTGACCGATGGCCTCGTGCAGCAGCACGCCGGGCCAGCCGGCGCCTAGGACCACGTCCATCTCGCCCGCCGGACAATCGACGGCGTCCAGATTGACCAGGGCCTGACGCAGGGCCTCGTCCACCTGGGCCTGCCAGCGTTCGGGCGCGACCCAGGCTTCGAACCCGGCCCGGCCGCCGGCGCCCGACGAGGCGCTCTCGCGCTTGCCGTTCTGTTCGACGGTGACGGAGACGTTCAGCCGGACGAGGGGGCGAACATCGCGCACCGCCCGTTCGTCGGCGCGCAGGATCTCGATGGCGCGACGCTCGCCGATCAGGGAGGCGGACACCTGAACCACACGTGGATCACGGGCGCGCGCCCAGGCGTCGATCTCGGCCAGCAGGGCGATCTTGTCAGAGAAGGCGGGCGAGGCGAGGGGATCGACCTCGCCATACAGTTTCTGATTGGTGGCGCGGGGGCCTTCGGCGACCCGGGCCTCATGCCCCTGTTTGGCCAGGGCGGCGCTGTCGGCGGCGCGACGCAGGGCGGCGGCCGAGATTTCGTTGGCGTGGGCGTAACCGGCCGTCTCGCCCGCCACGACCCGCAGGCCGAAGCCCTCGGTGGCGTCATAGGCGGCGGACTTCAGCCGGCCGTCGTCGAACACCAGGCTCTCGCTCTCGGACCGCTCCAGGAACAGTTCGCCGTCGTCGGCGCCGGCCAGGGCCGTCTTCAGGATCGACAGGGCTTCATCGGTATCGACGCCGGCGGCGTCGAGTATGGGCGGCGGGGAGGCGTGAACGGTCATGGCCTGTAGGTAGGGGCTGAAGGCCGTTTCGTCACCTGCCCCAACGCGCGAAACCGCCGATCAGTCCAGCGGCTGAGGCCGCGTCACCACCGGACCGTCGGGATCGCTGCTCGACGGGCGTGCCGCGGTCGGGGCGGGCGTCGGGGCCGTCGGCACGATCACCAGCGGCTCGGTCGTGACGGTCGGCGCCGGCGTGGACGGCGCCGGGGTGGTCGTCGTCGGCGCCCGCGTCGTCGGTTGCGTCGTCGCGGCCGGCGCCTGGGTCTGGGTCTGGGCCGGGGTCTGCGTGCGGGGGGCGGCCGTCGTCGAACGCGGCGTCGTCGTTGCAGGCGCGGAAGCGGCAGGGGCGGGCGGCGTCGCCGTGGTCGTCGCAGCGGGCGCGGGCTGTTCGGTCGCGACGACAGGGGCGGCGTCGGCAGGAATCGTATCGGCCGGCGGGGCGGTCAGAGGCGCATCGGCGGAGACGGCGGGCGTGGATGTCGCCGGGGTCGAGGCGGGACGCATCGCGAACCACAGGCCGCCTCCGACGACCAGCAGGGCGACGACCCCGACCCCGACATAGAGCGGCAGGCGCGAGGTCTTGGCGGGCGCACGGGCGAAGCTGGGCGTGATCGGCGCAGCCGCAGGCGAAACAGCGGGTCTGGCCGCGACCGCTGGGGCGGCGGCGACAGGTTCGGCCGCGACCGGCTTCGGCGCAGGGGCGGGCGTTGTCTCGGGCGCGGGCAGGGGGCGCACGGTCAGGTCGGGTTGAGCGGCCGGCGTCGGCTGCGGCCTGGGCTGCGGCGGCGTTGGAGCCTGGGGTTGAGACTGTGGCTGGGCGGGGCGCGCCGTCGGGATCAGCGAACCGCCCAGGATGCTTGCCCCCTGCGGACGGGGCGCGGGACGCGGCGCCGGATTGGCGGGCGTCGTCTGACCCTTGGCCGGCGCGACGCCGGAGGCCAGGCTCTGGGTGTGGATCGAGGCCTGCTGCTGTTGCGGCGTGGGCTTGCGCGGCGGCGGATTGGGAATGCGGTCCAGCGGATTGGGCGCGACCGGCACCGGCCCGACGTGGAAGGTCGTAGCGGGCATACGCCCCCAGGTCACCGGCTTGCGGGCGAAGGGCTGGGGCGGGGTCTTCTGGTCGTCGGACATGGTCTTCTCAATCGCTGGCGATCTGGCCCGTTTCGTGACGGATCAGTTCTTGAGCCGATAGCCGGTTTTGAACATCCACATGACGATGCCCAGGCAGACGGCGAAGAAGGCCAGGGTGGCGGCGACGCTGACGCCGATGGCCACATCCCCCTGACCATAGAAGGCCCAGCGGAAGCCCGAGATCAGATAGACCACCGGGTTGAACAGGGTCACCGTGCGCCAGCCGTCCGGCAGCATGTCGATGGAATAGAAGGCGCCGCCCAGGAAGGTCAGGGGCGTCACAACCAGCATTGGGATCATCTGAAGCTGCTCGAAGCCGTCGGCCCAGACGCCGATGATGAAGCCGAATAGGCTGAAGGTCACCGAGATCAGGATCAAAAAGGCCATCATCCAGACCGGATGCAGGATCTGCAGCGGCACGAAGAAGGCCGCCGTCGCCAGAATGATCAGCCCCAGCACCGCCGACTTGGTCGCCGCAGCGCCGACATAGGCCAGCACGATCTCCAGCGACGACACCGGCGCCGACAGGATTTCGTAGATCGTCCCCGTAAACTTGGGGAAGTAGATGCCGAACGAGGCGTTGAAGATCGACTGTGTGAACAGGCTGAGCATGATCAGCCCGGGCACGATGAAGGCGCCGTAGGGCACGCCGTCCACCTCCTGCATCCGGCTGCCGATCGCGCCGCCGAAGACGACGAAATACAGGGCCGTGGTGATCACCGGCGTGACCACGCTCTGCCACAGGGTGCGCAGGGCGCGCGCCATCTCGAAACGATAGATGGCCCAGACGCCATATCCGTTGAAGGTCATGCCGCGGCTCCGTTCTGCTGGACCAGGCTGACGAAGATGTCTTCCAGCGAGCTCTGGCGGGTGTTCAAGTCTTTGAAGCCGATGTTCAGCGCCTCAAGCCGGCGGATCAGCGACGGCACGCCCGTATCGTCGGCGTTGGCGTCGAAACTGTACTCCAGCTCGCCGCCCTCGTTCTTCAGCGTCAGGTCCCATTCGGACAGGTCGGCGGGCAGAGCGCCCAACGGTTCGATCAGGTTCAGCGTCAGGGTCTTCTTGCCCAGCTTCTTCATCAGGGCCGACTTCTCCTCGACCAGGATCAGCTCGCCCTTCAGGATCACCCCCACCCGGTCGGCCATCTCCTCGGCCTCCTCGATGTAATGGGTGGTCAGGATGATGGTCACGCCGCGCTCGCGCAGCTTCCTGACCATCGCCCACATGTCGCGGCGCAGCTCGACATCGACCCCGGCGGTCGGCTCGTCCAGGAACAGAATGTCCGGCTCGTGGCTCAGGGCCTTGGCGATCATCACCCGCCGCTTCATCCCGCCCGACAGGGTCATGATCTTGGCGTCGCGCTTGTCCCACAGCGACAGGTCTTTCAGCACGCCCTCGATGAAGGCGGGGTTCGGCGCCTTGCCGAACAGGCCCCGACTGAAGGTGACGGTGGCCAGAACGGTCTCGAAGGCGTCGGTGGTCAGCTCCTGCGGCACCAGACCGATCTTGGTGCGTGCGGCGCGGAAATCGGACTGGATGTCATGGCCGTCGGCGACCACCGTCCCGGTCGTGGGCGTGACGATGCCGCAGACGATGGAGATCAGCGTGGTCTTGCCCGCGCCGTTCGGGCCGAGCAGTGCGAAAATCTCGCCCTTGTTGATCGTCAGGTCGATGCGCTTCAGCGCCTGATGCCCTGACTTGTAGGTCTTCGTCAGGCCGTCGATCGCGATTACGGGCATGGGCGTTCCTCTCCGGCGGACGCGGCGGCGCGGGGCGGGTGTGGCGGCAATATGGCGTGGGTGGTCGCCGACTCAAGGGGCGCCAAGTCGTTGTTAACCCGATTGTCGCACGGTCAGGCCAGAGTCGAGTTTTGGCAGGAGCTTTCGTGCCGTCCCTGTCCGCCGCCCACCACGCCGCTCTGAAGGCGCTTGTCGAGGCGTGTCCCGATGCGTCGCTGGCGACGCTGGGCGCGGCGGTGGCGGCGCTGAAGGGCGACAAGGCGGGCGAGCTGGCGCTCATCGTCGCCGAACAGTCACGCGATCGCACGCGCCGCGACACCGCCTTTGGACCCTTGTTGCCCCTGTTCCAATCCCGCGCGGACGGCGTGCCGGCCCTGGTCTTTCCGCACCACGTTTTGAGGCGGGTCTGGCGCGAAGCCGTGCAGGGCGAGGAGGATTTCCTGCCGCTTTTGGATGGCGCGGTCACGGTCGACGGCGAATGGACCTTGGCCGCCGACCGGCTGTGCGCCAAGGCGGCGGCGGTGCTGCGCGACCGGCCCGGCGACGTCTGGCCCGACTTCCAGCCGCCCGCCGACGACCAGCCTCCGTCGACTCCGGTCGAACTGGCCGGCTGTTTCGATCTGACGCCTCTGGTCCGCAGCGCCCTGCCGCGCCTGCCCGTCTGGCTGGAACGCCCTGACGACAATCAGCTGGCGGGGCTTAGGCTGCTGATGTCGGACTGTATGACGATGTCGCCGGACGGTGGACGGCGCATGATCGACATCCTGTTCGCCCATGTGGCGGACGCCGAGCGGATGCTGCGGGTCGTGACGCGAACCAGCCGCCTCGCCGACCGTGAGATCACCCTCAGCCATTCTGATATGGGCGTCTTCGTCGAGCGGCTGCTGACCTCCGTGCAGGCGCGGGTGCAAAAGATCGCCGCCGTCGTCCGTTCGCCGCTGGGAGAGACGGCGATGCTGGGTGCGGTGGACGACGTCAACTGGTGCGCCGGCGTGCTGGCCGAGATGGACCTGACCCTTCAGGTGCGGCCGGATTCCAGCTGGGGCAGGGCGGCGCGGATGGCGCGGGTCCAGGTTTCGGGTCAGTTGTCAGGCCTGATGAAGTCCGCCTCCAGCGCCGTCCACGCCGCCCTGCCGATGAAGCGCCGGGTCATCACCGGCCGCATGACGCGTTTGTCGCCGTGGCTGGAGGCGCCGGCCGAGGGCGAACCGATCAAGGCGGCGGCGGCCCTGCTAGCGGCGGTGGCGGCCCTGCGCGGCGCGGCCGTCACCTTCGGCTGCGAGGCGGATCGGTCGGGAATGAAGGCCGAACTGACCGACTATCTGTCCACCTGGTCCAATGAAGCGCTCGACAGCGTGTCGGACGGAGAGGCTGAGAATCCCGATCATGTGCTGCTTCTGATCGGGGTGGCGGCGCGGTTCCTGACCGTGATCGAGGCGCTGGAGGCGGCGCGCGCGGTCAGGCGACGCGCGGCCTCGGCGGAAATGGCGCGGCTGGGCTGAAACGACGCCTCGCCCGACGTTCGCGGATGGGTTAGACGGCGAGGATGATCGTCTTCTGGATAATGACGGGACTGGCGGCGGCCCTGGCCGCCCTGCTGGTGCTGACCGGCGCGCGACGCGGAGCGGATCCGGCGTCGGGGGCCGAAACCCAGGCCGGCTCGCGCGAGATCGAGGAACTGGATCGGTTGAAGTCGCGCGGCCTGCTGGACGAGGCGGCCTATGCGGGCGCGCGCGCCGAGGCGGGGCGGCGGCTTCTCGCCGTTTCGGCGACCATGACCCCGGTGGCCGGCGCCCGTGATCGGTTCTGGGTGCTGGGCGGGATCGGCGTGACCGTCGCGGCCGCCCTGGGCCTCTATGTCTTCACCGGCTCGCCCGGCCTGCCGGATCAGGCTTATGAGCGGCGCGTCGACGACTGGGCGGCCAATCTGGATCGGCTGGAGCCGCCGCAACTGGCGGCGGTGACTGCGCGGGTGGTGCAGGAACGGCCCAAGGATCGGCAGGCGCTGGGCATGCTGGGCGCGGCCCGGTTCGCCGCCGGCGATCCGCTGGGCGCCGCCTCCGCCTTTCGTCGCCTGATCGCCCTGGAGCCCCGTGACGCCCAGGCCTGGGCGCGGCTGGGGGAAAGCCTGGTCGTCGCCAACGACAACCAGATCGGCGGCGACGCCGAGGCCGCCTTCCGCGAGGCCTTGAAACTGGATCCCGACCAACTCGGCGCGCGCTTCTTCCTGGGCGAGGCCGCGTTGCGGCGCGGCGACGCCGTCGAGGCCCGCACCCTGTGGACGCCCCTGATCGCCGTGCTCGATCCGGCCGATCCGCGCCGTCTGGATCTGGAACGCCGACTGCCGAAGGGCGGCGCGCAATGACGCGTTGGTCCTGCGCGACGACGGCGGTATATGCCGCCCGTCCGTCCCTGGAATCCGGAATGTCCATCGCATGAGCTGGCTGCCCAAATCGCCGAAGGCGCGTCGCCGCCTGTGGGTCGTCGCCGCCGTGGCGCCGATCCTGGCGCTGGCGGTCGGCCTGTCGTTATGGGCGATGCAGGACAGCGTGACCTTCTTCTACTCGCCGTCCGAGGCCACCGCCGACAAGGCGCCGGAGGGCCGCAACATCCGCCTGGGCGGTCTGGTCGAGGCCGGCAGCGTGCAAAAGACCAGCGACGGCGTGGTCGCCTTCGTCGTCACTGACAACGCCGCCACGACCCGCGTCGTCTATCACGGCGACCTGCCCGACCTGTTCCGTGAAGGGCAGGGGATTGTGGCGCAAGGCGCCTTCGGCGCCGACCGCACCTTCCACGCCAGCCAGGTCCTGGCCAAGCACGACGAGAACTATATGCCGCGCGAGGTCGCCGACCGTCTGAAGGAAAAAGGCGAGTGGCGGCCGGACGGCCCCGAAACGCGCTCAAGCAGGCCGCAGGCCGATAGCGCGCCGACGCGCTTATGATCGCCGAGCTTGGGGCCTTCGCCCTGGCGCTGGCGCTGGCGCTGTCGATCCTGCAGACGGGGCTTTCGGCGGCGGGACGCGCGCGGCGCAGCCCGGTCTTGGCCGGGGCTGCCCAGGGCGCGGCTTTGGCGGCGGCGGCGGCGGTTGCGCTCAGTTTCGCAGCCCTGATCTACGCCTTCGTCGTGTCGGACTTTTCGGTCTCCAACGTTGCGGCCAACAGCCACACCGACAAGCCGATGCTCTACAAGGTCGCCGGCGCCTGGGGCAGCCACGAGGGGTCGCTTCTGTTGTGGTGTCTGGTGCTGACCGTCTTCGGCGGGGCGCTGGCTCGGGCGCGCGGCCTGCCGTTCGGGCTGAAGGCCTCGGCCGTGGCGGTGCAGGGCGCGCTTGGGTCGCTATTTCTCGCCTTCGCCGTCTTCACCTCCAGCCCCTTCACCCGCCTGGACCCCGCGCCGTTCCAGGGCGCATCGCTGAACCCGCTGTTGCAGGACCCGGCCCTGGCCGTGCATCCGCCGCTGCTCTACGCTGGCTATGTCGGGTTCTCGGTCTGCTTCTCCTTGGCGGTCGCAGCGCTGATCGAGGGACGGGCGCAGACCGCCTTCTGGCCCGCCTGGGGGCGCTGGGTCCGACCCTGGGCGCTGGCCAGCTGGGCCTTCCTGACCGTCGGCATCACCCTGGGCTCCTTCTGGGCCTATTATGAGCTGGGCTGGGGCGGCTGGTGGTTCTGGGACCCGGTCGAGAACGCCTCCTTCATGCCCTGGCTTGCGGGCGCGGCCCTGTTGCATAGCGCGGTCGTGACCGAGCGACGCGGCGCGCTGGCGGGCTGGACCGTGTTCTTGGCTTTGCTGGCCTTCACCTTCTCGATGCTGGGCGCCTTCTTGGTGCGCTCGGGCGTGCTGACATCCGTCCATGCCTTCGCCGTCGATCCCCAGCGCGGGCTGATGCTGCTGGCGATTCTGGGCGTGACGGCCGGCGCCGCCTTCGCCCTGTTCGCCTGGCGCGCGCCGCAGCTGAAAGGCGGGGGCCTGTTTGCGCCGGTCAGCCGCGAGGGGGCGCTGGTGCTGAACAACCTGTTCCTGACGGCGGCGGCCGCGACCGTCTTGCTGGGCACCCTCTATCCGCTGATCCTGGAAGCGGCGTCCGGGGCGACCATCTCGGTCGGGCCGCCCTATTTCGCCGCGACCTTCACCCCGCTGATGATGGTCGCCTTCCTGATCCTGCCGGCCGGTCCGCTGCTGGCCTGGAAGCGCGGCGACCTGCCCGGCGCGATGCAGCGCCTGGCCGTCGCGGCGGGTCTGGCGATCGTCGGTGCCTTGGCGGCCTATGCTCTATGGGAGCCGAAGAAGGCCTTCGCCGCCGCCGGCATCGGCCTGGGCCTGTGGCTGATCCTGGGGTCGGTGTCGGAAGTCGCCGAGCGCGCCCGCCTGTTCCGCGCCTCGATGGCCGAGACGCTGCGCCGACTGAAGGGACTGCCGCTGGGCGCCTGGGGCATGACCCTGGCGCATTTGGGGCTGGGCGTCTTCATCCTGGGGGCGGTGGTCGAAACGAGCTTCAAGGCCGAGGCCGCCCGCGCCGTCTCGCTGGGTCAGAGCGTGTCCGCCGGCCCCTGGACCGTCACGCTTGACGACGTGCGCGTCGTCGAGGGGCCGAACTATCTGGCCGAGCAGGGCCGACTGACCGTGCGCGCCACGAACGATCAGGGCCGCGCCAGCACCGTGACAGCCGAGCGTCGCTTCTTCCCCGCCGGCGGTCAGACCACCACCGAGGTCGGGCTGGATTTCCGGGGCCTGGACGACGTCTATGTCGTGATCGGCGAACGCGCGGGCAGTCCCGAACAGCCGGCCTGGGTCGTGCGTCTGTACTGGAACCCCTGGGCGCGACTGATCTTCCTGGGGCCGATGATCATGGCCTTGGGCGGGGTGTTGTCGCTGCTGGATCGCCGGCTCCGGCTCGGGATCGGCGCGCGCCGGCGCAAGACCGCATGAGGCGCCTGGCGATACTGACGGCCGCGCCGGTCCTGGCACTGATGCTGACGGCGGCCGAACCGTCCGCCGCACCGGACCGCCCCTTGGCGGATGCGAGCCAAGAGGCCCGCGCCCAGGCATTGTTCAAGGATGTGCGATGCGTGGTCTGCCAGCACGAGGCCATCGCCGACAGCCCGGCGGGCGTCGCCGGCGATATGCGCCGGCTGATACGCGAGGAGATCGCGGCCGGCGCGTCGGATCAGGCCGTGCGCGACGATCTGGTGCGGCGGTTCGGCGACTATGTGCTGTTCACCCCGCCGGTTCGGGCGGGGACCTGGCTGCTGTGGTTCGGCCCGTTTGCTCTGTTGCTGCTGGCCGCCGCCGTTCTGGCCCTGCGCGCACGCCGTCGTCCGGTCGAGGCCGTTCCACTGACGCCGGAAGAAGAACGCCGACTGGACGAAGTTCTACGAAATGAGAAGCTTCGCCGCGATCCTGACGCAACCTCGCCTCACGACGGGCGCTAGTCGAGATCAACGATCGGCGGTCGGGATTGGCGCAAAGCCGGTTCGGCCTATATCAATCGCGAAACCGGCGCCCGCATGGCGCTGGACAAGAGGATCGCAAGGACCACGATGCTGAAGCGCAAGGAGTTCATTCTCGGGGCCGCGGCCGGCCTGACCCTGGCGGCGGCGGCGACCGCCGGCGGCGTCATCACCTGGCCCGGCGCGCACGCGGAACCGCAGGCGGTGAACCGGATCACCCCGGTCCCGGCCAACGGCGACGCCTTCACGCCTCCGCCGGGCGCGCCGAGCAGCTTCGCGACCATCTTCGACCAAGTCTCGCCCGCCGTCGTTCAGATCGACGTGACGGTCAAGGTGGACCAGCCCCAGGGCGGCGCCTTCCAGATTCCCGGCCTGCCCTTCCAGTTCGTGCCGCCGCAGGGTCGTGGCGGTCAGGGCAATGACGAGCCGCAGACGACACAGGGCGCCGGTTCGGGCTTCTTCATCTCGCAGGACGGCTTCATCGTCACCAACAACCACGTCGTCGCCGACGCGACCGAGATTAAGGTCAAGATGTCGGACGGTCGCGAGCTGCCGGCCCGCCTGATCGGCCGCGATCCCGGCACCGACCTGGCGGTGATCAAGGTCGAGGGCAACGACTTCAAATATGTCAGCTTTGAAGAGACGGCCGAGCCGCGCGTGGGCGACTGGGTCATCGCCATCGGCAATCCCTTCGGCCTGGGCGGCACCGCCACGGCGGGCATCGTCTCGGCCAAGGCCCGCGACATAGATCCGTCCGGCTACAACGACTACATCCAGATCGACGCCGCCATCAACCGGGGCAACTCGGGAGGCCCGACGTTCGACATCCACGGCCGAGTCATCGGTGTGAACTCGGCCATCTATTCGCCCACGGGCGGCTCGGTCGGCATCGGCTTCGCCATTCCGGCGGACACCGCCAAGACGATCACCGAACGCCTGATGCGCGGTCAGTCGATCGAGCGCGGCTATGTGGGCCTGGGTCTTCGCACCCTCAGCCCCGACGGTTGGGAAGCCCTGGGCCAGCCCAAGGACTTCAAGGGCGCCCTGATCGAAAGCGTGACCGAGGACGGCCCGGCCTCGCGCGCCGGTGTCCAGGTCGGAGACCTTCTGGTCGGCGTGAACGGCCAGGCGGTGGCCAACAGCCAGGAGGCCACCCGTCGGGTCGGCGCGGCCAAGCCGGGCGACACCATTCGCCTGGAAGTGATCCGCGACGGTCGCCGCCAGACCTTGAACGTGCGCTCAGGCACCCGTCCTTCGGAAGAGGAGCTCGCTGCGTCGGAAGAGGGCGGAAGCGCCAACCCCGGCCAGAGCCAGCCTGGACAGGCTGACACGATTGAAGGGCTCGCCGTCACCGCGATCACACCGGCTGCGCGTTCGCGGTTCAGCCTGCCGGCCAGCGTCAACGGCGTCGTGATCACCAACGTCGAACAGGGTTCGGCTGCGGCGCGCCTCGGCTTCCAGCCGGGCTTCGTCATCACCCGCGCCAATGATCGCAACATCACGTCCGCCGCCGATCTGCGCGCAGCGGTGGCGGCGGCCAAACAGGCGGGTCGTCCCAGCATCCTGCTGTTCGTGCGCACGCCGCAGGGCACCAGCCCGGTGCCGTTGAAGTTCGCCGCCGGCGAATGATCGGCATTCTGACCAAGCCTTAACTCGTCAATCGCCGCCGATGCGCTACCATCGGCGGCGATTTTGATTCCGGGAGGGGTTTCGATGCGGATTCTGGTGGTCGAGGATGACGCCGAGGCGGCGACCGCCATGGTGCGGGGCCTGTCCGAAGCCGGACATGAGGTCACCCACGCCGTGGACGGCGCCTTTGGCCTGCTGGAATCGCAAAAAGGCGGCTACGACGTTTATGTTGTGGACCGGATGATGCCGCGCCTGGACGGCGTCGGCATGGTCGAAACGGTGCGCAAGGGCGGCGATCAGACGCCGGTCCTGTTCCTGTCCGCCCTGGGCGAGGTCGAGGATCGGGTCACGGGCCTGAAGGCCGGCGCCGACGACTATCTGGTCAAGCCCTACGCCTTCGCCGAACTGATCGCGCGGGTCGAGGCGTTGGCGCGTCGTCGCGAGACCGGCGGGGTGCAGACCGTGCTCAAGGTCGGCGATCTGGAAATGAACCTGATCGGCCGCACGGTGCATCGCGGAACGACCGAGATCGATCTTCAGCCGCGCGAGTTCCAGCTGCTGGAGTTCCTGATGCGCCACGCCGGCCAGTCGGTGACGCGCACCATGCTGCTGGAGAAGGTCTGGGAATACCATTTCGACCCCCAGACCAACGTCATCGACGTCCACATCAGCCGCCTGCGCTCCAAGATCGACAAGGGCTTCGACCGCGCCATGCTGCAGACCGTGCGCGGGGCGGGATATCGGTTGGAGGCGTAACTTGAGATCCTCCCCCGCAATGCGGGGGAGGGGGACCGCCGGCACGGCGGTGGAGGGGGCGACCCCAGACACCGGCGCTGAAGCCGCCCCCTCCACCACTTCGTGGTCCCCCTCCCCCGTGAACGGGGGAGGATTTTAGGGTGCGCCTTCCCTCCCTCCTACGCCGTACGCCCTTCCGGCTGACGCTGCTGTTTCTGGCGCTGTTCGTGGCGGCGGCGGGAGCGATCCTGGCCTATGTCTATTTCGCTTCGGCGTCGGAGGCTCAAGGTCGGGCCAGGGCGGATGTGGAGATCGAGCTGGGCGCCCTGACGGCGATCCACCGCACGCGCGGCATCGACGCCCTGAACCAGGCCCTGGTCGAACGGTCGATCCGGGGCGGGCCGTATCTGTATCTGCTGACCGACAAGGCCGGAAAGACGATCACCGGCAACATCACTGAATCCCCGATCGACATCGACCTCAGCCTGCCGGCCGGCGCCAGCGACTGGGAGACCTTCCGCCTGACCGACACGGACGCCCAAGGCAAGGTCCAGCGGCGTCGCTCCATCGGGGTGATCACCACCCTGGCCGGCGGCGAACATCTGTTCGTCGGTCAGGACATCGGCGACATCGAGGCCTATCTGGCGCGCCTGACCCAGGCCCTGTGGGGCGCAATGGCTCTGGTCATGCTGCTGGGCCTGGCGGGCGGTCTCTACATCAGCCGGCGGGTCGAAAACGCCATGGCCGGGCTGAACCGGGTCGTTCAGTCGGTGCAGGAAGGCGATCTGAAGGTCCGTGCGCCCGTGCGACACACCGGCGATGAACTGGACGAACTGGGCCAGGGGCTGAACACCATGCTGGATCGGCTGGAGGCGTCCATGTCTTCGATCCGCCACGCCGGCGACGCCATCGCCCACGACCTGCGCTCGCCCCTGACACGGATGCGGGCCAAGCTGGAGGTGGCCCTGATCGACGCCGAAGCCGGCAAGATCGACGGGGTCGACGCCCTGGGCATCGCCCTGGACGAGGCCGACCATCTGCTGAAGACGTTCAACACCGTCCTGGCCATCGCGCGGCTTCAGGCGGGCGGGGCGCCCGATCCCAAGGTCATGGACGCGGCCGACCTCGCCGCCGACATGGCCGAGCTTTATGAACCCGCAGCCGAGGACAAGGACATCGACTTCTCGTCCGAGGTCGAAAAGGGGCTGATGATCGAAGGCAACCAGCCCTTTTTGGCCCAGGCCCTGGCCAACCTCATCGACAACGCCATCAAATACACACCCGCCGGCGGGGCGGTGAAGCTGCGCGCGCGCCGCCGCTCGTCGGGTGAGATCGAATATTCCGTCACCGACACCGGACCGGGCGTGCCCGAAGAGGACCGCGAGCGGGTGGTCCAGCGGTTCGTACGCCTAGACAACAGCCGGACCGAACCCGGCTCGGGCCTGGGGCTTTCGTTGGTGACGGCGGTGGCGGAGGCCCACGGCGGGCGGGTGGTGCTGGACGAGGGCCCCGGCGCCTACGGCGATTTCGGACCGGGGTTGCGGGTGGCGTTGGTGCTTCCGCCCGCCTCGACCGGGATGAGCGGATGATGTGATGGCCCATCCAGAAACCTCGATCCCGCTGGCCTACAGTCTCACGCCCGCCGGTCCGGTCACAAACATCGCCGCCGCCGACCGCTTGCACGAAACCCTGACCGAGGCCGCCGACGCTGACGGTTGGCGCGAGATTCTGGACGCCGCCTGGCCCGCCCTGGCCCCCGTCGCCGGCGCCTCGCCCTATCTCGCCGGTCTGATGCGGCGTCGCCCCGAACATCTGCGAAGCCTGCTGGAAGCCGACCCGGTCGAGGCGCTGGAGCGGATCATTCGCGACACGGACACGCTGGACGCCGAGCCGGATGCGGTGCGCGCCCCGCTGCGGGTGCTGAAGGCCGACCTTCACCTGCTGACCGCCCTGGCCGATCTGGGCGGGGTGTGGGATCTGGATCAGGTCACCGACGCCCTGTCCCGGTTCGCCGACGCCTCTTGCCGGGCGGCCCTGCGCGCCGTCGCCGCCGAACAGAGGGCGCGCGGCCGGCTGATCTCGCCGCCCGGCGATCCGCGCGGCCCCATTCCCGGCCTGTTCGGCCTGGCCATGGGCAAACACGGCGCGAACGAACTGAACTATTCGTCCGACATCGACATCTCCCTCTTCTTCGAGCCGCGCCTTATGGGCCTGGCTCTGCGCGAGGGCGAGGAGATGCAGGACTTCGCCAATCGCGTCGGCAAGGGGATCGCCACGCTGCTGACCGAGCGGACGGGCGACGGCTACGTCTTCCGTGTCGATCTGCGGCTGCGGCCCGATCCGTCCTCGACCCCGCCGGTCGTCGCCGGGCCGATGGCCCTGGCCTATTATGAGAGCGTCGGCCAGAACTGGGAGCGGGCGGCCTTCATCAAGGCGCGGCCGGTGCTGGGCGACATGCGCGCGGCGGGTCGGTTCCTGAAGGCCATGATCCCCTTCATCTGGCGGCGCAGCCTGGACTACGCGGCGGTGCTCGACATCCAGTCGATCAAGAAACAGATCCACGTCCACAAGACGGGCGAGGGGCTGCAGGCCGCCGGGGCCAATCTGAAGCTGGGACGCGGCGGCATCCGCGAGATCGAATTCTACGCCCAGACCCAGCAGTTGATCCTGGGCGGCCGCGATCCGGCTTTGCGCAAGCCCCGCACGCTGGAGGCGCTGAAGGCCCTGGCCGACGCGCGCCATGTGCCCCAGGCGGTTTGCGAAGAACTGTCGGCCGCCTATGTCGCGCTGCGCGGGCTGGAGCACCGCGTGCAGATGCTCGACGACGAGCAGACCCACCGCCTGCCCGAGGACGCCGAGCGCCGCGCCGCCGTCGCCGCCCTGGCCGGTTCGAACGACCTGGCCGCCTTCGACGTCCGGGTCGAGGCCCTGCTGGCGCGGGTCAACGCCCGCTATGGCGAACTGTTCGAGGGCGGCGAAGATTTGGACTCCAGCTACGGCAGCTTGGTCTTCACCGGGGTCGAGAACGATCCCGAGACTTTGGAAACCCTGCGTCGCATGGGCTTTTCCGAGGCGCCCTCCGTCGCCGATACGATCCGCAGCTGGCACCACGGCCGCATCCCGGCGACACGGACGGCGCGGGGGCGCGAACTGTTCACCCGCCTGGCGCCGCGCCTGCTGGAGGCCCTGGCCCGATCCGGCGCGCCGGACGAGGCGTTCCGCCGGTTCGCCGTCTTCTTCTCCGGGCTGGCGGCAGGCGTGCAGGTCCAGGCCCTGTTCCTGAACCAGCCCAAACTGTTCGAAATGGTGCTGGGCGTCATGGCCTTCGCGCCGCGTCTCGCCCGGACGCTTGGCCGGCAACCGGCGGCGCTGGACGGCGTGCTGGACGCCCGTTTCCTGGTCGATCTGTCCGAAGAGACCGGCCTGACCGAACAGATGCTGCGCGAGGCCGGCGAGACGGAGGATTTCGAGGGAGCCATGAACGCCGTGCGCCGCCTGCACCGCGAGCAGATGTTCCGCATCGGCATCCACGCCCTGACCGGCCGGGCGGGAGCCGAGGCGGCGGGCCGCGCCTATGCCGCCCTGGCCGACGCCGCCATGCGCACCCTGTCGCCGGCCGCCTTGGCCGAGACCGAACGGCTGGGCGGCGCCTTCCCCGGCGCGGTCGCGGTGGTCGCCCTGGGCAAGGCCGGCTCGCGCGAGATGACGGCCGGATCGGACCTGGATTTGATGACCTTGTACGAGGCGCCGCCCGAGGCGACCTCCGAGATCAAGGGCTGGACCGCCGACGTCTTCTACGCGCGCTTCACCCAGCGGCTGATTGCGGCCCTGTCGGCGCATACGGCGGAAGGCGGCCTCTATGAGGTGGACATGCGCCTGCGCCCCACCGGCTCCAAGGGCCCGGTTTCGGTGCGGCTGAAGGCGTTCGACGCCTATTACGCCAAGGAGGCCGAGACCTGGGAGTTCATGGTCCTAACCCGCGCCCGCGTGATCTGGGCCAGCGATCCGAAGTTCGCCGCCCAGGTTTCGGCCGCCATCGAGGCCGCCCTGCGTCGCCCGCGTCCCGGCGTTGATGTCGCCGCCGACATCCGAAAGATGCGCGCTCTGATGGATCGCGAGCGTCGCCCGCACGGCTTCTGGGATCTGAAGCTGTCGCCGGGCGGGCAGGTGGACGCCGAGTTCGCGGCCCAGTTCCGCCAGCTTCAGGCCGCCGCCATCGGCGAGCCGTTTACCCTGTCGACGCTGGAGGCCTTGCACGACGACCCGGTCCTGGCCGAGGCCTGGCGCGTGCAGCAGCGTCTGGCCCATCTTCTGGCCGCCGCCTTCGAGGGGCGGGTCGATCCGGAGGGCGAACCCGGCGTCTTCCAGTTGCGCCTGGCCGAGGCCGCCGGCGCGCCGGACTTCGACACGCTGAAGACCGAGCTGACCGACTTGCGCGCGCGGGCACGAAAGGCCTTCGAGCGGGCGGTGCCAGCAGGCCGCGACGGAGAATCCGCAACGCCGCGTTCAATCTCCTGACAGGGCAATGTCAAAGGGCGCCAAACGCGCCCCTGGAGATGATCGAGATGAGAAACACCTTTCTGACCGGCCTGGGCGTCATCGCTCTGGCCGCCGCCGCCGGCGCCGCGACCGCACAGGTTCCCCCGGCCCCTGCCGCCGGCGCTCCCGCGCCGCATCATGCGCGCGCGGATGCGAACCGCCAGATCACCCGCGCCGAGTTCGTCGATGCGCGCATCGCGCGTCTGACCGCGCTCGATACGAACCGCGACGGCGTGGTCAGCCCAGAAGAGCGCGCCGCCGCCATGCAGGCCCGTCGCGCCGGACGCGCGGGCGACCGGTTCGCCAAGCTGGACGCGAACGGCGACGGCTCCATCAGCCGGGCCGAGTTCGACGCCGGCCATGCCACACGCCCGGATCGCGGTCCGCGCGAAGAACGCGCCGGTCATCGTGAGGGTCGTCGCGGCGGCGCGCGTCACGCCATGCGCGGACAAGGACGCGAACGCGGGCCAGTGGTGATCGCCGAAGCCTCGGCCAAGCTGGGCGAGCGGTTCGACAAGATGGACGCTGATCGTGACGGCGTGATCTCCGCCGACGAGCGCCGGGCCGCCATGTCCGCTCAACGCGCGGATCGCCAGGAACGCCGCGCGGCCCGCCAGGCGCAACAAGCCGCTTCCCCCGTCCCGGCTTCGGAGTAAGACGGTGTCGGGGTCGGCCGTCGTGAACGCACCGGTCCCTTTCGTCAGCAGCGGAAGAGGCAGGTTTGGTCGCAATCGTCGACCCCGACGAGGATCTGGTGCGGCGCGTGGGGCAGGGCGACCCGGCGGCGGCGCAGACGCTCGTCTCGCGCAAGCTGCCGCGCATCCTGTCGCTGGCGCAGCGCATGCTGGGCGATGCGGTCGAGGCCGAGGACGTGGCCCAGGAGACGATGCTCAAGGCCTGGCGCCAAGCGCCCAAATGGACGCCCGGCAAGGCCCGGTTCGACACCTGGCTGCACCGGGTCGCGCTGAACCTCTGTTACGATCGGCTGAGGCGTCGGCGCGAAATCCCGACCGACACGCCGCCGGAGCGTCCCGACGAAGGCCCGGCGCCGGATCGCGGTCTGCTGGCGGCCGAGACGGGCGTGCGGGTCACGGCGGCCCTGAAACGTCTGCCGGACCGACAGCGCGAGGCCATCGTCCTGTGCCATTATCAGGAGTTGTCGAATATCGATGCAGCGGCCCTGATGGAGATCAGCGTCGAGGCGCTGGAGAGTTTGTTGTCGCGCGGTCGTCGCGCATTGCGTCTGGCCCTTTCGGACATCGGTCCGGGGTCGATTAGAGGAGACGGACGATGAAGGCGGAACGGTTGCACGAACTGGCGGACGCCTATGGCGCCGACCTGCGTCGGTGGCCCGCGTCCGAGCGCGCCTTCGCCGAAAGCCTGATCGCCGCCGATCCGTCGCTGAAGGCGGTGCTGGATCAGGCGGCCGCGCTGGACGCTCTGCTGGACGCCGCGCCCAGACCTGTCCCGTCCGCCGCCCTGACCGCGCGCATCCTTTCGGCGGCGCCCCGGGCGAAAAGCAGTCTGGGCAAGGCGATCTGGTATCTGGGCGCCGGCTGGGCCGCCGCAGCCTGTGCGGGCGTGGTCGCCGGCGTGGGCCTGACGACGCATCTGACCGCCGACGCGCGCGCCGATGCGGTGCTTTATCAATCCTCGCTGACGGGCGTGGATGACACGGAATTGCTGGGATGACGTCCAAAAGCCTGAAGATCGCCCTGGCCGTCTCGGTGGCCCTGAACCTGTTCGCCGTGGCGGGCGGCGTCACCTATGTCGTCAATCGCGACCGGATCGAACGCCGGATCGAGGATCAGCGCCGTCCGGGTCGCGAGGGGCCGCTGGCCGAGGTGCTGGCCGATCTGGATCCGGCCGTGCGCCAGCGCGTGCGCACCGCGCTGCGAGAATCGGCCCTGGCGGCGCGTCCTGATTTCGAGGCGGCCCGCGCCGCCCGGCGCGAGGCCATCGACGTCGCCGGTCAGCCGACGCTGGACACAGCTCGTGTCGAACGCCTGCTGGAACAGTCCAGGGCCGCCGAGATGCGGGGCCGCACGCGCCTGGAAAACGGCGCGGTCGCCGTGCTGGCGACCCTGACGCCCGAGGAGCGCAAGGCCCTGGCCCCGATCCTTCAGCGTAAGGGCGCCGCCCGTCGCGCTGCGGCCGAGGGGCCGGATCACCGTCAGCGCACGGATCGTCCGGGCCGCTGACGGCGCTGAAGCGCTCAGCCCTTCTTGGACGCGCGGAAGGCGGCGACGGCGTTCACCGCCGCGCGCACCGACGCCTCGATGGCGGCCCAGTCGCCCGACTTCACGGCGTCATCGGTCACCAGCTTGGAGCCCATGCCGGCCGCCACGATGCCCGCGCCGAACCATTTGGCGATCGACGCCTTGTCCGGATCCACGCCGCCCGTCGGCATGATTTTGACCCAGGGCATCGGGCCCTTGACCGCCTTGACGAAGTCCGGGCCGCCGACCGACGAGCCGGGGAACAGCTTGACGATGTCGCAGCCCAGTTCGTGCGCCTCGCCGATGTCGGTCACCGACCCGCAGCCGGGGAAATAGGCGACCATGCGGCGATTGCAGACCTTGGCCACGTCGGGGATCAGGCAGGGGCTGACCACGAACCGCGCGCCCCGATTCAGATAAAGCGAGGCCGTGCCCGCATCGACCACCGAGCCGATGCCCAGGACCACGTTCGGATCGGTCTTGATCAACTCGCGATTGATCTCGCCGAACAGGTCGCAGGCGAAGTCGCCGCGATTGGTGAACTCGACCACCGGCGCCCCGCCGCGCGCGCAGGCGCGAATGACGTTCAGGCTGACCTCGGCGTCCGGATGATAGAAGACCGGGCACACGCCCTGGGTCTGAAGCGCCTGAAGCACGCTGACGCGATCATGGGCCATGGACAGGTTCCTCTGCGATAGGTTCGCGTCCGACCTCCGCTGTCGCGAACGCAAGGTCAAGTCAAACCGCGTTAGCGCGGACGTTCTCTTGACGGCGTGTGGCGAAAGGCGGACCGTTGTTCGGTCAATCGCCTGTGGGAGAAGCGGGATGTTCGCCGCCCTCGCCGTCGTCGCCCTTCTGACCGTTCAGGACCCACCGCCCGCCGCCGACATGGACGGCGCCTGGTCCGTCGATCTGGCGACCGATCCGGCCCAGCCCTATCGCCAGCCCATGAGCCTGACGCTCCAACCCGATGGCGTCGTGACGGGCGACTTCTACAACAGCCGCATCGAGGCGGGCCGATGGAAGCGCCAGCACGGCCGGCTGTGCGTCTCGTTCCGCACCACCGACGGCGCAGGCCCCTATCACACGGCGGCCTGCCTATCGGGCGATCATGTCGAGGGTCAGACCTGGGCCGAACACCGCAACTTCGTCTTCATCTGGCGCGCCGACCGACCCTCTTGAAGCCTCGCCGCTCAAGCCCATCTGTCAGGGAGGGGAGTGGGGGATTTCATACGAATTAGACGAATTAGACTCTATTTTTCGCTGCTGGGTCTGATTGACGGTCAGCGTCGATGGGCCAGGTCGGCCAGCCGACTGACCAACGCGCTGTCGGTATCGAACAGCGGATCCAGAACCGTGAAATGGTTCAGGCCGGGCAGGGCCTCGAACCGCGTCTCGGCTCCGGCGTCGCCCCAGCGCGCGGCCATGGCGCGGCTTTGATCCACGAAGGCCTCGCTCTCTGCCCCGCCGACGATGCAGTCCAGAACCGCACCCGCGGGCGCCGGCCATCGGATCGGCGACAGTGACCGGGCTTCGGTCGTGTTCAGGTCCAGGGCGACGTTGAGTGATGTGGGGATCAGCGGCTCCAGATCGAACACGCCCGAGAGGGCGACCGCCGCCGAGGCTTGCCCGTCCGCCAGCAGGCAGGCCGCCATATGTCCGCCCGCCGAATGACCGCTGACGACAGGCGCGGCGCCGGTGGGGTCGCGGATCAGATCGACCGCCGCCCGCGCCTGATCGACGATCCGACCCAGCCGCACGCTGGGCGCCAGGTCATAGGTCGGGATGGCGACGCTGACGCCGTGGGCCAGCAGGGGGGGCGCAACGAAGCTGAACCAGCTTGCATCCAGCGCCTGCCAGTATCCGCCGTGCAGGAAGACCACGACGGGCGCCCCGTCCCCGGCGTCGAACCAGTCGATCCGCTCGCGCTCGCCTGGGCCGTATTTCAGGACCTGCGGCGGATGGGCGGCGCGGGCGGACTCCGATTCCGCCTTCCAGCGCGCCATCACGGCGGGATGGTCGGGCACCAGGGCGCGGTTGTTGTATTGCGCCTCCAGCACGGCGTCTGTGTCTTGCGGCTTACCCGTCACGTCTTCGTCCGCTAGAAGCGCCCTCGAACCAGAGGACTGATCCGCCATGATGACCGCCATCTTCGTCTTCATCAAATGCGAGCTGGGCTACGCCAACGACGTGGCGGCCGATATCGTGGACAATGTCGAGAACGTCTCGGAGGTCTATTCCACCTCGGGTCAGCACGACCTGCTGGCCAAGTTCAACCTGCCGCGCGACGCCGACATCGGCACCTTCGTGACGAAACAGGTCCAGACGCGGCCGCACGTGCGCGACACCTTCACCGTCATCACCTTCTCGCCCTTCCTGCCGAGCAAAGGCTAGGGCGCGGCCTTTCGCCTGACCTTGTCCTTGCGGTCCTCGGCCTCGTCGTCGTCGCCGACCTTTTCCTCGACCGTGGCCGACAGGCGCTGGAAGACGCCCAGGCCCACCAGCACCAGCACCGAGGCGATCAGCAAGGCGGTGGGATAAAGCAGCTGCGCCACGTCCTCGCGCGCCGTCTTGAACACCACGACCAGCGCTTCGAGGAACAGGGCGATGACGATGGTCGACAGGAACTTGGTCAGGCTGCGCCGGGCCTCGGCGGCGCTGCGCTTTTCGTTGCCGCGCCGCACCTCGTCCTCGAAGATGTATTTGGCCACGTCGAAGACGGCGATGGCGACGATGACATAGCCCAGCACGTCCAGAACTGCGTCGGCGCCGGACTTGTCGGGCGAGCCGATGCCGTGCAGCGCATCCTTCACCCCGAACCCAATCAGGGCCATGGCCGCCAGCAACAGCAGCAGGCTGGCGAAGGCGAACACCGCCCGGGTCAGATAGGTCATGGAAATCCCTCCGCGAGGTCACAGCAACGCGCCAACCGCCAAGCTGTTGCCTGACGGGCGAAGGGTGACGCTGGCGCCGGGGGCGGCTAAACGAGGGAGCATAGGGAGACACGACATGACGCGATCCAACGCGCCCGCCTACATGACCGGTTTCGGCAATCATTTCGCGACCGAGGCCGCGCCCGGCGCCCTGCCGGTGGGCCGAAACTCGCCGCAGAAGACGCCGATGGGCCTGTATGCCGAACAGCTATCCGGCACCGCCTTCACCGCGCCGCGCGCCGAGAACCGGCGCAGCTGGCTCTATCGCCTGCGTCCCTCGGCCCAGCATGGACCTTACACCCCCTTCGATCAGGGGCGGGTCCGCTCCGGTCCGTTCGACGAGACGCCGCCCAATCCCAACCGGATGCGCTGGGACCCGCTGCCGATCCCGCAGGCTGCGACCGACTGGGTCGAGGGGCTGACGACCTATGGCGGCAACGGCGAGCCGGACGGCGGGGCCGGGGCGGGCATTCACCTGTATGTCGCCAACCGGTCGATGACCGACCGGGTCTTCTATGACGCCGACGGCGAACTGCTGATCGTGCCTCAAGAAGGCGACCATCGCTTCGTCACCGAGTTCGGCGTCATCGAGGCCCAGCCGGGTCACATCGTCCTGATCCCGCGCGGCGTGCGGTTCCGCGTCGAGGTCGAGGGGGACGTGCGCGGTTATGTCTGCGAGAACTACGGCAGTCCGTTCCGCCTGCCGGATCTCGGCCCCATCGGGTCGAACGGCCTGGCCAATCCGCGCGACTTCGAAACCCCGATCGCGGCGTTCGAGGACGTGGATCGCCCGACCGAGTGCGTCCAGAAATATGGCGGTCGCCTATGGGCCACGACCTTCGATCACAGCCCGCTGGACGTGGTCGCCTGGCACGGCAACCTGGCGCCCTGCCGCTACGACACGGCGCGGTTCAACACGATCAACACCGTCAGCTACGACCACCCTGATCCGTCGATCTTCACCGTCCTGACCAGTCCGTCCGAGACGCCGGGAACGGCCAATATCGACTTCGTCATCTTCCCCCCGCGCTGGATGGTAGCCGAGGACACCTTCCGGCCGCCCTGGTTCCACCGCAACGTCATGAGCGAGTTCATGGGGCTGGTGACCGGCGCCTATGACGCCAAGGCGGGCGGATTCGCGCCAGGCGGCGCGTCGCTGCACAACCGCATGAGCGGCCACGGCCCCGATCAAGCCAGCTATGACGGCGCGATCAAGGCTGAACTCAAGCCCCACAAGATCGAAAACACCCTGGCCTTCATGTTCGAGACGCGCATGCCGATCCGCGTCACGAAATGGGCGTCGGAATCACCGCAGATGCAGCTCGACTACGACGACGTCTGGTCAGGCTTCACCAAAGGACAGATCTCATGATCCGCATTTCCCTCATCGCCGCCGTCGCGCTTCTGGCCGCCGCTTGCTCGCCCCAGACCACGGGAGCGGCGTCGGATGCGCCGATGCAAAGCGCCGACGCCGCGTCCTGCGCCACGCGCGGCGGCACGATGAAACAGGTCGGGCGGATGCAATCCTGGCAGTGCGTCATCAGCTACGCCGACGCCGGCAAGCGCTGCACCGACGGCGATCAGTGTCAGGGCGACTGCCGCATCGAGGGCAACAGCGGCGTGACGCCGGGGACGGCGGCGACCGGCGTCTGCCAAGCGACCAGCGACCGTTTCGGCTGCAATACGACGGTCGAGGACGGCAAGGCCGGCCCGACCCTGTGCATCGACTGAGGTCGCAGGCACGAAAAAGCCCCCGTCGCGAGCGACGGGGGCTGATCCATCCGTAAACGGATTTAGTGGGTCGCCAGACCTTAGTGGGTCGAAGGCGTGTTGGCGGTGGTCATGCCGCCGTCGGCGTTGCCGGCTTTCTGCTCGACCATGTCGGCCTTGCGGTCCGCGTTTTGCTCAACCTGATCGGCCTTGTCGTTCAGGGCCTTTTCTTGCGCTTCGTTCGAAGTGGCGGCGGCCTGTGCTTCGAGCTGATCGGCGCGGGCTTCACCCGTCGCTTCGATGGCGTCGGCTTGCTTTTCAGCGGCCTTGTCGGCGGCGCTTTCACCGCAGGCGGCGACGCCGGCCAGCATGAAGACCGAAGCGGCGGCGATGGCGAACTTCTTCATTTGAGTTTCCTCTCCTAGATGGAAACACACAAACGCCACGGTGACGGTTCGGTTCACGCCGCCGTGAGATTTTCGTGATCGCCCCTCGCGTCAGCCCTCCGACTGGGCGAAGGCGACCCGCGCGGCGCCGAGCAGGGCGGCGTGTTTGTGCATGATCACCTTGGTCGGAATGTCCTGCATATACTCCTTGAACCGACCCTTGCGCTCAAAGCGCTGACGGAAGGGGCTGGCCTTGATGAAGGGCAGGATGCGCGGAACGATGCCGCCGGCGATATAGACGCCGCCGCGCGCGCCGGTGGTCAGGGCGATGTCGCCGGCGACCGCGCCCAGGATGGCGCAGAAGCGGGCAAGGGTCGCGCCGCATGGGCTGTTCGGATCGGCCAGGGCCGTTGCAGTGATCTGAGCGGGATCGTCAATGTGGGTCTCGCGCCCGTCGATCTCGGCCAGGGCCCGGTGCATGTTCAGCAGACCCGGACCGCAGATCAGACGCTCGATCGACACCCGGTCATAGCGGCGACGCAGAATGCGCAGGATTTCATCCTCGACCGGATCGCCGGGGGGGAAGCAGGCGTGCCCGCCCTCGGACGGCATGGCCATTTCCTTGCCGGCCGCATCGCGCACTAGGGCCGAGACCCCGAAGCCGGTGCCGGGGCCGAGCACCGCTACGGTGCAGTGCGGATCGCCGTCGACCGGACCGCCCAAGCTTTCTAACTGGTCTTCCGGTACGACTGGCGCGCCCCAGGCCAGGGCCTCGAAATCGTTGATCAACTTGACCGGCTTCAGTCCCAGGGTCTGAAGCTCCGCCTCCGACACCTGCCAGGGCGAGTTGGTCAGGTCGATGGCGCCGTCCGTGACCGGACCGGCGACGGCGATCACGCCGCCCGTCGGCTTGACCTCGCAGCCGTCGATGAAGGCGGCGACGCCTTCCAGGAAGGTCGGATAGGTCTCGGCCGGGAAGCTCTCGTGGTGGTCCAGCACGGGCTTGGCCCCACCTTGGCCATCAGGCACCATGCGGGCCACGGCGAAGCGGGCGTTCGTGCCGCCGACATCGCCAACAAGCTGGGGGCCGACGAGAAGGGTCTTGTCATTCATTGGGCGTTTCCTGCGCTCGGTTCGGTGGATCAAGCGTCCACGGTCCGATCGACGAAGTTGGGATTGGGCGGGGTGTCGTCGTTGCCGCGCGAGCCGGTCGGCAGGGCGAAACAGACCGTCGCTCCCTGCTCGGCCGTCGTGACCACATGGCGGAAGGCGCCGAACAGTTCGCGGCCATAGCCCCAGGACGAACCCTCGGCGTTGACGGCGGATCGGGCGGCCAGCGGACGAGCGGTCAGGTCGGAAACGCCGACGGTGGTCAGAACCCCGGCCTCGGCGTCCAGGCGGATGATGTCGCCGTCCTGAACATGGGCCAGCGGACCGCCGGCCAGGGCCTCGGGCGAAACGTGGATGGCGGCGGGCGTCTTGCCGCTGGCGCCCGACATGCGGCCGTCGGTGACGAAGGCGACCTTGAACCCCTTGTCCTGAATGACGGACAGGGCCGGCGACAGGCTGTGCAGTTCGGGCATCCCGTTCGCCTTGGGCCCCTGGAAGCGCAGGACAACGACTACGTCGCGGAACAGCTTGCCGTCCCGGAAGGCCTGAAGCGCGTCTTCCTGAGTCTCGAACACGGCGGCGGGCGCCTCGACGATGCGGTTCTCGGGTTTGACGGCGGAGATCTTAATGACCGCACGACCCAGGTCGCCCTGAACCAGACGCAGGCCCCCCTCCTTGTCGAAGGGATTGGAGGCCGGGCGCAGGATGTCGAGATCGAGGCTTTCCTGGACCCCGTCGCGCCAGACCAGTTCGCCGTCCACCATCGACGGTTCCTGGAAATAGGCCTGGATGCCGCGACCCATGATGGTCGTCACGTCGGTATGTATATTGCCCGCCATCGCCAGCTCACGCGCGATGAAGGCGACGCCGCCGGCGGCCTGGAAGGCGTTCACATCCGCCGAACCGTTGGGATAGACCCGCGCCAACAGCGGCGTGACCGATGACAGCTCGTCCATGTCGGTCCAGTCGATCAGCACGCCTGCCGCCCGCGCCATGGCGACCAGGTGGATGGCGTGATTGGTCGAGCCGCCGGTGGCCAGGAGCGCCACGATCATATTGACGATGGACTTCTCGTCGATGACGTCGGCCATGCGGCATTCGCCGCTGCGGGCCAGTTCGACCGCCCGTTTCGCCGCGGCCGCCGTCAGGGCGTCGCGCAGGCCGGTGTCGGGATGGACGAAGGCGGTGGACGGCATGTGCAGTCCGCCCAGTTCCATCATCATCTGGTTGGAGTTGGCGGTGCCGTAGAAGGTGCAGGTGCCGGGCGAGTGATAGCTGCCGATCTCGCTTTCCAGCAGGGTCTGACGATCGACCTTGTTCTGCGCATATTCGGCCCGGACGCGGGCCTTCTCCGCGTTCGGAATGCCCGACGGCATCGGGCCGGCTGGGGCGAAGACGACCGGCAGATGGCCGAAGGCCAGGGCGCCCATGAACAGGCCCGGAACGATCTTGTCGCACACGCCCAGCATCAATCCGGCGTCGAAGGCGTCGTGCGTCAGGGCGATGCCTGCCGACATGGCGATCAGGTCGCGGCTGAACAGCGACAGCTCCATGCCGGGACGACCCTGGGTGACGCCATCGCACATGGCAGGAGTGCCGCCGGCGACCTGGGCCGTGGCGCCGACCTCGCGCACGGCCTTGCGCACCACGTCGGGGAAGCGTTCGAACGGCTGGTGGGCCGACAGCATGTCGTTATAGGCGGTGACGATGCCGAGGTTGGGCTTGGACCCGTCCATCGCCGTCAGCTTATCGGCGATCGTCTGGCCCGCGAAGGCGTGGGCCCAGTTGGCGCAGCTCAGCTTGGCGCGTCCGGCGCCGCTGTCGCGCGCGGCGTCCATGCGACGGATGTAGTCGGCGCGGGTCTCGCGGCTTTTCTCGACGATGCGGGCGGTGACGGCCGCCACGGTGGGATGAAGCGCCATCAGCCTTCCTCCGTCCACAACACTTCAAGGGGAACGCCGGCGGCGATCAAGGCGGCGATGGGCTGGATCTTGAGATCGCCCTGGGCCTGCTCTTCGAAGACGCGACGCTTGGCGGCGCCCTTCAGGCCCAGGATCACCCGGCCCGCAGACATCAGATAGGGCAGGTTGATCGACAGCCGTTCGAGCGTCGGCGCCATGCCGTCGCGCCCATGCGGCACGCCCAGCACCGTGGGCTTCAGCGTCGGGGTCAGCAGGGTCTTCAGCGTCGGGCTTTCGGGGAACATGGAGCAGATATGGCCGTCCTCACCCATGCCCAGCAGCACCGCATCGAACCGCCCGCCCGCATCGCCCAGGGCCTTGGCCGCCACGATGGCCGCGCGGTCCACGGTGACCTCGGGCGTATAAAGCGGGATGAAGCGGGCCGTCGCCGCCTTGTCCTGAAGAAGCACGTCGCGGATCAGCCGGGCGTTCGATTCCGGCGAGGTCTCGGGCACATACCGCTCATCCACCAGAGTCACGGCGATTTTGGACCAGTCCAGATCGGTCGCCGCCAGACGGCGATAGACGGGCGCGGGCGTCGAGCCGCCCGGACCGGCGAACAGGGCCTGGCCGTGATCACGCACGGCCGCGCCCAAGGTCTCGGCCAGGCGCGCGGCGATGGCTTCGGCCCAGGTCTCGACGGAGGCGAAGGCTTCGATGGCGGGGGTCTCAGACATCGGTGGTGTTCCAGTCGCGGCCGGTGCGGGCCATCAGCATGTCGGCGCTGTCGGGGCCCCAGGTTCCGGCGACGTAGTCGTCGGGCTTCAAGCCGGATTCGGCCCAGGCCTCGGACACCTCGTCCACCCATTTCCAGGCCTGCTCGGCCTCGTCGCGGCGCACGAACAGGGTTGAATCGCCGGCCATCGCGTCCAGCAGCAGCCGCTCATAGGCGATGCGGCGGCGTGGCGGGGCGGCGGACTTGCCGTCCACACCCCACGACAGGCTCATCTTGATCGGCTGCAACTGCATGCGCTGATCCAGGCCGGGTCGCTTGTTCATCACCGTCAGAGAGATGTCTTCCTCGGGCTGCAACTCGATGATCATCCGGTTGGCCTGAACCTCGCCGCGGTCGTCGCGGTCGAAGATCGAGTGGGGCACCGGCTTGAACTGGATGACGATCTCGGTGCGCTTCTCGGGCAGGCGCTTGCCGGTCCGCATGAAGAAGGGCACGCCCGCCCAGCGCCAGTTGTCGATGTCGGCGCGAACGGCGACGAAGGTCTCGGTATCCGACGGCTGGCCGCGTTCCTCGTCATAGCCCTTGGCCGGCTTGCCCTCCGAGACGCCCGCCACATACTGTCCGCGCACGGTCACGCGCTCGGCTTCGTCAGGCGTGATCGGGCGCAGGGAGCGCAGCACCTTGACCTTCTCGTTGCGCACCGAGTCGGGGTCCAGGTCGCTCGGCGGCTCCATCGCCACCAGGCACAGCAGCTGCAGCATGTGGTTCTGCAGCATGTCGCGCAGGGCGCCGTATTCGTCATAGTAGGGCCAGCGATCGCCGACCCCCACCGTCTCGCCGATCGTGATCTGGACGTGATCGATGGACAGGTTGTTCCACAACGGTTCGAAGATCGTGTTGCCGAACCGCAGGGCGATCAGATTCTGAACCGTCTCCTTGCCGAGGTAGTGGTCGATGCGGAACACCTGGTTCTCGCTGAAGGCGTGGGCCACGGCGTCGTCGATTTCGAGGAAGGACTTCAGATCGCGCCCGACCGGCTTTTCCAGCACGATGCGGCAGTTCTTTTCCGCCAGACCCGCAGCCTTCATCGCCGTGACGATGCGGGCATAGAGCGAGGGGGATACGGCCAGGAAGGAGGTGACCTCGCCGTCGCCGACCTTGTCCTTCAGCGGCTTCAGGCTTTCGGGCGAGGTGGCGTCCACCGCCAGATAGTCCAGGCGGGCCTTCATCCGCGACCAGCTGGCTTCATCCCAAACCTTGTCGGCTTCGGCGCGCGCCTTCACCGCCTCGTGCACCTTGGCGATATAGTCGTCGGCGCTCTCTTCCGAACGCGCGGCGCCGATGATCTTCAGCCCTTCAAGCAGCAGGCCGTCGTGTTCGAGGAAATAGAGGGACGGCAGAAGCATGCGCATCGCTAGATCGCCGCCGCCGCCAAACAGAATGAGAGCCGCCATGTCTTGTCCCTCGATGATCCCATTTGTCGGGACGCACGCCTTTACGGTCTAGCCGCTGTCTTTGGCCGCTTCCGCTCGCGAGGCCAACACGTCCAGCACGTCCTGAAACACCATGTTACGGGCATGGAGAAGAACGAGCAGGTGATAGATCAAATCCGCAGCCTCGCTGGCGAGTTCCTCGTCCGGGCCGGCGACGCCGGCGAGCGCGGCCTCCACGCCCTCCTCGCCGACCTTCTGGGCGATGCGTTTGGGCCCCTGTGCGATCAGTCGGGCGGTCCAGCTTTCGGACGGATCGGCGGCGGCCCGTTCGGCGATGGTTCGCTCCAGCCGGGCGATCCGACCCAGGCCCGGCGCGTCGGCCTCGCCGAAACAGCTTGTCCGGTTCAGGTGGCAGGCGTTTCCTACCGGCCTGACGCCCAACACGATGGCGTCGGCGTCGCAGTCGGTCGTGATGGAGACGACGTGAAGCCGGTCGCCCGAGGTCTCGCCCTTCCTCCACCGCCCTCCGCGCGAGCGCGAGAAGAAGGTGGCCTCGCCGGATGCGATCGTCTCGTCCAGCGCCGCGCGATCCATATAGGCCAGGGTCAGGACCTGCAGCGTGTCGGCGTCCTGCACCACGACGGGAATCAGGCCGTCGCCCTTGGCGAAGTCGATGGTGTTTGGGTCGATCATTGGGTTCCGATCATCCCCGCGAAAGCGGGGACCTAGTTCTGTTGTCTGACGGGTATGGGATGAAGGTCGGCGAGCGATGGGCGAGAAACGTCGCCCAAAACGCTGGGTCCCCGCCTTCGCGGGGATGAGCGGGAAAAGGACATCAAAGTCTCATCTCCAGGCCTTGATCGGCCAGGTATTGTTTCAGGTCCGGAATGGCGATGGCGTCGGTGTGGAAGACGCTGGCGGCCAAGGCGCCGGAGACGTCGGCCTGCTCGAACACAGCCTTGAAATGCTCGGGCGCGCCGGCCCCGCCCGAGGCGATCAGGGGAATGGTCAGACGTGCCCGCGCAGCGGACAGCTGCTCGATGTCATAGCCGCGCCGAACCCCGTCCTGATCGATGCAGTTCAGCACGATCTCTCCGGCGCCCAGGCCCTGCGCCTCGTCCAGCCAGTCCAGAGTGCGTTTGCCGGCATGACGGCGTGCATCGGGGTCGCCGGTGTATTTGTGGACCACCCAGTCGCCGTCTTCGAACCGGCTGTCGACGCCGACGACGACGCATTGGCTGCCCAGCCGCGCAGCCATGTCGGCGATCAGTTCGGGCCGTTCCAAGGCGGGAGAGTTGATCGAGACCTTGTCCGCCCCGTGGTCCAGGCAGCGCGCCGCCTGCTCCACGGTGCGAATGCCGCCGGCGACGCAGAAAGGAATGTCCAGCAGTCGTGCGATGTCCTTGATCCAGCCGTAGTCCAGCGTCCGACCCTCGGGGCTGGCGGTGATGTCGTAGAAGACCAGTTCGTCGGCGCCCGCATCGCGATAGCGGGCGGCCAGCTCCGCCGCGTCGCCCATGTCGGTGTGACCGACGAACTTCACGCCCTTGACCACCCGGCCGTCCTTTACGTCCAGGCAGGGGATGATCCGCCGAGCGGTCATTTGACCGCCCCGCTTGATGCAGGATGGACGGTCATGAGCGTTTGGCCGCCGCGATGGCTTCGGGCAGGGTGAAGCAGTTCTCGTAGAGCGCGCGTCCGACGATGGCGCCGTGACAGCCCAGCGCCTTGACCGCGGCGATGTCGTCCAGCGAGGAAACGCCGCCCGAGGCCTGCAACACCAGATCCGGCCGACGGCTGCGGATCTCGGCCAGCAGATCCAGGTTCGGCCCGGTCAGGGCGCCGTCGCGACCGACATCGGTCACCAGCAGGTGTTTGGCCGTCCCCTTGGGATACCGATCCAACGCCTCCCAAAGCGTCATGCCCGAGGACTGGGTCCAGCCCTTCAAAGCGGGGACCGGCACGCCGTCCTCGATCTTGACGTCCAGGGCCAGGGTGATGCGCTCGACGCCGAAGGTTTCCAGCCAGGTCGCCACCGCCTCAGGTTCGGTCACCGCCAGCGATCCGACCACGACGCGCGACACGCCGGCGTCCAGCAGCTTTTTCACATCGTCGGCGCTGCGCACGCCGCCGCCCGACTGGACCTTGACGTCGATGGCTTGAGCCAACTCGCCAATCAGGGCGTGCTGGCGCGCCTCGCCCGCCTCGGCTCCGTCCAGATCGACGATGTGAATCCACTCCGCGCCCTCGGCCGCGAAGGTCGTCAGGCGGGCGGCCGGCTGCTGGTCGTAATGCGTCACCTGGGCGAAGTCGCCGTGCATCAGGCGCACACAAACGCCGTCCTTCAGGTCGATGGCGGGATAGATCAGCATGACAGGCCCAGAAAGTTCTTGAGGATGGTCGCCCCGGCCTCGGCCGAGCGTTCGGGGTGGAACTGACAGCCCCAGCGGTTGGCGGATCGAACCACAGCCGGAACGACGCCGCCATAGTCGGCGCGCGCCAGGGTCGCTGGTCCGTCGGGACAGACGAAGCCGTGGACGAAATAGGCGTAGGCGCCGTCCGCGACGCCCTCCAGCAAGGGGTCATCGCGGTCGCGCGTCAACCGGCTCCAGCCCATGTGCGGCACCGGCAGATCGCCCGCAGGCCTCAGCCGGGTCACCGCCCCGGGAATAAGGCCCAGCAGATCGACGCCGTCACCTTCGTCGCTCGATCCGAACAGCAGTTGCTGACCCAGGCAGACACCCAGCAGGGGGCGCGGGAAGGCGCGGATCGGCGCGATCAGACCCAGGTCCGACAGGCGCTTCATGGCGTATCCGGCCGCGCCTACGCCGGGCAGGATGACCCGTTCAGCCTCGGCGATCACCGTCGGATCGTCGGTCAGGCGCACGGTCGCGCCCAGCCGCTCCAGCGCGAACTGGACCGAGGCGACATTGCCGGCGCCGTAGGCGATGACGGCGACCTCGGTCACAACACGCCCTTGGTCGACGGCACGGCGTCGCCCTCGACGCGGATGGCCTGGCGCAGGGCGCGGCCGAACGCCTTATAGACGGCTTCGGTCTTGTGGTGGTCGTCCTGGCCGGTGACCTTGATGTGGACAGCCGCGCCCATGGCCTCGGCCAATGAACGGAAGACGTGCGCCGTCAGGTCGGTGCGGTAGTCGCCGATGAATGGCGTCTCGAACGCGCCCTCGAAGAGCGGATAGGGGCGCCCGGAAAGATCGATCGAGACCGTCGCATTCGCCTCGTCCATCGGCAGGACGAAGCCGTAGCGGGCGATGCCCTTGCGCTCGCCCAGCGCCTGTTTCAACGCCTGACCCAAGGCGATGGCGCTGTCCTCGATCGTGTGGTGCGGATCGGTGTGCAGGTCGCCCTCGCATTGCAGACGCAGCGAGAAGCCGCCGTGGGCCGCGATCTGCTCCAGCATGTGATCGAAGAAGCCGACGCCGGTTTCGATCTTCACCGGACCGGGCGCGTCCAGATCGACGGCGCAGACGATGCGGGTTTCCTTGGTGTCGCGCACGGCTTGACCGACGCGGGGGGCGCGGCGCCTGCCGGGCGTCAGACCGAAGCCGGCCAGAAGTCGGTCGTTGACCTCGGGCTTCAGCGAGATCGGCAGGCGCAGGCGGTCGCCGGACAGGTCAGCTTCCACGCCATAGGCCTTGAGGCCGGCGAGGACGGCGGCGGGATCTTCGGGGCGGGCCATCAGGATGGGGCCGACGCCGGGCTCGACCGGCATCTGGCGGCCCAGTTCGCGGGCGATCCGTTCACGCTCGCACCGGACCGAGGCGATCCGCTCGGCGGTCTCGATCATCCGCGACGGATCCAGCGCCTGCTGCGCCAGACGCACCAGGGGCTCGGGCAGGGCATAGGGTTCGAGGACGGAGGCCAGGCGGGCCAGGGTCTGGGTTTGCGCGACCGCCGCGCCGACGCGGGCGCCGGCCAGACCATAGGCCAGGGACAGACTGCGCAGCACGACCAGGTTCGGCTGGTCGGCGACCACCGTAACGGCCGAGGCGCTGTCCGAGAACTCGATCAGGCCCTCGTCCACCACCAGCAGGGCGGGGGCGACGCGGGCGGCCATTTCGGCGACGGCCTCGGGCGAGCCGAGGGCGCGAACGATGACGACCGCAGGATCGCCTTTCGCCGGATAGATGGCGGCGAGACTGTCATAGGGCTCGGCTTTCGGGGCCTCGACCGAACCGCCGTCGCGGGCGGCGAGGCGATAGGCCAGTTCCAGCCCGTGGGTCAGGCCGCGCACCGGCAGCACCTGATCGGCAGGGACGCCGTAGATGGCGGCCATGCGGGCGCCGAGCGTGGGCGCGTCGCCGGGATAGCGGTCCAGACCCTCGCCGCCGGAGACCAGCGGGGGATAGGGGGCGGGCAGGGTCATTGATCAGCCCTCAGGTCGGCGGCGCGGGCGTGGGCCTCCAGGCCCTCCATCCGGGCCAGACGGGCGGCGATAGGGGCAAGCTGACGGGCGCCCGCCTCGGACACCAGCTGGACCGACATGGTGGTCATGAAGCTGGCGGTGGTGACGCCGCCCAGCGTGCGGGCGCCGCCGTCGGTCGGCAGGACGTGGCTGGGACCAGCGGCATAGTCACCCAGCGTCTCGGCGGCGAACCGGCCGACGAAGACGGCCCCGGCGGCCTTGATCGAATCGACCAGCGGCTCGGGATCGTCGATCTGGATCGCCAGGTGTTCGGGGCCATAGAGGTTAGCGACTTCTGCGGCCGCGTCGAGGTCGCGCACCAGGATGGCGCGGGCCTCGTTCAGAGAGGCGCGGGCGATGGCTTCGCGGGGCAGGGTTGCGACCTGCACCTCGACCTCGCTCAGGATGTAGTCGATGGTGGCGCGGCTGGTGGAGACCAGCAGAACCTGCGCATCCGCATCGTGCTCGGCCTGGCTGAGCAGGTCGGCGGCGGCGATCTCGGGCGCGGCGTCGCGATCGACGATGACCATCAACTCCGATGGGCCGGCCGGCATGTCGACGGCGGGGCCGCCGGGCAAGGCGGAGGCCTGCTTCTTGGCCTCGGCCACATAGGCGTTGCCGGGTCCGAACAGCTTGTCGCAGGCCGGAATGACCCCGTCTTCCAACTCGACGCCGAAGGTCAGGGCGGCGATGGCCTGGGCGCCGCCCATCAACCAGATGGCGTCCAGTTCCGCCTCTGTGGCGGCCAGGATCATGGCGGGGTGGATGCCGCCATCCTTGTTCGGCGGCGTCACGGCGACGCGCTGGCCCACGCCCGCGACGCCGGCCGGAATGGCCAGCATCAGCAGCGACGAAAACAGCGGCGCGGTGCCGCCGGGAATATAGAGGCCGGCCGAGGCGATGGGACGCCAGGCCAGTTTGGACCGTACGCCGGGCGTCGTCTCGATAAAGGGAGTGTCCTCGGGCCGGGTCGCCTGATGGAAGACGCGCACATTGTCGGCCGCCATGCGCAGGGCGCGCACGTCGCCGGGCGGCAGGGCGTTGCGCGCCTCGGCGACGGCCTCGGGCGTGATGGCGATGCGACGGGGCGGGGCCTTGTCCAGCTTCAGGCACCAGTCGGTCACGGCCGCGCCGCCGCGCTGGCGCACGTCGTCCAGGATGGTGCGCACGACCTCGGTCACGTCGCCGGCGGTGCGTTGGGCGGGGCGGGCCAGGGCGGCCGTCTTGCCGGCCGCGTCGAGGGAAGACCAGTCGATGCGCTTCATCACATCATCTTCTCGATTGGCAGGACTAGGATGGCCGAGGCGCCGGCGGCCTTCAGCTTCTCGAGCGTCTCCCAGAAGACGGCTTCCTGGCAGACGGCGTGGACGGCGACCGCATCGTCGCGACCCATCAGGGGCATGACGGTGGGCGAGCCGGCGCCGGGCAGGATGGCGGTGATCTCGTCCAGCGCCGAGCGCGGGGCGTTCAGCATGACGTATTTGGCGCCTTGAGAGGACACCACGCCCGCCATCCGCTCGATGACGCTGTCCAACAACTGCTGCAAGGCGGGTTCAGGCGCGACGGGCGACTGAATCAGCACGGCCTGGCTTTCCAGAACCGTATCCTTGGCTACCAAGCCGTTGGCCTCCAGCGTCGCGCCGGTCGAGACCAAGTCGCAGATGGCGGCGGCCAGTTTCAGTCGGGGCGCGACCTCGACGGCCCCGCGCATGACCACGATGTCGGCCTTGACCCCGCGTTCGTCGAGGAAGCGGCGCAGAATCTTGGGATAGGAGGTGGCGATACGCAGCCCGTCCAGCGAGGCTGGACCGTCATAGGCCAGCGTCGGAGGCGTGGCGATCTTGAGCGTGCAGCGACCAAAGCCCAGCGGCATGACGATCGAGGCGTTCGGCCCGCCATTGCGACCTTCCTCCAGCACATTCTCGCCGACGATGCCCAGGTCGCACACGCCGTCCGCCACGAAGGTGGGGATGTCGTCGTCGCGGACGCGCAGCAGGTCGATCGGATAGTTCTCGACCCGGTACAGCAGGTCGTTGTGACCCTTGACCCATTTCAGGCCCGCGTCGCGGATCAGGTCGAGGCTGCGGTCGGCCAGACGGCCGGATTTCTGGACGGCGATGCGAAGCCGGCCCTGCACGGTGCTCATGTTCGGATACTCAGTTTTTGTTCTTCAGGCGGTCCAGGGCAAGGCGATAGCCCTGGTGCGGCATGTCTTTCAGATAGCGGGCGACGCGGACGACGGTGGTGGGGCTGGCATGGGCCTCTGCGGCGATCTCGCGATAGGATTTGCCGCCGGCGTCGAGCAGGCGCGCGACCTGCCAGCGCTCGGAGAAGGCGCGCAGTTCCGCAGGCGTGCAAAGATCGGCCAGAAAAGCGTCGATCTCAGCGCGCGTCTGCATCGACAGCAGGGCGTCATGCAGGTCGTCACGGGCGGGCGGGGTCGTCATGCGCGTTCCACTATGATGTAACGGTGGAACGGTCAAGGGGGAGGAGACAGATCGTGCGTGGCTCACTATCTGCGTCGTCATGACCAAGGTTCTCATCATCGGCGCCGGACACGCCGGCGGCTCCGTCGCGGCGTTCCTGCGGCAGTATGGGCATGAAGGCCCCATTGTGTTGGCGGGCGAGGAGGACGCGCCGCCGTATCAGCGGCCGCCGCTGTCCAAGGCGTGGCTGAAGGGAGAGGCGGATCTGGAGGCGCTGCTGCTGCGGCCTCTGAGTTTCTACGCCGAGCAGAACATCGACTTCCGACCCTCGATGGTCGCCGTGGCGGTGGACCCCGCAGCGAAGACGGTAGCCTTCTACGACGGGTCGTCCGAGACCTACGACATTCTTGTGCTGGCGACCGGATCGACCGCGCGCAAGCTGCCGGTTCCGGGCGGGGATCATCCCGATCTGCTTGAACTGCGCACGATGAAGGACGCCGAGCGACTGAAGGCCGTCCTGGGGCCCGGCAAGCGTCTGGCGGTCGTAGGCGGCGGCTATGTGGGGCTGGAGGCGGCGGCGTCGGCGCGGGCTTTGGGCGCCGAGGCGGTGGTGATCGAGCGCGCGCCGCGCGTGCTGGCGCGCGTGGCGTCCGAGACGCTGTCGGCCTTCTTCACGGCGCAGCACCGGGCGCACGGCGTAGAAATCCTGACCGACGCGGAGGTGGTCGCCGTGGCCCGCGACGGCGTGAGCCTGGCCGACGGATCGGTGGTGTCGGCGGATGCGGTGTTGGTGGGGGTCGGCGCATTGGCTTGCGACGCCTTGGCGCGGTCGGCCGGCCTGAACTGCGACGACGGCGTGGTGGTGAACGGCGAGGCGCTGACCAGCGATCCGGCCATCTTCGCTGTGGGCGACATGACGCGGCGGCCGATCCCGGTCCACGGCGGCGTGCATCATCGGCTGGAAAGCGTGCCCAACGCCCTGGAGCAGGCCAAACAGGCGGCCGCCGCCATCGTCGGGCGGGCCGGACCCACGCCCGAAGTGCCGTGGTTCTGGTCGGATCAGTATGACGTCAAGCTTCAGATCGCCGGCCTGCCGTTCGACGCCGACCGACAGGTGGTGCGTGGCGACCCGACGGCGTCGGGCTTTGCGGTCTTCCATCTGAACGGCGACCGGATCGTCTGCGTCGAGGCCGTCAACGCCCCGCCCGAGTTCATGGCCGGCAAACAGTTGATCGGCAAGGCGACGCCTGTGGACGCGGACAGGCTGGCCGATCCGGCGGTGTCGATGAAGGCGGTGGCTGTCGGATAGGGCGTCGCCGCAGTGCAACAAAACTGTTGCGCTTTACGTTCCTGACCATTCAAGCTGCGACTTCAACGCGGCGGGGGCGGATGACGAGAGCTTTCGACGAAATGAATGGCGGCGGATCGGGTGCGATCCGCGACAGCTACAAGACGCTGGCGGCGTGGCTGGAAAACGCGCCGGCCGATCTGCTGCAGGCGCGCTCGCGCCAGGCGGAGCTGTTCTTCCGTCGCATGGGCGTGACCTTCGCCGTCTATGGCGACGAGGAATCCAACGAGCGGCTGATCCCCTTCGATGTCGTGCCGCGCATCATCGGCGCGGACGAATGGGGCGGTCTGGAAAAGGGGCTGAAGCAGCGCGTCACCGCCATCAACGCCTTCCTGAAAGACATCTATGGGCCGCAGGACTGCATCAAGGCGGGCATCGTCCCGGCCGATCTGATCCTGACCAATCCGCATTATCGGCCGGAGATGCAGGGCCGTCGTCCACCAGGCGATGTCTGGTGTCACATCTCGGGCGTCGATCTGGTGCGCACGGGCGAGGACGGCTTCTACGTCCTCGAAGACAACTGCCGCACGCCGTCGGGCGTCTCCTACATGCTGGAGAACCGCGAGATGATGATGCGGCTGTTCCCCGACCTGTTCGCGGAACACGCCGTGCGGCCCGTCGAAATCTACACCGACATGCTGTTGCGCTCGTTGCAGGCGTCCGCGCCGGCAGGGGCGGGGGCGGACCCGACGATCGTCGTGCTGACGCCCGGCCCCTTCAACTCGGCCTACTACGAGCACAGCTTCCTGGCCGACAAGCTGGGCGTCGAGCTGGTTCAAGGCACGGACCTGTTCGTCAATGACGACACAGTCTTCATGCGCACGACCGAGGGGCCCAAGCGCGTCGATGTCATCTATCGCCGTATCGACGACGATTTCCTGGATCCCCTGACCTTCATGCCCAACTCCACCATCGGGGTGCCGGGGTTGATGTCGGCCTATTTCGCTGGACGGGTGACCCTGGCCAATGCGGTCGGGACGGGCGTGGCCGATGACAAGGCCGTCTACACCTACATGCCCGAGATCATCCGCTTCTTCACGGGCGAGGATGCGATCCTGCAAAACGTGCCGACCTGGCGCTGTCGCGAGCCGGACGCCCTGAAGGAAGTGCTGGATAAGCTGCCGGAACTGGTGGTCAAGGAAGTCGGCGGATCGGGCGGCTACGGCATGCTGGTCGGGCCGACCTCGACCAAGGCCGAGATCGAGGATTTCCGCGCCAAGCTGATCGCCGATCCCGACGACTTCATCGCCCAGCCGACGCTGAGCCTGTCGACGGCCCCGACGCTGAACGGCGGCGCCCTGTCGCCCCGCCACGTCGATCTCAGGCCGTTCGTGCTGTCCAGCCCGGCCGGGGTGCGTGTGGCGCCCGGCGGCCTGACGCGGGTGGCGTTAAAGGAAGGGTCGCTGGTGGTGAACTCGAGCCAGGGCGGCGGAACCAAGGACACCTGGGTGCTGGACAACTGATGCTTTCACGCACCGCAGACAGCCTCTACTGGACCGGCCGCTACATGGAGCGGGCGGACTTTCTCGCCCGAATTCTGGAGGCGGCGATCCGTCTCGCCGCTCTGCCGGCGAAAGATCAGGCCGCCGTCACCGCCTGGGCCGGGGCCATCGCCTCGTCGGGGGTGAAGGCCGGCTTTGATGCGACCGGCCGGACCGTGTCGGAGAAGTCCGTGCGGGAATATCTGGCCTTCGGCTTCGACAATCCGACCTCGATCAAGGCCTGCATCAACAAGGCGCGGACCAATGCGCGCTCGGTACGCACCGCCCTGACCATTGAGCTGTGGGAGGCGATCAACGGCGCCTGGAACGGTCTGAACGAGCTGGGCGAACCGACCAAGCGCGACGACTTCACGAACTTCCTCGACTTCGTGAAATCGACGTCCCTGGCGGTCGAAGGCGCCTCGTCGCGAACCATGCTCAGGAACGACGCCTACTGGTTCCTGCGACTGGGCATGGCGATCGAGCGGGCCGACAACACCGCACGCCTGCTGGACGTGAAATATCACCTGCTGCTGCCGCCCGGCGAACGGGTGGGCGGGCAACTGGACTACTTCCAGTGGACCACCCTTCTGCGCGAGGTTTCGGCATTGACCGCCTATCGCTGGGTTTACCGCGAAAGCGTGCGGCCTTGGCTGGTGGCGGACCTGCTGGTGCTGAACCGCCAGATGCCGCGCTCGCTCGCCTCATGCCAAGGCATGATCGTCAGCTATTTGGAGAAGCTGGCGACCGACTACGGCCGGCGCGGCCCGGCGCAACGGCTGGCCTCCAATCGCCTCAGCCAGTTCAACGAGGCCAAGATCGAAGACATCTTCCAGTCCGGCCTGCACGAATACATCCAGAGCTTCCTGAACGAGAACAATGCCCTGGCCGCGGCCGTCCACGAACAGTATCTGGTCTGACCATGCGGATTCGGATCGATCACTCCACCCGCTATGCCTACGCGCGGCCCGCGCGGTTCATCGTCCAGATGCTGCGGCTGACGCCCAAGTCGTGCGAGAGCCAGCAGGTGCGCGACTGGCGCATCGAAACCGATGTGGACGCCCGGCTGCGGCGCAGCGAGGACGCTTTCGGCAACATCGTTCACAGCCTCTACACCGAGCGGCCGACCGACGCCCTGACCATCCGCGTCACCGGCGAAGTCTCGACCGTCGAGACGGGCGGCGTCGTGAAGGGCCAGGCCGAGCGGCTCTCCCCCTTGGTCTATCTGCGTGAAACCCCGATGACGAAGGCCGACGCCGGCATCGTCGATTTCGCCCGCTCCATTCCCGAGGGCGCGACGCTGGGCCGGATGCACCGGTTGATGGGCGCGCTGAAGGATACGGTGGCGTTCGAGGTCGGCTCGACCTCCGCCTCCCACACCGCCGCCGAGGCCTTTGCTCAGAAGCGCGGCGTCTGTCAGGACCATTCGCAAATCTTCATCTCGGCCGCACGCCTGCTGGGCGTGCCGGCCCGCTATGTTTCGGGCCACCTCAGCCGCCAGGACGGACGCCACGATCAGGACGCCGCCCATGCCTGGGCCGAGGCCTGGGTCGAGAATCTGGGCTGGGTCGGGTTCGATCCGGCAAACGGCATCTGTCCCACCGAACACTATGTCCGGGTCGCGGTCGGCCTGGACGCGCGCGGCGCCACCCCGATCCGGGGCACAAGCTATGGCGGCGGCCAGGAGCAACTGACCGTCGCCCTGAATGTGCGGCCGGTGCAACAGAGCCAGCAACAACTGCAATCCAGCGGATGGCCCCGATAGGCATGACGCGCGAATCTGTTAGCGTCTGGGGATTCGCAACGCGGGGAGCGAATAGAGCGAAGTGACCTATTGCGTAGGCATGCTGGTGGACGACGGGTTGGCGATGATCGCCGACACGCGCACCAATGCGGGCGTGGACAATATCTCGTCCTATCGCAAACTCCACATCTACCAGTCGCCGGGCGAGCGGATCCTGGCGGTCGCGACGGCGGGCAATCTGTCGGTCACCCAGACGGCGCTGGCCATGGTCGCAGCCGGGGTCAAACTGCCGGACTCCACCGAGCTTGAAACGCTTCAGACCGCCCCGACCCTGTTCCGCGCCGCGCAGTTGCTGGGCCATGCGATGGCCAGCGTGCGCGCCAGCATCAATACCCCGCCGACGCCGACCGCCGACGGGCTGAACGTCACCGCCTCCATGCTGCTGGGCGGTCAGATCGCCGGCGGCAAGATGGGACTTTATCTGATCTACGGGCAGGGCAACTTCATCGAGTGCGGGCCCGATACGCCCTATCTGCAGATCGGCGAGCTGAAGTACGGCAAACCTATTCTGGACCGCGCCCTGCACAGCTCCACCTCCCTGTCCGAGGCGGTCAAGCTGGGGCTGATTTCGTTCGACTCGACCATCCGCTCGAACATCGCCGTCGGCCCGCCGCTGGACCTGATCGTCATGCCGCGCGACCAATTGACGGGCACGGCGCGGCGCATCGAGGCGGATGATCCCTATTTCCGCGACCTGGGCCGGCGTTGGTCCGAAGCCCTGGCCGCCGCCCACCGCGCCATGCCCGATCCGACCTGGCTGGATCTCGACACGTCGGCGCCTCAGAGGAGCATAAGCGCCGTCGGCTAATTAAGATTGCGATTTGTTTGCAATTCTCTTGTGCCTTCCTGTGGAGCTGGTTATTGCGAGCGCATCGCAAAATCAGACCAAAAGGTCGCAAGACTATGTCCGAATCCCGCGCCGCCGCGCTCCGCTCGCTTCTGTTCGCCTCCAGCGCCGCCGGCATGCTGGTCGCCGCCCCCGCCATCGCCGATGACGTGACTGCCGAGGATGGCGTGGTCGTCACGGCCGACCAGTCCCAGCCCGCCAATCTGGGCACGATCGACGTCAACGGTCAGTTCAAGAAGCCCGCCCCCGTCAGCCCCGAGTTCGTCGCGTCCCTGGTGGACACGCCGCGCGCCGTGACGGTCATCCCCCAGGCCATCATCGAACAGACCTCGGCCTCGTCTTTGCAGGACCTGCTGTCCAACTCCCCCGGCATCACCTTCGGGGCAGGCGAGGGCGGCCAGCCCCTGGCCGATCGTCCCTTCATCCGGGGCCAGTCGTCGGGCAACAACATCTTCGTGGACGGCATCCGCGACACGGGCGGCCAGCAGCGCGAGGTCTTCAACCTGGAGCAGGTTGAGGTCATCAAGGGGCCGGACGCCGTCTATTCGGGACGCGGCTCGGGCGGCGGCAGCATCAACCTGGCCTCCAAATCGCCCAAGCTGAACGCCTTCACCAATGTCAGCGCGGGCGCGGGCACCGACGGCTATCTGCGCGGCACGGTCGATGCGAATCTGCCGCTGGGCGAGACCGCCGCTCTGCGCATCAACCTAATGGGCGCCCAGGGCGACGTGCCCGGCCGCGACGCCGTCGACTACGACAAATGGGGCCTGGGCCTCAGCCTGGGCGCCGGCCTGGGCACGCCGTCGTCGATGGTGTTCAGCTACTACCATCTGACCAGCGACCAGATGCCCGATTACGGCATTCCGCTGTTCACCAAGATCCAGTCACGCACGACCGACAGCGGCGTTCTGGATGTGCCCTATGACAGCTTCTATGGGCTGAAAGCGCGCGACTACCTGACCAATGAGGTGGATACCTTCACTTTCAAGGCCGAGCATCGCCTCAGCGATTTCGCCACGATCCGCAACGTCAGCCGCTATTCGCAGACGCTGAACGACTACATCGTCACCAATCCCGGCGACGGCGGCTATGTCGGACGCGCGGCGGACGGGACCTACTGGATGAAGCGGGGCACCAAGACCCGCTGGAACCCGGTCACCACCCTGGCCAATGTGACGGATGTCTTCGGCCAGTTCGCCACCGGTTCGATTAAGCACAGCTATGACGTCGGCGTGGAGCTGTCGCGCGAGCACAACAAGAACGCCTCCTATTCGACCTACACCACCTCCGGCTCGGCCTGTCCGACCGGTCTGACGACGGTGTCGGGAACCTATCCGACCGCCACAAGCGCTTCGGGCGCCGGCGACTGCACCCCGGTGTATAACCCCAACCCCGACGACGCCTGGACCGGCGTGATCAATCGCGGCCCGACAAGCTCGAACACGACCGAAGCCATCGGCGTCTATGCGAACGACAGCATCACCCTGACCGAGCGACTGATCCTGAACCTGGGCGTTCGCTGGGATCAGTATTCGGTCAAGGGCGTGAATGCCGTTTTGGGTTCGCCTTCGTCCACGGCTGGCGTCTGGAATGTCACGGGCTATACGGCCGTTCCGGAACAGACCTGGGAGTTCACCAACTATCAGGTCGGTCTGGTGTTCAAGCCGACGCAGAACAGCAGCGTCTATACCTCGTGGTCCACCTCTTCGACGCCGCCGACCATTTCGGCGGGCGACCAGAACGCCTCGGGCGGCACGGGCACCGTCGATGGCGTCGCCAACACGGTTCTGGATCCGGAAGACACCGAAAGCTTCGAGATCGGCGCCAAGGCCAATGTCTTGAACGACCGTCTCGCCCTGTCGGCGGCCGCCTTCCATCTCACACGCAAGAACGCCCTGATCCTGGTTCAGCCCAACATCTTCCGTCAGGAGGGCGAGGTCGAGGTCAACGGCTTCGAGCTTGGCGTGTCAGGCAGCATCACGCCGAAGTGGACCGTGTTCGGCGGCTATACCTACATGGACTCCGAACTGACCAAGGCGGCCGTGGTCGTGTCGGGCACGCCGCCGATCGCCATCGTCAATCCGCTGCAAGGCCTGCCGCTGGCCAACACGCCCAAGCACAGCGCCAGCCTGTTCACCACCTATCGCGTCTTGCCCCGGCTGACGGTCGGCGGCGGCGTCTACTACACGTCCAAATCTCTGGGCGGGAACCAGGGCGGCGCGGGCGGCGGGAACAACCGCATCTATGCGCCCGAATGGACCCGCGTGGACGCCTTCGCCGCCTATGATCTGACGGATCGCGCGACGCTTCAGCTGAACGTCAAGAATGCGACGGACGAGGAATATATCATGCGCACCAACGGCGTTCACCACGCCGATGTGGCCGCAGGTCGCCAGGCCATCCTGGCCCTGAACCTGCGCTTCTAAAGGTCGTTTCCCCGGCCTAGTCTAACGGCCCCGCGATCCCCTGCGGGGCCGTTTCGTCTTTCAGCGAGAACGCCCGTGCTGCTGCAGATTCCGGAAGTCTTCTCCAAGGCCGAGGTCAAGGCTTTGCGCGCGCGGCTGGACGCCGGGCCGTGGGCGGACGGCAACGCCACCTCGGGCCATCAATCGGCGACGGCGAAGAAGAACCTGCAACTGCCCGAAGAGTCGGACGTGGCGAAGGAGGTCTCGGCCCTTGTCATCCAAGCTCTGAACGCCAATCCGATGTTTGTGGCGGCGGCCCTGCCGCACACGGTCTTTCCGCCCTTGTTCAACCGCTACGAAGGCGGGGGTGAGTTCGGCCTGCACGTCGACAACGCCATCCGCCAGTCCCGCACCGGCGGGGCGATGCGCATTCGCAGCGACCTGTCGGCGACCCTTTTTCTGTCCGAGCCAGAGGACTACGATGGTGGCGAACTGATCATCGAGGAGATGTACGGGTCGCAGGCGATCAAGCTGCCGGCTGGCGATCTGGTCCTCTATCCGTCCAAGAGCCTGCACCGGGTCACGCCGGTGACGCGTGGGGCGCGGGTGTCGTCCTTCATGTGGATGCAGAGCCTAGTCCGCGATGACTCCGATCGCGAGACCCTGTTCCGCCTGGATATCGCCACCCAGCGCGTGGCGTCCGAGAAGGGGCCGAAGGATCAGGCGGTGATCGAATTGACCGGCGTCTATCACAATCTGCTGCGGCGCTGGACCGAGCTCTGACCCCCCAAGGCGCTACGACGCCGCTAAATGCTATTGCAACCCGTTCGCAACAATGGCACAGCGAGCCCGTGACCGAACTCGCCACACAGCGTCAGGCCGAAACCGCCGCCCAGGGCCCCAAACCCAAGGCGGCGCTGAACGGCGCACGGTCGTTCTGGCTGAAACAGCTGCATAGCTGGCACTGGATTTCGGCGGCGGTCAGCCTGGTCGGCATGATCCTGTTCGCGATCACCGGCATCACCCTGAATCATGCGGCCTCGATCCCCGGCGATCCGGTGACGGTCGAACAGACCGCGACCTTGCCGGCGCCCCTGCTGCAGCGGCTGGCGAGCTTCCCGCAGGAGACGACCGATCCCGTCCCCGACGCGGTCGCACGCTGGGCGTCCGAGGCGCTCAAGGTCGAGATCGCCGACAAGCCGACCGAGACAACGGCGCAAGAGGTCTATGTCGCCCTGGCCATGCCTGGCGGCGACGGATGGGTCACCATCGACCGTTCGACCGGCGAGACCCTGCACGAGAAGACGACGCGCGGTTGGATCGCCTACCTCAACGACCTGCACAAGGGCCGCAACGCCGGCGTGGTCTGGTTCTGGTTCATCGACTTCTTCGCGGCGGCCTGCGTCATCTTCGCCATCACGGGCCTGGGGCTGATGTTCCTGCACGCCAAGGGTCGGCCCTCGACCTGGCCGCTGGCGGCGCTGGGCCTGCTGATCCCCGTCGTCATCGCCCTGATCTTCATTCACTGACGAGTTTTCCGATGCGCCTTCTCCCCGTCGTCATCACCACCGTCGGCCTGGCGGCCGCCGCTGCGCCCGCCATGGCCGCCGACCTGACGGTGTCGGTCGAGATTCCGCGCCTGAACACCGCCTCCTATCATCGCCCCTATGTCGCGGTGTGGATCGAAAAGCCGGACCAGTCCGCCGAACGCACCCTGGCCGTCTGGTATCAGCAGACCCGCAACAACGAGGGCGACGGCAAGGACTGGCTGAAGGATTTGCGCACCTGGTGGCGCAAGGGCGGCCGGGCCATGAGCCTGCCGGCCGACGGCGTATCCGGCGCCACGCGCGCGCCGGGCCGCCAGACCGTCTCCGTGCCCGCCGCGCGCCTGGCTGGCCTTCAGCCCGGCCAATACAACATCGTCGTCGAGGCGGCCCGCGAATTGGGCGGGCGCGAGGTCGTGCGCGTGCCCTTCCGCTGGGGCGCGGCCAACACCGGCGCCGGAACCGGCTCCACCGAACTGGGCGCCGTGCGCGTCGCCGTCTCTCGCTAAGGATCATGACCATGAAGAAGACGATCGCCCTGCTGACGCTAGCCGCAGCGCTGGCCGCCCCCATGGCCGCCCAGGCCCACCGCGCCTGGCTGGCGCCCACCGCCACGACCCTGTCGGGCACGGATGCCTGGGTCGGGTTCGACGCGGGCATGTCGAACCAGGTGTTCAACCCCGATCACGCCGCCATGCGCCTGACCGGCCTGACCATCACCGCGCCGGACGGCTCGGCGGTCCAGCCCGAGAACGCCATGCAGGGCCGCTATCGCTCGACCTTCGACGCCCATCTGACCCAGAACGGCACCTACAAGATCGCCAACGTCATGAACGGCGTGATGGCCAGCTACACCCTGAACGGTGAACAAAAGCGCTGGCGCGGCGCGGCCTCGGAATACCCGGCGGGCCTGCCCGAGGGCGCGACCAATGTTCAGGCGACCCGCACCGCCAGCCGCATCGAGACCTTCGTCACCCTGAACAACCCCTCCGACACCGTCTTCAAGACGACCGGCGAGGGGCTTGAGCTGGTTCCCGTCACCCACCCGAACGACCTGGTGGTGGGCGAGCCCGCCACCTTCAAACTGCTGAACAATGGCCAGCCGGCGGCTGACATCGACGTCACCGTGGCGCGCGGCGGCCTGCGTTACCGCGACAACCCCGAAGAATCGACGGTCAAGACCAACGCCGAGGGCGCCTTCACCATCACCTGGCCGGAGGCCGGCATGTATTGGCTGAACGCCTCAGTCCGCACCGAAGGCCAGGGCGAAATGCTGGGTTCCAACGCCAGCTATGTGGCGGCGATGGAAGTCCTGCCCTAAGCGAAGGGCCATGTCCGACATCCCCCCCTCGCGCGGTTCACGCGCCGCCCCGCCCACGGTCAATATCGGCGACGCCGCCCCTCTGGGCGACCGCGCCGACAACCGCGTCCTCGTGCCCGCGATCGAAGGCGCGCCGCCACGTCCGCCCAGCGACCTGATCCGTTCGCTGGGCGGTCAGACCATGGGCACGACCTGGAGCGCGCGCGTCATCGCCCCGCCAGGCGTGGGCGAGGCCGAAATCCGGGCTGCGATCGAAGAGGAGTTTGCGACCGTCGTCGGTCTGTTCAGCCCGTGGGAGCCGTCCAGCGAAATCAGCCGCTTCAACACCGCGCCGGCCGGCGTCTGGGCGGTGTCCCAGCCGTTCTGGGATTTGCTGGATGCGGCGATGACCCTGGGCGACGAAACCAACGGCGCGGTCGATCCGACCCTGGGCGCCTTGGTCGATCTGTGGGGCTTCGGCCCGCCCGGACCGCGTTCGGCCTTGTTGCCCGTCCCGTCCGAGGACGAGATCGCGGCGGCTGCGGCCGTTTCGGGCTGGCAGAAGCTGCGGCTGAACGGCGAGGCGCGGGCTGTGATGCAGATGGGCGGGATGAGGCTGGACTTCTCCGGCATCGCCAAGGGCCATGCGGTGGATCGCGTGTCCGACCGGCTGATGGCCATGGGCGCGACCTCGCACCTGATCGAGATCGGCGGCGAGTTGAAAGGGCGCGGCGTCAAGCCGGACGCTCAGCCGTGGTGGGTCGAGATCGAGCGGGTCGAGGGTTCGCCTGCGCCCCACACCGTGGCGGCCCTGTTCGATCTGGCCGTGGCGACCAGCGGCGACTATCGCCGCGCGTTCCGCCATGACGGGCGCCTGTATCCCCACACCATCGACGGATCGACCGGGCGGCCGGTCAGCAACAATCTGAGTTCGGTCACCGTCCTGCACCCCTCGGCCATGATGGCCGACGCCTACGCCACGGCCCTGACCGTCATGGGGCCGTTCGATGGACCGGACTACGCCGAGGCCGTAGGCCTGATGGCCCATTTCGTCGAACGCACCGAGCGCGGGCCGGTCGAGCGGATGTCGCCGGCTTTCGCCGCTCTGCTCGACGACGACGGAGATCGTCCGGGGTGACAGCCGATCCGCAGCGCTGGCTGTGGGCGGTCGGGGCCTTGGCGCTTTGGCTGGCCCTGATCGCCGTCATCGTCTGGAGTGAACGCAGGGCCAGGGCGGCGGCCCGCGCGCGGTCTGATGCTCTGGCGGGCGCAGGCGAGGGCCAGCCGGTGCTGATCGCCTTCGCCAGCCAGACGGGCTTCGCCGAGGAACTGGCGTGGATGACGGCGCGGTCCTTGGGAGATGGCGGCGTGGGCGCGCGGGTGCTGTCCTTCGCTGACTTGGACCTAAAGACCCTCAAGGCGGCGGAGCGCGCGCTGCTGATCGTCTCCACGACGGGCGAGGGTGATCCGCCCGACAGCGCCGCCCGGTTCGTGCGCAAGGTCATGGGTGAGGCGACGGACTTGTCGAAATTGCGCTTCGGTCTGCTGGCGTTGGGCGACCGCAGCTATGACCAGTTCTGCGGCTTCGGCCATGCGGTCGACGGCTGGCTGCGACGCGCGGGCGCCGAACCTCTCTTCGACATGGTCGAGGTCGATAACGGTGAGGCCGGCGCCATCCGCCACTGGCAGCACCAGCTGAACCAGATCACCGGCAGCGTGACGGCCCCTGACTGGACGCCCCCGGCCTACGACCCCTGGCGGCTGGTCGAACGCATCCTGGTCAATCCGGGCAGTCCCGGCGGGGAGGCGTATCATCTGGCCTTCGAGGCCATGGGCGCGGCGCCCGACTGGTCGGCCGGCGACATCGCCGAGGTCGGCCTGCCTGAGCGTGATGGCGTCACGCCGGGTTCGCGCGAATATTCCATCGCCTCCCTGCCGTCTGACGGCCGGGTCGAGTTTCTGGTCCGCCTGATGCGCCATCCCGACGGCGCCCCGGGCCTGGCGTCGGGATGGCTGACGCAGGATTTGGCGCTGGGCGATCAGATCGGAATGCGCCTGCGCACCAACCGCAGCTTCCACGGCCCGGCGGACGAGACGCCGATGATCCTGATCGGCAACGGCACGGGCATCGCCGGCCTGCGCGCGCATTTGAAGGCGCGGACCGACGCGGGCGGGGCCTGGCTGCTGTTCGGAGAACGCACGCAGGCGCATGACGCCTTCTTCGATGCGGAGTTGCAGGCCTGGCTGGCGTCGGGCGTGCTGCGGCGGCTGGACCGGAGCTTCTCACGCGATGCGTGCGACGGCCGTTATGTGCAGGATCTGGTCGCGGCGGCGGCGAATGACTTGCGCGATTGGGTCGCGCGCGGGGCGGCCATCTACGTCTGCGGCAGTCTGGAAGGCATGTCGCAAGGCGTGCATGCCGTGCTGGAAAGCGCGCTGGGCGCGGACGTGGTGCTGACCATGTTGGAAGACGGCCGCTATCGGCGGGACGTTTACTAAGCTTCGGCCGATGGATTTTGATGGCTGCGCCACGCTGCCGTCAGAGCCGCGATGCTGGCAAAGCCCAAAAAGGCGGTGATCGCATACTCTGCATAGGTTGGCGCGATGTAGATGCGCCAGGTTTCGCTGCCGAAGGCAGGCCATTGCTCGACGGATGCGTGGATGAGGCCTTGATCGACCAAGATCCAGACGGCTGGAGCAACAATCAAAGCTGAAGCCATGAGAACCGTGGCAAACGGTGGAAGACGTCGCCCAAACAGCCATGCTCCAACGACGAGCAAAGCGCCGATGATCCAAGCCGCCAGCATTTCCGGACGAGCGTGGATCGGCAGCAACCAAAACGATCGGAAGACCGGGAGGGTTGGCCATACCGCCAGCAGCGCGACATAAAGAACGACGGAACACGCCATTCCGTAGATGCCGGCCGTAAAGATCGCCCGCCTTATCTTCATGTCACGGGGCCTCACCTAGCCGCCCCAACAGTTCCGCCGCGAAGGTCGACAGGGTGTCGTCGCGCGCTCCCATGACGATGATCCGGTCGCCCGGCTTGGCGATCTCGACGATCCGGTCGCCGCAGTCGGCGCGCGTCGCCAGCGCCTCGGCCTGACGGCCGGCGGCGCGGACGCCGGAAGCGATGTCTTCCGACCCCACGCTGCGGTCGGTCGTGCCGCCGTAGTAGACCGGCTCGGGCATCAGCAGCACGTCGTCCTCGCGCATCAGGCCGGCGAAACCGTCGATGAACTCCGACTTCATCAGCTTCAGCGGGCCGAACCCATGCGGCTGGAACAGGATCAGCAGCCGGCCGTCGAAGGCGTGCAGAGTCTTCAGCGTGGCGGCGATCTTGTCCGGGTTATGGGCGAAGTCGTCGATGACGGTGATGTCGCCCGCCGTCCCGACCACCTCCATCCGGCGCCGGATGCCGGCGAAGGTCTCCAGCGCCTTGACCGCCTCGGCCGTCGGCACGCCCAGCGCCCGCGTCGCGCCCAGCGCCGCCAGGGCGTTGGCGACATTGTGGGCGCCGGGCACATTCAGCACCACGTCGTGTTCGCTCCAGCCCTCGATCAGCCGGAACCGCATTCCTGTCGGCAGAGGCTGAAGATCATGGGCGGACAGGTCGGCCTTCTCTTCGCCCAGGCCGAAGGTGATCGCCTTGCCGGCCGGCAGGGTCTGGGCCAATTCCTGGGCCAGGGCCGCCGTCTCGGGATTGTCCAGGTTCAGCACGGCCGTCGTCGCCCGCGCGGTGAAGCCGCCGAACAGCTCGCGCAGTTCCTCCATCGACTTGTGGTCCAGCGAGATGTTGGACACCACCGCGACCGTCGGATCGTAGCGGGCGATGGAGCCGTCGCTTTCATCCACCTCCGACACGAACACGTCGGGGCCGCCGATCAGGGCGCTGGCGAAAGGATGGTCGGCGTCGGCGAAGTTCTTCATCACCGCCCCGTTCATGACGGTCGGCTCGCGGCCCGTCTGATGCAGGACCCAGGCGATCATGCCGGTGATGGTGGACTTGCCGCTGGTGCCCGCGACACCGACCGAGGTCGGGGCGGCGTTGAAGAGTTCGCTGAGCAGTTCGGGCCGGGTCTTGATGGTTGCGCCCGCGCGCCTGGCCGCGCCGATGTCGGGTACCGTCTCCTCGATGGCGCCGGTGGCGATGACGGTCTGATCCGCGCGGGTCACGCCTGATCCGTCCTGAGGGTGCAGGGTGACGCCGTGGGCGCGCAGCCAATCGAACTTCTCGGGCGTGCGGCCCTGGTCCAGCGCGCGGTCCGATCCTTCGATCACGGCGCCGCGCGCCTGGACGATCATGGCCAGGGGCAGCATGCCCGACCCGCCGATGCCGCAGAAGAAATAGGAGGCGTCTTGGTTCATGCCCCCTTAGAACAGGGGATCGGGCCGGTCCGCCAGTAGGGGATCGCAAAAACGACGAAGAAGACGGACGTGGAAACCAACAGCTTCAAGATCGGCGTCGTTTGCGCCAGTTCGCGCTTTTCGAAAGAGCGCGCCGAGACGATCGAGGCTTGGATGGCGCACAACCATCCCGACCGCGATGTCGCCGTCGTCTTCCATCCCGCCTGTTTCCTGAAGCACGGTCATTTCGCCGGCGACGACCGGGCGCGCGCGGACGCCTTCGTGGAGTTCGCCAACGATCCCCGCATCGACGCCATCTGGTTCGCACGCGGCGGATACGGCTCCTGTCGCATCGCCGATGCGGTGATCCCGCGCCTGGACGCCGTCGCCCGCAAGAAACGCTATATGGGCTATTCCGACGCCGGCAGCCTGTTGGCCGGGATGTACAAGGCCGGATTCAAGCATCTGGCGCACGGACCGATGGCTTCGGATTCGGTGCGCGACGACGCGACCGCGCGCGGCGCCCTGTCCTGGCTGACTACGGGACGCACCGACTGGATCGAGCCGTCGCTGAAGACCGATCCGCGCCCGGCCGTCGCCTTCAACCTGACCATCCTGAACGAACTGACCGGCACGTCTCTGGAGCCCGATCTGTCCGGCCACGTCCTGATGTTGGAGGAGGTGTCCGAGGCCGCCTACCGGATCGACCGGATGATGTTTCACTTGACCAGCCAGGCCAGCATCCGTCGCGTGGCCGGGATTCGCCTGGGACGGGTCTCGGACGTTACGCCAAACGATCCCGATTTTGGTCAGACTCCGGAGGAAATCGTTCGATACTGGTGCCTGCGCTCGGGCATACCCTTTCTGGGAAGCGCCGATATCGGGCATGACGCCGCCAACAAGGTCGTCCCCTTCGGTCGCCCTTAAGGCGAACGACGCGCGACGAAAAGGACACAGTCTCGCCTCTATTCGCTAGGGCAAGCCCGCACGCCTCTCGACAGAACGCCGGTCCTGACCTCAGATGCCGGTCCGCGAGGCGTTAGGACTTCGTTAGCCAAGGCGTTGGGGGACGCTGCGGTTTGCGCCTTCTGCGATGCGGCGGTTCGTTCGGATATCGGGGGATGCCCGGACGAGCCGCCTGATCGTCTTTCCATCCATCGACGTTGAGGGCCGCAGGGCTTAAGGATCGCGGGTGCGTTTCGACGAGAGATTCATCGATGAACTGAAGGCCCGCCTTCGGCCGTCCGACGTGATCGGGCGGACGGTGAAGCTGAAACGGCAGGGCCGCGAATATGTTGGGCTGTCACCGTTCTCGAAGGAGAAGTCGCCGTCCTTCTTCGTCAATGACGACAAGGGCTTCTTCCACGACTTTTCGTCCGGCAAGCATGGCGACATCATTTCCTTCCTGCAGGAGACCGAGCGGCTCAGCTTCGTCGAGGCGGTGCAGCGCCTGGCCGGCGAGGCGGGAATGCAGCTTCCCGCCGAAGACCCCAAGGAGGCCGAGCGCGAGCAGAAGCGGGCGGGTCTGTCGGACTGGATGGACCTGGCCCATAAATGGTTCGCCGCAAACCTGCGCCGCACGCCGGGCAAGGCGGCGCGCGAATATCTGGACAAGCGCGGCCTGCCCGAGGATCAGTGGGAGCGGTTCGGCCTGGGCTATGCGCCCAATGACCGTGAGGGGCTGAAGCAGGCGTTGGTCCAGCGCGGCGCCAAGCCCGCCGAACTGGTCGAGGCCGGGCTGCTGATCTCGCCCGAAAGCGGCGGCCAGCCCTATGATCGGTTCCGCGACCGGCTGATGTTCCCGATCCTGGATGCGCGCGGCCGGATCGTCAGCTTCGGCGGCCGGGCCATGAACCCTGACGACCGGGCGAAATACCTGAACGGCCCGGAAAGCCCGCTCTTCCACAAGGGCGCGACCCTTTACGGCCTGCCTGAGGCGCGGCGGATCCTGGGCGCGGAATCCAAGAACGATCAGGCCATCATCGTGGTTGAAGGCTATATGGACGTCATCGCCTGCCAGCGCGCGGGCCTGCCGGCCGTGGCGCCGATGGGCACGGCTCTGACCGAAGAGCAGATGGAACGGCTGTGGCGCGTGTCGCACGAGCCGATCCTTTGCTTCGACGGCGATGCGGCGGGACTGCGCGCCGCCTATCGCGCCATCGAACGGTCGCTGCCGCTGCTGAAGCCGGGGCGCTCATTCCGATTTGCGCTGCTGGGCGCCGGTCAGGATCCCGATGACATTCTGCGCGACAAGGGCGCGCCCGCGCTGCGTCAGGCCCTGGCCGAAACCCATGGGTTCGCCGAGGTGCTGTTCCGCCGCGAACAGGATCTGGAGCCGCTGGACACGCCGGAACGCAAGGCCGGCTTCAAGGCGCGGCTGAGGAACACCGCCTCAGCCATCCAGGACAAGGATCTGGCCGAACAATACCGCCGCGACCTGTTCGACCGTTTCGACGCCCTGTTCCCGCGCAGCCCTCAACGCGCGCCTTGGACGCCGGGGCAGGGCAAACGCGGTTTCGGCCCGCCGCCCAAACTGGGCCAGACGGCCGAGGGCGCCCAGGCGATGCAGTCGCTGTTTCGCGCCATCGAGCCCGTGCCGGCCGCCCTGGCCCACGGCGCCATCGACGACCCCGAACGGATGGACGACCATCTGGAAGAGATCGCCGCCCACGGATTCGGCGACAAGGGGCTGGATGGACTGGCGCAGGAGCTGGTTCGCCTGCGTCTGTCGGGACATAGCCTTGACTCCGCCGCCCTGCGACGCCATCTGGCGCAATCGGGTCATGATGCCTTAGTGCGCGAGGTCGAGAAGGCGGCGGCAAAGTCCGGCGCGCCATTCCTGGCCGCAAATGCGCCCCTCGCCGAGGCAAGGGTCCGATGGTCGCAGGCGTTCGACGCTTCGACGCGGGTCGCCGCGTTGGAGGACGCCTTGGCCCATGCACGTGATGTGCCTGGGCAGGATGAGGCGTTCCGCCGGCTGAAGGCCGAGCGGGATGCGCTTCGCCGTGCGATCAAAGCCGGGACGATTTGGGAAGACAGCGCGGGCACGTAACCTTACGGCACGCCAAGCATTGTATTTTTCGCCGGGGCGGACTGATCACCCCTCCGGCCGGAGACAGACTGACTATGAACGCACAGACCGAGACGCAGGAAACCGAGGTTTCGACCGATGGGCCCCTGCTCGATCTGACGGACGCCGGCGTCAAGAAGTTCATCAAGCAAGCCAAGGCGCGCGGCTATGTGACGATGGAGGAGCTGAACAAGGTCCTGCCGTCCGAAGAAGTCACGCCCGACGCCATTGAAGACACCCTGGCGATGCTGTCCGAAATGGGCGTCAACGTCGTGGAGGCCGAGGAGGACGCGCAGGAGCAGCAGTCCACCGACGTCGCCGCTGCGGCCGGCACCGCCGTGGCCGAAACGCCCGCCAAGTCGGCCTATGACCGCACGGACGACCCCGTGCGCATGTATCTGCGCGAGATGGGTTCGGTCGAACTGCTGAGCCGCGAGGGCGAAATCGCCATCGCCAAGCGGATTGAGGCCGGCCGCGACGCCATGATCTCGGGTCTGTGCGAAAGCGCCCTGACCTTCGAGGCCATCATGGTGTGGCGCGACGAGCTGGAGAACAACCGCATCCTGCTGCGCGAGGTCATCGACCTGGACGCAACCTATGGCGTGCTGAACCCTTCGTCCCTGCCGGGCGCCGCCCAGCCTGAAGGCGAAGAGGAAGACGAGGCCGAGGACAAGCCGGCCGCCGAGGACAAGCCTGAATCCGACGACGAAGACGACGACGACTTCGACGACGGCGGCGGCATGTCGATCTCGGCGCTGGAAGCCGAGCTGCGCGACGGGGTGATGGACGTGCTGAACGCCATCGCTGCGGACTTCGGCGCCTTCCGCGCCCTGCAGGACAAGCTGGTTCAGGCCCGCCTGAAGGGCGAGGTGCTGAGCGCCAAGGATGAAAAGGCCTATCAGGCGCTGACGACGTCCATCTCGGACCGTCTGAAGACGATGAAGCTGAACAACAACCGCATCGAGGCGCTGGTCGAGCAGCTCTATGCGATCAACAAGCGCCTGATCGGTCTGGAAGGCCGTCTGCTGCGTCTCGCCGACAGCTACGGCATTTCGCGTCCTGAGTTCCTCAAGGCCTATTTCGGCTCCGAGCTCGACCCCGCCTGGACCGACCGGATCAAGGATCAGGGCGTGCGCTGGACCAAGTTCAGCGAGAACGAAGCCAGCCAGATCGCGACCATCCGTTCCGACGTCGCCGCTGTGGCGCTGGAAGCCGGTCTGCCGATCGACGACTACCGCCGCATCGTCCAAACGGTGCAGAAGGGCGAACGCGAAGCGCGGCAAGCCAAGAAGGAAATGGTCGAGGCCAACCTGCGCCTCGTGATTTCCATCGCTAAGAAATACACCAACCGCGGCCTGCAGTTCCTGGACCTGATCCAGGAGGGCAACATCGGCCTGATGAAGGCGGTCGACAAGTTCGAGTACCGCCGCGGCTACAAGTTCTCGACCTACGCCACCTGGTGGATCCGTCAGGCGATCACCCGCTCGATCGCCGACCAGGCGCGCACCATCCGCATCCCGGTGCACATGATCGAGACGATCAACAAGATCGTCCGCACCAGCCGCCAGATGCTGCACGAGATCGGCCGCGAGCCGACCCCGGAAGAACTGGCCGAAAAGCTGGCCATGCCGCTCGAGAAGGTGCGCAAGGTCCTGAAGATCGCCAAGGAGCCGATCTCGCTGGAAACCCCGATCGGGGACGAGGAAGACAGCCACTTGGGCGACTTCATCGAGGACAAGAACGCCGTCCTGCCGATCGACGCCGCCATCCAGTCGAACCTGCGCGAGACCACGACCCGCGTGCTGGCGTCCCTGACGCCGCGTGAGGAGCGGGTCCTGCGGATGCGCTTCGGCATCGGCATGAACACGGACCACACGCTGGAAGAAGTCGGACAGCAGTTCTCGGTGACCCGCGAACGCATCCGTCAGATCGAGGCCAAGGCGCTGCGCAAGCTGAAGCACCCGTCTCGGTCGCGCAAACTGCGGTCCTTCCTGGACAGCTGATAGGATCAAGGGCGGCTCCGACGGGCCGCCCTTTTTCTTGGCAGGCGACATGGCCCGAAAACACGTCAATCTCGGCACGGCGTCGGCCAAGTCCGACCTGCCGGAAAAGCGCTGCGCCGCCTGCGGCCTGCCGTTCGCCTGGCGCAAGAAGTGGGCGCGGGACTGGGATCAGGTGCGGTTCTGCTCGGATCGGTGCCGGGCCAAGGGCGCGTCCGAAGAGCGCCGATAGACGGCTCTCCGCCTCGTGACCACGGCGGCGGCGGGAATCAGCTAAGCGTCGCGACCATGCTCTCCGTTTCGCGCGTCTCTCCCATTCTCATCGGCCTCGGCGTCCTGCTGATCCTGAGCGGCTGCGTGCGACGGCCGCCCGAGCCGCTCCGGCCGTCGCCCTATCCGTCCCGCACCGAGGCGCCGCTGGTCGGGGGGCTGGTGGACCGGATGATCGACGGCGGCACCCAGACCCTGGTCGTGCGCGAGGGGAGTGATCTGGGGCGCTGCATGGCCGAGCTGACCGTCGCGCGCGTGCGGTTCAGTCCCGTGCCGGATCGCCAGAACACTGCGACCTGCGGCCTGCATCAAGGCGGGGTGCTGGGCGCCGACCTGGGGACGGTGGCGCGCATGGCGCCGGGCGATGTGGAGATGACCTGTCAGACGGCGCTGGCGCTGAGCATCTGGCGTCGTCAGTCGCTGGAGCCGGCGGCGCGCGAGATCCTGGGCTCGGACGTCGTGCAGATCGACCACATGGGGGCCTACGCCTGTCGCAATGTGAACAACGGCGTGGGGTCGAACCGCATCAGCGCCCATTCCCAGGCGGCGGCGCTGGACTTCGCCGGGGTGCGGTTAAGGGACGGGCGGCGCATCACCGTGACTAAGGACTGGAGCGGCGACACGCCCGAGGCCCGCTTCCTGAAGCGTATCCGCGACGACGCCTGCCGCATCTTCGGCACGACGCTGAGCCCCGACTATAACGCCGTCCACTACGACCACCTGCACCTCGAGGCGACCGATACGCGCTTCTGTCGCTGAGGCAACGCTTTGGCGCGGGGCGGATTACGCCCCTATGCGCGGTGAACTGAAGACCTATCAGGCCAAGCGCCGGTTCGGCGAAACGCCCGAGCCGAAGGGCGCCAAGGCCAGGCGCGCGAAGGGCGGCTTCCGCTATCTGATCCAGCGCCATGCGGCGACGCGGCTGCACTATGATTTCCGCATCGAGGCGGACGGGGTGCTGAAGTCCTGGGCCGTGACCAAGGCGCCGTCGCGCGACACGGCGGTGAAGCGTCTGGCGGTCGAGGTCGAGGATCATCCGCTGGATTACGGGTCGTTCGAGGGCACGATCCCGGATGGCAACTACGGCGCCGGAACGGTGCAGATGTGGGATGTCGGCACCTGGGAGCCGCAGGAGCCGGACCTGGAGGCGGCCTGGGCCAAGGGTCAGATCAAGATGATCCTTCACGGCGAGCGGCTGAAGGGCAAATGGGCGCTGATCCGGCTGAAGAGCGATCGGGGCAAACCCTCCAAACGCAGCAACTGGCTGCTGCTGAAGGAGAAGGACGACTTCGCCGTGGCGGGGGAGGGCGATGCGCTGGCCGAAATCGACGCCTCTGTGACGACCGGCCGGTCGCTGGCCGAGATCGCGGATGGGACGAAAGAGTGGACGGCGTCCAAGCCGACGGGGCGTAAAGGTCCGGCCAAGCCCAAGCCCTCGAAAGCGGCGGCGACGGCAAAAAAACCGCCGGCCTTCGTGCCGATCCAGCTGTGCAAGGTGACCGACCATCCGCCGGGCGGGACGGGCTGGGCGCACGAGATCAAGTTCGATGGCTATCGCATCCAGATCGGCGTGGGCGGCGGTCGGGCGGTCTTGAGGACGCGCAAGGGTCTGAACTGGAGCGACAAGTTCCCGGATCTGGCGGCGGACGCGGCGACCTGGCCCGCCGCGGTGATCGACGGCGAGCTGTGCGCGCTGGACGACGATCACATGCCGGACTTCGGGGCGTTGCAGGCGGCCATCTCGGACGAGAAGACGGAAGGCCTGGTCTATTTCGCCTTTGACCTGTTGTTCGAAGGGGCGGAGGATCTGCGCGAACTGCCGCTGTCGCATCGCAAGGCGCGGCTGCAGGCCTATGTGGACCGGATCGGAAAGGCGGCCGCCGGGCGGTTGCGCTATGTCGAGCATTTCGCCTCGACCGGCCAGGCGGTGCTGGAGAGCGCCTGCCGCATGGATCTGGAAGGCGTGATCTCCAAGAAACTGGAGGCCTCCTATCATGCCGGGCGGTCTTCGACCTGGCTGAAGTCCAAATGCCGGGGGCGCGACGAAGTGGTGATCGGCGGCTGGTCTTCCGAGGGCGGCACGCGGTTCCGCTCCTTGCTGGTCGGGGTCAGGGAAAAGGGCGGCCTTCGCTATTTGGGCCGGGTCGGGACCGGCTATGGCGAGGCGGTGACGAAGACGCTTGTTCCGGCGCTAAAGGGCGTGGCGGCGCAGAAGTCTCCCTTCGCCGGGGCGGGCGCGCCCAAGGCGGCCAAGGACATCCATTGGGTCAAGCCGGTGCTGGTCGCCGAGGTCGAGCACGGCGGCTATACCGAAGCCGGCTCGCTGCGGCAGGCGGCGTTCAAGGGCTTGCGCGAAGACAAGACGGCCGCCGAGGTCACCGAGCCGCCGCAACCGCCCACGGACATGGGCGACGCGAAGAAGACCACGACGACGGTGCGACCGGCCGGAAAGCCCGGCAAGGTGGTCGTGGCGGGCGTGACCATCTCCAGCCCTGACAAGGTGTTATGGCCCGCCGTCGGCGACCTACCGGCGATCACCAAGGCCGATCTGGCCCGATATTATGAGGCGGCGGCCGAGCGGATCCTGCCCCATGTGGCGGACCGGCCGACCTCGATCATCCGGGCGCCCGAGGGAATCGGCGGCGAGACCTTTTTCCAGCGGCACGCCATGGCGGGGTCGAACCCGCGGTTGAAGCTGATCGATGTCAAGGCGCGCACCCCTTACGTCGCCGCCGTCGATGTCGGCGGCCTGGTCGCCATCGCCCAGTCGGGCGGTCTTGAGCTGCACCCCTGGGGCTGTGCGCCCGGCCAGCCGGAGATCCCTGAGCAAATCACCTTCGACCTGGATCCGGACGAGGGGCTGGACTTCGCCGACGTCATCGCCGCGTCCAAGGTCGTGAAAGCGAAGATCGAGGCGCTGGGTCTCGCCGCCTTCGTCAAGACGACCGGGGGCAAAGGGCTGCACGTCGTCGTGCCGATCAAGACCGACGCCCGCTCGCGTGTGACCTGGGATCAGAACAAGGCCTTCGCCAAGGCGGTGGCCGAGGCCATCCGCGCCGAGGCGCCGGACCGGTTCACAACCACCCTGGCCAAGAAGGCGCGGGGTGGAAAGATCTTCATCGACTATCTGCGCAACGGGCGAATGGCGACGGCGGTCGCGCCCTGGTCGCCGCGCGCACGGCCGGGGGCGGGGATCGCCTTCCCGCTGTCGTGGGGGCAGGTGAAGGCCGGGCTGGACCCCGCCGCATTCAACCTTTGGACCTATGCGGCCTTGCTGAAGAAGCCCGATCCCTGGGCCGATTTCCGCGCTTCGGCGGTTAGTCTGAAATCGGCGCTGAAAAAGATGGGCGTCTAGGCTGCTGTCTTCTTCTTTGCCGCAGCCTTCTTGGGCGTCGCCTTCTTTGCCGGGGCCTTCTTTGCGGCTGGCTTCTTCGTCCCCGTCGCCGACCCCTTCAGGCTGTTCCGCAATGCGGCCATCAGGTCGATGACATTGGTGTCGTCGGGTTCGGCGACATCGACCATGCCCTTGCCGCCCTTGGACTTGGCCTTGATCATCGCGCGCAGAGCGTCGTCGTAGCCGTCCTTGAAGTCCGTCGGGTCGAAGTCCGCCTCCTTCTGCCCGATGATGCGCGCGGCGATCTCGACCATGTCGGGATCGGCCTTCACCGTCGGAATATCGTCGAAATAATCGTCAGAATCGCGCACCTCGTCATGGGCGCGCAGGGTGTAGGCGATCAGCCCCTTGCCCCGGACCTCCAGCGCCAGCTGGCGCTCCTTGCCCCGCAAGACCAGCTGACCCAGCGCCACCTTGCCCTGCTTCTTCATGGCGTCGCGGATGACGGCGAAGGCCTCGACGCCCGCGCCTTTCTCGGGCACCACGAAGAAGGGGTCGTCCCAGTACAGCCGGTCGATGTCATCCTCGTCGACGAACTTGTCGATCGAGATGGTCTTGGTGCTCTCCAGCTTCACCTTGTCGAAGTCGGCGTCGTCGAACAGGACGTATTCGTCCTTGGACACCTCATAGCCGCGCACCAGATCGCTGCGCTCGACCGGCCCGGCGTCCGGGTCGGTCGGCACCATGCGGATGCGATTGTTGGTGTCGGGATTGATCAGGTGAAAACGCACGTCGTTCGTGCTGGTCGTCGCCGTGTAGAGGGCCACCGGACAGGTGACCAGCGACAGCTTCAGATGTCCTTGCCAGGTGGGGCGGGCGGCCATTTCGGTTCTCCTCGATCCCTGACAATGCGTCAGGGCGATTTGCGTTCGAACAAGGCCGCCGCCTGGGCATCAGGCCTTGCCTTCGAAGGCAACGCTGAAACCGCCCCACATCATGCGCTTGCCATCGAAGGGCATGTCCATGTTCGCAAAGTCGGGTTCGTCCTGCATCTTGCCGAAACAGGCGTCGGCTGTGGCGCGGTCGGGCCAGGTGACCCAGGAGAAGACGACGACCTCGCCCTCTTGCAGCTTCACCGCCATGGGAAAGCTGGTCAGGGCGCCGTCCGGCACGTCCTCTCCCCAGGTCTCGACCTGCGACAGGGCGCCGTATTTCTGGAACAGGGGCCAAGCGACTTCGGCGGACTTGACGTAGCGCGCCTTGTCCTCGGTTTTCACGGGGGTCAGGAAGCCGGTCACATAGGTCATCGGTCGTCTCCTCTTTCTGGATTCAGACGTCGGCGACGGCGCGGTCCAGCGCCGCGATGTCGATCTTGATCATACCCATCATGGCCTGCATTGCGGCCTTGGCGCGCGCGGGGTTCGGATCGGTGGTCAGTTCCATCAGGCGACGAGGCGTGATCTGCCACGACAGACCCCAGCGGTCCTTCAGCCAGCCGCAGGCGTTCTCGCTGCCGCCGTCGGCGATCAGGGCGTCCCACAGCCGGTCCGTCTCGGCCTGATCCTCGGTCATCACCATGAAGGAGACGGCTTCGGTGAAGCGAAAGGTCGGTCCGCCGTTCAGCGCCAGATACGCACGACCCGCCAGCACGAACTGCACCGTCAGAACCGAGCCTTCAGGGCCGGAGGGCGTATCGACCGGCGATCGGTTGACGGCGGTGATGCGGCTGTCGGGCAGCAGGCTGACATAGAAGGCGGTCGCGGCCTCGGCGTCGCCGTCGAACCACAGGCAGGGGACGATCTTGTCGCTCATGTCGCGTCACCTTCCGCCAACGCCGCCAGTTGATCGGCGACGGCGCCCCAGCCCTGTTCGAAGCCCATGGCCTTGTGGGTTTCGGCGGCCTTTTCGTCCCAGTGCCGGGCCGTGGCGGTGTAGCGGGTTCCCCCGGCGTCGGGCTCGAAGGTGTCGATGCGCACGAAGTTCATGTCGCCGGCCTGCGGAACCCAGCCCTCGGTGAAGGCCCCGGTCGAGACCAGTTTGCGGCCCGGAACCACCTCCAGAAACACGCCGAAATAGGGATGCCGCTCGCCTTCCGGCGAGGCCATTTCGACATTGGCCCGCCCGCCGACGCGCAGGTCCCAATCCACGACCGGCGTCGTCCAGGGGCGGGGGCAGAACCACTCGCCGGTGCGCTCGGTGTAGATCTTCCACACCGTCTCCGGCGAGGCCTTGATCAGCCGGCTGATGCTCAGTTCACGAATGTCCCCCATCACGACACCATGGCGTCGGCGGCGAAGGCTTCGGGACCGGCGGCGACGGCGGCCGGGTCCATCCACATGACTTCCCAAATATGGCCGTCCGGATCGGCATAGCTGCGGCCATACATGAAGCCGTGGTCCTGGGTCGGGGTCGGGTCGATGGCGCCGCCGGCCGCTGCGGCCTTGTCGGTCACGGCGTCGACGGCTTCACGACTGTCCTTGGAAAGGCACAGAAGAACCTGCGCCGAGGCATGGGCGTTGGGGATCGCCCGGTCGGTGAAGGTGCGCCATTTGTCGTGGGTCAGCAGCATGACGTGGATCACGTCCGAAACGACCATACAGGCGGCCGTGTCGTCGCTGAACATCGGGTTCCTGGTCGCGCCGACCGCTTCGTAGAAGGCGATTGATCGGGGCAGGTCGGCGACCGGCAGGTTGATGAAAATCAGCTGAGCCACGGCGTTTCCTCTCCTTGTTATTTGCGAAACCTGACTCCGATGATTACGATAGTCAACTATGAAGTTAGAAAAGATAACCGATAAGGCGGGCCGAAAATATCATGACGCTTGCGGCGCCGCGCACGGACTGGACCTGATCGGCGAACGCTGGGCCCTGCTGGTGATCCGCGAACTGATGATGGGGCCACGTCGGTTCGGTGATATGAGAAAGGATCTGCACGGCATTTCCGCCAACGTGCTGACTCAGCGGCTGGAGGGGCTGGAGGCTTCGGGCATCGTCACCCGCCGCAAGCTGCCGCCGCCCGCCTCGGTTCAGGTCTATGAGCTGACGCCCTGGGGATATGAGATCAAGCCGGTCTTCATGCTGTTGGGCGGTTGGGCCGCGCGCTCGCCCCGCTATGACCCGACCCTGCCGCTCAGCGCCGTGTCCATCATGATGTCGTTCGAGACCATGTTCGATGCGGCCCGGGCAGGAGACGCGGCGATGACCGTCGGCTTCGTCTTCGGCGACGAACCGTTTGTCGTTCAGATCGAGAAGGGGACGATCACGACCCGCCGCGGCGCCACGGACGCCGCCGACGTCGTCCTGACGGCCCAACCGCCGCTGGTCGCGGCCTGCGTTTACGGCAAGGTTCCGCCCGTCGCCTTCGAGGCCGACGGCTTGATGACCATGACCGGCGACCGGACCGTGTTCGACCGCTTTGCGAGCTTCTTCAACCTGCCGGAGAAGGCGGGGTGATTTCGCATCCGAACCGGGCGCAGTAGCGGGCGCGGACCTTGATGGCGACCGCTTCAGGGTCAAAGAGATCAAGGGAGGATTTGATCATTTGGTCGCGGTCCGGCGGCGTCTTGGAAATCGGCGGCCGCCCTTGTGACAGCGCTTGTAAATCAGCTTCGGGGATATTGCGCGCCAGCAGCGTCGCGAAGATGCGCCTGGCCTCGGTCGGCGAGGGGGACTCCTGTCGGAACCACGATTCGATCAGCGCCTTGCGGTCCGCCGGCGCCTCGATCTCGGGCATGAAGGGTTCAGGAATTTCCGCCAGCATCTGTTGCGCCAGAATGTCGGCTGCGGCCATGGCGGCGGGCGTCGGCGCCGGTCCTCTCCAAGAGGGTGTTTGCGAACGGCGTGGGCGCTCGGTCGTGAAAGGAATGGCGACGCGGAAACGGCTCGGCGCGGGTCTTCCGTCTATGGTCGCAGGATTCAGCAGTCCGCGAGAAACCACCGCCATCGCGCGCTCGCCGAAGCCCAGTCCTTCTGGTGATTCCGAGCTGACTTCGCAGTCTTTGGCCTGACCGCCGACCGTGGCGGTGCATTCAACAACGACGCGACCGTCTATGCCTAACAAAACCGCCAGGCTTGGGAAGTCGTCCTCTGATGCAGAAGGCGGAATTTTCCAGGAAGAAGAGGTCCGCTGCGCCATGCTGGGCGTGGCGAACATCACCGCTCCCATTACAACCAATAATCCCACACGCATGACGGCCCCCCATCAGCTTCCCCTAGCGTGTCCAACGCTTAAAGCTTCAGGCCAGCATGTACAGCAGCGTGCCGGTCATGTCGTCGGCGGTGCGCAGAACGGCGGCGTTGGCGCTGAAGGCGGTCTTGGCCTGGATCCGTTCCACGGTTTCCTCGGCGAGATTGTCCAGCGGCGCGGTCGCGGTGCGACGCGCGCTGTTGTCGAACCGGTTCTGCGCCGTCATCATTCCGGCGGCGGCGATAGAAAGCGCTTGCATGGCGAAGCTCCGGACGCGGTGGGTTCGATCGCCAGACTGCGTCTTTCAGGTCAACGTCGCCTGAAGGAACAGGGTGAACGCCGTTTTCCGCCCCGCTTGCGCCCTTATTGATGTATAGAGCGCCATCATTCGCCCGGCCTGAGGTCTGACCTCGGCCGGGCGCAGTCGTTTCGGCGACCGCCCTTGTCCGTTGTCCCAGGTTTCCTATGCCCTTTCCCGCCGTCCATCCCGCGCTCGACCGCGCCCTGATCAACAAGGGCTATGCCGAACCCACTCCGGTTCAGGCCGCCGTGCTGGAGGCGGAGCATGCGGATCGCGACCTGCTGGTCTCGGCCCAGACGGGTTCGGGCAAGACCGTGGCCTTCGGTCTGGCAGCTGCGCCGACGCTGTTGGGCGACAAGCCGATCTTCGGCCCCGGCGGCGCGCCGCTGTGCCTGGCCATCGCGCCCACGCGGGAACTGGCCATGCAGGTCGCGGCCGAGTTGCAATGGCTGTACGCCGACGCTGGCGCCAAGATCGCCACCTGCGTCGGCGGCATGGATGCGCGCCGTGAGGCCCGCGCGCTGGGCTTCGGCGTCCACATCGTCGTCGGCACGCCCGGCCGCCTGAAGGACCACATCGACCGGGGCAATCTGGACCTGTCCGAGCTGAAGGTCGCCGTCCTGGACGAGGCCGACGAGATGCTCGACATGGGCTTCCGCGAGGACCTGGAGCATATCCTGGACCAGGCGCCGGCCGAACGCCGCACCCTGCTGTTCTCGGCGACCATCGCGCGCGACATCGCCACCCTGGCCAAACGCTATCAGAAGGACGCGGTCCGCATCGACGCGACCGACAAGACGCGCCAGCACGCCGACATCGAATACCGCGCCTATCGCATTGCGCCGAACGAGATCGAGCATGCGGTGGTCAACACCCTGCGCTGGTTCGAGGCGCCGCGCGCCATGGTCTTCTGCTCGACCCGCGACAGCGTGCGTCACCTGCAGTCGTCGCTGCTGGAGCGCGGCTTCTCTTCCGTCAGCCTGTCGGGCGAGATGGGTCAGCGCGAGCGCACCGATGCGCTTCAGTCGCTGCGTGACGGCCGCGCCCGCGTCTGCGTCGCCACCGACGTCGCCGCGCGCGGTCTGGACCTGCCGGACCTGGGTCTGGTCATCCACGCCGAACTGCCGATGAACCGCGCCGGCCTGCTGCACCGCTCGGGCCGCACGGGCCGGGCGGGCAAGAAGGGCGTCTCGGTCATGCTGGTTCCGCACTCGCGCCGCCGCAAGGCCGAACGGCTGATGGACGAGGCCGGCATCGACGCCGTCTGGACCGGCGCGCCAACCTTCGACGAAATCCGCAAGGCCGACGAGGATCGCCTGCTGTCGCCGTCGCACTTCGAGGCCGAGGTCTCCGACGAGGACATGGTCGTCGCCAAGCGGATGATCGCCGAACGCACGCCCGACGAGATCGCCGCCGCCCTGGTCCGTCTGCTGCGCAAGGAACAGCCGGCGCCCGAAGAACTGTCCGATCCGGGTTCGGATCGCGGCCCGGCCAAGCGCGAGCGCACCGTTCGCAACGACGACGGCACGGCGGCTCAACCCTGGCCGGGCGACCGCCTGGGCGCTGATGATGTGGTCTGGTTCCGTCTGGACGTGGGCCGCAACAAGAACGCCGACCCCAAATGGCTGATCCCGCTGATCTGCCGCATCGGCGGCATTTCCAAGCCTCAGATCGGCGCCATCCGCACCTTCCCCGAAGAGACGCGCTTCGAGGTCGCCAAGACCCACGAGAAGGCTTTCCGCGAAGCCGTCGCCGCCTCCAAGGACGAGGTGAAGATCACGCCGTCGGAAGCCCCGACGCCCGGCTCGATGAAGGCCAGCCGCTTCGTCGGCAAGCCGCGCGAGGATGGCGACCGCCCCTTCAAGAAGACCCCCTACAAGCGCGCCGACGGCGGCGAGGGCGACGCCCGCCCGCCGTTCAAGAAGAAGCCCTGGGCGCCGAAGGCTGACGGCGGCGCCAACCCGCGCCCGAACGCCTCGGGCGACAAGCCCTATGCAAAGAAGCCCTTCAAGGCCAAGCCAGGTTTCAAGAAGGACGGCTTCAAAGGCAAGCCCAAGGGCTGATCTGCGACCACTTGCCTGATCGTGGGCGGAGGCGCACCCTCCGCCCATGAGCACGCCGTCCGCACCTGAGGGCCGTTACGCCTCGTTCGAGGCCTTCTATCCCTATTATATCCACGAGCATTCCAACCGGACGTGTCGGCGCATCCACGTCGTCGGTACCTTTCTGGTGATCTCGGCCTTCGTCGCCTTCGTGGCGACGCGGAACGCCTGGTGGCTGCTGGCCATGCCGCTGCTGGGCTACGGCTTCGCCTGGGTCGGGCATTTCTTCTTCGAAAAGAACCGGCCCGCGACGTTCAAATATCCGCTGTGGAGCCTGATGGGCGACTTTCGCCTGTTCTTCGAGACAGTGACCGGCAAGCGCCGCTTCTGAGACCGCATTTCAAGCTGCACGGTTCGGCGAAACGGATTAACCTCCGCCTGCGGCATGGCGCCGCTGCTGCTGGAGGGAGCAACATGAAATCCATCGCCGTCATCGCCGCTGCGTCCGTGCTGCTCGCCCCTGGCGTCAGCCTGGCCCAGAAGAGCGGGGCCAAGCCCGACTTCACCCTGGACCCCAACTACGGTTCGGTTCGGCTGGAGACCGGCTTCACGCCCGATCCCTGGACCAAGTCCATCCTCGCGGGCGGTTCGATCGCCGCCTCGGCCGCGCAGTCGGGCTGCGAGGGCAAGGTCAGCGCCGCGCCCGACCTGCAACTGAATTTCGAAGCTGGCGATCTGGACCTGACCATCAAGGCGGTCGCCAGCGAGGACACGACGCTGCTGGTCAACAGCCCCGGCGGCCGCTGGTACTGCGACGACGACAGCGGCGGCGACCTGGACCCGATGGTGACCATCTCCAATCCCGAGAGCGGCCGCTACGACATCTGGCTGGGCACCTATAACGACAACATGGTCCAGTCGACGTTGCAGATCAGCGAACTGGGCGGCACGGCTGCGACGGCGGGCGCGGCGCCCAACATCGATCTTGAGCCCAACTACGGCACTGCCAATCTGCGCGGCGGCTTCACGCCCGACCCCTGGACCAAGTCGATCCTGGCCGGCGGCTCTTCGCCCGCCTCGGCCGCGAAGGCGGGCTGCGAAGGTTCGGTCAGCTCGGCCCCTGACATCCAGATCTTCTTCGAGCCAGGCGACGCCGACCTGACGTTCCGCGTGCGCGCATCGGAAGACACGACCCTGCTGATCAATACGCCAAACGGCCGCTTCTACTGCGACGACGACGGAGCGGGCGGCGTTGATCCGAAGGTGACGATCACCAATCCGCAGAGCGGCCGCTACGACATCTGGGTCGGCACCTATAACGGCTCGATGGTGCAGTCGACGCTGGAGGTGTCCGAACTGGACTGATCGGCGTAAGGCTTCAGACACGAAAACGCCGGCTGACCGTCGCGGTCAGCCGGCGTTTTTCATTCTGGCATCGGATCAGTTGGATGCGGTGGTCCAGGCCGGGGGGCAGCCGTCGAAATCGCCGGCGTCCACGATGGTCAGGGTGCGCATGTTCAGGCGCTGCGCCTGGTTCATCGAGCCGCGACCGTTGCCGGTATAGAGGTCGATCTTCTGGCCCTTGATCGCGCCGCCGGTGTCGGAGGCGTACCAGTAGCCGTCGTGGATGGTGCCGTCGGCCAGACGCAGGCCGACCGTTTCGCGGATGAACAGCTTGGTGCGGCGCGGGATCACGCGGGGATCGACCGCGACGGTGCGCATGGCGATCGGACGGCAACCCAGCGAATCGTTGCCCGTCGCGCCGCCGCCGCCTGCGTGATAGAGGCGCGCCGACGCGCGCCAGTCCGGATCGGAGGCCATCAGCTCGGCCTGTTCGGCGTTCAGAGCGGTCTCGACTTCATCGGAACCGACGATGGCGGCAGGGGTTTGGGTCCTGACTTGATCCGCCGCTACGACGTCATTGTAGGGGACAGGCCCGCTCGTCACAGACGATACGGCAGCCCAAAGCATGGCGATAGCAGCGGAGGCGCCGATCATGAGTTTCGCTCAGGAGACACCGGCTCCCAACGCCGCCGGCGCTGGCCTTGTCGCGTTAACTTGTGGCGGAAAAGTGGCGAAATGGACCCTGGCGCCGTCTGTTACGATTTGTTTCTAGGTTAATGCTCTGTTTTTCATAACCTATTTATCCCCAGTCTTCGCGCCTGGCGACGACGCTCCTGGGCGTCAGAACTTGAAGTTCAGGCCTGCCTGAAGCACCGGCAGGACCTTGTAATCATCGGCCTCGGCCTGAATTTCACGCTCTTCCTGATCCAGACGCGAGCGGAAGGTGGGGTCGTTCGACAACGTCCCGCCGCGAGCATCCAGATTTACTTGCGGCGCATCGCCAAAGGCCGCGCCGGCCAGAATGCGAAAGCCCAGCCTTCCGCCGCGCGTGAAGGTGTTGTCATAGCCCACGCCGAAGAAGGGCGCGGTGCTCTCCAGGTCGATGCGGCCGGTCAGCGTCCCGACCTGGGCCGGGGTGAAGGTCGCCCCGCCGACATTGACGTTGCCGGTGGGCGTGGCGTCCAGATCGACCTTGCGATCGCCGAAATAGGCCCCGCCCGAGACCAGAAAACCGTTGCGGAACGGATGCAGGTCCACAAAGGCGCCCGGCGATTTGAAGTCGATCTTGGCGTCGTAATCGATGCCCTTGTAGGTCTGATCCCGATCCCATTTCAGCACGTCATAGCCGCCGCGCAGCACCACGACCGGGCTGAGCGCGAACTGCGCCTGAAGGCCCGCGCCCGGCGTGCCGACCTGCGCGCCGACGGCGAACCGGCCGTCGGCCTGCGCCAGGGCTGATGTGGCGGGCAGGGCGGTCGCGATGACGGCGGCGATCAGCAGGGTCTTCATGGCGTGCAAGTCCGAAACGGCAGGGTTCTCTTAACCTTGCCAGCCGGCTCTGAAGATTGGGTTACGCCGCCCAGTCGCCGGGCGCCGTATCGCGCCTCGCCTCGGCCTCGCGCACAGCCTCCGCTGCGCGGTCCAGCACCTCCAGACCGGCGCCGGGCTTGATCGCCTCGATCGTCAGGATGCGACGGAACGCCCGCGCGCCCGGCCGGCCGTGCATCAGACCCAGCATGTGCCGCGCCATGGCGGGCAGGGCGACGCCCTCGTCCAGACGCGCGGCCATATAGGGCCGATATCGCGCCAGCGCGGCGAAGGCGTCGGTGTCCTCGGCCGGCTCGCCATACAGGCGACGATCCGCCTGACCCAGGATGGCCGGCTCGTGATAGGCGGCGCGACCCAGCATGACCCCGTCCAGCTTGACGCCGTCGACCTCGGCTAAATGCGCCTCGGCGGCGTCCATCGAGGCGATGCCGCCATTGATCGAGATATTCAGATGCGGCCGCTCGCGCTTCAACCGGCGCACCAGATCATAGTCCAGCGGCGGCACGTCGCGGTTCTCCTTGGGCGACAACCCCTTCAGCCAGGCCTTGCGCGCATGGACGACGAACACCTCGATCCCGACGGCGGCGCAGGCGTCCACCGTGGCGAACAGGCTGACGGCCGGATCCTGATCGTCCACGCCGATGCGGCATTTGACGGTCGCGGGCACGCTGACAGCCTCCTTGATCGCCGCCATACAGTCGGCCACCAACTCGGGCTCGCGCATCAGACAGGCGCCGAACCGACCCGACTGCACCCGGTCCGACGGGCAGCCGACGTTCAGATTGATCTCGTCATAGCCGAACGCCTCGCCGACCTTGGCGGCCTCGGTCAACTGCGCCGGATCCGACCCGCCCAGCTGCAAGGCCACCGGATGCTCGAGCGCATCGAACCCCAGCAGCCGCTCGCGATCCCCATGCAACACCGCCGGCGCCGTCACCATCTCGGTATAGAGCAGCGCCTTGGTCGTCAGCGCCCTGTGAAACGCCCGGCAATGCCGATCGGTCCAGTCCATCATCGGGGCGATGGACAGCGTGCGGGAGGCGTTCAGGGACATAGTGTGCGGTTTGACCGGCGATGTAGGGGACTGCGCGTGCCCATATCCGATTTCCGCTCCGACTTGAAATCAGGCGTGGTCACTCAGCTTCGACTTCCAGGCCGGATAGTCTCGGGTCAGCAGGGTTTCGGGCCATTCGCCGACGTAGCGATAGCCGTTGCGGCGTTCGTGCTCGATCTGCATCAGGTCGCGTCGGATGACGGAATCGCGCCCGATGTAGATGGGGCGGCTGTCTTCCAGATCGTAGAACCGGGCCCAGATGCGCGCGCCGGGCTTGAGAGCCAGGATGCGGTCGCGGCGGCCTTGGGCGTCTGTGACGAACACCTCGGTCGTGTCGGCAAGCGCGGCGCTCTCCAGCCAGGCTACGGCGCCGTCCACGGCGGCGACGACGTCGGGACGGGGGTCGGGCAGGCTCATCAGGAAACGCACGATGCCGACGCTTTCCTGGCCCGACAGGGACGGGGGCTCGAAACGACGCGCCCAGGCGGGCGCCAGGGTCTGGGCGTCGTGCTGGGCGCACCAGCCGGTCAGGACGCCGTCGCGCCGCACCTGCGTCTTCAGCAGGGTCTCGACCCCCCGCGCCACGGCCTGGCGCGCCCGCTCGCGCCGCGCTTCGTCGACGAAGCCATAGGGCGCCGCGCCGTCGCCCACATCGCGCAACAGCTCCAGCACATGGACCATGGCGTCGTCGTTATAGGTGATCTGGTCGTGATAGCCGCCGCGCAGCGGATAGAATTGCGCCCAGCCGCCGTTCGGCTGTTGCGCCGCCAGCAGATAGTCCAGGCCCCGGTCGAAGGCGGCGCGGCTTCGGGCGTCCCCCGCCTTGATCGTGCGCGCCAGATAGTTCAGCGGCTGTGTCGTGCCGCCATTGTCGATCGTGTTCCGCAGCGCCGGATCCGCATCCGGGCGGGGCGGGGCGAACAGGTCGGTGTTCTTGGGCCAGCCGCCCTCGGCCGATTGATGCTGGATGACGATCTCGGCCAGCCGACGGGCCTGGGCAGTCGCATACCATTCGGCCGGCCGCCGCACGGCGGCGCTGTTCCAGGCGACGGCGGGCGAGGCGGCGACGGTTTCCTGCGCTGAAGCCGGCGCTGGCGAGAGACTGGCTGCGGTCGCCAGGAGGCCGAGGATCAGGACCGTGTTTTTCATCGAGACCTCATTGTGTTTCGGCGAAAAGAATGGGACGCCGATGTTTCGCGGCGTCCCCTGAGGGGACAGCGTCCCGGGAGAAGTCAGCTGTCGATCGTCGTCATCAGAACACGAACCGCGCGCCGACGAAGTACTGGCGGCCGGTCGAGCCATAGTTGTTGACCACCGGATCGGCCTGATAGGCCCAGCGCGTGTCGGTCTGGTTGGTCAGGTTCAGCGCCTCGGCGGTGAAGGTGACATTGTCCGTCAGCTTGTAGGTGAAGGACGCATCCACGTTCAGCGTCTCTTCCGAGCCGATGAAGTCGTTGATCAGCGGCGAGTCGCACACGCCCGGATCGCAACCGCCCGACGCCAGCGGATAGGTGGTCTGATAGGCGGCGCGATAGGCCGACGAAACGCGCGCGCTCCACTTGTCGACCTCATAGAAGATCGTGGCGTTGAACGACTTGGGCGAGGCGCCCAGGAAGGGCGCGGTGCCGGTCAGATTGCGGGCCGGATCCAGGATGTATTCCAGCTCGGAATCGATCTGGGTGTAGTTGGCCTGGATGCCGAAACCGTCGAACGGGGCGGGCAGGAAGGTGAAGTTCTGCTGGTAGGCGATCTCGAACCCATCCAGCTTGCCGCCCGGCGCATCGTTGTACTGACGCACCTGGAAGGGCAGATCCTGGTCGATATAGGCCCGGCGGCTGTCGGAGGCGACATCGGTCAGGCCGTCGTAGGCGGCGCGCAGATTGGCGATCTGTTCGGCGTTGAAAATCTCGCTCAGCTTGCCTTCGCGCAGCACCACCTGCGGGAAGCTTTCGATCTCCTTGTGGAAGACCGCCACCGACAGGATGGCGTCGCGGGCGAAATACCATTCGACGTTGAAGTCCAGGTTGGAGGCGCGGAACGGCTTCAGCTTGGTGTTGCCCAGGGTGATCGCCGCGTTGGATCCGTCGAATTGGGCCGGGTCCGCGCCGATCCCGACCGGAACGGTGAAGGCCGTGACGCCGGGCTGCAGCGCCGTCATCTGCGGACGGGCCATGACCTTGGCCGCCGCGAAACGCAGCATCAGCTTGTCGTTCAGCTCCCACACCAGGTTCATCGACGGCAAGGTGTCGTTGTACTGGTTGTCGTTCTCGACCGGACGGCCGCTGGGCGAGCGTCCGCGGGAATCGATCTTGGTCTCGGCGCGACGCAGTCCGGCGTTGCCGCGCAGTTCGCCCATGAACAGCGGCACGCGGAAGTCCATCTGGCCATAGTAGGACAGGCTGTCCTCATCGACCCAGAAGGTGTTGACCCCGCCGTTGCGTAGGTCCGACAGACGCCAGTCGCCCCAGGCGTTGATACAGTCGCAGTCGAAACCGAAGCGGTTCTTGAAGGCTTCCAGATTGGGCGCGAAGAAGCTGGTCGGGGTGCCTTCGGGCACGTTCAGTCCGTCGCCCCAGCTGACCAGCTGTCCCATCTGGCCGACGGTCGTGGCGGCCGCCAGTCCGGAGCGCACGCCCTCCAGCAGGGACGGGTTCATCGTGTCGCTGATCAGCCGCTCGTAGCGCGTATAGTAGAAGTCGAACTTGCGCTTGCCGATGCCGAACTTGAACGTGAAGTCGTCGTTCAGGTCCCAGACGAAGTCGGCCTTGGCGGTTTGGTAGCCGTTTTCGGTGATGGTTCGGTAGTTGCGAATGGCCGAATAGCCCTTCACGAAGTCCCAGCTGTTCGGGTTGGCGACGTCGAAGCCGAACTTCATGATCGGCATGTCGCCGCCTTGGCGGTCGTCATAGACGAAGTAGTCGTTGCCCGCGACGCCCTGGCCCGAATCCAGCCGGATGAAGTCGACCAGCAGGCCGGTGTTCTCGTTGGTCGACTTGGAATCGCCGACCAGCAGCGACATGCGGAAGGTGTCGCTGAACTCGTGCTCGATGTTGATCGAGTTCTGGCGGAATTCGGTGGTGTAGCCGCCCTGATCGACCGCCGAACGGAAGTCGACGTTGCCCAGCACCAGATAGTTGGCGTTGGCGCCCGTCTCGCTCAGCCCCGCATCGATCAATCGCACCGACGGCCGCCCGATGAACGCGCCCCGCATGGCCAGATATTGGGGGTGCGCGACGTAACCGACCGATCCTGGCTGATTGTAGTAGTCGTAGACGTCCAGGTTGTTGGGATTGAAGCTGCCCGTTCCGGCCGCCAGGTTCTGGTTGGTTGCGCCGGGCGCCGTGGTGAAGATCGGGGTGGAGCCGTACAGCGACTGGCCGCAGTCGATGGCGTCGCGGAAATCGGTTGCGGCCTGGGTCGCGCAGTTGGCGTAGGCGGCGCGACGGTTGGCGTAGGAGTTGTTGGTCGCGCTGGTCGTCGGATAGGTCTGGTAGCTGAAGGCCGTGGTGGTGCGGTTGCCGTTGGTGTTGTTGCGGTTCAGGCCCACTGGACCGATCTGATAGTTGGTCGAGACCTGCGTCATCTCCGAGTACAGATTGTCGAAGTTGATCGTGGTTCGTTCAGTCGGACGCCATTGACCCGACAGGGTCACGCCCAGCCGGTCCTGCTCAACGTCGCGGTGGTTCAGCGTCGCCAGCGCCGGGATGCGCACCAGCGAGCCGCGCGTGGCGCCGCCGTTGATCAGGTTGTAGGCGGCCGGGTTGGAGCCGATCAGATAGTTGCGCGCTTCCGGATTGGTGACGCGGGGCAGGGCCGTGGCGGGGTTGGTCCCGATGGGCAGGGCAAAGCCTTGGTGATCGCCTGCAGCGTTGGTTCCCACGTTATTGAAGGTCGCGCCGCGATAGGTGTAGTCGAATGAGCCGACCTGACGCGAATAGCTGTCGATGGCCTGGGTGCGCTCATTGTAGGCGACCGAGCCCAGAAGCCCGAACTCGCCGATCTTGCTGGTCCAGCGGTCGGACGCCAGCAAGGCGAGGCGCGGATTGTGGGTGCCGCCGTTCTCGTAATAGGCGTCCTGAAGCGTCAGGGCCAAGCGACGTTCCTTGAAGTCGAACGGACGCCCGGAGATCAGATCGACCGTGGCGCCCAGCGAGCCTTCGTCGGTCTGGGCGTCGGCGGACTTCTGCACTTTCAAGGAGTTGAACAGCTCGGACGCGAAGGTGTTGAACTGGAAGCCCCGGTCGCGACGCAGGGCGCCGTCGGCATTGCTGGCGCCCGAGGTCGACAGGGTCTCCAACCCGTTCAGACGCACGCGGGTGAAGTCGCCGCCCAGGCCGCGGACCGAGATCGAGTTGCCCTCGCCGTTTTCGCGGTCGATGGACACACCCGGGATGCGTTGCAGCGATTCCGCCAGGTTGGCATCCGGGAAGTCGGCGATGTCTTCGGCGTTGATGACATCGACGATGGTGTTGGACCGGCGCTTTTCGGTCAGGGCGCTGGCCAGCGAGGCGCGGATGCCGGTGACAACGATTTCGCCCACTTCGGTGGCGTCCTGGCTCTGGCTCTCTTGAGCTTGAACCGGGGCCGCGAACAGCATGGCTCCCATCACGAGCGCCGCTGGCGAAACCGCCGCGCGCAGGTATCCCGTCTGTAGGTTTCGCATATTTCCCTCCGCTTTTGTCGTGCTCCGTGCCTCTTGGCGGGCCAGATGCCGACAGTCTCCTGTCCCTCGAACGCCGAGGAACTCCAAAATCTCGTGATGAGATCGACGCGTCCTGAGCGTCAATGTCACCGGTGTCATAATGCTAAAAACAGTGTTTTTCCAGACCCAAATATTCGCGCTGCATCACAGCGCCTTGAACGTGAAGTTCTTGAACCGCGCCTCGCCTTCGCCGGCGGCGTACAGACCGGGGCGCAGCATCATGAAGCCGCCGCGTACGTTCTGGTTGTAGCCCGAGACCTCCATGCCCCGGTCGAACCTCTGCCAGGTCACACCGTCGCCCGAAGTGTCGAAATAGACGTTCTGATAGGCATTGGTCAGACGAATGAACATGCGCTGCCCGTGCGGATTGGCCGGCCGTCCCCGCTCGATGCCATACTGGTGGGTGACGTAGCGGGTCGCGTCGAACCCCAGGCCCGCATAAAGCCCCCGGTCGTAAAACAGGATCAGGCCCGCCACCGCGCCGGGATCGATCTCGATCTCGCACTCGATCTGATAGGCTTGGTCGCCCTGGACGAAGGTCAGGGGCGAACAGTCGACCGGCGCCTTGCCCTTGGCCTTCATGTGCAGGACGCCGTTCTGACGACGCAGGCGATCCTTCTCGTTCGGCTGCGGGTCGTAGAACGTCCACTGGATCCCGAACTTGTCGGTCGAGAAGTCGTCCGACAGGGCCATGCCGTGCGGCCCGGTCTCGCCGCCTCGGGGCTTGGCGATCGGCTGGGACAGGTCGCCGCCCTTGGCGCGGAACCAGCCGTCGTCGGTCCATTCGACGGGGTCCAGCAGGGTCTGACGGCCCAGGCTCCAATAGGCGTTCTCATAGCCGTGATAGACCATCCACCAGTCGCCGTCGGTCGGTCCCTCGACCAGGGTGGCGTGGCCGCGCGACCACCACTTCTCGGCGCCAGACGCGGTGCGGACGATGGGATTGTGGGGACAGTCTTCCCACGGGCCGTTGATCGACTTGGATCGGGCCGCGATGACCATGTGTCCCGTGGGCGGGCCGGCCGTGCCGCCGATGGCCGTGATCATGTAGAAATAGTCGCCGCGCCTCAGCAGCTTGGGCCCCTCCTGGGCGAAGCCCTCGACGATCCAGTCGTCGGGATAGCGCCAGGCCTTGTAGACGCCCTGCTCGACCGGGCCGTCGGTGGCAAGGCCGTCGTCGGTCAGCTTCACGCGGTCGCCGCCGTTCAGGAACAGATAGCGTTTGCCGTCCTCGCCGACGATATGGCCGGGATCGATGTGGTTCGGGAGCTTGAGGTCGATCGGCTCGCTCCACGGCCCTTCGATCCTGTCCGCCCAGATGACGTAGTTGGACCGATATTCCGGAAAGCGCGCCGGGATGTAGCAGTAGAACTTGCCCTGGTGTTTGATCAGCTCCGGCGCCCACACCGAGCCGATATTGGTCGTCAGGGCCGCGAGCACCGGCTGCCAGTTCACCAAGTCGCGAGAATGCCAGATGTGGATGCCTGGCACCGACTCAAACGACGAGAAGGTCATGTAGTAGTCGTCGCCGTCCTTCAGGATCGACGGATCGGGATGGTCCCCCGACATGATGGGATTGAGGAAGTTCCCGTTGCCCAGATCGGCCATCCGCTGGCCCTCGATCCCCCGATGCCACTTCATCGACGCCCATTCCCGACCCAGGGGCGCGGCGTCTTCATTGGTCTGGGCGAGGACTGCGCGGACGGGCAGGGCTAAGGCGGCGACCCCGGCCAGCAGGCCGGACAAGGCGGCGCGGCGGTCGATGCTTCTCATGGCGTTTCCGTCATCCCATTGACGGCCGGGAGGCGCGATAGGCGATGCCCGCCTGGCGCCGACTTGGCCGCGTCTCCTCTCATGTCCGCCGCTCTGACTGGCGACTTCCGGCGATGACACCGGTAGACATTTCCTAGATAGGCATGGAAGGCGGCTTCTGACCAGAGGATTTTTAAGGAAGGGGCGCGCCGGCTCCGCCCTGACCGGTCAAAGGCGGGCCATATAGGACGCCCACGGCAAGAAGAGCGTCCCGCGCCGGATCGCGCGGGACGCTTGGTCATGGCTTAGCGGCGGGCGCGCAGTTCCAGCTCGCCGATGCGGCGGCTCAGGTAGGCCGTGTCGTCAGACGAGGGGCTGGTGCGGCTGTAGGCGACGTCCAGGCGGGCGAGGTCGCCGGCCTCGACGCGGATGTCGGCGGCCTCGGCGCGGCTGACGGCGCCCGAGCGTTCGGCGACGGTAACGGCGGCCTCAAGGTTCGCCAGACGCGTGCGGGCGGGCAGGTTGGCCGACGGCGTCTGTCCGGCCGGGCCGTCGCCGACACGCAGGTCCAGAGCGTCCAGGCGGGCGTCCAGATCGGCGCGCTCGCTGGCGCTGATGGAGCCGTCGGCGCTGTAGCGGCTCTCCAACTGGATCAGGGCTTGATAGTCGGACTTCAGGCGCGTCGCCTCGGTGCGGGTGATGCGGCGCGCGGTCACGGCGGCGTTGACGCGGGTCTCGAAGTCCGCACGGCCCTGGGCCACGGTGTCCATGTCGGCATAGCCCAAGGCGCCGGCTTCCAGCGTCTGGGTCAGGGCGGTGTAGCGGGCGTTCAGATCGGCGCGTTCCTGGGCCGAGATGCCGCCGACGGCGTAGCGGTTTTCCAGATCGACCAGGGCGGAATAGTCGGCGCGCAGGCGGGTCGCCGCCGAGGCGGAGACGCCGCCGGCGCGCACGCTGGCGTCCACGCGGGTCGAGAATTGGCCTTGTCCGTCACGCAGAGGACGGCCGCCGCGCAACCAGGCCTGATCCATCGCCGACAGGCCCAGACGATCGCCGAACAGGGCGCCCACGACCGCGCCCAGCCGATCCTGGGTCGTCGAAGGGTATTGCGTCTGGGCGACTGCAGCACCGCCTGCGAGGGTCAGGGCGGTGGTGGCGATCAGGGCGAGGCGGACGTTGCGCATGGGAAAGGCCTTTGTCGGTTGATGTCAGCCGACAGAACGAAGGTCGCCCGCCTTGGTTGCCCGCTCGGCCCTAGTCCCGGATGAAGTGCGGCACGAAACGCGAGGTGTTCCTCGTGATGCGTCCCGTATCCTCGCGCAGGCTGATGCCCGCCGGTTCGGTTCCCACCACCCACGACCCGACGATCACATGATTGCCGTCGAACAGGGGCGGATCGCACAGCGCCTGGCGGATGTGACGTCCTTCGCCATAGCCGCCGTCCACCACCTCTGCGGCGCTGACGCCCTGGTCGATCAGTTCGACATTGTCGCCCTCGCGCGAGAACAACGGCTTGCGCACATAGGACGAGCCCAGCGCCGCCTCGGCCGGATCGCCCTCGAAATAGCTTTCCAGCAAGTTGGGGTGGCCCGCATGCCGCTCCCACAACAGCGGCAGTATGGCCTTGTTGGACAGGATGCTTTTCCACGCCGGCTCCAGCACGGTCACGTCCGCCGTCGGCAGCGGCGCGGCGTAGTCGTCGCGCAGCATCTGCTCCCACGGATAGAGCTTGAACATCGCCTGGATGATCCAGTTCTCGTGATCGACGAACCGGCCGTCGGCGTTCAGCCCGATCTGGTCGATGGCGACGAACTGTGGCTCCAGCCCGGCCTGCTGGGCCAGGTCTTCCAGGAAGCGCACCGTCTGGCGATCCTCGACGAAATCGGCATCCGAGGCGAAATGCACGAAGCCGCCGTTCGGGAAGATGGCGCGGAAGCGGTCGACCAGCTTCTCATGCAGGCTGTTGAACTGATCCGCATCGGCGGGCAGGGCGCCGGCCTTGATCTGATCCTCCAGCCACAGCCACTGAAACACCGCCGTCTCATAGATGCTGGTCGGAGTGTCGGCGTTGTATTCGTACAGTTTCGCCGGACCTGTCCCATCATAGGCGAAGTCGAACCGGCCATACAGGGACGGGTCGCCCCGCTTCCAGCTGTCGGCCACATAGTCCCGCATGGTCTCGGGAATATCGAGCTGCTCCATCAGCCGCTCGGACTGAACGGCCTCGTTGACCAGCTCCAGGCACAGGCCGTGCAGTTCCTCGGTCGGCGCCTCGATCCCATCCTCGATCTCGGCCAGCGAAAAGGCATAGGCCGCCGTCTCGTCCCAATAGGGTTTGCCGTCGGTGTGGCGCCAAGTGAAGCCGAGTTCCTCGGCCTTGGCGTCCCAGTCGGTGCGGGGATCGAAGCGCAGACGCTCCATGGATCAGGCCGGGTCCTTGTCAGGCGTAGATTGGCCGATGCGCGGCGTGACCACGGTCACCGCCGGCTGGCTAAGGCGGGCCAGCACGTCGTCGGCAGAGGAATGTCCGGGCAGGATGCCGGCCTCGCGCAGCTTGGCGTCCAGGTCCGCGCCGGTGCGGCGATCCTCCAGCGCCTGGCTGGCGTTCAGCTTCTCTTCCTGGATCGCCTGGCGCTGTTTGATGCGTTGCAGGCTGTCCGCCGCCGAGCCGATGCGCGACTGGGCTCCGGCCGAGTTCAGGGCGACCGACGTCTGGGCCTTCTGGACGGAATCGTTGACCTTGACGATGTCGATCTCGCGACGAAGCGTCTCGATCTTCTGATCGGTCGAGGCGATGGCCGTGCGCAGGCGCGTCTCGGCGGTCTTCATGTCCTCGATCAGCGGGCCGCGGCTGGTGATCTCGACCTCCAGCTCGGCGATGCGGCCGGCGACTTCGCGCGCCAAGTCGGTCTTGCCCTGACCCAGGGCGGTGCGGGCCGAGCTTTCGTATTTGGCGATCTGGTCCCTGAACGATGCAAGTTCGTTTTCGGCCATGCGGCGGCGCGCCACCAGGCCGGCCAGGTCGTCTCTGGCCTTGCCTTGCGCATTGTCGGCGTCGCGGATTTCCTGGTCGAGGATCTTCAGCGCATTGGCGTCGACGACGCCCTGGGCCGCATCGTGGGCCGTGCCGCGGAACAGGGCGGACAGTTTTCTGAGCATGGACATGGTCGGTCTTCCGGGATCAGGCGGCGTCGGCGCCGAAGGTTTCACGCAGTTCGGTGGCGTCGATCGCATTCTCGGCCAGGGTGCGCAGTTCGATCAGGATGGTCTGAAGCGTCGTCTTGCAAGAGAGTTCACCCATCAGCTCATACACGTCTTCTCCACCGACATTGGTGATGGCGAAGTTGGACAGGGGCACCACGCGCTGGGCCTTCAGCAGGAACTCGTTGAAGGCGTGGCGGTCCTTCTGCTCCGACACCGGCCACAGCAGGACCGAACAGACGATCTGGGCGCCGCCGACGCTCAGATAGACCGGCAGGTCGCCGTATTCATGCATGGTCGCCAGCAACACCGGCTCGGCGCCCTCGACCACGCGCAGGGTCATTTCGCCGTCACGCAGCAGGGTTGAGCCGTCCAGCGCCGTCTTGATGGCGGGTACGGTCCAGGGGGTCTCGATCACGGCGTCCATTTGATGGTCGTCTCCAGGGGTGATGGAATCGGAAGTGGGGCGGCGCGGGCGCCCCGCAAGCTGCGGGCCGCGTGTTGAATCGGTGACGATGGCGCGAACGGCCGCCTTGACGTCGTCGCGGGCTGCGGCCGGCACCCAAAGCTCCAGCTTGACCAGGCCCGCCTCACGACGCGCCTGTCGCCACGCACGAATGCGGTCGTTAGCGGCGGAAGGGGGCGATGTGTCGTTCGGCATATCGTTACATGAAACGCGTAACATGAACGCTTGACTTCGCCTAGGGGTCTGGGTTCATCTAGACGCGAGGGAAGGACATATGCTGCTGCCGCGAATGAAGCTGGCCGTGATTTTCGACCGGGCGTTCCACGCCATGGCCGATATGCACTGGCGTATGCTGGGCGGGCTGATCCTCTTTCACGCTATTTCGTCGTGGCTTCTCCTCGCCATCGCCCACGAAGCGGAGCTACATGACCCGCTGACCTTCTTCTACTGGTACGCGACGACGGCTTATACTGTAGGTTATGGCGATCTCAGTCCGCAAGGCGTCGGCGGCCGACTGGTCACGGCATTGTGGATCTTTCCCGGCGCCATCGCGGCTTTCACGACGGTCGTGGCCAAGGTGCTGGCCGGGATCGGCGACATCTGGCGCGCCCGGCGATCGGGCAAGGGAGACTATTCAAGGATGACCGATACGATCCTGCTGGTCGGCTATCACTCCGTTCGAACGCCCAAGATGGTCGAGGAACTGTGTGCGGAGCTGCACCGATCGCAGACCCTGGTGCTGCTGACGCGGCAGGCGGTGGCGGACGTCGATCCGCGCATTCGCTATGTCCAGACGGAAAGCCTGACCTCGACGATAGGGCTGACGCGCGCGGGTGCAGCGAACGCCAGTCGCATATTGATTCACGCCAGCAATGACGCCGACACCCTGACCGCCACCCTTGCCGTCTCGGCGATGGCCCCGGACGTCGCGCACATCGTCTGCTTCTTCGATGACGCCGACAGCGCGCGGCTGTTGGCGCAGCATTGTCCCCGGGTCGAGATCGTCTTGTCGTCGGCGCCGGAAATGCTGGCCCGCGCCGCGCGCGATCCTGGCGCCAGCCAGGTCATCAGCGCCCTGACCAGCCACCTGGACGAAGGCGCCACCCTGTTCAGCCTGCGATGGGCCGGCGCGGGTCGGTCGGTCGGCGACCTGACGCAGCGCTTCCTCCAGCACCGCGCGACCCTTCTGGCGCATCAGCCGGACGGCGCGGATTCGCCGCGCTTCAATCCAGCGCCGGAAACAGACGTGGAACACGGCGACCGCCTGTTCTATGTCTCGGCGGCTCGGCTGAACCAGCCGAGCCTGGCCGGATCCTGATCGTCCCATGTTCAAGAAGCTTTTCGGATCGTCGGAGAAGGTCGCGCCCGCCAATCGACTGGCGACGGTGCGCAACATCACTGTCGGCCGCACCGTCTCGTTGGACCCGCTGGCCTGGCGTCGGCTGGGCGGCGAGACCCATTTCACCCTGGATCGCGACGTGCTGGACATCTCGGCGCAGGGGTTGGTCAGCCTGGACAGCGGCCAGTTCGTCCATCGCTTCTACACCGACGACCACGTCATGCTTCAGGCCATGAGCGACGACGAGGCCGGGCTGGAATCCTACGACTTCAGCCTGTTCGTGCCCTGGACCTCGGCCTATCCGCCGGGCGAGCGCGAACGCCGCATCTGGCGCGACCGCCTGTCGGCGCCGGTCTTTCACGGCGCGGCCGAAGAACTGCCCGACTATCCCCGCTTCTGGTTCGCCGAGAGCGACGCGATCCAGCCGCCGGTCACCCTGTGGGAGACGATCTGGGACGACCGCGCCGCGACGGCGCCCTATGCGAAAATCTTCCAGACCTGCATGCTGTATGCGCGCGAGCTGGGCGGCGGGCGCGAACTGATGCTGGCCCTGGAGCAGCAGCCCGAGGGCGGCGACACCACGCACGAAATCATGATCGGCATTCCGCTGGAAATGGCCGAGTTCCGCGCCTGAGCGCGCAATCCGAGGGGGCAAGACCGATGTTCGACTGGTTCATTTTTCAGCAGGGGGCGATCGCCTTCCTGATCGCCTTCGCCATGGCGGGCGCTTTCACCCTGGCCTTCAAACTGATCTACCAGTGGGTCACGCCGTATCATGAACATACGCTGATCCGAGAAGGCAACACGGCCGCCGCCATTGCTCTCGGGGGCGCCCTGATCGGCTATGTCCTGCCTCTGGCCTCGGCCCTGTCGCACACCGTCAGCCTGATGGAGTTCGCGGCCTGGGCCCTGCTGGCCGGCGTGATCCAGATCGTCGTCTTCGTCGCCATCAGCCGAATGGCCTTCCGCAACCTGGTCGTCCGCATCGAGGCGGGCGAGATCGCTGCGGCCGTCTATCTGGCCTCCATCTCCATCTGCGTCGGCCTGCTCAACGCCGCCTGCATGACGTCGTGACCGCCATGACCGACCCCAAAGACCTGCCCCACAATCTGGCCAAGACGGACACCATGCGCCGGCTGAAGCGCTCGAGCGTCCTGCACGTCAGCAGCCTGATGGCGACCGCCAGCTTCTCGCTAGCCGCCTGCGGCTCGCCCCAGCGCGTGCCTGCGCCCGAGCCCGAGCCGACCCTGGCCTATCAGTCGTTGGACGAGTGCAAAGCCGCCAACGATATTCCCGACAACGAGTGCGACGCGGCCCTGGCAAAGGCTCAGCAAGAGGCCGCCAAGACCGCCCCGCGCTACGCCACCCGCGAGGAATGCGAGGGTCAGTGGGGACCGTCGCAGTGCCAGCCGAACAACAACGGCGGCTCCTTCTTCACCCCGCTGCTGACCGGCTTCATCGTCGGCCAGATGTTGAACGGCGGCGGCTATCGCGGCGGCGGACCGCTGTATCGCGACCGCGAGGGGCGGCTGTCGAACGGCTATGGCGGCGGCTACGCCTACCGCGACTATCGCACCGGCAAGACCCTGACCAATGCGCGCGAGCATGGCGACGTCGCCCGTCAGGCCCCGACGCGGGTGCAGAGCCGCACCACCGTCGTCTCTCGCGGCGGTTTCGGCGGCGGCGGCCGAGGCTACGGCGGCTGATACAGTTCTGGCGCCCGGCGCCGGTCTTACCCTAATAGGGATCGCTCTCACGCTTCACGACAGACCGGACCGCCTCGCCTCATGACCGCATCGCCGCCCCCGAACCTAGAGCCTGATCGGCATCAGCGGGATCGCTTCGCGATCCCGCTGATGCCGTGAATCAGGCTCCAGAGGATGCTGGAGCGAAATCTGAGCCGCGTCGGACTGCGTCCAACGCAACCGATTTCGCTCTAGGCCTGGACGTCGAAAGCTGGGGCGACCCCGAGGATCCCATCGTCCTGCTGATCGGCGCGCCGGAGCGTCTGTCCGGCGACTGGCGCCGGTCGGTGCGCGCGCTGGTCGAGGCCGGCCGCCACGTCATGCTGACTGCCGACTTCGACGCGGCGGACGACAGCTCCGCCGCCCTGCGTCGACTGCTGACCGAGCTTCCCTCTCGCCCGGCCATCGTCTGTTCCGATACGACGCTGGCGGCCGTCGCGCCCGCGCTTTCCGTCACCGGCCCGGCCCTGGCCAGCTGTCTGGTGGTCGTCGCCGAAGGGCAGGGGGCTGTCTCGCCCGAGCTTGAGACACAGTTGGCCGGCATTCCGCGCCAGACGATCGCGCGCACCGAGGCGTCCGACGCGGTCGAGGCCGAGAACGCCGCCCTCCTGGGTTTCCTCGAACGCCACGCCCCGCGCGACGCCCTGCATTATCAGGCCGGCTCGGACCCCCGCACCCTGCGCGACGCCCTGGGCTGTTTCGCCACCGGGGTAACGGTGGTCACGACCCTGGACGAGGCCGGGCAGCCCGTCGGCCTGACCGCCAACTCCTTCTCCTCGGTGTCGCTGGATCCGCCGCTGATCCTGTTTTGCCTGGCCCGCTCGTCCACCAATGTCGATCGCTTCCGCCGGGCCGAGCATTTCGCCATCAACGTCCTGCATATCGGCCAGCAGCCGACCTCGGGCGTCTTCGCCCGATCCCAGGCCGACCGGTTCCAGGACGTGGCGTGGGAGACCTGGGACACCGGCGCGCCCATCCTCTCAGGCGCCCTGGCCAGCTTCGAATGCGGAACCGAACAGATCGTCGAGGCCGGCGATCATCTGGTCATCATCGGCCGGGTCAGGCGCGCCCGGTTCGAGCCGCGCCGCGATCCGCTGCTCTATTTCCGGGGCAAGTATCGGCGGCTGCACTTTTCCTGACCGGCCGGGATCGCTATCTCTCGCCCGAAATAGAGGAAGCCGTCCCCATGTCCGCGACCACGTCCGCCGATCCCGTCGTCATCGTCTCCTACGCCCGCACCCCGATGGGCGGTTTCCAGGGCGCGCTGTCCGACGCCAAGTCCACTGACCTGGGCGCTGTGGCCGTCAAGGCGGCGCTGGACCGCGCCGGCCTGGATCCGCAAAAGGTCGAGCAGATCATCATGGGCTGCGTCCTGCCTGCGGGCCTGGGCCAGGCGCCGGCGCGTCAGGCGGGCATGGGCGCGGGCCTGCCCACCTCGACCGAGGCGACGACCATCAACAAGATGTGCGGCTCGGGCATGCAGGCGGCCATGATGGCGCACGATGCGCTGGCCGCCGGTTCCGCCGATGTGATCGTGGCGGGCGGCATGGAGTCCATGACCAACGCCCCGTATCTGATGCAAAAGCACCGGAGCGGCGCGCGCATCGGCCACGACGTCATTTCCGACAGCATGTATCTGGACGGGCTGGAGGACGCCTACACCCCCGGCAAGCTGATGGGTCAGTTCGCCGAGGACACGGCCAAGGACTATCAGTTCACCCGCGAGCAGCAGGACGCCTACGCCATCGAAAGCGCCGGCCGGGCCAAGCGCGCCCAGGAAACGGGCGCCTTCGACGCCGAGATCGCCTCGGTCGAGGTCAAGACCCGCAAAGGCCCCGTCACCGTCGACCGCGATGAACAGCCAACCAAGTCCGACCCGTCCAAGATCCCCAATCTGAAACCCGCCTTCGGCAAGGAGGGCACCATCACCGCGGCTTCCGCAGCCTCAATCTCGGACGGCGCCGCCGCCCTGGTCATGATGCGGCAGTCGACGGCCCAAGCCCTGGGCCTGACGCCGATCGCCCGCGTGGTCAGTCAGGCCGCCTACGCCCACGAGCCGCACCTGTTCACCACGGCTCCGGTCTTCGCCCTGCAAAAGGCGCTGAAGAAGGCGGGCTGGAGCGCAGACGACGTCGATCTTTGGGAGGTCAACGAGGCCTTCGCCATCGTGCCGATGATCGCCATGCAGGAGCTCGGCATCCCCCACGACAAGATCAACGTCAACGGCGGCGCCTGCGCCCTGGGCCACCCGCTGGGGGCATCCGGCGCCCGCGTCCTGACCACCCTGCTGTCCGCCCTGAAAGCCCACGGCAAGACCCGCGGCATGGCCGCCCTGTGCATCGGCGGCGGCGAAGCCACCGCGATGGGCGTGGAGTTGGTCTAAGGCGGAGGGCTTAACAGCCTCGAGGATCGTGTCGCCGTCTATCGGCCCAGCTTGCGATAGGCGTCGAGCAGGTTGGACGGCGAATAGGGTTTGGTCAGGACGGGCCGGTCGCTGAAACGCGGGTCGATGATCGCGGCGTCGCCATAGCCGGTCGCGAACACGAACGGCACGTCCATTTCCGTCAGCCGGGCGGCGATCGGCACGCTCTGTTCGCGGCCGAGGTTGTAGTCCAGCACTGCAAAAGCCGGGACCGATTCCTCCAGACTGTCGATCGCCGAGGCGACGCTGGAGGTCACGCGAACGTCGTCCGCGCCCAGGGTCTGAAGCATGGCTTCCGTCTCGAGCGCGATCAGAAGATTGTCCTCCACCAGCAGGACCCGGCCCTCGATCCGATCAAGACCGGGCGTCTGCGGAGCTTGAGCCGGCGCCATCTCGGCCTGCGGCTCGGGGCTGCACTCGGCGATATGGGCGGGCGGCAGGGTGAAGCGGGCGCGCAGGCCGGACGGCAGGAACTCCACGGATGCCGTGCCGCCCAGCTCGTGGGGGATGGCCCGCTCAATGATCGTTGATCCGAACCCGCGTCGTGTCGGCGGCGTCACCGGCGCGCCGCCCTGTTCCAGCCAGTCGATCACCAGGCCGTCGGCGTCACTGCATTTCAGCGCGATGTCCACGGCCCCCGACGAGTCTCGGAAGGCGCCGTATTTGGCGGAGTTGGTTATGAGTTCATGCATGACCAAGGCGACGGTCGCGAAGGCGTCGGGCTGTACACCTGCGTCGTCGCCGGTGATGCGAACACGCTCGGCCTTTTCACCGAGGTAGGCCCCGGCCTCGACCCGGATCATGTGTGTCAGGGAACGGGCGCCCCAACCGTTGCTGGTCAGCTGGTCATGCGCCCGGGCCAGGGCGTGAACCCGCGTGGAGATTTCGTCGGCAAGCGCCTTGACGCTGACGGCCGCTTCCGAGGATTGCCTGACCAAGCCGACGATCAGGTTCAGGATGTTGCGGACGCGGTGGTTCAGCTCGGCGATCAGCAGGTCCTGCTGATCATTCGACGTCTTGCGCTGTTTTTCCGCATGATCGGTGATCTGCAGCACCACTTCCAGCAAGGTGACCCGCAGGATTTCGGCCATGCGCCGATCCTGGTTGCTCCAATGCTCCGACTGCCCCCGAACGGTGTCCTGCCACAGGGCGAAACTGGTTCGCGGGGACAGGCCATTCTGGCCGGGGACAACCGCCTTTTCCGGCTTGCCGGCCCAGTTGACTGTGTTGACCAGCTCCTTGCGGAAGAAGACGACGTAGTCGCGCGGCCGACGCGAGACGGGGATGGCCAACAGCCCGGCGACGTCCCCCGACCAATCCGCGGCCTCTGGATAGGCCTGACGCAGTTCGTGCGTCTGGAAGGGCTGGCTGGATGCGGTGCGATTGAGGAAGCGCATCAGCTCCAGGGCCTCTTCGGCGTTCGGCGTCTCGCCGGACAGCCGCAGGCGACCGTCGATAAATGTCGCCAGTCCGTCAGCCTTCAGCCGGCCTTGCACCTTTTGCAGGTGGGGGAACAGCTCATCGACCGAACCGCCGTCGCCGGAGAAGCTGGCCAACATCGCATTATGCAGCTCGCGCGCTTCCGCCTGATGTTCGACGGCCTCCGCGCGCTGAATCGACTCGACGATGGACGACAGCATCGCGCCATAGAAATCCAGCTGCTGCCTCAGCGACGCCGAGAGGCGTTTCGGCTTGCTGTGATGGCAGGCGATCAACCCCCACAGGGCGCCGTCGACCACGATGGAGATCGACATGGACGCGCCCACGCCCATGTTCTTCAGATACTGAATATGGGTGGGCGACACGGCGCGGAGCCCCGCCATCGACAGATCGAGCAGCGCGCCCTCGGGCGTCGTCCTGGGCACGACGGGACAGGTGGGGGCTGAGACATCGGCGATCAGCCGGATCGGATTGCGCAGATAAAGGGCGCGCGCCTGAACCGGAATGTCGCTGGCGGGATAGCGCAGACCCAGGAAGGCCGGCAGGTTCGAATGACGCGATTCCGCCACCACCTCGCCGCTGTCGTCCGGGCGAAAGGCGTAGACCATCACCCGGTCGAAGCCGGTCAGGGCGCGCACCTGTCGCACCGCCAGCTTGGCGACGGCGTCCAGGGTCCGCATCTTGCGCAACTGCACCAGCATCTGCTGCACGGCGCGGTCGTCGCCAGACCCGCTCGCCGGCTCGAACTCGAGGATGATGGAATCGCCCAGGCGATGGATGCCGACGTCGAGGCGCTCATCGCGCCCCTTAAGGACGACGTCGCTCAGCATCTCGCCCTGATCGTCGTGCCCGACGATCTGCAAACGGCCTCTCAAATCGTGAACGACGCTCGGCCCGATGATGTCGACAAGCGAGCGGCCCAGCACCTCTTCCGGTGAAAATCCGATGAACACTGGCAGATTGGAAGAGGCGCGACGAACGATCCAGTCGGTCGAGACCTCGATCAGGCATCCGTGGGATTGGACCTCGCCCAGAAACTGGATCGCCTCCAGGGCGCACTGGTCGAGCAGGACGCCGGCACCTTGTGTCCCCTTCAACATGTCCAGCGCCTCCAAACGACCCATATGGATCGAAATGGCTTAATACGATCCAGTTTGGCGCATTACAAATGCTTTAATCTTTGCTATTGATGCAATTCGTCATGTAATGGGTTACAGTTGTGTCCGCTGGCACAATTTGGTGTATCGTCCCGGCATGTCCTGGAGCACCTTAAGCCCTGAAACGCTCCTCAGCTTCTTGAGAGCTACAGCGGTGGTGACGTTCGTCGTTGAGGCGGACGGCTATGTGCTGGACGTGCCTGAATGGGTGGCGCTGACAGGTCAGCCCCCATCAGAGGCCTTGGGTGACGGCTGGTTGCGGATGATCCATCCAGAAGATGTCAGCCGGGTCAGCGCGGCCTGGAAGACCGCCGTGTCTCACGAGATGTCCTACAATACGGACTACCGGCTCGTGTGCGCGGACGGCTCTTATCGTTGGTTCAATGCGCGCGCCGAACCGGTGATGGGGCGAGACGGGCGAACCGCCAAATGGGTCGGCGTCATATTGGCGATTCCGGGTGGCTCGCGCCCGTCGCGCGGCGTCGCGAACGCCGATCGGCCGTCGCGCGCGGATCGCTTCTCGGATATCTCTCCTGCCGCCCTTCGCGCGGCGCGCGCCATGCTGCAGTGGTCGGCCGACCAGATGGCCGCCGAATCCGGCATCGCACGATCAACCCTTCGCCGCCTCGAGGGCGGCGAGGACACGACGACGCCGCGCAAGGCCAGCATCGCCAAGATTCTCGCGGTCCTCTCGCGCGAGGGGCTGCTGTTCGTGGGCCAGGATGGCGTGATCCTGGGCGTCATCGACCATCACGGCGAGATCGCCGCGGAGTAACGCCTCCGCCTCCGAGGTCAATCAGGCCGCAAAGGCCGCCCGGATCGGCTGAACCGTCTGATCCGGCCGCTTCACCGGCATGTCGAAGCTGACGACGGTCCCGACCCCCGGCTGGCTTTCCATCTTCAGCTCGCCGCCGTGCATTTCGATCAGGGACTTGGTCAAGGCCAGGCCCAGGCCGGTGCCCTGGGTGGTCTTGGAATGCTGGCCCTCGACCTGTTCGAACGGGCGGGCGAGGCGCACCAGATCTTCGGGCGCGATGCCGATGCCGGTGTCGGCGCAGGCGACGCGGACGCGGTCCTCGCCCTCGGCGCCGACGAAGGGTTTCAGCGACACGACGATGGAGCCGCCCTCGGGCGTGAACTTCACGGCGTTGGAGATCAGGTTCAGCATCACCTGTTTGACGCCGCGCTGATCGGCCTCGATGTCGGGCAGGTCGCCGGCCTCGACCGCGATCTTCAGGCCTGCATCCTGCACCTTGCCGCGCATCAGCCGCACCGCGTCCTCGCACACCTCGCGCAAGGACACCGGCTCATAGTGCAGGCTCATCTTGCCCGCCTCGATCTTGGCCATGTCCAAGACGTCGTTGATCAGGCTGAGCAGGTGCTGGCCCGACTTCAGGATGTCGCCGGCGTATCCCCTGTATTTCTCGTTCAGCGGCCCGAACAGCTCGCTGGCCATGATCTCCGAGAAGCCGTTGATGGCGTTCAACGGCGTGCGCAGTTCATGGCTCATATTGGCCAGGAACTCGGACTTGGCCTGGTTGGCGGCCTCGGCCCGGGTCATGGCGACCTCGTATTTGCGCGCCAGCAGCGACAGCTTCTCCTGGCTGGATTCCAGCTGATCGACGGTGGCGCGCAGATCGTCGGCGGCGCGGCGGCGCTCGGCCTCCTGGCGTTTGATGGCGGTGATGTCGGCGGCGGTGACGACCGAGCCGCCTTCGGAGGTGAACCGCTCGGACAGTTGCAGCCAGCGCCCGTCGTTCAGCTCGACCTCGCGCAGGCCCGCACGACCGCTGGCCGGACGGTGCTCCGCCTTGATGGCCAAGCCGGCGATCCGATTCAGTTCGTCCTTCAGCGCGCCGCGCCGCACCACCCCGTGCTCGAAGTTGAAGGCGTCCTCGAACGCCTGATTCCACAGGATCAGCCGCCCCTGGCGGTCGAACAGGACGAAGGCCTCGGAGATGCTCTCCACCCCGTCGCGCAGCCGGCTCTCGGCGGCCTGGGCGGCGGCCTTGGCGCGCCGGGCATCGGTGATGTCCAGCGCGACGCCCAGGATGGCGGAAAAGCCCGTATCGCCGCGCTCGCCACGCGCCTGACCCCGCGCGTCGATCCACCGCGCCCGCCCGTCCGGCCCCGCTACCGGAAAGGTGACCGCAAAGGCGCCGTAGGCCGCCGCCTGCCGCAGGGCGTGGCGGACCTCTTCCTGAAAGCGCGGATGGACCCGGCCGATCACATCCTCGGCGTCGGTCACGCCGCCGCGCGCAAAGCCCAGCAAGGCAGCCATGTAGTCCGACAGCGACACCTCGCCCTTGGCAAGATCCCATTCCCAGACGCCGCACTGCGCTGCCTCGACGGCGATGCGGAACCGTTTCTCGGTAGCGACCCGCTCGCGGTGATGGCGCGTCTGGCGCAGGCCGTAGAGGATAAACAGGACCACGACGCCAAGACCCAGGAGCAGCGGCACGACGATCACCCAGGCATCGTCGAAGAAGGAGCCTGTCGTCGCCTGAGAGACCGCAACGACGAATGGACCGCCCGGACCCGTCGCGGCGGCGGTCGCCATCCGGGGCTCGCCGCCCAGCGTCACGGCGCGGGGTTCAGCCCCATCGGCCAGGGCTGACGCGTCAATGCCGATCAGGGTGAGGATGGGCTGGCCGATCTCGGCGGCGCGCGCCGAGGCCAGCACCACGCCGCCCGCCGACACGATCCGCGCTTCGCCGTCTTTCGGCATGACGGGGGCGATCCGCGACTCCAGCCTCAGGCCGTCGACATTGGCTTGGCCGGCGACGATCGATCCTTCGCCCTTGAACGCCTGCACCGTCTCGCCGGGACCGACCAGGGTGAAGGCGACCTTGGGCGCGGCGGCTTGGGCGGCCTCCACGACTTCGATGGGCGGACGTTTGGCTGCGATGGCGGTGCGGCCGGCGGCCAAGCCCGCCTCGGCCGACTTGATCAGGACGCCAATCTGGCTGGCGGCCAGCTCGGCGTTGAGTTTAAGGTTTTCGGCTTCCAGGCGGCTGATCTCGCGGGTCGGTCGGCTGACTTCGCGCGACGCCATCAGGGCATAGCCGGCGGCGATCAGCGCCAGGACCAGAACGGCGATCCGCAACCAGGCGGGCGCGCCAGCGGCGCGGTCGGAGGCGCGCCGCCCCGACCGATTTTCGCGCCGCTCCTCGTCCCGCAAGTCCCGACCCTCCGACAAACACCTCGTCGCGGGAATCTAGGCTGCGTCGCGGATTCGTGTCGAGGCTCGGCGCGCGCTTTTAACGGGTTTTTAGGCGGCGGCGGGCGCCGTCAGGCGGTCCGGCGCGGGTTCCAGCACACGCGTCACATCCTGCAGCGTGTCGCGCGCCTGTCGGGCCAGGGTCAGAACGGCGGGCGGCGCATCGTCCGGCGTCTCCGCGACCAGATCGACCAGCTCCTGGGCGATGCGCATGAACTGCGGCGCAGCGGCGATCAGGCGGGCCTGAAACTCGATATGCTGCGGGTCGCGATCGTATTCCGCCCCCGGTACACGCCACCCGCCCCAGTCCGCCTTATCGGTGACGACCACCGGATAGGTGCCGGGATGCGGGTGATGCAGACAATCTTCGGGCAGCTGCCATTTGTTGCGCGCGCGCAGCAGGCGCCATTCGCCAGGCTCCTGATCCGAGGCCGGATCGTCAGCCGCCAGCATCAGTTCGTTGGCGGTGAACTCGCGCCCCAGACCGACGTCATAGGTGACGCGCACGGGCTCCTCGAAGCCCTTCGCCCAGACCGGCTGGACCTGTTCGATGAAGGCCCAGGCGCCGACGCACTCGACCCAGACCTTCTGACCCTTCTGGAACTGCGCGCGCGCCATGCCACTCTCCGAAACCCGCAGCCAGAATGAATCAAGATCATTGACGGCGGGTGTCGGGGCGCGGTTACGCAGGTCTTAACGCGAGATGCTTTCCAGCGTCTCGCCGGCGTATTTCTCTTTCACGCGCGTCGACAGGTCGCCCAGCGACACGACGCCGACCACGCGGCCATGCTTGTCCACGACCGGGGCGCGACGGATCTGCTTGGAGCCCATCAGGTCCAGCACGATCTTAAGGTCATCGGTGTCCAGCACTGTTTGCGGATCACGCGTGATGAACTCGACCACCGCCGCCGACGGGGCCGCGCCGGTCGCCAGGGCGCGCACGACGATGTCGCGGTCGGTGATCGTGCCGATCAGCTGATCGCCGTCCGCCACGGGCACGAAGCCGAAGTCGCCCTTGGCCATGCGGCTGGCCACATCCTGGATGGTGTCGGCGGGGCGGGCCAGATGCACGTCCTTGGTCATCACGTCGCGGATCTTCATGGCGGGTTTCCTTTGTTTGAAGCGTTGCGCTGAAAACCCGCCGCGAGCGTGGCGGTTCCGGTCAGGGCGTCCGCATCGGGGGTAGGCCCTGGGCCGCCCGCACCAGCTGAACGAACTCGGCCCGGTCGCCATACGGGTCTTCGCCCCTTGCCCCCTGCGCCTGATCGATGATGCGGTCCCAGCCATAGTCGGCCGTCATCCACGGATCGCCGCGCAGCTTCTGACCGAACCCGGCGACCGCGATGGCCCAGCGCGTGGCCTCGGGCGGCTGGCCGCTGACAGGCCCGCCCGCACGGTTGGTCAGCGGCTGCTGGATCAGGTCCGAGCGGCTCTGGCCCGGCTGTTTGTAGCGCACCTGGATGAAGCCGATCTCGCCGTTCGGATCGCCGCCGCCGACCCTGATACGGTTGTCGGGATAGCGCCTTTCGGGAACCTGGGTCGGGCCGCCGACGGGGGTGATCTCGTACAGGGCCGTGATGCTGGCGCCGGATCCGACCTCGCCCGCATCGACCTGGTCGTTGTTGAAGTCTTCCTCGTTCAGCAGTCGGGTTTCGTATCCGATCAGCCGCCATTCGGCGACGCGGGCGGGATTGAACTCGACCTGGATCTTGACGTCGTCGGCGATGGGGAAGGCCCCCTTGTCGAACGCCGGACCGAACAGGCGGCGCGCATCCCTCAGGTCCCCGACATAGGCCGCGACCCCATTGCCCGCCTGGGCGATGGTCTGCATCCGCGCGTCCTGATAGTTGCCGCGCCCGAAGCCATAGACCGACAGATAGATGCCCGTCCCGCGCTTGTCGGCGACATAGTCCTCCAGCCGCTTGTCGTCGGTCACTCCGACATTGAAGTCGCCGTCAGTGAACATCAGGACGCGGTTGACCTTGTCGCGGGCGAAGTTCGCCTGGGCCTGGTCATAGGCGTTGGTCATGCCGGTCGCCCCGGCCGTGCCGCCAGAGGCCTTCAGGCTGGCGACGGCGCAGCGCATCTTCAGCTTTTCGTCGCCCTTGGTCGGCTGCAGGGTCGTGCCCGCGCCTTCGGCATAATAGGTGACGGCCAAGGTGTCCTGCGGCCTCAGCCGATCGATGGCCAGGTTCATCGCCTTCTTGGCCAGGTCCAGCTTGTCAGCCGACCCCATTGAGCCGGAGACGTCCACAAGGAAGGTCAGGTTCAGCGGCCGTTGCTCCCCCGCCGGTAGTTCATACCCTTGCAGGCCGATGTGAACGATCTGCCGGCCCTCAGCCCAGGGCGAGGCCGCGACCGCCGTGGTGATGGCGAAGGGCCGGGTCTGGCTGGTCGGCCGGGCATAATCATAGTCGAAGGCGTTGATCAGCTCCTCCACCCGCACCGCATCTTTGGGCGGCGCACGACCCTCGTCGATGAAGCGCTTCACGTTCGAATAGGACGCCGTGTCCACGTCGATGGAGAAGGTTGAGACCGGCTGATCGCTGGTCCGCTTCACCGGATTGGGCGTCGCATCAGGGTAGCGTTCGGTGTCGGCGGGCGCGGGCGCCGGGGTGATCGGCGAAACCCGAACCCCGGTTACGCCCACGCTGCCTGTCATCGCAGCGGGCGGCGGAGGGACGTATGAAGCAGGCGGTGGCGGCGGGGGAGGGGCCGGAGGAGGAGGAGGAGGCGGCGGCGCGTGCGTCGTCGCCGTGCGACCTTGGACGCGAGATCCCGTCACGACGAGATCCTGCATCTCGGTTTCCGTTTCCAGCTCAAACCCCAGCGGTCGGCACGCCGCCGGCGTCGGTTCGCCATCCAGCGGCTTGGCCAGGGCGACGCTCGGCACGGCGACCGGCGGCGCGGCGAACGACAGGCTCAGAACGGACAGAGCCGCGATCCTGATGATGCGTGACATGGCTTCCTCCGGTTGTTTCTGGACGCCAGTCGCAGGTTGTCATGGGGCGAAACTGTGGCGCTGGCTCGGATTCGGGTCGCGTCCGAATATCGCCAGCAGCGAGCGTGGCTTTCATGCCAAACGGCGTCGCCACACAGGGAGACAGGCATGACCGATCAGATTCGACGCGCCGAGGCGTTCAGGGAGCAACATCACAAGGGCTGTCTGATCCTGCCGAACTGCTGGGACGCCGCCAGCGCGCGAATATTCCAGACCACCGGTTTCTCCGCCGTGGCCACGACCAGCGCGGGCGTCGCCTGGGCCTGTGGCGCGCGGGACGGCCAGGGGCTGGATCGCGAGGCGATGATGCGGGAGATCGCGACCATCGCGCGATCCATCGACCTGCCGCTGAACGCCGATGTCGAGGCAGGCTATGGCGCAGCCGCAGCCGATGCGGCCGAGACGGGACGCCAGGCCTGGGCGGCGGGCGCCGTCGGGATCAATTTCGAGGACGCCGATCATGCCGCGCCGGGCGAAGTGATCGAGGTCGCGGCCCAGCAAACCCGCATCGCCGCCCTTCGCGAGGCCGCGCCTGACCTGCTGATCAACGCCCGGACGGATGTCTTCCTGCTCAGGCTGGGCGACGACGAGGAACAGCGGATCGAAATGGCGATCGAACGGGGGCGCGCCTGGCTGGACGCAGGGGCCGAACTGGTCTTCCTGCCCGGAACGACGGATCCCGCTGTCGTCCGCAGACTGGCTGACGGAATCGGCGGCCCGATCAGCCTGATGGCGGGCCCCGACGCACCGCCTGCGAAGACTCTGTTCGAGGCGGGCGCCTGCCGCATCAGCACCGGCCCCTATCCGATGCTGGCGATGCTGGAGCGGTTAAAGACCTTGGCCGACGGACTGGCCGACGACTGGGCAGTCATGAAGCCTGCCGGAGACGGTCTCGCGAAGATCGGATCGGTCTTCGGCTGAACAGGCTCGCAAAATCGGTTCCGCTTCCCCACTATTGTCGTTCGCGGACAGGGGGATGCGATGGCCGAGGCGACGACGGGACTGGATTTGGGCGCAGCGGCCGCCCTGCTGGCCGCAGGCGTGCTCGCCGTGCCGGTGTTCAAGCGCATCGGCCTGGGATCGGTGTTGGGCTATCTGGCGGCGGGCCTCGCTATCGGTCCCTTCGGCCTGAAGCTGTTCCGCGAGCCCGAGACCATCCTGCACGTCGCCGAGTTCGGCGTGGTCATCTTCCTGTTCATCATCGGGCTGGAGATGCGGCCCAAACGGCTTTGGGGACTGAGGAAGGAAATCTTCGGCCTCGGCGCGGCCCAGGTGCTGTTCTGCGGCCTGATCCTGACCCTGACCGCCATGCTGGCCGGCTTCTCCGCACCCGTCGCCTTCGTCGGCGCCATGGGCTTTGTCCTGTCGTCCACCGCCGTCATCATGCAGATGCTGGAAGAGCGCGGCGAAATCGCGGGCGGGCCGGGCCAGCGGGCGGTCTCCATCCTGCTGCTGGAAGACCTGGCCATCGTGCCGCTGCTGGCCATCGTCGCCGTCCTCGCCTCGGTGCTGGGCGTGGCCAACGAACAGGCGCCGCCCCTTTGGCGGACCGTCGGCTTCGCGGTCGCGGCGGTCGGCGGGGTGCTTCTGGCCGGCAAATATCTGGTCAATCCGGTCTTCCGTCTCCTGGCCCAGTACGGCGGACGCGAGGTCATGACGGCGGCGGCCCTGCTGGTCGTGGTCGGCGCCGCCTGGGCCATGTCTTTGGGCGGTCTGTCCATGGCCATGGGCGCCTTCCTGGCCGGGGTCCTGCTGTCGGAATCCACCTTCCGTCACCAGCTTGAGGCGGACGTCGAGCCGTTCCGCGCCATCCTGCTGGGTCTGTTCTTCCTCAGCGTCGGCATGTCGCTGGACGTGTCGGTGGTCGTCGCCGACTGGCGTCTGGTGCTGGGCGGGGTTGTGGCTTTCATGCTGGTCAAGGGCGTGGGCATCTATGCCGTCGCGCGCCTGTTCAAGGCCTCGCACCATGAGGCGGTCGAGCGCGCGGGCCTGTTCGCGCAGGGCGGCGAGTTCGCCTTCGTCCTGTACGGCGCCGCCGTCGCCGCCGGCCTGTTCGACTCCCGCATCGGCGCGATGATGTCGGCGGTGGTCATCCTGTCGATGGCCCTGACGCCCCTGACCTCGCTGCTGATCGCGCGGCTGTCGCCCAAGCCGGTCCAGGACGCCGAAAGCGCCGAGGGCGTCGACTTCGCCAAGGACCTGCGCGGCCAGGTGCTGATCATCGGCTTCGGCCGTTTCGCCCAAGTCGTGTCTCAACCCCTGCTGGCCCGCGACGTGGACGTGTCGATCATCGAGAACGACGTGGAGATGATCCAGGCCGCCTCCCAGTTCGGGTTCAAGGTCTATTACGGCGACGGCACCCAGCTGCACACCCTGCGCGCTTCGGGCGCGGAGGAGGCCGAGATGGTTCTGGTCTGCGTGGACAAGCCCGAGGCCGCCGACCGCATCGTCGAACTGGTCAAGTCGGAGTTCCCGACCACCCGGATCATGGCCCGCGCCTTCGACCGAGGGCATTCGATGCGCCTGATCCAGGCCGGCGTGGACTACCAGATCCGCGAGACCTTCGAGTCGGCGCTCAAGTTCGGCGAGCGCGCCCTGGTCGAACTGGGCTTGGACGAGACCCTGGCGGCCGAGACCATCGGCGACGTGCGCCGTCGCGACGAGGCCCGTCTGGACCTGCAGCTGACCGGCGGGCTCAAGGCCGGCCGCCAGCTGATGCGCGGCAATATGCCGACGCCCCAGCCCGCCCCCTACATCAAGCCCCGCCGCGAAGGCCGGCTGCTGAACGAGGACGAGGCGGGCCCAGCCGCGCCGGACACCCGGCGCGAGCCCGCAGACACCTGATCGCTACTGGCTCACGCCCTTCTCCAGACGCGCGCCGGCCAGTTGCGCCTTGGCCTGAAGATAGGGCGTCGCGGAAACCAGTTGCGAGATGGCGTTGAAGCGCTCGGTCGTCAGGCCGGACGCCTCGACCGCCGCCGTCAATTTGGCGCTCTGCTCGGGCGTCGCCTGATTGTTCTGCACCTCGGCTGTGACGACGCGGATCTGCGTCATGGCGGTGACGAAGCGGTTCAGTTCGTCGTCTGTCACGGCGGCGGCAGGGGTGCCGGGCGCTGGCGGCGTGGCGTTCACCACCCGAATGCGCGCGGCCAGGGCCGGATCGGCGGCGACGGCGTTGGACAGGGTGTTGAAGCGCGTCACTTCAAGCCCTGAATCCTGCACTGCGGCGGCCATCTGCGCCTGCTGTTCCGGCGTCGGCTGAGCGCCGTTCAGCGTGTCGCTGACGGCTCTCACCTTGGCCATGGCGTCGTCAAACTTTTTCAGCTCGTCATCGGTGAAGGTGGTCGAGCCGGCCATCGGCGCGGCCGTCGGCATCTGCGCCGTCGTCGATGCCTCTTGGGCGTGAGCGGTCGCGGCGGTCGCAAGAAGGGCGACGGAAGCAAGAAGGGCGATGCGGGGCGTGCGCATGGGAATGTCCTTTCGGTCTGGCGTCCACTGGAAGGGCCGTCCGACGACGGCGATGACGCAATCACGTCATCGCTCCCCAGGGGCGTGGAGCCTGGAAACAGACGAAGGGGGAGCCTTCATAACCTAGGCGCCGATGCGCCTCACGCCACCCCTTGGGCGCTGGAGGCGCGATCAAGGATGCGTTAGACGGGCGTGATCCTTGTTGAGGTTTGCCCATGAAACGTCTCGCCATCGCCGCCCTGGCCCTCGTCGCGGTCGCCGCGCCGGCGGTCACCGTCACCGCCTGGGGCAACACCGGCCACCGCCTGATCGGCGTGGCGGCGATGCGGGCCCTGCCGGACGAACTGCCGGCCTTCCTGCGCACGCCCGCCGCCATCGCCGACGTGGGCGAACTGGCGCGCGAGCCCGACCGCTGGAAGGGCGCCGGCCAGCCGCACGACCGCGAGCGCGACACCGCCCACTTCGTCGACCTGGACGACCAGGGTCGCGTCTACGACCAGCGCGGGATGAGCCTCAACGATCTGCCGCGCCTGAAGTCCGAATATGACGCCGCCCTGACCAAGGCCGGTCTGGACGTCAACGACGCCGGCTATCTGCCCTACGCCATGATGGACGCCTGGCAGCAGCTGG